>JBFLZK010000018.1:0-116671 GCA_040756355.1 Pseudomonadota bacterium | reverse complement strand
CATGTGAAAGTAGGTCACCGCCAAGCACCTATCCAACCCCTTGAGTAAATACCTCAGGGGGTTTTTATTTTCACGCCTCTCAACACGTGCAACACGTGCGCAAACCCTGATCCCTCAGGCGCTTGTCGGCCGCATAGGCAATCACAAAATTTCATCCCTTCCTCGCGATTCATAGTTTCTTCATCACATGAGTGTCGTGAAGTTGTCGTGACGCCTCTCGATCGTTTTTATCCACAGCTTTTGCCGTGCGTGGAGGCATGTTGTGCACAGCCAAATACACACTATGTAGTGCTTGACGATGGCCGTTGGCACTATATGATGTGTTTTGTTATGCCACAGGAGACAACGTCATGAGTTCTGCCGTCGCCAGTTCCTCGACTGAAGAGAAGCACGTTCCGGTCATGCCTACGATCGACCCCGCCGTGGAGGCGCCCCTGAACGTGCCAGGGCAGTTCCGTGTCATTCGCCGCAACGGCAAGGTCACAACTTTTGACGCGACCAAGATCAGTGTCGCGGTGACCAAGGCCTTCCTGGCCGTCGAGGGAGGCTCTGCGGCTGCCTCCATGCGCATTCACGAGACGGTCGCCGCGCTCACCGACAGCGTGGTGGCGGCGCTCAAGCGTCGCTCTCCGGGGGGCGGCACGTTCCACATCGAGGATATTCAGGATCAGGTCGAGCTCGCCCTGATGCGTGAAGGTCATCACAAGATTGCTCGTGCCTATGTGCTTTATCGCGAGGCTCGTGCCCGCGAGCGCATGGAGCAACATGCCGAAGATGAGGGTGTCTCTACCCAGCCGAGCCTGAGCGTCACCTTGCTGGATGGCACTCGTCAGCCTTTGGATGTCGCGCGCATGCGCACTCTGGTCGAGGAGGCCTGCGCAGGTCTGGAGGGTGTCGAGGTCGTTCCGGTGCTGGACGAGGCCTTGCGCAATATGTACGACGGCGTGACCGAGAAAGAGGTCAGCGCAGCTCTGGTCATGAGCGCGCGCACCCTGATCGAGAAGGAGCCGAACTACACCTATGTGGCTTCCCGCCTGCTGATGGACCAGCTCCGGACTGAGGCGCTGAGTTATCTTGCGCTGACGCCGAATCGCGCCACTCAAGCCGAGATGGGGCAGCGCTATGCCGAAGCCTTCCGGGCCTTCATCATCAAGGGCGTGGAGCACGAGCTTCTGGACCCCGAGCTGCGTGGTTACGACCTTGCGCGACTGGGCACCGCGCTTGATGCGGGCCGCGATTTGCAGTTCACCTATCTTGGTCTGCAAACCCTCTATGATCGCTACTTCATCCACCATCACGGCCACCGCATTGAGCTGCCGCAGGCTTTCTTCATGCGCGTGGCGATGGGGCTTGCGATCAATGAGATCGACCGCGAGGCGCGCGCCATCGAGTTCTACCAGCTCCTGTCGTCCTTCGATTTCATGAGCAGCACTCCGACCCTGTTCAACTCAGGCACCCTGCGCCCTCAGCTCTCCTCCTGCTATCTGACCACTGTGCCGGACGATCTCGACGGCATCTTCGGCGCGATCAGGGATAACGCGCTGCTGTCCAAATTCGCCGGCGGTCTGGGTAACGACTGGTCTCGCGTACGCGCCCTCGGCTCTCACATCAAGGGCACCAACGGCAAGTCCCAGGGTGTCGTTCCATTCCTGAAGGTGGCCAACGATACCGCAGTCGCGGTCAACCAGGGCGGCAAGCGCAAAGGCGCGGTCTGCGCCTACCTGGAGACGTGGCACATGGATGTCGAGGAATTCCTCGACCTGCGCAAGAACACTGGCGACGATCGCCGTCGCACCCACGACATGAACACGGCCAACTGGATCCCGGACCTGTTCATGAAGCGCGTGGTGGAAGAACAGGACTGGACCCTGTTTTCTCCGGCGGATTGCCCGGACCTGCATGACCTGACCGGCCAGGCCTTTGAGAAACGCTACACCGAATACGAGCGCATGGCCGACGAAGGCCGTATCAAACTCTTCAAGCGTATCCCGGCGGTTCAGCTCTGGCGCAAGATGCTTGGCATGCTGTTCGAGACCGGGCACCCCTGGATCACCTTCAAGGACCCGTGCAACCTGCGTTATACCAACCAGCACGCCGGGGTGGTGCACTCCTCCAACCTCTGCACCGAGATCACCCTGCATACCAACGACCACGAGATCGCCGTGTGCAACCTGGGCTCCATCAACCTCGCGCAGCACGTCGATGAAGACGGTCTCGACATGCAGAAGCTGGAGCGCACCATAAAGACCGCCATGCGCATGCTCGACAACGTCATCGAGTACAACTACTACGCCGTGCCCCAGGCCCGCAACTCCAACCTGCGCCATCGTCCGGTCGGGCTCGGCATCATGGGTTTCCAGGACGCGCTCTATAGGCTCCACCTGCCCTACGCCTCGCAGGATGCGGTTGAATTCGCGGACACCTCCATGGAAGCGGTCAGCTACTACGCCATCCAGGCCTCCAGCCAACTGGCCGAAGAGCGCGGCAAGTACCACAGCTACGACGGCTCCCTCTGGAGCAAGGGTATCCTGCCACTCGATTCCATCGACCTGCTGGAGCAGGGCCGTGGCGGCTACCTGCAACAGGATCGCAGTCACACCCTCGACTGGGATGGCCTGCGCAAGCGGATCAAGAAGTACGGCGTGCGCAACTCCAATGTGATGGCCATCGCTCCGACCGCGACCATTTCCAACATCTGTGGCGTCAGCCAGTCCATCGAGCCGACCTACCAGAACCTGTTCGTCAAATCGAACCTGTCTGGCGACTTCACCGTGGTCAACCCTTATCTTGCGGCGGACCTCAAGCGCCTCGGCCTGTGGGACGAAGTGATGGTCAACGATCTCAAATACTTCGATGGCAGCGTGCAGCCCATTGACCGCGTACCGGACAACCTCAAGCAACTCTACGCCACCGCCTTCGAGATCGATCCGCGCTGGCTGGTGGAGGCCGGTTCCCGGCGCCAGAAGTGGATTGACCAGGCCCAGTCGCTCAACCTCTACATGGCGGAGCCGTCCGGCCAGAAGCTCGACAACCTCTATAAGCTTGCCTGGGTGCGCGGTCTGAAGACCACTTACTATCTGCGCGCCATGGGCAAGACCCACATCGAGAAGACCACCCTCACCAAGCTTGACGGCAAGCTGCGCGGTGTGAGCGCCGACGGTGCGGCCCCGGCCAGCGAAGCCATTCCCGAGGCGGTGGCGGCGCCCAAGGCCTGCTCCATTCTCGATCCGACTTGTGAAGCCTGCCAGTAAGACCGGCGCGAACGGAGGACATCATCATGTTGAATTGGGACGATCCGATCTCCAGCACCAAATCCATCCCGGCCGAGCCCGAAGCAGCCGCCCACCCCGCCATCGTCGCGGCGGCGCTGAGCATGCACGAGGCCGACCAGACTCCCTCCACGTCCGCGCCGCGCGTCGTCGCCGCTCATGGTGAAGACCATGGCGGCAAGAGCGGCCTGGAAGGCATCGACACCCATGCCGGTCGCGTTGACGTTTCCGAAAAGCGCATCATCAACGCCACCGCGGACGTCAACCAGATCCTGCCCATGAAATACACCTGGGCCTGGGAAAAATACCTCGCCGCCTGCAACAACCACTGGATGCCGACCGAGGTCTCCATGCAGGCCGATATCGCCCTGTGGAAGAGCCAGGACGGCCTGACCCCCGACGAGCGCGCCATGGTGCTGCGCAACCTCGGCTTTTTCGCTACCGCCGAAAGCCTGGTCGCCAACAACATCGTGCTCGCCATCTACAAGAACATCACCAACCCCGAGTGCCGCCAGTACCTGCTGCGCCAGGCCTTCGAAGAGGCGATCCACACCCACACCTTCCAGTACATCGTCGACAGCCTTGGTCTCTCCGAAGGCGAAGTGTTCAACATGTACCGCGAAGTTCCCTCCATCACCGCCAAGGACGCCTGGGCCCTCAAATACACCAAGGGCCTGATGGACGGCCAGTTCGATACCAGCACCACGGAAGGGGCGCAAAGCTTCCTGCGTGACCTCGTCGCGTTCTACGTGGTGTTCGAAGGCATGTGGTTCTACACCGGCTTTGCCCAGATACTCAGCTTGGGCCGCCGCAACAAGCTGACCGGCATTGCCGAGCAGTACCAGTACATCATGCGCGATGAGTCGATTCACCTGAATTTCGGCATCGACGTTATCAACACCATCCGCCTTGAAAACCCCGAACTGTGGACAGCCTCCTTCCAGAACGAAGTACTGACCATGCTGCGCGAAGCCTGCGAATTGGAAGTCGCCTATGCCCGCGACACCATGCCCAACGGCCTGCTGGGGTTGAATGTGGAAATGTGCACTGAGTACATGCACTTCATCACCAACCGTCGCTGCAACCAGCTTGGCCTTCCGGAGCTGTATGCCGGCGCCAACAATCCGTTCCCGTGGATGAGCGAAGTCATCGATCTGAAGAAGGAGAAGAACTTCTTCGAGACCCGGGTGACGGAGTATCAGACGGGTGGGGCGTTGAGCTGGGACTGACGCAGATTGAGCGAGGGGCCGGGTTTTCCTTAGGAGATCAGCAAAGATGTTGCTAGTCCCCGTAAATCCAGGGCGCTAGCGGCTTGCAGAACAAGGCCCTCAATCAACGGCAAGCGCCCATCTGGGCGCTTTTTTTGGTCGTTCCCACGCTCCTGCGTGGGAACGCATTCTGAGCCGCTCCAGCGGCGCGTCTCTGCAACCTGCCGAGGTTCCCAATACAAACCCCACGCATCCGCCAAGCTGTAACGCCACCAGGGTAGCCCCCCCGACTCGACACCTTCGCGACGCTGGGGCGGCGTTCCCGCGCTGGAGCGCGGGAACGATCCGTGCATTTCACTTCACCGCATCACCTTGTGGCAGCTTCCGGTAGACCCATCCGCCCGCGTACAAGGATATGCCGAGTACCAGCAGCACGCCTACGCGCAGCAGCGGCGCCGTGTCGGACAGGTCGAACAGCATGATTTTCAGTCCCGCGAGCAGGAACAGCAGCAGGGATGACTGTCCCAGTCGCCGGTCGCGCAGCATGAAGCCGCCCGCAAGGGCGAGGCTCGCCACCGCAAGCCAGGCGACGGAAACCAGCGCCGGGGTGTCGATCAGGTGCGCGGCGGCGGTCATGGCGGATAGGTGCGCCAGCATCAGCAGAAGCTGGGCCCAGTGTGCCGCTTTTTCGTCCCGGCGCAGGCGGACGTAGGCGATATAACTCAGCACCGGGTAGAGCATCAGCAGCAATGCGTGGGCGGGTACGGCGCTCATGTTTTCGTTGAGCAACACGCGGGCCATGTTGAACAGCAGGATCATTCCGCCCGCGAACAAGAATGGCCAGGCAGCCAGCACGCTTTCGCCCCGCTCACGTGCGTGCGGCAGCATGGGCAGGACGGCGAGCAGGGCCAGACCGATCCAGGGCGTGAATCCGTCCGGCAAAAGGTTCATGTAGACGGAGTGCGTCAGGACCAGGGCAAGGTAGGCGCTGACCAGGGCGCGACCTGCCTCGGCGCTGGCGCCAAGCCGTCCGCGTGCGAGCAGGTAGGTGGCCAGCAGGGCGGCGGCGGTGGCGAGCGCGATCCATGGTGCATAGTCACTCAGGTGTCGGTTCAGCAGGTCGTACTGGATGGCGTAGAACAGCAGCAGGGCGGGGAAGTGGTACCAGCCTTCAAGGCTGCTCATCGGTTTGTCGAGCCGTATGGAGAATACGGCGGCGGCGGCGAGGAAGATGGCGAATTGCAGGGTCTGGAACAGCAACGCGCCCTGCCAGGCGCCGCGCAGGTGCTGTTCAAACAGCAGCGAGAACACCACCAGGGCGAGGTACATGGCGAGCAGATAGACGGAGCGGCGCTGGATCATCAGGGCGTAGACCGCGAAGGCTACGCTCCAGGCTGTGAAGTAGATGACCAGATCGCCGATGGCGCCGCGCAGTTCCGGTAGGAACAGCGGTGCGGTGTAGGAGCCGACGGCGGCGAACAGGGCATAGAGCTCGCTGGAGAAAAGATCGCCGAGCCAGAGGGCGAGCAGGGTGAGGGCGATGATGCCAAAAGCGGCGGTCTGTCCGTCGATCAGGCCGTAATACAAGTGTGCGCCGTAGACCGTGGCATACAGTACGACGATGCCTGCGGCGGGCAGGAAGGCAGCGTAGTGGCGATCCAGGCGGCGCAGCAGCAGGCCGCCCGCGATCAGGCCCCCGCCGCCGAAGGCTGCCAGGGCGAGTTGGCGCAGTGGGGTGAGCCATCCGCTGTCGATGCCAAGTCGGATCAGGTAGAGGGCGGCCAGCACCAGCGCGGTGGCGCCGCTCCAGCCCAGAAGCTGGGTTGCGCCGAAGCTGGGTGCGGGCGAAAGTCGTTTGTCGGCGCGTTTGGGGGTGGACGCGGGCGCGGTTGCGGCGCCGGTGTCCTGGGGGGAAAGCAAGGCTGGGCGCTGGGCGGGCGTGTCCGGGGCTTCGGCGGCGGGGGCCGCGCGAACCGGCGGCGTGCTTTCGGCAGTTGGGCCGAGGGCTTGTTCGATCCGGGCCAGACGCGCCTCGATGGCGGTCAGCCGTTGTTCCGTGGTGGGTTCGGACATGCGCTCGCTCCATAATCTGTGCGGGAGGCCCTGTTCGGGGCCTCCGCCATTGATAGCACAGAACGGGCGAGCGAGGCAGGCGGGAGCGCCTGGCAGGATGCTCCGCGTCTTGCGGAGCATCCTCGGCGCGGATTGTCAGTGCAGGTTGGCGGCCTTGCCGCCCTGGGCGGCGCGTTCACGCCAGAAGTCGTAGATGTCCAGGGCGGAGCCGCTGATCATGTCGAGGAACTCCTCGTACTCTTCGGGCACACTCTGAATTTCGGCGAACTCAGGCATTTCACGGCCACCGCCCGCGATCATGGCGATGGGGTCGATCATTTCACCCTCGTCGGAGTCCATCAACGGTTTCCAGTCGTCCTCGCGAAGCAGCACGCCTTGCATGAAACCCCAGCACCAACCGTCCGGGGTCATCAGTTCGCTACCATCGTCCTGCGGCTCGATGTTGAACATTGGCGCAAGCTCGTCTTTCTGGATGGTTTCCACGATGCGCGCATTGAGCGCCAGCAGAAGCCCGAGCACACGCTCGACTTCGGTGGGGGATTCGAACACCGGGCCTTCGCCTTGCCAGATCACCGGCAGCCACTCGCTCGGCGGAACGACCGCCGGACCGACCGCCAGCGCGGTCAGGAAGCCGTCGATTTCGGACAGGGTCATGCTCTCTTCGGGGACTTGCTCGGAGAACAGGAAGTTTTCCAGTTCTTCGACTTCGGCATCGGTGATGGGGGCGGGGATGTTGCTCACGTCTATGTCCTTGGGCGGGGGGATGGGTGTAAGAGCGGCCCTTGGCGGCGATCACTCCGCAAGCATCCAGGTATCGCGGCGCGGACGCCGCTCCTACAGGGAAGGTTCAGTCGGGATCATACCCGAGAATCGGAGCCAGCCAGCGCTCGGCCTCGGCCAGACTCCAGCCCTTGCGGCGGGCGTAGTCCTCGACCTGGTCGCGACCGATCTTGCCGACCCCGAAGTACTGCGACTGCGGGTGGGCGAAGTACCAGCCCGATACGGCGGCGGTGGGGTACATGGCGAAGCTTTCGGTGATGTTCAGGCCGATCTTTTCGTCCGGCTTGAGCAGCTCCCACATGATGCCCTTCTCGGTGTGGTCCGGGCAGGCCGGGTAGCCGGGCGCCGGGCGGATGCCGCGATAGGCCTCCTTGATCAGCTCCTCGTTGCTGTAGTTTTCGTTCGGCGCGTAGCCCCAGAATTCCTTGCGCACGCGCTCGTGCATGCGCTCGGCGAAGGCCTCGGCCAGGCGGTCGGCCAGCGCCTTGAGCATGATCGACTGGTAGTCGTCGTGGTCGGCCTCGAACTCGGCGAGCTTGGTTTCGATGCCGATGCCCGCCGTGACCGCGAAGCCGCCGAGGTAGTCCGGCACTCCGGACTCCTTCGGTGCGATGAAGTCGGACAGGCAGAGGTTGGGCTTGCCGGCCTGACGCTCCATCTGCTGGCGGATGTGGTGCAGGGTGGTCAGCGTCTGGCTGCGGCTGTCGTCGCTGTACAGTTCGATGTCGTCCGCATTCACACTGTTGGCCGGCCAGAAGCCGATCACGGCGGCGGCTTTCAGCCACTTCTCGCGGATGATCCTGTCGAGCATGGCGGTGGCGTCCGCGTAGAGCTTGCGCGCCTCGCTGCCGACCACCTCGTCGTCGAGGATGGCCGGGAAGCGTCCGGCCAGCTCCCAGGCCTGGAAGAACGGGCCCCAGTCGATGCGCTCGCGCAGGTCCTCGAGCGGGTAGTCCTCGAACACCTTGGTGCCGAGGAAGCCCGGCTTGGGCGGCAGGTAGCCGGGTGTCGGGGTGGCGCAGCAGCCGGCTTGGCAGGTGGGAGCGAGGTTCTCCACCCTCTCCCCCAGCCCCTCTCCCCTCAAGGGAGAGGGGGGCAAACCCGCAAACCCGAAGTGCAGCTTGAGCCTGTTCTGCTGCGCCTGCTCCAGCGTCACCCGCTTGCCCTCGCGGCGGTTGGCGGCGCGCTGCTCGGCCAGTTCGACGTACTCCTTGCGGATGTCGGCGGCGTACTGCTCGCGGTTGGCGCCCAAAAGGCTCGATGCCACGCCCACGGCGCGCGAGGCATCCACCACGTAGACGACCGGGTGGTCGCAGACCGGCGAGATCTTCACGGCGGTGTGGATCTTGGAGGTGGTCGCGCCGCCGATCATCAGCGGGGTCTTGATGTTCAGACGCTGCATCTCCTTGGCCACATGCACCATCTCGTCCAGTGACGGGGTGATCAGGCCGGACAGGCCGATGATGTCGCAGTTGTGCTCGCGGGCAGTGTCGAGGATCTTCTGCGTCGGCACCATCACGCCCAGGTCGATGACCTCGAAGCCGTTGCATTGCAGCACCACGCCGACGATGTTCTTGCCGATGTCGTGCACATCGCCCTTCACGGTCGCCATCAACACCTTGCCGGCGGAGGTGGTGGCGCAGGCGCCTTTCTCGGCCTCCATGTACGGCATCAGCCAGGCGACCGCCTTCTTCATCACGCGGGCGGACTTGACCACCTGCGGCAGGAACATCTTGCCCGCGCCGAACAGGTCGCCGACCACGTTCATGCCGTCCATCAGCGGGCCTTCGATGACGTGCAGGGGGCGCTCGAAGGACAGGCGGGCCTCCTCGGTATCCGCTTCGACCCAGGCGTCGATGCCCTTGACCAAGGCATGTTCAAGACGCTTGGCGACCGGCCATGAACGCCATTCCAGGTCTTCCTTCACCTCCGCGCCCGCGCCGCCGTGGCCACGGTATTTTTCCGCGATCTCCAGCATGCGCTCGGTGGCGTCCGGGCGACGGTCGAGCACGATGTCCTCGACCCGCTCGCGCAGATCAAGGGGCAGGTCGTCCACGATGGCGAGCTGGCCCGCGTTGACGATGCCCATCGTCATCCCGGCCTTGATGGCGTGGTAGAGGAAGACCGCGTGGATGGCCTCGCGCACCGGCTCGTTGCCACGGAAGCTGAACGAGACGTTGGACACGCCGCCGGAGATCATCGCGTGCGGCAGGTTCTGCTTGATCCAGCGGGTGGCTTCTATGAAGTCCACCGCGTAGTGGTTGTGCTCTTCGATGCCGGTGGCAATCGCGAAGATGTTCGGGTCGAAGATGATGTCTTCCGCCGGGTAGCCCACCTTGTCCACCAGCACGCGGTAGGAGCGCTCGCAGATCTCGGTCTTGCGCTGGTAGGTGTCGGCCTGGCCGGTCTCGTCGAAGGCCATCACCACCACCGCCGCGCCGTAGCGGCGCAGCAGGCGGGCCTGCTCGATGAACTTGTCCTCGCCTTCCTTGAGCGAGATGGAGTTGACGATGCCCTTGCCCTGGATGCACTTCAGGCCCGCCTCGATGATCTCCCACTTGGACGAGTCGATCATGATCGGCACGCGGGCGATGTCCGGCTCGGCGGCGATCAGGTTGAGGAAGCGCACCATCGCCTCCTGCCCGTCGATCATGCCCTCGTCCATGTTGATGTCGATGATCTGCGCGCCGGCCTCGACCTGCTGGCGGGCCACCTCCAGCGCGGTGCTGAAGTCGCCCTCCTTGATCAGGCGGCGGAAGCGGGCGGAGCCGGTGACGTTGGTGCGCTCGCCCACGTTCACGAACAGCGACTCGGCGGTGATGTTGAACGGCTCCAGGCCCGACAGGCGGCAGGCGGCCTCCGGCGCTTTCGGCTGGCGGGGCGGCTTGCCTTCCACCGCCCTGGCGATGGCGCGGATGTGATCCGGCGTGGTGCCGCAGCAGCCGCCGACGATATTGAGGAAGCCGGAATCCGCCCACTCGGCGATCTGCGCCGCCATGGGATCGGCGTCGAGGTCATACTCGCCCATCTCGTTCGGCAGGCCCGCGTTCGGGTGCGCGGAGACGAAGAATTCGGAAACGCGCGCCATCTCCTCCACGTACTGGCGCAGCAGATCCGGGCCGAGCGCGCAGTTGAGGCCGATGGACAGCGGGCGCGCGTGGCGCAGGCTGTTGTAGAAGGCCTCGGTGGTCTGGCCGGACAGGGTGCGGCCCGAGGCGTCGGTGATCGTGCCGGAGATCATCACCGGCAGGCGCAGGCCGTCCTCGTCGAACACCTTCTCCACCGCGAACACGGCGGCCTTGGCGTTGAGGGTGTCGAAGATGGTCTCGATCAGGATGATGTCCGCGCCGCCCTCGATCAGGCCGCGAGTGG
Organism: Pseudomonadota bacterium; assembly: GCA_040756355.1. Taxonomy (GTDB): domain Bacteria; phylum Pseudomonadota; class Gammaproteobacteria; order Halothiobacillales; family Halothiobacillaceae; genus Thiofaba. The sequence continues at coordinate 105,969 of JBFLZK010000018.1, read as the reverse complement.
ATTCGACATAGGCCTCCACCAGCGCATCGAAGCTGGTGTTGCGGAAACCGGGGTCATTCACGTCCGGCGAGATGCTGGCTGTGCGGTTGGTCGGGCCGAGCACCCCGGCCACGAAGCGGGGGCGATCCGGGGTGCGGGCGGTCATCTCATCCGCCGCCTCGCGCGCCAGACGGGCGGAGGCGACGTTGATCTCGTAGGACAGTTCCTCCATGGCGTAATCCGCCATGGCAATACGGGTGGCGTTGAAACTGTTGGTTTCGAGAATGTCCGCCCCGGCCTCCAGATAGGCCATGTGGATGCCGCGAATGATCGCAGGCTGGGTCAGCACCAGCAGGTCGTTGTTGCCCTTGAGGTCATGCCCCCAGTCAGCAAAGCGCTCCCCGCGATACGCCGCCTCGTCCAGCTTGTGGCGCTGGATCATCGTGCCCATCGCCCCGTCGAGGATGATGATGCGCTCGCGCAGGGCGGCGTGCAGGGCGGAGATGCGTTGGTCGCGGGAGAGCTGGGACATGCCGGAAAACCTTCTATCTCAAGGCCTTGGCGAAGCGGCAAGGCGGATTGGAACCGGGCATTCTAGCAGCAAAGGGCATGAAGCCGATGGCGGATGCCCATGGGCGGGGTGGGGTGGCAGGGTATGAGCGGCTGGGCTTTCATGTACGCGACGCAGCAGAAAGCCATGGCCATTACGGACTTGCAAATGTCCTAAATGGACATTACAGTGATGCACATGGACGTATTTTCGTCCGAATATTCGCCAAGGAGTCATCATGGACATGATCTACGCTTTCTGGAACAACAAGGGTGGTACGGGAAAGACCAGCCTCGCCTTCCAGGCAATCACCCGTTACGCGGAACTTCATCCCAATAAGCGGGTGCTTGCGATTGATCTTTGTCCTCAAGCCAACCTTTCGGAACTGATGCTTGGTGGGCTGAATAATAAGGGGAGTGATAAGCTACTGGAGCGGCAAGGCAAGGTGCCGCGGTGCAGTATCGGCGGATACTTCCAACTGCGCCTGCCTGCTCCTTATGCTCCGCCATCATTTAATGCACATGACTTCATCACGAAGCCAACTGCATACAACGGAACAATTCCAAAGAACATCGATCTGGTTTGCGGTGATCCTCTGCTTGAGCTTCAAGCGAATGCGGTCAATACGCTTGCCAACCAGAACATCCCTGGTACTAACGCATGGATTTCTGTGATTGATTGGCTCAAGCACTTCCTTGAGCAACTTAACGACGAATACGACACTGTATTCTTGGACTGCAATCCAAGTTTCTCGCTCTACACGCAAATAGCCCTTGCAAGTGCCCACAGGCTGATCTTGCCGGTCATGGCAGACGATTCATCACGGCGAGCCATCCAAAATGCCTTCTCATTGATCTATGGCTTGAAGCTTCCGTCTGAAATTTATGCTGCATACATGTTTGCGACAAAGCTAAAAGCAGCAGGTCGGGATCTTCCTAAAGTTCACCTGATCGTAAGAAACCGTCTCACCCAATATATGGGTGCGGCATCTGCATATGCTGCCGTTCTTCAAGCAATCCAGACTGATGTCAAGGGGCTTATGAAAACCAACCCGGATCTCTTTACCTTCAACAAGGTTGAGCAAGGCTTTGTTGATATTCGTGACTTCCAGACAACTGGAGTTGTGGCCTTTGCCAAGGGGCAGCCTTTCTCTCATGTGCGAGCCGGTAAGCAGACTGTCAACGGGCATCGTGTGCAGGTAAAGCAAGATTATCTGGACAACTGCGTCAAAGCGCTGGAAGAATTGGCTAATTCGCTTTGATCACGCTGCGAACTTGCGGGCACATTGGCTTAGCGTAATGCGCCGAATGAGCCACAGTCCGGCGGGTTACGCTCCGCTAGCAGCTTGCTGAAATACCGCCCCACCTTGCATAGACTGGCCCGGTGTTCATTTTTGCCCCGGAGAGCCCATGCGTGGTTCAGACGTGTTCATGGAAAGCCTGTTCACGATGCGCACCTTGGAGGACTTCGTGCCTTCTGCGCATCCACTACGCCCGATCCGTGAGATGGTCAACGTGGCCCTGAAGCGTCTGGATGAGCTGTTTGACTGCATGTATGCGGCTCCCGAACTGGGCGGTCGCCCGAGCATCGCCCCCGAAAAGCTGCTGCGGGCGATGCTGTTGCAGGTCTTCTACAGCATCCGCTCCGAGCGTCAGCTGAAAAGAACAATAGGGGACAGCCCCCGTTTTTGTAGTCTCTGGCGATCGGTTTTCTATGTGGTGGAATGCGCTTCGCTTTTCCACCCTACCTTGGGTTGTTATCTGGCGCTCGCCTTGCCTGCCCGGTAAGCCGCCAGTAACGCGGCTTTCAGGGCTGGGGCCGCGTCCAGTTCGTGCGGGGCGATCTTGTCCTGACGATGGCGAGGATGCGCTTCCAGTCGCCTTGTTCACGCCGTGCCGCCATGCTCGTCACTTTTGCGCTCGGCAAGGTAGAGATGCACGGTTTCGGTGGTCCAGGTGGCTACGCCGGAGCCGAAAAAGTCGTTGTCTTCAGTCCATACCGGGCAGGTCAGCAGCATGGCGGCGGCCAGGGCGGGCCAGTCGTCGGCGTCCCGCCTGCCTATGCGTGCCAGGGCATGTTCTTTCATGGGCGCGAGTTCTTCCTGACCCACGAACTGGATGGCGGTCATGACGCTTTCGAGGGCGTTGCGCCAGATGATCTCGTCCATTCCTCGCGCGGGTGCAAGTTGGCCGAGATAGCGCTCGGCCTCATCAAAGTTGGCTTCGGCGATGTAGAAGGCGACCTGATCCACCGCGCCGAAAATGAGTTCCTGTACCCGCGTGCCCAGCACGGCGCGGATGAGGATGTTCGCGTCGATGACCAGCCGCTTATGCTGCATGCTGCTTCTTGCGCCAGGCCTTGAAGTCGGCCATGAGCTCTTCTTCGCTGATGCCCAGGCGCTCCAGTTCCTCGCGCATGCGGCGACCGGCTTCCAGCATGGCGTCACGCTCGGATTGGGTGGGCGCCTTGGGCACGGGAATGTAGAAGCCAATGGTCTTGCCGTGGCGCGTCACTTCGACGGGCACGGTCGATTCGAGGTACTCGGACAGCTTCTCCCGCAACTCGCGGACCCCAATGCGTACGCTCATGGCGTGGCTCCCGTGCGTGATGTTTTGTGTACACAATAGCGCGCATGTGTGGGGTGTTCAAGAATCGGTCCACGCAGTCCACGCAGTCCACGCAGTCCACGCAGTCCACGCAGTCCACGCAGTCCACGCAGTCCACGTAGGGCGGAATAGCGGGCTTCGCCAGCTTCGCGTTAAGCGTATTCCGCCGAATGGCGATGGGCGTGGCGCGTTGGTTTTCATGCGGCGCAATACGCTTTGCTATTGCGCCCTACATCGATTAGTTATCGGGGCAATAGGGCTCAGCCCCTTTTTTTGATGGGTTTGGCGATAGGTTTTCTATTCGGTTTTCTATGTGGTGGAATGCGCTTCGCTTTTCCACCCTACCTCGGGTTGTTATCGGGCGCTCGCCTTGCCTGCCCTGTAAACCGCCAGTAACGCGGCTTTCAGGGCGGGGGCCGCTTCCAGTTCGTGAGGGGCGATCTTGTCCTGCACTACGGCAAGGATGCGCTCCCATTCCCCAGTATCCCGCCGTGCCTGGTCGAAGCCGTGCCAGTCGAACTGGCCGTCGTTGCAGTAGTCCGCAGCCAGGCCGGTGGCCTCCGAGAAGCTGATGTCGTGGGATTCCAGCACTTCGTACAGGTAGGAGATGGGGTCGATGCCCGCCTTTCTGGCGAGGTGGCGGTGGATGTCGGGCATGTCGCCCGCGTCAAGGGGGAGCTGGTCGAGGTCGATGATCTCGTCGAGGGTGTGGGTTTCGCCCTTGAAGGAGCATTGAACCCGGGCGCGGAGGGTGTTGCGGCTCATGGTGTTGGTCCTGATGCGGGCGCGGTCTGTGGGTCGGGCATTCTACTTTTCGAGGCGTTCTTTTGCCGTCGCGCTTGATCCGGTTCGGCTGGGGGCGTTGTGGATATGGACATACAAGCGTTGCATTACCCCGATGCGGGTATCTGTGCTTAGATTCCAGTGCAAATCTCGCAACTACAGCATGGAGAATCCCTCATGTCCGTCGCCGATCTGAGGCAAGGCATCCAGAATCTGGACAGCTTGCCCGCGCTCCCGGTCATTGCGCAAAGGCTGTTGGCGCTCGATCTCGAATCCCATGAGGGTGAGCGCAAGCTGTTGGAGTTGATCGAGCAGGATCCGTTCATTTCCGCCAAGCTGGTCGGGCTGGCCAATACGCCGTTGTTCGTGATGCCGCAAAAAGTGACTCGATTGAGTGATGCGGCCATGTTGCTCGGTCTGACGCGGGTGAAGTCGGTCGCCATGGGCATTGCGATCATGACGTCCGTGGCGAACAAGCCGCTTGGGCGGCTGGATCTGGACAAGCTGTGGTTGCACAGTCTGGCGGTTGCGTTGGGCATGCGCACGCTGGCGCACGCGATGCCCAGGGAGAGGCGTCCGGATGATGAGACGCTTTTCCTGGTCGGTTTGCTGCACGACATCGGTTATGTGGTGCTGGCGCGGCTCGATCCGATCCGTAGCGATGCGCTGCACATGCGTCTGGCGACGGATACTTCGCTCACGGTGAGCGGTTTCGAGCGGGAGATGTTCGAGATGGGGCATGCCGAGCTGGGCGCGGCCCTGGCGCGGCATTGGGGGTTGCCGGAGGATATTGGCGCGGTCTTGCGCGATCAGCATGCGGATGCCGTGGCCATGGATGCGTCCGGTCAGCCCTTGCTGGACCTTTTGCGCCTGACCGAAAAGCTGCTGGGGCCGGTCGGCATTCATGAGGGCGTGCTCGCCGAGGTGGTCGAGGACGATTGGCGCAGGCTGGGTATCGATCCCGCGCGCGCCGACGAGCTGGCGTCCTTTCTTCGTCAGCAGGCCGAGGAGGCCAAGGCCTCCGCTCAGCGTTTCGCCTGAGGTTCAGGGGGTGGCGGCGAGGCAGCCGCCCAGGTTTTCGCTCAGGTTGCGAAGCAGGCTTTCGTAGCCTTCCAGGCCGGATGGAAGGTTGGCGCCCAGCGGGTCCAGCACTCCGGCACGCGCGTTCGCGCCTTCGATCAGGGTCTGCACGAGTTTCGGTTCGAACTGGGGCTCGGAGAAGACGCAGGTGGCGCCCAGTGCCTTGATCTTGGCGCGCATTTCGCTCACCCGCTTGGCGCCTGCCATCGCCTCCGGGTTGACGAGGATGGAGCCGACGGCGTGCAGGCCGTAGCTATGCTCGAAATATTGGTAGGCGTCATGGAAGACGATGAAGGGCTTGTCCTGCACGGGCGCCAGTTTGTCCCGCAATTCCGCGTTCAGAGCGGCGAGGCGGCGGATGGTCTTTTCCGCATTGGCGGCATAGCGTTCCGCGTTGGCCGGGTCGGCGGCGGAGAGGGTGGCGTTGGCGGCTCGAACGATCATGCTGGCATTGGCGGGGGACAGCCATAGGTGGCCGTCGAGGCTGCTGGCATGCGCGTGACCGTGGGCGTCCCCGCGCGGTTTGCGCTCCCAGTCGCCGCCCTTGCGGGCGGGTAGCAGGTCGATATCGGGCATTTCGGTCAAGGTGATGATGCGGGCGCTCGGGCGCAGTGATTTGCTGACTTTGACGAGCGAGGTTTCCACTTCCGGGCCGATCCAGAACAGCACGTCCGCCGTTTCCGCCGCCAGCCGTTCGGAGGGCTTGAGTGCGTAGGTATGCGGCGAGCTGCCAGGCGGAATCAGGCGGACCGGCTCTCCAACGCCGTCCATCACGGCCCGTACCAGGTCGTCGATGGGTTTGATGCTGGTGACTACGTTGGGTGCGGCGGCAGCCTGTGCGGCGAAGGCCATGGCGAACAGCGGAAGCAGGAGTCGTGACAGGCGCATGATCGTTCCTCGGATGTGCGACAATAGGGTTACTTTATAACACCGCGCCTTGGGGCGTGTCTCGGGACGTGCCTCGTAGTGTGCCTTGAGTGGTGTTTCGGGCCAGGTCTCCGGACGGGAATCTCATGACGCATTCTTCTTTTCTGATCCGCGCCGAGGGGCTGACAGTCGAGCGCGAAGGCCAGCGACTGCTGGATGGCGTCGGTCTGTCGGTCGAACCGGGGCGGATCGTGACCCTGGTGGGGCCGAATGGGGCGGGCAAGACGACCTTGGTCCGGGTGTTGCTGGGTCTGATGCAGCCGGATGCCGGGCGGGTCGAGCGTCGGCCCGGTCTTGTGGTCGGCTATGTGCCGCAGCGTTTTCAGGCGCCGCCGAGCCTGCCGATGGATGTGGATGCCTTTCTGCGCCTGGGCGGTGCGAGTACGGACGTGCGCCGTCGCGAGGTCTTGCACGGACTGGGCGCGGGGTATTTGCAGCGGCGACCGCTGCGCGCCCTGTCCGGCGGCGAGATGCAGCGCGTGTTGCTGGCGCGGGCCTTGTTGCGTGCTCCGGAAATGCTGGTGCTGGATGAGCCGGCGCAGGGGCTGGATGTGCATGGCCAGCAGGAGTTGTATGCCTTGATCGCGCGTTTGCGCGACGAGACTGGCTGCGGCGTGCTGATGATTTCGCACGATCTGCACCTGGTGATGGCGGCCACCGACGAGGTGATCTGTCTGGAGCGGCATGTCTGTTGCGTCGGTGCTCCGGAGGCGATCAGTCGTCATCCGGAATATCTGCGCATGTTCGGTCCGGATTGGGAGGGCTTCGCGCTCTACCAGCACCGCCACGATCATCATCACGACCTGCATGGCAATGTGGTGCCGCACGCGCGCCAGCATGGCCCTGCATGCGGCAGCGGGTGCAAGCATGAATGAACTGCTCTTGCCGGATTTCCTCTGGCGCGCCTTGCTTGGGGGCGTGGGTATCGCTTTGTTGGCTGGTCCGCTGGGCTGTTTTGTGGTCTGGCGACGGATGGCTTATTTCGGGGAAACGCTGGCGCATGCCTCTTTTCTGGGGGTCGGTCTGGGGCTGCTGCTGCATCTGGAGCCGATGCTCGGCGTGGCGGCGGTGGGTGCGGTGATCGCCGTCCTGCTTGCGCGCCGCCATCCGTCGGAGGGCTTGGCGGAGGACACCCTGCTCGGCTTGCTGGCGCATGCCAGTTTGGCGCTTGGACTGGTGGTGTTGGCCTTCATGGAGGATGTGCGGGTCGATCTGTTCGCCTATCTGTTCGGCGATATTCTCGCCTTGCAACCCGAAGAGCTGTTCTGGATCGGGTTGGCCGATGTGCTGGGTCTCGCCCTGCTGGCGTTCATGTGGCAGGGCCTGCTGAGCCTGACCGTGCACGAGGAACTGGCGGCGGTGGAAGGCCGCCGGGTGATGGCCTTGCGGCTGGGCTTCATGCTCACGCTGGCGGTGTTCGTGGCGCTGGCGATGAAGTTGGTGGGCATCCTGCTGACGGTGGCGATGCTCATCATCCCCGCTGCCGCCGCGCGTCGCCTGTCCGCAACACCGACGCAGATGGCGGCGGGCGCGGTCATGATTGGCGTGCTGTCGGTGGCGGCGGGGCTTTCGGCTTCGCTGAAATTCGACACACCGGCGGGGCCGTCCATAGTCGCCGCCGCCGCCGGGCTGTTTCTTTTGTTGCGTGCGCTGCCGCGCCGGGGCTGATGGAGTACGGAGGAGTCGCTCCCGGCGCCTGGGTCTTGCCAGCGTGTTGAAAAGCGCTTTTCAACATCCCCGCCGAGGTTGGACTGGCAATGTCCTTGTACTCGGTTTTGACCGCTGTCCTGGCGAGAGCCCATCGTCTGGCGTGGTCAATTTCCGGGCGCGCCGTTCATGGCGTGCCTGTCAGGCCTTTATCGGCGGCGTCCACAGCATGAGGTGATTCTCGATTTCTTCCGGCGGCACTTCGCGGGCCGGAGTGCATCGCCCGGCTACCGTGTGGCCGGAGCGCAGGGCCGAGTCGGGATCGCCGCTGCGCAGAGGGTGCCACTCGGGGAGGTCGCGGCCTTCGGCAACCAGGCGATAGGCGCAACTCGGCGGCAGCCAGCGGAAACGTTCGACATCTTCGGCGCGCAGCACGATGCATTCGGGAACGCGCTGGGTGCGATGGTCATAGTCCGAACAACGGGCGGTCGCGCAGTCGAGCAGCTCACAGGCAAGGTCGGTGGTGTAGATCGTGCCGTCTTCTTCGTCTTCCAGTTTGTGCAGACAGCATATGCCGCAGCCGTCGCAGAGGCGCTCCCACTGGTCCGCGCTGAGCTCGCTCAGGGGAGTGACGCGCCACCAAGGGGGATTCACGCGCGCTCCGGACAGGCGGTCGGGGCAGGGGACAGGTCAAGGGCCGCGCCGATCTGCGCCTGGACTTGGTAGGCAAGTTGGGTGCGGGAAAGGTCTTCCGGCGCGATCACCGGCAGAAAGTGAACTTCGGCCACCAGCCCTTCTTCGGCCACGATGCGCCGGAGGGTGTCGTTGAACGTGTCGTCGTCGATGTAGGCGACGCGCGGGTTGGGCTGACCCTGTGCGTCAAGATAACGGATCGCGACGGGCTGTATGAGGGCATGGGCATCCAGCGCCGGTTGCAGCAGGCGAGCATGGAAGCGGCGCAGGCCCAGGCCGTTCGAGGTGGTGCCTTCGGGGAAAAGCACTACGCCATGACCGGCATGGAGCGCGTCGCCAATCCGGCGGGATGCTTCCTGCTGGCCATTGCCGCGCGCGATGAATAGAGTGCCGGAGCGTGCGGCAAGCCAGCCGATCAGCGGCCAGCCGCGCACTTCGGTCTTGGACAGAAAGCGGGCGCGCTCAAGCTGGCTGCCGAGCAGGGGTATGTCCAGCCAGGAGATGTGGTTGCAGGCGTACAGCACGCCAGGCATGGGGCGACCGTGGCGGATGACTTTCACCCCGAGCGCCTGGCACACGCCTGCGTGCCAGGCGCGAATGGTGCGAGCGCCGCGGGGGGCGAAAGGATCGCCGTAGAAGGGGGTTTGAAACAGGCCGCGCAGGATCTGGGCGGCCAGCCGGAGCAGTTTAAGCCGCTTCGCGAGCGGTCGCGCTGGAATCATGCTGGATGGGGGCCTGGCGCTGAACGAAGTGGCGATGATAACGCGCTTGCAGGCGCTCGACATCGAGCAGGATGAAAATGTCGGCGCAGTCGAAGTCCGGATCCCAGCAGGGTTCGCCGCAGACCTGGGCGCCAAGACGCATATAAGCCTTGAGCAGGGGGGGCATGCGGGCCCTGCCGTCGGCGGCCTGATCGGAGGCAGGCAGGGGAAGGCGCGGGGTCACGCGGTATTCGCCGGGGCTCATGAACTTTTCGCGCAGCTCGACCATGATTTGTCGCGCGGCCGCGCCGCCGTCGGTCATCGGGATGCTGGCGCAGCCGAAAAGGTGGCCGATGTGGTGAATGTCCATGAAGCGCGCCAAGCCCTGCCACAGCATGCCGATGGTGGCGCCGTTGCGATAGTCGGCGTGCACGCAGGTGCGACCGATTTCCATGACCCGGCCCGACAGGTGGCCGATCATGTCCATGTCGAATTCGTTGGCGGAATAGAAGCCCCCGGCAAGCTGGGCCTGGGTGTCCGTCAGGATGCGGGTGCTTGCGACGACCTGGTCGGTTTCCTGGTCGATGACGAGCATGTGGTGGCAATAGGGGTCATAGCGGTCGAATTCGAGGCCGTTGTCCACTTCCGCCTTGCATTTCATCTCCTCGACGAACACCTGGTGGCGCAGCCTCTGGCTGCGTTGAATGTCGTCGGCATGGGCCGCGAGCTGGACTTTCAGGCGTGTTTCAGGGGTGTTCGTGGTCATGGGCGGACCTCGGGAATTTAACTTGACAGGGCATGCTATGCATCCCTGGTTGCAAATCCGTGGCGTCTAAATGAACAGTTTATGACGGCGCGGAAGGGTGTCGACAGGGATGTTTTCCGGGCATCTTGCGCGATAATGCGTCCCGGTCCCGCATGACGCGGGGGTGTTTTCGCCGGCTTACGGACGAGTTTCCCATGAAAAAGATCATCCTTCTTGCCGGGCTGCTCATGGCTCCGGTCATCGTTTATCCGCTCAGCGCCTGGGTGCTGGGTCGGCATATCGAGGGTGTGTTCGACGGGCAGTACAAGCAGCTCGCGAACAACGCGCCCGTCAAATTGCGCCAGTACCAGGTCAGGCGTGGCGTTTTCGAAACCGTCGAGACAGCGGAGTTCGAATGGACGTCGCCCCAGGCGCATCGGTCTTTGCCCGGTTGCTCTTCCGGTGCGGGTACAAGGGGGGACGCCGGGGACGCGCGGGGAGGCGCCTGCGAGGGAGCGTCCGCGCCGATCCGGTTTGCGACTCGCACGGTTGTCAGGCACGGCCCATACCTTGGTAAGGAGGGGTTTGGCCTCGCTGCGGCGCACACTGAGTTCCTGTTCGGGGGCGTTGAGCGCTATCCGTTGGTCGCGATGCTCTACGGCGAGGCCGCGCCGCTGACCGTGGATGCCGTGTTCCGTTTCGGCGGTGACGGTCACTGGGTCATGCGCAGTCCGGCGGTGGATGTCGCCGCGCCTGACCGGAGCCGTATCCGCTGGGGCGATATCCGGCTGGAGGGCGCGTTCGGGAGCGAGGGGCAGGGGACCACCCTGCATGGCGGCTTGCCCTTTGTTTCGGTCGTGTCGGCGGCGGGCGTGCCGGTCATCGACGCAGGAGCGATTCATCTTGATGCTTCGTTGTCGCGCCTGTTCGAGGATAACCCCTATCTGTACGGGGGGCCGCTGAAAGTGACGCTGGACCGCCTTGATCTGCCCGCGCACGGCGAAGGCGGGCAGGCGTTGGCGCTTGAGCAGTTGGTCGTTGAAAGCCGAGTCATCCAGGCGGGCGCTTTTCTGGATGTGGAGGCGGGGCTTGGCGTGCGGACTTTGAACGTCGCTGAGCGGCAATATGGCCCGGCCCGCATCGATATCGCGCTCAGGCATATGGAGGGGCGCGCTTTTTCCAGGCTCCAGCATGATTACGTGAGAATGGCTCAGGACCATGGCCCGATGCTCGCCGGGGCCGGGTCGCATGATCCGGCGCGTCTCATGCCCCTGATGACATCGGCCCGAAGCGTGCTGGAGGGGAGCCCCGAATTCCACCTGGAACGGCTGGATGTGAGGCTGCCGCAGGGTCAGCTCCAGGCGCGAGGGGTGGTCAGCCTGCCGAATGCTAGGGCGGATGGATTGGATGACGCGGATGCTTTCCCTCTGGTGCTGAGGGATCTCATTGCCTCGCTGGAGGTGGAGGGCAAGATGGTTGTGCCTGACAGGCTGGCGGTCGAATGGGTCGGGGATGAGCAGCGCGCTTTGATCGCCCGGCTGGTTGAAGAGGGCTATCTGGACCGGACGGGCCCCTCTTTCTCGGCGGCGATTCGCCATGCGCAAGGCGAGACCATGGTCAATGGCAAGCGATTCGATCCTGCCCTTCAGGGACGCCCGGAGGCCCCCGTTGAGCGTGGAGCCGCCACGCTCAACATGCCGATGCCCAAGGGGTGATCGTTACAGGCGCTTTATTTATGGGCGAGTTGCGGAAAGCTTGGGGGCGGGCAGGGAAGCTGGGTCATAATGCTTTCGCCTCTGACCGGTTTGGGGATTGGCCGGGTTGATTCGCCGGCGGCCAGTCCTTTCAGCCGATGCGTCCGGCGGCGATTTCAATATGGACTCACAGGGAATGCACCAATGAAGAAACTGATTCTTGCCGGACTCGTGGTGACACCGCTTGCCGCCTATCCTGCTGCGTCCTGGCTGATGGGGCAGCAGGCCGAACGTCTGCTTGGAGAGCAATACGCCCAGCTTGAGGGCAATGTCTATCTCAAGCTCCATGCGCGCGATACCCAGCGCGGTGTATTCAATACGGTCGAAACCGCGACCTTCGAGTGGTTGCCCTCCATCGGTAAGCCGCTGGCGCAGGCCTTGTGTGAATCCAGCGCCAAGGCGGAGGGTGCGCCCGCTTGCTCGAACCCGACCGAACCATTGCGTTTCACCGTGCGCACCACCATCCAGCATGGGCCGTTGCCGGGGCTTTCTACGCTGGCGCTGGCGACCGCGCATTCCGAGCTGGTGTTGGCCGAGCCCCGGCATCCGGTGCTCGCCAGTCTGTATGGTGACAAGACGCCCCTGACGGTGGACACCGTCTTCCGCTTCGGCGGGGATGGGCATCAGTCCATGAAAAGTCCGGCGGTGGATTTCACTGCCGACGACCAGACCCGGCTCCAATGGGGCGAATTCAATCTTGAAGGTGATTTCACGCGCGGTGCGAAGTCGGTGCGTTTTACTGGAGGCCTGCCCTTTGTGAAGGCGCTCTCCCCGGAGGGGGCGCCGCTGCTGGATATGTCGGACATGCGCATGGAGGGTACGCAAACCCGGCTGTTCGATGATGACCCCTACCTTTACGCCGGTCCGGTGAAGCTCACGCTGGCGAGGCTGGACATACCCCGGAAGGGTGAGGATGACCAGAATGTCTTGATCGAGGGGCTGGCGTTTCGGGGCAATGTCATCCAGAAGGAGGCGTTTCTGGACCTGGAGGGCGGTTACGCAGTGGATGTCTTCAGGCTTGGCGAGGAACGTTTCGGGCCGGTGCGACTGGATGCGGCGTTCCGCCACATGGAGGCGCGCAGCCTGTCGCGTTTCTATCGGGACTACACTCGATTGGTCCAGGATGGAGACCTGAGGGAGGCCCTGGCGGGCGGCGCCAAGCCGGATTTGGCGCTATTCAAGCCCTTGTTGGAACCGGCCAGGGTGTTGTTGGAGAACAGTCCCGAATTCAGCATTGACCGTCTGGACATCACCCTGCCGAAAGGTACGCTCCAAGGTAATGCCGTGGTGCGCCTGCCGAACGCCAAGGTGGGCAATCTCGCGGATGCGGCGGCCAATCCTCTGGTGCTGATGGGCCTGGCCTCCGCGCTGGAGGCCGAGGTCAGGATGAGCGTGCCTGAGGCGCTTGCCGTTGAATGGGCGGGTGAGGATCAGGCCGCGATGATCCCCGTGTTGACCCAGGAGGGATACATCCAGAATGCGGGCGGAGTGTTGTCCTCCCGCCTGAGTTACGCGCGCGGCGAAATCACGGTCAACGGCAAGAAGCTTGATCCTGCCCTGATGGGGACGGTCCGCGGCGGCGAATAAACGTCGGGCTATCCCCGTGGTCGCGCGGCCCGGCTAGTCCGGGCCGCGCCGTTTTCATGGGGTATGATGACCGCTTCCCAGGAGTTTTCATGATGAGCGCATCCCTCGAACTGGCCCCGTTGCGGCTGAAAAAGAACGAAGATCGTCGCCTGCGCGGCGGTCATCCATGGATCTACAGCAACGAGGTGGATACCGCGGCCACCCCGCTGACGGCCTTTGCGCCGGGCCAGCAGGCGAGGGTAGTCGGCAACGATGGTCGTGTTCTCGGTTTGGCCTACGTCAATCCGCACTCGCTCATCGCCGCACGGGTGTTCAATCGCGAGGAGCATCCGCTTGATCGTTCGTTGATCGTGCACCGCCTCAAGATCGCGCTGTCCCTGCGCGAGCGGATTTATGCCACGTCGCACTACCGCCTGGTGCATGGCGAGGCGGATGGTCTGCCCGGCCTGGTGGTCGATCGTTACGGCGACGCGCTGGTGGCGCAGGTCACTACCGCAGGCATGGATGCGGTGGCGGGGGAGCTTGTCGATGCCTTGGTCAAGGTGCTCAAACCTTCCGGCATCCTGCTGCGCAATGATACCTCCAGCCGTGAGCTTGAAGGCTTGGGGCAGGGCGTCGAGTTGGCTCATGGCGATGTGCCGGAGCAGGTCGAGCTGATCGAAAACGGCGCGCGCTTCATGGTGCGTCCGTGGGACGGCCAGAAGACCGGCTGGTTCTACGATCAGGCCGACAATCGCGCTCGCCTGCCGCGCTACGTGAAGGGTGCGCGGGTGCTGGATCTGTTCAGCTACATGGGGGGCTGGGGCGTGCAGGCCTTGCGCCATGGCGCGAGCGAAGCGGTGTGTGTGGATGCCTCCGCCCTGGCCCTGGAGCAGGCTCGCATCAATGCCGGTCTGAACGGCGTGGAAGCCGGGCTTGCGACCGTTGAAGGGGATGTGTTCGAGGTTCTCAAGGCCTTGCGCGAGGAGCGCCAGCGCTTCGATGTGGTGGTCTGTGACCCGCCCGCCTTCATCAAGCGCCGCAAGGACGTGCAGGCGGGGCTGGAGGCTTACCGCCGGGTCAACCAGATGGCGATGCAGGTACTGGGCAAGGATGGCATCCTGATTTCCTGTTCATGCTCCCATCATCTTCAGCGCGATAAGCTGCCGGAGTTGATGTGGGCCGCCGCGCGACATGTGGACCGCGGCATGCAGATCCTCGAATTCGGTCGTCAGGGCGCGGACCATCCCGTGCATCCGGCGATTCCCGAAACCGACTACCTGAAGGCGGTCTATGCCCGCCTCATCCCCGCCTGACCACTGACCACTGACCCCCATGCTCGTCTATCCGCATATCGATCCCATCGCCATCCAGCTCGGTCCGCTCAAGGTGCACTGGTATGGCTTGATGTACCTCATCGGTTTCGCCTTGTTCTGGTGGCTTGGCAAGCGGCGGGCGCCCGCCAAGGGCTTCAGGCGGGAAGAGCCCGCCGATTTGCTGTTCTACGGCGCCCTGGGCGTGATTCTGGGCGGGCGGATCGGCTACATCTTGTTCTACAAGTTCCAGACCTTTCTCGGCGACCCGCTGATGCTGCTGCGTGTGTGGGAGGGTGGCATGTCCTTCCATGGCGGGCTGATCGGCGTGATTCTGGCCATGGCCTGGTATGCGCGCAGGACAGGTCGCCACTTCTTCACCGTGGCTGATTTCGTCGCCCCGCTGGTTCCGCCCGCGCTGCTGGCCGGACGGATCGGCAACTTCATCAACGGTGAGCTGTGGGGGAGGCCGACGGACCTGCCCTGGGGCATGGTCTTTCCGCATGTCGATTCGCTCGCGCGTCACCCCTCGATGCTGTACGAGGCCTTCCTGGAAGGCATCGTGATGTTCGCGGCGCTATGGTGGTTCTCCTCCCGGCCGCGTCCGCGCATGGCCGTATCGGGCCTGTTCCTGATGCTCTACGGCCTGTTTCGCTTCCTGGTCGAGCAGGTGCGCGAGCCAGACGCTCATCTCGGCTTCATCTTCGGGGGGTGGTTGTCGATGGGCATGTTGTTATCCTTGCCGATGATCCTGATCGGCGCGGCCTTCATCGCCCTGGCCTATCGAAACAAGCGGATGGATGCATGAAACAGTACCTGGAACTGATGCGCCATGTGCGCGAGCACGGTATCGAAAAGCGCGACCGCACTGGGACTGGCACGCGCAGCGTGTTCGGCTACCAGATGCGTTTTGACCTCTCCGAAGGTTTTCCGCTGGTCACCACCAAGAAGCTGCATCTCAAGTCCATCATCCACGAGCTGCTCTGGTTCCTGCGTGGCGACAGCAATATTGCCTATCTGAAGGAGCACGGGGTCAGCATCTGGGACGAGTGGGCGGACGAGCATGGCGAACTCGGGCCGGTTTACGGCGTGCAGTGGCGCTCATGGCCCGCGCCGGACGGCGGGCGCATCGATCAGATCAGCCAGGTCATTGAACAGCTCAGGAACAATCCGGATTCGCGCCGCATCATCGTTTCCGCCTGGAATGTCGGTCTGATCGAGAGCATGGCCTTGCCGCCCTGCCATGCCTTCTTCCAGTTCTATGTGGCCGACGGCAGGCTTTCCTGTCAGCTCTACCAGCGCAGCGCCGATATCTTCCTCGGCGTGCCGTTCAACATTGCAAGTTACGCCCTGCTGACCATGATGATGGCGCAGGTGACCGGCCTTAAACCGGGTGATTTCGTTCATACCCTGGGCGATGCCCATCTCTACCTGAACCATCTTGAGCAGGCCGACCTGCAACTGAGCCGCGAGCCGTTGCCCTTGCCGACCATGCGCCTCAACCCGGAGGTGAACGATCTGTTTGCCTTCCGTTACGAGGATTTCCAGCTTGAAAGCTACCAATGCCATCCGCACATCAAGGCCCCAGTGGCCGTGTGACCCGGAAAAAGGAGACGTCCGTGACTGAAAATACCCCCCAACTGCTGAAGGTCAGACGCATGGTGGATAACGCCGGCAGCCTGATCATGGCCGTGTTGCACAACATCATGCTGTTCGTCATTGCCGTGGCCACGATCTGGTCGGCGATCGGCGAGTTCGCCCACATCTTCGTCGGCCACGCCCCCTCGCTGAAGGACATTCTCCTGCTGTTCATCTACCTGGAAATCCTGGCGATGGTCGGCATTTACTTCCGCACCCATCGCTTGCCGGTGCGCTTCCTGGTCTATATCGCCATCACCGCGCTGACGCGCATCCTCGTGGTAGATGTCAAAACCATGAATTCGCAGGAAATCCTGGTCTTCACCGGTGCTATCCTCATCCTGACCATCGCCGTACTCATCCTCAAGTTCGGTTCGTCCCGTTATCCGAGTCATCCGCCTGTTGAATAAGATGCGTGTCACCATCATTGCCGCTATGGATAGCCAGCGCCTGATCGGCCAAGGCGAGGGCTTGCCTTGGCGTCTTCCGGCCGACCTGCGGCATTTCAAAGCCTTGACGCTGGGCAAAGCGGTCATCATGGGGCGCAAGACGTTCGAAACCATCGGCAAGCCTTTGCCCGGACGTACCAATATCGTTATTTCGCGCGACACCGGCTATGCCCGTGAAGGCGTGCTGGTGACGCACACCTTGCAGGATGCACTGGACGCCGCCCAGCGGGAGAGCGGCGCAAATGGCGAGGTGATGGTGGCGGGGGGCGCCAATGTCTATTTTCAGTTCCTGCCGCGTGCCGACCGCATGGAGCTGACCCTGGTGCATGGTCAGTTCGAGGGCGACGCCTGGTTTCCTGCCTATGATCGCCGCGACTGGGGCGTGATCCGCGAGGAGCACCACCCGGCGGATGACGAGAATGGCGCCGCTTACAGCTTCATCACCCTGCAACGCCGCCACGCGCACGAACAGGGCGCGCTCAAGGTCAGCTTCGGGCGCTGGTGACACGCTTTTCGAGTTGTCGAACGCCTAACCCCATCTTTTGGGTTGCGCCGAGCCTGTTCGCCTCGTGCAATGGCGATGCGCCCCACTCAGACCTTCGTAGTCCATGATTTGAGCCACGACATCGGGAATCCGCTCATGCCTGTAAAAGATTGCCATGCCCTCTGGGATTTGCCTGTGCGACTGTTTCACTGGTTGCTGCTGATCGCGATTGCGACAGCGGTCGTGAGTGAAAGCATGGACATGATGAGTCTGCACGCCTGGTCGGGCGAGGCGGTGCTTGGTCTGGTGGCGTTTCGCCTGCTGTGGGGTGTCCTCGGTACACGCACGGCGCGATTCTCCAGTTTTGTCCGCGCTCCCTCCGTGGCCCTGGCCTATCTGCGGGACTGGCGCGTGCAGGTGAGGGTCTTGCATCTCGGGCATAACCCGATGGGCGCCTATTCCGTGCTGGCCCTGCTGGGCTTGTCCTTGATCCAGGCGGTGACGGGGTTGTTCGCGGACGATGATGTGCTGACCCAGGGGCCGTTGGCGCATCTGCTGTCATCCGGCGGGCGCGAGTTGATGACGGGCTGGCATGGCCTGAACGCCAACCTGCTGTACGGGATGATTGCGCTGCATGTATTGGTCATCGTTCTGTACAGGAAACTCGGGCGGCAGAACCTTGTGCGGCCAATGGTGACGGGCAAGGCCTGTGTCGCCCCGGAGCAGCATGTGGATGGTGAAGAAAACACGGCCACGCCCTGGATGCGCTTCGCGCTGTCCGCAGGCATGGCCGTGGCGGTGGTGTGGGGTGTGAACCTGCTTTGACGCGGCGTGCCGCGCTGGCGCGGGATCAGTCCTCGCGGTACGCCTTGTGGCAGGATTTGCAGGTCTCGGCCACCTTGCCGAAAACGGGTTTGATGGCCTTCAGATCCCCACCCTTGGCCGTGCTTGCAAGTTCCGCGCTGGCCTTTTCAAAGTCGGCCATCTTGGACTTGAAGTCGTCCATCTTGGCCCAGGCTTCATCCTTGGTCTTGGTTTCGCCGGCCTTGGAGTCGCTGCCGGGGATGAAGCCTTCGCCAGCCAGCTTGCTCATGAAGGCGACATTGTCCGCCATGCGCGCGAAGGCGGCGGCATCGAAGGCTTTTTCGCCTTTGACCATGGCGCCCATGGGCTTGAAGTTCCAGCCCACCACGTTGAACACGGCCTGACGGTATTCGATGGCCTTTTCCTTGCTGTCGTCAGCCTGCACGGGCGCATTGAGGGCGGCGAGGATGAGGCTGGCGGCCAGCATGGCCTGAGTGGTTTTTTTCATGTTCGATCTCCCGGGGTCATTGTCGTACGGTCGGCGGAGGGCCGACGCCAGGAGCAGTGTAGGCCTTGCGCGTGACGAATGCCTGAACGCGGGACTGAGACGCTTCCCCTTGGCGTGCATTTCAGCGGTTTGTGGCGCATGAGTGGCGGCGTGAGGGTGAATTTCGCCTCCGGGTGTCCGCCGGAATACCTGTTCCGGCAGCCTGTCAGGCCACCCTCCCGTGGCGTGCTAGCCGTGCGCTCCGGGCTTCCGGTAGCCGCTGCATTCCTCGCTGACCATTGGCCATGCGCCATCGTCCAGGCGTACGGCGGTCAGCCGTGCGCCCCACAGACAGCCGGTGTCCAGCGCCAGTGCGCCGGGCAGGCGGGTGCGGCCCAGGGTGGACCAGTGCCCGAATACGACCGTGGCGCCGAGCGGTTCGCGCGGGGCGTCGAACCAAGGGCGCAGGCCGCGGGGTGCATCGTCCGGGATGCACTTGTGCTTGAACTCCATGCGTCCGTCGTTCGTCAGGTAGCGCATGCGGGTGCAGGCATTGACGGTGTAGCGCAGGCGCTCCAGGCCCGAGAGCGAAGCTTCCCAGCGGTCCGGGTGGTCGCCGTACATTTCGGTCAGGAAGTCATGCGGGTTCGGTCCGGCCAGCGCGGCTTCCACTTCGCGCGCGCAGGCCGAGGCGGTTGCAATGTCCCATTGCGGGGGAATGCCGGCATGCACCAAGAGGGCGGCGAGTCGTGGGTCGTGGTGGAGCAGGGGTTGGCGGCGCAGCCAGTCGATGAGTTCGTCCCGGTCGGGTGCTTCAAGGATGGGGGTCAGCGTGTCCTTGCCCTTGCTTTTCTTGCCGCCGTGGGCGATTGCGAGCAGATGCAGGTCGTGATTGCCAAGCACGGTGATCGCGGCAGGCCCCAGTTCGCGGATGAAGCGCAGGGTTTCGAGCGATTGGGGGCCGCGGTTGACCAGGTCGCCCACCAGCCACAGGCTGTCCGAGGCGGGGTCGAAGCGCAGTTTGTCCAGCAGACGCTGGAGCGGGGCTAGGCAGCCTTGCAGGTCCCCGACCGCGTAGGTGGCCATTTTGTGAGTCCTAGTTCTTGGTCAAGACGATATGACGGAACCAGCCTTTGAGAAAGGCTGGGGCATCGTGTCGCAGGGTAAGCCCCGGACATTGCGCCAATATGTCTTCGAACACCACGTCCGTGCGAGTGGCCAGTCTGCGGGTGATGATATTCAGGGCTCTACGCAAGGGGGCGCGCTGGCCGGGGCGCAGGAATTTGTCGAGGATCAGGATCTCGCCGCCGGTCTTGAGCACGCGCATGGCCTCGCGCAGGGCGCTGGAGGGGTCCGGGACCACGGCCAGGATCAGATGCATCATCACGCGGTCGAACTCGCCATCGTCGAAGGGCAGGCTCATGGCGTTTCCGGGCATGAGGCGGATAGGGCAGTCGTGGCGCACGGCGCGCCTCCGTGCGCGCTTGAGCATGGCCGGGGTGATGTCGATGCCGGTGTAATCCGCTCCGCCTGGCAGGAAGGGAATGTCCAGCCCGCTGCCGACGCCCGAGATCAGGACGCGCTTGCCGCCCCAGTCCGGCAGGAGGTCGATGCTTCCGCGGCGTACCCTGCGCGTGGCGGCGCTGTCGATCACGCGATCGTAGATCGGCGCCCACAGGGTGTAGGCGCGGCGCAGGGGCGCGGTCGCGGGCCCGGGGCCGCTTTTCATGTCAGTGCAGCACTCGGGGGATGGAGAGAGTGAAGCGTGGGATGGGGACGATGAAGCGCGTGCCATCCTCGGTGGCGAACAGATAGTCGCCCTGCATGGTCCCGACCGGCGTGGGAATCACCGCGCCGCTGGAGTAGGTGTAGCTTTCGCCGGGCGCAAGCAGGGGTTGGTCGCCGACCACGCCAGGGCCGCGCACTTCTTCCACTCGTCCGTCCGCGTGCGTGATCAGCCAGTGACGCTCAAGAAGGCGCGCGGGTACGTCGCCGACATTACGCAAGGTGATCGTGTAGGAAAATGCATAGCGGTTCTGGGCCGGGTCGGAGTGCTGCTCCAGAAAGGCGGGCTCAGGCGAGACTTCGATATGGGCGTCGTCGTTCATGGCGGAGGAAGGAGCGGGTTTTGGTGCATTGTAGCCAAGCTTGGGTCCGGATGTCCCCGGGATGGGAAGGGGGGGCTGTCGCGGGCGGGGGCTCAGCCTTCCGGCGCCGCGCTTCGGTCAGTGTGCCATTCCAGCGGGGCCTGACGACGCAGGCGCGCGATGGGCAGGGTGGAGGCCGGGTCGCTCAAGACGGCGCTCAGTGTGGAGCGCTTGTCCTCTCCCGTCACCATCACGATGCGGTGGTGCGCCGCGGCGATCAGGCGGCGTCCGAGTGATAGGCGCTGGCTGCCGAGCTTGTCCACCCATACGGGCAGGACGAAACCTTCGCGGTCTTCCAGCGCAAGGGTCCCGGGGAATAGCGAGGCGAAATGACCGTCCGCGCCCATGCCTAGAAGGATCAGGTCGAAGGATGGCACGGGCGTGTCGCCCAGTCTTTCGCGTAGCAGGTCGGCATAGCGCGCGGCATCCTGGTCGGGGCGTTCCGGTCGGGTCGCCATCGGAAAGAACGTCGGAGGGTCGGGCAGCCGGTCGAGCAGGCTCTCGCGTACCATGCGCGCGTTGCTGTCCGGGTGGTCGGCGGGCACGCAGCGCTCGTCGCCAAGATAAAGCTCGGTGCGGTCCCAGGGCAGGCGATCGCGCCAGGCGGGGCTGGCGAGACGTTCGTACAGGGCGCGCGGGGTGCGCCCGCCAGAGAGGGCGACGGTGAAGCGACCATGGTCGCGAATGGCCGCGTCGGCAAGTTCGGCCCAGCGTTGGGCGATAGCTTCGGCCAGGGCGGCGGTGTCGGGGTGGATGGAGATGTTTCCCTCTCCCTTGATGGGAGAGGGGCTGGAGATAAGGGGGCGAGTGTACGGATGGACTTCTGTCATGCGTTGATTTCCCCTCTCTCCAACCCTGGTCCCGCCTCTCCGTCCCTTCCGACATCCTTGTCGGAAGCCCCCGCGGGGTACGACCGTCGAGAGCCCCCGCCAGGGGGAGGGGGGGCTGCGGCCACCCGGCCGAGTGCCGCGAATTCCGCAAGGCTCAAGGTTTCCGGGCGGCGCATCGGGTCGATGCCTGCCGCTTCGAACCCGGCCTCGTCCACAAAGCCCTTGAGCCCGTTACGCAGGGTCTTGCGGCGCATGTTGAAGGCCTGCGCCACCATGCGGTCAAACAGAGCCTTGTCGCCCACGTTCACGGGCGGTTCGGCGTAGGGCGTCAGGCGCACGATGCCAGATTCAACTTTGGGAGGCGGGTTGAACGCGCCGCGCCCGACGTGGAACAGGTAGTCCACCCGCGCATGGTATTGGGCCATGACCGACAGGCGGCCGTAGTGCTCCGTGTTCGGCGCGGCGGCCAGCCTCTGGCAGACCTCCAGTTGCAGCATGAACACCATGTCGGAGATGACCGGGCGTTCGTTACGGGTCTGCGCGAACAGGTGGAACATCAGCGGGGTGGATATGTTGTAGGGCAGGTTGCCGATCACGCGTATCGTCTCGCCCGGCGGGGCCAGTTCGTCGAAGGCGAATTGCAGGGCATCGATCTGGTGGATGATCAGCTCGCCCTTGCCTGCGCTCGCGGCCTGAAGATGCGGGATCACATCGCGGTCAAGCTCCACCACGTCCATGCGTTGGCAACGCTCCAGCACCGGCAGGGTGAGCGCGCCGAGGCCGGGGCCGATCTCGACGATGCGCTGGCCGGGCTGGGGATTGATGGCCTGCACGATGCGCATGATCACACCGCGATCATGCAGGAAATGCTGGCCGAAGCGTTTCCTGGGCTGATGGTTCAAGGGGCTATCCTGATGTGTTTATGGAGGAAATTCGGGGGATTATGACGTTTCCGGGCAGGATTGCCCATGGAGGCAAGTAGGTTAGGTGCTTGCGGGAGAAAAGGTTGGAGCGTTTCGAGTTTTCGCGGCGACAAAGGTCGCCCCGAGCACATCAGCCCGATGTGGCGCAAAAAGTGGGCCGGTCAAGAGTCGACACCTGCCGCATGTCGCTCATGGATGCGTCGGGCTCGGGGGCCTGTAGCAAAGCAGGACATCGACATCGAGACCTGTCAGTTGCCGAGGTCGCTGGGAGAACTCTACCGAGCTTCACAACTCGGTTTGGAGAGCAAATAATCCGCTACAGCCCGGTAGGCAGGTAGCGACGTCGGGTCGATCTTCGCATTCTCCGCCGTTGGGAACGATGCGAGCCGCACAATGACCATATCTGCCGTCGGGTCGACGTAGATCGTTTGACCGTGCACGCCACGTGCGGCAAATGCCTGGTGTTTATCGTGGAACAGCCACCACATGCTGCGGTAGCTACCTCCCTCCAGTGTCGCGTACTCAGCCTTCGCAAAGGCCTTCTTGCTGCCGCCGGAGCGAATATTGGTTAAGACTTGCGAAGGGAAAAGCCGTTGTCCGTTGATTTCACCTTCGTTCAGCATGAGCAGTCCAATGCGCCCGAGGTCGCGCAGGCTGGCGCTGAGCCCACCACCGGCAAACGGCGTGCCCTTGCCGTCGACGGTCATGTAGCCGTCCTGCTCTGCGCCCATGCGGCTCCAAATTTTTTCAGATAGCAGATCGGTGACTTCCTTGCCGCTCACACGCGAGATGATCCATCCCAGAGCGTCTGAGTTGATGGTCTTGTAGTGGAAGGCATCGCCATGCTTACCCTCGGGTTGCACGGTCTGAAGATACTCAAAATATCCGTTAGGGCCTTGGTAGTCCGAAGGCTTGGGAAGCGGGCTTGCAGCCTTGGAGTATTTCCAGATGCCGGCATTCGGGTCTGAGTAGTCCTCGCTGTAAGAGAGCCCTGTGGTCATGTCCATGACTTGGCGTACGGTGGCATTGCCAAAGGCACTGGCACCGAGTTCGGGAATGATTGAAGACACCAGCGCCGTATCGTCGAGTTTCTCCTCCACGACCAGCATTTCGGCGAGGAGGCCGGTGAGGGATTTTGTCATCGACATGGCGGCGTGTTTGCCCATCTCGTCGAGACAGCCAAAGTAGCGCTCATAAACGACCAGTCCTTTGTGAATGATCAAAACGCCATCGGTGTAATTGGCGGACAGCGATTCTTTCCACGTCATCTCTTCTTCGCTGCCCAGAGGCTTGAACTTGAGCGCATCGATGGCCGATTCGTCGAGTTTGTATTCGAGCGGAATGGGGGCGTCGATGCCCCGGCTGACTTGCTTGGTTGGAAGGAATTCACGGAGATGACAGACTGTCCAGCGCAGTTTTGGAAAACTGAAGTAGTCGGTGTCAGGCTGCGTGATCAGTTTATCGGGAGGAGGGGGGAAACCCTGCATCCAGCCGAGTGCTCTGGGATCAGACTCTTCAGCGGTCAACTGAGGAGCGTTCTGTGCAAAACCGCTCGGAAGGTATCCGAATGCGTAGAAAATGCCAGCAATAATAAGCAGCTGGAGAGCGTTAGAAACCGGCATGGCTTCCTCCTGTGGTCCTGCTCAGCAGGTGCTCATTGATCTTAGACGAGGTTTCAGAATAAGGAGGCGATGATCGTCTTCGGGGGCGTTGTAAGATCCTGTTGGCCCACCGTAACCCCGCAAAAGCTGGAGAGAGTCTATACACCGGGCAACAGTTCTGGTTGAAGCGTGTGCGGGTGGTACGGGGGGTTCAGACTTATCCTGATGAGGCCATGGCATGTGCCATCAGCACCGCCTGGCGCAGGCTGCTGGTCCTGGCGCGACCGCTGCCCGCCAGTTCCAGTGCAGTGCCGTGGTCAACCGAGGTGCGCAAAAGCGGCAGGCCGAGGGTGATGTTGACCGCCTCGCCGAAGCCTGCGTACTTGAGCACAGGCAGGCCCTGGTCGTGGTACATGGCGAGCACGGCATCGGCGCCGTGCAGGCGGTCGCGAGTGAAGAGAGTGTCGGCGGGCAGGGGGCCGATCAAGTCCAGGCCCTCGGCGCGCAGATCTTCGAGGACCGGCTCGATGATCTCGATCTCCTCGCGCCCAAGATGCCCGCCCTCGCCCGCGTGCGGGTTGAGTCCGGCCACCAGGATGCGCGGGCGGGGGATGCCGAAACGCTCGCGCAGGTCGTGATCGAGGATGCGGCAGACCTTCTCCAGCGTGGGACTGTCGATGGCGTCGGCCACCGCGCGCAGGGGGATGTGGGTGGTGGCGAGCGCGACCCGCAGATGACCGGTCGCCAGCATCATCACCGGATGGCCGCCGGTGAGCTCGGCGAGAAATTCGGTGTGCCCGGTGAAGGGGATGCCTGCCTCGTTGATGACGCCCTTGTGCACCGGGCCGGTCACCAGCCCCGCGAGTTCGCCGCTCAGGCAGGCGCGCGTGGCGATGCGCAGTGTGTCAAGCACGTAGTGGGCATTGGCCGGAGCCAGAAGTCCGGGTTCGACCGGCAGGCGCAGCGGGACCGGGTAGACGGTCAGTTCGCTCGCGTTGGGCAGGCGGGCGGGGCGATGGTGGTCGTGCGGGATCAGGTGCAGCGGCAGGCCAAGTTGCGCGGCGCGGGTTGTCAGAAGGTCAGGGTCGGCGAAGGCGACCAGTTCGACCGGCAGGGCTTCCTGGGCAAGCTGGATGACAAGGTCGGGCCCGATCCCGGCGGGTTCGCCGGGGGTGAGGGCCAGTTTCCGGGCGTTGCTCACTTCTTCGTGCTGTTGTTGCCAGCGCTCGGCCCGACCAGGATTTCGACGAAGGCCTCGTCGCGCAGGCGGCGTTGCCAGCGTTCGAGTTCCTCTTCGGCCTTGCGGCGGCCAACGGCTTCGCGTGCCTGTTGGCGGAGGAATTCGGCGTTTCCGCTGGCATCGCGGCGTTCGAGCACTTCCAGGATGTGCCAGCCGAATTGGGAGCGGAAGGGGGCGCTGACCTGACCGGGTGCGCTGGCGTTCATGACCTGCTCGAAGGCTTCGACCATCGTGCCGGGGCGCGCCCAGCCCAGGTCGCCGCCGCGTTCGGCGGAGCCTTTGTCGTCGGAATAGGTGCGGGCCAGGGTGGCGAAATCCTCGCCCTTGGCCAGGCGCGCGCGAATGTCATCGAGGCGTCGGCGGGCTTCGTCGTCGGAAACGTTCTCGCGCGGCAGGATCAGGATGTGGCGAGCGCGGGTCTCGGTCAGAGTAACGTCGTTGGCCTGGGCTCCCCGTGTTTCGACGAGCTGGATGATGTGGAAGCCGCCGGGCGAGCGGATCAGTTCGGAGACCTGTCCGGGCTCCAATTTCTTGGCGGCTTCGAGATAAATCGTCGGCATGCGCTCGGTGCTTCGCCAGCCAAGGTCGCCGCCATCGAGCGCGTCGCGGGCTTCGGATACCCTGCTTGCCACACTGGCGAAATCGGCGCCGCTCTGAATGTCCTTGAGCGCACCCTCGGCCTTGGCGCGTGCCTTGGCAATGTCGTCCGGGGTGGCGGATTCCGGCAGGCCGATCAGGATGTGACGGACATGCAGTTCGGTGGTTTCTCCGCGCTTGATCTGCTTTCCGGCGAGGTAGTCGTCGATTTCCTTGTCGGAGATCTGCATCCTGTCCAGCACTTCGCGTTTGTGCAGGCGACCCAGGGTGATTTCGCGCCGGACCTGCTCACGGAAGCTTGCCCACTCCGTTCCTTCTTTGGCCAGCGCGACCCGGAATTGCTCCACCGTCATGCCGTTGTCGCTGGCGATGCCGCGCACTGCGTTGTCGAGCGACAGGTCGTCGATGCTGATGCCGGATTGTCTGGCGTACTGGATCTCCGTCCGCTGCTGGATCATGCGCTCAAGGACCTGGGGCATGAGGATGTCGGTCGGCGGCACGGGGCGCTGGCGGCTTTTGAGCTGATTACCGATGCGCGCCATTTCGGCGGCCAGTTCTCGTTCGGTGATGGCTTCGTTGTTGACGATGGCGACCACGCGGTCCAGCGCTACCACGGCCTCTTGTCTGGCGACGGGTGTGGACGGCGCGGCGAGTACGGCGGGTTGGACGAGGGCGAGGAGGATACCGGCGGCGAGCAGGGTGCGGCGCATGGATGGATGGCTCTTGAGTGGTCCGTTCGGAGGGCCGCGCCGCGCGGGTTCAGCGGAGCGCGTCGAAGCCAAGAATATCACGTTCGAATTGCCTGTCAGCCTGTCCGCCGCCGCCCAGGCCCTTGAGTTCAAGCTGGATCAGCACTGCGTTGTCGGTCTCGATGGCGTCGATGTCGGCGGTATCGACCGCGTAGCGGCGCAGGCCGACGCGTACGCGCCAGCAGCAACTGTCGTACTCGACACCCGCCAGTGCGCGGATGACGCCTCCGCCCTTGAGGTCGTGCACCATGCTGCCGAGCAGGCGCCAGTGGCGGTCCACGGGCATGACGAAGGAGATCCCGGCTTGTTCCAGGTCAGGCAGGCCCGGGTCGTCGGTGTGCTGGGCGTAGTGCAGGTTGAGAAGACGCGTGTCAGCGCCGCGATAGCTGAGCAAGGCGTAGGTTTGGGTGATGGTGTCGAGCGCTGGATTGCTGGCCGCGGTCACCCGCGCACGCCAGTGGCGATCGAAACCGGCGCTGATTTCTCCGACAATCTCGCCTGCGCCGCGGGGCGTGGGCGACCCGTCGGAATGGAGTGTCACGCGCTCTTCGCTGAAGCGGTAACGTTGACCGATGCCGATGCTTGCGCGTTCGAAGCCTTCCTTGGCATCCAGTGCGCGCCAGGTGATGCCGTAGCTGAGGGCATTGGCATCGCCGAGGCGGTCGCGGCCATTGAAGCGGTTGGGGCTGAAGAGGCGCGACAGGCTGGGGGTGGCGATTCCGGTGTCGAACAGGGCCCAGTCTTGCTGGCGGAAGGGGACGTAAAGGTAGTGAATGCGCGGTTCAAGCTGCTGGTGCAGGGTCTCGCCAAAGCGATCGAAGAACAATCGTGTGTCGAGGCTGGCGATGGGGGTGGTGCGGTCGTGCGAGGCATCGTCGAGCTGGTAGTGCGTCGCATCCAGGGCCAGGCGCGGGGTAATGCTGTACCAGTTAGCCGTCACCGGCAGGCTGAGCGCGGGCTGGATAGCGTAGCGTTGGCCTTGCGGGTTGCTGGCCCGTTCGTGACGGAAGTGGACGGCCTCGCTGTCCAGGCTGAAGCTGAACGGGCCCAGGTCTTCGCGTCCGCTCAGACGGATCTGCGGCATGCGTTGGTAGGGGCGGGCGGCTTCGGTCACGTTGTAGGTCAGGGTTTGCCAGCGCTGGGCGTTGAGCAGCAGGGTCCAGTGGCCGATCTCGCGCGTGGCGCTGAGATGGGATTCCAGGTAGTCGCTGGAGCCGCCCCAGGGCGTGAGGCTGAAATCGCGCAGGAAATCCATGTCAGATGCGCGGCGGATGGCGAGCGAGCCGTTCCAGTCGCCGAGTCGGCTGTCGGCGCGGGAGTCGATCAGGTAACGGCTTTCGCCGCGTTCGGTGTCATGTGGAAGCCAGTCGAGGCCGATTTCCCCGTGTCCGTGCGTCCAGAGTTGCCGGTATTCGCCCTGCAACATCAAGCCGCGCTTGCTCATGGGGCGGGCGGTGAGGGTGGCATCGCGATCCGGGGCGATGTTCCAGTAGTAAGGTACGCCGATGTCCAGGCCCCGGCGGTTGCCATACCCGATGGTCGGGTACAGGAAGCCGCTGGCGCGCCGGTTGTCGAGCGGGAAATCCAGCCATGGAGCGTACAGCAGCGGCATGCCCATGAAGCTGAGCCATGTGTCGTGCGCAAGGCCGCGGCCCAGGGCGTGATCGAGATCCAGTTGCGCGGCTTCCAGTACCCAGTCGCGCCGGTCTTCTGGGCATGAGCTGAGGCTGACGCGCTCCAGGCGGTCGCGCCGCGCATCCAGCCGTTCGATGCGGAGGCTTTCGCCGGAGAGATGGCTTTGTGGCAGCCAGAAGCGGACGGCATCGAGTTGCCCACGATCATCGGCAGGCCAGAAGCGACCTTGGCGGGCGAAGAGAATGCGGGTGTCGTCCCAGTAGCGCAGGTTGCCTTCGGCGTCGGCCTGTTCCGGGGCGAGCGTGTAGCGGATGCGGTCGGCCAGCAGACGCTGGTCGCCGCGCTGGAGTCGGACGCCGCCATGCATGTCGGCAGTCGCGCCGTCGTGGCGGGCGCGGTCGGCCTCCGCTTCGATCGCCGCGTTGGGGGCGAGGGCAGGCAGATCGGGGAGTTCCGGGCCGAAGGGCGGGCATAGACTGAAGGGGCCGGATTCGTGCGTGGCGGGGGCGGCCCAGGGCGCGCGCGCCTGCGCGATGGCCGCCAGCCCGAGGATGAGCAGTAGGGCGAGTGGCGCGCGCACGGGACGCCGGATGGTCATGCGCGCACCTTCCGTCCGGCGCGTGGGGAAATCCTGCAACACGCCATTCATGGCGCTGCGCGGGGCCAGCGGCGCATATACTTCGTGGCGGTCTCCGCGAGTCAACGGCTTGCGCCGTTGTTCGCGTTGGAACCTCCATGTTCCAGGCGGGAGGCTCTGCATTTTGCAGAGCCTCCTTAGCTCAGGTTGTCGATGATGGCGCGGAAATCCGCGAAGATGGCGTCCATTGCGCGACGGCCATCGACGTTGTGCAGCTTGCCTTCGGCCTTGTAGAAGTTGATCAGCGGCGCAGTCTGCTGTTCGAAGACGTGCAGGCGCTTGGCCACGGTCTCCTCGTTGTCGTCGGCGCGCTGGGTCAGCTCGCCGCCGCAGGCATCACATACGCCGACCTTGCGCGGGGCATGGGTGTATTTGTTGAATACGGCGCCGCATTTGGCGCAGGTCATGCGGCCGGTCAGGCGCTGCATCAGATCTTCGAAGGGCACGTCCAGCAGGATAGCGGCCTGGAGCGGTTTGTCGATGTCGGCCAACATGGCGTCCAGAGCGCTGGCCTGGGCCAGGTTGCGCGGGAAACCGTCCAGGATGAAGCCGTCGCGGGTGTCGTCCTCGTCCAGACGCTCACGGATCATGCCGAGCACAATGTCGTCGGAAACCAGTTGGCCGTTGTCCATGGCCTGCCTGGCCTTGAGGCCGAGGGGGGTGGCCGCCGCGACTTGCGCGCGCAGCAGGTCGCCGGTGGAAATTTGCGGGACCTTGTAGTGTTCGACGAGGAATTTGGACTGGGTGCCCTTGCCGGAACCGGGGGCGCCAAGGAGGACGATACGCATGCTTCTGTGTCTCGGGTATGTGATGCTCGGCATGGCCGAGGCGCATTTGAAGCGCTTATAATACACGCCTCCCACGACATCAGACGAGAGACCCAGCATGCAGCTTGAGCATATCCCGGCGGGCAAGAGCCTTCCCGACGACATCAACGTGGTCATCGAAATCCCGGCCCAGGGCGCGCCGGTGAAGTATGAGATCGACAAGGACAGCGGCGCGCTGGTAGTTGACCGTTTCATGGCCACCGCAATGTTCTATCCCTGCAACTATGGGTTCATCCCGCACACCCTGTCCGATGATGGCGATCCGGTCGATGTGCTGGTGGTGACCCCGACGCCGCTGATGCCGGGCTCGGTCATTCGTTGTCGTCCGGTCGGCATGCTGAAAATGAGTGATGAGGCAGGCGTGGACGCCAAGCTTGTGGCCGTGCCGTTCTCCAAGCTGACCCCGCTTTACGATCATGTGCGGGAAGTGACCGATCTGCCTGAGCTCCTGCGCGGCCAGATCGCCCACTTCTTCGAGCAGTACAAGGCGCTGGAGAAGGGCAAGTGGGTGAAGGTGGACGGTTGGGCCGATGCCGCCGCCGCACGCGCCGAGATCGTGGCTTCCGTCGAACGTCATCAGGCTGGCGCGGTGGGCTGACACCGCCGCGCGCCTCTTCTCCATGACCAGGGGTGATCCCCTGTCCATCGCATGAAGCAGCCCCGTCCGATGGAGGATGAGGCCCGTGCGCGGGACATTCTCCTGCAACGGGCCGTGCTGGCTGCCGTGCTCTGTTTTCTTTTGCTCGGCGTGGTGGTTGCGCGGGTGGCTTGGCTCCAGGTCACCGCGCACGAGCGTTTTGCCAGTCTGGCCGAGCAGAATCGCACCCGCATCGAACCCATCCCGCCCGCGCGCGGGCGAATCTATGACCGCAATGGGGTGGTGCTGGCCGACAACGCGCCTTCATTCCAGGTCGAACTGGTGCCCGAGCAGGTGTCCGACATGGAGGCGACCCTGCAACGCTTGGGCGTCCTGCTGGCGCTTGACGATGGCGAGATCGCACGTTTCCGCAAGACGCTCAAGGCGAGCAAGTCGTTCGACAGCATTCCGCTCAAGCTCAACCTGGGCGAGGAGGAAATCGCCCGCCTTGCCATCGAGCGTCCGCGCTTGCCCGGCGTCGAGGTCCAGGCACGGCTTACGCGGGTTTATCCGCATGGCTCCAGGGTGGCGCATGCGGTCGGTTATGTCGGGCGCATCAGTGAAAAGGAAATGCAGAGTATTGATGCCGAGGCTTACCGGGGGACCTCGCACATCGGCAAGACCGGCTTGGAAAAGTTTTATGAGGACCGCCTGCATGGCAAGGTCGGATACCGGAAAATGGAGGTCGATGCGCACGGACGCACCCTGCGCGTGCTGGAGGAGTCGCCCGCGACGCCGGGGGACGATCTTCACCTGAGTCTGGATGTGCGCTTGCAGGATGTGGCCGAGGCCGCGTTGGGCGACTTCCTGGGCTCGGTCGTTGCCATTGACCCGCGCAATGGCGAAGTGCTGGCCTTTGTCAGCAAGCCGGGGTTCGATCCCAATCTGTTCGTCAACGGCATCCGCACGGGTGATTACAAGGCCCTGATGGAAAATCCTGACCGGCCACTGTTCAACCGCGCTCTGACGGCAGCCTATCCGCCCGGCTCCACGGTGAAGCCGGTGATGGGGTTGGCCGGGCTGGAGTACGGTTTCATCACGCCGGAATACCGGATGTTCGCGGGGCCTTATTACCAGTTGCCGAACGATGAGCATCGTTATCGCGACTGGAAAAAATCAGGGCACGGCTGGGTCGATCTCGATCATGCCATCGCCCAGTCCTGCGACGTTTTTTTCTACGATCTTGCGCATCGCATGGGCATCGATCGCATGCATGAGTTCTACACCCGCTTCGGTCTTGGTCGCCCGACCGGTATTGATCTGCCGGGCGAGGTGGCCGGTCTGGCTCCGTCCAGGGCCTGGAAGCGCAAGGCTCGCAACCAGCCGTGGTATCCGGGGGAAACGCTGATCGCCGGGATCGGGCAGGGGTTCATGCTGGCAACTCCCCTGCAACTCGCGCAGATGGCGGCGACGCTGGCCCAGCGTGGTCGTCCGGTGCGTCCGCATCTTTCCATGGACGCCCCGCCCGAGCCGCTGGAGCCGATTGAACTGCGCAAGGCGACCCACTGGGATGCGGTGCTGGCGGGTATGGATCACGTCATCAATTCGGATTACGGCACGGCCAAGGTCATCCGGGGGGCGCCCTATCGTATCGCGGGCAAGAGCGGTACCGCACAGGTTTTCACGCTCAAGCAGACCGAGACCTACAACGAGAAACGCCTCAACCGGAAGTTGCACGATCATGCCGTGTTTATCGGATTTGCTCCGCTGGAGCAGCCGCGGATCGCGGTAGCGGCGTTTGTCGAGAACGGTCAGCACGGCTCTGGTACGGCCGGTCCGATTGTGCGCCGGGTCATGGATGGCTGGTTGCTTGGCGACTATGCCCTCAAGGCGGCGGCCACCGATGAGCAGGGAGATAACGACTGATGTCCGTGTTGCGTGAAGGCTGGAACCGTGCGATCGCGCCCTATCGCGAAGAGGATGGGGCGTTGTTTCGCTGGCTGCGACTGGACCCGTGGTTGCTGTTCGCCCTGCTGTTGTTGCTCGGGGTCAGCGTGGTCGCGGTCTATAGCGCCTCCCACCAAAGTCTGGCGCAGCTCACCAACCTGGGAATCCGCATCGGTCTCGGGCTCACCCTCATGACGGTGATGGCTCGCATTCCTCCGCGCATTTATCAGTACTGGTCGCCCTGGCTGTTCGGTATTGGGCTGGTCTTGTTGCTGGCGGTGGAGTTGTTCGGGCATGTCGGCAAGGGGGCGCAGCGTTGGCTGGATCTCGGTTTCATCCGCTTCCAGCCCTCCGAAATGATGAAGCTGGCGGTGCCGATGATGGCCGCCTGGTATCTGGCCCAGAGACCGTTGCCGCCGCGTCCGGTGGATGTGATCGTGACCCTTGCCTTGGTGCTCGCGCCGATGGCCCTCATCATGCTCCAGCCGGATCTCGGGACGGCATTGCTGGTGGGCGCGGCGGGCGTGTTCGTTCTCTTGCTCGCGGGCTTGTCATGGCGCTACATCGCGGGCGGAGCGCTGGCGCTCGGCGGCATCATTCCGGTGATGTGGAATGTCGTTCTGCACGACTACCAGAAGCAGCGTGTATTGACCTTGCTCGACCCGGAGGCTGATCCGCTCGGTACCGGGTATCACATCATCCAGTCGAAGATCGCGATCGGTTCTGGCGGCGTGTTCGGCAAGGGCTGGTTGAACAGTACCCAGTCGGGCCTGGATTTTCTGCCGGAGGGGCACACGGACTTCATCTTCGCGGTGTTTTCGGAAGAATTCGGGTTGGTGGGGGTGGTTTTGCTGCTTGTGCTTTACCTGTTCATCATCCTGCGCGGGTTGGTCATCTCGGTGCGCGCGCCGACGGTTTATGGGCGCCTGCTGGCAGGCAGCCTGAGCCTGAGCTTCTTTGTCTACGTGTTCGTCAATACCGGCATGGTGACCGGTCTGTTGCCGGTGGTGGGCGTGCCCCTGCCGCTGGTCAGCTACGGGGGGACTGCGATGGTGACCCTCATGGCGGGTTTCGGTATGCTCATGTCCATCCACAGTCACCGTCCCTTCATGGCCGCGAGATAAGCCCGCATGCGTATCCTCAAACTTTTGCACATTCCGCTTCTGGCTCTGCTCGGCAGTGGTTGTGCAAGTTTGCAGGCACACCCCGGCTTCGCCGAGAGCGAGGATGCTCAGGCCTTCGCGCGCGAGATCAGCGCGCGTGGCGGGCTGGATTTGGCCGAGGTGCGTATGGCGCTGTCCCAGGCGCGTCATCAACAATCGATCATTGATGCCATGAATCGTCCGGCGGAAGCCAAGCCCTGGTATCTGTACCGGCCCATCTTCCTGACCGAGCAACGCATCGGTCAGGGCGTACAGTTCTGGCGCGAGCACGCCGGGCGGCTGAGCAGTCTGGAGGCGCGTTATGGCGTGCCAGCCGAAATCCTGGTGGCCATCGTCGGGGTGGAAACGGGCTACGGGCGCAATACCGGCAAATACGCCGTGCTTGACGCGCTCGCCACGCTGGCCTTCGACTACCCCAAGCGCGCGCCTTTTTTTCGCAAGGAGCTGGAGGAATATTTCCTTCTGGCGCGTGATGAGCGCCTCCCCTTGGATGGCCCCAAGGGGTCGTATGCCGGAGCGATGGGCATGCCGCAGTTCATGCCGTCCAGCTACCGCGAGTACGCGGTGGACGGCGATGGCGACGGTCGCCGCGATCTCTGGGGCAGTGTCGACGACGTACTCGCCAGCGTGGCCAACTACTTCGTCCGCCATGGCTGGCGGCCGGGCGCGGATGTGGCCTGGCCGGTCGAACTGGTTGATGCGTCGCGCCATGAGGACTGGATGAATCGTGGTCGCGATTTGAAGGCCAAGACCACGGTCGGCGGCTTGCGCCAGTCCGGTCTGAGCCTGCCCGACGGAGACGATGCCCAGCCCGCCATGCTGATCCCCTTGCGGGAGGAGCGCGGCGATACCTATTGGGTCGGGTTGCCGAATTTCTACGTCATCACCCGCTACAACCACAGCGCCCATTACGCGATGGCCGTCTGGCAACTGGCCAAGGCCTTGCGCGAGCGGATCGGGCCCTCCCCGCTTGCGCTTCCGGACAGGGGGGCAGGGGCATGATCGCGGCGACGCGCGCGCGGATGGCCCTGCCGCTGCTCGCGGCGCTTGGCGTCCTCGGCCTGTCGGGGCTCTGGGGATGTTCCTCCACGCCTACGACACGGGATGCGACGCCGCGTGCCGAGCCCTACAGCAAATATGGCAATCCCGCCTCCTACGTGGTGCTTGGCAAGGAATACGAGGTGATGCGCGACAATCGCGGTTATCGCGAGACGGGCATTGCCTCCTGGTACGGGCCGGGTTTCCATGGCAAGCGCGCCTCGGCGGGCGAGGAGTACGATATGTATGCCATGACCGCCGCGCACAAGACTCTGCGCATCCCGTGCTACGTTGAAGTCACCAACCTCCAGAACGGGCGCCGCGCCGTCGTGCGGGTGAACGACCGCGGCCCCTTCCACGACAACCGCATCATTGACCTCTCCTTTGCAGCCGCGCAGAAACTCGGCGTGACTGGCGCCGGAACCGCCCTGGTCGAGGTGCGCCACATCGATCCGGGCGAACCCCAGATCGCGCCCGATATCGCACCTGTGCCGGCGGCCTCCGTTCCAAGGCCGCAGCCCCCGGCGGATATCTTGACCCGACCCGTGCCGGAGTGGGGGCGCAATGTCTTCCTGCAAGTCGGCGCTTTTTCCGATCCCCTCAATGCCGACCGGTTGCGCAGCCGCCTTGCCGCTGCGCAGTTTCCCCAGGTTGCCGTCGCGCGTCAGGCGGACGGCCTGCACCGTGTGCGGATCGGGCCGCTCGGATCGGTGGAGGAGGCGGACAGCCTTGCCGCGCGGCTTGATGCGCTCGGTGTGAGCAGCCGTCACATGGTGGTCGAGTGACTGCCGTACCTCGTCCGGGGCTCATCCGGTCGAAGGTCGGTCATAAATATGGGCGCATGGTCTGTTTGTGCCCATAGATTTTAAGTATATTAGCGATCTCTAATGCGACTCCAGGGAGGGAGCCGCACGGCTTTTCAGACCGAAATCATGCGGTGTTTATCTGCATTAATCATCAAAAATCAATGGCTTGCCGTGATTGGTTTTCAATTTAATCGGTTCGCCTGGAAGGAAGAACTCATGCCCGATCTGCCGTCCCTTCGACAACTCGCCCTAGCCGTGGGGCTGTCCCTGTCCGCTCATGGCGTCGTCCAGGCGGAAACCCTCGATTTCCAACGTTGCGTCCAACTGGCCTTGAGCCAGAACCCGGACATCGAAATCAGTCAGGCTCAGATCGAGCAGGCGCAGGCGGCGGAGCGACAGGCCGAGTCCAACCACATGCCCAAGGTCAACCTGTCAATGACGGGAACCTACACCAACGATGCGCTCAACGCCTTCGGTATCAAGCTTGGCCAGCGAAGCGCGACGTTCGGCGACTTTGGCTTCCGTCAGTTCGATTCGACCAACCCCGGTATTCTGGAACTCGCTCCGGATGACCTTAACCATCCGGGTGGCGTGGGCAACGTCAACAGCCGTATCGAAGTACTGGCGCCGGTGTACAACGGCGGCATGGTCGAGAGCTATGTGCGTCAGGCGCGCGCGTACGTCCGGGCCGCCCAGGAGGGTGATGCCCATGCGCGCCAGCAACTCGTCAAACAGGTGCTGACGGCTTACCAGGGGGTGCACGCGGCGCGCGCCTTCGTGAAGGTCGGCGAGCAGGCCCGGGCGGCATCGGAGGAGTACGTTCGGATCACCGAGCGCATGATGCAGCAGGGTATGGCGGTAAAAAGCGATCATCTCACCGCGCAGTTGCATCTTGAGGATGTGAAGGTGCAACTGGCCCAGGCGCGCAACGCCGAGGCCTCCGCGCTGGATCAGCTTCATCTGTTGCTTGGCAAGCCGCTGGGCGAACCCCTGGCAGTCGGCGACGAGGTGATGCCGGGCGAGTTGCAAGGCGATCTGGATGAGCTCATGAGCCAGGCCAAGGCCAATCACCCGGCGCTCAAGGCCATGCGCAACCAGCTTGAAGGCGCGGGGGCCGGTGTCGATGCGGCGCGCGCGGGTTTGCTGCCGCAATTCAACCTCATGCTTCGCCAGGACTGGAACGACCGTGATCTTGGTTTCGGTGCGTCCTCCTACACTGTCGCCGGTGTGCTGTCCTGGAATGCCTTCGATGCAGGGGGCGCCCGCGCGGCCATTGATCGCGCCCAGGCCGTGCGTATCGAGCTCGCCGCCCGACTTCGTCAAGCTGAGGACGGAGTTCAGTTCCAGTTGAAGGACGCCTCGCGCAAGGCGCGCGAGGCCCGTGAGCGTGTCTTTGCGCGTGAACTTGCGGTCGAGCAGGCCGACGAGGCGCGGCGGCTGGTCAAGAAGCGTTACGAGAATGGCCTGGCGACCATGGTTGAGCTGCTCGCCGCGCAGGCGCAGCAGGACAAGGCGCGCGCCGACCTGGTGGCCGCCCGTTACGATCTGGTCGTGCAGCGCGCCGAATTCAAGCGCGCCGCAGGCCTGCTTTCCGCCGAACACATCTAAGGACAAGGCACATGCGTACCCCGAAACATCTTTTCATCGTTGTTCCGTTTGTCGCCCTGATGCTTGGCCTGGGCGGTTGCGGTCACGAACAGCCGACCGTCGCGGTCAGTGCGCCTACGCGCGACATGCCAGCCCTTCTCGTCGAGGCGAAGACGCTTGAAATGTCCGTGACGGCGCCCGCTGCGGGCTCCGTGGTGGCGGTGGAGTCGGTCCAGCTCGGTTCGCGCATGATGGGCTACATCCGCGATCTGAAGGTGATTGAAGGGCAGACGGTGAAAAAGGGCGAGCTGTTGTTCGTGATCGATCCGGTCGATGTCCAGGGCGCGGTCGCGCAAGCGCAGCAGGGACTGGTGCAGGCCGAAGCTGCGCTGAAAGATGCCAGGGCGGATTACGAGCGCTTCGAGCAGCTTTACAAGGACGAAGTGGTCAACCGCCAGCAGTTCGACAAGATGAAGCTCAACTACGAGGTGGCTCAGAGCCGCGTGGCCCAGGCACGCGCGGGGCTGACGCAGGCGCGCGGCCAGTTCGAATACACCCGTGTGACCTCGCCGATCGATGGCGTGGTGACCGGTAAGTTCGCCAACGAGGGCGACATGGCCGCGCCGGGTCACGCGGTGGTGAGCGTGGAGGATGTTTCGCGTCTGCAAGTGCAGACCAGTGTGCCGGAGTCCGTGTTTCGCCATCTGAGCCTGGGCATGGCGGTGGATGTCGAGCTTGAAGGGCAGCCCAAGGTGATGACCGCCAGGATCGCGCGGCTGATACCGAACGCCGATCCCATGTCGCGCACCTATCCGGTGAAGCTGGATGTTGAGGCTCCCGGTCTGCGCAGCGGCCTTTTTGCGCGGGTGCTTTTCACCACGGGTACACGCCAGGTGCTCGCTGTGCCGGGCCGGGCGGTGATCGAGCGCGCAGGCATTCGCGGTGTGTTCGTCGCGGACGCCCAGGGGATCGCGCAGTTTCGCATGGTGCGCACGGGCGTCCGCGCCAATGGCATGACGGAAATTCTGTCGGGCCTCATGGCGGGCGAGCGGGTGGTGAGCGAGGGAGCGTCCGGCATGGAAAACGGCGACCGTATCGTCCCCATGCAGGGCAAGACGGAGTAAGCCATGCAGCAGTCTAGTCACGCCGAACAGGATGCCGGGTTGAATATCGCGGGCAAGCTGGCCCGCATGTTCCTGCATTCCAAAATCACCCTGCTCATCATCATCGCGCTCTTCCTCACCGGCCTCCTGGCTCTGGCGGTGACGCCGCGCGAATATAACCCGAAGATTGTGGTGCCGGCGGCCAACATCATCGTCGCCAAGCCCGGCGCCAGCCCGGAGGAGGTGCGCAACTTGATCGTCCGTCCGTTGGGGGCGATCCTCAACGCCATGTCCGGCGTCGAACACACCTATGGTTATGCCACCCAGGACATGGGTCTGGTGACGGTGCAGTTCAAGGTGGGGCAGGATCAGGAGGATAGCCTGGTCAAGCTCTACAACCAGCTCATGCAGAACATGGACCGGATGCCTGCCGGAAGCTTGCAGCCTCTGGTCAAGCCGATCAATGTGGACGATGTACCCATTCTGACCATCGCATTGGGCTCGGCGCGGCACGATGATTTGCAATTACGTGAAATCGGCGTGCGCCTATTGGACCATCTGCGCAATGTGCCGGGTGTTTCGTTCACCGAAGTGGTCGGCGGGCGCGTCCGCGCTGTTAACGTCTGGCTGGACCCGCAGCGCATGGAGGCGCGCGGTCTTGCTCTCGATCAGGTCGGTGCGATGCTGCAAGGGGTCAACGTATCCGCCCCGCTGGGTGAACTGGATGCGGGTAATCAGGCCATCTCCCTGCGGCTGGCGGGCTTTCTCGGCGCCGCCGAGGAGGTCGCCGATGTCGTCGTCGGCGTTTCGAAGCAGGGGCGGCCGGTTTACCTGAAGGATATCGCCCGGATCGAGGACGGCCCGCGCGAGATTGAGCAGGAAACCCGCTTGGCCTATGGCCCGGCCTGGGGGCTGACCCAGGGCAAGGCGGCGGGCGACATGCCGGTGCGCGGCGAGGTTCCCGCCGTGACCCTGGTGATCGCCAAGAAAGCCGGTACCAATGCGGTGGTGGTCGCCGATGCGGTGCTCGCCAAGCTTGAAGAGCTCAAGCGCCAGGCGCTTCCGGCGGGGGTCAAGGTGCAAGTCACCCGCAACGACGGGGCCAAGGCGGACGAGGCGGTCAATACCCTGATCGAGCATCTGGGCATTGCGGTGGGCTCCGTTATCGTGATCCTTATCCTCTTCCTGGGC
This sequence comes from Pseudomonadota bacterium, assembly GCA_040756355.1. Lineage (GTDB taxonomy): Bacteria > Pseudomonadota > Gammaproteobacteria > Halothiobacillales > Halothiobacillaceae > Thiofaba. The sequence continues at coordinate 67,165 of JBFLZK010000018.1, read as the reverse complement.
TGGCGCGAGGCGGGCATTGTTACCCTGACCGTGCCGCTGATCCTGTTCGTGGTGCTGGCGGTCGGGCTGGTGTTCGGTCAGACCATCAACCGCATCACCCTGTTCGCGTTGATTCTTTCACTCGGCTTGCTGGTGGACGCGGCGATCGTGGTGATCGAGAACATCCATCGCCACATGCACCACGGCCAGATTACCGACTTCTCGGCCACCCTGGTCCGCGCCACCAACGAAATTGGCAATCCTACCAACATCGCCACCATCGCGGTCATCCTGGCCTTCATCCCGATGGCTTTCGTGACCGGCATGATGGGGCCGTTCATGATGCCCATCCCGTTCAATGTTCCGGTGGCCATGGTCGCTTCTCTCGTCATCGCCTACATGGTCGTGCCCTGGGCCACTCGCATCTGGCTGGGTAAGAAAGTGGCCGCGATGCAGGCGTTGGCGGCCACGCCGAGCCTGGAGGAAAAGGGTCACGACAAGAGAGACTTTCTGCATCGCGTTTACCTCGCGACCATCACCCCGCTGCTGCAACGCCGGGTCCTGCGCTGGATCACTATGCTGGTCGTCATCGCCCTGCTGTTCGGCGCGATGTTAATGCCTGCCTGGCAGTTCATCCGTCCCTCCGGGATGAATGGTCCGCTCTCGCCTCTGGGCGTGGAGCTGAAAATGCTGCCGAACGACAATACCAACACTCTGCTGGTGCAGGTAGACATGCCCGCCGGTGTGGCGTTGCCAGCCACGGACCGAGTCGCGCGGGCCGTGGGCGAGGTATTGGCGGCCCAGCCGCATGTGACGGATTACAGCACCTACACCGGTCTCACCGCCCCGATCGATTTCGCTGCCTTGGTGCGTGGCGATTTGATCAAACGTGGCTCCAACCTGGCGCAAATCCGCGTCAATCTGATCGGCAAGCATCTGCGTGAGGAAAGCTCGCATGAGATCGCTGAACAGCTCGATCTTGCCCTGGAGCCGGTGCGTGCCACCTTCCCGGGCGCCAAGCTGAAGATCTACGAAACGCCCCCGGGGCCGCCGGTGCAGTCGCAGATCCTGGCCGAGCTGTACGGCCCGGATTACGGCAAGCTGCGCGAGGCCGCAGTTCATGTGGGGGCGGCTTTCGAGCAGATTTACGGCATCATCAACGTGGACGATACCGTGACTGCCAACGCGGACAGTTTCCATATCCGCGTCGATGCCGAGAAGGCTTTGCTCTCAGGCGTCGCGCCCGGCCAAGTGGCCAAGCTGTTGCGTGACTACGTCAGCGGCCAGTCCGTCGGTACCCTGCATGTGCTGGGCGCGCGCGAGCCCGTCGACATTGTCCTGCGATTGCCGCGTGAGCGGCGCAGCAGCCCGGAGGCCCTGCTGTCCCTTCGTGTGAGTAACCCGCAAGGCGCGCAGGTGCCTCTGTCCGCCATTGCCACGGTCGAGCGCATCACCCAGGCCAAGCCTTACATGGGCCGCGACCAGCACGCCATGGTCATGGTCGGCGGGGAGCTTTTGCGCTCCAGCCCGGTATATGCCGTGCTCAGCATGGACAAGATGCTGGATGGCGTCGAGCTTCCGAACGGCGTGAAGTTCACCACGGCCAACCTGGGTTTCGTCCAGGCTCAGCCACGCGACGTGATGGAGTACACCCTGCTTTGGGGCGGCGAGATGCGTCTGACCCTGGATGTGTTCCGGGACCTCGGCTCCGCCTTCATCGTGGCGATCATCCTGATCTACTTGATGCTGGTCGCTTACTACAAATCCTTCATGTTGCCTTTCATCGTCATGGGGGCCATTCCCCTGACCATGGTCGGTATCTTTCCCGGTCACTGGTTCACCGGGCAGGCCTTTACCGCCACTTCGATGATCGGACTGATCGCGCTGGCGGGAATCGTGGTGCGTAACTCCCTGCTGCTGATCGACTTCATCCTCGATTACCGCAAGCAGGGTTATAGCCTGGAGGAGGCCGTGATCGAGGCGGGCGCGGTGCGTTTCCGCCCCATCCTGCTGACCGCGCTGGCGATCATCCTCGGGTCGCTGATCATGATCACCGATCCGGTGTTCGGCGGGCTTGCGGTGTCGCTCATCTTCGGCACCTTCGCTTCCACCTTGTTGACCCTGGTGGTCATTCCGCTGATGTACTGGTGGTGGCAGAGGCCGTCGCGCAAGGCTGCTGGATAAAGACGTCTTATATTGGGGCGTGAATTTCGATAGACTTGGGGCATGACCCCCCTTCGTGGAAGATGAGATGGCGGATCGCAGACTGAAGGTTTTTTATACCGTGGCTCGATTGCTGAGCTTCACCAAGGCGGCCGAGGCCCTGCACATGACGCAGCCCGCGGTCACCTTCCAGGTGCGTCAGCTGGAAGAGCACTTCGATACCCGTCTGTTCGACCGCACGCATAATCGCGTGACGCTGACCGATGTGGGGCAGGTGGTCTACGAGGTGGCCGAACGCATCTTCGAGCACTACGACGAGATGGAGCGGCGGGTGCGCGAGATGACGGGCGAGATGGGAGGCTCGCTCAACATCGGGGCCAGCATGACCATCGCGGAGAACATGCTGCCGGCCATGCTGGGCCAGTTCCGCAAGAAGCATCCCGAGTTGAATGTGCGCCTCAAGGTGGGCAACACCGAGTCCATCGTGTCGATGGTCGAGCACAACGTCATCGACCTCGCCATCGTCGAGGGCACGATTACCAACAAGAACCTGCTCGTCGAGCATTGCCGCAGCGACGAGCTGGTGGTGATCATGCCCCCCGACCACCCGTTGGCCAAGTCCGGCAGCCTGACCGTCGACAAGCTGATGCCCTACCAGTTCATCTGCCGCGAGGAAGGCTCCGGTACCCGCGAGGCCATCCTCAACTACCTGGGCGAGCAAGGCTACCCTGACGGCTGGAGCGTGTGCATGGAGCTTGGCAGTCCGGAAGCGATCAAGGGCGCCGTAGAGGCGGGCATGGGCCTGTCGGTGATGTCCAAGGCAGGGATTACCAAGGAACTCAAGCTGGACATGCTGGTTTCCGTGCCGCTTGATCCGCCGCTGTTGCGTGACTTCTCCTTCGTCCGTCAGCGTCACAAGTTCCGTCTGCCGGCGATGGAGGAGCTACTCGAGTTCTCGCGCAAGTTCTGCCAGCAGGATGGTTGAGACACCATCAAGGCCTTTCACCGGAAAGCGACCTTTGGGTCGCTTTTTCGTTTTCAGGCGCCAACCTCGGCTCCGGCGGTCTCGACGCGGTTGCGCCCGGATTCCTTGGCCCGATAGAGCGCCTTGTCCGCTTGCATCAGGTAGTCATCCAGCGTCGCATCGCCATCGCAGCGGGTGACCCCGAAACTGCATGTGAGGGCCCCCACCGGCTCGAAAGGGTGATGGGCGATGAGGGCGCGAATCTTCTCCGCCAACGCCTTGGCGTTGGTCTGGTTTTCCGGGGTAAGGATGACGAATTCCTCGCCACCCCAGCGCGCGAAATGATCGCTTGAACGGAGGTTTTCGCCGACCAGCCGAGCCACTTCGCGCAATACCTTGTCGCCACACAGGTGTCCATGCGTGTCATTGATCCTCTTGAAGTGGTCGATATCAAACAGGATCAGGCTCAAGGGCGTGCCATAACGTTGTGCTCGACTGTACTCATGTTGCAGCACGCTATTGAACTTGGCGCGGTTGGCGATCATGGTCAATGCGTCGGTTTCCGAGACACGGGTGATCTCCTGAACCTTCACCTGCAGTTGCCGGTTCAGCTCTTCCGACTGCCGCCGGGCCTCGGACAGCGCTTCTTCTCTCTCCAGACGCTCACGATCGTCCCGGAATACGGCGACCGAGCCTGCGATGTGATCATCGATCAGGACCGGACTTGCCGTGTAGGCCACACGAATGGCCTGGCCATCCTTGCGCCAAAAGATGTCATTCTCCATCTGGAAACCTTCCATGCGATGGATGGCAAGGTTGATGGGACAACGCTCGGACGGAACATGCTCTCCGTGCCGGTTGGTGTGATGGATGATGTCGTGCAGATTGCGGCCAAGCAGCTCATCTTCTTCGTATCCCAGCATACGTAGCGCTGCCGGGTTGATAAAGACCAGCAGGCCTTTCGTGTCCAGCATGTACACGCCTTCATCCATGCTACTTACGATGGCCCGCAGACGCGCCTGACCGGCAGCCAGTTCATGCTCCATCAGGATCAGGGTATGGCGCAGGAAGAGCAGGACAGCGATGAGGGCCGCAAGCGCCGAGGTGAGGGTCAGGGCCATGACAGCCTGAAATCGGTCAATCAGGGGCGAAACGTCCTGGAGCACCAGCAACCTTGCCACGCGCTGACCTTCATGATCGTTGAAGCCGACATGGTTGTGGAGGATGTAGTCGTGCTCGTCCACCCTCAAGCTCATGTTTTCCTCGGAAGAGTCACAGCCTTCCGGTATGACGAACCTGCTGTCCTCCAGGCAGAGCTGCAATTGGGCTCCGTGGCAGGCAAGGGCAAGCGGGTCGGCAAGGTCGGCGGCCAGCTTTTGCGCCGCGGCGGGATTGATGATCAGGAGGCTCTCGGCACCGATTTCTTCACGGATGCGGCGAAGGATCAGTTTGGGGTTGAGGCCGAACTCCAGCGCGCCCACATACTTCCCGTCGATGAAGGCGGGGACCACCAAACGCAGGAAAAGGCCGAAGCGCCCCAACTCCATTCCTTTGACGGTCACGTGTTCCTCATGCACGCGAGCGAGCATGGGGCGGGATGCGCTGATCGGATCACCCCATGAGCCCGGATAGTGAATACGCCCCAGGCTGGTGCCATCCGCCGCGTGGTATTGCATGACCTCCAGTTCGGGGGTTTCGCGCTTCAGCACTTCGAACCGTTCTCGGGTAAGGGCGAGCAAGGACTCGGGATCCTTGGCACGCATCGCCTGAAGAACGCCGGGGGAGGCAAGATTGTCATAGGCCCGGTTTTCAAAAAACGCGAGCAGGCGATCGATATCCGCAACGGCGATGCGATGTATGCTCTGGTCGAACGCCTCGACCGTCTGGTTGACGCGGGTGTGGTGGATGTGGGTCAGGGCAAGAACGAATACGAGGGAGAGCAGCGCCACCACACCGGCGTTGACCAACAAGGTGCGGTTGCGCGTGCCCAGGAGCCTGGTCAGGTATCTGGCCATCCGGTCTCCGCCAGCAGGACTGGCTTCCTCAAAGCGTTTCCGATGCGAACTCCGCCAAGCGTGAGCGCTCGCCGCGCAGCAGGGTGATGTGACCGCCGTGCGGCCAGCCCTTGAAGCGGTCGACGACGTAGGTGAGGCCTGAAGTGGTTTCGGTCAGGTAGGGGGTATCGATCTGGGCGATGTTGCCCAGACAGACGACCTTGGTTCCGGGGCCAGCGCGGGTGATGAGGGTCTTCATCTGTTTGGAGGTCAGATTCTGTGCCTCATCAATGATGAGGAACTTGTTCTGGAAGGTGCGTCCGCGCATGAAGTTGAGCGAGCGAATCTTGATTCGTGCTCGCACCAGGTCTTGAGTAGCCTGACGCTCCCAGCTTCCGCCGCCCTCGGTTTTGGTCAGCACTTCCAGGTTGTCCATCAGTGCTCCCATCCAGGGTGTCATTTTTTCTTCCTCGGTGCCGGGCAGGAAGCCGATGTCCTCGCCCACCGGGACGGTCACGCGAGTCATGATGATCTCGGAGAACATGTTCTTCTCCAGAGTCTGGGCGAGCGCCGCGGCAAGGGTCAGCAGGGTCTTGCCGGTGCCGGCCTGGCCAAGCAGTGTGACGAAGTCGATCTCCGGGTCCATCAACAGGTTGAGGGCGAAGCTCTGTTCGCGGTTGCGCGCATTGATGCCCCACACGGTGTTCTTCGGCAGGGTGTAGTTGATGGCGGTCTCGACCAGCGCCGCGCCGTTCTCGTCATGGCTGCGGACAATGCCGTCGAACGGGCTGTCGCCATCCAGGTAGACGAACTGGTTGGCATACCACTCCTGGGTCAGGGGGCCGTGGATGCGGTAATAGCTGCGGCCTTCTTCCTGCCAGGCATGCAGGTCCTTGCTATGCGCGTTCCAGAAGTCGTTGGGCAGGGATGTGATGCCGGTGTACAGCAGGTCCGCGTCGTCAAGGACCTGATCGTTTTCGTAGTCCTCCGCCATGATGCCGAGCGCGGTGGCCTTGATGCGCAGGTTGATGTCCTTGGACACCAGCACGACCTGGCGATCCTTGATCTCCTGCATCAGGGCCAGGGTGACGCCAAGGATGGCGTTGTCGGCCTTGCCGCTCGCGAGCATGTCCGGGAGCGGGCTGCTGAGCGCGCGGGTTTGCAGGAAGAGGCGGCCCGAACATGCCTTGAGGCGACCGTCGCGGAAGGGGTGGTTGATCGGCAGACCGGCTTCGATCATGTGTACGGTTGCGTCGGCCACAAGGTCATCGACAAAGCGACTGGCCTGGCGGACGTTGCGGGCGATTTCGGAAGAGCCCTTCTTGATGCCGTCCATCTCTTCGAGAACGACCATGGGCAGGTAGATATCGTGTTCCTGGAAGCGGAACAGAGCGGTGGGGTCGTGAATCAGGACGTTGGTGTCGAGAACGAACAGGCAGGGGCGGTTGCGCTCGTGGTGGATCATCATTTCACCAGGGTCCTCGTTGGGTTAGCAGTTCCGGGTCAGTTCGTTCAGACGGGCGAGCACGCTTTCGGCGTGCCCGGGCACTTTCACGCCGCGCCACTCGGCGCGGACCTCGCCCTCGGGATCGATCAGGAAGGTGCTGCGATCTACCCCCAGGTACTCCTTTCCATAGAGCTTCTTGGGCTTGATGACATCGAAGGCCTTGCAGAGTGCTTCGCTCTTGTCGCTTGCGAGATGAAAAGGGAAGTCGAATTTCGCGCGGAAATTGGCGTGGCTTTTCAGGCCATCGCGCGAAACGCCGAGAATGCGGGCTCCCGCGGATTCAAAGCCTGGTGCAAGGCGCGCAAAGTCCAGGCCTTCCGTGGTGCAGGCGGGCGTGTTGTCCTTGGGGTAGAAATACATGACCAGCCATTGTCCGCGCAGGTCATCGGGAAGACGAAGAGGACCTGCCGTGCTTTCAATGTCGAGCGTGGGCAAGGTCATCATGGTCATGCGGCCCTCCGGCGGCGGCGCTTAGCGGACGGGATCGAGCGTGGCGTCCAGGTTGAGTTCGTCGCAAAGGTCGTAGAACGCATCCTTGAACAGTGCCAGTCGACGGTCGGCGGGGATGTCGACCTGGATGCGCAGGGAGAGCATCCCCGTGCCGTGGCCGCTGGCCTGGTAGGGAATGGTGGAGAAGTCGCGGATATTGATGCCCTGCGCCGCGAAGAATTGAGCCAGCACATGGGGTATGTCGGGGTCGTTGATGCCGACGATATCGACCGCGTAAGGCAGGCTTGGCGCACTAGCCTTGACCGGCTCGGTGCGTGTCATGTGCAGCGTCATGCCGTGCTGGGATGCAATCTGGCGCAGCGCCGTTTCCAGGCGCGAAATGCGATCCCAGCTTCCACCCGCGAGCAGGCTGACGGCGAATTGGTCGCCGAGCGTGAGCATGCGGGAATCAAGCATGACGCATTTGTTCTGCGCGACGGGGCGGGTGACGCGTTCGACCAGCCCGATGGCATCCTTGGCGAGCAGGTTGATGGCCAGGTGGGTCTGCATGATGTTGAAGTCGGTGGTTTTGGCCGAGTGTACACGCCCGGCCAGCCCTATGGAAACGGACCATGGAACCGGGGGATGGGCAGGCTGTCCGATGCCTTGCAAGCCGCGCCTCGTGGCGGGTAGTATGGTCCGGTTATATCGTCTGGCGCTGAGTGTGGAGGGGAGCGATGTTTCACGGGAGCATGGTGGCCTTGGTGAGCCCGATGCGGGCGGATGGGTCGCTGGACTTCGAAGCCTTGCGCCGACTGGTCGACTGGCATGTGGCCGAGGGGACTGATGCCATCGTTGCGGTGGGTACGACCGGCGAGTCGGCCACCCTGGATGTCGATGAACATCTTGAGGTTGTGCGCCGCACGATCGAATACGCCGCCTCCCGTGTCCCGGTGATTGCCGGGACTGGAGCCAACAGCACGCGCGAGGCTGTCGAGCTTTCCCTGCGCGCGGTCGAGGAGGGCGCCGACGGCTGTCTGCTGGTTACTCCGTACTACAACAAGCCGACCCAGGAAGGCTTGTACCGCCATTACATGACCATCGCCGAAGCGGTGCCCGCGCCGCTGGTGCTCTACAACGTTCCCGGACGGACCGCCTGCGACATGCTGCCATCCACTGTCGAACGGTTGGCCGATGTGCCCAACATCGTTGGTATCAAGGAGGCCTCCGGCTCGCTGGACCGCACGCGCGATCTCATTCAGCGCCTTGCCGGTCGCGTTGACGTTTACAGTGGCGATGACGATCTTGCCCGTGAGGTCATTCTGCAAGGCGGCAAGGGCGTCATTTCCGTCACCGCCAATATCGCTCCGCGCGCCATGCACTTGATGTGCGAGGCTGCGCTGGCGGGCGATGCGGCGCGCGCCGGGGGGCTCGACCAACCGCTGCGCGGGCTGCACAAGAACCTGTTCATCGAATCCAATCCGATTCCTGTCAAATGGGCGCTGCATGCCATGGGGCTCATTGGCGGTGGCATCCGCCTGCCGCTGACGTGGCTGTCGTCCGAACACGAAGAACCCCTGCGCCAGGCCATGCGTGCCGCCGGCGTGATGAACTGAGGATCAGCAATGCGTTTGAAGCCGCGTGTGAAGCAGCTTGCCCTGGGTCTCGTCCCGGCCACGGCCCTTGTTCTTCTGGCCGGGTGTTCGTACATCCCGGGCCTCGGCAAGGATGATGCGCGCGAGGCGCGCCGTTCCGGCAACCTTCCCAATCTGGATGTGCCACCCGCCTTTACCGCTCCGGATCCCGCGCTTGCCGCCAGCGTTCCGCGTGCGGCCACAGCTTCAAGCGAGGCGAGCAGGGGGGCGAGTGCGGGGGGGGGCGTTCTTCTCAAATCCGCGACCGTCACCATCGAGGGCTCGCCGGATGCTCGCTGGCTCAATGTTCAGGCCGCACCGGGTGCTGTCTGGCCGCGTCTGGCAAGTTTCCTCCAGGAGGAGGGCTACAATCTCGACCGTCAGGATCCCAAGCTTGGGGTCCTCGAATCCGACTGGACCGGCGGCAGCGCTGGAAATCCCAGTCGTGGCGGTCTCCAGGGCTTGTTGCAAGGGCTCTCTCGTCTGTTCTTCGTGCCTGACCATATGGATCGCGTCCGTTTGCGCATGGAACGCGGCGAGACCGACGCCGAAACCCGCGTTTTCCTGACCAGTCAGCGCATGGAGCGGGTTGAGGATGCTCCACTGGTGCCGGGGACTGAGTCCACCACCTTCAAGTGGGCCATGGGCCAAAGCAATTCCGACTTCGAAGCTGAAATGCTCAAGCGCCTGATGGTCTATCTCTCCGGGGACGACGCCCAGGCGCGTGCCCAGTTGGCCGCCAGTTTGCAGCCGCGTGCGCGGATGGTGTTCGATGCGAATAAGGATCAGCGTTATCTGGTCGTTCAGCAGAGCTATCCGGTGGTTTTCAACCGTACCCGCGCTGCGCTGGAGCGTCTTGGCTTTGATCTGGTCAAGCTGGATGCCGCCGACGGCAGCATGAGCATCAAGCATGCCCGACCGCGCAGCCTGTACGACGGTGTCATTCTGCGTGGTGCGGAGCTGAAGGAGGGCACGGGCGACAAGCCGGTCGCGCTCAACCTCAAACTCAAGCCGCTTGAGAGCGGCGATACCCGCATTGACATGACCGACCTTGTCGGCGATCAGGATCTTCCGAAGTTCACGGCGGTGCTGGGGGATCGCTTGACCCAGTCGCTGCGCTGAGCGTCAGAAACGCCTTCTGGTAAAAACCGAACCCCGCCAATGCGGGGTTCGTCGTTTCAGTGGGCGGCGCCGCCAGGTATGTGTTGTGTTTGGCGGGCGGCTCGGGGTCGGGGCAGTCTCAGCTGAGGCAGTCAGCGGCTCAGGCGAGCGTAGGCTGAGTGATTGTGAATGGACTCGAAATTTTCCACCTCGACGTTGAAGCCGTGGATGCGCGGCTCTTCGCCCAAGGCGTGGGCGACGTCGCGGATCATGTCCTCGACGAATTTCGGGTTCTCATAGGCGCGCTCGGTGATGTGCTTCTCGTCTGCGCGCTTGAGCAGGCCGTACAGCTCGCAGGAGGCCTGGGCTTCAAGCAAGCGGATCAATTCGGTCAGCGACAGGCTGGTGTCGGCTTGAACTTCGGCCCGGATGTGCGAGCGCTGGTTGTGCGCGCCGTACTGGGAAATTTCCTTGGAGCAGGGGCAGAGGCTGGTGACCGGCACTTCCACGCCCATGGTCACATGGCAGTTGTCCCCATCGCCGAAGGCGCTCAGGCGGGCGACATAGTCCATCAGGCTGGAGACGCCAGACTTCGGCGCGGTCTTGCGCACGAAGAAGGGGAAGCTCATCTCGATGCTGCCTTCTTCGGCCTCAAGCAGGTCCAGCATCTCGGCGTGTAGCTCGGCCATGATGGTGGCTGAGATGGGGCGCGGCCCATCGCCCAAAAGACCGACGAAACGCGACATGTGAGTGCCTTTGCGGTCGTGCGGAAGGTTGACGGTGAAGGTGCAGGCGGCCACGGTGGACTGGCTGGATCCGTCCGGTTCCTGGATCACGACCGGGTGGCGCAGGCCCTTGATGCCGACCGCATCGATGGCGATACGGCGGGTGTCGATCAGGCCCTGGATGTCCGGGATGGCTTCACTCATCGGTCATGGTTCTCACGATAGGTCACGCAGGCGCGGTCGGTCTCCCAGAGGGTGACGGCGCTCACTTGCGCGTGCTCGCCGTTCAGACGCTTGCCCACCTCCCTGAAGAACCAGGCGGCAAGGTTTTCGGCGGTGGGGTTGATGCTGTCGAACGGCGGGATGTCGTTCAGGTAGAAATGGTCGAGCTGGTCGGCCACTTCGCGCGCGGCGCGTTTCATGGCTTTGAAGTCCACCACCATGCCGACATCATCCAGGCGCGCGCCGGTCACTTCCACCTCGACTTTCCAGTTATGACCGTGCATGCGGGCGCAATTGCCGGGATAACCGCGTAACTGGTGCGCGGCGGCGAATTCGGTGTGGACTTTGAGGGTGTAGTGGGCGGCCATGGCGGTTCGGGAAAAGCAAAGGCGCGATGTTACGGTCGCGCGCCGCTTGACGCAAGGAAGTCCCTGACTTGTCTCAGGATTCCGGCTTCATCAAGCTGGTAGTGCCGGTACAGTTCGGTCTGGGCGCCCTGGACGGTGATCGTGTCCGGCAGGCCGATGCGCAGCACTGGCGCTGACAGTCCCTCGTCAGCCAGCGCTTCCAGCACCGCACTGCCCGCGCCGCCCATCAGGGCGTGATCCTCAATGGTGACTAAATGGGTATGGCTGGCGACCGCTTCGCGCAGGGCGGCGCGGTCGAGTGGCTTGACGAAGCGCATGTCGATCACGCTGGCATCGATCTGCCCGGCCGCCTTCATCGCTTCATGCAGTAACGGTCCGAAGGCGAGCATGGCGAGACCTTGGCCACGCCGGCGCCAGACGGCCTGACCGAGGGGTAGTGTCCCGGCGTCTTCCGGCATCTTCGCACCACTGCCGCCGCCGCGCGGGTAGCGCACCGCCGAGGGGCCATGGTGGGCAAGGCCGGTATTGAGCATACGGAAACATTCCGCTTCGTCGCTGGGTGTCATCAGCACCATGTTCGGCAGGCAGCGCAGGAAGGCGAGGTCATACAAGCCCGCGTGGGTCGCGCCGTCCGCGCCGACCAGTCCCGCCCGGTCGATGGCAAACAGCACGGGCAGGTTTTGCAGGGCGATATCGTGCACCGCTTGGTCGTAGCCGCGTTGCAAGAAGGTGGAGTAGATCGCCATCACAGGCTTCATACCCGCCGCCGCCAGCCCGCCCGCGAAAGTGACGGCATGTTGTTCGGCGATGCCGACGTCGTAATAGCGCGCGGGAAAACGCACGGAAAAATCCACCATGCCGGAACCTTCGCACATGGCGGGCGTTACGCCGACCACGCGCTCGTCGCGCTCGGCGGCGTCGCATAGCCAGTGGCCGAACACCGAGGTGAAGCTCGTGCCTTTCAGGCCGCCGGGAGTCGGTTCGAGCTTGTAGGGGTTGAAGCGACTCACCCCGTGATAGCGAACCGGGTCAGCCTCGGCAGGGGCGTAGCCACGCCCTTTCTGGGTGACGACATGCAGCAGGCGAGGGCCGCCCTGTTCGGCGAGGTTGCCCAGCACTTCGATGAGCGTGTCGAGATCATGCCCATCGACTGGGCCGAAGTAACGGAACCCCAGTTCTTCGAACAGCGCGCTGTGAGTGAGCATGCCTTTGACCTGCTCGCGAGCGCGACGGACAAGTTCACCGCCGGGCAGGAAATCGATCAGTTGCTTGCCGCCTTCGCGCACGCGATTGTAGGTGCGGCTGGAGATGAGGCGCGCGAGATGCTTGTTGAGCGCCCCGACATTGGGCGAGATGGACATGGCATTGTCGTTCAGGACCACCAGCAGGTTGGCCTTGCCCGCGCCCGCGTGGTTGAGCGCCTCGAAGGCCTGGCCAGCGGTCAGTGCGCCGTCGCCGATCACCGCCACCGCGTGATGCGGCAGGCCCTGCATCCTGAACGCCTTGGCAAATCCGAGCGCGGCGCTGATGGAGGTGCTGGAGTGGCCCGCCCCGAAAGGATCGTAAACGCTTTCCTCACGCTTGGTGAAGCCGGAGATGCCACCGAATTTGCGCAGGGTGGACATGGCTTCGCGGCGACCGGTGAGGATCTTGTGTGCATAGGCTTGGTGTCCGACGTCCCACACCAACACATCGTGCGGAATATCAAGCACGCGATGCAGGGCAAGGGTCAGTTCGACTGTGCCCAGGTTGGCGGCCAGGTGGCCGCCGGTGTTGGAGACGCTGTCAATGATGAAGTCGCGCAGCTCCGTCGCGAGCGTGTGGAGTTGCTCCGTGGATAGAGCCTTCAGGTCGGCGGGAGCGTTGATGGTTTCGAGCAGGTTCATGGCGGATCAGGCCCCGCGATCGACAATGAAGCTCGCGAGCGCGCGCAACTCGTCCGCGCGCGGCAAGCCATTGAGCGCGTCCACGGCTTCGTCGCGCAGGTCTGCGGCCAGATTTTGCGCCGCGCCGAGACCAAGCAGGCTGACATAGGTCGGCTTGTCGTGCGAGGCATCCTTGCCTTGGGTCTTGCCCAAGGTCTGGCTGTCGGCGGTCACGTCGAGAATATCGTCGCGCACCTGGAAAGCGAGGCCAATGGCGCACGCATAGGTTTGCAGGCGCTGGAGCAGGTCTGCGTCCGCTCCGCCCGCCAGCGCCCCGAGGCGTACGCTGGCTTCGATCAGTGCGCCGGTCTTCATGCGGTGCATGGTCTCCAGCGCGGCAAGCTCCAGGCTGTGTCCGACTGCGTCAAGATCAATGGCCTGGCCGCCCGCCATGCCACGCGAGCCGCTGGCGCGGGCGAGGGTGGCGAGCATGGCGAGGCGCGTGTCGGCGGAGAGCCCGGGGGCTTCGCTCAATACCTCGAACGCCAGGGTTTGCAGGGCATCGCCCGCCAGAATGGCAGTGGCCTCGTCAAAGGCGCGATGGCAGGTCGGGCGGCCTCGGCGAAGGTCGTCATCGTCCATGGCAGGCAGGTCGTCATGCACCAGCGAATAGGCATGGATCAGTTCCAGCGCGCAGGCCGGAGCGTCCAACCGCTCTTCTGGCGTCGCAAGCAGGCGAGCGGTCGCGTAGGCGAGAAAGGGACGCACGCGCTTGCCGGGGCCGAGCACAGCGTAGCGCATGGCCTCATGCAGACGGACCGGAGGGTGAGCGGCCTGCGGGAGGCAGGTTTCAAGCGCGGACTCAACCCGCGCCGCCGCCGCTTTCAGCGCGACGGTGATGGCATTATTGGGCATCGTCGGCGGTGAAATCGGTCAGGCGTCCGTCGCGAGTGAGTGTGTCCACCCGTTGCTGGGCGCTCTGCAACATGGCCTGGCACTGGCGGATGAGGCTCACGCCGCGTTCAAAGTCGCGCAAGGACTCCTCCAGCGGCTGTTCGCCGTGCTCCATGCGCTGTACCACGGCCTCCAGCTCCTGGAGCGAGGCTTCGAAGGCAGCGAGATCGGGAGCGGTCTCTTCAGCGTTCTTGCGGGGCTTGGCGGCCATGCGGAGTGTCCGGTCAAAAGGACCGGCATTTTAGCATGCCGGTTTACGGAAGGGCGGCATCTTGCCCATGGCGTATCCCCGCGCGCTGGTATGCGGAGTCATGTCACCTCTTGGCGAGCACCCGGAAATGACAGGGGGCGCCTCGAAAAACCCACTGAACGCGTAGCTGGCGTTAGCCTGCGGACGGATTGCGGCGTCGCGTCCTAACGCGAAGCTGGCAAAGCCCGCTCACCCCTCGCCTATCTGTTTGATATGTCTCGGGGACCTGCTGCGGGTCTCTTTGCACTCCATCCGCTCGTGACGGTTTTTCGAGGCGTCCAGGGGATGCCTGCGCCAATTCTCATGGGGCGGATTGCCGTAGGGGGGCTCCGGGCCGATGGCGCACTCGCCGTGCTCGCGGCGGGACAATGTTTCTACAGCAGGCCCAGGGCCTCGGTCAGGCGCGACACGCCGTGTAGTTCCATGCCCTTGGGCAGGCTGCCGGAGAGATTGGCCTTGGGCAGGATGGCGCGCTTGAAACCGTGCTTGGCGGCCTCGCGCAGGCGCTCGATGCCGTGCGGCACGGGACGCAGCTCGCCCGCCAGACCGACTTCGCCGAAGATCACGGTATCGGCTGGCAGGGGGCGGTTGCGCAGGCTGGAGAGCGCCGCACAGAGCAGGGGCAGATCGGCGGCGGTCTCGTTGATCTTGACCCCGCCGACGACGTTGATGAACACATCCTGATCGAACATGGCGATGCCGCCGTGACGGTGCATGACTGCCAGCAGCATGGCAAGGCGGTTTTGTTCCAGCCCGAGGGCGACCCGGCGCGGCTGGCCGAAGGGGCTTTCGGACACCAGCGCCTGTACTTCGACCAGCAGCGGGCGTGAGCCTTCGCGGGTGACCATGATGACGCTGCCTGAGACCGGCTCCTCGTGGCGTGAGAGGAAGATGGCGGATGGGTTGCTGACCGGCTTGAGGCCGTGCTCGGTCATGGCGAACACGCCCAGTTCGTTGGCCGCGCCAAAGCGGTTCTTGACCGCGCGGATCACGCGGTAGCGGCTGCCGGGTTCGCCCTCGAAATAGAGCACGGTATCGACGATGTGCTCCAGCAGGCGGGGTCCCGCAATGGCGCCTTCCTTGGTCACATGGCCGATGATGAACACGCAGATGCCACGCTGCTTGGCCAGCCGGGTGAGCAGGGCGGCGGCCTCGCGCACCTGCGAGACCGAGCCGGGCGCGGCGCTGAGCTGTTCGGAGAACAGGGTCTGGATCGAGTCCACCACCATCACGCCCGGATGCAGGATTTCCGCCTGCTGGACGATGCGTTCGACCGAGGTTTCCGCCAGCAGCTGCATCTCGGCCGCCTCCAGCCCGAGTCGCTGGGCGCGCAGGGCAACCTGATCGAGCGATTCCTCGCCGGTGACGTAGAGCGCGGGCAGGGTGGGCTGGAGCGCGACCAGGGTTTGCAGCAGCAGGGTGGACTTGCCGATGCCGGGATCGCCGCCGAGCAGGATCACCGAGCCGGGCACCAGCCCGCCGCCGAGCACACGGTCCAGTTCATCCAGGCCGGTGGCCTGACGCGGCGTTTCGGCCAGTCGCACTTCGCCCAGCTTGCGTGCACCTTGCTCCCCGGCGTATTGCATGACCGCACGCTTGCCGGTGGCGGCGGCGGTCGGCGCGGCCTGTTCGGTCAGGCTGTTCCATGCGCCGCATTCTCCGCACTGCCCAGCCCATTTCGGGCTGACGGCTCCGCATTCGGCGCAGACGTACTGGGTCTTGGGTTTTTGGGCCATGGTATCGATCCTGATGGAGGCTGTAGCCCGGATGGAGGCCGTCGGCCGGATCCGGGATCGGGCGTTCCCCGGATTTCGCTTAACGCGAAGCTGACGAAGTCCGCTGCATCCGGGCTACAGGGAAGCCGACATGGATGCCGCGCCCTACTCCTCGCCCTGGCTGCGCAGGTAATCGTCGTAGCTTCCGCTGTAGTTGACGATGCCGTTCGGGGTCAGCTCGATGATGCGGGTGGCGAGCGAAGACACGAATTCGCGGTCGTGGCTGACGAAGATCAGGGTGCCGGGATAGTTTTCCAGCGCCAGGTTGAGCGATTCGATCGATTCCATGTCGAGGTGGTTGGTCGGCTCATCCATCAGCAGTACGTTCGGACGCTGCAGCATCAGCTTGCCGAACAGCAGGCGGCCCTGCTCGCCGCCGGACACCACCTTGACCGATTTCTTGATCTCGTCCTGCGAGAACAGCAGGCGGCCCAGGGTGGCGCGTACGGCCTGCTCGTCGTCTTGCGGGCGGCGCCACTGGGTCATCCAGTCGAACAGGCTCATGTCGTCGGAGAAATCGTCTGCATGATCCTGGGCGAAGTAGCCGAGGCTGACGTTTTCCGACCACTTGACCTTGCCGCTGTCCGGTTCCAGATCGCCGACCAGGGTGCGCAGCAGGGTGGTCTTGCCGATCCCGTTCGGGCCGATGATGGCGATCCGCTCGCCCACCTCGACCATCAGGTCCAGGCCCTTGAACAGCGGACCATCGCCATAGCCTTTGCTGAGCTTTTCCACTTCCAGAGCGAGTCGGAACAGGCCCTTGTCCTGCTCGAAGCGGATGAAGGGGTTCTGGCGGCTGGAAACCTTGACCTCGGCCAGTTGGATTTTCTCGATCTGTTTGGCGCGCGAGGTGGCCTGGCTGGCTTTGGATGCGTTGGCGGAGAAGCGGCTGACGAAGCTCTGCAACTCGGCGATCTGCGCCTTCTTCTTGGCGTTTTCGGCCAGCAGGCGCTCACGTGCCTGTGTGGCGGCAGTCATGTATTCGTCGTAGTTGCCGGGGTAGACGCGCAGCTCGCCATAATCCAGGTCCGCCATGTGGGTGCAGACGCTGTTCAGGAAGTGACGGTCGTGAGAGATGATGACCATCGTGCTGTTGCGCGCGTTGAGCACCTTCTCCAGCCAGCGGATGGTGTTGATGTCGAGGTTGTTGGTCGGCTCGTCCAGCAGCATGATGTCCGGGTCGGCAAAGAGTGCCTGGGCGAGCAGTACGCGCAGCTTCCAGCCTGGCGCGACCGCGCTCATCAGTCCGTAGTGCTGTTCCACCGGGATGTCGAGGCCGAGCAGCAGCTCGCCCGCACGCGATTCGGCAGTGTAGCCGTCCATCTCGGCGAACGCGCCCTCGAGTTCGGCCACTTTCATGCCGTCTTCCTCGCTCATCTCGGGCAGCGCGTAGATGCGGTCGCGCTCCTTCTTCACCTCCCACAGCTCGGCGTGGCCCATGATGACGGTGTCGATGACAGAGTAGTCCTCGAATGCGAACTGGTCCTGACGCAGCTTGCCGATGCGCTCGTTGGTGTCGAGCATGACGGTGCCGGAGGTTGGCTCCAGGTCGCCGCCCAGGATCTTCATGAAGGTTGATTTGCCGCAGCCGTTGGCGCCGATCAGGCCGTAGCGATTACCGTCGCCGAATTTGACGGAAATGTCCTCGAACAGCGGCTTGGGGCCGAACTGCATGGTGATGTTGGCGGTGGAGAGCACGATTCGAATTCCGGTTGAGGGGCCGCGCGAGGCCCGGAAAAGAAGCACTTTACCGGAGATTGCGGCCAGACGGGGGATGGGGTGTGAATGGCTGGTCCCGAACGGGCGAGCGATGGATGCAAGGTCAGGGCGATCGGCCGTGTTTCAAGCCCCCGGCAGACGGTCGGAACGGTATGTCAGCTTCTGTCAGGGTTCAAGCTCGCTGACGTGTTCGAGCGACGGCCACAGGCGGGCCTGTTCCACCACCTTGCGCGCGATTCGTGTGACCTCGACCGTGCAGCCCGCCATTTCCAGGCGCATGCCGATCTCCGGCAGTTCTTGCAGATGTTCGAGGATCAGGCCGCTGAGCGTGTTGGCCGTGTCGGTCGGCAGCTCGGTGGCAAGACGCTTGTTGATCTCGCGCAGCGGAGTCTGTCCATCAATCAGGAAACTGCCGTCGGGCTGGGGCTGGAATTCCGAGGACTCGTCGTCCGGCTGCGAGGTGAATTCACCGACGATCTCTTCGAGGATGTCCTCCAGCGTGACCAGGCCGAGGATGTCGCCATATTCGTCCACCACCAGACCCATGCGTTTCTTTTCGCGCTGGAAATTGAGCAACTGGGTATGCAGGGAAGTGCCTTCAGGCACGTAGTAGGGAGCCTCGACCGAGCGCATCAAGGTCTTCAGGGTAAGCTCGCCTTTTTGGATGATGGGGACGAGATGGCGCAGGTTGATGGTGCCGACCACGTGATCCAGCTCGCCGCGGTAGACCGCGAGACGGCTGTAGGGGGTGGATCCGATGGTGTGCAGGATTTCGTCCCAGTCGCCATCCAGATCGATTCCTCCCATCTCCTGACGCGGCACCATGATGTCTTCCACCATGGCTTCTTCCAGATCGAGGATGCCGATCAGCATGTCCCGGTAGCGCTCCGAGACCAGCCCGCCAGTCTCGCCCAGCAGGGTGCGCAGTTCGTCGTGTGACAGGCTGTGCCCGGACGCGGAGCCGACCTTGACCCCGAACAGGCGCAGCAGGCCGTTGGCGAGCAGGCCGATCGCCCATACCAGCGGGCCGAACACCTTCTGCAGGCCGGTGTAGACATAGGCGGCGGGCCAGGCGATGCGCTCGGGGTGCAGGGCCGCCATGGTCTTGGGCGCGACCTCGCCGAAGATCAGCAGGGTCAGGGTCAGGACGCCCGCCGCGATGGCGATGCCTGCCTCGCCGAACAGGCGCATGAAGATCACGGTGGCGAGGGTGGAGGCCAGAACGTTGACGAAGTTGTTGCCTAGCAGGATCAGACCGATCAGCTTGTCGGGGCGTTCCAGCAGCTTCTGCGCGAGACGCGCGCCGCGATGGCCTTCCTGGGCGAGGTGACGCAAGCGGTAGCGGTTGAGCGTCATCAGTCCGGTTTCGGATCCGGAGAAGAAGGCGGACAGGAATATGAGGGTGATGAGCGCGCCGATGAGCACGCTTAAGGGTATGGCGTCCAAAAGGTGTTGATGGTGATGGGCGTGGTTCGATGATATGCGATCAGCGTTGAACGCCCAAGACCCACTCCAGCACGATCTTGCTGCCGAAATAGGCCAGCAGCAGCACACCGAAGCCGCTCAGGGTCCAGCGGACGGCAGTGCGCCCGCGCCAGCCCATCAGATGGCGCCCCAGCAGCAGCGCGCCAAACACGCTCCAGGACACCAGGCTCAGCGCGGTCTTGTGGACAAGATGCTGGGCGAAAATGTCTTCCAGGTACATGAAACCGGTGGCCAGGGCCAGCGTCAGCAAAACGAAGCCTGTGCCGATGAAGCGGAAAAGCAGGGTTTCCATTTGCTCCAGCGGCGGCAGTATGTTTGCGAGGCCGCCGGGGCGGCGCTCGTGCAGGGCGCGGTGCCGACTGGCCAGCAGCCCGGCCTGCATGGCGGCCAGGGTAAACAGGCTGTAGGCCAGGATCGAGAGCAGGATGTGTATCTCCAGCGCGGGCTGGTGGCCGATCATGTTGCGCGGGGCAGTGGGCCAGGCCAGTTGCGCGGCGAGTGCCAGCATGGTCAGTGGCAGAACCGGAAGGGCAAGGTTTTCCAGTGGTTGGCGCAGGCTGGAGAAAATCACGATGGCGAGCGTCACAAGGCCGGACAGGGACAGGGCCTTGAGCACGCCAAGATCGATACCGTCGCTGATGCACAGGCAACCGGCCAGCGCGCCGAAATGCAGCAGAAGACCGAGCATGGCGATGCCGAGCGCGCCGCGCTTGTCCGGGCTCTCGCCCGCGCGCAGCAAGGGCAGCCGACGCCAGAGCAGCAGGGCCGAGAGGGTGTAGGCGATGAGTGCGGCGATGCCAAAGCCGAGGGAGGCAGTCATGATGGGTCAATCCTGAGCAATGCGCCCAGTTTATGACGGCCTCAGTCCGGCGGCAAAGGCAGAGCCTTGTCGATGTTGAGAATGTTGTTTGGATCGAACGCCCGCTTGATGCCGCGCATCAGATCAATGGCGGTTTCATCCAGTTCCCGGTCGATGAAATCGCGTTTCTCCAGCCCCACGCCGTGTTCGCCGGAGAGTGTGCCGCCGAGGTTCAAAACCAGCGCGAAGACTTCATCCAGACAGGCGTGGGCGCGTTCCCATTCTCCAGGGATGTCTGGGTCCAGCAGCAGGTTGACGTGGATGTTGCCGTTGCCCGCGTGGCCGAAATTGATGATGGGAATGGCGTGCGCGGCGGATAGCCGCTCAAGACCGGCGATCAGTTCGGGGATGCGCGAGACCGGTGTCACGACGTCCTCATTGATCTTCTTTGGCGCGACCTTGCGCAGGGCGGGGGAAAGCGCCTTGCGAGCGGCCCACAGGGTTTCGACTTCGTTCGCGTCGCGGGCTTCGCGCCATTCCAGCAGGCCATCGACCGCCGCCGCCGCGCGGATCGATGCGAGGGCCGTTTCCAGGCAGGCGGCGGGGCCGTCCACCTCGATCATCAGCATGGCGCGTGCTTCGCGTGGTAGGTCGGCGTCGGTATGGCCCCGGATCATGTCCATCGCCGCGCCGTCGATGAACTCCAGGGCGCATGGCGTGACCGGCTGCGCCATGAGGCGGGCGACGGCATGGGCGGCGCTGACCATGTCGGCATACAGGGCGCGGGCGGTGCGAATGGATTCAGGTAGCGGGGTGAGCTTGAGGGTGGCCTCGGTGATGATCGCCAGGGTGCCTTCGGAACCGATCAGAAGGCGGCTTAGGTCGTAGCCCACCACGCCCTTGGTGGTGCGTGTTCCGGTGCGCAGCTCGCGTCCGTCGCCGGTGATGGCTCGCAGGCCGAGTACGTTGTCGCGCACCGTGCCGTACTTGACCGCGCGCGGTCCGGCGGAGTTGTAGGCCAGGTTGCCGCCCACGGTACAGAAGGCCGCACTGGTCGGGTCGGGCGGCCAGAAGAAGCCGTGTTCGCGCGCGGCGGTCTGGACCTCGCCGTTGGTGACTCCGGGTTCGACCACCATCAACCGGTCATCCGGGTTGATTTCGAGGATGCGGTTCATACGCTCGAAGCTCAGCACCACACCGCCGTGGATCGGGACCGTCGCACCGGTGGTGCCGGTGCCGCGTCCGCGCGCGACGAGGGGTATGCGATGCGTGTGGCAGGCTCGCGCCACGGCGCGGACCTGGTCATGGTCACGCGCGTACACTACCGCGTCCGGCAGGGCATGACGGCGGCTGTTGTCCATGCCGTAGGCCCACAGGGTGGCGTGCTCGGTGCTCATGCGGCCTTCACCGGACGCCGCGCGCAGGGCCTGGAGCTGGACTTCGGTCAGCATCAGGCGAGCCCCAGCAAGCGATGGTCCAGTGCGTTGCACAGCGCATGCACGGCGGCCAGAGCGGCTTCATGCATGGTGGCGGGGCAGGGTGTGTCGAGCGCGATGAGGAGGTCCTCTGGATGCCATCGATCCACCAGTCCCGGGGGCAGGGGTGCGCCGAGCATGATGAGGCGCATGTCGAGGGCTTGCCCGGCGCCGATGGTCGGCTCGGCGTCGTCCTGCCTGCCGCAGTTGAAAAGGAGCAGGATATCGCCGGGGGCCGCCAGACTGGCAAGCCGTGGGGCGCAGCCGGAGTCTTCACCCGCCAGTGGGTGGAGCAGGATGACCGGCAGCCCGGGGCGCGGCTGGATCATGCCGCGCAATAGCAAGCTGGTGGCGCGTTCGGCCAGCGGCTGGGCTCCGGGCAACGGACACAGGAAGATACGCTGGCCGTTCAGGCAGGCCTCCAGCAGACGTTCGGCGGCCTGCGCCAGCAGCTCGGTCACGCTTGCGAGAGTCGTGGCGACCTGTCGCTGACGGGTTTCGGTCTGGCGAAGGATGAGGGTGGTCAGGTCGGACATCGGCTCAGGCTTCAAATGCGTTGGGCGCCCATTCTAGCGTGTCGCCGTGGTAGTCATGCGTGATGGCGATGACATCGAAACGACAGGCGCGTCCGGCATGTTCTGTGTGTCGGGCGAGGAATGCGCGGGCGGCGTTCAGTATCCGTTGCCGCTTGGCGGGGCTAATGCTTTCCATGGCTCCGACCAGCCCGCCCGCGGCACGGCTGCGGACTTCGATGAACACCAGAGTCGCGCCGTCGAGCATGACCAGGTCAAGTTCGCCGCCGCGTGCGTGGGCATTGCGCGCCACCAGTTTCAGGCCCTGGTGCTGGAGGTGTTCCAGCGCGCGCTGTTCGCCGGACTGACCGCGTGTCTGCGCGGAGGTGGGACGGCTCAAGGCTGCGCGGCATCCATCGGATGCGCCAGCCCGGCCCGGAACATGGCCCAGGCTGGGGCGCGCTGGATACGCTGGAGGGCATCCAGCGTCAATTCGCCGGTCTGTCCGCGCAAGACATCCTTGCGCTTGAGTTCATCCAGCCGCGTGGCGACCAGATAGGCATCGTAGCCGAGCGCGAACAGGCGCGGCTGGCCGCTCAGGACGGCTTGTTCGAAGCGTCTGGAGTCATTCTGGCCCGCGCGTTTGGCGTAACCGAGCACGAGCGGCATGTCACAGAAATAAAGGCCGTCCTTGCCCCGGTCATTGGCGGGTTTGGGAGCGCCGTCGTAGGCGTGCGAGGTGGCGAGGATGGGGATATTGCCCGCGCCCTGGTTGCGCAGCAGGGGAGTCCATTGCAGGGCGTCGCGCGCACGGGCGATGAGGAACAGCGCGTCGGCATCCTCACGCATTCTTGGCGCGGAACCTCCCAGCGGGTCCGGTTGCGTGCGCAGCAGTTGTTGGGCTTGAGCATTCCATGTCGCGGGCTGGTTGCCGTAGCGCAAGGTGTCTGTCAACTGGCCGCCGCCTGCGGTGAAACGCTCGGTGAAGGCCTTGAGCATGCGCTCACCCAGTGGGTCGCTCGGCGCGATCGCCAGTGCGCGCATCTTGCCCTGGGCCAGCATGCGGGATGCCACGGCTTCGGCCTCGGCTTCCGGCGGCAAGCCGAACTGGATCAGGTTAGGTTGCGCCGGAATGCCGGAATCGAGCGTGTTCAGGGCAATGATGGGTACGCTGTATCTGCCGCCGGAGATGGCTTGCAGGGTTTCCCGGTCGAGCGGTCCGATGATGCGTGTGGCGCCTTCGGTCACGGCTTCGTCCACGGCATGTCGGAAGGCATCGGCATTCGTCTGGCTTGGATATTCACGTACCGGGAGCGCGCTTTCTCCGGCTTCCTCGCGCGCCAGCGCGACGCCCGCCGCGACAGCGCGCGCGGCATCCGCTAGGCGCGGGTCCTGGCTCAGGATGAGGGCGATGTGCGGTACGGTCTTCGGCACGCGTAGGGCTGCATCGCGTTGCAGGCGTTCATAGACGGCGTCGAGCAAGGGATGGGACGGGTGGCTCTGACGCCAGTCGGCGAGTTTTTTCGAGCCTTCCCGATGGGTCTGAGCCAGTTGCAACCAGCCGCCGAAGATGGGGTCCATGATTTCCAGGAGGGCCTGTTCGAAGGATTTTTTATCCATCCCATCCAGCGCCTTCAGCAGAGCGTTCTGGTTGGCTTCGCGGCGTTCGCCGCTCAACAGGCTGTCAAGCGCGGAGCGCTGGCGCGCCGCGTCGAGATACTGGCGTTCGGCTTCCAGTGCGCTGGCGAGCATATCCAGCCGCCGCGCGGCCTCCGGCTGGGCAAGGGGGGCGGGGATATCCCGCAGCCAGCGGATGGCTTCGATATTGCGGCCACTCTGCAAGGCTTCGAAGCCAAGGACGATGTGTTCGCGGCGCGGTTCGTAATGGGCCCAGGCCGCCCGGTTGGCGCCTCTGGAGCGCAGGTAGGTCAAGGCGTTCTGCGGCTTGGTCGCGTCGATCAGGGTTTCAATGGCGCGCAACTGAAGATGGGCTTGTTCGGCGGATTGCGCGTTTTCGGCCTTTTGCCAGAGAGCGGCGGCCAGTTTGACCGGGTCCTGCTCGCGTTCGGCTTCGGTCACAGCCTGATCCTGGGCGGCGGTCGGGCGCGGCGACTGAGGGGCGCAGGCGCTCAACAGGGCGGCGATGAAAAAAAGAGCGAGCATCGGCCCGCGGAGCTGTCCTGTCACGGCGGTGATTCCTTGGTTTGCGTGGCACGGGCGGGCACGGTGGTGGCGACCGGCATCCTGTAAAGTATAGCCCAGTCCATTTTTTTGCTCGGGATTCGCTTATGCCGCATGGCTGTCTCTATGTTGTCGCCACGCCGATCGGCAACCTCGGTGATTGGACGCCTCGCGCCCGCGATGTGCTGGCCAGCGTGGACTTGGTCGCCGCCGAGGATACGCGCCATAGTCGCAAGTTGTTGCAGCATTTCGGCATTGCCACGCCGCTGACAGCGGTTCATGCGCATAACGAGCTTGAGCGTGTGGATGAACTGATCGAGCGGCTCAAGGGAGGGCAGTCCATCGCCCTGATCTCGGACGCGGGGACGCCGCTTGTGAGCGATCCGGGGTTTCCGTTGGTGCGCGCAGCGCTGCGCGAGGGGATACGAGTGTCGCCGGTTCCGGGTGCGAGCGCGGCGATGGCGGCGCTTTCGGTTTGCGGCCTGCCGAGCGATCGCTTCGTATTCGAGGGGTTTTTGCCTGCCCGCTCCTCGGCGCGCAAGGGGCGCTTGCGAGATCTGGCGGGAGAGACGCGCACGCTGATTTTTTACGAGGCTCCGCATCGTTTGCTGGAGTCCCTGCGTGACATGGCGGAGGTGCTGGGCGAGGCGCGTCCGGCCACACTGGCGCGGGAAATCACCAAGACCTACGAAACGATTCGGCAGGATGAACTGGCGATCCTGGCCGAGTGGGTGGAGAAGGATGAAGACCAGCAGCGTGGCGAGTGCGTCATCCTGGTGCAGGGTGCGGAGCCTGTGGTCAAGGCTGCGAGTGGGGTTAGCGAGGAAACCTTGCTCCGCAGTCTTCTGGCGCATGGGGTGTCGGTCAAGAGCGCGTCAGTCATTGCGGCAGACGTGCTCGGGGGAAGCAAGAAGACCTATTACCAAGCCTGTCTTGACCTGCAGAAAACGGAATGAAAAAGGCCCCGATCGGGGCTTTTGGTTTTTGTTGCCTGTTAAATCGCGTTTGAACGCAGGCAAGTCAGTGCATCAGCGAATCAGGAAGTCTTCCAGGCGCGCGCCCTTGTCCAGTTGCTCGCGCAGCCAGACCGGCTTCTGGCCACGGCCAGTCCAGGTCTGGTCAGCATTGGTCGGGTTGCGGTATTTCGGGGCGACCTTGCTGCCGCTGGAAGCGCGCTTGGCGGAGCCCTTTTCCAGGCCGACCAGTTCGGCGACGGAAATACCCAGGGCGGCGGCGGTTTGCTCAACCTGACGGCGCAGGTCGCTGGCGCGCTTTGCCTTGATCTGGCGAATGGCGGCTTGGGCGCGCTTGCTCAGTTCGTCCAGCTCTTCGATGGTGAATTGGCTCAGGTCGATGGAATCGATATTCATGGGCTTTTTCCTTTGCGTGATGGTGCGCTGTTTGTTTTCCGCTACCGATTCTATGCAAGGTTTTCCATTAAATAAAGCCCTGGGGTATTTTCGAGATCGGGACATGCGTGGCGGTCAAACAACCATTGGGCGACTTCATCCATGTTTTCGATCATATGCATGGTGTCTGTAATGACGCCATCTTCCGAGCGAAGTTTTTCTTTTGTCATCCAGTCCGAAATGCCGGTTTCGTGAATGCCTTGCAACCGTGCGCAGGTCAGCAGCTGGCTGATGGCCATGCGATGATTCTCGGCATGACGGGGCAGATCCCGTGGCAGGGCCTCAATGACGGCAAGGACGGAGGCAGCGGTTTTGGCGGCCTCGGGGCGTGCTTTCTGGTCTTCGCGCATGAATAGCCAGGCTTGTGCGTTCATCAGACCTTCCATGGGGCCGCGCAGGAGAAGCATCAGCCACAGCGCCTGCCAGGCCGCGTCGCGTCTCTTTTGGCTGTGGCCGATCTGGAACAACGTGCGTGCCAGTTCTCCCCAGGCCTTCGCGTGGGCAAGTGCGTCGATGGCCTCCTGGCGCAGGGAGGCTTCCGCTTCCCGGTGATTTTCTTCCCGTGCGATGTCGGCCAGTTCGAGCAGGGCACGAGCCTCTTCGCCAGGGCTTTCGGCCTGGCGCGCGACCTCGATCACGGTCAGCCATTTGTCGGCGGACTGGGTTTTGTCGCCCATGTCCCGCGCCAGACGGGCAAGCTCGATCTCGCAGCGCAGGCGGGCGGCGGCGTCCGCGAGTCCGGCGTGCAGCCCCGAGGCTTGTTCCAGCGCTTGCCAGGCGCGCAGGGCTTGGTCCCGTTCCCGGTACAGTGCACCGAGATGCTCCAGCATGTCGGCCCTCAGTCCGATCAGTTCATCCTCGCTCGGTTGGCCGAGCAGTTTGAGGCCTCGTTCAAGATGAGAGATCGCTTCTCCCGGCATGCCGAGCAGACGTTCGGCCAGGGCCAGGGTGTGCAGCAGGGCGAAGTCCTCGCCATGTGCCAGCGCATGTTGCGCGATCTGGCGGCCTTCTTCGGCGCGGCCCTCGGTCAGCAGCGCGTAGGCCAGGTGATCGGCGGTTTCGAAGGCTGCATCGGTTTGGCCGATCTCAAGCGCGGCGGCGAGCAGGGCGCGTTGTCCCGCTTCGTCAAGACGCCCTTCGCGCAGGGCCTGGAGTTGGATGTCGATGGTCATGGCGGTGTGTCTAGCCTTGGGGGCGAAAACCCGGCGGGTGCGCTGGGGGTTGGAAAAGGCGCCGGGGGGTCGCATGGTATCATCCGTTCCGTTTCCTTCATCGAATGAGCCGTGCCTGGCACGGGCGAGAAAGCCCTCAAAATGAATACCGTTACCGAGCATCATCCCGCCTTCACGTTCAAACGTCGCCAGTGGATCGAAGCGCTGCAACTGCATGTCGAGGAGTTCGAACATGCCGCGACTGGCGCGCGTCATTTCCATCTGGCGGCGCGGGACAACAACAATGTATTTCTTGTCGGTCTTCGTACCGTGCCGCAGGATTCGACCGGTGTGGCGCATATTCTCGAACACACGGCGCTGTGCGGGAGCGAGCGCTTTCCGGTGCGTGATCCATTCTTCATGATGACGCGTCGCTCGCTGAATACATTCATGAACGCCTTTACCTCCAGTGACTGGACGGCCTATCCCTTTGCCAGTCAGAACAGGAAAGACTTCAAGAACCTTCTTGATGTGTATCTGGATGCGGTTTTTTTTGCTCGTCTGGATGCACTTGATTTTGCCCAGGAAGGCCATCGGGTGGAGTTTTCAAGGGCGGATGATCCGGACAGCGAGCTGGTTTTCAAGGGCGTCGTATTCAATGAAATGAAAGGGGCGATGAGCAATCCGGTCAGCACGCTCTGGCAGGCGCTCACAAAACACGTTTACCCGACTGTGACTTACCACCACAACAGCGGTGGCGACCCTGATGCCATCCCGGATCTGACCCATGAACAATTGGTTGCTTTCTACAAGCGCCATTACCACCCATCCAACGCGGTGTTCATGACCTATGGCGATATGCCGGTCGCCGAGTTGCAGGCCGTGTTCGAGGATAAGGCGCTGGCTCGTTTCGAGCGTATCGATCCGCATACCAAGGTGCCCGCCGAGCAGCGTTATGACGCGCCAAGGTGCGTGGTCGAACCTTATGCTGTCGAGGGCGAAACGTCTGACAAGACCCATGTGGTGGTGGGTTGGCTGCTGGGTGAGAACGCGGATCTTGAGGGCTTGCTGGAGGCTCAGCTGTTGTCCGGCGTGTTGCTGGATAACAGCGCCTCGCCGCTGATGCAGGCGCTCGAGACCACCAAGCTCGGTAGCGCGCCTTCGCCACTGTGCGGACTGGAGGACTCGCAGAAAGAGATGCTGTTCGCCGCCGGGGTTGAGGGTTCCAATCCAGAGCATGCGGGCGCTATCGAGCAGCTCATCCTTGACGTGCTGGGCAAGGTGGCCGAGGACGGTGTGCCCTTGGATATGGTGGAGGCGGTCCTGCACCAGCTTGAGCTTTCGCAGCGCGAGATTACCGGTGATTCGTATCCCTACGGTCTGCAATTGATCCTGCATGCGCTACCCGCCGCTATCCACGACGGCGACCCGGTGGCCCTGCTGGACCTGGAGCCGGTGCTGGCCAGCTTGCGTGAACGCATTCGGCAGCCGGATTACATCAAGGGTCTGGTGCGCCGCTTGCTCCTCGATAACCCGCATCGCGTGCGTCTCGCGCTGGCGCCAGACACCAGTCTCTCCGCACGCAAGCTGGAAGCGGAGAGGGCTCGCCTGGAGCTGATGAAGGCCGGGATGAGTGCGGCCGACAAGCGCGCCGTGGTCGAGCAGGCGCAGGCGTTGCTGGAGCGTCAGGCCCGCCATGATGATCCCGGAGTCCTGCCGCAGGTCACTCGTCAGGACATCCCGCCCACTCTCGACATCCCTGTTCCGGCCAAGGTGGACGAGGCCCCGCACCGCACGACCTGGTATGACGCCAGTACCAATGGCATCGTCTACAGCCAAGTCGTCATGCCGATGAGCGCGCTTTCGGATGACGAACTGGCCTTGTTGCCTTTTGTCACTGGCATGCTCAGCGAGGTCGGCGCGGGCGAGCACGACTACCTCACGATGCAGCAGCGCCTGTCCGCCGTAACCGGTGGGATTGGCGCCTATGCCTCGGTGCGCGCTCATCTGGATGACGAACAACGGACTCGCGGCTACGTGGTCATTTCCGGCAAGGCCCTGGCGCGCAATGGCTCGGCCTTGCAGGGTCTGATGCGCGAGGTGCTGGAAACGGCCCGTTTCGATGAGCTGCCGCGCCTGCGTGAACTGGTTGCTCAGACCCGCTTCGCGCGCGAGCAGGGTGTGACCTCCTCCGGTCACAGTCACGCGATGGCGATCGCCTCCTCGCGCCTTTCTCCGTCCGCGCGGCTCGCGCATCGCTGGAGCGGCTTGCAGGGGCTGCAAGCCTTGAAGACGCTGGACGATGATCTGGATGATGAGGCAAGGCTGAAGGCATTCGCCGAGCGTCTGGCAGCCTTGCACCACAAACTGGCCGAGGCCCCGCGTGAATGGCTGATGGTGGCCGAAGGGCGCGGCTTCGAGGCGCTTGCCAAAGCGCAGGCCGGGACTTGGTCGCCGTGCGCTTCGGGCGCGTCCGTCATCGCCCTGCCCGCAACCCGCGAAGGCACCAAAGAGGCCTGGATCACCAACACCCAAGTGCATTTTTGTGCCAAGGCCTATGCGGCGGCGCCAGTCGATCACCCCGATGCCGGTCCGCTAGCCCTCCTGGGCGCTTACCTGCGGAACGGTTTCCTGCACCGGGTCATCCGCGAGCAGGGCGGGGCCTACGGCGGCGGCGCAAGCTATGACCCCGAATCCGCCAGCTTCCGCTTCTACTCCTACCGCGACCCGCGTCTGAGCGACACCCTGGCCGATTTTGATCGCGCCATTGATTGGTTGCACGGCGCGGGGCATACCTCGCAGGCCCTGGAAGAGGCGCTGCTGTCGGTTATCTCCAGTATCGACAAGCCCGGCTCTCCGGCGGGCGAGGCCAAGAAGGCCTTCCATAATGCCCTGCATGGGGCCACGCCGGAGCGCCGCATGGCCTATCGCGCGCGCTTGCTGGACGTCACGCTGGACGACCTGCGCCGTGTGGCCAGTCAGTATCTGAAGCCGGAGCATGCCAGCATAGGTGTACTGACCCATGCCGGAGCGCGCGCGGAGGTTGAGAAGCTAGGCTTGTCGATTGAAACGGTTTGAGTCGTTTCGTTGAATGCAAAAGCAAGGGCCCTGAAGGGCCCTTTGATTTTTGTGAGGATGCCGGAAAAGCCGGGGATGCCTTTCCGGGGGTGACCGGTTTGTATCACTTGGCCAATAGCATGACCACACTGCGGCTCTCGTCGGCTGTGGTGGCGAGAAACTTCAGTGCTTGCTTGTCGGAACTGACGGTTGCGATGCCACCTAGTGCTGTGCTTATGCCTTGGCAGCTTTCGATGACTTGAGCGTTGAATGCTTGGGCCGAGGGTTGGGCGACCAGTTTTCCGCTATAAAGGCAGCCCGAGGAGGATGCGCCGCTGAGAGAACCGTCGGTGGCAACCGTCCAGCTGATGAGGATAGTTCCTGAGCCTGCTGTCGTGCTCCAGGTGCCGACGGCGTCGGCCTGATTGCCCGCATCCGCCGCCGAAGTGCTGGGGTTGAGAGTCATTGCGCCTGAGGCAAGCCCGTTGAAAGCCAAGCTCTTGGGTGTGGAGCCCAAGTTGGTGACGGCTGCGCCGGATACCGATTGAGCAACGGCGTTTGCTTGTGTCAGATCGTAATACTTCCCGGAGATCGAGTAGTCACGGTTGATGCGGAGCTTGTTCAGGCCGACCGCGCTGTTGCCGTTGAGGCTCAGAACCCATGCATCGGCATTGTTTGCGTCAACAGGAACGACGTTGGCAATTTTCGAGGGGTTGATGCCGACGGGGGAGACCCAGCGCCCCTGAATTTGCGTTGAGTCCAGATAGGTCTGGTTGGGCGACGTCTGAGACGTTTCGGAGCTGTTTCCACCACCTCCGCCGCCACAGGCCGCGAGGGATAGAGCTGTCGCGGCCGAGAAGCCGAAGATGAGCGTTCTGAGGAGGATGGAGGTTTGTTGAGGGTTCTTCATGATGGTCTTCTGTGATGTTCACGTGGGTATGGCGAAAGCCCGGCTTAGAACCAGGATGTGCCGGCAGGCACATCGGAGCTTGGCAGGCCGATGATGCTCAGAGGCATCTCTCCCAAGCCGCCGATACACGTGATGTTTCCATCTGCCTTGCCGTCTGCGTCGAAGGGGCCGCCGTCTGTCAGCTTGAAGTCGAGGCGCAGCTTGTTTCCTTCCTGGATCAGGTTGCCGCCATGGGCTTCATTCGCCACGTTGTACCAAACGCCGTTGCTACCCTGAATCCAGAAGCCATTGATGTCGAGGTTTGCATCCACATAGAAACTGAACGTCTCCGAAGAGCCAGCGGTTCCAATGTCGGCCGAGAAGCTGATCAGGCCCGTGGGTAGGGTTAGTCCCGCAGGTTTGTTCGCGGGACTGTCCAGTTGGCTGATGTTGGTGATGGT
Source organism: Pseudomonadota bacterium (assembly GCA_040756355.1). Classification (GTDB taxonomy): domain Bacteria; phylum Pseudomonadota; class Gammaproteobacteria; order Halothiobacillales; family Halothiobacillaceae; genus Thiofaba. The sequence goes on along the minus strand of JBFLZK010000018.1, from coordinate 36,097 downwards.
CGCGCTGTTGCCATCGCCGAGATCCACCTTGCCGGCCAGGCTGTCGGCAACCAGCGTCATGAAGGTCGAGCCCGTGCTTCCCGGGGTGGTGTTGATAACGGTGAACGAGGAAACCTGCGATTGCGCGCTGTCCAGAATGCCGTCGCCGTTGCCGTCTCCCGGCGTGCCTCCGGCGCCAAGAGCCGGAGCCAAGTTCTCGGTGGAGCCAGGGATGTTGTCGCCGTCAACGGAGGGCGTAGGCGTAGGCGTGGGTTCGGGCGTAGGCGTAGGCGTGGGAGCTGGCGCGGCGGTCAGATTGGTCACAATCTGGTCGACAAGGCTCACGGCATCGTTGCCGATAGTATCCTGAGTGGCGTTGACATCATTACCGGCGGTCGGATCGGTGTAGCTGATGAGAACGCTTTGTCCGCTCGTTACTGCGCTCGGCAGGGTTAGGGTAATGGTGGAGCCGCTGACGGCAACCGATGTCGGGGTGACCGAAGTGCCGCCGATATTGACCGAGAAGGCGCTTGCCGGGGCCTTGTTCGTTGCGTTGATGGCTTCGCTGTAGGTCAGCGTCAGGGTGCTGCCATCGACGGATGCAGACTGGAACAGCGGTGCGGTGGTATCCGCGACCGTGCCTGAAAGGTTCAGTCCGATCAAAATCGGATTGTGGTCACTGGAGCGGTAGGGGTCGGCCGCATAGTAGTTCACATCCTGCGCGGCATCCTTGTTCTCCATGTTGTAGTCAAGGATGGCAGGTTCCGGTGCGTTGATGTCCCACTTGACCACATTTCCGACCTGACTGGTCATGGATGTGCTCGTCAGGGCGTGGTCGAGGGAGCCCCAGAGACCGTCGAAGGAATAGGACAGGCCACTGGAGACTTTGTCGTATCCGTTGTTGTCCAGATAGGCAATCGGATCTTCATGCGAATAGGCATTGAAGTCGCCGACCAGCAGGTAGTCCGGGTCGCTGGAGCCGGTGGGGTTGGTGCCGAGCCAGGCCAGCAGGTCGCGTACGCCCTCCATGCGTGCCTGGTTGTTGTTGCCCTGACCATCGCCGACGTCGGCATCAATGACGCTGCCCTTGGATTTGAGGTGATTGACCACCAGGGTGAACTGCTCGTTGTCCGCGAGAGACTTGAAAGTCTGTGCGAGGGGGACGCGGTTGCCATAGGTGGCCGAGAAAGCGTCGTAGGCGGTGACGTCGGGTACCGCAGCCTGTCCTACCGGGACAACCGTGGTGGTTTTGTAGATGATGGCGACCATGATGGCGTCATCCCCTGCGGTCAGCGAGTCCCCCGCCGCCGCGCCATCGTTGAACGGGCCGGAAATATACGCATAGGTACCCGCCCCAGCTACGGCATTCATTGCATCCACCAGATTGTCGATGGCGCTGGAGCCGTCGTCGAAACCGTTGTTCTGCATTTCCATCAGGCCGTAGACATCGGCATTCATGCCGATGAGGTTTTCTACGATCTTGGCCTGCTGGTGCGCGAACTCGGTCGCGTTGCTTGCCCCGCGTCCGTCATGCGTGGTGCCGTTCGGGTTGGTGAAGTTTGCCGTGCCAAATGTGGTGAAATAGTTGAGTACGTTGGCCGAGGCTACCTTGATCTCCGGAGAGCCTACCGCTGTTTGCAGATCGCTCGCGGTCGGGCGCGCTGCGCCGCTGAACACCGGCTCGACCGTTGGTTGAATGCGGTAAGTCGTTTCGTAGGCCAGCTCGCTTCCGGCTACGTACTGGTCGAGAACGCCGGTGATGCTGGTCACCGAGTCTCCGGCGCGGAGGGTGTTGCTTGCGGACAGATCATTGCCGCCGCGCCCCGGGTGTACGGAGGGAAATTGTGAGCTGAACGCATCGTCCAGGATGATCTGATCGCGCTGTGTGCTTGCCTGATAGGCGGTATAGCCGGGGATGCTCGGTGCATTGTCTTCGGTGTAGTTGCGCAGCAGGCTGTCCGAAGTCAGCGTCACTTGGCCGTATTGCCCGAGGTTGTAGTTGTCCGTGATGACCAGGCTGGAACCGCTTGAGCGTACTTCCACGAGCATCCCTTCAACCGCTTCCCAGTTCACCATGTCAGCCACGGGGAGGGTGATGAGAGTGGCGGTGGGCAACGGGTTGCCAGAGCTCACCACGCTGAAGTTGGAGAGATTCTTGAGTTCGGTCAGACCCTTGAACTCGTCGACTTCGGCATTGAAGCGAACGATGTCGCCGATGGTAACGGCACGGTTGTCGTAGACGAAAATGCCTTCGGATGTGGTCGGGTCGGCGTCGACGTCTGAAGCCTCTTCCTGTATGTAAAAGCCGCCCAGGCCTGGCATGTAGGCGGTCACCACGGCTTCAACGGTGACAATGTTGCCGTCCATCGCGCTGGCGGAGCTGTTGCCCTGGATGGCGCTGATGCGTGTGGCCGCGGAATCGTCATCGAGGATGGAGCCCGTCGCAGTCGCCTGGATAATGGAGGCGCCGCCGGTAGCGCCGGAAAGGGTAACGGTAAAGCCTTCCGTCGATTCCGCCGTGGTTTCTCCGGAAACATCGACCGTGATGGTCTTGGTGGTTTCGCCAACGCCAAAACTCACAACGCCGGAGGGCAAGGTTCCGCCGAAGTCGGCGGCGTCTGCAGGGCTGGCGCTCGAGCCTGTCACGGCCCAGTTGACGTCGGTGGCGCCAGAGGTGTCACCCGCGCGGGTCACGGTGAACGTGAACGCGGTCGTCGCTGCGTTGCCTTCGGTTTTGCTCGCATCCGTGGCGGCAATGGAGAGTACCGCGCCGTTGTAGCCAGTGAGGCTGATATCGTCCACTCGCCAGTTGGACGAGCTGTTGGAGCCGGTGCCCGAGGATGTGTACTGGAAGGCGAAGTACACATTGGCGCCGTTGATGGCGGACAGGTCGATGAGACCCGAGGGTGTGGTCACCTGACTGTTGTCAGCGGACGGGGTATAGCTCAGCTCTGTCCAGGTGGCCGCTGTCGGGTCGCCGCTGCCGGAATAGTTGATGGAGTAGTAGAGCTTGACCTCCGGGTTCGTGATTCCGGTGTCGGAATAACGTGTCCAAGTGGTGAAGCTCAGATATTCGACAGCGGTCTTGGAGAGATCGAATGACTTGGAAATTAGCCAGTCGTTGGCGGCGGCGGTGTCGCCGTAGCCATTGACCTCGGCGTAGCCGCTGGTTGCGCGGTACCAGGTATGAGCGCTATCCGCGTCGATACTGTAAGTCGTGAACTCGCCAAGGTTGACGGCAAAACTCTCTGTGTACGCTCCCAGAGTCAGGTCGTAGCCGGAGTCAATGCGGCCTGGTGAGCCGATGTTGGCGGGTGCTCCGCCTTGCGCGTAGGCGCCCAGGGTGTTGACGGTCGCGTTGTCGTATTTTGGCGCGGAGGTGGATTGTCCATCCCATACGGCCGATTCAGTTGCGGCGCCGCCTACGGAGGCCCCAGCATGGCCGCCTGCGGCCGGATTGCTGTCGGAGCGGACAACCGGGTTGATGATCGTGCCGTCGCTGGCAGTGATGGCAGCCGTCGTGTAATTGAATCCGGCGGCGGTGTTGCCGGATGCATCGAACACGACCACGGCATCGCCGGAGCCCAGACCGGGGCCGCCTACCGCCACGATGGCGATATCCGTCGGCAGGTTCCATGCGGTGCGGAATGCATCGATATCGGTGGAAAGTGATTTCTGGATAACCACGAGCTTCTGACCGGCGGCAAGGGTGGTGCCGGGGGCGAAGGTTGCGGTGGCGGCGCCGAAGGCTGCCGCCGAGTCTGTCCAGCGCCAGTTGCTCAGGTCGATGGTTGAACCGCCGTAGTTGTACAGCTCGAAGAAGTCGGCAGGCCCTGCGTTGGAGTTCACTTCGGTGATCAACAAGGCATAGGCAGGCGCGGCGGCGGCAGTGGTGAAGTTCAGGTTGCTGGCCCCGCTGATGCCAGCCCAGGTATTGTCGTTGATATCGGTTATTGCGGTGGCGTCCGCTTCAATGTAGTAGCCGGTTGCGTTGGCCAGATCTGTCGTTGGATTGATGGTGACGGTGTTGAAGGCGTAGCTCACCTGGGCATCACTGGCGGCGATGGTCGCTACCACACTGTCGTCGCTCGTCTTCTTGATAACGAAGTTGCCCGTGCCGGCCTTCACGGCTTCGCTGAACTTCAACACGATATTGGCGCCGACGGAGACATCGCTGGCGTCGTCCGCGGGAGTGCTGCTGGCCAGGGTCGGCCCGGTAGCATCTGCGCCCGCATCTGCGCCCAGGGCGATCCAGTTGCCTTGGAATTGTTGCTCGGCCGCGGGCAGGCTCTTGGAGGCCTGACTCTTGCCCGGCCAGATCGTGTCGCCGTTGTCTTGCAGCAATTGCACGAGCGTGCCTTGAGCAGTGTTCAGCACGTCCACGATGGTTTCAAAGCTGCCGCCGGTAGCTACAAGAAGGGCGTCCAGATCGACGTCGATCTCAGTCGCGGTGGTCAGCGCATTGTCCAGTCGATACAGCCGGAAATCCTGTGTCGCCTCGACGCTGGCCGCACCCGCCGGGCCGGCGAGAACGAGGTATCCGTTGCCATCGGCTGCCTTTTCGATGGAGCGGATGCCGCGGCCATCCAGGTCGAGTTCAACCGGGGCGCCGAAGCTCGGGGTGGTGAAAAGGTTGGCTAGATCGACCGAGACGATAACGGCCTTGTCGCGGCTCGTCGTGGATGATTGCGGCGCGCGGAGTGCCAGCAGCAGGGCATTTCCGGCCTGGTTTGCCGTCATGCCTTCAATCGAGAAACCGCTGGCCGCCTCAGGTGCGACACCGCCCGCGGATGATGCCGTGAGGCCAAAGTAATTGGCGCCAAGTCCGTGGGTGTTGTTGCTATCCCAGGCGGCCAGGTCGCTCTCAAGCCCCGCGTATTGGTTGACATAGGTGAACGTCGTGTCGGCCCCGCTGCCGGATACGGTCACGGCAAAAACGTGCTCGCGGTTGTTGTCTTCACTGCCGCCCGAAGAGTTGCTATGCGAGCCAATGAAGTACAGCGTGTCTCCGATGCGGGTGCCTGCTTCAAGGTCAAGTTCGTTGGAGCCAAGGCCAAGGTCGGAGGCATAGCTCCACTCCTTCACTGCCGCGCCGCCCTCGCGGGAGTAGACGCGCAGCACGTTGGCCTCGTCGTCGCCCACCACCATCCAGTTGGCGTTTAGCGCGATGGCCGTGGAGGCGTCGGAGCTGTCTTGTGTGGTGCCTGCATTGGGCGTGAAGGTCTGGGTGCTGCCCGCAGCGCCGGGGTCGCCGAAGTTGATGGACAGATCATTTTTCGTGGCATTCGTCACGGCGGCGGCGGAACCGCCGGTAAATGCGCCGTCGGTGAAGGTGACAGTGAGGTTGCCCACGTCATCCGCGCTGGCATGGCTTGTGGCGGAGCCCGTCAGGGTCAACTCGGCAGTGGTGTTGTCGATGCGGGTCAGCACGGCGGTCAGCCCTGCGGGCGCATTGGTGACGGACGCCTGACCCGCGGAGAGCATGTCCGCCCCTAGGTCGGCGAAGGTATCTCCGCCTGAAAGCTTGATGATGATCTTGTCGTTAATGGAGCCGTCGAAGACCTTGGATTCGTTCAGTTGACCGGTGTAGGTGAGCGTCGGGCCCGCAGGCATGGCCTGACTGGTGACCTGGATGTCGTCGATCCCGATCCATTCGTCGCTGCCGCTGGCGTCATTGGTGATGATCCGCACTTCCAGTTGAGCGGCATTGTTCACTGCGGAAGGCAAGGTGACCGAGATGTTGGCGACGTTGTCATCGGTCAGGCTGGGGCCTGTGCTCGCGTCGGCGAAGTAGGCCGCAGGCACGTTGACGAAGTCGCCGGTGTTGCCGATGCGATATTGCAGGGCAATGGGCTGGACGGAGTTGTCCGCCGCGCCGTCGATGTCACGGAGGCGGTAGCTCACCGTGATATTTTCCCGGCCGGTGGCGTCGAGATAGATCACAAGGTTAGGTGCATCTGCCGTGCCCGAGCCGCTCAGGGCTATGACGGGATCGGTAATTTGAAACTCCGTGACACCGCCTGTTGTGTAGGTGCTTGGATTGGCCTGATTGGCATTTACGTCGATCACCGGCGTGCCCGAGCCCAGGACAGTTTGAGGATCTGTACCAGCCAAGGCCGACAGGTTATCCCCTCTGTACCCCATGATCGAAGGCACGCCACTCCAGTCATCGTTCGTGGTGATGAGGCCGGTGTTGCTCCAGTCTTGGGAAAAATTGCCGGACGCCAAGTTGTGATAAACGATGCTCATGATCAGCCTAACTCCGTATGTGTGCCTTATGGCAGCCAGTTTTTGATTTCATAAACAAGCACTTGACGCCATGGCCCGAGGCGGGCTTGTCAGGGCGGGACGGTCAAGTCCGCGTCATTGACGCGTTTTTCAGTGTCCAAGCGTCTTCATCCATAAGAGGGGCATACGGGGGCGTGCCAGGACGCGACCAGGGAGCATCCGCTGTTCGCGTGTCGCGGTGGCCTCTCATCGGAAAGCCACTGCTGTTCAGCCTTCCCGCCAAACTACCCCAGCGCAAGCCGCCTGACCGATGCGCCCGTCGGGGGTGGGGACGGAGGTATGCCTTGTTCCCTTGTAATAAAGCGCGCTTATTAGGCGGGTCATTTGTTAAAGCTTGATAAGAAATTGATGACATCGGTTAAAGCCATGTGCTCCGGCCTGACCTCGGGCCAAGCGGGTACAAACTTCTGTCACGGTGCTGCTGTAAGTTCGCGCAACTTTGCCTACAGGAAGCACGCCCTTGCAGACCTTGACCCGCCGCTTTTTGCACGGGCTCACCGCCATCTTGGCGTTGGGCATGAGTTCTTCGGCCTGGTCGGCTCCAGGGTTACTTGAGGTTTTGAATGTCGCGCGTGAGCACGACTCAAAGCTTGCTGCCGCCGAAGCAGCCCGTCGCGCCGGGCAAGAGGCCTTGCCACAGGCCCGCGCGGCTTTGTGGCCCCAGATGGGCTTGACCGCGGGGATCAACCGGGCCCACAGGAACCTTGAACCCTCCACTGCGCAATCCGGCACGTATTCCGGCTCATCGCTGGCCCTCGTCTTGCGCCAGCCACTCTTCGACCGCCAGAAATGGATTGCTGTCGATCAGGCTGAATCGCGTGTAGCTCTTTCTGAGCTGGACTGGCTGCGTGCCGAACAGGATTTGATGTTGCGGGTCGCCGAGGGCTATACCAATGCGGTGTTTGCCGAGGACGTGGTTGATCTTGCACGGGCAAAGATTGCCGCTATCGCCGAGCAGAGGTTGCAAGCGGAGCACATGTACAAGGGCGGTATCGGTACGGTGACGGACATTCATGAGGCTCAGGCGCGGTATGACTTGGCCGTGGCGGAAGAGTTGGCGGCTCAGAGTCACCGGAGGAATATGCGGCAGGCTCTTTTTACCCTGACGGGGAGGGTTTTCGAGTCGCTCGCGCCCTTGAATGACTCTGTCGAGTTCTCCCCCCCCCAGCCGGAAGTGCTGGAGGCCTGGGTTGACGCGGCCAGGAACGGATCGCTTGAAATCCAGGGGGCCGAGCTTCAACGGCAAATTGCCCAGTTTTCGGTCGAATCGGCGCGAAGCCAGGGGTATCCGGTACTGGACGCGGTCGTGAACGCCCAGCGCCTCGGCAATACCGATACGGGTTACGACAAGGATGAGACTTATTCGGCAGGGGTTCAGCTTTCACTGCCGGTGCTGACGGGCGGGCGATTGGAGTCTGTGTCTCGGCAAGCGTCGGCTCGTCTGGACCAGGCCATGGCAGAGGTTCGGCTGGCTCGATCCGAGAGCGAGCAGCGTGTCGTCGAGGCGTTCCATGGGGTAGTGGATAGCGGTGCGCGCATACGTGCCCTCCGGCAAGCCGTGCGCTCAAGCGAGGTGGCGCTGGATGCGGCTCGTATCGGACTCCAGGTTGGTTATCGCACGGGTGTGGATGTCCTCAACGCCCAGCACCAGCTTTTTACGGCACGGCGCGATTTACAGCAGGCGCGTTATGCCTTTGTGATGTATCGATTCCGCCTTGCCGCTGCAGTGGGGGCATTGGGTACGAACGATGTTGCGGTGATTGATAACTGGCTGAAGAAAAACTGATGAAAAAACAATCTGTCGCGCAACAGTCCCGGATTCGCCAGTTGTTGGCCGAGCATTGGCGAGTTTTTCTGGCGGTTGGTTTGTTCAGCATGGTGATCAACATCCTCATGCTGGTTCCCGCCATTTACATGCTGCAAATATATGACCGTGTACTGGCCAGCATGAATGTTTCTACCCTGGTCATGCTGACCCTTATAACCATGGGTCTTTATATCCTCATGGGCGTTCTGGAGTGGGTTCGAAGTCAAACATTAGTGTTGCTTTCGAATCAGCTTGATGAACGATTGTCGGGGCGGGTTTTTGAGGCTTCGTTTGATTACCGAATGCAAGGAAAAGATGGCGGCGGTGGGCATCAGGCCCTGGCGGACGTCAATACTCTTCGCCAATTTGTGACGGGTCAGGGTGTGTTCGCGTTTTTCGATGCGCCATGGGTACCCATATACATTATGGTGATCTTCATGTTCCACTGGCAGATGGGGGTCTTGGCCCTGCTTGGCGCGACGATTCTTGTTTCCTTGGCGCTGCTCAATGAGTTTCTGACGCACGGGAAACTCTCGGAAGCCAATGCCAAGGCCATCCGGGCGAATGCCATGGCACAGGGTAATCTGCGAAACGCCGAAGCGGTCGGTGCCATGGGGATGTTGCCAGGTATCCGCGAGCGTTGGTCAAGAATCCACCGGAGTGCGCTGGGTCTGCAAACGGACGCCAGCATCAGCGCTGGTATGGTGAGCTCTACGACCAAGTTCGTGCGTATCGCACTTCAATCGCTGATCCTTGGTTTGGGCGCATATCTTGTCATCAATAACGAAATGACGGCGGGGATGATGATCGCGGGCTCGATCCTTCTGGGTCGGGCTTTGGCTCCGGTTGAGCAATTGATCGGTGTCTGGAAGGGGTGGATTGCCGCGCGGGAGGCTTACCGTCGGCTTGAAGGGTTGCTACGGGCGGTTCCTGAATCACAGCCCAAAACCCCTCTGCCCCCCCCGCAAGGGGAGCTTCGGGTGGAGGGGGTCGTGGCCATTCCTCCGGGAGGCGAGACACCGGTCATCAGGGGGGTGAGTTTCTCCCTGGCGCCTGGCTCCTTGCTTGGACTGATAGGACCTAGTGCATCGGGCAAGTCGACTCTTGCGCGGCTCCTGGTCGGTGTTTGGCCGACTCAGTCCGGCAAGGTGCGACTGGATGGTGCGGATATCCATGATTGGGATAAGGCAAGCCTTGGGCCGCATATCGGATATCTCCCGCAGGATGTCGAGTTGTTCGATGGCACGATTGCGGAAAACATCGTGCGCTTTGGTCGGGTCGATCCGGATGCCCTGCTCAAGGCGTCGCGGATGGCTGGTATTCATGAGATGGTCCTGCGTCTTCCCAAGGGATATGACACACCGGTGGGTGAGGCTGGACAATGGCTCTCAGGCGGTCAGCGGCAGCGCATTGGCCTGGCGCGCGCGGTATACGGGGATCCGGTGCTCGTTGTGCTGGATGAACCGAATTCAAATCTGGACGATGTAGGTGAGCGGGCCCTGGTCGAAGCCATTCTGAAACTCAAGGAGCAGAGTGCTACGGTGATTTTGATTACACACCGGCCAAATATCGTCGGTGTTGTTGATCTCGTTCTTTTCTTAAGGGATGGAGCAGTCGCCGCGTTCGGCCCGCGAGATCAGGTGTTGGCAGGCTTGTTGCCGACAGCCCCATCCCGGGACGAAGCTTCTGAGCTCGGCGGCTAGCAGGAAGTTGACAAAGTCTTTGTTTCAGATCAAGCCATTCATGGCTTGTCTTGTCGGGGTGGTGAAATGTGTTTCTCAACATTCTGCCAGGATTTTATCAGCGGTTTCTTGGAAAGATTATGAGTCATGAAAGTATGAAATCCTCTGCCACCCATGGCGGCGGGAGTGATTTTGCCAGACATAGTAAAAGCACCGCATCGGTCATTCGGTTTGGCGGCTTGGTGATTGCTTTTGGATTCGTCGGCTTTCTCGCCTGGGCTGCATTGGCGCCGCTGGATGCTGGTGTCACCGCGTCTGGCACCGTGGTTGTGGAGAGCAAACGCAAGACCGTTCAGCATCTATCGGGCGGTATCGTCGAAGAAATTCGCGTAAGGGATGGCGATCAGGTGAAGAAGGATGATGTGCTGATCCGCCTAAGCCGTACCCAGATTGAAGCCCAACTGATGATCGCGCGTCATCAGCTCATTGCCGATCGGGCCATTGAAGCGCGTTTGCTGGCCGAGCGTCTTGGAACCATACCGGGCTTTGAGCACCCCATGCTGTCGGATCGCGCCAATCCGGTGGTCGCAGAGGCTATCGAGACCCAGACTGCGCTTTTCAATACGCGCCGCAAGGCATTGAAAGGCGAGCTGTCGATCCTCGATTCCAATCTTGTCGGCTTGCGGCAGCAGATTAGTGGGTTACAGGCTCTGGAGCGCGGTAAAGAGCAGCAGATGATTCTGCTTCGAGAGGAGCTTTCGTCTCTGCGTGAGCTTTTTGAAAAAGGTTATGTGCCGCGCAATCGTATTTTTGAACTGGAACGAGCCATTTCCGAGATATCGGCCCAGCGCAGCGGGGATCTGGCGAATATTGGTCGGGCCCAGTCCGCGCTGAACGAGATCCAGCTTCGCAAGCTTCAGAGCGAGCAGGAGTTCATGAAGGACGTTGAGACTCAGTTGACCCTTGTTCAAAAGGAAATACCGAATCTCAGCGAGCGTCTGGCGGCCTTGGAGGATGAGCTCTCACGCATCGAGATCCGTTCCCCGGAAGATGGGACCATTGTCGGTCTCAGGGTGCATACCGTAGGCGGCGTTGTACGGCCTGGCGAAGCCATTCTGGACTTGGTCCCCGCAAACGATGCCCTGATCGTGGAGGCGCGTATTCAGCCGCACCTGATCGAAAAGGTCGCGCCCGATCTGGTGGCCTTGGTCCGTTTCGTGGCCCTTGATTCGCTCAACCCCGTCGTCGGAGGGAAAGTGGCCAGCGTATCGGCGGATATTTTGAGTGATCCGAAAACCGGCGCCCCATATTATGTGGCCCTCATCACGGTTTCCCCTGGCGATCTGCGGCGACTGAAATACGATCGCATCAATCCCGGGATGCCGGTGGATGTGGTCATCAAGACGGGTGAGCGCAGTCTCCTCGAATACTTGTTGAAGCCCATGATGTCCAATGTCTTCATGGCATTCCGAGAGCGCTAGTCGTGCGCTCCGAGAAGCTTTCGCCCTGACGCGACAAAGCCCGCTTGATGCGGGCTTTGTCATGAATAAGGTGGGGTGATCGATGGGGCTCGAACCCACGACAACCGGAATCACAATCCGGGGCTCTACCAACTGAGCTACGACCACCATAGAGAACATGGCGCACCCGGCAGGACTCGAACCTGCAACCCTCGGCTTAGAAGGCCGATGCTCTATCCGGTTGAGCTACGGGCGCAGTAGAGACGGTAAGTATTTCCAACGTGGTCGGGGAGGAGGGATTTGAACCCCCGACACCCTGGTCCCAAACCAGGTGCGCTACCAGACTGCGCTACACCCCGGATCGGATTTACTTGCCGAGCTTGCGAGCCGCGCATATTAGCGGCAGTGCGGGTCTGCGTCAACGATTGTCTTTAAGGCCTTCGCGCAGCAGGGCGAGTACGGACTCCACGCGCAGTATCGTATCGCGCAGTGAACCGGTGGGCGTGGAGGCTTCACTCTCCGGCTCCTCCAGTTGCTGGCGAGCGCCGCTGATGGTGAAGCCTTGGTCATAGAGCAGGCCGCGGATGCGGCGGATCAGTTCGATTTCTTCGCGTTGGTAATAGCGCCGGTTACCGCGGCGCTTGACCGGGGAGAGTTGGGGGAATTCCTGTTCCCAGTAACGGAGCACATGTGGCTTGACGGCGCACAGCTCACTGGCTTCGCCGATGGTGAAGTATCGTTTGCCCGGGATGGTGGGCAATTCGTCCAGTTCGTCAGGCCGTTTCCGCGCTTGCATGCTCTTCGACCAGTGACTTCAGTTTCTGGCCCGCGCGAAAGGTCACCACGCGGCGAGCCGTGACCGGGATCATCTCGCCGGTTTTAGGGTTACGACCGGGGCGTTCGTTCTTGTCGCGCAGGTGGAAGTTGCCGAATCCGGATAGTTTCACGTCCTCGCCTTGGGCGAGGGCATTGCGGATTTCGTCGAAGAACATCTCAACCAGGTCTTTGGCCTCGCGCTTGTTGAGGCCGAGTTCCTCGTAGAGGCGTTCGACCATGTCGGCTTTGGTCAGCGCCATAGCGTTACGTCCTCAAGTTGATGCCAAAACGGGATTGCAGGCGGGTCAGCATGGCCGCGATCATGCTATCCACGTCGCTGTCGCCAAGAGTGCGCTCGTTATCCTGCAAAATCAAGCGGATAGCGATGCTTGCGAAAGTATCGGATACGCCTTGGCCGCGGTAGACGTCGAACACTTCGACTTCGCGCAGGAAGGCGGGCGCGTCCTCGCGCATGCAGGCTAATACCTGGCTCGCGCTCACCGTGTCCGGCACCAGCAGGGCAAGATCGCGGCGGATGACCGGGAAGCGCGAGACCGGGGTGTAGCGTGGAATGCTGCGCTGGAGCAGGGGGTTCTGGTGTAGCTCAAACAGGAAAACCTTGTCCGGCAGGTCGAGTGCCTTCTCCAGGCTGGGATGGAGCAGACCGGCCCAGCCTAACTCTTCGCCGTCCAGCAGCAGGCGGGCGGATACACCCGGATGCAGGGCCGGATGTTCCGCGCGGGTCCACTGAACACGCGCCTTCGCGGCTCCGAGTTCAAGCAGTGCCTCGATATCACCCTTGATGTCGAAAAAGTCGGTCTTGCGCGCCTTGTCGCCCCATTGCTCAGGCAGGGCATCGCCAAACACCAGGCCCGCAAGCATCGCCTGCTGCCTCAGGCCGTCGGGCGAGGGCAGGAAGCGTAGGCCAGTCTCGAACAGGCGGGCGCGGGCTTGCTGGCGGTTCAGATTGTGCTGGAGGATGTTGATGAGCCCCGCCCAGAGGGTGGTGCGCATAGCCGCCATCTCGCTGGAAATGGGGTTGGCAAGCACTAGAGGGGTCTGATCCGGGGTCAGCTTGTCAAGCAGGGGGGAGTCAACAAAGCTGTAGCTGATGACTTCGCGGTAGCCGAGGGTGACCAGCCGGTCGCGCAACTCATCAAGGCGAAGCAGACTTTCCGGGCGCGGTTCGATGGCAAGCGGCGCAACCGGCAGGCGGGCGGGCAGGTTGTGGTAGCCGTGCAGGCGCACCAGCTCCTCGATCAGGTCCACCTCGATGTTCAGATCGTGGCGATGGCTGGGGGCGATGGCGCTCCAACCATCGGCGGTGCGTTCGATCCTGATGCCAAGGCGGGTGAGAATCCCATCGATGGTGTCATCGCCGAGGGTGAAGCCAAGGATGCGCTCGATCCGCGCGCGGCGCAGGACGATAGGGGGGCGCTGGGGCATGTGGGCGGCGCTGCCGTGTTCGATGACCGGACCGGGTGTGCCGCCGTACAGTTCGCACAGCAACTGGGTGGCGCGCTCCATGGCGATGCGCGGCAGCTCGGGATCGACGCCGCGCTCGAAGCGGTGGGATGCGTCGGTGTGCAGGCCCAGGCGGCGGGCGCGTCCGGCGATGGCTTCCGGGTTGAACCAGGCGCTTTCCAGTACGATGCGGACTGTTCCGCCCTTCACGCCGGAGTCCAGTCCGCCGATGATGCCTGCGAGGGCGATCGGGCCGGAGGTGTCGGCGATCACCAGCATGTCGGTTTCAAGCTTGAGCGTTTTGCCGTCCAGACCGGTCATGGTTTCCCCGGCGCGCGCCATGCGCACGTCGAGACCGCCGTTGAGTCGCTCCAGATCGAAGGCGTGCAGCGGCTGGCCGAGTTCCAGCATCACGTAGTTGGCGACATCCACGATCGGGTGGATCGACCGCAGACCGGAGCGACGCAAGCGTTCGCACAGCCACAGCGGGGTGGCTGCGTCGGCGGCAAGGCCCTCGATGACGCGCGCGCAGTAGCGTGGGCAGGCCTCCGGTGCGCTGAGAGCAATGTCGATGGCAGCGTCGCTTGCGGGCGCGACCGGAGCCAGCGTCGGGCCGCCGAGGGGAAGGCCGTTCTGCGCGGCTGTCTCGCGCGCAAGGCCCAGGATGCTCAGGCAATCGCCGCGGTTAGGAGTCATGCCCAGTTCGAACACCTGATCGTCCAAGTCCAGCCAGACGCGGAAGTCCGTGCCGACCGGGGCGTCGACGGGTAGTTCGAGCAGGCCATCGTTGTAGCCGTCAAGCCCGAGTTCGTCCGCACCGCAGAGCATGCCGGATGATTCGATACCACGTAACTTGGCCTGCTTGATCTCAAGGCCGTCCGGCAGTCGGGCTCCGACGCGGGCGAACGCCGCCATCAGACCGGCGCGCGCGTTGGGTGCGCCACAGACGACCTGGATCGGCGCGCCTGTGCCGTCATCAACTTGGCAGACGCGCAGTTTGTCGGCATCCGGATGTTGTTCGGCGGACAGGATGCGGGCCACGACCACGCCTGAGAAGGCGGGTGCGGCGGCCTCCAGCGCGTCCAGCTCCAGTCCGGCCATGGTGAGTTGGGCGCCGAGTTCTTCGGATGTGAGCGCGGGGCTGACCCATTCGCGCAGCCAGTGTTCGGAAAAACGCATCGCGGTTGTCCCTTGAAGTGTCCGGTGTTACTCCGTCATGGCGAGGTGCGCGGCGAGGGGGCGATCCATGGTGCGTGGATGATGCATCGGTTCTGGAAGGCTTCGCGGCGCTCGCAATGACGGGGCGGGTGAGTGTTCAGGCGAATTGTTCGAGGAAGCGCTGGTCGTTCTCGAAGAACAGGCGCAGGTCGTCGATGCCGTAGCGCAGCATGGTCAGGCGTTCGATGCCGAGGCCGAAGGCGAAGCCCTGATAGCGCTCGCTGTCGATGCCGACATGGGCCAGCACGCTCGGGTGGACCATGCCGCAGCCGCCAATTTCAAGCCAGCCGTCGTTCCAGCTCATGTCCATCTCGGCGGAGGGCTCGGTAAACGGGAAGAAGGAGGGGCGGAAGCGTACTTGCAGGTCGTCGCGCTCGAAGAAGCGTTGCAGGAAGGCCTGCACCACGCCCTTGAGATGGGCGAAGCTGACTTCCTCGTCCACCCATAGGCCCTCGATCTGGTGGAACATGGGCGAATGGGTTGCGTCCGAGTCGCAGCGGTAGACCCGACCCGGCGCGATGATGCGCAGCGGGGGTTGGCGCGCTTCCATGGCGCGGATCTGGACCGGCGAGGTATGGGTGCGCAGCAGGGTGTGGGCGTCGAAATAGAAGGTGTCGTGCATCGCCCGCGCCGGATGGCTTTCGGGGATGTTGAGCGCGGTGAAGTTGTGGAAGTCGTCCTCGACTTCCGGGCCTTCGGCAACGCTGAAACCGAGCTGGCCGAGCAAGGCTTCCACGCGGCGCAGGGTAAGGGTGACCGGGTGCAGGCTGCCCATTCCCTGGCCGCGTCCGGGCAGGCTGACGTCCACGGCTTCGCGGGCCAGGCGTTCGGCGAGTTGCGCGGCCTCCAGCGATTGCTTGCGGTCATTGAGGGCTTGTTCGAGTCGCTGGCGCAGAGCGTGCAGGGCGGCTCCCTGGCTGCGCTTTTCGTCCGGGGATAGTTTGCCCAGACCCTTCATGGCCTCGGTCAGCAGGCCCTTTTTGCCGAGGAACTGGACGCGGATGGCATCCAGCTCGGCGAGGTCGGAGCTCGCGGTAATCTCGGGCAACGCGGCTTCAATGGCCACGCCGATGGATGGCAGATCGATGGTCGTGTCGGCGCTCATGCGGACGGTACCTGCGTTTTGGCTGCGTTTTGGCGGATTTCGGGCTGATGAAAGAAGATCGGGGCGGTCTGCTTTCATCGGCCGGAAGACAAAAAAGGGGAGGCCCATGGGCCGCCCCTTTTTGATGGCTACACGCGCGGCGCTCAGGCAGCGAGTGCGCCCTTGGCCTTCTCGGCCAGGGCGGCAAAGGCTGCCTTGTCGTGGATGGCGATATCCGCGAGGACCTTGCGGTCGATCTCGATGGCAGCCTTCTTCAGGCCGTTCATCAGGCGGCTGTAGGACAGGCCGTTGTTGCGAGCCTCAGCGTTGATACGCACGATCCACAGGGCGCGGAACTGGCGCTTCTTCTGGCGGCGGTCACGGTAGGCATACTGACCGGCCTTGATGACGGCCTGCTTGGCGACGCGGAAGGTACGTGACCGGGCGCCGTAATAGCCTTTGGCCTTGGCGAGGATTTTCTTGTGCTTGGCGCGGGCGGTGACGCCACGTTTTACTCGTGCCATGGTTGGTCTCCTTAACTAAGGCCTGGATTAGGCGTAGGGCAGCAGGCGAGCGATGCCTTTGGCATCGCTCTCGTGAACATAGACAGGGGCGCCGAGCTGGCGCTTGGTCTTGCTGCTCTTCTTGGTCAGGATGTGACGCATGAACGCGCTACCGCGTTTGAAGCCGCGCGCGGTCTTTTTGAAGCGCTTGGCCGCGCCGCTGTTGCTCTTGATCTTGGGCATCGTTTTCGACTCCAGTTTCAGTGTTGTTGAATCCCGTGGCGCCGGAGCGTCAGCGCTTCAGGGCTCGACGGGGTGTCCCGCCATCAAAAACGCCCCTTGGGAGGGGCGTGTCGGTCATCGCCAGGGAAAGCGGTCAATGCTTGCGCGGGGCGATCACCATGACCATTTGCCGACCTTCGAGCTTGGGGCGTTGCTCGACAACCGCGAGCTCGCCGAGGTCCTGCTCGATTCGGTCATACATCTGCATGCCGATGTCCTGGTGGGCCATTTCACGACCGCGGAAGCGCAGAGTGATCTTGGCCTTGTTGCCTTCCTCCAGAAAGCGGACAACGTTGCGAAGCTTGACCTGGTAGTCGGCTTCCTCGGTGCCGGGACGGAATTTGACTTCCTTGACCTCGATCACCTTTTGCTTCTTCTTCGCCTCGTTCGCCTTCTTCTGTTGCTGATAGCGGAACTTGCCGAAGTCCATGATCTTGCACACGGGCGGCGAGGCCTGCGGCGAGATTTCGACCAGATCGAGCTCGGCTTCTTCCGCCATGCGCAGGGCGTCATAGCGGGAAACGATCCCGACCTGATTGCCTTCGGCATCGATCAGGCGGAGTTCACGGGCGGTGATTTCGGAGTTCAGGCGCGGTTCGTCGTCTTTCTTCTCGCGCCCAGCAGGTGCAAATGCGATCTTGGTATCCTCGTTGATTTCTTCGTATCAGCGCCGTTGTACGGATTCATCGCGCAGCTTGGCGAGGAAGTCTTCCAAGCCCATGCTGCCGAGATCTTCGCCGGTGCGGGTGCGCACGGCGACCTGGCGCTGTTCCACTTCGCGATCCCCGATCACTACAAGATAGGGAATGCGCTGCAAGGTTAATTCGCGGATTTTAAAGCCGATCTTCTCGTTGCGCAAATCGGCGCGTGCGCGGAAGCCCTCGCCGCGCAGGGTTTGCTCGACTTCCCGCACGAAGGGCGCGTGGCGATCCGTGATGCCCATGACGGCGATCTGCTCCGGTGCGAGCCAGAGGGGGAACTGGCCCGCGTAGTGCTCGATGAGGATGCCGACGAAGCGCTCGAGGCTTCCGAGGATGGCGCGGTGAATCATGACGGGCACTCTGCGGCTTCCGTCCTCGGCCACGTATTCCGCGCCCAGTCGCCCGGGCATGGAGAAGTCCACCTGAATGGTGCCGCACTGCCAGTTACGGCCAATGCAGTCTTTCAGGGTGAATTCGATCTTCGGGCCGTAGAAGGCGCCTTCGCCGGGTTGCAGACGGTAGTCCAGACCCTTGGCTTCGAGCGATTTGGCCAGTGCGTCCTCGGCCTTGTCCCACAGGTCGTCCGCGCCCACGCGTTGTTCCGGGCGAGTGGAGAGGGCCATGGTGATGTCGGAGAAGCCGAAGGTGGTGTAGACGTCGAAGGTCTGTTCGATCAGCGAGGCGACTTCGTCTTGCAATTGCTCTTCGGTGCAGAATACGTGCGCGTCGTCCTGGGTGAAGCGGCGGGCGCGCATCAGACCATGCAGGGTGCCAGACGGTTCGTTGCGATGCACGGTGCCGAATTCCGCGATGCGGAAGGGCAGGTCGCGGTAGCTCTTCAGACCCTGGTTGTACACCTGCACATGGCCCGGACAGTTCATCGGCTTGATGGCGTAGTCGCGGCCCTCGGTGTGGGTGGCGAAGATCATGTGGCCGAACTTGTCCCAGTGGCCGGATTTCTCCCACATCGAGCGGTCGAGGATTTGAGGGGTGTTGACCTCAAGATACTCGTACCGGTCCAGATGCTTGCGCATATAGCCTTCCACCTGACGGAACAGGCGCCAGCCTTTGTCGTGCCAGAACACCATGCCGGGCGCTTCTTCCTGGAAGTGGAACAGGTCGAGCTGCTTGCCGATCCGGCGGTGGTCGCGTTTTTCCGCCTCTTCCATGCGGTGCAGGTGCTCCGCTAGCTCTTCCTTGGTGGCGAAGGCGAGGCCATAGATGCGGGAGAGCATCGCGTTGTTGGAGTCGCCGCGCCAGTAGGCACCCGCCACCTTGGTCAGCTTGAAGGCCTTGAGATGGCCGGTGGATGGCACGTGCGGGCCGCGGCACAGGTCGGTGAAGTCGCCCTGGGTGTAGAGCGAGAGTTCCTCGTTGCTCGGGATCGACTCGATGATCTCGGCCTTGTATTGCTCGCCGAGGCTCTTGAAGTAGGCGACAGCTTCGTCGCGACTCATCACCTCGCGCTTGAGTGGTTGGTCGGCCTTGGCCAGCTCATGCATGCGCGCTTCGATCTTCTCGAGGTCGTCGGTGGTGAAGGGCGGTTCGATGGCGAAGTCGTAATAGAAGCCGTTTTCGATCACCGGGCCGATGGTCACCTGAGCCTGCGGGTAGAGCTGCTTCACCGCCTGCGCCAGCAGGTGGGCGGTGGAGTGGCGGATGACATCGACGCCTTCCGCGTCCTTTGCGGTCATGAACTGCACATGGGCGTCGTGGGTCAGCACGCGGCTCATGTCCATCAAATGTCCGTCGACCTTCGCGGCCACGCAGGCCTTGGCCAGGCGCGGGCCGATGTCGGTCGCGATCTCGGTCAGGCTGATGGGGCGCTCGAACGGGCGCTGGGAGCCATCGGGGAGGGTGATGTTCGGCATGACGAGTTCCTCGGTTCAGTGGCGACCCCTACCACGGGCCGCATGGGACACAAAGGACGAATGGGCGGGCATTCGCACAGACGAAAAGGGCGCGGCCTTGGCCGCGCCCTGGAATTGGTAGGCGCAATTGGACTCGAACCAACGACCCCCACCATGTCAAGGTGGTGCTCTAACCAGCTGAGCTATGCGCCTGAAACAAAACCCGGCCACGGGCCGGGCTATTCAAAAACGGTTTGTCACCGTCTTTATGAATGGTTGGTGCCTAGGAGAGGACTCGAACCTCCACGGTGTTACCCGCTAGTACCTGAAACTAGTGCGTCTACCAATTTCGCCACCTAGGCATCGGGTGGGAGCGCATTCTAAGCGGTTACGTGCTCATGTCAAGGGGTAGTGTCGGCGGTGATGTATTTTTTTCTGCCCGGTATAGTGAAGCGATCTTCAAGACCTCAGTAGGACCTTTCCTGATGGACATCGTCTTTATAAGTGACTTGCGCATCCAGACCATCATCGGCATCTACGACTGGGAGCGTGTGACTCGTCAGAGCGTCCGTCTCGATCTCGAAATGGGTTGGGACAATCGCGCTCCGGCGGCGGACGATGACATCATCCATGCCTTGGATTACAAGGCGGTCGCTCAGCGACTTGTGAAATTCATTGGCGAGAGTGAGTTTCTGCTGGTCGAGACTATGGCCGAGGCCGTGGCCGGGATCATCTTGAATGACTTCGGCAGCCCCTGGGTGCGTGTACGGGTTTCCAAGCCGGGTGCGGTGAAGGGTGCGGCTGAGGTGGGTGTGCTGATTGAGAGAGGTTCCCGTTGAGTCGTTGTGCCGTGTCCGGCCCGTTGCGGGTGGGGGGGCTGCCGTGCCTTGCGCCGGAGGTGTTGGCGCATGGCGAGCGTGTGCTGACGCATCTGCGGGGGCGTATCGAGGCGGTGGGAGGGGTGATCGACTTCGCTGATTACATGCGTGAGGCGCTCTATGCTCCAGGGTTAGGCTACTACGCGGCGGGGTTGCCCAAGTTTGGCGCAATGGGTGATTTCGTCACCGCACCGGAGGTTTCTCCCTTGTTCGCCCGTGCGCTGGCGCGACAGGTGGCGGAGGTGCTTGAGGTTATCCCCAGCGGTGAGGTGCTGGAGTTCGGCGCGGGTTCGGGTGCGTTGGCGATCGAGCTGCTGCTCGAACTGGAGCGGCTCGATCGGCTGCCGCAGCGTTACCTGATCCTCGACCTGTCCGCCAGCCTGCGCGCGACGCAGCGAGAGCGTCTGGCGCAACGCGCGCCACATTTGCTCGAACTGGTGCGCTGGATCGACGCCTGGCCGGGGGGCTTTGCCGGGGTGATCGTTGGCAACGAAGTGTTGGATGCGCTGCCCCTGCGCCTGCTGGAGATTCGTGAGGATGGCCCCGTCCGGATTTGCGTGACCTTGGGTGAGGGAGGGCTTGCCTGGGGACATTTGCCTGCCTTGGACGAGGATCGTGCGATCCTGGCCGAGATCGAAACCCGACGTGGCGAGCCCTTCCCGGTCGGCTATCGGGTTGAGTTCCACCCCGAGCTGTCAGGTTGGATCCAAGGCCTGGCCCACGCACTCAAGCAGGGTGTCGCCATCCTGTTCGACTACGGCGGCAGCGCGCGCGAGCTGTACGCGCCGGAGCGCTGGATGGGGACGCTGCGCTGCCATCTGCGTCACCATGCGCATGACGATCCTCTTGTCCATCCAGGGTTGCAGGACATTACCGCCTGGGTGGATTTCTCCCGGGTCGCGGCAAGCGCCGCCGAGGCCGGGCTGGATGTGCCGGGTTACACTATGCAGGCGCATTTTTTGCTCGGTTGCGGCCTCGCGCACGTTTACGAACAGGTCTTTGCCGAGGCGGAAAATGAGGCCGAGCGACTGCGTCTGGCGCAGGGTTTCAAGACCTTGATGATGCCGGGTGAGATGGGAGAGCGCTTCAAGGTCATCGCGCTCGGGAAGGGGTGGGGCCATCCCCTCTCGGGGTTTTCCGCGCGGGACTTCCGTGACCGGCTATGAGTCGCGGGGGGCCGCGCCGACGTGCGCGGGGGCGCCATGCACGCGATTCCGCCCCTGTGTTTTCGCCGCATAGAGTGCATTGTCCGCGCGGATCAACAAGTCCCTGAATGTCTCGCTGGCGCGCGTGGGTGCGGAGGTGCTTACGCCGATGCTGACCGTGCAGGAGATGCCAGGGTCACGGTCGATGACGATCCGTGAACGCTCGATTTCCTCGCGCAGGCGCTCGGCGAGCATGCTGGCCGTGACGTGATCGGTTTCCGGCAGCAGGATGGCGAATTCTTCGCCGCCGATGCGTCCCACGGTGTCGATATGCTCGCGTGTGTTTTTCACGCAGCTCATGGCCACGGACTGAATGACCTGGTCGCCCGCCATATGCCCCCAGGTGTCGTTGATTTTCTTGAACAGATCGATATCGATGATCAACAGCGACAGCGGGTGGTCGAAGCGCTGGGCGCGTGTCAGTTCGGTCTCCCCGCTTGCCATGAGTTTGCGTCGGTTGGCGACGCCGGTCAGCGAGTCCGTGGTTGCCAGCGCTTGCAGACGGGCGTTCATCTCGCCAAGCAGGGCGTTCTGCTCGGTGAGTTTCTGATTCATGCGCTCGATTTCATCTTCCTTGCGCTTGCGGTCGTCGATGTTGAAGGTCACGCCGATGAAGCGCCTGCCTTGGCGGTTCGCGTCGCCATCCATGATCTTGCCGTAGTTGGCATACCAGACCCAGGCTCCGGATTTGGCGCGGATCCTGAATTCGCAGCGGTACTGCCCGGTACGTCCCGAGAGGTGATCGTCGACCGCAGCCTTGAGTACGGGCACGTCGTCGGGGTGGATGATGCCGAAGATCTCGTCAACGTAGGCGACGGCCTCATGAGCCTCATAGCCCAGTTCCGCGAAGATCTTGCTGACCTTGCAGGTGACTTCGCCGCTGACGAGGTCGTTTTCCCAGAGGTCAAGTCCCGCGGCTTCCAGCGCCAGTTCAAGACGTTCGCGATAAATATCCCGTTCCTCCATGCAATGCCTCAGGTCGCCGGGTAGGGCATGGCTCCCGCATACCCGATCTCGCGCAGCAGTCCGGCGAAGGAGCTGACCACGCCAGGCGCTTCGTACAGCGCTTCCTCGGCGGCGATCTTGATGACGCTGACGCAGCGGCCCGTGCTTTGCCCTGTGCTGGCGTCGAAATAGAGTGCCAGGTCGTCCATGGCGTTGGAAAAGCCCGCGCCGGTGTTTTCGGAGTAGTAGCAGATGGAGTCCGGGGCGATGGCATCCGGCGCCGTGCTCAGGCTGGAATACATGATGAGGTTTTCGTTGAGATTGTAGATGTAGTGGGTTTCCGTGCTGTCGTGCGGGGCGGCGCTGTTGTCGAGGCGGATGATGCCGGTGTCGAGCGAGGCGCTGGTGGTCGATTGGGTCACTGAGGTGATGTAGAAATTGGTGACCAGGGGAGTCGTAACACGACCGGTCAGTTCGGCGATGAAGCTTGCGACCTCGGCGGTGGACGGTGGAGTCTCCGCCGCGCTCAGGAAGGCGCCCAAGGCGCGGGTCTGTTCGAGCGTATCGGGGATGTAGTTGCCGCTCAGGGCATAGTCGTTGCTCTCGTTCGAGGGCCACAGGGCGATGCCCGAGAAGCTTCCGAAGGCCGATACGGCGCCGCCCGCCAGAGTTTCGGCCCGGGCCGCGTCGGGAGCGTTCAGCACGACGGACTGGATGGCGCCGGCATCGTCCGTGTCGTCGGCCAGAACGCAGGGACTGACGGCAAGATCGGTTGCGCCGCCGAAGGTGGTTTGCGGCAGTTCGGGCACGGCCCGGCCCGCGCCGTCTCCGTTCACGACCCATGCCACACTGGTGTCGCCCATGGCGGCGGCAATCAGCGGTACGAGCGAGTTGATGGGGCCGATTTCGACAGGTATGGCGCATGTCGGCGCGATGTCGGTGGCCGCCGTGTAGGCGTTCAGAGTGTTGAGAATGGAGCGCTGGACGTCATCCAGGGTCATGGCGTCGGCGGCATCAGGGGAGCCCATGATGGCCAGCACGCAGGCATCCGTCACCCCATCGTAGTCCCGAACCGGAACGCTGCCTTCCCAGCCGCTGTCGGCCAGTGCATCCAGGATGGTGATGGCGTCCTGGTAGCTGCCCCCCCCGCCGCTGGCGAAAATCGCCGCCCCGGCGGCTATGTCGTAGAAGTCGCTGATTCCATACAGGCGTTCGGTCACGGGTATCCCTCCTAGCGTATCGGGAGTTGCTTTGCGCTCAAGATAGTGACAGCAAACCGGGTAATTCGCCACCGGAGTGATTGGTATGTCATGAATGATGTTCAGATGGTTGATTTTAATTGTTTTTTAGACTCTTAAGGTCTCGTCAGGTATTGTCGAACAGTCCCATTTGCTCTTGGGCGCCAGGGGGGCGAAAGCGTTCGGTTTCAAGCCGTGGAAGCCGCCCGAATCCCAGTCTTCGCCGGGCGATGTCGAAGCGTTTGCGCAATAGCTCGGCCCAGAGCCCATGGCCGGTCATGCGCTGGCCGAATCCGGACACATAGGCACGGCCTGCGCGCATTTCGCCCAGACGTGACCAGACATGGGCCGCGCGCAATGGTGCGTGGGTTTCCAGCCATTCGCCGAACAGTTCCTTCAACTCATGGGGCAGACGCAGAAGCACATAGCCCGCGCTTTGCGCGCCGACCGCATGGCAGGCCGTCATGATGTTTTCAAGTTCATGATCGGTCAGGGCAGGGATGACGGGGGCGATCAGCACGCCAGTGGGTATGCCGACTTCGCGCAGCCGGGCGATGGTCTGCAAGCGCCGTTCGGGGCGGGATGCGCGTGGCTCCAGGCGGCGGGCAAGGTCGGCGTCCAGCGTGGTGATGGAGAGCATGACCTGGGCCAGGTTACGCTCTGCCATGCGCGCGAGGATGTCGATATCGCGCTCGATCAGGGCGGATTTGGTGACGATGGAGACCGGGTGGCTGAATTCATCCAGTACCTCCAGCAGACGACGCGAGAGCTGTGTTCCGCGTTCGACCGGTTGCCAGCCGTCGGTGTTGATGCCCAGCGCGATCGGCTGGCAACGGTAGCCGGGCCTGGACAGTTCCTTGCGCAGCAGCTCCGGAGCGTCCGGCTTGTGGAACAGGCGGGTTTCGAAGTCGAGTCCGGGCGAGAGGCCAAGATAGGCATGGCTTGGGCGGGCGAAGCAGTACACGCAGCCATGTTCGCAGCCGCGATAGGGATTGATCGAGCGGTCGAATGGCACGTCCGGTGACTGGTTGAAGCTGATCACGCTGCGTGCGGTGTCCGTCTCCAGCAAGGTGCGTGGCTTCGTTTCTTCGGCGAGCGCCTCCAGACTGCCCCAGCCGTCATCCGTCAGCTCCGAGGAAAAGTCCGAAAAGCGGTTGTCCGGATTGGATAGCGCGCCCCGCCCATGGGGGGCGCGTGGTGGTTTGTGGGCCATGCTCCAAGCATAACCGGGCGCGGGGCGAGATGCGCCGCATGCGCAGGAGGCCTGCCCGCGCGCCTATGGCTCCGTATCGATAAGGCGTTGGCACGGCGTCGATCTTGATCGCGGCGGGGCGCCTCTCCTACGGGGGATATCAGGCCATGGACTGTCCTTCAAACGCTGCCTTGCCCTTGACTGCTTTGAACCAGGCCGCGTACAGCGCGGGCAGGAACAGTAGAGTGAGCACGGTGGCAACAAACAGTCCGCCCATGATTGCCACCGCCATCGGGCCGAAGAATACGCTTTCGGAAAGCGGGATCATGGCCAGGATCGCGGTCATGGCGGTCAGCATGATCGGGCGGAAGCGGCGCACCGCAGCCTCGATCACCGCTTGCACGGGCACCAGGCCCTCGCGGATGTTGCGTTCGATCTGATCCACCAGGATCACCGAGTTGCGCATGATCATGCCGGACAGGGCGATGGCGCCGAGCATGGCGACGAAGCCGAAGGGGCGGTCAAACAGCAACAGGAACAGCGCCACGCCGATCAGACCGAAGGGCGCGGTCAGCACCACCATCACCACCCGCTGGAAGCTTTGCAACTGGATCATCAGCAGGGTGAGCACGGCGATGATGAAGACCGGGAAGCCCGCACCGATGGAGTCGTTGCCCTTGGCGCTTTCTTCCACTGTACCTCCGGTCTCCAGGCGGTAGCCGAGCGGCAGGGCGGCCCGTATTGGTTCGAGCGCCGGTTCGACCTGGGCGGTCACGGTTGGCGCCTGGATGCTGCCATAGATATCGCCGCGCACGGTGATGGTGGGCGTCCGGTTGCGGTGCCAGACGATGCCCTCCTCCTGCACGTACTCGATCCTCGCCAGTTGCGAGAGCGGTACGGTGGCGCCGCTGGCGGTGGGCACGTTCAGCCCGGCGAGGCGCGAGAGCATGTCGCGTTCCCGTTCCGTACCACGCAGCAGAATGGGGATGGTCTGGTCGCGTTCGCGGAACTCGCCGATCGGCGTGCCTTCCAGCGTGTTTTGCAGCAGTTGCGACAGGCTGCTCCGGGTCACGCCCAGGCTGATGGCCTTGGCGGTGTCCAGCTTCAGGCGGATGGCTTTGCTGCGTTCGTTCCAGTCGAGGTGCACGTTGACCAGGTGGGGATTGGCGCGCATCGCTTCGGCGACTTGTTCGGCGATCCCGCGCAGGGTCCAGAGGTCGTCTCCGGATACCCGGAATTGCACCGGATAGCCGACCGGCGGGCCATTCTCCAGCCGGATCACGCGTCCGCGCAGCGCGCTGAATTCCCCGCTCTCGTCCAGCAGCACGATCAGTTTGTCGCGCAGGGCTTCGCGGTCCGGGATGCTTTTGGTCGTGACGACGAACTGGGCGAAATTTGGCGCCGCCAGTTGTTGATCGAGCGGGAGGTAGAAGCGTGGCGAGCCGTCGCCGACATAGACGGCGAAGTTGTCCAGATGGTCTTTCTGCGTGGCGAGGTATCGTTCGAGCTTTCGCGCGGCCCGCTCGGTGGCTTCCAGCGAAGCGCCCTCCGGTAGTCGCAGATCGACGATCAGTTCCAGGCGAGTGGCCTCCGGGAAGAATTGTTTCTGAACCAGTCCGAAGAGCGCAATGGAGCCCGCGAAGGCGGCCACGGTAAGGGTGATGATCTTGAGAGGGTTGCGTACGCAGACCTGAATCAGGCGGCGGAACAGATTCAGGAAGCCTTGCGCCACGGCGTGCTCGGCGCGGGTGAAGGGCGCGACCAGGCGGGCGAAACGGCCCGGCGGGCGGTTTTCCTGCTCCTTGTCCGCCAGCAGTCGGTAGCCGAGGTAGGGAATGACGATGACCGCCACGAACCAAGACAGGATCAGGGCGATGGCGACCACCTGGAAGATGGATCGGGTGTACTCACCCACCGAGGACTGCGCCATGGCAATGGGCAGGAAACCGGCGGCGGTGATGAGGGTGCCGGTCAGCATCGGGAAGGCGGTGGTGGTGTAGGCATAGGCGGCGGCCTTCATGCGCTCCATGCCCTCGTGCATCTTCACTGCCATCATCTCGACCGCAATGATGGCATCGTCCACCAAAAGGCCGAGCGCGAGAATCAGCGAACCGAGCGAGATCTTGTGCAGCCCCACGCCGAACAGGTGCATGACGAAGAACGTGCCCGCCAGCACCAGCGGGATGGATAGCGTGACCACAAGGCCGGCGCGCAGGCCGAGGCTGAAGAAACTGATGGCGAGCACGATGATGACGGCTTCGGCCAGCACCTTGAGGAATTCGTTGATCGAGGCGGTGACCGCGCGCGGTTGATCGTTGACCCGGTGCAGGGTCATGCCGACCGGAAGCTGGCTCTCGATCCTTTCCATCGCCGAGTCCAGCGCCTTGCCCAGGGCGATGATGTCGCCGCCCTTGCGCATCGATACCCCGATGCCCAACGCCTGTCCGCCCATGAAGCGGAAGGTGGATGCGGGGGGATCTTCGTAGCCGCGCGTGACTTCGGCAACTTCACGCAGACGCAGTGTTTTGCCGCCAATATCGATCGGCAGGTCGCGAATCTCATCAATGTCGCCGAAGGCGCCGTCTGGACGCACGAAGATACGGTCGTCCGGGGTGTGATAGGCGCCCACGGCGGCGATGGCGTTCTGTGCCTGCAAGACTTCGATCAGTTGTTGGACGCTGAAGCCAAGGTTGGCGAGCTTGCTGTTGGAGAGTTCAATGAATACGCGCTCGTCCTGTTCGCCGATCAACAGCACCTTGGCCACGTCTGGCACGCGCAGCAGTTCCTTGCGGATGTCGTCCGCCGTGTCGCGCAACTGGGCGAAGCTGAAGCCGTCGCCGGTCAGAGCGAAGATGTTGCCGTAGGTCTCACCGAATTCATCGTTGAAGTAGGGGCCTTGCACACCGTCCGGAAGGGTGTGGCGCATGTCGCCGACCCGTTTGCGGATGTCGTAGAACATGCCGGGCATCCGGCTTGAGGGCGCGCTGTCCTTGGCCATGACGATGATGTTCGCCACGCCGGGGAAGGAAAAACTGCGCACCACATCGACGTCTTCGGTTTCGAGGATGACCTTTTCGATCCGGTCCGTCACCTGACGCTCGATCTCGCGTGCGGTCGCGCCCGGCCAGGCTACCTGCACCAGCATGACCTTGAAGGTGAAGGGCGGGTCTTCGGATTGGCCGAGTTTGCCGTAGCCGAATACGCCAAGCGCGAGGGTCAACACCATCAGGTAGAGGACGAACGAGCGGTGGCGCAATGCCCATTCGGACAGGTTGAAGCCGCTCATGGCCGGAAAAGACCGTCATAGGGGAGGGGGCGGACTTCCTGGCCTGCGCTGATGGTGTGCGTGCCGGCCGCGATCACGCGCGCCCCGGGGGCAAGGCCGCGCACCCGAACGCCGTTTTCGTGGAAGGATTGCACCGCGACGGGATGCAGATGGGCGCGATGCCCCTCGTCCAGCACCCACACGGCGGTCTCTCGACCTCTCTGAAACAGGGCTGAGGCGGGCAGTGCATGGGTGTCCGGGGCAGTGGAGGCGGGGATGACGATATCGGCCGACATGCCCAGCCGAAGCTCGGTCGGCGGGGCGAGCAGGCTGACCTTGACGAGGAAGCTGCGGGTGATGTCGGTGGCGGGGGCGATTTCCCGTACACGGCCCGCGAGAGGTTGGTCCGCGTGCGCCCAAAGGGTGACTTGCACCGAGTCGCCGTGGTGCAGGGTTTGGGCGCTGGTCTCGCCTACGCGCACATGAACCTCGCGTTCGCCGTCGTAGGCGATGCGCAGGACGGGGGCTCCCGCAGCCACGACCTGACCGGTCTCCAGCCCGACATGGGTGATGATGCCCGCCCGGTCGGCGCGCAGTTCGGTGTAGCGGGCCTGATTGTCGCTGAGCTTCATTTGCGCGCGCGCGGCATGGACTCGCGCGGCAGTGGCATCGCGGCTCGCCTGCGCGCCATCCAGTGTGGATTTGGGGATGAATTTCTGCGCGTACAGCGGCTTGAGTCGTGCCAGTTCTTTTTCGGCATGACTCAGGTCAGCCTCCGCCGCGGCGAGGTTGGCCCGTGCGCTGGCAAGACCAAGATCGAGGTCGGATGTGTCCAGCCGTGCAAGAACCTGTTGAGGCCGAACGCTCTGCCCGGTCTCGATCAGACGTTGCGCGACCTTGCCGCCGACCTGGAATGCCAGGTCGGCCTCGTGCCGGGCCTTGACCTCGCCGGAGAAGGTGTTGGCCGTGCTGGGGCCGCTCTCGCCCACCGTCCACACCTGGGCCGGGCGGACGTTCTTGGCGGCGGGCGGCTCTTCTTTGCAGGCGCCCAGCAAAAGTGGCGCGGCCATGACCAGAAGGGCCTTGAGGACGAGACGGGATGGCGCGGGTCTTTTCATGAGCTCCCCTCCTGACTGAAAGCGCCGCGCCACAGGGCGCGCAGGGCCGTATCAAGCATGTTCCGGTAATCAAGCGCGCAGACGCTGCCGAGTTCGCGTTCTTGTATCAGCGCTTTGAGCGGAGAAGGTCGCAGTAGCGGCCAGAGGCCGAGAATCAAGGCATAGCTTTGCAGCATCAGCTCCTGGCTGATGCCTGGGAAATGTGGTCGCAGGGACTCGACCACCGAGGCCAGACCGGCATGGGTGCGTTCTTCGAAGGCGAAGCCGGTGTCCAGCGGAATCTGGCGCTCAAGCAGGCCATGGCTGAGGCTTGCAAGCGGCAGGAAGGCAGGGGTTTCGTCCAGGAACCGGCTCAGGATTGCCAGCATGTCATCAATGTTCATGCTCCCCGGCATCGCGGCGCGGGCGGCGACTTGTCCAAAGAAACACTGGAGATGGCGCTCGTGCAGGGTCAGCAGAAGGGTTTCCTTGCCACGCACATACAGATAAACGGTGCCCTTGGCGACGCCTGCGGCCTCGGCGATGCGGGCCACGCTGGGGATCTGTCCGGGTTCGGCCAGCCACAGCTTTTCGGCGGCATCGAGGAGGGCGTCGAATCGTACGGCCTTGTCTTCGGCGCTGATCGCGCGGTGCTGCATGGTGCTGGTGACTCGTGGTCGGTGTGGGGTGATTCTCAACTGACCGTTGGTCATTTGTCTAGTGAGGCGCTGAACAATTCGGCGCTTCCTGCCCGGGGCATGGGCGCCTTGATGCGAACAAGGGCGCAAGCTCTTGACTCGCGAAAACGGTCGCGGACATGTGCCGCGACGAGGCGATCTGAAAAAATTCCACGGATGGATTTTTTCAGCATTCCGCTAGGGAAATGCTCTGCATCTTGCTCGACCTCCCAGGCGGCGTGGTCCGGTGAGTCCCCGTTCGCGCTCAGTAGGGCGTCCGGTCAGCCTTGGCCAGCCACAGTTCGAAAGGTTCGCCGGACTCTGAGATGGGGTGATGCTGGAGCCTCTCGCAATGGGCTGGCTGAGGGGCGCCGTATAGCGTCATGGCGATGGGGGTGTCATCGAAACCCGTGCGGGTAGCCTGGGTGTGATCGGCTGCATAGACAATGCGGGGAATGCGCGCCCACAGGCTTGTCGCAAGGCACATGGGGCAGGGTTCGCAACTGCTGTAGAGCACGCAGTCGTCCAGGTGCGGGCGACCGAGCCTGCGCGCGGCATCGCGGATGGCGTTGACCTCGGCATGGGCGCTGGGGTCGCTGTCGCTGATCACGCTGTTGTGACCGCGTCCTATGATCTCGCCATCGCGTGTGACGATGGCCCCGAACGGCCCGCCGCCTTGTTCAACGGAGGACTTGGCCAGGGCGATGGCTTCATGCAGGAAGTGGCTGTCGTCGTCGCTCGTCATGGGCTTGTTCCGGGGATGTCGTTGCTGAGAGCATAGGGGTCCGATGTTCGATGTCGAGCCCGTTTCCGTGAGCGATCCCTTCGTCCCCCATGTCATCATTCTGGGCAGTCGCGCGGTGGCGCGCGAACTGGCTTTCTTCGTGGCACGCATGGGCTGGCCGTTGAGTGTGTGGGAGCGCGATGTGCGCGAGCATGCCTGGCCGCCGGGCGCCATCCTCGTCGACAGGGTGTACGCGGAGTCGCCCGAGCCTTTGCCGCCGCGCGGCTTTGCGGTGATTGCGCGCGGTCACGAGGGCGATCCGGAATCGGTCGAAGCCTTGTTACGCATGGGGGTGGAGCGCGTCTTCCTCGTGGCCTCGGCCAAGCGTGCGGAAGGCGTGCTTCAGACCGTGGCTGGACGCCTGGATGATGCCTCTCTGATCGAACGGGTTTCCGCACCTGCTGGAATTGATCTGGGTGGACAAGAGACGTCGGCCATCGCCCTTTCTCTGGTGGCCGAGATGCAGTGGCGCGCCGCCGGGATGACAGGCGTCCTGCGACCTATGGTCGAGGTGCGCGCGGCACGCACGGACCAGAGTGTGACCGGTCAGCGTGATGTGTTTTGTCCGGGGCAGCGTGAATGAGCTGGTTTTACCTCCTTTTAGCGGCCCTGTTCGAAATCGGTTGGCCGGTGGGCTACAAACTTTCCACCCTGCCGGGGCTGCGTTGGATGGGATTTTGCATCGCCTTGGTCTGCACCGGCCTGAGCGGCGCCTTCCTGTGGCTGGCCCAGCGTGAAATACCGATTGGCACCGCCTACGCGGTCTGGTCAGGGGTGGGTGCGGCTGGAACCTTTCTGGTGGGCCTGTGGTTTTTTGGCGAGCCGAGCAGTCTGATGCGTTATTTCGGCATCATCCTCATCCTCTCCGGGGTGGTTGTGCTCAAGCTGGCGAGTTGATTTGGACTTTGTCGCGCTGACGTGGTGATATAAGCCCGACAGGCTTGCGGAGGACTTGACAGATGGACGTTACATCAATCGCTTCGCTGGCGACTCAGATGAGCGCCGCGCAAACCATGCAGGAGGTCCAGGCGTCCGTGCTGAAGAAGGCTATGGACATCCAGGAGCAGACCGCCGCGCGCCTGATTGAGTCCATTCCTCGGCCCGCCCCGGCGTCCGGTTCGTTGAGCCTGGGTCAGAACGTTGACCTGTACGCCTGAGTAAATATCCCTTCGCCGTTCAGTTCCGTCCGGGGTTGAGTGTCGCCAGCGCCTTGGCCCGCTCCCGCGCCAAGGCTTGGCCCAGGGCCTCGTCTTGCAGGCCCTTTGCAAGCAGCGGTTGCACCGCGATCGCCTTCACCGTCGCCAGCGCCTGCTCAAGGTAGGCCGCCTGCGGATAGGTGCTTTCCTCGAACCCCTTGCGTCCCCGCGCGTCTGCCTCGCAGCTAAGCAGGAATTGCCTGAAGCGTTGCGGGCGACGCAGGGCATCGCAGCCCTCCAGCAGCTTGAGCAGTGTGGTTGGGCGCAGTTCGAAAGCCTTGTGCGCGTGGGTGTGCCAGCGCGCGGTCATGATCGCCAGATCACGCACCTCGGCGGGCAGGCGCAGACGCTCGGCCATGGTTTCGACAAGCCGAGCGCCGCGGCGCTCATGTCCGTAGTGATGAGGCCAGAGCTCGGGCGGCGTCGTGCCCTTGCCAAGGTCGTGGGTCATCACCGCGAAGCGCGCGGGCAGGTCCGCGCCCATCCGGACGGCTTGTCGAAGTGCCATCAGGGTATGAATGCCACTGTCTATTTCGGGATGATGCTTTTCAGGTTGCGGCACACCGAACAGGGCATCGATTTCCGGCAGCAGGCGGGCAAGCGCGCCGGTTTCGCGCAGCAGCTCGAAAAACGCCTCGGGATGATCCGTACCCAGAGCCTTGACGATCTCCTGCCAGACCCGCTCCGGGACCAGCGCATCCACCTCGCCGTTCTCGACCATTCGCCGCATCAGGCTCATGGTCTCGTCCGCCACCCGGAAGCCGAATCCGGCAAAACGAGCGGCGAAGCGCGCTACACGCAGCAGTCGAACCGGGTCTTCAGCAAAGGCGGGCGAAACATGCCGCAGCAAGCGCGCTTCAAGATCCCGCGCACCGCCGTAGGGATCGATCAGCCTGCCGTCCCAGGCTTGGGCGATGGCGTTGATGGTCAGGTCGCGGCGGGCGAGATCCTGTTCGAGCGTGACATCCGGTGCGGCATGGACGACAAAGCCGTGGTAACCGGGCGCCGATTTGCGCTCGGTGCGCGCGAGGGCATATTCCTCGCGGGTTTCGGGGTGCAGGAAGACTGGAAAGTCCTTGCCGACCTGGCTGAAGCCGCGTGCCAGCATGTCCTCGATATCGGCGGGCGTTGCGCCGACTACCACGTAATCGCGTTCGCGTATCGGAAGTCCGAGCAGGGCGTCACGGACCGCGCCGCCGACCAGATAGATATCCACGGGTCCGCCCCCATCATGCTTGTGTGATAAAGTTTCGTTATACGCCGCTGCCTGCCTGTTGTGGAGGTCCGCATGAATGCTTTCGAACGTATCCTGACCCAATCTCCGCTGCTGGA
Organism: Pseudomonadota bacterium; assembly: GCA_040756355.1. GTDB lineage: Bacteria > Pseudomonadota > Gammaproteobacteria > Halothiobacillales > Halothiobacillaceae > Thiofaba. The sequence goes on along the minus strand of JBFLZK010000018.1, from coordinate 3,154 downwards.
GACCGTGATCCGCTCCGCCCAGATCGTCGCGCGCACGGACGTGACCGTGCTTCTGACTGGCGAGACGGGCACTGGCAAGGATTTGATGGCGCGCGCCCTGCATGAGGCCAGTCCTCGCATCGAAGGGCCGTTCATCGCTCTCAACTGTGCGGCACTGCCTGAATCGCTGGTCGAGTCGGAGATGTTCGGCCACAAGCGCGGGGCTTTCACCGGCGCGCTGGACGATCGTCTCGGCCATGTGCGCAGCGCGCATGGCGGCACATTGTTCCTGGATGAGGTGGGGGAATTGCCTCTTTCCGTCCAGGCCAAGTTGCTGCGTTTTCTCGAATCCGGAGAGTGCATGCCGGTGGGTGACAGCCGTGTCGTGAAGGTGGATGTGCGCGTCATCGCCGCCACGCACCAGGATCTCGCCGGATTGGTGCGAGAAGGGCGTTTCCGGGAGGATCTCTATTACCGCCTCCAGGTTGTTCCTCTGGAATTGCCCGCCCTGCGCGAGCGTAGCGGCGACATCGACATGCTCATCAACCGTTTCCTGCTCCACTTCGCAGGTGAGCACGGCGTGCCCATGCCTCAGCTCGCCCAGGATGCGCGGGCCGCGCTGCGCCGCCATGACTGGCCGGGCAATGTGCGTGAACTGCGCAATCTGTGCGAGCGCCTCGTGGTGCTGTTCAGCGGACGAGTCGTGGAGTCTGGCAACCTGCCGCGCGAAATTCTTCATGCAGGCGTCAGGTCGGCTTCATCCCAGGTCGGGTTCCAACTGCCCGATGAGGGGGTTGATCTGGAGTGGCTTGAATCCGAAATGATCCGTCAGGCGCTGGAGCGTGAGCGTGGCAACAAGAGTCGGGCGGCCCGACTGCTCGGCATCACTCGCGATACCCTGTTGTACCGCCTAAAAAAGTTCGCGCTGGCCTGAGCAAGGCCAGCGGCGACTCTCGACGAGGATAGGCAGTTCCTGGCAGGAGGTTGAAAAAGGGCTTCCTGTTCACTTCAACCCGGCCGGTTCATCCCCTCCTGCCCAGCCCCCCATCATTCATGCCGTAAGGCTCTGCGAACGCAGCCTTGACAGGGTGCTTCGAAAAAACTGATGGACGCCTCGCTGGCGCTCGCCCACTCCCACTCCTCGTCCATCGTGTGACATGTCCGGGGGGTTCTCTGCGAGGCTTCTCGCTCTCTACCCGCTCGTGGCGGTTTTTCAAGCTGTCCTGACGGCCGTCGTCCCGGTGAATGACCTTACGAACGTCAGTGAAACTGATGGGTTCAAGGCTTGTCACTGGTTTTGAGTTCGCAAAAAATCGGAGATGCGCCATGTTCTCAATCAGAAATCGTTTCACCGCCATTTGGGGGGTATTGCTGATGTTTACTCCGATGCTGTCCGGCGCCGCCAAAACTGAATCCATCGTGCTCGGCATGGGTTGTTTCTGGGGGGCCGAAAAGCGCATGTCCGAGATTCCCGGCGTGCTGGATGTTGAATCCGGCTATGCGGGAGGAGATGCCGAGAAGGCTGGTTATTACGACGTGCTTGGTCTGGAGAAGGAACTGCGGCGTGGCGCGGCCAGGGCGCGCAATCATGCCGAGGTCGTCAAGGTGACGTTCGATCCGTCCCGGGTCGATCTCAAAACGGTGCTCATCAAGTTCTGGGAGAGTCATGACCCGACCCAGGGCGACCGGCAGGGCAACGACGTGGGCAGCAACTACCGCAGCGCGGTCTACTACAGTACGGATGCGCAAAAAGCCGCGGCGCTTGAGACCCGCGATGTCTATCAACAGGCTTTGGCCCAGGCGGGGCGCGGGCGTATTACCACTGAGATTGCACCGCTGCGCAACTACAATCGCGCCGAGGACGACCACCAGGATTACCTGAAGAAGAACCCGGGAGGGTACTGCGGGCTTGGGGGGACGGGCGTGGCCTATACAGGGAGCGCGGCCAGCATGGTTGCCGCTCCGCTGGATCCCGCCAAGCTGCACTTTGACCGTCAGTTGGTCGTGTTCGAAGCGGAGGATTGCCCATTCTGCAAGAAATTCCATGCCGAAGTGCTGGAGAGCTGGAGTGCCGATACGCCCGTCGTTTCGACCTTCAACCCCAATCCGCCCAAGGACTGGGTACTTGAGAAGGCCCTGTTCGCCACGCCCACCATTGTGCTGTTCGAAAAGGGCAGGGAGGTCTCACGCTTCACCGGCTATAACGGCGAAAAGGAGCGCTTCTGGAAATGGTTGGGCTTTCAGCTCCTGACACCTCAGCAACAGAAGATTGCTTTCGAGCAAGGTACCGAGCGACCGTTTACCGGCTCTCACCTGGATGAGAAGCGTCCCGGCGTCTTCGTGGATCCGATTACCGGCGCGCCGCTGTTCCGCAGCGATGCCAAGTTCAACAGCGGCACCGGCTGGCCGAGTTTCTTCAACCCGCTCGAAGGCGCGATCACCTTGCATGAAGATCACTCGCATGGCATGCGCCGGGTCGAGGTCCGCAGTGCAAGTTCTGGCATTCATCTTGGCCATGTCTTCGACGATGGTCCTCCGCCGACCGGAAAGCGCTATTGCATCAATGGCAATGTGTTGAAGTTCGTGCCTGACCGGCCCTGATTTTGGGCTGGGTGTGTGAAATAACGCAGGAAGGACTGTGTCAAAACCCGCATCGTGACCATCATGATGCGGGTTTTTCTTTTTAAAACAGGGGCGTGGGAGTTGGTATAAAGCGTGCTTTTTGGATTGTTTGATCGGCTTATGGCCGTTCAGAGAAAACCATAACCCAAGGAGCAACGCATGGACCTCATCGGTCTCTATCCCGTCTGGTACGAGCCGGGTATCGGGAGTGGCTGGGTGGTTGGCTTGATCGCCACCATTCATGTCCTGTTCTCGCATACCTCGGTCGGCGCCGCCCTGTTCTTCATGGCCCTGGCTACCATCGCCTACCGGCAGAACAGGCCGGAACTTCTCGACTTCATCAAGAAGTACGGCCTGTTCCTGCTGGTGTTTTCCTACATCCTCGGCTCCATTACGGGACCGGGTATCTGGTATTCGACCACGGTGGCGAGTCCGCGCGGCATTTCGGCCCTGATTCACAGCTTTGTGTGGAAGTGGGCGACCGAATGGGTGTTTTTCGTGATCGAGGTGGTCGGTGTCTACATGGTGACCTACCTGGTCGGTAAGGTGGATC
>JBFLZK010000017.1:0-27263 GCA_040756355.1 Pseudomonadota bacterium | reverse complement strand
CCCGCTCGGTCACCTGCTTGATGGCCTCAGTCTTGAATTCTTCTGGATAACGCTGGTTGCTCATGGCACCTCCTATCGGGCCTCAGTCTGAGGCTCTTGAGGTGTCTAGGAAAGGAGGGGCGATTCAAATGGGCGAACCTGAATTGAAGGCGCTTTACGAAAAGCACTGCGCCAGATTCAATTTGCAACCCAAGGATATCGGTGTCATGCCCGAGACGCTCGGAAAAAACTGCCATGCGTGATCAGTCAAGAGCAGAAGGCCAAATAAAACGCCCGCTCTTCGAGGGCTTGCAGCAGAGTGGCTGGTTTGGTTGTGGGCAACAGCCGTGCGCAGGAAAGCAGGAGAGGCGCGCAGGTTGGCAAAGTGCTGGGCTTCAAGTCACTCGGTTTGTTCAGGACGCCTCTCTCCCTGCTTTTTTCACCGATTCGAGAGCGCCGGGGCCGCAACGACGCGCATGAGAGGCCACACGCCACAGGCGAGCGCCTCGAATCACCCTCACGAGCGCTTGGAGCGCAAGAAGCCCTACGGCGAATCCGTGAGGAATATCAAATAAATCGCTGAGTTGTGGAGCGAGAAATCGACGCAGCAATCCGCCCGCGCAGCAAGGCAGGTTGTTCGAAGCCCCCTCTGGATCGCCCCCTCTCACCCGGCGAGGGAGAAGGCGCTTTGATGATCATCTCTGCGCTGCTCTCTGGGTTCTCCGCAGCAAAAAACCTCAACGACGCGCCTCGACAGCCGCACGCATGTGGTCAATGAATTCACGCAGCCGCGCAGATTTCATCTTCATGGAGGCGCGGTTGACGATCAGGCGGGAGCTGATGTCGGCGATGTGTTCGAGCGGCTCCAGTCCGTTGGCGCGCAGGGTGTTGCCGGTATCGACCACGTCCACGATGCAGTCGCCCAGACCGACCAGCGGGGCCAGTTCCATCGAGCCATACAGCTTGATGACCTCGATCTGGCGGCCCTGACGGGCGAAGTGGGCGCGCGCGCTTTCGACGTATTTGGTGGCGATACGCAGACGGTGATGCCCATCCAGACAGCCCGGCTTGCCCGCCACCATCAGCTTGCAGCGAGCGATGTTCAGGTCCAGAGGCTCGTACAGGCCGTCGCCGCCGTGTTCCATCAGCACATCCTTGCCCGCCACGCCGATGTCCGCCGCGCCGTATTCGACATAGGTCGGCACGTCGGAGGCGCGCAGCAGCACCACGCGCACGCCCGGCACATTGGTGTCCAGGATCAGCTTGCGGCTCTTTTCCGGGTCTTCCGCCGGGACGATGCCTGCCGCCTCCAGCAGAGGCAGGGTTTCCTTGTAGATGCGGCCCTTGGAGAGACCAATCGTCAGGCTGTCATTCATGGCTCATTCTCAACGTGGCCCAAAGTGGGCGATCAGCTCGGGACCCGGCGGATATTGGCGCCGAGCTTGGCCAGTTTTTCTTCGATCGCGTCATAGCCGCGGTCGATGTGGTAGATACGATTGACGGTAGTTTCCCCCTCGGCCACAAGCCCCGCCAGGATGAGGCTGGCGGAAGCGCGCAGGTCGGTCGCCATGACCGGCGCGCCGGACAGGTTGCTTACCCCCCGCACGACAGCGGTATTGCCCTGCACGCTGATGTTGGCGCCCATGCGGGCAAGCTCGCTGACGTGCATGAAGCGATTCTCGAAGATGGTTTCGACCACCGTGGCCGCCCCCTCGGCGATAGCGTTCATGGCGACGAACTGGGCCTGCATGTCGGTCGGGAAGCCAGGGTGCGGAGCGGTGCGAATATCCACCGCGCGCGGGCGACGACCCTGCATGTCGAGTTCGATCCAATCCCCGCCAGTGCGGATTTCCGCTCCCGCCTCGCGCAGTTTGGCGAGAACGGCGTCCAGTGCGCCAGGGTCGGCATCCTTGAGCTTCACCTTGCCGCCCGTCATCGCCGCCGCGACCAGGAAGGTTCCGCTCTCGATCCGGTCCGGCAGCACACGGTGCGTGGTTCCCTGGAGTCGCTCGACGCCATGCACGGTGATGGTGTCGCTGCCCGCCCCTTCGATGCGCGCCCCCATGGCAATCAGGAAGTTCGCCAGATCGACCACTTCAGGTTCGCGCGCGGCATTTTCGAGCACCGAGGTCCCTTCCGCCAGGCTGGCGGCGACCAGCAGGTTTTCGGTGCCTGTCACGGTCACCAGGTCCATGACGATGCGCGCGCCCTTGAGACGTTCGGCGCGGGCGCGGATGTAGCCGTTCTCGACGCGGATCTCGGCCCCCATCGCTTCCAGCCCTTTGAGGTGCACATCGACCGGGCGCGAGCCGATCGCACAGCCCCCCGGCAGTGAAACTTCCGCTCGACCATGACGGGCCAGCAAAGGCCCAAGCACGAGGATGGAGGCACGCATGGTGCGGACCAGATCGTAAGGCGCGGCGCAATGAGCGACCGTGCGCGGATCGATATGAATGCTCATGCGATCGCCCACCATCAACTGCGCGCCCATGCCCCCGATCAGCTCCATCATGGTAGTGACGTCCATCAGATGCGGGACGTTTTCGATCACCACCGGACCGTCGGCGGCCAGTGCGGCGGCCATGATCGGAAGGACGGCATTCTTCGCGCCGGAGATGCGCACCTCGCCATGCAGCGGCACGCCGCCTTGGATAAGCAGCTTGTTCATGAAATCTCGTTCTTTGTCAAAATCTTGCACGCCCTGGCTCTGGGCGGCGCGCTCGCCATCCCGAGGCAGGGCGACTCGAAAAGCCTTCCGGGCGCAAAACAGGACTGACCTCGGCGTGCCTGTTCACGGCCCACCCTCGGCCTGCCCCCCCCAGACTGTTTCAGCGGGTTTCGAAACAACCTGACTCGCAATCGCTTTTCGAGTCGCCCAGCAATCCTTCAAGCTGACAGGCGTTGACGATGGCCCGCATCTCGGCTGGCATGTTCCTGATTTCACGCACGCCCTGGCGGCGGAGCTCAAGCATCAGCGCCACCGCCGAACTGTCGCAGTCGGTTACACCGCCCAGATCGGCGAAGGCTGGGACCGAATCACCGGCCAGCGCCCGCGCAGCGCGCAGCGCGGTCACGATACCATCAAACCGCAACTCGCCCTCGAACCGGAGGCCTCCATCCAGCAGGCTGATGGCGCAGTGGCACGCTTCAAGGGCCAATCAGGCACCCCCGCCCACGTTGCGGCGCTGGAGCTGCTTGATGAGTCCGTCCATGCCGATGCGCTGGATATCCTGGGCAAAAGTGGTGCGGTAATTCGTCACCAGGCTGACGGCATCAATGCTGACATCGAATACCTTCCAGCCTTCAGCGGTCTTCTTGAGACGGTAATCGACAGGAATGGACGGCCCGGCCTTGGGCTGGATCTCGGTGCGCACCGTGGCCTCAGCGGGATCGGCATCCGGACGCATCGGCAGGTACTTGATGCCCTGCTCGTCGTATTCGGCCAGCGACTTGGCATAGGTGCGCACCAACAGAGTGCGGAATTCGGCGGTAAAGACATTTTGCTGAGCGGCGCTGGCCTGACGCCAGTTCGCGCCCAACACCAGCTTGCTCATCGCCTCGAAGTCGAAATGAGGCAGCACCAGTTCATCCACGATGCGATAAACCAGCTTCGGATCGGTCTTGAGCTGGTCCCGATTCTGCTTGATCGCGGCCAGCACCTTGTCCGAGGTGCTCTTGACCAGCTCGTCCGGCCCGATCTCGGCCCGCGCGGGAAGGGGCAGGACCAGGGTCAGGAACAGCAGGACGAACAGGGCGTGCAGCGCACGCCGCGGGGTTTCCATGATGTTTTTCATTGATGCCACTCTCCCAAGGCCTGCCGCAGGCTCGCGACCTGCATATTGTAATCGTTCACGCTGAGCAGATAGTCGCCGTACAGGGTGGCATAGGTCTTGAAGGCCTCGACCACCTTGTCCATATCCGCCGAGCCCGCTTCCATGTCGATGAAGTTGGACACCATCCAGCGGCGCGCGGACTGGTAGCCGCTCTTGAGCTGCTCCAACGCTTCCTGCATGCCGCGCGCGCGGTGATAGGCTTCGGCGACCTGGAACGGAATGCCCATGCGAGCGAAATTGGCTTTTTCCGTCACAGCACGAAGCTCGGCCTCGGTCTGGCGGGTACGCGCGTCCGAGACGCCCGGCTGCCAGTTCCAGCGCAGGCCGAGCACCGGCGCTGCGTAGGCATGATTGAAGGAATCGCTCAGGTAGGGGTTGTCCAGCGTATCGCGACGCGGGGCGTAGGCCACATCGCCGATCACCGCCGCGTACAGATCCGGACGGGCATCCGCCCGGCGCGCCTCGACCATGGACCGCAGGGCGGCCATACCTGCTTCGACTTGCTCCATCTCGGCACGCTTGACCAGAGCCTTCCTGACCATCTCGTCCAGCGACCCTTCCGGCAACGCGACCGGCTCGATGCGCGCATCGTCCACCTCCAGGGTAGCGGAGAGAGGGACGCCCACCAGGGTCTTGAGGCCGTCCAGCGAAACCCTTTCGATCGCCCGGGCCTGGGCGAGGTAACGCCCGACCAAGCCCTTGACCGCCTCCATTGCATAGCGGTCCGCCTGGCGCACCGCCTTGCCGTTGGCCGCGCGGCGATCAAAAGACTGAAGCGACTCGTCGACCTTCCTGTTCAAGTCCTCCAGGAAGGCGCGCGTTTCACGCGCGGTCAGCAAGCCATACCAGGCGCGCCGCACGTCCACCTGAGTCTGCGCGCGAGCCACCTTCACATCACCCTGTTTGACGCCGATATTGCCCTCGGCGGCCGCGCCGTAGCTCTCGATCTTGCCGAACGTGTAGAGCGGCTTGACCAGGGCGAACTGCAAGCCCGCCAGCGGCGAAATGCCGTCCTTGAACTTGCCCGCGTCGTCGCGCAACTCCGTGGTCCCCTCCTTGAAGAGCCCCCCTTTCACGGCGGGCGCCATCGACAGATAAAGATTGCTTTGCAGTTGCAGGTCGCCATAGGACTTGACTTCATCCAGCAAGGCACGCGCCTGCTCCACCACTGCCTCGCGCTCACGAATGCGCGGATCGGCGCTCAAGGCCATGTCCACCGCCCTATCGAGGGTGAGCGGTTCAGCCGCCGCCAGCGAGGGCAAGGCCAGGAACGCCAGCACAAAGGCACGCCATCCAATCATCACTTCGTCTCCTCGGAGGCCTTGTTGTAAAGGAACTGGCCGATCAGGTTTTCCAGCACGATGGAGGACTGGGTCAGGGTGATCCGGTCCCCCTCCTTGAGCACGACTTCCTCGGCGCCCGGCGCAAGCCCGATGTACTGCTCGCCGAGCAAGCCGGAGGTATAGATGGCCGCCGACGTATCCTTGGGCAGGATCGCGTAGCGGTTTTCGATCCGCAGCCCCACTTGGGCGCGGAAGGTCTTGGGATCGATCTGGATCGAATCCACCCTCCCGACCACCACCCCGGCAAGCTTGACCGGGGCGCGCACCTTGAGACCGCCGATATTGTCGAACTGCGCGCTGACAAGGTAGCCCTCATCGCCCGGCAGGCTGGCAAGGTTGCTCACACGCAGGGCCAGCATGCCAAGCGCCGCAAGGCCGAGGGCGACGAACACGCCGACCCACACATCACGCATCGAAGTTTCCTGCATTTCTCAGTCCTTACACATTGAACATCAGCGCGGTCATGATGAAATCCAGCCCCAGCACCGCCAGCGAAGTATTGACCACGGTGCGAGTCGTGGCGCGGCTCACGCCCTCGGCGGTCGGCACGCAGTCGAAGCCTTCGAACACAGCGATCCACACCGCCACCACGCCGAACACCAGGCTCTTGATGACTCCGTTGACAATATCGTCGCTAAAATCCACGCCGGACTCGATCTGCGACCAGTAAGCCCCGGCATCCACCCCGAGCAGGCCGACGCCGATGAAATAGCCCCCCAGCACGCCTACCGCGGAAAACAGCGCGGCCAGCAACGGCATGGCCACCACCCCGCCGATGAAGCGTGGCGCGGCCACCCGCTTCATCGGGTCCACCGCCATCATTTCCATGCCCGCCAACTGTTCGGTGGATTTCATCAGTCCGATCTCGGCGGTGATGGCCGAACCCGCCCGTCCGGCGAACAACAGAGCGGTAATCACTGGCCCGAGTTCCCGCACCAAGGAGAGCGCCACCACCACGCCGAGCGATTCCGCCGAACCGTAGGTAATGAGGATGTTGTATCCCTGCAAGCCCAGCACCATCCCGACGAACGCGCCGGACACAAGGATGATCTGCAAGGACAGCACGCCGATGTGATAGAGCTGATCCGTCACCAGACGCGGCCTTGCAAGACCGGCGGGCAACCCAGGCAACAGGTTCAGCAGGAACAGGTGCAGACGACCAAGGCGCCCCAAACTCTCCTGCGCGCGTCGTCCGAGTGACGCAAGAAAACGCTTCACGCGCCATCCTCCCGGCCAAGAAAATCGTCCGCCAGTGTGGCGGCGGGATACTGGAACGGCGCCGGACCATCCGGCAGCCCCCGCATGAACTGGCGTACCCAGGGCGAGTCGCTCCTGTTGACCTCATCCGGCGTGCCGGATGCCACCACCCTGCCGCCCGCCAACACGAACACCTGATCGGCGATCGAAACCGCTTCCGCCACATCGTGCGAAACCAGCAGACTGGTCAGCCCGAGCGCATCGTTCAAACCGCGTATCAGGCGTACCAGCACGCCAAGCGTGATCGGGTCCTGCCCTGTAAAGGGCTCGTCGTACATGACCAGCCAGGGATCCAGCGCGATGGCACGCGCCAGCGCCACGCGCCTCGCCATGCCGCCGGACAGCTCGGCGGGCATCAGATCGCGCGCGCCGCGCAGGCCGACCGCGTTGAGTTTCATCAGCACCAGGTCGCGGATCATCGACTCAGGCAAGCGGGTATGCTCGCGCAGCGGAAAGGCGACGTTTTCGAACACCGACAGGTCAGTCAGCAGGGCGCCGTGCTGAAACAGCATGCCCATGCGCTTGCGCAGCTCGAACAACTCCTTGCGCGAGAGCGCATGCACATTACGGCCATCAACCAGCACCTCGCCCCGATCCGGGCGAAGTTGACCGCCGATCAGCTTGAGCAGAGTGGTCTTTCCGGTGCCGCTCGGCCCCATAATGGCGGCCACGCTGCCACGCTCCACGGTCAGATCCAGGCCATCGAAAATGACCCGCGAGCCGCGTCGGAAACTGAGATTGCGAACTTCGATCAGGGCCATCACTGCCATCCTGACAAATCGCGCAGGGTTCTCAAGCGGGAGAGCCGGGACAGCACTTCCGCGCCTTCGACCAGAATGATGGCGTCGCCGCGCGCACCCAGGCTTTCGATTGCACGTCGCGCCTCGCGCAGGTCGTCGAGCCCCTGCCCGCCCAAAAGAAGCAGTGGCGGGCGGGCTGTTTCCAGAGCCTCGACGAAGTCGTGCGCCACCCGCTCCCGCGCCCAGACCGGGACACCTTCCGGCACGGACACATGAACACTGGTCTCATCGCCCGTCAGCAGCGCGCCCAGGCGGGGCGCGAGAATGGCCAGCCGCTCGCCAAGCCCCTCGGAGGCTCCGGCGGGAAAGGTCTCAGGCCATTCGAGCAGAAAGCGGAACCCTTCGCGGGTATCCTCCACCCAGTCACGCAACACCCCGGGCGCGGGTAGCAGCCAGTCCTCAGCGCGCAGGCCCACGGCATCGTATTCATTGGCATAAAAGGTCAGCCGCCAGTCCGGCGGCAAATCCTCGGGATAAAACCCGCCGACCCAATCCGCATGCCGCCAGTCCCAGGCGCCGAGCGCGATCATGGCGCGGACTCCAGTTCGCGCACCAGCCGGAATGACAGATTGAGATCGAACTCGCCCAGCTCGCGATACCAGCGCGCCGCACTGCGGCACATGCCGGGCGCATCAAACCACGACCCTCCGCGCACCACGCGCAGACGCGCGCCGCTCTCATCCCAAGGCTCGTGAGCCAGACGCGGCAGGCCGCTGTAGGTATCGCGCCAATGATCAAGCACGAACTCCTGCATGTTGCCGTGCATCTCATGCAGACCCCAGGCATTGGCGGGCAGGCTGCCGACAACCACCGGGCGGCTAATGCCGCACAGGTAAAGGCCCCGGGTGCAATGCAGACCGCCCGAGCAATTCACTTCGCTGCGATGAATCTTCTCGCCAAAGGCGAAAGCGGAGTCAGTTCCCGCGCGCGCCGCGTACTCCCACTCAGCCTCGGTCGGCAGGCGGTAGTGATGCCCGGTCTGCCCCGACAGCCAGGCGGCATAGGCACTGGCATCCTGAAAGCTGACGTTGAACACCGGCAGATCGGCGTGGGTCCAGCGGTAACGGCGCGGACTCGGATGGCCGCTCACCATGCAGAAGGCCGCGTACTGACCCATCGTGACCGTGTGGCGCATGAGGGCGAAATCGCGCGATACGGTGACTTTGTGCTGCGGCCCCTCGCTAGCCTGACGCGCATACTCGCCGGGCGGGGAGCCCATGAAAAAATGCCCCGCCGGAATCAGGGCGAGCGACAGCTCGCCGCCTTCCGGCAAGGTCTCGGTAAAATGCGCAGACAGGCCGTGCCTCGCCGCCGCCTGCATTTGCCGGACAGCCGCATCCGCATCCCGCGCCGCAGGCTCGGAATGGGATACGAAGGGGACAGACAAAGCCTGATCGTTCATGGGGGCGCATTGTACCAGAGCCGTACCGGGCGGATTTCCCTGTCTTCGGTATACTTTGCAACCCGATCCACCCGGACCCACGCCGACCATGACCCTCCCACCGCGCGCCGAAGCGCTGCTCGGACTGGCCCGCGCCGTCATCGATACCGAAACCGCCGCGGCAGCGCGCCTGTCCACACGACTGGATGGCAATTTCGTCAGCGCCTGCGAGCGCGTTCTCGCATGCACCGGACGCGTCGTCGTCACCGGGATGGGCAAATCCGGTCATATCGGCGGCAAGATCGCCGCCACCCTTGCCAGCACCGGCACCCCGGCGTTCTTCGTTCACCCCGGCGAGGCCAGCCATGGCGACCTGGGCATGATTACCCGCCAGGATGTCGTTCTTGCGCTCTCGAACTCGGGCGAAACCCCGGAAATTCTCGCCATCCTGCCCATCATCAAGCGTCTTGGCGCGCCGCTTATCGCCATGACCGGACGCCCAGGCTCGACACTCGCCCGCGAAGCCGATGTGCATCTGGACGTGAGCGTGGAAAAGGAAGCCTGCCCGCTCGGACTCGCCCCCACCGCCAGCACCACCGCCACCCTGGTGATGGGCGACGCGCTGGCTGTCGCCCTGCTGGAAACGCGCGGCTTTACCGCTCAAGACTTTGCCCTATCCCACCCCGGTGGCGCGCTGGGCCGACGCCTGCTGCTGCATGTGCGCGACGTCATGCACGGCGGCGAGCGCCTGCCCGTCGTCATGCTCGGCGCGCCGCTGCGCGACGCCCTGGTCGAAATCACCCGCAAGGGCCTTGGCGTAACCGCCGTGATCGATGCCGATGGACGCCTGGCGGGCGTTTTCACTGACGGCGATCTGCGCCGCGCACTGGACCATGAGGGCATCGATCTGCGCAGCGCACGCATTGATGATGTCTACACCCGCGGCGGCAAGACCTGCGCACCCGAAATGCTGGCCGCCGAAGCGCTGGGGCTGATGGACCGCCACAAAATCAACGCGCTGATCGTGATTGACGCGGACAACAGGCCGGTCGGCGCACTCAACACCCACGACCTCCTGCGCGCGGGAGTTGCCTGATGCAAGATATTTTCGAGCGTGCCCGCGATATCCGTCTGGTCCTGTTCGACGTGGACGGCGTGCTGACCGACGGACGCCTGATCTTCAACGCCGATGGCGAGGAAACCAAAGCCTTCCATGCCCGCGACGGCCACGGTCTCAAGTTACTGATGGAAGTCGGCATCGAAGTTGGCGTCATCACTGCGCGCAGCTCCCCAGCGGTAGAGCACCGCATGAAGAACCTCGGCATACCGCATGTTTTTCAGGGCCAGCATGACAAACGAGCCACCTACCTCGCCCTGATCGAACGCCTGGGCCTTGAGAACGCCCAGGTCGCCTACATGGGCGATGACGTGATCGATCTGCCCGTCCTCGCGCGCGTGGGACTGGCCGCCACCGTGGCGGACGCCCCGGCAGTGGTCAAGCGCCACGTCCACTGGATCGCCGAGCGCGGCGGCGGCCAGGGCGCCGCGCGCGACCTCTGCGACCTGATTCTCGACGCGCAGGGCAAACTCGACACCCTGCTGGCGCGCTACCTCGCATGAACCCGAGCCTCGCGCCCGCCCTGCCACTGCTGGGCCTCGCCCTGCTGGCCCTGCTCAGCGCCTGGGCCGACCAGTCACTGCAAAGCCCTCTGCCCGCCGGCGCCGCGCGCGACCACGGAGCGGATCACAGTTTCACCGCTCCGCTCGCCCGCCTGTACGACAGCGAAGGGCGGCTGGCCTACGAAGCGCGCGGCGCACGCCTGGAACACCGCGCCGAAAGCGGCGACTACCTGCTCGAACAAGCCAACCTGACCGTCCACCCACGCCCCGGCGCCGAGGATCTCTGGCAACTGCAATCCGAGCGCGCCCGCTTCCTCGCCGACCGCACGCATGCGATGCTGGAAGGCGAAGTCAAAGCCGAGCGCCGCAACGTCCTCCCTGCCTCCGCCATGCGCCTTCATGCCCGTGACGTGAGGCTTGATCTCAAGGCCCGAAGCGCCGAAAGTGCGCTGCCGATGACCGCCGAGGGCCTCCACTGGCATAGCAGGGCGGATCGTTTCCGCGCCGACTTCACGACCGAACAGCTCACCCAGGAAGGCCGCGTCCATGACCGCCATGACCCGATTCGCCGCTGAACGCCTTGCCCTCGTCGCGCTCGCCCTGTCCCTGCCATGGCTTCCCGCTCCGGCCATGGCCGCTTCTGCCGACCGCAAACTTCCGCTTGAAATCGAGGCCGACCGCAAGCATACCGACTACAAGGGAGGCCAGGCGGTGTATGAAGGTCGCGTCATCATTCGCCAGGGCCAACTCCTGCTGAAAGCCGACAAGGCCACCCTCACCCTGCGCGACGGCCAGTTCGACCGCGCCGTGCTGGAAGGTCGCCCGGCCAGCTACGACGACCGCGACGAACAGGGCCGCCCGATTCATGGCGAAGCGCGCACCATGGACTACCGGGCTGCGGACGAGCACATCACCCTGAGCGGCGCCGCGCGAATCACCCGCGCGGGCGACAGCCTCGCCAGCGAACGCATCATCTACCACCTCAAGACCGAAGTCGTGGATGCCGGAGCGGGCGGCGGCGACCGTGTGCGCATGACCCTGCAACCGCGCGAAAGCCCGAACGGAACCGTCAAGCCATGACCCACGGCGACGAAGGCGGCCTGCTGCGCGCCGAAGGTCTGCAAAAACGCTACGGCGCACGCAGCGTGGTCAGCGGCATGACCCTCCAGGTCCGCACCGGCGAAATTGCCGGACTGCTCGGCCCGAACGGCGCAGGCAAGACCACAAGCTTCTACATGATGACCGGTCTGGTGCAACCGGACGGCGGACAAATCTGGCTGGACGGACGGGACATTTCGCGCCTGCCGATGCACGCCCGCGCACGCCTGGGCGTCGGCTACCTGCCGCAGGAACCCTCGGTGTTCCGCAAACTGAGCGTTGCGGACAATTTGCTCGCCGTTCTGGAATTGAGGGACGATCTCCGCCGCGCGGAGGACCGTCGGAACATCTGCGACCGCCTGCTCGAAGAGCTTCACATCACCCATGTTCGCGACAGTCTGGGCCTGAGCCTGTCTGGCGGAGAACGCCGCCGGGTGGAAATCGCGCGCGCGCTGGCAGCCGAGCCGCGCTTCCTGCTGCTGGACGAGCCCTTCGCGGGAGTTGACCCGATCAGCGTGCTGGACATCCAGCGCCTGATCCGCCATCTGGCCGAGCGCGGCATCGGCGTACTCATCACCGACCACAACGTGCGCGAAACCCTGCGCATCTGTAGCCACGCCACCATCATGCACGCAGGGCAGGTGCTGGCCGAAGGCACGCCCGACGCCATCCTGGCCGACCCCCGCGTACGCGAAGTCTATCTTGGCGAACACTTCAGCCTGTGAAGCGCCGCGCGCGCATCCTGAAAACTCCGGACACCGTCGCTCCAGGGCGCATCGGGGCCTCATGCGTCGGCCAGACTCGCGGCACGTTTCTTGCCCCTGTCCGGCGCGGGTGAGATAGAATGACGCCATGATGCCTCCTCCTTCGCCGAACACGCAGCCATGAAAGCCGGTCTGGAACTGAGACAAGGCCTTTCGCTGGCCATGACGCCGCAGCTGCAGCAGTCCATCCGGCTGCTTCAGCTTTCCAGCCTTGAACTCCAGACCGAAATCCAGGAAGCCCTGGAAGCCAACCCCATGCTGGAACTGGACGAAGACGATGGCGGCGATGGCAGCGTGCCTGAATCCAGCCCCAGCCCCGCCAGCATGTCCCAGGACAACCTGGGCGAAGCCCCGTCCGAAGGCAGTCTCAGTGTCTCCGACCTCGACCGGGCCGACACCACCCTCGACCTGGAAACCCCCAGCCAGTCCATGCCTGAAGACCTGCCGCTGGACAGCCGCTGGGACGACATCTACGAAGCCGACGGCAGCACCAGCTACAGCAAGGGCAGCCCGGAAGATGAAGAACGCGATTTTCTCAGCTACACCAGCAGCGGCCAGGACAATCTGCGCGACCACCTGCTATCCCAGCTTCTGCTGACCTCACTCTCGCCGCGCGACCAACTGATCGCCACCGCCATCATCGAGTCCATCGACGACGAAGGCTTTCTCGATGACCATCTGGAAGCCATTGTCGAGGGACTGAGCCGCGACCTGCCTGACATCGAACTGGACGAAGCCGAAGCCATGCTGCATCTGGTCCAGCACTTCGACCCCCCCGGAGTCGGCGCGCGCGACCTGGGTGAATGCCTGCGGCTGCAACTGCGCCTGCTCGACGAGCACGGCCCTGCCCAAACACTCGCCCTGCGCCTGCTCGACCACCTCGACCTGCTCGGCGCGCGCGACTACAGCCGCCTTCAGCGCGTGCTCAAAGTTGATGCCGAAGCCCTCAAGTCCGCGTTGCAGGTCTTGCAGGCGCTCAACCCTCGCCCCGGCGCCGCACTGCGCAACCAGGATGTGGAATACGTCATCCCGGACGTATTCGTGCGCCGTGTCAATGGCCACTGGCGGGTGGACCTGAACCCCGACGTGACCCCCAAACTGCGCGTGAACAGCCTTTACGCAGGCTACATCCAGCGCGGGCGTCGCGGCGAAGACATGAATTTCATGCGCAACGCCCTGCAAGAAGCACGCTGGTTCATCAAGAGCGTGCAAAGCCGCCATGAAACCCTGCTGGCAGTGGCCGAGGCGATCATCCGCCACCAGCGCGACTACCTCGAACACGGCGAAGCCGCCATGCGTCCGCTGGTGCTGCGCGAAATCGCCGAAGAGCTCGAACTGCACGAATCCACCGTCTCGCGCGTGACCACCAACAAATACATGCACACCCCGCGCGGCGTGGTCGAATTCAAATTCTTCTTCTCCAGCCACGTCGGCACCTCCGACGGCGGCGAGGCCTCGTCCACCGCCATCCGCGCCCGCATCAAGCATCTGGTGGCGGACGAACCGCCCGCCAAGCCGCTGAGCGACAGCCGCCTGGCCGAATTGCTGGAAGCCGAAGGCATCAACGTCGCCCGCCGCACGGTGGCCAAATACCGCGAGTCGATGGGCATTCCTCCCTCCAACGAGCGCAAGCGACTCTGTTGAATCACCTCACGCGGACACTCCGATGAAAGATCTGAGCATCGCCGACATCCTCAGCCCCGAACGCGTCAAGCTCAATCAGGAGTGCCCCAGCAAAAAACGGGCGCTGGAGCTGATCGGCCAGATCATCGCCCAGGCCCAGGATGGGCTGGAATCCTGGGCAGTGTTCGACACCCTGCTTGCCCGCGAACGACTCGGCAGCACCGGGGTGGGCCGGGGCATCGCCATTCCCCATGGCAAGATCGGCGGCCTGCGCGAACCGGTCGGAGCCTTCATCCGCCTGAGCGAAGGCATCGACTTCGGCAGCCCCGACGGCCAGCCGGTCAACATGCTTTTCGCCATCCTCGTCCCGGAAGGCGGAGAGTCCGCGCATCTGGCCATCCTGGGCCAACTCGCGCGCCGCTTCAGCGACCCCGAATTCTGCGCAGCCATCCGTGATACCGCCTCCGCCGAAGTCGCCTTCAGCCTGCTGACCCGCAAGGTCGCCCAAACCGATGACGGCATCACACCCGCCTGATGGCGCGAACTGTCGGCATGGTGTCTTCCTCGCCCTGCGCCTGCCCGGACGCAGCCTGGGCCTGCTGGTCACGGGGGCTGCCGGGGTCGGAAAAAGCGAGTTGGCGCTCGAACTGATCCAGCGCGGCCACGCCCTGGTGGCCGACGACGCCCCCTTTTTTTTCTCCCGGCCCGGCAGCCCCCGTCTGAGCGGCGCCTGCCCGCCCGTGCTGCAAGGCTTTCTCGAACTGCGCGGACTCGGCGTCCTGAACATCCACCGCCTGTTCGGCGATGATGCCGTCCTGACTGAACACCCGCTCGATTTTGTCCTTCGCATCGTCCCGCCCGCCGAAGTGCGGCTCGACGAGCACGCTCGCCTGCACGGCGCTTGGGACGAGGAAAATCTGCTCGGCCTGCCCTACCCCCGCCTGACCCTCCCGGTCCAGGCCGGACGACCGCTTGCGCTGCTGGTGGAAACCGCCGCGCGTGTCCTGCTGGATGGGGAGAGC
The DNA here is from genome assembly GCA_040756355.1 of Pseudomonadota bacterium. Classification (GTDB taxonomy): domain Bacteria; phylum Pseudomonadota; class Gammaproteobacteria; order Halothiobacillales; family Halothiobacillaceae; genus Thiofaba. The sequence continues at coordinate 12,543 of JBFLZK010000017.1, read as the reverse complement.
GGATATAATGCCGCCGACGACCTGTCCTCGCGCCTCGCATCCATTTCCGCACCCACGCCAGAGAGCGATATGCCCCCCACCGGCAAGGAGTCCTCTTGAAGCTTGTCATCGTCAGCGGCCTGTCCGGATCCGGCAAGACCATCGCCCTGCACACGCTGGAAGATGCAGGCTATTACTGCGTCGATAACCTGCCGCTGACCCTGCTGCCGAATTTTGTCGATACCGCCTTGCGCCATCCGCTGGTACGTCAGGAAAACGCCGCCATCGGCGTAGACATTCGCGGCGGCGTACTTGGCTTGCGCGACCTGCGCAAACAGCTTGACGCCCTGCGCGCGGGATTTCCGCACCTGCACATCCAGATCCTCTTCCTGCACGCCGAACATGACGTGCTGCTGCAACGCTTCAGCGAAACCCGCCGCCTCCACCCTCTCGGGCGCGGCGGCCTGACCCTGGATGAGGCCCTGCGTTCGGAAGCCGGGCTGCTGGCCCCCCTACGCGAAGTCGCGGATCTCATCATCGACACCTCGCGCAGCAACATCCACCAATTGCGCGCCCTGCTCCGTCAGCGCCTGCTGGACGCAGAGGAAGGCCGCTTCTCGTTGCTGCTCCAATCCTTCGGGTTCAAGCACGGCGCGCCCACCGACAGCGACTTCATCTTCGACATGCGCTGCCTGCCCAATCCGCACTGGGAACCACGCCTGCGTCCCCTGACCGGACGCGACCCGGAGGTCGCCGCCTTTCTCTCGGACCTGCCGGATACGCGCCTCATGCTGGAGCAGCTTGAACTGTTTCTTGGCAACGTGTTGCCCATGTTCGAGCGCGCGCACAAGCCATTCCTGTGCCTCTCGCTCGGCTGCACCGGAGGCCAGCACCGCTCCGTGTTCATGGTGGAAAAGCTGGCCGAACGACTGCGTCCGCAGTACCCTTCCCTCGCCATTCGACACCGCGAACTGAGTTGACCCCATGATTGACGCGCCGCCCCCGCCAAGGACAACGGCCGGGAGAGAGGATAGGATGCGCTCCGGAGTACTGATCATCGCCCACAATCATCTCGGTCGGCAGTTGCTCGAAACCGCCACCGACATGCTCAACCGCAGCCAACCCCAGGTACGCTGCCTGGACGTGATGCAGGACGACGACCCGGTGGATCTGCTGGCACGCGCCCGCCGCCTGCTCGGGGAGATCGACCAGAGCGGGTCGGGGGCCCTGGTGCTGACCGACATGTACGGCTCCACGCCAAGCAACATCGCCCACCGGCTGGGCGATCAGGGCCACCCGGTACGAGTGATCTCCGGCGTCAATCTGCCGATGCTGGTGCGCGCCCTCAACTATGCCGACCTGCCGCTCGACGAACTGGCGCAAAAGGCCCTGAGCGGAGGGCGTGACGGCATTCTCGACGCCAGACGGGACATCTGAGCATGCCGCTACTGGAGATCGAGATCGTTAACAAGCGCGGCCTGCACGCCCGTGCCGCCGCGCGCCTCGCGAGCCTCGCCGCGAGCTTCACCAGCCACATCGAGGTACGCCGCGACACGCTGAATGCCAATGGAAAAAGCATCATGGGCCTGATGATGCTGGCCGCGCCTATCGGCTCCCGCCTGACGCTGGACGCGCGCGGGGAGGATGCCGAAGCCGCACTGGAGGCGCTGGGCAACCTGATCCGAGACCGTTTCGGAGAAGGCGAATAGTCTCGCAAGACAACTCGACGAACGACCGGACCAAGGACGGGAGCACAAGCCCCCTGCCCTTCAAGGGCGTTTTGTCATAAGATTTTCACTTTAATTTTTTGCTCCCCCGTGAGAGGGCCATGAAAAAATCCGCCTATTCCTTCGACGAGCTGATCCAGTGTGGACGCGGCGAAATGTTCGGCCCGGGCAATGCCCAACTGCCCCTGCCCCCGATGCTCATGTTCGACCGCATCATGACGATCAACGAAGACGGCGGCGCGTTCGGCAAGGGTGAACTGATCGCCGAACTGGACGTCAAGCCCGACCTATGGTTCTTCCAGTGCCACTTCGAAGGCGACCCGGTCATGCCAGGCTGCCTCGGGCTTGACGCCATGTGGCAGCTTGTCGGCTTCTACCTAGGCTGGATGGGCGGCAAGGGCCATGGCCGCGCCCTGGGCGTGGGCGAGGTCAAGTTCACCGGTCAGGTTCTTCCGAGTGCTAAAATCATCACCTACCGCGTGAACATCAAGCGCACCATCAACCGCAAGCTGGTGATGGGCATCGCCGACGCCACCATGTTGGTTGACGGTCGGGATATCTACCACGCAACCGATCTGCGCGTCGGTCTGTTCACTTCCACCACCGGATTCTGAGGGTCATGACCATGCGTCGCGTCGTCGTCACCGGAATGGGCATCGTTTCCAGCCTGGGCAACAACCAGGAAGAGGTTCGCCACAGCCTCTACGAAGGCCGTTCGGGCATCGAATTCATGCAGGAATACGCCGATCTCGGCTTCCGCTCGCACGTGGCGGGCACGCTCAAGCTCAACACCGAAGAGCTGATCGACCGCAAGCTTTACCGTTTCATGGGCGAAGCCGCCGCCTATAGCTATCTTGCGATGGCCGAGGCCGCCGCCGACTCCGGCCTGAGCGACGAGCAGATATCCAACCCCCGTACCGGCCTGATCGTCGGTTCCGGCGGCTCGTCCACCGCCAATATCGTGGACACCGCCGAAATCGCCAAGGCCAAGGGCATCAAGCGCGTCGGCCCCTACATGGTCACCCGCACCATGAGCTCCACCACCTCCGCCTGCCTCGCCACCCCGTTCGGCATCAAGGGCGTGAACTATACCATCAGCTCCGCCTGCGCCACCTCCGCCCACTGCATCGGCAACGCCATGGAACTGATCCAGCTCGGCAAGCAGGACGTGGTGTTCGCTGGCGGCGGCGAGGAGCTGCACTGGGTACAGTCGGCCATGTTCGACGCCATGGGTGCGCTCTCATCCAAGTACAACGACACCCCGGACAAGGCCTCGCGCCCGTACGACGAATTCCGCGACGGCTTCGTCATCTCCGGCGGAGGCGGCATGATCGTGCTGGAGGAGCTTGAACACGCACTGGCGCGCGGCGCGAAGATTTACGGCGAATTGGTCGGCTACGGCGCCACCTCGGACGGCTACGACATGGTCCAGCCTTCCGGCGAAGGAGCCATCCGCTGCATGCGGATGGCCATGGCCTCCGTAGACACCCCGATCGACTACATCAATACCCACGGCACCAGCACCCCGGTTGGCGACATCCGCGAACTGGAAGCCATGAAGACCGTATTCACGGACAGCATGCCGGTGATCACATCCACCAAGTCCCTGTCCGGCCATGCCCTGGGCGCCGCTGGCGTGCACGAGGCCATCTACTCCCTGCTGATGATGAAGCATGGCTTCATCGCCGCCTCGGCCAATATCGAGACCATCGATCCGGGTGCGCAGGGCCTGAACATTGCCCAGCAGCGCATCGACCACGCCAAGCTGGACACCATCCTGTCCAACAGTTTCGGATTCGGTGGCACCAACGCAAGCCTGGTCTTCCGTCGCCACGCCGGTTGACCGCCCTGCGCCCTCCTCCAGCGCACCGCGTCTGGAGGAGGGCGCTTGAATTGGGGCCGGATTCATCCTACTTTCTAGGGCGATCCAGACGCGATCACCCCAAGCCCAAGAAGGAACTCTCATGAGCCAGCGCCTGAGCGTTGATGAATTCACTTCCATGGTCCGGTCCCGCCCTGCGGAAGAGATCGGCAAACTGCCGATCGAACAGTTGCCGGAAACGATTCCTTCCGACCTGATCCGAAACTCTCCCCAGCCGCTGCGCGGCATCCTCGAAAAACTCGCCTTTGACCTGAATGTGCATGAACTGCGCGAACACCAGGCCATCGAGCAAGCCTTCGGCAACAGCGCAGTCCAGGCCCTGGACAAGGCGCGTGGCTATGAGGCGGAGATCGCCATCGCCCGCCTGCGCCAGAAGATGAGTGAGCTCGGCCCGATGCTGGAGAAATGGCGCGCGGGCAAGATCACCCACTACTCCATGTCACAGGCCATGCATGCGATCCGCGAGATCGTATCGGACCTGCACACCGAGCGCGCGCGCATGGCACGGGCGGAAATCGTTCTGCGTGAATGCATGGTCAACCCGGATCGTTTCGCGGAAAGGCTGTATCAGGGCGAACAGAGCCTTCGCCACTTCTCCGCCAAGATCGACCAGACACTGGGCGAGATGCATGCGCTCCAGCTAGAGGTTTCAGCCTCGGAGATGAACGACAAGCGCCGTCAGATCCACGACTCCGATCTGAAGAAAAAGGCCCTGCTGGAAGACCTGGCGCATATGGAAGAGCAACTCAAGCGTCCTGGCTCGCTGTTCGCGCGCATCCTGCCCTGGACTGCACGCAAGCACGAAGAAGGCCTGCGCCACCATATCAGCGACCTGCACCAGCGGATCATGAGCGAAGAATGGGTGATGGCCGAATCCCAACTCACACGCTGGCTGGACACCATGGTCGATGCCAGCCTGTACTCCAGTTCGCCGCTTACCCAGCAAAACCTGCGCTCCGCGCGCCTCAATCTGTTCTTCCTGCTCAACGCCTTCTGCGAACAGCAGGAAGCGGCCGCGCGCCAAGTCGCCCGCAACCCCTTCATCCAGGTCGATCCGAAGAAAGCCATCGAGTACATGCTGCTCTCCGAACGCTTCATCCTCGACTATTTCGCCAAGAAGCGCGCCGAGATCATCGAATGGCTGGGCAATGCTGCCGACACCCGCCTGCGCGACCTGGATGGCCTGGAGCAAGACCTGATTGCCGAGATGAAGCGCAACCTGCGCAACTAACGTCCGATCCCCGAGCGATTCCCCGGAGGAAAGGCGTCGCCGAACCGCTCATGCGGACGTCATGCCGCTGGAAGCGCCCCCCCCTTGCGGGGGCGTCAAGCCTTCGCCCCCTCGCCGCCCCCAGGCGCAAGCCCGCTCACCCTTCGCCTATCTGTTTGATATGTCTCGGGAATTCGCTGCGGAGCCCCTTGCACTCTGTCCGCTCGTGACGCAGGGCTGTCAAGAGTGAAAAGATCACGTAAGACGGCCTCCCTCCCCCCTGAAAAGGAGGGTTTGGGAGATGAGGCGGTCTCCCCAGCGCGTTGAGCGAACGGCCTAAAAGGCTGCTGAAATACTTGTTTCAGCAGCCTGATAAGGCGGGACATGGATATCCCGCACGCAAGTCGATCACCTAAGCGATTGATTTGCGGACACCGGGTCCGGGCAAGTACCGGACCCGGTATCGCTGAAAAACTCAAGGAAGAGGCTTTTCAGCATCCTGCCAAGGATCGCAGACCATTTTCCGTCCGGAGAAATCAGGCTTGGCGCATGTTTTCCAGAATGGCTCGCTTGACCTGATCCAGAGTCGCGTCGATGGTCAGCAGAGTGGATTTACCCTGGCACTGGGCAATGGCGGTATCCGGGTCTTTCAGGCCATTGCCGGTCAGGGTCAGCACCAGGCTTGAGCCCTCGGGAATCTTGCCGCTCTGGATGTCCTTGATCGCGCCCGCCAGGGAGGCGGCGGAGGCGGGTTCGCAGAACACCCCCTCGTACTGGGTCAGCATCTTCTGGGCGGCCAGGATTTCCTCATCGGTCACCTCGGCGAACCAGCCGCCGGATTCCTCCATCACATTCCAGGCGCGCTCCCAGGACTGCGGGTGACCGATGCGAATGGCGGTGGCGATGGTTTCTGGATGATCAACCATATGGCCGCGCAGGAAGGGCGCGGAACCGGCTGCCTGATACCCGACCATTTTCGGACGATTGCCGACGATGGCCCCGCCCGCATAGGCGCACTTGCCATTGCAGTAGGCGCAGGCATCGGTGACATGCTCGCCGGAGGCGGCGGAATACTCGCAATAGCCAATCCAGTGCGCGGTGATGTTGCCCGCGTTGCCTACCGGCAGACAGTGGTAATCCGGCGCACGCCCAAGTTCTTCGACAATTTCGAAGGCCGCTGTTTTCTGGCCTTGCAGGCGGAAGGGGTTGACCGAATTGACGATAGTCACCGGGGCCTCGCCCGCCACTTCCTTGACCAGGCGCATGCCATCATCGAAGTTGCCCTTGATTTGCAGGGTAATGGCTCCGTACATCATGGCTTGGGCCAGCTTGCCCATCGCGATCTTGCCGTCCGGGATCAGCACGAAGGCGGTGATGCCCGCGCGCGCGGCGTAGGCGGCGGCGGCGGCGGAGGTATTGCCGGTGGAGGCGCAGATGATGGCCTTGGAGCCCTCCTCCACCGCCTTGGTCACCGCCATGGTCATGCCACGATCCTTGAAGGATCCGGTCGGGTTCAGGCCTTCGTACTTGACGTAGATATCAACCTGCTTGCCCAGCAGCCTGGGGATGTTATGCAGGCGGATGAGCGGGGTGTTGCCCTCGCCCAGGGAGATGATGCGGGTGTCATCGGACACCGGCAGGCGATCACGGTAGCGGTCGATCAGGCCGGTGTAACGGTTGCGAAATGGCATGGAATGACTCCGAAATACAATAAGCTTGGCGTTTTTCTGTAGGGTGGAAAAGCGCAGCGCCTTCCACCTCAAGCAACTCTTGGCATCTGGCGGAATGCGCTGCGCTTTTCCGCCCTGCGGCGATCAGCCCAGGCTCTCGACGCGGATGCGCGCCACAGGACGCTTGATGGCGTCCAGCGCCTCGATACGCGCGATGGCCTCGTTCATGCGACCTTCCTTCACGCGATGGGTGAGGATAATGACCGGGATGTCGGTTTCGTCCTCGGGCGCCTCTTTCTGAAGGATGGCCTCGATGCTGATACCGTGATCGGCCAGAATACGGGTCACATCGGCCAACACGCCGGGCTTGTCCTCGGCGGTCAGACGCAGGTAGTAGGCCGTCGTGACCTCGCTCATCGGCAGGATCGGAAGATCGCTCAGAGCATCCGGCTGGAAGGCCAGATGAGGCACGCGGTTCTCGGGATCCGCAGTCATGGTGCGCACCACGTCCACCAGATCGGCCACCACGGCGGAAGCTGTCGGATCAGCGCCCGCGCCCGCACCGTAGTACAGCGTCGGCCCGACGGCATCGCTCATCACCAGCACGGCGTTCTTGACACCATCGACATTGGCAATCAGGCGACGCTCGGGGATGAGGGCCGGATGCACGCGCAACTCAATCCCGCCCTCGGTGCGGCGCGCAATGCCCAGGTGCTTGATGCGGTAGCCCAGCGCCTCGGCATAGCCTACGTCATCGCGGGTGATGCGGGTGATGCCTTCGGTCACCGCCTTGTCGAACTGGAGCGGGATACCGAAAGCGATGGAGGCCAGGATGGTCAGCTTGTGCGCGGCATCGATGCCTTCCACATCGAAGGTCGGATCGGCCTCAGCGTAGCCCAGGCGCTGCGCCTCGGCGAGCACATCATCGAAATCGCGACCCTTGTCGCGCATCTCGGTCAGAATGAAGTTGCCGGTGCCGTTGATGATGCCCGCCAGCCATTCGATACGGTTGCCTGCCAGCCCCTCGCGAATCGCCTTGATGATGGGAATGCCGCCCGCCACGGCAGCCTCGAAGGCCACCATCACGCCCTTGTCGCGCGCGGCGCGGAAGATCTCGTTGCCATGCAGGGCGATCAGCATCTTGTTCGCGGTGACCACGTGCTTGCCAAGCTCGATGGCGCGCATGACCAGATCGCGCGCGGGCTCCACGCCCCCCATCAGCTCACACACGACCTCCACCTCAGGATCGTTAACCACGCTGAAGGGATCGGTCGTCAGGCGGATGCCCGCGGTATCGCAAATGCGCGGCGCATCGATACGGCGGGCGGAGGCGGCGATCACCTCGATACCCCGCCCGGCGCGACGGGAAATCTCATCCTGATTGCGCTTCAGCACGTTGACCGTACCGCCACCCACAGTCCCCAGCCCCAGCAGGCCGACCTTCACAGGCTTCATAGTCTCTCTCGGCTCAATTTCGGTGAAACGAATTTTAACCTACCACATGGGTATGACGTTTCCGGTAGTGGTCCAGGAAGCGAGTGATACGGCTCATGGCCTCGCCAAGATCGTCCATGTTCGGCAGGAACACGATGCGGAAGTGATCCGGGTCGATCCAGTTGAAACCGCTGCCCTGAACCACCAACACCCGCTCCTGCTCCAGCATTTCCAGAATGAACTGGCGGTCATCGGCGATCGGATACATCCTCGGATCCAGACGCGGGAACATGTACAACGCCCCACGCGGCTTCACACAGCTCACCCCCGGAATCGCCTCCAGCATCTCGTGGGCCAGATCGCGCTGGCGCAACAGACGGCCGCCCGCAGTCACCAGATCGTTGATGCTCTGATAGCCGCCCAGCGCGGTCTGGATGGCGTGCTGGGCAGGCACGTTGGAACACAGGCGCATCGAGGCCAGCATGGTCAGGCCCTCGACATAGTCACGCGCGTGGCGCTTATCCCCGGAAACGATCAGCCAACCCGCGCGATACCCCGCCGCGCGGTAATTCTTCGACAAACCATTGAAGGTCACGAACAGCACATCGTCGGCCAGCGAGGCGATGGACGTGTGCTCCGCATCGTCGTACAACACCTTGTCGTAGATCTCGTCCGCATAGACGATGAGCTGATGCTCGCGCGCCACCTCGACAATCTGCTCCAGCAACTCGCGCGGGTAGACCGCCCCGGTTGGGTTGTTCGGATTGATGATGACGATGGCGCGGGTGCGCTCGGTGATCTTGGAGCGAATATCGTCGATATCCGGGAACCAGCCCGCCTGCTCATCACAAATGTAATGCCGCGCCCTGCCGCCAGCCAGCGTCACCGCCGCCGTCCACAGCGGATAATCCGGCGCGGGCACCAGCACCTCGTCGCCATCGTCCAGCAGGGCCTGCATCGCCATCACGATCAGCTCGGACACCCCGTTGCCGATATAGATATCGTCAATCTGAACCCCGCGAATGCCCTTCGTCTGGGTGTAATGCATCACCGCCTTGCGCGCCGAAAACAACCCGCGCGAATCCGAATAGCCGGAAGCGCTGCCAAGGTTCAAGATCACGTCCTGCATGATCTCCTCCGGCGCCTCGAAGCCGAACGGTGCGGGGTTGCCGATGTTCAGCTTGATGATGCGGTGGCCCTCCTCCTCCATCTGCCGCGCTCGCTCCATCACCGGCCCGCGGATGTCGTAGCAGACATTCGCCAGCTTGGAGGATTTGCGGATCGGATTAAGCAAAGGGGTGGTCATGGCGCGCGCTCGCGGGGGGGGGGGGTTTGGTGCAAAGCATGAAAACAGGCAACATTAGGCCCCGCCCCGTGGCCTGTCAATTTGGCCGCGCACCCTCCCGCATCACTCCGGAGCCCGCGTGTGAAACTGCACCTCAACTTCACCGACCAGCGCTTCATCATCCAGAACTACGGCGAAGGCCACGTCACCATCAATGGTGAGCGCCACGCGCACAGCCTCATCCTCACCCCCGAACAGCGCCTGGACTGGACCGCGACAGATGCCGCCGACCTGGACGATGGGCTGCTCGCCCCCCTGCTCACCAACGACCCCGAACTGGTCATCATCGGCGCCGGGCCGGAACAGCGCATGCCGAACATGAACGTGATGCGCTTCTTCGCCCGCAACGGGATCGGACTGGAGTTCGTCAGCACCCCGTCAGCCTGCCGGATTTACAACATCCTGGCCGGTGAGGGCCGCCGGGTGGGGTGTGGGTTGATCCTGGGGCCGTAGGCATGGGGTAAAACGGGGTCTGTCCCCATTTATTCGTCTATTCATGGCCACGAATGTATCCCGCAGTTGGGCTGGCAACTACGTTTCAATGCCGCATAACGCTAAAATTAAGAGGCGGCGAAGCCGTCCGCTTGAATGCCTTGTTAGCTTTCAACATAGTTGCCGAAGATCTCTACCATCTTAGCTCGCCATGTCGCAGGTATGTCGCCCCAATCGTTACCCCATGTTTGAGTATGCTGGTATGCCTTGAATGGCTTTTCCGAACTTGGGGCTGGGTATCCCATTTCGTCTTCGATGTTTTCATGCATTTGGATGACTTTTCCCCCACCGGCAAGGGCATCGGCAATTGGCTGATTGAATACTTCAGCCCCGGCTACGCCACCGTCGCGGTCGTGAACCACGATAGGTGCAATACCCATCGCCACAAGGTACTTCACCAAACCAATGATGGCCGCCTTCCCTCTTGCTTTTACGATTTCGAAGTCCGAGACGATCTTGAGGTAACGCTCCTTAGGAAGGCGCTTGAGGGTCTCCTTAATGACAACCTCTTCGGTATCGCCCTCAATGATGATGATGTGCTTCGTAAAGAACACGCGTGCCACGTGATCGTCGACGCGCAAAAGCATCTTCACATGTGCTTTGGCGTCCTCTTCTAACGCTAGATAAGCGTCGGTTACGTTAAACGGAGATGCACTTACCCCATTGGCATCGCACCGAAGACTGTTCAATATCTGCTTCGGCTTCCGTGCTAGGTCAATGATGAACGGCGAGTGTGTAGTGGCAACAATCTGTGATTCATGGCTGCTCAGTTCGTAGATCGTGTCACGCATCTGATTCGCCGCACTGGGATGCAGATAAATCTCAGGCTCTTCAAAGCAGACGATTAGAGATCGAACATGATCATCTTCTCTCTTTGAAAGCCATTTTTGACGGAAACGAAGCATGCCAAACGCGGCGGCTCGAATCATTCCAGAGCCTTGGTGGTTCACTGGTGTCCTGACGTTGCTAGACATCTCAACATTGAATGTCGGTTTCAGCGCAGTCTTTGGATCATTCAAGCTAGCAGTGGCGTGAAGCTGGGAATCAGGAAATACACTTGCAAGCACCGAATTCAATTCAGAAATCATTTTTCCGAATTCAGAGTCACTGTCCTCTGGATCGAGCTCCTGAGCGAGTTTATCCAGATATTCCTGCGCTTTGGAATAGTTTTTCGATGCGCCACGTACATCTTCAAACAATTCGTTCAACGTCTTTCCGAGAACTCCAGAAGAGGCACCTTCAATTTCGCCTACCGAGGTATCAGCCGGTATGAGCAAGAAACGCGGCAACATTTTTAGAACGACGCCTGGGATGCCACCTGGATTCTGAAACCAAATCTCCGAATCTTTTGTGTCCCAAATGGCGTCTAGCTGGTCAAGCTTTTCCTGTGCCGCCTTGCTTGTCCCAATCTTGGCCGCCAGTTCAGGGAAGAGATCTTGAACCTCAGCGGCTGGGGCTCCTTTTTCGATCAAATCTTGCCCTGTCTTGTACCCTGCGAATTCAGGCTTTATGTCGCGTTCCTTAGACCTGAACTCGATGACGACGTCTTGACCGAGCGTATATGTTTTCTTGTATGTAACTGATAGCCCAGAATCGGATGGGTCGTCAGTAGGGTAGGAAAATATTCGCCCTTTGAATCCTCGCCACTCTTTCGCTTCAACGGGAAGATTTCTGAACTCGGCTTCCAGAGTAATAGTATTGACGGCCGGTTTGGTTTCCCCTGTCTCTTTGTCAACAATTGAAAAATACTCAGTACTTGGAATGGATTTTTTCGCCGACAGTAACCATTCAATTGCTTTTAGAACTGTACTCTTGCCCGCGTTGTTTGGCCCGATGAGAAATGTTGCATCACCAAAAAGAATCTTTGTTGATTGGATTCTCTTGAAACCATCGATCTGTAGGGAGTGCAACTTCATAGTGGTCCTTGAAAGCTAACGTCTGAATTCACCGGCCTTGCGCGGCTTTATGCGCAAGGTCCGGTGGATGATGGGTTGGGCCTCATTCGGTATGGGATACGGTTGGCCCTGCCTTGGCGAAGCCGCCGTAGGAAACGATGACAGCTTTCTTTCCTTTGAACTTCAGAGTCCAAGGATGATTTCCCTTACCGGTCTTCCTTGTTGCAAATTCAAACCCACTGAGGTCTTCAGGTTTACTGTCGTCCTTCGGCCATGATGCCAAGGCGTCAGCAATAACTGACGAGGGAACCTCATTTAGCTTGAAGACGGCGTACTTTCCTCCATCCGCAGCTTCCAAGTAGCCAGCAGGTACGTCCGTCGGATCGGGAGATTCTTTCTCCTCGACATTGACCTCTGTTTGTGGACGATCTTCACTCGGGGCATTGTAATAGTTAGACGCGGCAGCGGTTGCATCTGGGGCTTCGGCACTAACACCGGCGGCGGTGATCTTCGCGAAGCGGATGCCGTTAAGTCCAAAGACGACAAGCGCGACACCAGCCAAAAAAATCGACAGAAACGGTGTCGTTACGTCAGTGCTTTCGAAAAGGACTTTGATGACCGTACCCTTGCCATCGAGTTCACGGCTGACCTTCCCAGGTGGGCAGTAAAGCATTGCGAGACTACCGACGATCAAGCCGATTCCAAGAAGCGATGAAAGCCACCGAAGCCATGTTGGCAAGTCTTGATTGTGATGCGCGGGAGTATTCATGGCTATGAGGCCCAACGTGGTTGAGTTAAGCGACACCCCGGAGGGGCGTAAGCCGGGAGCGAAGCGAGCGGTGTTCGCTTGAACGAAGCGTTAGGCGCAGATAGCCATGCACTCGCAAAGTGAAATAGTTTTACACGCCC
>JBFLZK010000016.1:0-178249 GCA_040756355.1 Pseudomonadota bacterium | reverse complement strand
GCTTTCTCGAAGCTCGTTGCGCTCATCCCAGACAGCGGAACAAACGCCGAGGCGCCATTCAGCTTCCCTTCCGTCCCGTGACATCCCGCGCATGTCTGCGACAGCATCTCGCCGCTGGGTTCGGCAAGGACGGTCGATACCGTCACCATGCTCGCCAGGGCAATCCCGATAACCATGACTGGCTTTGCCATTTTTATTGACTCTCCTCAGCTGTGACCCCAGAGGGGGCTGGAAAACGCCGAATGCGCACTCATCCGAATGGAGGTGTGGCATTTCACACACTATAAAAGCACTCTATGCAGCAATACAACATAGAAAAAAACTCAACTATGCCGAGTCGTTGCGACATTCTGTGCCGATAGCGCTAGAGTTAAACCAAGGTTTTGCTTATTGGCTTGCCTGTTTTTTTATTACGGTATAAAAAGCGCGTGAAATAACACACACCACACGCACATCACACGCAGGAGAGTTCTCATGACCCAGGCCGCCGCCCTCCCCCTGCCCGGAAAAATCCGCTCGATCTATGAACTTGCAAAACCGAAGGTCGTCGGTTTGATCGTGTTCACGGCCTTCGTCGGTATGCTGCTGGCCAGTCCGACGGGCGTACCGCTGGACGGCGAACGCATGTTCTTCGCTTTGCTCGGCATTGCTCTGGCCTCGGCGGCGGGCGCTGCGATCAACCATCTGCTGGATGAGCGCTATGACACGCTGATGGACCGCACCCACAACCGGCCGCTGCCGACACACAGGGTGAATAACCGCGAAGTATTGATGGTCGCCCTGTCCTGGGCTGCTATTTCAATGGGGCTGCTGGTATGGCAGGTGAACGTGCTGACTGCGGTACTGACCTTTGCCGCGCTGATTGGCTATGCGGTGATCTACACCGTGTATCTGAAGCACAACACGCCGCAGAACATCGTCTGGGGGGGGGCGGCAGGCGCCGCGCCGCCGCTGCTTGGCTGGACCGCGATGACCGGTCAGGTGACTATCGAGGGTCTGATCCTTTTCCTCATCATCTTTCTCTGGACCCCGCCCCATTTCTGGCCTCTGGCAATTCGCCGCGTGGAGGAGTACAAGCGCGCGGGCATCCCCATGCTTCCGGTCGTCAAAGGCATTCCACACACCAAGTACCAAGTGCTGCTGTACACCATGGTTCTTGTGACCGTCAGCCTGCTACCAACCACCGTCGGCATGAGCGGCATGGTGTATTTCATCAGCGCCGCCCTGCTCGGCGGGATCTACGTGTACTACGCATGGAAGCTGTACCGCGACCCGGAGCACGCCATGGCGATGCCGACCTTCGGGTACTCGATTCTTTATCTGGTGCTGCTCTTCGCCGCCCTGCTGGTTGACCACTATCTGCGCTGATCGCGACTCCATGCGCACCCTGCACACCTGGCTGGCTCTGCTTTTCGCCCTCCCCCTTCTGGCGGTTAGCCTGAGTGGCGCGATGCTCGGGTTTGCCCGCGAGAGCGACCGGATGATGCATGTCGAACTGCTGGCCGCTCCGTTTTCGGCGGGTGACACGCTGTCGGCTGATGCCATGCTGGATGCGGCACGCAAGGCCTATCCGGGTTTCGTCGCTATCGGGCTGGCGCCTGCCTCCACTCCGGTGGATGCGGCCTTGGTGCTGATGCGCGACCACGGTGGCCAGACGCGCGAGGTTTACGTTCATCCAAGGACCGGCGAGGTGCGCGGCGAGCGCTCGTCCGCCGATAGCTTCTACGGCTTTGCCCATCGCCTGCACACCACCCTGTTGCTTGACGAGGGCGGTCGCTGGATAACCCGCTGCGCGGCTGTCGGCCTGCTCCTGACCAGCCTCGGCGGATTGCTCCTGCGCAGCCGCAACCCCGCACCCAGCCTGGGCTCCCGAACTCATCCCCTGCTTGGCCTGACCAGCGCCCCCGTCCTGATCCTTATCGGCGCCAGCGGACTGGCCTTCCTGAGCTGGAGCCCGACTTTCGGCACTGTGCAGCATCGCCTGATGGCCTCGGCCTCCGTGACAACCCCCTTGCCATACGTCACCCCGGCGTTCACCACGCTCCAGATCCAGCAACCCGACTGCACACCACGCTGGGCAAGCACACGGGAAAACGGCATGCTCGACGTGTTGTGCGAGCAACCTGGCCACCTGGGCACCCTTGGCCTGCGCGCCTACACCTGGTCGCCAGCCGACGGCCTGAATGCCGCCGAATCGCCCGCCGCCGCCAGCGGCGAGCTGCTCTATAACCTGCACACGGGCGAATTACTGGGCATGCCTGGACGCCTTCTCTGGGTCATCGCCAGCTTGGCCGTCCCCTTACTCATCCTTGGCGGCCTTGCCAGCCGCCGCGCACGCCACAGAACATCATGATCGAACGCCATCATCGCCATTTCCGCCGCATCGCCCTCGTCACCATCGCCGCCGTCTACATCCTGATCGCGGTCGGCAGCATGGTGCGCGCCACCGGCGCGGGGATGGGCTGTCCCGACTGGCCGACCTGCTTCGGCCAACTGATTCCGCCGACCGACGTATCGCAACTTCCGGAGAACTACCAGGAAATCTACCGCGACCGAGGGTATGCCGACGTGGAGTTCAACGCGGTCAAAACCTGGACCGAGTTCTTCAACCGCATGGTCGGCGTGATCATCGGCTTTCTCTCGCTGTGGACCTTGTGGGCCGCGTTTCGCATCCGACGTGATGAACCGCCTGTATTCTGGTACACCTTGGCTGCCTTCCTGCTGGTCGGCTTCAATGGCTGGCTGGGCAAGGTGGTGGTTTCCAGCAATCTGCATCCGGCCATGATTACAACGCACATGGTGGCCTCACTGCTGGTGGTCGCAAGTCTCGTGCTCGCCATCGGACACTCCATGCGCGACAGCCTGCGCATGAGTCTGCAGGGCGCGCTCGCCAGCCGCGCCTGGCTGATCATCGGCATGATCCTGACCATCGTACAGATCGCCTTGGGCGTGCAGGTCCGGGAGAGGATCGACATCATCTCCCTGCAACTGGACTACGCAGAGCGCGCGACATGGATCGCCCAGGTCGGCACGCCGCTGAGCATCCACATCCTCGGGGCCATGATCATTGTCGCTTACAACCTGTGGCTCGGCCTGCGCATCCTGCGCAGTGAAGACGGCCAACTCAACCAGCGGCTGGCCATGGCCATGATGGGCGTGGTCATGATCGAACTGCTGATCGGGGTGTCGCTCGCCCTGCTCGGCTTCCCCGCCTTCCTCCAACCGCTGCACCTGATGCTCGCCGCCATTGTGTTTGGCCTGCAAATGGCGCTGTTTGGCTCGGCCCAGCATGCCCTGGCGGCACGCGGCGAAGGCGGGAAGGACCCTGCCAACCCGTGATAAACTCGCACGCCTTTGCCCCGGAGGCGACCGCATGTCCCTGAAAGCCAACCAGGTGCGCCATTTGCGCGCGCTCGCCCACCATCTCAAGCCTGTTGTTCTGATGGGACAACACGGACTCACCGAGGCCGTCATGGCCGAAATCGAGCTTGCCCTGGAGCACCACGAACTCATCAAGGTTCGCGTGCCCGGCATGGAGCGCGAGGATAAACACGACGTGATCGAAGTGATCTGCGAGCGTACCGGCGCTGATCTTGTGCAAACCATCGGTCACGTCGCCGTGCTGTTTCGCCAGCGCGCCAAAGACTCCCAGATCAGTCTGCCGCGTTGATCGCCCTGCCCCGGTAGTCGGCCATGCCTCTCTACCGTCTGGACCCCGCCGATATTCGTTTTCCTGATCCGAACGAGGCGCTGACTGAGCCCAACGGACTGCTCGCCATCGGCGGCGACCTCTCGCCCGTGCGCATGCTGGAAGGCTATCGTCACGGCATCTTTCCCTGGTATTCGCCGGACGACCCGATCCTGTGGTGGTCACCCGACCCGCGCACCGTCCTCTTCCCCGACGAACTCAAGATTCACCGTAGCCTGCGTAAAACCCTCAGACACAAGCCCTTCGAAATACGCATCGACAGCGACTTCGTCGGCACACTGGACGGTTGCGCAGCCCCCCGCCCCGGCCAGCAAGGCACCTGGATCACCCCGGACATGCGCCAGGCTTACCAGCGCCTGCACAGCATGGGTTATGCCCGCAGCGTGGAGTGCTGGCAACAGGGCCAACTCGTCGGTGGACTCTACGGCGTCAGGCTTGGTCGCATATTCTTCGGCGAATCCATGTTCAGCCGGGTTTCAGATGCATCGAAAATAGCCCTGGTCGCTCTGTGCCATGGCGCGCTCGACATGATCCCCGCCGTCATCGACTGTCAGTTCTCCACAGCTCATCTGGAGAGCCTCGGCGCCCGCCCCATTCCCCGCGCGGAATTTCTTCGGCTGCTCGAACTCTACTCAGCCTGATCCGTTTCCACTGCGCATAACAGAGCATATTAGTCGGTTAATGGCGGCTTATAGAACATAAGTCGCTCCAATAAGCTTTGCCAAAAAGCGCGTGCTAGCATCGGACCGCTCTTGAAAATTCAAGACCCCAATACATCCGGGTTTTCCACGCAAGAAAACTCGCACGCAACAACGCTGGAGGCATCGACACCATGGCGCATATCGTCATTCTCGGCGCGGGCATCGGCGGCATGCCAGCCGCCTACGAAGCCCGTGAACTGCTGGGCAAGGAACACACCATCACGGTCATCAATGCAACGGACTACTTTCAGTTCGTGCCCTCCAACCCCTGGGTCGCGGTCGGCTGGCGCACCCGCGACGAGATCACCTTCCCGATCGAGCCCTACCTCAAGCGCAAGGGCATCGACTTCATCGCCAGCGCGGTCAACAAGATCGACGCCGACAACAACACCCTGCACCTGGAGAACGGCGAGACCGTCAACTACGACTACCTCGTCATCACCACCGGCCCTAAGCTGAATTTCCCAGCCATCGAAGGAGCCGGCCCGCACGGCGGCCATACCCAGTCAGTCTGCACCGTGGACCACGCCGAACTGGCCTACCAGGACTTCCAGAAGCTGTGCGACAACCCTGGCCACGTCATCGTCGGCGCATTCCAAGGCGCGAGCTGTTACGGCCCGGCCTATGAGTACGTTTTCATCCTCGACGCCGCCCTGCGCAAGAAAAAGCTGCGTAACAAGGTGCCCATCACCTTCGTCACCGCCGAGCCGTACATCGGCCACCTGGGCCTAGGCGGCGTGGGCGACTCCAAGGGCATGCTCGAATCCGAACTGCGCATGCATGACATCAAGTGGATCTGCAACGCCCGCACCACCAAGGTGGAAGCAGGCAAAATGCTCGTCGAAGAACTCGACATGCAGGGCAATGTCATCAAGACCCACGAACTGCCCTTCAATCACTCCATGATGCTACCGCCGTTCCGCGGCGTGGACGCCGTGGCCGCGCTGGGTGAAGGCGTGGTCAACCCCGGCGGCTTCGTGCTGATCGACAAGAACCAGCGCAACACCAAATACAAGAACATCTACTCCGCTGGCGTCTGCGTCGCCATTCCCCCGGTCGAAGCCACCCCGGTGCCAGTCGGCGCGCCCAAGACTGGCTACATGATCGAATCCATGGTCACCGCCATCGTCCACAACATCGAGCAGGAGCTGAAGGGCGAGGAGCCGACCCACATCGGCACCTGGCAGGCCATCTGCCTGGCCGACATGGGCGACCGCGGAGCTGCTTTCATCGCCCTGCCGCAGATCCCGCCGCGCAACGTCAACTGGTTCGCCAAGGGCAAGTGGGTTCACCTGGCCAAGATCGCGTTCGAGAAGTACTTCATCCGCAAAATGAAGTCCGGTACATCCGAACCCCTGTACGAGAAGTACGTGCTCAAGGCTATCGGCATCGAGCGTCTGGCCAAGTAATTCACGGCCAGCCGCAGGGCATGAAAAAAGGCGTCCAAGGACGCCTTTTTTGTTGAAGGGAACCTCGAAAGATTTCTCGACGCGCCCTGAGTGAAATCATGGCCTGACAGCCTGTCGCCGACCAGAATGGCTTCGCACGCCATGTCCCTGAAGCATACTCAGAGACCTGCGGAGGTATCCACGATCTCTCGCATCACCGCCGTGGCGTAGCTGCCGGAAGGCAGGTCGAAGCCCACGCGCAGCATGCGGCTTGCCTCATCAATCCGCCAGTGCATGTTGCGCGGAATGACACGCAACGGTCGCCGTGCGTCTTCCAGTCCTTCGCGGATCAGGCCTGCGGCCAGAAGAGGTTCCAGAGCGATCACGCCCTGTTCAAAAGCTGCGCATTCGCCCTCAGCCTGCGATCCTTCCTTGCCCCATAGCGGGCCACTGGTATGCACATCGCCAGCGACAAGACGGGCGGGAAGGCTGGCATCATCGACTTGGGCGATGAAGAAACTATGGCGGCCATCCAACACCAAGGGTTCGCCCGGCAAGGGTTGCAGCCAATTGCCATGATCGATGCGGGCGGCCAGCACGGCGTTGAACAGCTCGCTGCGCGCGGTGGAGAGCAAGATGCCTTGCTGCCCGCGAGGCGGTGGCTTGCCACCACCGAACCATTCGCGTACCGCATCGAGATTTCCGCCGTCATGGCCGAAGCGCTGTTCGGCAAACCAGTTCGGCACGCCTTCGCGGGCGACACGCTCCAGCCGACCAGGCAGACTGGCAAGCTCGCCTTGCAGGTTGCGTACGGTAAGCAGGAAGCGATTGGCGCGATGCGTGCCTCGGCGCAGCTTGCGTGTGTGACGGGCGATGACGACGATCTCCGCCGCTGTCTTCTCACTCAGCGAGGCCCAGTTCACAGGCCGCCGATTTGATTGGGGCAGAACGGGCAGGCTGAACCATTGGGTGGTGACGGCATGGCGGTCCTTGAGGCCGGAATAGCCCACATCGCGCTCGGAACAGCCGGCGATGCGACTCAATCGTTTGGCGATCCAAGCGGTGTTTTCCCCGCGCTTGCGGATGGCAAGCCACAGGTGTTCGCCGCGACCTTCGGGGACAAAACCCAGGACCTCATCGACGACGAAGTCTTCGGGTACGGAACGCAACCGACCCGACAAGGCCGGGTAGCCATAGGCATAGGGGAGATTCATTGCAGGGGCTTCTTGAGCGGAAGACGGTAAAGAAAAAGTTCGGTGTGACGGGCATCATCCAGTTCGATGATCTCGGCAGGTTCAACGTCCGGAACCGGAAAGCTGTTGGAAATCAGCAGCATGGGCTTGCGCGCCTCTTTCACCAGCTTGACCCACAGACGCGGCATGGGCTCAGGCGAGAGGAAGGTGTAGACCACGTCAAAATCGCTCAGGCGTCCCGACCAGATACTGGTGCGACGGATGAGGATGCGCGGATGATTGCGAAAGCGCAGAACGCTGATCAACCAGGGCAGGGGCGCGGTCTCAAGCCCCACCGCTTCAACCACGCGCGGGGCTTCAGCCAGGGCTCGCAACGCGCCTCCTAGACCGGAACCCAGATCGGCCACCCGTCGCGCCTCGCCCGGCTCGCTCTCAAGGATGGCCTGCAAGGCCGAGTGGGTGGCGGTATTGGTGAGGTAGAGCGGTACCCGCTCGCCGCGTGCATTCCAGAACACCAACAACAGGATGAGGAAAATCAACCCCAGCCAGACGGGCGACAGACCCAATGCGCCAAAACCACCCAGAGCCAGCGCCAGCAACGGGGGAAACAGCGCATTGATACCCCACCACCATGGAGCGCAGCGCAATCCGACGGCGAACAGCCCCGCCAACACACCCTCCGCAAGCCAGAAGGCCCAGATGGGATAAGGCGGCTCGATCAGGGCAGGCAGATAGCGCCACAGCAACAGTGTCAGCAGCAGGGCCGGAACATGCGCCAGCAACGCATGTGACCAACCGCCGCGAAAGCGTGCGCCCAAGGGAATTGGAATCTCTTTCATGGCCCGGGATTGTGACATGCTATGAGTCATGCAACATCCACTCGACGAAGCCCCGGACAAGCTCTGCGCCGACCTGATCGCACAATGCGGCGAAAACCCACTGCTGCAAATCGCCTGCGAAGCGGCCAGCGCTGTCTGGGACGGCGACCCCACCCGCCCGCGCGGCCCACGCGCGGCGCTGCTCTTATGCGAACTGAAAGCCGACGCCGATACCCTGCTGACTGCCACCCTTGGCGACCCGCGCCTGCGCGCCGGATTCAATGAGCGCAGCATGGCCGAAACCTATGGCGTGCATGTGGCGCGCATGGTCGCAGATCTGCACCGGCTGAACACCCTCACCGACACCCAGGCTGCCTTCGACGACCCTCAACAGGCCGAAAACATGCGCCGCCTGCTGCTGACCATGGTCAGCGATGTGCGCGTGATTCTGGTCAAGCTGGCCTACCGACTGGAGCGCCTGCGCGCCCTGCCCCTACTGGAGGACCCTGAGCAACGAAAGCCAGTCGCGCGCGAGACACTTGAGCTGTTCGCCCCGATGGCTCACCGACTCGGCCTCGGCCAGCTCAAGTGGGAACTGGAGGATCTTGCCTTCCGCCATCTGGAGCCGGACACCTACAAGCGCATCGCCCGCTTCCTCGACGAACGGCGCGGCGAGCGTGAGGACTATATCGTCCGCGTCCGCGACCAGCTTGAGCGGGCGCTCAAGGCCGAGGGCATCGACGCGAAGGTCTACGGTCGGCCAAAGCACCTGTACAGCATCTTCGGCAAGATGCGGCGCAAAAAGCTTTCCTTCGAGCAACTCTTCGACGTGCGCGCCCTGCGCGTGCAGGTGGAAAGCGGCGTGGCTGACTGCTATGCCGCGCTGAGCGTGGTACACACCCTTTGGGCGCCAATCGCCAGCGAATACGACGACTACATCGCCCACCCCAAGCCGAACGGCTACCAGTCACTGCACACCGCCGTGCACGCACTGGAGGGCAAGACCCTGGAGGTACAGATCCGCACCCGCGCCATGCACGACCAGGCCGAACTGGGCGTGGCTGCGCACTGGCGCTACAAGGAAGGCGCGAAGGGTGGCGGCGACCCCTTCCAGGATGAGTTGGAGCGCCTGCGTCTGGCCCTGGAGGAAGGCGAAGGCGCCCAGCTTGCCGCCAACACCGTTTACGTCTTCACCCCCAAGGGCCACGTGATGGAGCTGCCACGCGGCGCGACCCCGCTCGACCTCGCCTACGCCATCCACACCGACCTCGGACACGGCTGCAAGGGCGCCAAGGTGAACGGCAAACTGGTCGCGCTCAACACCCCGCTCAACAACGCCGACCGGGTGGAACTGATGCGCGCCCCCGATGGCCGCCCCAGCCGCGAATGGGCGGACGCCAAGGCCGGCTATCTGGTGTCGAAGAGCGCGCGCGCCAAGGTGCGCGCCTGGTTCGTGCGGCGCGAGCGCGAAAGCGCACGCGAGGAAGGCCATGCCCACTGGGACAAGACCGTGCGGCGGCTCGGCCTCTCGCGCGAGCAGCGCGAGGCTCTGCTGCACTCGCTGCATCTGAAAAGCGAGGAAGCGGTGTGGGAGGCGCTCGGGGAAGGCAGACTCTCACGCTCCATCTTTCTCGACGCCGCGCGTGCCGTGCTGGCTGGCGGCAAAGCCGAAGCCGAAGCCGAAGCCGAAGCACTACCCTCGCGCCATCTCACCCCCCCCGCCACAACCAGACGCATCACCCTCGAAGGCTTGCAGGCCGAGCCTGCGCGCTGCTGTTACCCCGCCCCCGGCGACCCGGTGGTCGGCTTCGTCACACGCGGTCAGGGCCTGCGTTTGCACCGCAACGACTGTCGCAACCTCGCCCGCCTACGTGAACTTCATCCGGAACGGCTGATGGAAGTCGAGTGGCCGCGCATCGCGGGCCTGCCGATCCGCACCACCCTGGAAATCCGCGGCGAAAACCGCCCCGACCTGCTGCGCGATGTCGGCAACGTGCTGGCCCAATTCAAGGCCCGCGTACTGACCAGCGACAGCCGCGCCGACCGCCGCAGCGGCCTGAGTCTGATGCGCCTGACGCTGGAAGTGCCGAGCATGAGTGACATCCAGCCGTTGATCGACAAACTGGCGGGGATTCGGGAGGTAGATGAAGTACGGCGGCTTTGAGGCCAGCTTCATGCGGGCTTGACAATCATCTTTTTGTGCATACGTTAAACATGGACGACACGCAGGGAGCGATATGGATATCAGCTACGATCCCTGCAAGAACGAAACCAATACCCGTACGCGGGGACTCTCATTCGAACGCGTGGCGGACTTTGAGTTTGATACGGCCGTCATCGTAGTGGACAACCGCAGAGACTATGGCGAAGTGCGTTTCCGCGCGCGTGGCCTGCTCGATGGACGGGTGCATGCTCTGGCATTCACGGAAACAGCCGATGGCATTCGGGTCATCAGCTTTCGCAAGGCCAACCCGCGAAAGGTGAGAACGTATGAACAGGCATCCTGATCCTGAAATGATCGATGACGACAGCCCGGAGTGGACGGACGAGGACTTCAAACGCGCCAAGCGTTTCGACCAACTCTCCCCCGAGCTTCAGGCCAAGCTGCGCGCGGTGCGCGGTCCGCAGAAAGCGCCCACCAAGGAGCGCATCACCATCCGCCTATCCCCCGAAGTGCTCGAACGCTTCCGCGCCACCGGCCCCGGCTGGCAGACGCGCATGGACGCGGCGCTCAAGGAGTGGATCAAAGATCACCCGCTGGACGACGCGGCCTGACCGTGCAGCCACGCCGCCGCGCCCTGCCCCGCCGCGCGCCCGCTGGCGAAGCAGGCGCTGAGCAGGTAGCCGCCGGTCGGCGCCTCCCAGTCCAGCATCTCGCCCGCGCAGAACACGCCGGGACGCGCGCGCAGCATCAGGCGCTCGTCCAGCGCCTCAAAGCGCACGCCGCCCGCAGTGCTGATCGCCTCGTCGATGGGGCGGGTGGCATGCAAATGCACTGGCAGGGCCTTGATCCCCTCGGCCAGACGAGCGGTATCGGCAAAGACCTTCTTGGACAAGCACTCGCGCAACAGCGCGGCTTTCACGCCTTCCAGACCCAGCTTGCGGCGTAGATGATCGCTCATGGAACGCGCCCCGCGCGGCTGGGCCAAGGCTTCGCGCACCTCGCCGGGAGCGCGGCCCGGCAGGAGGTCGAGGTGGATCAGAGCCTCGCCGTGCGCGGTGATGGCCTCGCGCAAGGCGGCGGACAGCGCGTAGATCACGCCGCCTTCAAGACCATGCTCAGTGACGATGATTTCGCCTTGCAGGCGAGTTTCTCGTCCCTGTGCATCACCATGACCCACCACCACCGGCTTGACCGGCGAACCCGCGAAGCGGCTGCGCAGATGCTCGCTCCAACACGTCTCGAAGCCGCAATTGCTAGGTTGCAGAGGAGCCACATTGACACCCGCGCGGGCAAACTCGGGCGCCCACGCGCCATCCGAACCCAAGCGCGCCCAGCTTCCTCCGCCAAGGGCGAAAATCACGGCCCCGGCATGGCGGACAATCTCGCCATCCGGTGTGGCGAAGCGCAGTCCGCCATTATCCGTCCAGCCCAGCCAGCGATGACGCACATGGATATGCACGCCGGACTCGCGCAGGCGGTGCAACCAAGCGCGCAACAAGGGCGCGGCCTTCATGTCGGACGGGAACACGCGCCCCGAACTGCCGACGAAGGTCTCGATACCCAAGCCATGAATCCAGGCGCGCAGCGCGTCGGCATCGAAGCGGCGCAGGAGCGGCTCGACCCACACGCGACGTTCGCCGTAACGGCTGGCGAAGGACCCGAAGGGCTCGGAATGAGTAATGTTCATGCCGCCCTTGCCCGCCATCAGGAACTTGCGCCCGACGGAGGGCATGGCATCAAAGACATCAACGGGAATGCCGACTTCGGCCAGCACCTCGGCGGCCATCAGCCCGGCGGGGCCGCCGCCGATGACAATGGCGCGTTGAGAGGAATCAGAGACCATGGGATTAGCAGGTAGCCCGGATGCAGATCTACGATCGGAATCCGGGATCGGCCCCCGGATTCCGCTTACGCTTCATCCGGGCTACGGGTTCAATCACGGAGCTGACGGGCTTCCAGGGTGTTTTGCATCAACATGGCCACGGTCATCGGGCCGACACCGCCCGGCACCGGGGTGATATGCCCTGCCCGCTTGAAGGCCGCGTCAAACTCGACATCGCCCACCAGACGACCATCCGTCAGACGATTGATGCCCACGTCAATCACCACCGCGCCCGACTTGACCCACTCACCCTTCACCAGCCCCGGCTTGCCCGCCGCCACCACCAGCAAATCGGCGCGCCCGACATGGGCGGCGAGGTCTGCGGTAAATCGATGGGTCACGGTCACTGTCGCCCCGGCCAGCAACAGCTCCAACGCCATCGGACGGCCCACGATGTTGGAGGCGCCCACCACCACAGCCTCCTTGCCCATCGGATCGATCCCGACCGATTCCAGCAGACGCATCACACCATATGGGGTGCAAGGACGCAGACGCGGCATACGCTGGGCCAGGCGGCCGACATTGTAGGGGTGGAAGCCATCCACGTCCTTATCCGGATGGATGCGCTCGATCACCGCCTCGCTGTCGATGTGTTTGGGCAGGGGAAGCTGGACGAGAATGCCGTCGATGGCGGGATCGGCATTGAGCCGGTCAATCAGAGCCAGCAACCCCTCCTGGGCGGTTTCAGACGGCAGATCATGCGCCACGGAATGGATGCCGGTGCGCTCGCAGGCACGGCGCTTGTTGCCAACATACACCTTGGACGCAGGATCCTCGCCCACCTGGATCACGGCCAGCCCTGGCACTCGACGGCCTTCGGCCCTGAGCCGCTCCACACGCTCACGCACGGAGGCCAGGACCTCCTCGGAAACACGTTTGCCGTCAATCAGTTGGGCGGACATAGGGAGGCTCCAGGGAGGCAGAAAAAGAAGGGCGGTATTGTACGCAAATTGGCGGGGGAAGGGCCGCCCCCATCAAAGCGTCACTCGCCCCGATGGCAATCCAGCCCACAGACGAACGGCTTCTCTTCCAGTCGACCTGCAATCTCGCGCACAAGCGCGGGACCTTTGTAGATAAAGCCGGTGTAAATCTGTACCAAGCTCGCGCCCGCATCGATCTTGGCCTGGGCATCAGCGGCGCTCATGATGCCACCGGCGGCGATGATGGGTAGCTCCCCTCCCAGCGCGGCACGGAACTGACGCACGATCTCGGTCGAGCGCGCAAATACCGGCGCGCCAGACAGGCCGCCCTTCTCATCCGCATGCCTCATGCCTTCCACGCCTTCGCGGCTGAGCGTGGTATTGGTGGCAATCAGCCCATCGATGCGATGGCGGCGCAGCGCGTCGGCAATCGAGGCGACCTCCTCCGGCTCAAGATCCGGAGCGACCTTGACCGTCAGCGGCACATAACGTCCGTGGGTGTCGGCCAGACGGGCCTGTTCGGCTTTGAGACGGGCAAGCAGATCGTCGAAAGCGTCCCCATGCTGAAGTGTGCGCAACCCTGCCGTGTTGGGCGAAGAAATGTTGACCGCGACATAGGAGGCATGCGGGTAGACGCGGCGCAGACAAAACAGGTAGTCATCCGCTGCCTTGTCCACCGGAGTGTCGAAGTTCTTGCCGATGTTAAGGCCGAGAATGCCCCCCTCGCCCGCGTAGCGACTGTGCTCGACGTTGGCGATGAACTGCTCGACGCCGAGGTTATTGAACCCCATCCGGTTGACAATGGCCCGTGCCCTGGGCAAACGAAACAAACGCGGGCGCGGATTGCCAGGCTGCGGCCGCGGCGTCACGGTGCCGACTTCAATGAAGCCAAAACCAAGGTTGCCCAGCGCGTCAATATAGCGGGCATTCTTGTCCAGCCCGGCGGCAAGGCCGATCGGATTGCGAAAACTCAGGCCCATGACCTCGCGCGGGCTGTCTGGAACGCGGGAACGCATCCAGCGCCCGAGCGGGCCGCGCAGGGTGAGGCGCATGCCCTCCAGCGCAACCTCATGCGCGGTTTCGGGCGGCAACAGGAACAATAGCCCCCGGGTCAGGTCGTAGCTCAGGCTCATGATTATCAGTTCCCTGGCGCGGGAGATGAGGCGGGGGCTTCAGCGGACGGCGGCGTAACCCCGCCTGTGTTCGCCACATACTGTTCCTCCACCTCCTTCTTGAGCAGGATGATGGAGATACGGCGGTTGATGGGGTCGGCAGGGTCCTGGGGGTTGAAGGGTACCGAGTCGGCCAGACCGGATACGCGCATCACCTTGTCCTCAGCGATGCCGCTGCCATTGAGCATGCGCCGCGCGGCGTTGGCGCGGTCGGCTGAAAGCTCCCAGTTGGAATAGTCGCCCCGCCCGCTGCCGAACGGGCGCGAGTCGGTATGCCCGAGCACGGTCAATTTGTTCGGCAACTCATTCACCACCGGGGACACCTTGCGCATGATGGCCTCGGCATAAGCCGCCATGTGGGACGAACCGGCATCGAACATGGGCCGTTTATCCTGATCCACGATCTGGATGCGCAACCCTTCCGGGGTGATGTCGATCTTGAGCTGATTCTTGAATTCCTTCAACACCGCATCCTGCTCAATCATCTTTTCCAGTTTTTCCTTGGTTTCCTGCATACGCTTGGCCTCCGCCTCGCGCTGGCGTTTCTTGATCTCCTCCGGATCAACCACATCACCCTTCTTGACCTGACCGTCCTGCTTGGTCATGTCGGTGCCGCCGCCCTTGATAATGCTGGTGCGATCGCCAGTGGAATCGCCGCCGCTCAAGGACACCACGGTCGGGTTCTGGAAATACTGGGCGATGCCCGCCAGGTCTTCCTTGCTCGTGGAACCAAGCAGCCACATGAGCAGGAAGAAGGCCATCATCGCCGTCATGAAGTCCGCGAAGGCGATCTTCCAGGCGCCGCCGTGGGCGCCGTGATGACCTTTCTTGACCTTCTTGATGATGACTGGACGTTGATGTTCCGTCTGCATGGCGCCTGCCCCGTCGTACGGGATTACTTGTTGCTCTTGATGAACTCTTCAAGCTCACGGAAACCTGGCCGCACATGCGACGGCAGGGTCTTGCGCCCGAACTCAACCGCCACCTGCGGCGGATAGCCGTTCATGAAAGCAATCAGGGTGGCTTTCATGCAGTTGAAATACTGAGTGGATTCCTCCGCCTGGGTTTCCATCACTTTGGCCAGCGGGGTGAAAAACCCATAAGCTGCGAGGATACCGAGGAAGGTACCCACCAGTGCGGCGGCGATCAGCTTGCCCAGCTCCGCCGGAGGGATGCCCACCGACTCCATGGTGTGAACCACGCCCAGGACCGCCGCGACAATACCGAAAGCGGGCAGACCGTCGGCGATCTTGGCCATCATGCCGCCCGGTATGGCGGCCTCGTGATGGTGGGTTTCAATTTCGACATCCATCAGGTTGTCGATCTGGTGCACATCCAGACTGGAACTGATCATCAGGCGCATGTAGTCAGCGATGAAATCCGTAGCGTGATGATCGGCGGCGACTTTCGGCGCTTTCTTGAAGGTTTCGCTGCTATCCGGCTCTTCAATATCGCCCTCGATGGACATCAGACCATCTTTGCGCGCCTTGGCGAACAGGTTGAACAACAGGCCCAGGGTTTCCAGATACATTTGCTTGCTGTACTTGGATCCCTTGAACGCGGCGCCAATGCCAGCGCCGAAGGCCTTGAGCTTGACCATGTCATTACCGGCCACGGTGGCGCCGATGGCCGCGCCGAAGATGATGAGCACTTCGATCGGCTGGAACAGAACCGCCAGGTGACCGCCCGCCATGATAAAACCGCCGAGGATGACACCGATGACCACCACCCAGCCGATAATAATGAACATGCCTCTCTATCCTCTGCGCGTTGCACCAGCCGCCCGGCCAGGCATTCCGACGATGTATGCTAACAGTAATCGGCAGCCTTGCCCCATAGCTTTAGCCTGAGTCCGCACCGCAACCCCCATGAACCCGACGACCCGACGCCTGCTCTTCGAACGCCTGCGCACCCTCAATCCGCACCCGACCACCGAGTTGAACTACACCACGCCGTTCGAACTCCTAGTGGCCGTAGTGCTCTCCGCCCAGGCGACCGACAAGGGCGTGAACCTGGCCACCGCCCGTCTCTTCCCGTCCGCGAACACCCCCCAAGCCATTCTCGATCTGGGTGAAAACGGGCTGCGCGACCACATCAAGACCATCGGCCTCTACCAGACCAAGGCAAAAAATGTCATCGGCCTCTGTCGACTGCTCCTGGAGCGCCACGGAGGCGAGGTGCCGAACACCCGCGAGGCGCTCGAAGCACTGCCGGGCGTAGGCCGCAAGACCGCCAACGTAGTGCTCAACACCGCTTTCAACCTGCCGACCATGGCGGTGGACACCCATATCTTCCGTGTCGCCAACCGTACCGGCCTCGCCCCCGGCAAGACCGTGCGCGCGGTCGAAGATCGGCTGGTCAAGGTCATCCCGAAGGAATTCATGCAGGATGCGCACCATTGGCTGATCCTGCATGGTCGTTACGTCTGCCTCGCACGCAGCCCGAAATGCGGCCTCTGCCCGGTGTGCGACCTGTGCGACTTCAAGCAGAAAACCGCCCCCTGCCCCGATCCTTCAAGCTTTCCCGATATCAGCTCCTGAGGGGCGCCTCGAAAAACCGTCACGAGCGGATGGAGTGCAAGGAGCCCCGCAGCGAATCCCCGAGACATATCAGGTCGATAGGCGAGGGGTGAGCGGGCTTCACCAGCTTCGCGTAAGGATGCGACGCCGCAATCCGTCCGCAGGCAAACGCCAGCTACGCGTTCAGTAGGTTTTTCGAGGCGCCCTGTGGTCGTGGCGAGGCCCGCACGATCCGAAGCACTACGCGCAACCCCGGATTGCCTCGCTTCGCTCACAATGACAAAGTGCACGCCAACCCATCACATTCCGCACCCATGCTCTTCTCCCCCGACCGCGACAAACTCCGCCTGATGTACGTTCACGCCTGGCGCAAGCGCCTTCAGGCCCTGCCAATGGATCCGCTGGAGACCATGATCGCCGACGTGATCGAGATTCACCCGGAATATCACGCCCTGCTGGCCGACGAAGACAAGGCCCTGGCCTGGGAGGAATCCCCGGAACAGGGTGCGAGCAATCCCTTCCTGCACATGGGGATGCACCTCGGCCTGCGGGAACAGATTAGTACGGACCGTCCGCCCGGCATCCGCGCCGTGTATGAACGACTGGTCCGACGAACCGGCGATGTGATGGAGACAGAGCATCGGATGATCGCCTGCCTGCTACAAGCGCTGAACGAGGCAGGGCCGCTGGGACCGGACGAGCAAGCCTACCTGGAGTGCATCAAAGGGACAGCCTGAGCCACACCCAGGCTTACCGGCCAAGTCCGCGCAGCGGGGGGACTCGGCAAGCCCCCCAAAATCTCCTTACGGACTCTTCAGCCGTCGGCCACGGCATTCAGCGCTGTGCGCAGAAGCCGAAATCCAGCGCCGCGCCAGGCTGGAGATAGGCATTCCAGGCTTCACCGACCGCCACGGCCTTCCCGTCCGCAAGGGCCGTCACGACAGCGTTCCAGCGATTGGTGACGGTTCCCTGGAGCGGAATGGTCGCGGACCACTGAACCATGGCGCTGCCGTTGTTGACCACATGCACGCTGGCGCAGTAACCGCTGCCCCAGTCACCTTGGACGGTGAGCGTGCTGCTGACCGAGGATGGAGTCTCGCTCGGCGGTGCGGCAACGGGTGTGGGCCGCGCGGCGCAGTAGCCGAACCCGACCTTCCCGCCCGGCAAGAGAGTCCGGTTCCAGGAAAGCCCCTGGATCGTGATGGTGTTGTCCGCCTGAACCGTAGCCTCGGCATTCCAGACCTGGTTCAGCGTATCGTGGAAGCCGAATCCGACCTGCCAGGAGCCGCTACGCTGGCTGGTATTGGTGACGGTGTAGCTCACGCAATAACCGCTGCTCCAGTCCGAATCGACCTTGCGCTCGACGGTGTACTCATCCGGCCCGAGAACATCCGGAGTCGGTGTCGGAGTCGGTGTCGGTGTCGGTGTCGGAGTCGGAGTCGGAGTCGGAGTCGGAGTCGGAGTCGGTGTCGGTGTCGGTGTCGGTGTCGGTGTCGGTGTCGGTGTCGGTGTCGGTGTCGGTGTCGGTGTCGGTGTCGGTGTCGGTGTCGGTGTCGGTGTCGGTGTCGGTGTCGGTGTCGGTTCCCCGCTCGTATAGCCCCACAACACATGCAGGCGGGAAAGTTTATCGCTCCAGACCTGAGTCCAGTCATCCCTGAGCAAGCCGCCGGTGTCGGTGCTGTTCGGGTTCCAGGACCAGAAGAAACCATCCCGCAAATCGCGCGATGCCATCCAGTCCACCGCCGCGTCGAACCAGACCTTATCCAAGGCCAGGCCGCCATGGCCATAGCGGCTGCCAAACTCGGTCGGCATGACCGCATAACCAAGATCACGGGCGAATCCGAAATTGGCTTGCCAGATCGCCGGCATGTTGGCGGGGAAATTGGCCGCACTGAAATAGTCGTACATGTAGACGTCCGGCCCGTAGAAATGGGGGGCCAAGACCAGTTTGTCGCGCCGGATATCGAGCGGCATGCAGCGCAGCGGCTCAAGGTTTCCGCCCCAGCCGTGGGCATGCGCGCTGGAGCAAGTGGATTGCTCCTCAATGCCACCGACGAACACAACCATGCGATCATTGGCCGCCAACACAGCGCGCGCAGCGCGCTCGGCCGCAAGGTTCCAGTCGGTAGCCACCTGCCCCGTACCCCAGGTCGCCGCGCCGTGCGGCTCGTTCTTCAGGTCTATGCCGATGACATGTGGCACATCCTTGTAACGGGCGGCGAGCAGGGTCAGGTCATCCAGCCATTGCCGTTCACTATAGTCAGCGGTGTACCACAATTCGGAGATGGCCCAGTCGTCCGGTCGATGGTGATCGAACAGGACATAGATCCCCGCCGCGTCCAGCGAGCGGACCACATGATCGAGCAGTTGCAGGCCATTCATGCCGGAGAGCCCTGGATTGAGGCTGGCATTGATGGAGGAAACCGCAGCGCCGCGCAGGGTGGCAGGCGCCACGGGCAGGCGCACGGCATTGACGCCGGAGGACCTCATCTGGGCGATCATGTCGTCCATGTTTCGCGCCCAGAGGCCATGCGGGGCGTGCGTTTCGGTTTCGAAGCCGAACCAGTTCACGCCGCGCAAGGGAACACGCTGCCCCTGTTCATCGAACAACTTGCCGCTCTGTACGGTATAGGCCTGAGCCGTGGACGCGCCCAAGGCGAAAGCGCCCAGCGCAGCGACGATCAACGTGCAATGAATTCCATGTTTCATGCGAACACTCCTCGATATGAAGCCGTCAGACTTAAAGAGCGCATCAACCGTCAAGCCTTGAAAACCATCGCGCTGGATGATCGTGTCACCTGAAAAAACGAGCGTATCGGGGCGTATGCGCAGCGGGCAAGTGGAGTCTAGCCGTCGGCGGGAAGCCCCACAACGCAAAACCGCGCGGGGTGTTGCAAGATCGCCGCTGACACATGGCCGTCAAACGAACGACACGGGGCGGACATCCGCGACGGACAGAATGGTCGTCACATTCACGCTGGATTGTCCATTGGAGCGCGGGGGCATGGCGTAGCCGAGGACGAGCGGATTTGCGCACCGGCGACAAGCCCATGGCCAGGACCATGAGTGGGGAGCACGCGCGCAAAGATACCGTCCGCAGCCGCCAAGCCCGGCGTAGTCCGGGCGCCACCCTATCCGCCCGGCGCAAAGGGCATAGGCCAGTCGAATCGACAATCCGGGTTCAAGGAAACAGGAGGCATGCATCATGATGCACAGGCAAGACAGCCGCTTTCACCTGATCGGCGACACCTTCGGCAAATGCTTCTCGTACGCTGGCGACACTGCCGCAAGCCATCCGGATACGCTTGCCAGCCTGGGCGCGGCGATGCACCGCCACGCCAGCCAACTGGGCGAACTGGCGGGATTGGGCCGGATCGAGTCGATCGAACTCCACCTTGACGCGACGCATGCCCTGCACATTGAGCCGCCGCACCCGTTTGGGCTGACCATGCGTCTGGCGGATCGCTGACGAGAATCAGCCTGGGACGATCCAGCCCCGCCCGGGCCGACAGCGCCGACAACAGAGTGCGAGAAAATCGCTGTACGATCAGCGCCCTTTCACGCCGCCGGAGGCTGCCTTGACCGCCCGGTAGATGGAAGCCTGTTCATCCAGCGGCAGCTCGGATAGAACCTGCCCCCGCGCTGCGGCCAGACGCTCCATGCCTTGGTAGCGGCGCACGAACTTATCGTTGCTTTTTCGCAGGGCCGCTTCGGGATCGACGCCAAGCTTGCGTGCGAGATTAGTGATGGCGAACAGCGTGTCGCCAAGCTCCTCCTCAATATTCTCCTCATCCCCTGCCCCGATGCCGACACGCAACTCGGTCAGCTCCTCATCAATCTTGGGCCAGACCGACGCGGCATCCGGCCAATCGAAGCCCTGCCGCGCGGCGCGCTTCTGAAGCTTGACCGCGCGCGTTAGCGCGGGCAGGGACAGCGCCACGCCGTCCAGCGCGCTCGATACCGCCGAAGCATCGGAGCGAGCCGCCCGCTCGGATTCCTTTTGTGCTTCCCACGCGGCTTTCAGGCCAGCCTCATCCATATGGCGGACTTCACCGAACACATGGGGATGACGACGCACCATTTTTTCGACCAGAGCGCGCGCCACATCGTGAAAATCGAAATGCCCCGCCTCTTCCGCCATGCGGGCGTGGTAGACCACCTGGAACAACAGATCACCCAATTCCTCACGCAGCCCGACCATATCCTCGCGGGTGATCGCATCCAGCACCTCGTAAGCCTCTTCGAGCGTGTACGGTGCAATGGTGAAGAAGGTTTGTTTCGCATCCCAGGGGCATCCAAGCTCGGGATGCCGCAAGGCGGCCATCAGATCGAGCAGGGCCCGGACGGGATCAAGACGGGCATCGGGGGCTGAGATGGGCATGGGAGCCCTCATTCACGATGCCGAACGGCGCAACGGGCTGACAGGCCACCCGGCTGAGCAGAACGCTCCAGACAGCACGCTGCCGGGCCGTCGGAGCGCCCCCACGCTCGACCAGATAGTCGCGCAGCCGGGCTTCGGGCAAGACGCCATCCGGGGTTTCGCTGGCAAAACGTACTGGGCCGCAAATCACGAAGCAAGTCCGGACCCCCACGCCCACACGTTCGCCAAGAATCATCTTGTCGAGCGTATCCGCCAGCTCCCGCTGACGATGCATCGGGTTTCTGAACACATGCCGCTCATGCCCCTCGAAACAGGTCCAGTTCATGGTGAAAGCCGAGCTATGAACGGCGCCCCTGAAGTACTCGCTCTCGACCAGGAGGATGCCTTCGGCTGTCAGCAACATGTGCCCTACTTCGGTATAGCCCCCGATCCGATCCGGGATGACCGCATCGCGGACATAGGGCAGTCCGGAGGATTCAAGCATGGCGCCGACACGCGCCCGCGCCTTTTCCGGCGAATCGACCAAGGAGGCGACCCAGCGTTTGATCATTCGATATACCTCTCCTACCCGGAATAAGCCGCCCTGGACGGCGCGACAAACAAAGACGAAATCACGTTTCCCCAAAAGGATACTGAAAAAGGGCCTCCTACCCTTTTTCAACTCGACCGGGTCCTCCCCTCAAGCCCTTGCGACATCCGAACATCAAGCACTGCAAGTACTTGGTGTTCGTGCACGCCTTTCGGGCGCCTCGAAAGCTTTTTCGAGGCGCCCTTTCATGGATGACCTTGCCGGGATGCCAAGCAAACTCCGCCTTGAGTTTTTCAGCCATGCCAAGCCTGATACACGCCCGGACGGCGGCCCCCCCGCTCGCGCGTCAAAGCACGGAAATGCTCTCGACCCAGATCAGTTCGCATGCTCCCCCGCCGGTATCCTCCCGGCTGAGCGAGCTGATCCAGTAATAACCATCCGGCGCGTCCACACGCACCAGTTTCCCGATCACGCGCACGATCCGCCCCTTGCGCACGGAAAACAGGATGTTCCTGACCTCGTCGCTAGAAGGAATCATGTGCATGTTGGCGCTATGTGTTTCGATCTCGCGCCTGGGCGCGGGCAATTCGCTCGCGCGCCAATGATACCAGCGCCCGGACTGACTGATCTTTAGTCCTGCAAGCACGGTCTCGTCGGACATGACGCCCCACCCCATGACCAGATCGACCGGCGCGAGATCGGCGCCGCGATCCCAACGGTAATGCTCATGCGAAAGCACCCGTGCCGTCATGTCGAACTCGGCCAGCGGCGTCAGGGTGTAGCCAAGGTAAGTGAAACGATCCGCATCGGCCAGAAGCTCCTGGCGCGGCGGATCGACGGCAATCTGGCCCGGGCCGTGCGAAATCTCCCGCTCTCGCAACCCGAACATGAACCAAAGAACCAGAGCCAGGATCAGGACTATCAGCTTCACACAGCCCTTCCTCACTCATCCAGCACAGCCATGCCGCCATGCTCGGCATGGTAGGAGCTGCGCACCATCGGCCCACTGGCGACATGGCGGAAACCCAGCTCGCGGGCTATGGCGGCCAGCCTCTCGAAGCCCTCCGGCGGAACGTAGCGCTTGACCGGAAGATGGTGACGGCTGGGTTGCAGGTACTGCCCCAGGGTCAGCATCTCCACCTCATGAGCGCGCAGATCGCGCAGCACCTCGACGATCTCCTCATCCGTCTCACCAAGACCCAGCATCAAGCCGGATTTGGTCGGCACGTGCGGCACGCGCGCCTTGAAGTCGCGCAGAAGGCGCAACGAGCCGCCATAATCGGCGCCCGGCCGAGCTTCGCGGTAAAGACGCGGCACGGTCTCAAGATTGTGGTTGAAAACGTCCGGCGGTTCGGCAGCGAGGATGCCGATGGCCACCGCTTCGCGCCCCCGAAAATCCGGTGTGAGCACTTCGACGGTCAACCCCGGCCGGGCGCTGCGCGACTCACGGATGCAAGCAGCGAAGTGCGCCGCGCCACCATCACGCAGATCGTCCCGGTCCACCGAGGTGATGACCACATACCTCAGTGCCATCGCGGCGATGGTCCGGGCCAGATTGAGCGGCTCCTCGGCGTCAAGCGGATCGGGACGGCCATGTGCGACATCACAGAACGGGCAACGACGAGTGCAGATGCCGCCCATGATCATGAAGGTGGCGGTACCGCCGCCAAAGCACTCACCCAGATTGGGGCAGTTTGCCTCTTCGCACACAGTATGCAGCCGCGCCTCGCGCAAAATGCTCTTGAGCCGCTGCACCTCGGCGCCGCCATGCACCTGCGAGCGGATCCAGCTTGGTTTGGGCAAGGGCTGATCGGCGGGCACGACCTTGACCGGGATGCGGGACACCTTGTCCGGGCCGCGCATCTCGCGGGTGATGATTTTTTCGCTCACGGCAATTCCTGAAATTCGGCATGAAGCCCGAGACGAGCGGCAAGCCTTTCAGCCAGCCTGGGCTTGAGCTGGTCCGGCGTGACACCAGGCACGAAATCACTCACCTGACATATGCGCAGCCCTGCGTAACCGCAAGGATTGATGCGCGCGAACGGTGAAAGATCCATCGCCACGTTGAGGGCCAGGCCATGATAGCAGCGCCCGGCGCGAACCTTGAGGCCGAGCGAGGCAATCTTGGCGCCCTCCACATAGACGCCGGGGGCCTCGCGGCGAGCCTGGGCAGACACGCCAAGCTCCCCCAGCAACCCGATCACCGCCTGCTCCAGATGCTCCACCACCTCTCGCACACCACATCCGGCGCGCGCAAGATCGAACAGCAGATAGCCCACCAGTTGACCTGGACCATGATAAGTCACTTGCCCTCCGCGATCCGTGCGCACCACCGGGATGCCGCCGGGCAGCAGAAGATGCTCCGGCTGACCGTTCAGTCCCTGGGTAAACACCGGGGGATGCTCCAGCAACCACAGTTCATCCGGCGTCTCAGGACCGCGCCCAGCGCTGAAGGCGCGCATCGCTTCGAAGCTTTCGGCATAGCACCGCAAGCCAAGATCATGCACGATCAATCCACGCACCGCCTTACCCCCGCTCGCCTTCACGGCGAGGGGGGGATTGCGCGCGCCCCCTCCACATGAATGGATGATGTGATTTTCATGGAGCCCTTTCGCTCGACTTGAGCCATTCGCGGGAGGATTCTAACCAGTTCCAGTTCGAACGGGGGCCGGGACAGTGTGGGAGATCTTTCCTCGGGCCGGCGACGCTTTTATGTCAGGGGCGCCTCGAAAAACCGTCACGAGCGGACAGAGCGCAAGGAGCCCCGCAGCGAATCCCCGAGACATTTCAAGAAGATAGACGAGGGGTAAGCGGGCTTCGCCAGCTTCGCGTTAGGAAGCGACGCTGCAATCTGTTCGCGGGCTAACGCCAGCTTCGCGTTCAGTAGGTTTTTCGAGGCGCCCTCAGGGATGTTGGGGGGCTTCGCGGACATGAGCGCAAGCTGGCGCAGCACGCCGCCGCAGACAAAGTCGGAAAAGGCAAGAAGCCTTTTTTCGACATCCTGCTAAAGTGCACCAGTGTTTCCCGACGTAAATCGCCCATGCATCCTGGTGTTCAGGCCCGCCTTTTCCTCGTGATGCTTACGGTCAGCCTGACCCTGATCGTCGGCATCATGCTAGCCACGCAATGGCGACTGACGCAAAGCGTGCGGCACTACGCCATGGAAGAGGAATTGCAGCGCGCCGCTCTACTGATCGAATCCTTGCGCGACTTCTACAGCGTGCGCCGCGACTGGAGCGGACTGCGCCAGCACCCGGGGCGCTGGCGCCAATTGCTGCGCATGGTCGCCGCCCAACCCCGGCAGGTCGACACCGATGACGCCGCGCCCTTGGTCGGAATGGCGCGCAGGCTGGTGCTGATCGATGCGAAGGGCGCCGCTGTCGTGGGTCCGGTCGAGCTCGTCGAACAGGCCCGGCGCTTGCCAATCGAAGTGGACGGACAGACGGTGGGCTGGCTCGGGCTCGTCCCGCCTCGACTAAAAGGAGACAGCCTGCGCGAACGACTTTTGCAAGCGCAATTGCGCGGGATGGTCTGGATCGGACTGTTCGCCCTGCTGCTGGCGGCGATTGCATCGGCCCTGCTCGCCCGGCATTTCCTGCAACCTATCCGCAGGCTCAACCGGGCGGCCCAGGCGCTGGCAGACGGGCGATTGGACACGCGGGTGGACATCCGGCGCAAGGACGAATTCGGTCAACTCGCAGCGCAATTCAACCATATGATCGAGGCCCTGCGCGACCAAGAGCGCAATCGGCGCGACTGGCTGGCGGATGTCTCGCATGAATTGCGCACCCCCCTGACCGTACTGCGTGGCGAGATCGAGGCCATCCAGGACGGCGTCCGTCCGCTGAACGAGGCAGCGCTCGCCTCTCTGCGACAGGAGATCGAGCGTCTCGATACGCTGATCGGCGACCTCTACCAACTTGCACTGGCCGACCGGGGTGAGATGCAATTCCAGATGCGAGAAGTGGACATCGAAGCGCTCCTGCGTGAGGCTGCGGAGCGCTTCCGGGAACGCCTTCGGCACGCCGGGCTGACACTCGAAGTCAGTGCGCGCGATTGCGGCACATTGCAAGCCGACCCCCAACGCCTACACCAGCTTCTGGCCAATCTGCTTGAAAACAGCGCCCGCTATACTCAGGCCCCGGGCACGGTTCGTTTGACATGTCACTCCGACCGGCGCGTGGCGGTGCTTAGCGTTGACGACAGCGCGCCCGGCGTACCCGCCACAGCCCTGCCGCGTCTTTTTGAGCGCCTGTACCGGGTGGAACCATCTCGCAGCCGTGTGCATGGCGGTGGCGGACTTGGCTTGTCGATGGCACGCGCCATCGCCCAGGCGCACGGCGGCCGCATCGAGGCGCTGCCATCTCCGCTGGGCGGTCTGACCGTCCGTGTCAGCTTGCCCCATTCACCGCGCGAGACCTGAGCATGCAATACATCCTGATCGTCGAAGACGAGGAGAAAATCGCCAGCCTGCTGACGGATTACCTGCGCCAGGCCGGATTCGACAGCGCGTGGCTTGCCGACGGACAGGCCGTGGAACCGAGCGTGCGCGCACGACGACCGGACTTGATCCTGCTGGACCTGATGCTACCGGGCCGTGACGGTCTGGAAGTTTGCCGTGCGCTGCGCATGTTTTCCGATGTGCCCATCATCATGCTGACCGCGCGGGTGGACGAAATCGACCGTCTGCTGGGGCTGGAGCTTGGCGCCGATGACTACATCTGCAAGCCGTTCAGCCCGCGTGAAGTCGTATCGCGCGTAAAGGCCTTGCTGCGCAGGGTCGGCGGCCGGCTCATCGCGCAGCCCCGCCCCGACGGTCTACGTCTGGACCCGGATCGGCATGAGGCCAGCCTGGACGGTCAAGCGCTCGACCTCACCCCCGTCGAATTCAGATTGCTTGCCACCCTGCATGCGCATCCCGGACGGGTGTTCGGACGCGAGGCCCTGCTGCGCCACATCTATACCGATCATCGCGTAGTCAACGCACGCACGGTGGACAGCCACATCAAGAATCTACGCCACAAACTGGAGCAAGCCGCCCCCGATCGCGACCTCATCGAGTCGGTCTACGGCGTCGGCTATCGCTGGCGTGATGACGCCTGAGCCATCCTCAGCACCTCACCAGGAAAAAACTCCACGTTTCCTCCACGAAGCCGCCCCCGGTTCTGCATGATCGGCGTCCAGAATGGGTTTCAAGGGCTGGTCATGGCGACCGGTCCGCGACACCCCCGATGGAGGAATCGAACATGCGCGCTCCCCACACTATCGCCCTGATCATCGCCCTCGGCGCGACGACTCCGATGGCTCCCGCCCTGGCCGACACAGGCCACCCCCATTTCAAGCGTTGCGACGCGGGTATCAATGCCCGCCAGCACAATCAACACCAGCGCATCGAACAGGGTGTGCGTTCAGGCCAGCTCACCCGCACCGAAACCCGCGAGCTGGCCCGGGAGCAGCGCAATCTACGCCAGCAGGAACGCGCTTATAAAAGTGATGGCGTGATGACCCGCGCCGAACGCAAGGACATGCACCAAGACCTCAACGCCGCGCGCAAGGGTATCTACGAACAGAAACACGATGACGAGGTTCAGCCCCGCATGACCAACCCTTGAGAAACCCTTGCCCCCCACGAATGACGGGGCGCAGAGGCGTGTTGGCGCCGGCTTCGGACTCGGCGGGTTGTTCGCGACGTCCCAAAAGGAGATCAAACCATGCACAAGATAATGACCATCGCAGCGCTCCTGGGCGGGGTGCTGCTCACCCCGGCGCCATCTCGCGCCGAACCGGGCGGTGAACTACTGGAACGGGTGAAGAGCATCGAATCGCGCAGCCATCAGGCTCGCATCGCAATCCTGCGGGAGGCGGACGCCTGCATCCAGGCCGCCCGCACACGCGAGGCCTATCGGGCCTGCGAGGAAAAGGAAAAGGAAGCGCGCCAGGCACTGCGGGAAGAGCTCAAACCGCAACGTGAAGCGCTTCGAGCCGAGGTCCACGCGCGCAGGGCGGAGCGGGAGACGGGCAACGGTCGTTTCTGAAAGCCAGGGCGGCAAGGGCGCCTTGAGCGGGTCAGCGTCTGTTTCGCGTCTTGCAGGTTTCGGTACGCCCGTCAGATGCTCATCAGCACCTTGGGATGCGCGCGCAAGGCCATAGTGATGGCATCCACCTGCTCGCGCGATTCGGCGCGCAGGGCGATGGTCATGGAAACGTACTTTCCGCCCTTGCTCGGGCGCAGACTGACAGCCCCTTCACCCAGGTTGGGCGCGTGCTCCCGGATCAGGGCTACCATTTCGGCTTCAAAGCTCGCGCAAGCCTCGCCCATGATCTTGATCGGATACTCGCAGGGAAACTCCAGCGGCGGTGGATTATCGAGTGCGCAGTAACTCATGCCTTACCCTCCCGTACCTTTTGCTTGAATGACTGGTAAGCCACATGCAGACGTGACCACACCGGCCCCGGCACGCCCGCGCCGACCGGCTGCCCATCGAGTCTCGTGATCGGCACGATCTCACGGGTGGAACTGGTCACCCAAACCTCGTCCGCAGCCCTCAGACAGGCCTCGGGTATGGCCTCCTCACACAGAGGTACACCCTCCCGGCGCGCCAGCTCGATCACCAGATCGCGCGTGATGCCCCCCAGAATCGAAGGCGACTTGGGCGTGGTGAAGACCACGCCGTCCTTGACGACGAACAGATTGCTGGCCGCCCCCTCAATGGCCTGCCCGTCGCGCACCAGAATGGCCTCGATGGCCCCCTGCTCCACCGCCTGCTGACGCGCCATGACATTGCCCAGCAATTGCACGGTCTTGAGATCGCAACGCTGCCAGCGCAGATCCGGTACGGTCACGGCTTCCGCGCCCTCATCGGTCCACTGGGCAGGAATCGGAGCCAGCGGGTTGCTCATGGCGAACACGGTCGGCGGCGTGCCGACCGGGGGAAAGGCGTGATCGCGTTTTCCCGGGGCGCCGCGCGTGACTTGCAGATAGATAGCCTGATCGCCGCCGCCGTTGAGCTCAATCAGATCATGAAGCATGGCCGACCATTCGACGCGGGTCAGCGGATTGGCGAGTCGTATACCCGCCAGGCTTTGCTCCAGACGAGCCAGATGCCCATCCCCACGCAGCATCCGGCCACCATAAACGGGGATGGCTTCATAAACCCCGTCGCCGAACAGGAAACCCCGATCAAGCACGGAAATCCTGGCATCCTCCAGGGGCATGAACTGACCGTTGAGATAGATGACGGCGGACATGAGCCTTCCTGGATGCATTCAAAAACGGAAAACGACCCGGCGCCGTCAGGCAGGTGCGACAAGCGCCTCGGCCAGCTCCCTGCGGACCATGGACGCGGCTCAGTTGAACATCAAGACCACGCCATCGATCATGCGGCGGAAGAAGCCGCCCTGCGGCACATCGACCAACGCGACCGCAGGAACCTCGGCGACCACTTGTTCGCCCAGCTTGGCGCGCAGGACGCCCACCGATTGACCTTGCGTCAACGGCGCATCGATACGTGGCGGAAGATCGACACTCAGGGCGATTTTATCCATCTGTCCACGCGGCGCGGTGACATAGAAATCATGCGCAAGACCAATGCCCGCGGTTTTGCTGGCGCCTTTCCATACGCGCGGCTCCACCAGGGTATCCCCGCCCTTGCGCAACAGGCGAGTCTCGAAGAAATTGAACCCATAGTTGAGCAAGGCCTGCGACTGCTCGGCTCGCGCCTCGTCACTGGGCGCGCCGAGCACGACGGAGATCAGGCGCATGCCATCGCGCATGGCCGACGCCGCCAGGCAGAAACCGGCGGACTCGGTATGGCCGGTCTTGCCGCCATCCACACTCGGATCGCGCCACAAAAGGCGATTGCGATTGATCTGCTTGATGTTGTTCCAGACGAATTCCTTTTCCCGCTCGCGCACGTAATGCTCGGGAAAATCACGGATCACCGCCTTCATGAGGGTCGCGATATCGCGTGCCGTGCTGTAGTGACTAGGGTCCGGCCAGCCGGTGGAATTAACGAAATGGGTACTGGTCATGCCCAGGCTCTGGGCCTGGTGATTCATCATATTGGCGAAGGCCTCTTCACTGCCCGCGATATGCTCAGCCAAGGCGATGGTGGCGTCATTGCCGGACTGGATGATCATGCCCTTGAGCAGGTCGTCCACCTTCACCTGCGTGCCAACCCGCACGAACATCTTGGACCCCTGCATACGCCAGGCCTTCTCACTGATGTTGACCATCGTCTCGGGCGACAAATCGCCGCGCTTGAGCGCGCCATAGACAATGTAGGCCGTCATCAGCTTGGTGATGCTGGCGGGCTCCACGCGCATATCAATGTTGGACGAAGTCAGCACGCGACCACTGTGGTAATCCATCAGCAGATGCGACTTGGCGGCGATGGTCGGCGCCATCGGCTGCGGCAGTACCGCGACCGGAGCCGTCGGCTGGGGCACGGGCTGGCTCACGGGCGCGGCCAGCACGGGGGAAGCGGCCAAGACCGCGGCAAGGAAAAAGGGAATGGTCGAGCGCATGAGAATTTTCAGATATCGAGTATGGAGTGTCGGGTATGGAATGACGACGGCGAAACCGACCGCGCCACAACGCGGAGCAAGCACCGCGCATTTTAACGCCATGGGGGCGGGGACGCACGCCCGTCGCGCACCGGTGCGAACCGATGCCTGACGCACGCTTGCCAGAGCGGATATAATCCGGGGACCAACGTTCAAGGAGTGATCATCATGCGTCAAACCCTTGCCCTGACAGCGCTTCTCATCGCCCTGCCCATGACAGCCCAGGCAACCATCTACAAATGGGTGGATTCCAAGGGCGTGACGCACTACACGGAAACCCCGCCTCCGGCTGGTCAGGCGCAGGAACTGCAACCACGCACTACCGCGCCCAAGCCGCTCCCAGCGCCCGCAGCCCCGTCCGCCGAACCCGCAGCCAAAGCGGCATCGGACAAGCCCGGCGCAGAAGCTGGCAAGGATAAATCCAAAGAGATCATGACACCGACCGCCGAGCAGATGGAAAAGCAATGTCAGGATGCGCGCCAGCGTCTACAGCAGATCGAAAACAGTCCGCGCATGATCACCCGGGGCGAAGACGGACAAATGCGCCGCATGCCCGAGGAAGAACGGCAAGGCATGATGGACGAAGAGCGCAGGCGCATCGAACTCTATTGCCAGTAATCGCCGCCGACCATGCCGACCCTGATCCTGCACACCAACGTTCCACTTGACGAAGCGCGCACCGAGGAGCTTGGCATTGCTCTCTCGCGCTTCGCGTCCGAAGCCAGCCGCAAGCCCGAGCAATGGGTCATGACCCTCGTCCGCCCCGGCCAGAGCATGCGCTTCGCCGGCGCCGACGCCCCCTGCGCCTTCGTCGAATTCAAGAGCATCGACCTGCCGGATGCCGACATGCCCGCCATCAGCGCCGACCTCTGCGCGCTGTTGCGCGAGCACATCGCTCTCGAACCGGCCCGCGTCTACATCGAATTCACCTCCGCCGAGGCCCGGCGCTGGGGCTGGAACGGCGGCACGTTCTGACCCACAATCCCGCCAGCATTCCGTTCCCCCATTTCATCAGGCCCGCCCCTCATGCGCCTTTCCCAGTTCCCTCTCGCCACCCTCAAGGAAACCCCTTCCGACGCCGAGGTCATCAGCCATCAGCTCATGCTGCGCGCCGGACTGATCCGTCGCCTGGCCGCCGGTCTCTACACTTGGTCGCCCCTGGGCCTGAAAGTGCTTCGCAAGGTCGAAAAAGTCGTCCGCGAGGAAATGGACCGCGCCGGAGCGCTCGAAGTACTGATGCCCGCCGTGCAACCTGCCGAGCTATGGCAGGAATCCGGTCGCTGGGAGCAGTACGGACCGGAACTGCTGCGCTTCAAGGACCGTCATGACCGCGAATTCTGCTTCGGCCCCACCCATGAAGAAATCATCACCGACTACGCCCGCCGCGAGGTGAAGAGCTACAAGCAACTGCCGGTGTGCTACTACCAAATCCAGACTAAATTCCGCGACGAAGTCCGCCCCCGCTTCGGGGTGATGCGCGCCCGCGAGTTCCTGATGAAGGACGCCTACTCCTTCCATATGGATCAGACGTCTCTGCAAGCCACGTACGACACAATGCACGCGGCCTACACCCGCATCTTCACCCGTCTGGGACTGGACTTCCGCGCCGTACGCGCCGACACGGGCAGCATCGGCGGCACCGGCTCGCATGAATTCCACGTCCTCGCATCCTCTGGCGAGGACGATATCGCCTTCTCAACGGAATCCGACTACGCAGCCAACGTGGAACTGGCCGAAGCCCTGCCCCCGCCCACCCCGCGCCCCGAAGCGGGTGAGACCATGCGCGAAATCGATACACCCAGGCAGACCACCTGCGAGGATGTCGCCGCCCTGCTCGGCATCGAACTGACCCGCACCGTCAAACTGATTGCCGTGACTGCGAACGACAGGCTGCATGTCCTGCTGGTGCGTGGCGACCACAATCTCAACGAAATCAAGGCCGCGAAGATCGAAGGACTGAGCGAATTCCGCTTGGCCACCGACGAGGAAATCCGTGCCGCCTTCAACTGCCCGCCTGGCTTCCTCGGCCCGGTCGGACTGGATCGCACCCGTATCCGGGTCATTGCCGACCACAGCGTCGCCGCCATGGCGGACTTTGTCTGCGGCGCCAACAAACCCAAACTGCACCTGACTGGCGTCAACTGGGGCCGCGACCTGCCGGAGCCGGACATCATCGCCGACATCCGCAACGTGGTCGCTGGCGACCCCAGCCCGGACGGCAAGGGCGTACTGGTCATCCGTCGCGGCATCGAAGTCGGCCACATCTTCCAGCTTGGCGACAAATACAGCCGGGCCATGAACGCGTCT
This sequence comes from Pseudomonadota bacterium, assembly GCA_040756355.1. Classification (GTDB taxonomy): domain Bacteria; phylum Pseudomonadota; class Gammaproteobacteria; order Halothiobacillales; family Halothiobacillaceae; genus Thiofaba. The sequence continues at coordinate 146,001 of JBFLZK010000016.1, read as the reverse complement.
GTACTCAACGAAGAAGGCCAAACCCACGTCATGACCATGGGTTGCTACGGCATCGGAGTATCCCGCGTGGTGGCCTCCGCCATCGAACAGAACCACGATGAGCGCGGCATCCGCTGGCCGATGGCCCTTGCGCCTTTCCACATCGCCCTGCTGCCGCTCAACGCCTCCAAATCCCCGCAGACCGTGGAGCTGGCGGAACGGCTTTACGCCGACCTGAGCGCGCTAGGTGCGGACGTACTGCTGGACGACCGCGACCTGCGTCCCGGCGTGATGTTCGCGGACATGGAACTGATCGGCATTCCTCACCGCCTGGTCATCAGCGACAAGGGTCTGGCGGCGGGGCAGCTCGAATACCGCGCTCGAAATGAGGAAGAAAACGAGATGGTTGGCTTGAGCGAGGTCATGACCTTCCTCAAGGCGAAACTCGAACTTGCAGGCTGCTGAAGTGGCTGCTTCGGAGACAGGAGAGCAGCTATCACGATACCGAGCACTATTTCGTCACACGCGACCAGCTAAAACACCATCGCAGGCTGGCGCAGTGCCAGTGCCTATCGCTACCAACTTGCGCCGGATCGCAACCAGGCCCTGCGCGAGCAGATCCTGGCGTTGGCGCACCGACATCGTCGCTACGGGGCGGGCATGATCTACCTGAAGCTGCGACAGGCTGGGCATCGGGTCAATCACAAACGTTTTGATCGACTCTATGCCGAGGCGGGTCTGCAAGTGCGGCGACGCCGGCGGAAGAAGGTGCCCGTGGCGGATCGGCAACCTCTGGGACGTCCGCAGTTGGCCAACCAGGTTTGGTCGATGGATTTCGTGTTCGACCGCACGTCCGAAGGCCGCGTCATCAAGTGCCTGACTGTTGTGGACGACGCCACACATGAAGCCGTGGCGGTCATTCCTGAACGTGCCATCGGCGGACATGACCTGACACGCACGCTGGACCAAGTGGCCAAACAACTTGGTTTGCCCAAGGCGATACGCACGTTTTGCGGCCGGGCGTGCTGACCTGGGCGCACGCGTGTGGCATTCGGTTGTTCCTGATCGAACCCGACAAACCCAATCAGAACGCCTACATCTACATTACCCTCGAACTCTAAAGTCCGGCGCTACTGAAAACCAAGGGGGGGCGTCGAGACCACCCCGCCAAGAAATTCACCCGGAAACACCCGGGCGATCAGTGTTTTTTTCAAAAACAAAAATAACCTCGTCTCCATTTTGAAGAACGAGCTTTGTATCAAAATTCAAACCAAACATTCTCTTCATTTTCAAAAACATATCCTGCATTCCGTCCAATGTCCAGGCATGGAAATGAATACTAAAGCCAGCAGCTTCAAGCGCCTGCGCCTGACTGACGATAAACTGCCTTCTTTCCTCGCCATGCCTTTTATCGAAAAGACCCTTATCCATTCCATGGGATACAAAGATATCCGCAAACTCAGCATATGCCTCCCCCCTTGAAGTGGAAGGCCCCTCCACATAATCCCTCAGAATGTGCTCGAAACTGGTCTCTGACCTCACCCGATCAAAGCTTCTTCGCATATCCGGGAGAGCCAAATAAACAACCCCACCATGCTTGACAACACGAAGCATATTCTTGAAGCCTTTTATAGGGTCTTCAAAGTGCTCAAGAACGTGGTTTGCAATCACAAAATCCTGTGAGAGGTCGCCAATTTTTGACAGAGTCTCGCCATCGTCAATAATATCAGGCCTGATGATCGAGGAAACACAAACACCAAAATCCGCAAGAGATAAACCAGCCACCGAATGAGCCGAATCGATAGCATCCAAATCATATTTATCGACATAGCTGACACGAACATCAGAAGGAACATCCAAGGGCGAAGTGAATGCACCAATTTCGATACCTGACCCACGGATATAACTCCTGGATACAAACCTCCTGACTTCGCCCATCGAAGAATCAACTAGAGCGCCGACCTCTACAACTCCAGAGCTAGGCAGCGACAACTCGCGAAGCAAATCAATTTTTTCGTCAATCATGCTCAACTTGACTTCAAGTTGACTGGTACCAAGGAACCTACGAATAAAACGCAATAAACCACGCATATCAGAAACCAGCATCAAAAGCCCAGAAAAAGACATCATCAGGAACATAGGATGCTTCAGGGAATTCTGCCCCCGTACGTCCAATTGTCGCCTCAATCAAACCCGGATCAGGAAAATATTTATTGAGCTCAAACTTAAGCATCCCAGTCTGCAAAACCACACTCCCACCATCCGCTTGCTCCAGAAACTCAGCGTACAGCCGAACCCATCCGACAGCACCGCCAGGATAACCAGACAATGTCAACCTAACCCAATAATATGCCCCTTTTTTAATCTCAAAACCAGGAAGCCCAGTAATAAAGCCGTTATCATCAGGGCTTGGAGAGAGGCACATCCCTGCCTGCCTTCCCGACGGAACAGCCACAGCACAGCGATTGTTAGTTTGGTTCCATGTAAACGCTGTACCATCGCCATTCCACAATTCTATATTCAAACCCTTTGGGGATAAGAGAGCACCCACGCCATATCTATGTATAGACTGCCTTTCCCCTGGATGTGCGGATGAGTTCAATAAATACTCTTCCACCCCTTTCTGAGCACACATCAACGAGCCAGACAAAAATCCTTGTGTATATGCAACGATAGCGTGCTCACCAGTTTTTCCTTGAACATAAGGAACAACCCCATCACCACCCCACATAAAACGAGACTGAAGCTTTAACTCGCCCCCATCTCAATAATTGAGCGCTGCTTCTTAAAAGAAGCCGGACGATACCAATCAAAATAACACCATCCACCATGACCAAGACATGGATTTATTACACCATCCCCATAACAATACTCAGCCCTCGAATTTGGCGAACACATACCAACAAAAACCCCTTAAATAACCATTAAAACCCGCACACAACACCCACCAAAAAACTAATCATCCACACCACTCCCAAGAAGAAAACAAAAAAGCAAACCTTCGTGCGCCATAGCAACCAGACATGCTGTCTCGCACCGTAGCACCCAAACCTCAAGGCGCAAGGATCCTCCCTCCCATCCCGGCAACCCAGCCATCCCTCCGCGCCACACGCACAACAAGGCGGTAGCCGCCTTCGCGCGGGCTTTCAATGGAAACGACCTCGCCTCTGCCCTTGTGGCCGTCCACATCCACTTCGACCTTGCCCCCGAGCGTCAGGCCTTGCATCTGATCGGCACGCAGGATGGCCACAGCATCAATGCTGTCCGCGCGGGCGACCTCGACCAGGGAAGGCGCCTGCATGGCGGCGCTGATCGCCTCGCCAGCGGCGACTTTCACCTCAAGCACTCGGGCCTCGAAGGGGGCTTTCAATTGCCCGTAGCCGCGCTCGACATCGGCCACCTGGAGGCGTGCGCGAGCTTGTTGATACTGACCTTCAACGCGCTGGCGGTCAATATGCGCCTTTTCCAGCTCGACGTTGGAGAGCACCGTGCGGGCGTACAGTTCATCGGCCCGCTTCGCCTCGCGCTCAGCCTCGGCACGCTGGCGTTCCAGCGACTGCACTGCCGCGCGGGCCTCGCCAAGGCGCGCCTCCAGAATCCGCGTATCCAGGCTTACAAGTGGGGCGCCAGCCGTGACTTCTTGCCCGGCACGCACATGAACCTGCTTCACCTGACCGGAGACCGGCAGGGATAGGGCAGAACGATCGGCCCACGAGAGTACGGCTGGGAACTCCCCGGCGCTCGCGGAGGATGCGGCCGCGAGCATGAGGGCGGCAACGGTCGGACGAAAATTCATGTCATTCATGGATCTCATGGGGCGGCTCCTTGAACGGGTGTTTCAGGCTTGGCGAGGGACTCAACCGGGCGGCCGCTCAGGGCATCCAGTTCGGCCCAGGCCAGGCTGAGGGCATAGAGGGTTCGCAGCGCGCGCAGACGGGCATCGCTCACCTGCACCATGCTGTCGCCAAGATCGGTGCTTACTTCCATTTCATACAAGGCTCGACTGCGCTCCAGGTAGATTTCGCGGTAATCGCCGCGCACCTTGTCGCCCGTTGCGCTCTTGCGCAGCACGTCGATATCCAGCACAAGTTCGGTCAGACGCTGGCGCAATTCGGCCTCGGCGCGAGCGAGTTGTGCTTCGGCACGGCGGCGCTCCGCTTCGGCGCGCACGATCTCCCCCTCCACCATGCCGCTGACGACCAAGGGCGCGCTCAACACCAATCCGGCGCGAAACGGGTCGTTAGTGCCCATCTCGCGCGCGTAGGCGCCGCCCTCGACAACCGCATCAATGACAGGCAGCCGCCGCGCGCGGGCGGCTTCGATCCGGCGGATGGAGGCTTCGAGCTGACGTCGCAAGGCAATCAGGGCCGGGTTACGTTCCAGCGCATCCTTGACGGCGGCATCAATCTCAGGCGCCTTGCGCGATGCAAGCCCGTCCAGCGCGGGTTCGCTCAGTTTGGCGGGCAGCCGACTGGCATCGCCCAGCGCGGCGGCCAGGCGCACCCGCGCGTTGCGCTGGCGGGCCTCGGCAACGTTGCGATCACGCAACGCCTCCTCGTATGAGGTCTGCACACGTAGCAGGTCAACCTGGGAGAGCTGCCCCAGTTCGTGTTTGTCCTTCACCTTGTCGTAATCGACATAGACGATGGCCATGCGCTCGTTGGCGACCGTGAAGCTCATATCCGCCAGCAACACGTCGTAGAAAGCACGCATCACATCCAGCTTGCGTTGCTCGCGCGCAAGCCCGAGGCGCCGCTCTTCGCCGTCGATGACCGCCCGGGCTGCTTCCTCCAAGGCGCTTCCGCGGCCAAAGTCGAACAAACGCTTGCGCGCGACCAACACGGCTGCATGGTCATCGTGGCCGGGGTCGGAGGTGGTCTTGGGTGGATCAATGTAGCGGGCGCGGGCCTCAATGCCCAGGGTGAAGTCACGCTCGCCCTGTGCGCCGCGTAGAGCGGCGCGCGCGGCGTCCAGATCGGCCAGATGTAATTGGAGATCGTAGTGTGATTCATCACCCGCGAGCCTGAGTGCATCCGTCAGACTCAAGGGCTGAGGCAGGGGCGCGGCGGACAACCACGGGCAGACCAGCAGGCCTGCCAGCAGCACGATGGGTTTCGCGACCTTCACTGCTACTGGCCCTTGCTTTTCTTGTACACGGTGAAGTTCATGCCCGGCTGCCTGAAGGCGCCGCTGACAATGAATTCGCCAAGCAGCATGAACTCGCGCGCGTCGCGGGTGGGACCGGTGTACTTATTGACCAGATTGCCATCCAGATCGAAAAAACCCATGACGGGGGTGGCGCGCACCCGGTATTCATCGAAGGCGAACTTTTTCTGGGTAGTGGTCTGGCCCTTGAAGTTGACCATTTCCACGTCGCCGTTGATATCGATGCTCAGAATGCGGAAATGTTTGCGGAAATAGGTCGCCACCTCCGGCTGGCTGAACACTGTGGTTTTCATCTTGTGGCAGAAGGGGCACTCCTCCATCTCAAAGAACACGAAAACCCCCGCCTTGCCCTCCTGCTTCGCGCCAGCCAGTTCGTCCTTGAGATTGCCGAAGTTTTCGTCGAAGAATCCGCCGCCATCCGCCGCCATCAGCGGCGTGGATACCAGCATAAGCGACAAAAAAAAGGCGCCCAAAAGGCGCCCTGCAACGGTCATGAAGACTCTATGATTCAGCGGCATGTCTTGCTCTCCTTTCCTGCTGAGGTCTGACACCATTCGCGCATGTAGCGCTCCAGCGTGTCGTGGGTGATCGCACCCATGTGAGTGCGCGCGACGCTGCCATCCGGGGCGACCAGCACGGTGGTCGGCAAACCGCGAACCGGCCCGAACGGGCCAGGCTTCGCCGGGTGCATGGGCAGCACGGGATAGCTAATCATCTGCTCGTCAACGAAACGAGCAAGCCTGGCCGGATCGGTCTTTTCATAATCCACGCCCCATACGACAGCATCCTTGTCCTTGTGAGCATCGTGAAAGCGGATCAGCTCGGGGATTTCTTCCTGGCAGGGCGGACACCAGGTCGCCCAGAAGTTCACCACCACGAAACGGCCCTTCTGGGCTTCCAGACTGTGAGACTTGCCCTGGATGTCCTGCAAGACCAGATCGGCAGCCAACAGCGGCGCGCTCATCCCAAACAGCAGCGCGCAGAGAATCAAGCGGCGCATCAGTGCTCCTCGGCCTTGTGGGCGAGGAACAGGGCCAGGCCGATGAGGGCGATGCCGCCAGCGAAGATCAGCAAATCCAGAGGCTCCTTGAAGCCCATGTTGATGCCGTATTCGAAGAACTTGATCACCAGGATCAGCATGATGACCTTAGCCAGGCGGTTCTTCAGGTCGTCGATACTGGTGATGACCAGGATGTTGGACGCGGAATCGCAATGCCCCCCTTCACTGCCATCCTCGCAGGTCGGGCCGCTGGTGCGCGCGGTATCGATCTTGCTGATGAACAGCTCGTACAGGCCAAGGGCAAAAATCAACAGGATGGTGGCCAGCAGGAAACCGTCGATGACCTCGACCACATGAGTCACGGTCTGGTTGCGCAACTCCAGTCTGGCCGCGGCCTCAAGGTGCGGGTCCGCGTAATGCAGCAGATGCGTGACCATGAAGTAGGCGTCCACCGTGGCGACGTAGAACATCACCAGGCTCAACAGGGCGCTGACGATGACCGCGACGATCACCACCAGCCGCATGTCCCACAGCGCTTTCTCGAATAGGGCTTCAAGTTTTTTCATCGATCAAGTCCTGAAATCGTGGTTGATTTGGCTGCCAAGTCTAATCCCTCCTTGATTGATGTCTCAATGCCGTGGGCGGACATGGCATAATCCCGCCCAATTTACTCAACGATTACCGTGCCTCATGTCAGAGATTCTCGTTCTTTACTACAGCCGCGACGGAAACACCGCCAACATGGCGCGACACGTTGCCAGGGGAGTGGAAGCCGTACCGGGCACGAGCGCCCGCCTGCGGCGCATTGAGGGTGACGAGCCTGCGGGGCAGGACGATCCGCTCGCGGCGACCGTGGAAGACTTGGCCGAATGCGCCGGACTGGTGTTGGGCAGCCCTACCTATTTCGGCAACATGGCGGGCCCGGTCAAGCAATTCATCGACAAGACCTCCAGCCTGTGGCTGACCGGTGCACTGATCGGCAAACCCGCCGCCGTGTTCACCTCCACCGCCAGCCAGCATGGCGGCCAGGAAAGCACCCTGCTGTCAATGATGATCCCGCTGCTCCACCACGGCATGCTGCTGGTGGGACTGCCCTACAGCGAGCCCGCCTTGCTGCGGACCAAGGCAGGGGGCACCCCCTACGGCGCCAGCCATACATCAGGCGATGGGCGACTGCCATTGACGGATGAGGAAAAGGCGCTCTGTCAGGCGCTCGGACGTCGCGTGGCCGACATCGCACGTCGTCTGGACGCCACGCCAACCGCTGGCTGAGGCTCATGGCCCGGTATATAGTGGGCCATCCCATAAACGCGGAGTCGACCATGATCAAAAAATGCCTCTTCCCTGCCGCCGGATACGGCACTCGCTTCCTGCCCGCGACAAAGGTCATCCCCAAAGAGATGCTGCCGATCGTCGACAAGCCGCTGATCCAGTACGGGGTCGAGGAAGCCATGGAAGCAGGCATCCATGAAATGGCCATGGTCACCGGTCGCGGCAAGCGCGCGCTGGAAGATCATTTCGACATCAATTACGAACTGGAAACCCAGTTGCGCGGCACCAGCAAGGAAAACATGCTGGCCGGAATCCGCAAGATCATCGATCGCTGCTCGTTCTCCTACACACGCCAGACCGAAATGAAAGGTCTGGGCCATGCGGTACTGACCGGCGAGACGCTGATCGGACACGAAGACCCGTTCGCCGTGATTCTGGCCGACGACCTCTGCGTGTGCGACTCCAAGGGCGTACTGGCGCAAATGGTCGAAGTGCAGAAGAAATACGGCTGCACCGTGATTGCGGTGGAAGAAGTGCCGGTCAACGACATCCACAACTACGGCGTGATTGCCGGCGAGGAGATCGAGCCCGGCATCTACCGTGTAGACACCATGGTCGAGAAACCCGCCGCCGAAGTCGCGCCGAGCAATCTTGCCGTGATCGGGCGCTACATCATCACGCCAGACATCTTCGACATCCTGCGCGAAACCAAGCCCGGCAAGGGCGGCGAGATCCAGCTCACCGACGCCCTACTGGAGCAGGCCAAGCAAGGCCGCGTCATGGCCTACAAATTCCGTGGCCGTCGTTTCGACTGCGGCTCTGTCAGCGGCTTTGTCGCCGCCACCAACTATTTCTACCACATGGGCCGCAGGTAACACCTCATGCAAATCTCCCAGAACGCCGTCGTGACCCTCGACTACCGCCTCACCAACGACGCGGGCGAAGTCATCGACTCCTCCGAGGGCCATGGCCCGCTGGCCTATCTGCACGGCCACGGCAACATCATCCCTGGCCTGGAGCAAGCACTTGAAGGCCGTACCATCGGCGACAGCTTCAAGGTCAGCATTGAACCGGCCATGGCCTACGGCGAGATGAACCCGGCCCTGACCCAGACCCTGCCAAGCAGCATGTTCGGCGGTGTCGATCAAATATCGGTCGGCATGCAGTTCCATGCGCAGACCGACCACGGCATTGAAGTTGTCACCGTCACCGCGGTCGAAGGCGACCAGGTCACCATCGACGGCAACCACCCGCTGGCCGGACAGACCCTGCATTTCGACGTCACCGTGCGCGAGGTTCGCGAGGCCCAGGCCGAGGAGATCGAGCACGGCCACGTGCATGGCGAGCACGGTCATCACCACTGAGTGATCGCTCACCCCGGCAAACAAGGAGGCTACGGCCTCCTTTTTCATGTCCGCCCATCTCCGTCCGTGCCCCATGCCCGCGACAGATGGCGGGTTGAACTCAAGGCCCTTTGCCCGTATTGATATCGCCAGTTCAAACCAGTCCGAACGGAGCCCCCATGAGCCTGCAAGCCCTGATCTTCGACGTCGACGGCACCCTGGCCGACACCGAACGCGACGGCCATCGCCCCGCCTTCAACGCCGCCTTTGCCGAGGCAGGGCTGGACTGGGAATGGGATGTGCCAATGTACGGTGAGCTGCTGGCGGTCACCGGCGGCAAGGAGCGCATCCGCTACTACCTTGAGCGCTTCAACACGGACTTCGAGCTGCCCGACAACGCCGACGAGTGGATCGCCGGCCTGCACAAGGCCAAGACTCGCCACTACGTGCGCATGCTCGGCGAAGGCTTGATTCCGCTGCGCCCGGGCGTCAGGCGCCTGATCGACGAGGCGCGCGCGGAAGGCCTGCGTCTGGCCATCGCCACCACCACCACCCCGGAAAATGTCACCGCCCTGCTCAGCGCTACTCTAGGGGAGGAGAGCCTCGGCTGGTTCGATGTCATCGCAGCAGGCGATATCGTGCCAAGGAAAAAGCCGGACCCGGCCATCTACACTTGGGCGCTTGACGCACTGGGCCTCGCCCCCAGCCAATGCATCGCCCTGGAGGACTCGCACAACGGAGTGCGCGCCGCGACGGGCGCGGGACTGCGCACCATCGTGACTGTCAACGACTACACCCGAAACGAAGACCTGAGCGGCTCCGAGCTCATCCTTGAGCACCTCGGCGAACCCGGACATCCCGCCCCCATCCTGCATGGCGGGAGCGGCTCCCGCGTGATCGACACAGCCTTCCTGCGCGACCTGGCCTGAGCCTCCGCCAACCAGCTCAAACGAGAGGAGGCGGAAAACGCCCCATAAACCTGTCTTTACTGGGCATCCAATCCTTCGATTATCCATGGACGGGACAGGACGTATCCTTTGAGGCCGAAGGCGAAGCCGGGAAAGCATTCCTTGGGCCATATCCGGCTTCCCTCGTCGCGGCGCACACCCTTGATGGCCTCCGTGAGTCAACGACTTGCGTCGTTGTCCGCATTGCGGCCTCCCGCCGCGAACAAGAACCGCCGGGTATTTCGGCAGTTCCCCGACTGGAACGTTCTTCACGCGATGGAACCCACGATGAGCTCGATCACCCCACACGCCGGTTTCCCTTACCAAGACTTCCTCGATCAGTTCGAGGAGGCCATCTACTGGCATATCGCCTGGTATTCGCGCGGCGTGCGTCATCTCATGTTCCAGCTCGGCGCGGGCGACGACCTCACCGCCAAGGATGCCCAGCATCATTGCCGCCTGGGTTGTTTTCTCGACCGTTTCCCCACGCCGCCAGGCTGCGAAGAGATGATTGACCAGATCGAGGACATGCACCGCCAGATGCATGCCCTTATGCGTCAGGCCCTGCTTGAGACCCGCAACGGTACGCCCATCACCGAGGACGGATTCTGCGAAATCGAGGAGGCGCAAAGCCTGTTTTTCAGCGCCCTGCATGGGCTGTTCCGCAAGGTTCTGGAGGACCACTGCATCCAGATCGCTGAGGCCCGGCGCAGCGACTGACTCAAGCCCAGGCTTCGAGCCGGACGACGCCCTGCGCGCCACGCAGCAGGTCGGCCCGCGTGACCAGTCCGATCACCACGCCTTCGCCATCCACCACCGGCGTGGCGGCGTAGCCCCCATCCAACATCAACCGGACCATGGCCTCGAACGGCGTGTCCCTCCGCACGGCCTCGACTGGCTTACGGCATGCTTCGCTCACCAGCACACTTGCCGCATCCGGCAGCGGCGGCCCTTCGGGCGGCCAGGCCGCGGCAAGCAGACCGGCCTGTTCAAGCAGGCCGACCAGACGGCCATCGGCATCCACTACCGGCGCATGCTCCACCCCGTGAGCATGCAGAATCCTGCGCGCCTCGCCCAGCGGCATGATGCCCGGCAGAGTAAGCAGGCTTTCCGACATCAGCTCCCCGGCCAGCAAGGCGCGCGTAGCGGAGCGTTGACGCTCATCGGCGGCATCAATCTCGGAACGCAAGCGGCGGGCGGCGTAAGGGCGCGCCCCGCCGCCCTCGTCTTCACGCACGGCGCGCAAGGGGGCGATGGCCGCCGCCGGCGCGGGGCGCTCACCAGTCCCGGGCGTCACCGGCACAGGCTCGCTGATCCCAGGTCCGTACACAGTGATGGCCATGCTTCACCCCCATGCCGATGACGCGGCCTCGGGAAACGGCGTACCACGTCAGCTTTCCACCTCAGCTTCGGCAAGAAGCTGACGCCCCCAAGCCTCGACTTCGTCGAGGATAAGCCATTCGCGCCCGGTCGATGACGGATCGGCGCGCAAAGTCTCGATCGCCCCGAAAAAGCGCTCGGCGCTCAGTCCCGCCCCCCCTTCATCATGTAACAGGCGCGATGCCCTCAAGGCCTGCCAGCGATCATGCTCCTCCGCCGACAGGCTGGCCGGATACCAGCGCGCACGGTAGCGAAACAGCAGTTCGCGCAGGCGCGCATCGTGCAGGCGAGGCTGAAGTTCCGCCAGCCGCTCCGGAGCCATGCTCCGCAGGCCCGCCATGGACTGCTTATCGGCATCCGGGACGAATCCTTGATACAGCGCGGCTTCGGCATCTATCGGGCGGGGCGCTGGCTCGGCGGCGTAAAGCCCGCGCGCCAGGGTTTCGAACGCTTCACGGTGCATCTGAATGAAATCGAAATGGCGTAGACAGGCCGCTCGATCCATGCACAGACGCGAAGCCCCGGCCTCATCCAGCACCCGGAATGGGGCAAGCAGGGGCGCCCGATTGAGATGCAACTCCTTGATCGCAGGCCGCACAGCGCCCTCCGGAAGCTCCCCGCCTCGCGCAAAAAGAAGTTCCAGAAGGAGCTCCGGCGCCGTTCCGAGTAAAGGCTCGGGGTCCTGGCGCAGGTCCGCCACGATCAAGCGATTGGGGATGCGAGGGTGTGCGCCGAGTATGGCGATAGCCGTGGTATGTCCGTGGATGGCCGGAAACATGCCGGAGGTATGCAGCAAGGGACGGCCTTGCTCCTTGTCCAGCAAATCGCGCAGCGCATTCTTGCCGCGCAGACCGTAGGCGTAGTCAAACAACCGGGGCTGCCTTTCACGGATCAAACGCGCAAGATCAATAGTGGCGCGCACATCAGCGAGCGCATCGTGCGCGTTCGCGTGTCCAAGCCCATTGGCGGCGGTCAGATGCTCCAGCTTGAAGCTTGGCGCGCCGTCATCCCGTACAGGCCATTCGATGCCTTCCGGACGCAGCGCGTAGGTGTAGCGCGCCACGTCGAGCAGATCCCAACGGCTGTTGCCGAACTGCCATTCGTGCGCGTAGGGGTCAATGAAATTGCGGTAGAACAGGTAGCGCGTGTAGTTGTCGTCGAAGCGGATGCTGTTGAAGCCTGCGATGCAGGTGCCCGGCGCCCCCAGCACCTCGCGCACGCGATCGGCGAACTCCGGCTCCGGCAAGCCGCGCGCTTCGGCCTGTTGCGGCGTGATGCCAGTGATAAGGCAGGCTTTTGGATCGGGCAGGCTGTCGTGCGAGGGTTTGCAGAACCATTCGAGCGGATCGCCAAGCGGCTCTAGGGTCTCGCTGGTGCGCATAGCGGCGAACTGGGCGATGCGCCCGGTGGCCGGATCGGCGCTAAAGGTTTCGTAGTCGTACCAGAGGATGGAATTCAAAGCCATGAACCCTAGAATGCACGGATGGACATCTTCACCGATCTGCTCGCCTGGTTCGAGGCCCACCCGCGTATCGTCATCGGCGTGGGCGTCTTCAGCGTGCTTAGTTTTTTCGCCACACTGGCCGCCCTGCCCTGGTTGGTCACGCGCATTCCGTCCGACTACTTCCTGCCGCCCAAGCGACGCAAATCACACTTTGCCCTGGAACATCCGATGCTGCGCTGGGACATCCTGATCCTGCGCAATCTGGTCGGCTTCGTGATCTTCCTGCTCGGGTTGGTGATGATCGCCACGCCAGGCCCCGGCCTGATTACTATCCTTGCCGGGCTCATTCTCATGAATTACCCCGGAAAATACCGGTTGGAACGCTGGATCATCCAGCGCCCTCCGCTGCTGCGTACCGTCAACCGGCTACGCGCCAAGCACGGCGCCCAGCCCCTGGAGTTCTGAGCGAACGCCCAGCCTCCGGAGGGAAGGGCAGCAGCAACCGTTGGAAAAGGGCTAGCCGCCCGTCACGTTCGGCATGCGCGTGGAAAGGGGCCTCGCCTCCCCGTAAAGACGCCATTCGAAGATGGTCGCGTAATGCAGCACGGCGCGGCAGTATTCGCGTGTCTCGGTGAAAGGCACTGTATCCACCCAGATATCGGCGGGCAGTGAGCTCCCCTTGGGCATCCATTGCTTCACCCGACCGGGACCGGCGTTGTAGGCGGCGGTGGCGAGCACCTGGTTATCGCCGAACTTGTCCAGTACGTAGCGCAAGTAGGCGCTGCCCAGACGCATATTGGTCTCTGGATCATGCAGGTCGGCGCGCTCCGGGGGCGGCAGATCGGTCTTCTTGGCGACATATTTGGCCGTGGCGGGCATGAGCTGCATCAATCCCTGCGCACCGGCGCTGGAGCCGATATCCGGCATGAAGGCACTCTCACGGCGCATCACCCCGAACATCCAACCGCTGTCGATCGCTTCCGCCCGCGCGAAGCGTTCCACCTCGTCGCGCCAAGGCAGCGGGAAACGCACCTCCAGGTCCTCAAGACCCGCATTGCGCGCCTTGCCCATGGTGATCGCGGCGCGATCCATCCACCCCCAGCGCGCGGCCAAGTGAGCGGCGGCGCGCTGGGTCGGCGGGTCCATGTCACGCAGGGCGGCTTGCCACTCCTTGCGCGCCTCGGCAATCAGACCTTGCACATGAAATTCACGCGCGCGCCGCATGGCCGAACGCAGGGCAACATCGGTCACGCTCTCGTCGGAAGGCAATTCAACGTAGCTCAGACCGTAACCCATGCCCGAGCGATCGGCAGCCAGCAGGCCGTAGTAACTGATGCCGCGTGCCATGTCCTGCCAGATCCGCCGAGCGTCATCGCGCTGACCGAGCGCGTCCATCGCCCGAGCGCGCCAATAGCGCCATTCCTCAGCGGACTGCTCCCGCGCGGACATGGCTTCGATGGCTGCCAACACACGATCCCATCGCTGCTGGCGCAGGGCGGCCCGCACCCGCCAGGCACGCGCCTCTTCATCAAAACCGGACGCAGGAGCAGCTTCGAACCAGTCGGAAGCCTCGTCCAGATGCTGGCGCGCGGCGGCAGTAGCGATCCCCCCCTCCGCTTCGGAACGCACCTGGGGCGCCATCACCGCACGCGCGGCCAATCCCTGCCACACGGCCCGCGCCTCGCGCGCATCCTCGCGCGCCAGGCGCTTGACCGCATCGGCCAGCATCAGATGCAGCACACGATCCCCCTCGACCGTCTTGTGGCGAGAAAGGAAACGGGCGGGCGCCTTGCGGGCATCCTGCCACAAGGGAATGCGACTATCGGCCCCCGCCCGAGCGGCCAGACGGCGGGCCTCGGCGGTGCGACCATCCTCCATCGCCTGTTCGATACGCGCCCAGAGGCGCTCCGCATTCATGCGACCGGAAGCCGCCAGCCAGTCCTCCAGACGCTCGCAGGTGTCCGGCCAACCCTTTCCATCGGCCCAAAGGGCCAACGCTTCGTCGAGCACACTGACCGGCCCAGACTGCAAGCCCCGTGCGACAAGACGTTGGCATTGAAATTCGGCGCTATCCAGCGTGGGGGCATCAAAGGTCCGATAGCGGCTCCAATCCTCCTGGCGGGCGGCCTGACGCAAAACCTGCCTGCGCACCTCATCGGCCATGAAGCCGTCCGGAATCAAGCGCAGGAAGGCGCTTATTTCCTCGTTCGATGCGCTAGCCAAACGATCCTTGAGATCGAGGTAACGCAGGTAGCCGAGCAACGGGTAATCCTTCAAGGCGTCCATGTACGCCAAGGCCTTTTCGCGCTGTCCCGACTGGAGCATGGCCCTGACTTCCGCGAAAACGACGCGATCCTCATCCAGCCCCGCGCGCGCGGAAGCGCCGCCCAGCATGAAAACCACCATGGCGGGCAAGCAGAGCCGTCGAAAAAGGATACGGATAAACATGACCTGACTCTCGTTCCGCATGCATGGCGGACAACGTGGATACGTTTTTAGCTTAGAAATCCATTGGTTGGCGTGACTTTCCATGTTACACACCGGAAAATGGAAAGCGCCTTCCAGGCGTTTTCCAGCCTCGCCAAATCCCTCGCAGGCCTGGTTCGGTGAAAAACGGGGCGCCCGCGCGCCTTGCCCGCAAACGAGCGCTGGGGCGCATGCATCGGCAAAGCGCCTGGCGTTTCGGGGCTCGCTCAGTGACTCGCACGGGACGTCCGTATACTTTAGCGGATTCCGGCTCATCCCAGACCGTTTCGCAGACTCGCCCGGAGGCTTTGCCGACCTCACCCACGACATGCCTATGTACACCGGAAGATTCGCCCCGACTCCCAGTGGCCCACTGCATTTCGGCTCCCTGATCGCCGCGCTCGGAAGCTACCTGGATGCCCGAGCGCAGGGCGGCCGCTGGCTGGTGCGCATCGAAGACCTGGATCCGCCGCGCTGCATGCCGGGCGCGTCCGATCTCATCCTGCGCCAGCTTGAAGCGTATGGCTTGCTCTGGGACGGCGATGTGGTGCATCAATCGTCCCGCACCAAGGCCTACCGTGCCGCCTTGGAGCGTCTTCGCCAGGATGGCCTGGTTTACCCCTGCACCTGCTCGCGCAGCGAGATACGCACCCTGAGCACGCATATCGGTCTGGAAGGCCCGATCTACCCTGGCCGTTGCCGCTCCCGACCGGCCGCCCCCGGCCATCCGGTCGCCTGGCGGCTGGACACGCGCGGCGCGGACATCCACTTTCGCGATCGCCGGATGGGTCCCATAAGGCAGGATATCGAAAACGACATCGGCGACTTCGTGGTCTGGCGCGTGGAGGACTTGTCGTCCTATCACCTCGCCGTGGTGGTGGACGACGCCTGGCAAGGCGTCACGGACGTGGTGCGCGGCCAGGACCTGCTCGATTCGACGCCACGCCAGATCCTGTTGCAACGGCGCCTGGGACTGCCCGAACCGCGCTACATGCATCTTCCCCTGGCTCTGGCGGACAACGGACAGAAGCTGTCCAAGCAAAATATGGCTCCACCCTTGCCGCTCGCGACGCCGACGGAAGACTTACTGAGCGCGTTGCGTTTTCTCGGCATGCCGACCGGTCCGGACTTGCTCAAGGCCAAGCCCGAGGACGTGCTGACCTGGGCGCTACCGCGCTGGAACGTCATCAGCGCGGCAGGCTGAGCATCCCGGAACCACGACCTTCGCGCACCACGCGCCATCCCTTGCCGTCGCGGCTATAGCTCAAGCCTTCGTACTGACGCGCCCCAGGCAGGTCAATGACACGCGGTTCGCCGCGCAAGGCGTCCAGCCAGCCCTGCCCGGCGGCCCGCCGGAACACGTAAATATGGGCGTAGCTGAGCACGGCCACTTCCTCTCGATCCGGCGAGAAGGCCATGTCGGTCGGCTGATGAGTGTAAGGCATCACTTTCAGATCGCCCGGCTCAGCGGTCACGACCGGGGCATCGAGCGGGCGGACCTCGCCCAGAAAACGCAGCACGCCGCCGGCCTTACCGGGTTCCAACGGCGCACGGTAAAGGCGCGGCGGCTCATCGCGCTTGCTGAGGATGTAGATGGCTCCCTCGTCTGGATCAACCGCCATGGCCTCCGCATCGCGCGGACCGTCCGGATAGCTGAGCCGCAGCGTCCAGGCGGGTTTGCGGTGCATTGTCCCGGACAAATCAGTCGGCTCTTCAACAGCATCCAGACGAATGCCGCGCCCGCGGCGGGCACGGTTGTCACCGATATCGCCAATCAACAAGTAGGCGCGGCCCTTGTGACGAAACGCGCCAAGCGCCTCCCAGTCGTAGGGCTTGAGGCCTTCGACCAGCAACTCGCCCAGCAGACGCCCATGGCCGTCAATGGCAAAAAGCAGGGGCTGGGTGGTTTGCGTATCGAAAAAGGCACGACTGTCGTTATGTGTCCAATAACAATCAGGGTGAAGCGTGGACGCGCTCAGGCCACTGGCTTCGTCAATACGCTCATCAAGCGGCTGCGCCATCGCCAGGGGCACGGCGCCCGCCACAACCCCGACCATCAGGGCGACGCGAACATAGGCGATGAAGCACGTTGAAAGCATGGAAAAACAGGCATGGAGCGATGGAGGCATGGTATGACAGAGCGGCCCGCAGTTCATTCCTCATGACGAGCGCAGGCCATAAAAAAAGCGCGCCCAAGGCGCGCTCTCAAGGCCCGATCCGAGGATGGATCAGAGCTTTCCAGCCTCGCTGGCCAGGTACTCGGCCACGCCTTGCGGATCGGCCTTCATGCCCTTGTCGCCTTCCTTCCAGCCGGCCGGGCAGACTTCGCCATGCTGCTCCGTGAACTGGAGGGCGTCGATCATGCGGATCATTTCGTCGATGTTGCGGCCCAGCGGCAGGTCATTGACCACCTGATGGCGCACAGTGCCACTCTTGTCGATCAGGAAGGAACCGCGGAAGGCGACGTTGCCATCCGGGGTTTCCACGTCATAGGCCTTGCAGATGGCGTGGTTCATGTCCGCAACCAGGGTGTAGCGGACCGGACCGATACCACCTTTGTCGATCGGGGTGTTGCGCCAGGCGTTGTGGGTGAAGTGGGAATCGATCGATACGCCGATGACTTCCACATTGCGCTTTTTGAACTCCTCGATGCGGTGATCGAAGGCGATCAGTTCGGACGGGCAGACGAAGGTGAAGTCCAGCGGATAGAAAAAGATCACCGCATATTTGCCCTTGATGGCATCGGACAGATGATAGTTTTCAACGATTTCGCCATTGCCGAGCACGGCGGCGGCGGTGAAGTTAGGGGCCTGGCGGCCGACGAGTACGCCCATGATGTATCTCCTAGAGGGTCATTGATACCGAAAGCCGAACCAGTTTAGTCGGACATCCGTGACAGTCTCAAGGGCGCCTCGAAAAACCGTCATGAGCGAGCGGATCGCACGAAGCCTCTCGGCAAATCCCCGAGACATATCAACTCGATAGGACGAGCTTGCGTCAGCCCGCGTCAGGGAGCGATGCAGCAATCAGCCCGTACAACGGGCCTTTCGAGACGCTCCCCGGAACCCCGCCCGGATCAACCGTTGATGCGCTCATACTTAGCTTGGAGCTCGTCCTGAGTTTCCTTGTGCTCCGGGTCGGGGATGATGCAATCGACCGGGCAGACCTCGACGCACTGCGGCGTGTCGTAGTGCCCCACGCACTCGGTGCAAAGACCGGGTTCGATCACATAGATCTCGTCCCCCTGGGATATGGCCCCGTTCGGGCACTCCGGCTCACAGACATCGCAGTTGATGCATTCATCGGTAATCAGCAGGGACATGGCGCGCTCCAGTTCAAATCATTTGTTTGGGCAAATATTACCAAACCGTTCCATGAAAGCGCTGAAAACCACGCTGAGAGCGCCTCGAAAAACCGTAAAGAGCGGATGGAATTCAAGGAGCCCCGCAGCGAATCCCCGAGACATATCATGTCGATAGGCGAGGGGTGAGCGGGCTTCGCCAGCTTCGCGTTAGGACGCGACGCCGCAATCCGTCCGCAGGCTAACGCCAGCCACGCGTTCAGTAGGTTTTTCGAGACACCCCTGATTCGGTCGGGGACCCTGCCAAGACATCAGGCGCCAAACCGGGCCCTCAGCGCCGCTTCAACATTCGGTGGCACGAAGGCCGACACGTCGCCGCCCAGCCGCGCGATCTCCCGCACCAGGGTAGAGGCCAGGAAGCTGAAGTTTTCGGCGGGCGTCAGAAACACCGTCTCCAGGCCCGCATCCATGCGCCGGTTGATGGCCGCAAGCTGCATCTCATACTCGAAGTCGGACACCGCGCGTAGCCCTCGGATCACCGCGCGCGCCCCCATCGCGCGGGCAAAGTCGACCAGCAGGCCACTGAACGGCTCAACCCTCACGCCTGGCATTCCGGCCAAGGCCTCACGCGCCATCGCAGTGCGCTCCGCCAGGCTGAACACCGGGGCCTTGGTGCCACTTCCGGCAACGCCGACCACTACGTCGCCGAACAGGGAGGCGGCACGGCGGATCACATCAATATGGCCATGAGTAATGGGATCGAAGGTCCCAGGGTAGATGGCGGCAGGCATGGGTCAATCCGTGGAGGGTGTCGAATACAGATAGTAACCGACTTCCCCAGCGCCCCCCTCGCGCAGCAACGACCACCCCGCCGGAGGGAGCGGCGGCCCAAGAGGGGCCGGGCGCTCGACATAGACACGCGCCTCCGGCGCCAACCAGCCGGGAGCGCTCAGCATGACCAAGACCCGGTCCAGCAGGTCGCTAGCGTAGGGCGGATCGAGAAATGCCACATTGTACGGTCGGGCAGGCAGATGCCTGAGAAAGGCGAGCGCGTCGAGATGATGCACCCGCGCGCGCTCATCCAGCCGCAGTAGGGTGAGGTTGCCGACAATGTTGCGCGCCGCGCCCCCATCCTTTTCAACCAGATCGCAGCAATCCGCACCGCGTGAGAGGGCCTCCAGGCCCAGCACGCCACTGCCCGCGAACAGATCGAGCACGCGTGCGCCCGGCAGAATGGGCGCGAGCCAGTTGAACAAGGTCTCGCGCACCCGGTCGGGAGTCGGACGCAGGCCGGGCCGATCAAGCACCTTGAGTTGGCGACGCTTGTGTTCGCCGCCGATAATGCGCACCTGCCCGCTCATGCCGTCACTCGCCCGCTCCGCCGACGATCACCATCACCAACCGGTCGGGGTGGATGCGACGCTGCCAGGCGCTGCGGATGCTCTGCACGCCAGTGGCCTTGACCTGCTCGGGATAACGATCGAGAAAATCCGGCGGCAGGCGATGGATGCCCATTACATTGAGCCAGTCGGCAATGTCCTTGTTGCTGTCCAGGCGCAACGGGAAGCCGCCTACAATGTTCTTGCGGGCGTGTTCCAGTTCGGCCGCGCTCGGCCCGTCCTTGACGAAGCGCGCCAGGTTGTCGCGCAACAGTCGCTCAGCCTGCCCGGCCTGATCGAGCCTGGTCTGCATGCCCATCAGGAACGGCCCGGGTTGGCTCATCGGCATCAGATAGCTGTAGACGCTATAGGCCAGCCCGCGCTTTTCGCGGATCTCTTCCATCAGTCGCGAGGAGAAGCCGCTACCGCCGAGGATGTGATTGCCTACATAGAGCGGGAAGTAATCGGGATCGATGCGCGCCATGCCGATCTGCCCGGCCAGGATGGTGGCCTGGGTGGACGGGAAGGGAATCCGCACGGTCTTCGCCACCTCAATCTCCGGCACGGGGGGCAGCGCGGGCAGCGACTCGCCCTTCGGCATGGCGGCGCTCAACCGCCCGGCCAGTCGCTCGGCGGCGGCGCGGTCGAGGTCCCCGACCAGCACAATGACCATCTCAGCGGAAGTGTAGTGGCGTCGATGAAAATCACGCACGGCATCCACCGTCAACGCACTCAGACTGTCCACTTCGCCTTCCGGCGGGAAGGCGTAGGGATGATCGCCGTACAACGCCCGGTAGAAAGCACGCTTGCCAACCTCGCCCGGTTGCTGGGCGGAGGCCTTGAGTCCGAGCAGGACGCGCTCGCGTTCGCGCGAGAAGTCCTCGTCGGCCAGCCTGGGATGAGCCATGACGGCGGTGAAAACCTTGAGCGCGGCCTCCAGGCGCGCCGCATCGCTCAGGCTGCGCAGGCTGAGGGTGGCCGCATCCTGCCCCGCACTGGCGCCAAAACGCGCACCGATGCTCTCGAATGCTTCGGCCACCCCCTGTGCATCCAGCTCACGCTCGTCCAGATACACCCCCTGATCCAGCAGGGAGGCCGTCAGGCTGGCCAGCCCGTGGACGACGCCGTCCCGCGCGCTGCCTGCATCAAAGCTGATCCGCACATCGACCATCGGCAGGCCGCGCGCCTCGACGAACAGCACGCGCGCGCCTTGCTCAGTCTGCCAATGCTGGACCGGAACCCCCGCCCAGGCTGGCAAGGCGAAAACGACCATCAGCAGCCCCCGCATGGCATTAGCGAACATGATGGATGCCCCCCATCTCACCACGCGGCGCCTTCTGCCCCGGCTCCAGCGGCAGGGGATCGAGCACCGCCACGGTCAGCCGATCATCAATCAGGTATTTGCGTGCGACCTCTTGTACCTGCTCGGCCGTAACCGCCTCAATGCCGGAGGTCAGCTCATCGAGCCGCTTGTAGCCCAACCCGACGCTCTCATACGCCCCCAGACGCATGGCCTGGTAGAACACGGAGTCTCGTCCGTACACTTCGGCGGCAATGACTTGCGCCTTGACCCGCGTCAGTTCATCCGGGCTGACTGGCTCCTCGCGCAGCCGGGCCACTTCCTGCCGGAGCGCCAGCTCAAGCCTGTCCACACCAACTCCTTCGGAAGGAGTGGCTGAAAGCATGAACAGCTCGCTCAAACGACCGTCCGCGCCATAACCGGCCCCCGCCTCACCCGCCAGGCGCGACTCGCGCACCAGCTTCCGCGGCAGGCGCGCACTCTGGCCACCGTCAAGAATTCCGGCAAGAACCTCCAGCGCATAAGGCTCCCAGGCTGGTACATCATCCAGCAGGACCGGCGCCCGATAGCCCATCAGCAGGGTGGGCAGCTTGGCCGGAACACGCAGGGTCACGCGCCGCTCGCCGGACTGCGGCATCGCCTCATGACGCTTGCGCCCGGACAGCAGGGATGGCCTGAGCGGACCAAAATACTTTTGCGCCAGCCTCTTGACCTCGCCGGGCGCGACATCGCCCACCACCACCAGAGTGGCATTGTTGGGCGCGTAATGAGCCCGATACCAGGCACGCAGTTTATCGACGGTGTAGCCATCGATATCGTCCATCCATCCGATCACCGGATGGTGATAACCGCCGTTCAGATAGGCAGTCGCCTGAAATTGCTCGTAAAGGCGCGCATTGGGATTGTCCTCGGTGCGCAGACGGCGCTCCTCCTTGACCACATCGCGCTCCTTCTGGAAATCGGCATCCCGCAGAAGCAGGTTCCGCATGCGATCGGCCTCCAACCGGAAGGCCACCTCAAGATGCTCTTTCGCCAAGGTCTGGAAATAGGCCGTGTAATCCTGGCTGGTGAAGGCATTCTCCTGACCGCCATGGGCGGCAATGATCTCGGAAAACTTTCCTGCCGGGAGGGTCTTGGTGCCCTTGAACATCATGTGTTCGAGCATGTGGGAAATCCCCGTCTGACCGCCAGGCTCGTCACCTGAGCCAACCTTGTACCAGATTTGGGATGTCACCACCGGCGCACGATGATCTTCCTGCACGAGGATACGCAAACCGTTGGCAAGCCGGTCTTCGTGCACAATGGGCGCGGCGCCCGCCAGAGGGCAAGCCAACAGCCCCGCAATCAGAAACAAGCCTCGCAGCATTTTCAAAGCCTCCTTCACGATGCCGGAATGATACGATACGAACCGATTCAACCCGTGCGACAAGCCCACCCATGTTTGGTTTCCTGCGCCGTTTCAAACGCGAAGAGACATCCGCCGAAGCACAAGCGCCCATCGAGCGCGCCAGCCCGCCCGCGACCCACGCGGAGACTGGACCGTCCACCCCCGTGACGCCCCCGACACCCCCTGAAACCCAGGGGGAGTACTCTCAGGACCCCGCGCAAGCCATCACACCGCTCGAAGCCGTCGCTTCGGACGAAAAAGATCCCGCCATCGCCAGCGGTCTGTGGGCAAGCCTGCGCCAGCAGCTCGCACGCACCCGTGCGGGCCTGACCGAAGGACTGGCCAGCCTGGTACTGGGCAAGAAGCAGATCGACGATGAACTGCTGGAGGACATCGAAACCCGCCTGCTGCTGGCCGATGTGGGGATGGAAACCACGCGCGAGATCATCGCCGACCTGACCCGGCGTGTCTCGCGCAAGGAGCTGAAGGAGCCTGAAGCGCTGCTGGAAGCGCTCTACCAGCACATGGTTCGGCTGCTTGAGCCGGTAGAGCGCCCTCTCGTCATCGACAGAGACAAGAAACCGCACGTGGTGCTGGTCATCGGCATCAACGGCGCCGGCAAGACCACGACCATCGGCAAGCTTGGCCAACGCTACGCAAAATCGGGACTCAAGGTCATGCTGGCTGCGGGAGACACCTTCCGCGCCGCCGCGGTTGAGCAATTGCAGGCATGGGGCGCTCGCACGGGTGTACCGGTCATTGCCCAGGGTCAGGGGGCCGACTCAGCCGGAGTAGCCTTCGACGCCCTGCAAGCGGCCAAGGCGCGCGGCGCGGACCTTCTGATCGCAGACACCGCCGGCCGCCTGCATACCCAGGGCGGACTCATGGAAGAGCTGAAGAAGGTGAAGCGCGTGCTCGCCAAGCTTGATCCTGATGCCCCGCACGAGGTGCTGTTGGTGCTGGACGCCAGCATCGGCCAGAACGCGCTGAACCAGGCCGTGCAGTTCAACGAGGCGCTGGGCGTGACCGGCCTGGTCATCACCAAACTCGACGGCACGGCCAAAGGAGGGATCGTGTTCGCCATCACCCGCCGCCTGGGACTTCCGATCCGTTTCATCGGCGTCGGCGAGAAGGCCGAGGATATGCGCCCCTTCAGCGCGCGCGAGTTCGTCGATGCCTTGCTCGATCATGAATCCTGAGTTCTGGACAGCGCGATGATCGAATTCATCCAGGTCGGCAAAACCTATCCCAATGGCCAGACAGCGCTGGAAAACGTGAGCTTCCGCCTGCCTGCCGGGCGCATGGCCTTCCTCACCGGTCTGTCCGGCGCGGGCAAGAGCACCTTGCTCAAGCTCATCCCCCAAATCGAGCGCCCAAGCGTGGGCCGGGTTCTCATCAACGGCGCCGACATCGGACGCCTGCCGGGCTGGCGCATTCCCCACCTGCGCCGCCGCATCGGCCTGATTTTCCAGAACCCGAACCTGCTCGACGAATTGAACGTGTTCGACAATGTCGCCCTGCCCCTGCGGGTGCAGCATTATCCGCGCGAGGAAACCGCTCGCCGGGTCCGCGCGGCGCTCGACAAGGTCGGCCTCCTGGATCGTGAAAAGGCTCGCCCGCAGGAACTGTCCGGCGGCGAGCAGCAACGCGTGAACATCGCCCGCGCACTGGTCGCCAAGCCCGCCATCATCCTGGCCGACGAGCCGACCGGCAACCTCGACCCGGCGCTGGCGTTCGACACCATGCGCCTGTTCACCCAGTTCAACGCCGCAGGGGTCACCATGCTGATCGCCACCCACGCGACCAGCCTGATCCGCCAATTCGATATCCCCCGTCTAGTCCTGCACGATGGGCGTCTGTATATGGATAGCGACTGATGAGCAAGTCACAGGCCCAACGCGGTCACAGTCATGGCGTACGCTTCGGCGCCTGGCTGGCACATCACGGGGAGAGCCTTCGGGACGCGCTGCGCAGGCTGGGGCAACGCCCGCTCGGAAGCCTCCTGAGCATGCTGGTGATTGCCGCCAGCCTGACCATCCCCATCACCCTGCTGGCGACCCTGCACGGCGCGCGCGAAGGTCTGGCAGGCTGGTCAAGTGAAACGGCCTTGCTGCAAGTCTTCCTCAAGCCGGATATCAGCGCTTCGGACACCGAAGCCCTGCTTGCCAGCCTTCGACAGGACCCCGACATTGGTGAGGTCCACCTCATTACGCCCGAAGAAGGGCTGACACAACTCGCCCGATCCCATGCGCTCGACGGGCTGCTGCAAGAACTGAAAAACAACCCCCTGCCAAGCGTGATCGAGCTGCGTCCGCGCGACGCATCCACCCTGACGGGCCTGCGCGACCGGCTGGCCGCACGCCAGGAAGTCGGCAGCGCGCGCATGGACTATGAAGCCGCCGAGCGGCTACGTACGTTGATTCACGCCGGTGAAGGCTTGACCCTGCTGTTTCTTCTCTTGCTGGCCCCGGCGCTCGCAATCACGGTCGGCAATACCATCCGCCTGGAGCTGGAGCGACGCACGCGCGAAGTACGCCTGCTGCAACTGATCGGAGCCACCCCCGCCTTCATCCGCCGTCCGCTGCTTTACGCGGGCGCCATGCTGGGCCTGGGCGGCACCTTGCTCAGCCTGCTTTTCGCGGGACTGGCCGTGAATCACCTGATCCAGGTGGCTCACGAGCATGGCTGGCACATCGTTCTCCCCACACTTCCGCCATCGGCGCTTCTGTTGTTTCTCCCGGCCGGCGCCGCGCTCGGCGTACTGGCCGCCTGGTTGGCGGGCGGACTCCATCTGCGCGCCAACCGCGCGCGTTGATCCAGATCACGCGATCGCCAAGCCCAAACGAACTGAACCCAGGCGAAAATTAGCACTCAAACCAAGCGAGTGCTAAATTCACGCTTGAGATCTTCAGGAGCTCGATTCATGCAAGCCATGCAAGAACATGTTGCCATGCCTTTGGTGACGTCCAGCGCACCCGAGGCTTTCACGGCCTACCTGGCCGAAATCCGCCGCATTCCCATGCTGGACGAGGAAGAGGAATATCGCCTGGCGGTGCGCCTGCGCGACGGGCAGGATATCGATGCCGCGCGCAGACTGGTGCTCGGGCATCTGCGCTTTGTCGTGCACATCGCGCGTGGTTATACGGGTTATGGCCTGCCGCTAGGCGAGCTGGTCCAGGAGGGCAATATTGGCCTGATGAAAGCCGTGCGCCGCTACGAGCCGGATCGCAAGGTGCGGCTGATTACTTTCGCCGTGCACTGGATCCGGGCCGAAATCCACGAATTCATCCTGCGCAATTGGCGCATGGTACGTGTCGCCACCACCAAGGCCCAGCGTAAGCTGTTCTTCCGCCTGCGCGGCATGCGCGACGGCGACCACTGGCTGACCCAGGACGAGGCGCAGTCCATTGCGAGCGAACTGAATGTGCCGCTCAAGGAGGTCTTCGAAATGGAGTCCCGCCTGCTGGGTCGCGACGTGACCATGGAGGCGGACCACGAAGACGATGCCCATCTGGCGCCCATCGCCTGGCTGGAAGCGCCGGACGGCGATCCGGCCTTGGCGTTTGAGCGCGTTGACAGCGCATCCTTCCGCCTGGACCAACTCGATGCCGCGCTGGACGCTCTCGATCCACGCAGTCGCGACATCGTTCAACGCCGCTGGCTGAACGAAGGCGAAAAGGCGACTCTGCATGAACTGGCCGACGAATACCGTGTCTCGGCCGAGCGTATCCGACAGATCGAACAGGCCGCGATGAAAAAGATGCGGTCCGCGATGGAGGCGTGACAGCAACGCTTGAAGCGGGCCTTCCTGCCCTTTTTCAACATCCCGCCAACGACTCGATCCAAAAACGAAGGCCCGCATACGCGGGCCTTCATTCATTCCAGTTCCAGAGCCAATCAGGAAAAGATCACGCTCAGGAAGCTCAGCCAAGAAAACGCGATCAGGCCGATGATGAAGGTGAGCGCGAAGTTCTGGAAGTTGAAAAACTGGGCCATGATGCCTGCTCCTGTTCGTTCTTGTTACGGTTGCCTGTCATCTTCCGGTGGCTGCCCTGGCTGCTTCGGCGGGACCGCGTTGTGAGGGATACGCGGATCGTCGTCGTCCATCAGAATGCGGTGAGCGGGGCCTTCGAGGTCATCATACTGGCCGCTGCGCACGGTCCAGATCACGGCCAGAATCATGATGCCCATCACCACCATGCTGAGAGGAACCAGAAAATACAGAATATCCACGGCAGCATCCGGTTTATTCGGCGAACGTTACTCCGCGTCCCTCATCGGCGCAAGCGCAACGCATTCAATACCACCAGAAGAGAACTTAATGACATTCCGATCGCGGCCAGCCATGGCGGGACGAAACCAGCCGCTGCGGCCGGTACGGCAATAAGGTTATAACCCAAGGCCCAAGCCAGATTCTGACGGATGACCGCCATCGTGCGGCGTGCGACACGCACGCCTTCAGGAATGTGACGTAGATTCTCGGAAAGCAGGATCATGTCAGCGGTGGCTTGCGCGAGCTGGGTGCCTCCGCCCATGGCGAGCGAGGCTTGAGCTCCTGCCAGCACGGGCGCATCGTTGACGCCGTCACCAACCATGACAACCACCTCTCCCGCCTGCTGCATGCGACGCAGGTGATCCAGCTTGTCCTGTGGCAACAAGCCGCCGTGAGCATGGGAAATTCCCAGTTCACGCGCCACCCGGAGGGCCTCCGCCTCACGGTCGCCGCTCAGCAGGCTGATCCCAAGACCCAATCCACGCAGGGACTGGACGATTTCAGCCGCCTCGGCGCGCGGCGCATCGCGCAGGACAAACCAGGCAAGCGGGCCCCCCTCGCCCGCCAGCAGCACGATGGTGCCTTCCGCATCGCGCGGGTGGGCAGGCATCGGCGCACCGGACAGAAGCAAGGCAAAATCGGCGACGCCGATTCGGTAGGATGCTCCGTCCACGCGCCCCTCCAAGCCCTGCCCGGCGACGGAAATGACGTCTGCGGCAGCGGCCCCCTCGCCCGCCCGCGCGACGATGGCGCGTGCGACCGGATGCTCGGATGCACGCTCCAATGCGGCCGCAATGCGCAGCACCTCGTTCTCGGCGAGCCCGGCGAGCGGCTGGATATGCTCCAGGGACAGCCGCCCCTCGGTCAGCGTGCCGGTCTTGTCGAACACGACGTGAGTGGCCTTGGCCATGGTTTCCAAGGCATGGCCGCGCGTGACCAGCAACCCAAGGCGTGTGAGTCGCCCCGTCGCTGCGGTCAGCGCGGCGGGAGTCGCCAATCCTAGGGCGCAGGGACAGGTGACCGCCAGGAGCGCGACCGTGATCCAGAATGCGCGCTCCGGTGCATGAAACCACCACCACAAGGCAACCAGCGCGCTGACCAGCAGCAATCCGACGATGAACCACTGCGCGGCGCGGTCCGCCACCCGACCGATGCGCGGCTTCTCTGCCTGCGCGCGGTCCAGCAGACGCAGAATCGAGGACAGCACGGTTTCCTCGCCAACCTTGTCAACACGCATCAAAAGGGGGCTTTCCACGTTCACCGCGCCGCCGATCAGGGCATCCCCCGGCCCTCGACTGCCCGGCAAGCTCTCCCCGGTCAGCAGGGACTCATCCACGCTGCTACGCCCCTCCAGCACCACGCCATCGGCAGGGACGCTCTCTCCGGGACGAACCAGGACTCGGTCGCCGGGGCGCAGCTCGACCACGGCCACCATCTGTTCCACGCCGTCCTCACCGATGCGCGCCGCCACGTTCGGAAGCAGCTTGACCAGGGCCTCGGCCGCTTCACCCGCCTTGTGGCGGGCGATCATCTCAAGGTAACGCCCGCCCAACAGAAGAAAGGCAAACATAGTGACGGTATCGAAATAGACTTGGCCGTCATGCGTGACCGTGGCCCAGGCGCTGGCCGCAAAGGTCAAACCGAGGGTCAACGCGACCGGCAGATCCATGCCCAAGCGCTTCTGGCGCAGGTCGCGCCAGGCCGAGGTAAAAAAGCCCAGTGAGCTGTAAAACATGACCGGAAGGGTGAGGATCAGGCTGGCCCAGCGCAGGAACTGACGCAGCCCCTCTTCCATGCCATGAAAATCCCCCGAGTAGAGTGCAATGGCCAGCATCATGACCTGCATCATGCCAAGACCCGCCACGCCCACCCGTCGCAGTGCCTGTGAACGCTCGTGCTTGAAAGCGGCCTCCTGACGCCCAGCGTCAAATGGGTGCGCCTGGTAACCGATGGATGCGATAGCCTGAAGGATGGCGCTCAACTGGGTGCGCGATGCATCCCACTGGACGCGAGCGCGCTTCGTCGCGTAATTGATGTTGAAAGCGAGAACACCGGGCAAGGCCCGCACATGTTTCTCGTTGAGCCAGACACAGGCGGCGCATGTGATGCCTTCGAGGATCAGGGCCGCCTCGCGGCGATCCCCCTCGGCGGCAACGAAGCTGCGTTGCAAGGCCTCCCTGTCATACAGCCGCATGCTCTCCAACTCGCGCGGCACCAGTTCGTGCCCCTGCACGGCCGCTTCGGTGCGGTAGCTGTAGTACTCCTCCATGCCACCATCGACAATGGCTTGGGCCACGGCCTGACAGCCAGGGCAACACATGGGGCGCTCCCGCCCCTGAATGCGGACCGCGTAATGTGCGCCGGAAGGCAGGGGGAGACCGCAGTGAAAGCACTCATCCGCGGCGGAAGATGGTTGCCGGGTATCCGTCATGCCGGTCAGGCGCCGCCGACTTCAGTGGATGCCTGTACCTCATGCACGTCGTCGCCGCGCCGGATGAGAATGACCACCTGCCACAACCCAGCCAGGGAGGGAGTGGCGGGGGCACGATAAGCGCCCGCCTCGACTTCCGGAAGACTTAGGCTGAAGTCTTCGCGCTGGTTGGATGGGCGCAGAAAACGCACTGTGACCTCTGCCCCGGAGATCGGAGATCCGTGACGATCCTGTACCTTGACCTGAAACGGCGTCTTGACATCCTTGCGAGGAGCGCCCAACCAACCGTAATCCACCTGCCAACCACGCTCCTTCTGCGCTTCAACACGCTTGAGGTAGTCGTTGTACAGCGCTTCCTTTTTCTGGAAGTCATGCGAAATGACACCCGGAAAATGCGAGCTGATCGCCTCCCCCTGTCTGGGTTTAGGTAGCAGCCAGGCACTCACGCGACTATCCAGCCCCCCCGTGGCGACGGTCACGAAAACCGCGTCCAGCGCGACGATGACGGCGAAAAACCCGATGATAAGACCCGGCCCCCAGCGGAAGCTCTTTCCTTCCACCTTGAGCTGTCGCTCACGCTGGAAGGCCAACAGGCCAAGGATGAATATCACAACCAGGTAAACCGCGAGGTGGATGGCCACCACATCCGCGCCCGGCCAGTTCATCAGCGCGAACGGCAGGTAAAAGCCCGGGGTAAGGATGGCGAGGATCATGGCCGCCTGCCGCCCGCCAACCCTCACCAACCGATTCAGGAGCAGGAACAGAAGGACGATGAGCGCAATCCCCGCGCCAAGGGTCATGAGAATGGACATGGGTCAGCGCGGCATATTGAAAATAGTGTGCATCGATACCGGAGCGATCTGGCCATCCTTGTCGGTTAGCACAAAGTTGAAACTCTGCTGGCTGTTCGGCGCGCCCGCCGGGCGCTTGACCCGCACCAGCAAGCGCAAAAGGTTATCAGAGGCAACCTCAATGTCCTTCTTGCCACCCGCGATTTCGATTTCCGCATCCGACAGACCATCGACAGACAACGCAAGACGCAGAGGGCGGGCAACCTTGTTGTTGATCTTGATTTCGTAGCTGTTCTGCACCCGACCGTCCGATAGAGTCACCGCCAGGGGGTTGCGCACCTGATTCACCGCAAAATCCATCGGCGCTTGGTGAAGCACGCCGTACATCAGGAAGGCGCTCACAACCATGATCGCAAGACCGTAGCCAATGGTCTTGAGCTTGAAAATGCGCGGCTTCACGCCGGTCTCGATCTCCTGCTCCGAGGCATAGCGGATCAGGCCATGCGACCAACCCTGCTTGTCCATGATCTCATCACAGGCATCAATGCACAGACCGCAATTGATGCAGGCGATCTGTAGCCCATTGCGAATATCGATTCCCGTCGGGCACACCTGCACGCACAGGCCGCAATCCACGCAATCACCATGTCCAGCGGCATGGCGTTCATCCTGGGTCTTGAGCCCCCTGCCAAGGCTATGGCGCCCTTTCGCCCCCTCTCCACGCCTGTAATCATAAGAGGGAATCAAGGTTTCCTTGTCGAACATCACGGTCTGGAAACGGGAATAGGGGCACATGTAGATGCACACCTGCTCACGCGCGAATCCAGCCATGACGGTTGTGCTCAGCATCAGGAAGCCGGTGGTGATATAGGCGGCCGAAGGTGCGGCGCCAGTGAAGAAATCACCCAGGAAAGTCGGCGCATCCAGCCAATAGGCCGTAAAGGTGAAACCGGACCACCATGCGAAAGCCAGCCAAGCCAGCCAGGTCAGCCCTTTCTTGCCCAGCTTGTGGGCATTCCAGGGCATTTTTTCAAGCCTCATGCGCAACTGGCGATCACCCTGGATCCAACGTTCAATGAACATGAAGGCATCGGTCCACAGGGTCTGGAAGCAGAAATAGCCGCAAAATGCCCGCCCAACGACACCGGTCACGAAAAACAGGAACCAGGCGAAGATAATCAGCACCCCGGCAAGGAGGAACATATCCTGCGGATGGATGATGAGATCGAAAATGTAGAAGCGACGCCCCGGAAGATCGAACATCACCGCCTGGGACGGCCCCGCCCCCCGGTCCCAACGCAACCATGGCAGCAGGAAGAACACGGCGTAAGCCAGTAGAAGCACAGCAGTCTTGAAGGTTCGGAAGTTCCCTTTCACCGATTTCGGGTGAATGGCGACGCGCGCTTGGTAAAGCTGCTCCTCAGTCTCGGCGGACATACGCTGACTCCTGATGCTCTAATGGTTATGGATCCCGCCGGATTGCTAAAACAATCTTTTCAGAAACCCGGCCAGATGCGTCATAAATGGGCGACGTGCCTGAAAGTCGATCACGCCCGGTAATCAATCTGGCCGAAAAACCGCACGTAAGCGGTTTTCGGCGTTCCGCCAATGATATCAAGCCATGGGCCGCAGGACCCGGAGGGGGCGACAAACCGGTAAAAAAAATGCCGGCGCGGGCCGGCATTTTCGATGCGTGAGGGCGCAAGAATTACTTGCCGCCACCCAGTTCGTGAACGTAAACGGTCAGCATCTTGATCTCCTCGGGCTTCAGGCGACCGCCGAAAGCCGGCATTTCACGCTGGATACCCTTGTTGACCACTCCGGCGATCAGTTTCTTTTTCTCCTCAAGGGAGACTGCGCCCGGAACATTGACGACAGACCAAGCCTTATCGGTCAAATTAGCCGCACCCAGCATCGGGTTGCCCTTGCCCTCGGCACCGTGACAACCCATGCACATGGCATAACCGGCCTTGCCTCGCTCGGCAGCGGCGGCATCAACCTGTTCGCCGGACAGACTCAGCACGTATGTCGCGAGATCGTCCATCGCCTGCCCCTGTACGGGGAATGCGGGCATGTTGCCTTTGCGGCCAGCCTTGATGCTGTGCTCGATGCTTTCAACCTTACCCGCCCACAACCAGTCGTCGTCGGCCAAGTTCGGGAAGTAAGGCAGATTGCCTTGACCACCCTGACCGTGGCACGCGGCGCAGTAGTCGCCGAAGTAACCCTTGGCCATGGAGCGCGCGAAGGCCATCATGTCCGGGTTGGCCAGGATTTCCTCGTAGGAGGCCTTGCCGACCTTCTCGATGTACTCGCGCTGCTTCACGGCCGCCGGGCTGCTCTGCATCTCCTCGATCAGTTGCGTACGCGAGTTCCAGGGTTTCTCGACCATCTGGCCGTTTTCTTCAACCGTCACGGTCGTAATGCCGCGAGTGAAGCTTTTTCCAACCGGCCAGGCCGGATAGAGAATCCAGTAGACCACCGCGAAAACGATGGTGGCGTAGAAGGTCCACAGCCACCAGTTGGGCAGCGGATTACTGTACTCGCGCAGGTCACCGTCCCAAACGTGACCGGTGGTTTCGACCTGCTTGGAGGTATTGTTAGCGGGATTCGCCATGACTTTCCCCTTGCTTCGATCCAGGAACCTTGTCCTGATCGTCGATAAACGGAATGTTCTTGTAGGACTCAAGCCTTTCCTTACGCTTCTTGCCGGTATAGACGTAGAGCACGATGGCGACGAAGGTGGTGAAGAAAATCAACAGCGACAGCACCTTGCTGTTGCCGAGATCACCCAGCCATGCCCAGATTTCAGACATACATACTCTCCGTCTTGCTACGCGGCCAGATCAGCGGAAGTTGGCGAAGTAGCCCTGCTCGTACTGCTTGAAGTCCACCATGGTGCCCAGCACCTGGAGATAAGCGACCATGGCATCCATTTCGGTAATGCGGGTCTTGTCGCCATCCCAGTTGCGGCCCTTGGCCTCGGCCTCCAGGGTCGCCTTGGCGTTGGGGATGTGCAGCTTGTCCGCCATCTCCTTGCCATGTTCCCTGACATTGGCCTGATACTCCTCCTCGGTGAGCGAGTAGGGCACGCCGGTACGCTTGAGCGCCTTCATGCGCGCCTCGATATCGTCGTACTTGAGTTCGTTCTGCATCAGCCACGGGTATGGGGGCATGATGGACTCCGGCACCACGTTTTGCGGGCGAATCAGGTGCTGGGTATGCCATTCGTCAGAGTACTTGCCGCCAAGGCGAGCGATGTCCGGACCAGTGCGCTTGGAGGCCCACTGGAAGGGATGGTCGTACTTGGACTCGGCCGCCAGGGAGTAGTGACCGTAGCGCAGCATCTCGTCACGGAACGGGCGGATCATCTGCGAGTGACAGGCGTAGCAGCCCTCGCGGATGTAGAGGTCACGACCACGCTGTTCGAGCGGGGTGTAGGGGCGCACACCCTTGACCTCCTCCACGGTGTCCTTGATGTGGAACAGCGGAA
This sequence comes from Pseudomonadota bacterium, assembly GCA_040756355.1. Lineage (GTDB taxonomy): Bacteria > Pseudomonadota > Gammaproteobacteria > Halothiobacillales > Halothiobacillaceae > Thiofaba. The sequence goes on along the minus strand of JBFLZK010000016.1, from coordinate 112,652 downwards.
CGATCTCGACCAGACCGCCAATGCTGACCACCACCAGGGTGAGGATGATCAGCAGGCCAGCGTTGATTTCAATGCTTTCGTGTTTCATTGCTCAGCACTCCTCGATCAGTGAGCGGCGGCCGGAGCGACGGACGTATCCGGCGCCAGGGCTGCGCGCTTGGCTGCGGCAATAGTCATGTACACGTTGTAAACCATGACCAGGATACCGGCGACGAAGAACATGCCGCCAATGGCACGTACGACGTATGGCAGGTGCATGAAAGTCACGGTTTCGATGAAGGTGTAAGCAAGGTTGCCGTACTCATCGAAGGCCCGCAGCATCAACCCTTGACCGATGCCTGCCACCCACAGCGCGGCGATGTACAGCACGATGCCGATGGTCGCAAGCCAGAAGTGGGTGTAAATCAGCTTGCTGCTGTACATGTCCTTGGCGCCCCACAGGCGCGGGATCAGGTGATAGAAGGAGCCGAAGGAGATCATCGCCACCCAGCCCAGCGCGCCGGAATGCACATGACCGACGGTCCAGTCCGTGTAGTGCGACAGGGCGTTGACGCTCTTGAGCGACATCAGCGGGCCTTCGAAGGTGGACATGCCATAGAAGGACAGCGCAGTGATCATGAACAGCATGATCGGGTCGGTACGCAGCTTATCCCACGCACCGGACAGGGTCATGATGCCGTTGATCATCCCGCCCCAAGACGGCAGCAGCAGCAGGATGGAGAAGGTCGCGGCCAGGGTGGAGGTCCAGTCCGGGATCGCGGTCCAGTGCAGGTGGTGGGTGCCCGCCCACATGTACAGGAAGGACAGCGCCCAGAAGTGGACGATGGACAGACGGTAGGAGTAGACCGGACGACCGGCCTGCTTCGGCACGAAGTAGTACATCATGCCCAGGAACGCTGCAGTCAGGAAGAAGCCTACCGCGTTGTGACCGTACCACCACTGGGTCATCGCATCCTGCACGCCGGAGAACAGGCTGTAGGATTCGAAACTGGTGAGCGCAACCGGCACCGCCAGGTTGTTGAAGATGTGCAACAGGGCGATCACGATCAGGAAAGCGATGAAGAACCAGTTGGCCACGTAGATATGGGGCTGACTGCGGTTCAACAGGGTCATCACAAAGATAAGGGTGTAGGTGACCCATACCACGGCGATGGCGAGATCGAGCTGCCATACGAACTCGGCGTACTCACGCCCCTGAGTGAAACCCAGCATGTACAGGACCACACCGGCCCCAACACCGATCTGCCAGCCCCAGAAGGTGAATTCGGGCAGCCACTTTCCGCCCCAGAGACGGGCCTGGCAGGTGCGCTGCACGATGTAGTAGGACGTGGCGAACAGTGCGCTGCCGCCGAAGCCGAAGATCACCAGGGTGGTATGCACAGGACGCAGGCGCCCGAAGGTGATTTCAGCGGTGTCAAAGTTCAGGAACGGCCAAGCAAGTTCGCTGGCGATGTAGGTCCCGGCGGTCATGCCGAGAACGCCCCAGACGAGCGCCATGATGGCGAACTTCTTGACGATGTCGTAATTGTACTGCTCTGTGGCAACGGCCGTGCTCGTTGACATCTCGAGACTCCTCCCAAGGTTGAATGCTTGTTGCTCGGGGCCCCGGAAGCCAAGTTGACAACCATGGCCTTCCCCACACCCTTTGCTGGCCCGTGCATGTTACTGCAACGTTAGCCCCCTCTAAAGTTCCATGATTTTCCGTGTTTTTTCCTCGGATATAGAAAAAACACGCAGTAATTCAACGTGTTTTCAAGCATTCAGCAAATCCCGAAATATACGGATCAAAATATTTAATCAGCGTTTCAGGGAACTCAGAGGTATTCGGACCTCGCCGCGCGCATCGACCCGATAGCGCCCGGACTCCCCGCCCCACGCCATCCCATGAATGACCTCGTAACTGACGGGCAGCGCACCGCCCTCGTCGCGCAGGGCCTCATAGGCCTCGCGCATACGTGCGAGACGCCCCTTGCCGGTCAAGCCCCGCGCACGCCCCTCCATGCCATTGCGCGCACCGATGCCCTTCAATCCACGCATGATGGTTCCAACATCCTCGAAACCGAATGACAGCCGATCCACATCCATCACCGGATCACGCAAACCGGCGCGCAACAGGGCATCGCCAAGATCATGCATATCGAAAAACATATTGACGTGCGAATGCGCCGGATCGGCGACAGACCAAGCATCGCGCAGCTCCTGCAAACTGCCCGGCCCCAGGGTGGAAAACATGAAAAGACCATCCGGCTTCAATACGCGGCGCACTTCGGAAAACACCCGTTCAGGCGCGCAACTCCACTGCAAGGCAAGACTTGAAAAGAGCAGATCGACACTGGCGCCAGGCAATGGCATACGCTCCATATCCCCGCAGACCAGCATGGGTTTGCGCAGCCATGGCCGATGCTCCGCCGCTTCTGACAACATACCTGACGACAAGTCCATGCCAACGATCCGGGCTTGTCGATAACGTTCGCGCAAGACCCCAAGCGCGCGCCCCGTGCCACATCCAAGATCGAGCACAAGCGAAGGCCTCAGGCGCATCCACGCGAGGCGTTCGAGCATTTCCTCACGCACCATGCCCTGAAGCTGGGCGTGGCTGTCATAAGTGCGGGATGCGGTATCGAAGGCGCGACGCACGCGCGCCTTGTCCAACTCAAATTCTTGCATGGCTCTGTCAGTGGACCACATGATCGAGCGCGCGCCTCAGGGCTGCGGGCTCGTGAATGAAGGGCAGATGCCCGGCTTCGGGCAGAATCTCGATACCAGCCGAGGGCAAGGCCCGCGCATAACGCCCCGCCACACAAGGAGGCACGAGCCGATCACGCCCGCCAAGCAGAATACGCACCGGGGAACGAATCAAAGACAACTCGGCCAGCATGTCGCCATGTTCCAGCAAGGACAACCCCGCACGCAATGCACGAAGGTCGGGCGTCGGCATCGCATCAAGGGCGGACTGAAGCCGTAATCTGACACCACGCGCATCGGACACACCGAGCGTTTGCAACGCGATAAAGCGTCGCAGCGTCCCCTGAAGATCGTGCTCCAGCCCCGACTTGAACTGCCTGAACAACTCGCTCGCCATCCCGCACCCCCCCGCGTCGGGCGCGACAAAACGCGGGCTCGCCGCCAACAGAGTAAGCCCCGCCACACGCTCCGGCGCCAAGCGCGCAGCCGCCATCGCCAGCAAGCCACCCAGCGACCATCCGACCCACACGGCCCGGGCTGGAGCGCGATCAAGCAAAGCCCGCGCCCAACGCTCAAGATCGTCCCCCAGCCCCTCGTCCCAGGGTTGCTCACCATGCCCGGGCAGATCGAGCATCGCCGCGCCATGTCCGCACCAACCCGGAGTCGCCCCCCAGACAGCACTCCCCATACCCCAGCCATGCAGCCAGACCACCGGCAGCGCCGGATTGGCGTCGCCCCCCTCGCCACGTATCATCGCACCCCCATCCCATGCATCAATTGTATGAATCCGCATCATGACCTGGTTTGCATCATGACTTGGCTCGATCTTGCGTTACCCCTAGGCGCTTACCTGCTCGGCTCAATCGCGACTGCCATCGTCGTCAGCCGACTGCTGGGACTACCCGACCCTCGCACCATGGGCTCGGGCAACCCCGGCGCCACCAATGTCCTGCGCACGGGGCGCAAGGGAGCGGCGCTCGCCACCCTGCTTGGCGACATGTTCAAAGGCCTGCTTCCAGTCGTGCTCGCCCGCCTGCTCGGCGCGGACGAAACGCTGGTCATCCTGACAGCACTGGCTGCCTTCACCGGGCATCTGTTCCCCGTATTCTTCGGCTTCAAGGGAGGCAAGGGCGTCGCCACGGCGCTGGGTGTGCTGCTGGGGCTGTCACCCTGGCTCGGCCTCGCCGTACTCGGAGCCTGGCTGCTGGTCGCCTTCACACTTCGTTACTCGTCGCTGGCGGCACTGGTTGCCGCCGCCAGCGCCCCCGTCATTGCCTGGGCGCTGGGCATGGGAAACCCGACCCTGCTAGGCATCACCATCATGAGCGCGTTACTGATCGCCCGCCATAAGGGCAACATCCAGCGCCTGATGAACGGCGCCGAAAGTCGCATCGGCGCGAAGAAGACAGTCCCCTCGCCGGAAGAGACTCAATCCAGCGACGACAATTGATCCAGCGGCCAGCGCGCGCGAGAAGCGAAGCCCCGCGCCTGATCGCCCTGCCCTGCACGCAGACGCAGCCAGCCCGCATAGGCGATCATGGCCGCGTTATCGGTACAAAAAGCCTGGCCCGGAAACCAAGCTTCCCCGCCACGCCCCGCCGCCATGCGCGCCAAGGCTTCGCGCAAGCGCTGATTGGCGCCCACCCCGCCCGCAACCACGATGTGACGCATGCCGGTCTGCTCCAAAGCGCGCTCGCACTTGATCACCAAAGTTTCGACAATGGCCTCCTCAAAAGCATGAGCGACATCCGCGACGCCCTGAGGGTCACCCTTCACCTCGTTCAAAGCCTGCATCGCACGGGTCTTCAGCCCGCTGAAGCTGAACTCCAACCCCGGACGATCCGTCATGGGACGAGGAAAACGAAAAACCCCATGGCGTCCGTCGCAGGCCAGGCGAGCCAGCGCCGCCCCCCCGGGGTAACCCAGCCCCATTGATTTCGCGATCTTGTCGAAGGCCTCTCCCACTGCGTCATCCAGCGTCTCGCCCAACACCTCATAGCGCCCGATCGCGGGGGCCGCGACCAGCATGGTGTGCCCACCCGACACCAGCAAAGCGACAAACGGCGGCTGCAAGGCCGCGTTATCGAGCATCGGGGCGAGCAGATGCCCCTCCATGTGATGCACCCCGATCACCGGCACGCCGAGCGCCGTCGCGAGCCCGGCGCCAAACGCACTCCCAACCAGCAGGGCGCCCAGTAACCCGGGACCGGCTGTATAGGCCACGCCACCGATATCTCGGCGCGCGACACCGGCCTCCGTCAGCAGATCGTCAACCATCGGCAACAGCCAGCGAACGTGATCGCGCGAAGCAAGCTCAGGGACGACCCCGCCATATTCGGCATGCACCTGCTGAGTATGAACCCGATGGGCAAGCAAGCCCCCCTGAGTCGCGTATAGGGCGCAGGCCGTCTCATCGCAGGACGTTTCAATACCGAGAACAATCATGGCTGTGGGTGGTGGCTGGCAAAATTTAAATCGGGCAAGGCCGGATATTGTTGCATTGCTTGCCCCGCAACGTATAATTCCGCCCTTTCTGCAAGCCCTGCCTGCGCGCTTGAGCGCCAGCGCCGGACCCAACCGGTTTCAGACATTTCTATTTTTGGAGTCCCAATGCCTTCCGTCCGCGTCAAAGAGAACGAGCCTTTTGAAGTCGCCGTACGCCGTTTCAAGCGTACCTGCGAGAAGGCCGGCATCATCTCCGAACTGCGCGCCCGCGAGTTCTACGAAAAGCCGACCACCGAGCGCAAGCGCAAGCTGGCCGCCGCCGTCAAGCGCAACGAAAAGCGCATGGCGAAGGAAGCTGCTCGTCGCACCCGCCTGTACTAAGACATTCACATTCAATCACGGGGGATCGGCATGAGCGAGGCGAGCACCTCCGCGCTCAAGGCGCGTATCATGGACGACGTCAAGATCGCCATGAAGGCGGGTGAGAAGCCCCGACTGGCCGCCATCCGCTTGATTCAGGCCGCGCTGAAGCAAAAGGAAGTCGACGAGCGCATCGTGCTCGGCGATGCCGATGTGATTGCCATCCTTGACAAGATGTGCAAGCAGCGCCGCGAGTCCATCGAACAGTACAAGGCTGCCGGACGCGCTGATCTGGAGCAACAGGAAGCCTTCGAGCTCGACGTCATCCAGACCTACCTGCCAACCCCGCTCAGCGACGAAGAGATTCAGTCCATGATCGCCGCCGCCATCAGCAGCACTGGTGCAAGTGGCATCAAGGACATGGGCGCAGTGATGAACCTGATCCGTCCACAAGCCCAGGGCCGCGCCGACATGGCCCAGGTGAGCGCGCGCATCAAGGCCGCTCTGGGCGGCTGAGCAAACGCCCAGACCAATGCGCGGTTGCAAGCCTCGCCCTTCTGAGCGAGGCTTTTTATTCATAACGACAACGACCACAGCGAAACGCCGTCATGGGTAACGTCTTCCAGTTCATCGATGTCCCCCGCCAGGACCCCCCCAAGGTCAAGGCCGAGGTACGCGTTTACCAGTACAAGGAAATCTACGGGCAGTTCGACCCGCAGACAGCAGCCCAGCAGGCCGATCGTTGCCTGGCCTGCGGCAATCCGTATTGCGAATGGAAATGCCCGGTCCACAATTACATCCCCAACTGGCTCAAGCTGGTCGCCGAAGGCAACCTGTTCGAAGCTGCGGAGATGTCGCACAAGACCAACTCGCTCCCTGAAGTCTGTGGTCGAGTATGCCCCCAGGATCGCCTGTGCGAAGGCGCCTGTACCCTGAACGACGGCTTTGGCGCGGTCACCATCGGCTCAGTCGAGAAATACATCACCGACGAAGCGCTCAAACAGGGCTGGCGCCCCGACATGAGCGGCGTAACACCGACCGGAAAGCGTGTCGCCATCGTTGGCGCCGGCCCGGCTGGCCTCGGCTGTGCCGACATTCTGGCCCGCAACGGAGTACAGGCCGTGGTATTCGACCGGTACGCCCAGATCGGCGGACTGCTCACGTTCGGCATCCCCCCGTTCAAGCTCGAGAAAGAAGTCTTGCAGACTCGGCGCGAGATCATGGAGGGCATGGGCATCGAGTTCCGCCTGAACACCGAAATCGGTCGCGACATCCCCTTCCAGACGCTGCTTGACGAATATGATGCCGTCTTCCTCGGCATGGGCGCCTACACCTACATGAAAGGCGGCTTCCCCGGCGAGGACCTGCCAGGCGTCCATGATGCCCTGCCCTTTCTGATATCCAACATCAATCGTCTGCTCGGTCACGAGAGGGATGCCACCGACTTCATCGACATGAAGGACAAGCGCGTGATCGTGCTCGGCGGGGGTGACACAGCGATGGACTGCACCCGCACCTCGCTGCGCCAAGGCGCCCGCGAAGTGACCTGCGCCTACCGGCGCGATGAAGAGAATATGCCGGGCTCTAAACGCGAAGTCGCCAACGCCAGGGAAGAAGGCGCGAATTTCCTGTTCAACCGCCAGCCGGTCGAGATCATCGGCGATGGCCGCGTCGAGGGTGTCAAGTTCGTCGAGACCCGTCTTGGCGCACCGGATGCGCGAGGCCGTCGCAGCCCCGAGGTCGTACCGGGTTCGGAGCAAATCATCCCGGCCGATGCCGTGCTTGTCGCCTTTGGCTTCCGCCCATCCCCAGCGCCCTGGATGAATGATTTCGGCATCAGCCTGCACCAGGATGGTCGCGTGATCGCTCCGGCGCACGCAAAATTCGCGCACCAGACGAGCCATCCGAAAGTTTTCGCGGGAGGAGACATGGTGCGAGGCTCTGACCTCGTCGTAACCGCCGTGTTCGAAGGCCGCGAGGCTGCCAAAGGCATCCTCGATTATCTGGGTGTCTGACCAGAATCCCCATCATGAAGGCGCCTGCGGGCGCCTTTTTCATACTCAAGATCAAACCGCCATGACTGAACTGAAAAACGACCGCTTCCTGCGCGCTCTGCTGCGCCAGCCCGTGGACCGCACCCCGCTCTGGATCATGCGTCAGGCTGGCCGCTACCTGCCGGAATATCGAGCCACCCGGGCCAAGGCGGGAAGTTTCATGAATCTGTGCCAGAACCCGGAACTGGCTTGCGAAGTCACCCTGCAACCACTGGTCCGCTACGACCTGGACGCCGCCATCCTCTTTTCGGACATCCTCACCATCCCCGACGCCATGGGTCTCGGACTCGGCTTCTTCGAAGGCGAAGGCCCCCGCTTTGCCCGCCCGGTCCGCAGCACCGCCGACATCGATCGCCTGCCCATCCCGGACCCGGAAGGCGAGCTGAAGTACGTCATGGACGCGGTCCGCACCATTCGCCACGAGCTGCACGGACGCGTGCCCCTGATCGGATTTTCCGGCAGCCCGTGGACACTGGCCGCCTACATGGTAGAAGGCGAAGGCAGTCGCGACTTCTCCGTCGCCAAAGGGATGATGTTCGACCGCCCCGAGCTGATGGAACGCCTGCTGGACAAGCTCAGCGACTCAGTTGCCGCCTATCTAAACGGCCAGATCGCCGCCGGGGCGCAGGCCGTGATGCTGTTCGATACATGGGGCGGCCTGCTCTCCCCGCGAGACTATCTGCGCTTCTCGCTGGAGCCGATGCGCAAGGCCATCGCCCAACTCAAGCGCGAGAACGACGGGCGCAAGATCCCCGTGGTGCTGTTCAGCAAGGGCGGCGGTCAGTGGCTGGAAGCCATGTCGGAAACGGGCGCGGACGCTTTGGGCCTGGATTGGACCACGGACATCGGCGAGGCTCGCCGCCGAGTAGGAGACAGGGTTGCCCTACAGGGCAACATGGACCCGAACGTTCTCTACGCCTCGCCCGATCGCATCCGCGAGGAAGTGGCGACCATCCTTGCCGCCTATGGCCAGGGCGAAGGGCACGTTTTCAACCTCGGACACGGCATCCACCCAGGCGTCGACCCCGAACATGTGGCTGCCTTCGTCCAGGCAGTACGTGAGTTGAGCCCGATCTATCACAGATGAAACCGAACACTCCGACGCCCCCAAGACGCACGAGGCATCCGTCATGAATCCTCATTCGGAGCCTCGGCGACCAGAAGGCGCTCAACCTTGCGCAAGGATGCGCGCGGCATGACACCACCCTCGCCATAACCAGCCGGAGGCTCGCGCAAGGCCATCGGCGGCATCACCACAAGATCGATCGGACACCCTCCCGCCAGGAAGGAAAACAGCGGGTAGATACGGGTGCGACCATCCCGGTAGCGCACACCCCGCTCCCCCTCGCGAAAACCAATATCAGCATCCAGAAGCTTCAACATGACCTGCTCGGGCGTATCGGCGAACAGATGGATGGTGATGACGCCACCCTCATCCGCCGTGCCGGACAACACCGCCCCGACTAGACGCGGCTCGAAATCCGCGAGAAAGCGCATGGCTTTGAGCGCCTCCTCGCGCATGCGACGCGCCACCGCAGGCTGTCCTGGCCTGAACAAACGCTGGTAGGCGCGCAGACAAGCCTCAACCTCGTCGCAGCCGGGCTCATCATGCCCCGCCGACAACCCCAGCGCCTCAGCCGCGCGCCGCTTGGCCGCCTCACAATCGAGACCCTGCCCCTCGCCCATCAGGCGCGCGGCATACTCGGCCCATGCCTCCCTCTGCCCCATCAGAACAACTCTTCGACCACCTGGGCGTCACCCAGACTATCCGCAAGCTCGGCTGCCGGCACCTCGTCCGGAAGAATCGCGGTCGTCGCCAGCGGATAACGCCTGTCGAAATACTCGCTGATCGCGCCTGGGGTGTCTCTGGACACCACATGCCCGCTTACGGCATCGATACTGGCAGTGACGATGCCCTCCGGCATCCTGCTCTCAGCAATCGGACGGTCCCGTAACGCCGAGCGCATGAATTCGATCCACATCGGCACAGCCGCGACCCCGCCCGTTTCGCGCTTGCCCAGCGGGCGGTAATCATCGAACCCGACCCACGCCGTGGCGACAATGCCAGGACCGAAACCGCAAAACCAGGCATCTCGCTGATCGTTTGTGGTCCCGGTCTTGCCACCGATATCCGTCCGCTTGAGCGCACGCCCGGCGGAAGCGGCCGTACCACGCCTCACCACATCACGCAGCATCAACTGCATCAACCACGCGTTCTCAGGCGATAGAACCCGTGCAGCCACCCCCGGCTGATCGATAGCGCAGCGCTCACAAAACTGAGGGGGCTTCACCTCGAACAGCACGCCGCCATGCACATCCTCGATCCGGTCAATAAAATACGGCGGCACGCGGTAACCGCCATTGCCGAACACCATGTATCCCGAGGCCAGTTCATAGGGCGTCAGGGCATAACTACCCAGGGCGAGGGAGAGAGTCGGACTCCACTGTTTGACTGGCAGACCGAAAGCCTCCGCATGACGCAGCGCCGTCTCTGGTGTGATCGCCTCCATGATCCGAACGGAAACCAGATTCTGAGAGCGCACCAGAGCCTCGTGCAGACGCGTCGGCCCATAAGACTTGCCCTCATAGTTCTCAGGCCGCCAGTCCTGATTATGCCCGGCGGCCCCCGTGTAGGTCAGCGGCGCATCACTGATCACGCTGGCCAAGGTAAAGCCATTCTCCAGGGCGGCCGAGTAAAGAAAGGGCTTGAAGGAAGACCCTGGTTGACGCTGGGCCTGTGTGGCCCGATTGAACTTACTCAGCGCAAAGTCATACCCCCCCTCCAAGGCCAACAGTCCGCCCGTCTGAGGGTCGAAGGCGACGAACGCGCCAGACACCTGCGGAAGCTGCGCCAGACGCACGCCCTCCGCCGTCTCGGCCAGACGCACGACATCACCGCGCGACACAATTTGCGCAGCCGTCTTCGGCGCCGCCCCCAAGGCATCCTCCGAGCGATACGGGCGCGCCCACTGCATCGCAGACCACGTCAAATCATGAACCCTGCCCGAGGCATCCACCGCCTTGGCGGCCTGCACCCCCACCTCGATCACCACCGCCGCAGGCAAGCCCGCGACCGGACGCTGACGCACGGCCGCCTCGGCGGCTTGCGCGACATCCCCCGCCGGCAACTCGACATGAGCCTCGGGACCACGCCAGCCATGCCGCCGATCGTAATCCTGCAAGGCCGAACGCAAAGCCGACGCGGCGGAACGCTGGAGCATGGGATCAATGGTCGTGTAAACCCGCAATCCCATTTCGTAGGCGGCCTCGCCAAATTGCTCGACAACGCGTGCGCGCACCATCTCGGCAACGAAGGGTGCGTCCAGTTCGATAGCCGCATTCATGAAAAGATCCGTACTGACCGACTCGGCAATAGCGACATCCCGTGCCTCCGCGGACAGCAACCCAAGATCAGTCATCCGCCCAAGAATGTAGTCCCGACGAATCTTCGCGCGCGCGGGGTTGACGACCGGGTTGAATCTAGAGGGCGCCTTGGGAAGACCGGCAAGCATCGCCGCCTCGGCTGGCGTCAGCGCATCAAGAGGCTTGTTGAAATAGATCGAAGCCGCCGCAGCCACCCCGTAGGCGCGGTTACCGAGGTAGATCTTGTTCAGATAAAGCTCAAGGATCTGATCCTTGGACAACTGGTTCTCAATCTTGATCGCAAGCAAGATTTCCCTGAATTTCCGACTGTAGGTCTTCTCGCTGCTTAAGAAAAAATTGCGTGCGACCTGCATGGTGATGGTGCTTCCACCCTGCCCCTTGTGGCCCGTACGCAACAGCTCCCATGCCGCCCGAAACAGGCCCTGAAGATCCACGCCCTGGTGCTGATAGAAGCGATCATCCTCTGCTGCGAGGAAAGCATTCCTAACCAAATCAGGCACTTGATCGATAAGAACAGGGATACGACGCTTCTCTCCGAATTCGGCGATCAAGCCTCCGTTGCGATCGTAAACACGCAATGGAACTTGATACTGCATGTCTCGCAACGAATTGACATCCGGCAGCTCCTCGCTATAAACACGGTAGGCGACACCCCACGACGCCAAGACAAGGAACGCCAGAAGAACAACAAGATAGAAGACAGACTTGAAAAAAAGTGTTAGAAAGTTCATAAATTAAAAGGTCATCCGGCAAAATGGATGCCGCTGATTCAGCGTAATGACATAGTTCGATGGCTACACTGATGCAAAATTGGCGTAGCTCATCGCTTGGCCTTTACAAGGTTGCGCGCCACAATAACGCAAAGGGTGCGAGAGAGGAAAACGGATCGTGTTTCATCGAACCCGCAAACAACCGCTACTGGGACTAGACATCAGCTCAACCGCGGTCAAGCTGATTGAATTGAGCCGTACACGCGATGGACATCGCATTGAGGCCCTTGCTATCGAAGCGCTCCCCGAGCGCGCCGTGCAGGACAAGTCCATCATGGATCCGGAGGCTGTCGGCAGCGCCATCCGCAAAGTCATCAAGGACTCTGGAACCCGCTCGAAGCAGGCCGCCATCGCCGTACCGGGGTCCGTCGCCGTATCCCGCGTGGTCACGGTCCCGGCCGACCTCAACGAAATCGAGCTTGAAAGCCAGATACGCATGGAGGCGGATCAGTATGTCCCCTACCCGCTAGATGAAGTCAGCCTCGACTTCGACGTTATCGGCCCCACGCCGGGCAACCCCGGGACGGTTGACGTTCTTCTGGCCGCCACCCGCACTGAGAATCTGGAGTCGCGCGTCGCAGCCGCCGAACTGGGGGGGTTGCATGTCGAGATTGTCGACATCGAGCCATTCGCCGTGGAAAACACCTACCTTGAGCTTCTCCAGCCCCGCTTGGGGAATGTCGGCCCTGAGATGGGCGTAGCACTGTTCGACATCGGCGCAACCATGACCGGGCTATCCGTCTTCCAGCAAGGCAAGATGATTTATACCCGCGAACACCCCTTCGGCGGGCGGCAGCATACCGAGGAGATCATGCGCCGTTACCAGATGAGCTATGCCGAAGCTGGCCGGGCCAAACGCCAGGGCGGACTACCGGAAAGCTACATCGAAGAAGTACTCGACCCGTTCCTTGATTTGGCCGCGCAACAAATCAATCGCTTCCTTCAATTCTTCTACGCCGCCCACCCGAATGTGCCTGTCATGCACATTCTGCTTGGCGGCGGCGTCGCGGCCATGCCCGAGTTGTACGAACGCATCTCCACAAACACCGGCATCGAAACCCAATCCGCCAATCCCTTTGCCAGCATGTCGCGCGCGGCGCGCGTACCCAACAAGATGCTGAGTGAAGACGCCTCCGCCATGCTGATAGCCTGCGGACTTGCCCTGAGGAGTTTCGACTGATGGCGCGCATCAACTTACTCCCCTGGCGTGAAAACCTGCGCAAGCAACGTCAGCGTGAATTCATCCAGCACCTGGGCATCGGCTTTGTCATCGCCCTCGGCCTCGTCGTTCTAGGTCACCTTATTGTCCAGAACGAGATCGACTACCAGCGCGAGCGTAACGCGTACCTGAAAACAACCATCGACGATCTAGACAAGAAAGTCGCCGAAATCAAGAAACTCAAGGAAACCCGCGCGAATCTGGTGGCCCGCATGGATGTCATCCAGAAACTACAGGAAACCCGCTCCTACATTGTGCACGTCTACGATGAACTGGCCCGCACGCTCCCCGAAGGTATCGTGCTGACCAACGTGACCCTCAAGGAAGGCCGCACCATTGAAATCAATGGCATCAGCGACTCCGCCGCGCGCGTCGCCGACTACCTGCGCAACCTCAACAAGAGCGCCTGGATCCGGAATGCCGAAATCGTTGGCAGTGGCATTCTGGCGCAGGACGAGAAAGACAAGGCTAGCGGAAAGCAGAAAAGCATCGCCTATCGCGGCGAGTACGCTTTCTTCATCACAGCCAACCTCACGCCGCCCAGCGCCTCGTCGACTGACAACGGAAATGAGGGTAAGTGATTATGGACCTCCAAGAACTCCGCGAAATCGATCTCCAAAACATTGGGCGCGCCCCACTTGCGGTTCGTATTGGCATTATCGTGCTCCTGATGGCGGGAACCGTATTTGCCGGTTATCAGCTAGACATCAAGGACATGATTGCCCAGCGCGATGCCGAGCAAGCCAAAGAGCCCGACCTCAAGAGACAAGTCGAGGAAAAACAGCGATTAGCCGCCAACTTGGAAGCCTACCGCGAGCAACTCACCGAGATGGAACACACCTTCGGTACGCTACTCCGGCAACTGCCGAATAAAAAGGAAGTCGAAAACCTGATTGTGGATGTCACGCAAACCGCCTTGGCCAACGGCTTGAAAGACCGCCAGATCAAACCAGGTCAGGAGATCGTGCATGATTTCTATGCCGAGATTCCTTACACATTGCACCTGGAAGGCGATTTTCACCAACTTGCCAAATTCGCGAGCGATGCCTCGGCCCTGCCGCGCATCGTAACCCTTCACGATTTCGTCACAATCACCCCCTCCAAGGATTTCGCGCGGGACAAACAACTTAGCTTGCAGATCATGGCAAAAACCTATCGCTACCTGGAAGAGAGCGAAATCAGCAAACCGGCGGCCCCGAGCAAGGGCAAGTCCCCCGCGGCAGGCAAGGGTTGAACCGATGACGATCAAAAACCTTCTTCTGACCGGTGTCGTCGCACTCATGGGCGCGGCGACGCTCTCTGGGTGTGCTCGTGGAGTGGATGATCTCGAACAGTTCGTTGCCGACGTCAAAAAGCGTCCGGCACGCCCCATCGAGCCAATGCCTGAGATCAAACCCTACATTCCCTTCACCTACACGGCCTACGATCTGCGCGACCCATTTTCCGTACCCGAGTACGACAATACCGCGCAAGAAACCAACAACAGCCTGCGCCCCGACACAACACGTCGACGCGAACCCCTGGAGAGTTACCCGCTGGATGGCCTGGGCATGATGGGGGTTCTTGAGCAAAACCGTCGCCTACTGGCCCTCATCAGCTCCAGTGACGGCACCATTCATCAGGTTGCCGTCGGCAACTATGCAGGACAAAACTTCGGACGGATCACTGCCATCCGGGAAGACAGCGTCGATCTCATCGAAATCGTTTCGGATGGCATGGGCGGGTGGATCGAGCGCCCGGCAACCATCCGCGCACGTGTAGAAGGAACACAGGGTAACTAGCCATGAACCAGATTCCCTCCAAGAAAAAGCGCATCGCGTGCGCTGTCGCGATCACCTTGGGCCTTGGCTTGACCCCGGCCTGGGCGGTCAACGCCATCCAAGGCATGGAAGCAAGCAACCAGACGGACGGCAGCGTGCAGATCCGTTTCAGCATGAGCGAAACGCCACAAGGCGCTCCTTCGCACTTCAGCATCGAACAACCGGCTCGCATCGCGCTTGATTTCCCCGACACCAGGATTGGCATTGACAAGCGCGTTCAAGCGCTTGAAAACGGGATGGTGCATGACGTCCGCTTCGCCGAAGCCCAGGGTCGTACCCGCGCTGTCGTCAGCCTCAGGGAAAACAGCGCATACGATGTCAAGCTTGACGGCCAGGACGTCATTCTGACGATCATGCCAAGGGCATCGTCCGCATCGTCCGCATCGTCCCCGGTCGGCAACGAGAGCATGGTTGCGGAAACGGCTGCCCAACCCACCACCGCCCAAGAGATCGCCGAGGTTGATTTCCGGCGCGGCGGCCAGGGAGAGGGGCGGCTCTTGGTTCAGCTTCCGCAGCCCAATGTACCCATGAGCATGAGCGCGGAAGGTCGACAACTCATCATTGATTTGCCGCAAACTCGCCTGAGCGAGCGCAGTTACGATGTCTCCGATTTCGCCACGCCGCTGCGCCTAGTCAGCGTACAGCAGCGCGGCGTCGGCTCCAGGTTGGTGCTCGAAACGAACGCTCCATACGACAAGATGGCCTATCAGACAGGCAATCTGCTGACCGTCGAAGTCCGCCCGCTGCCCAAAGAGCAAAATGCGACCGAGGCCTATGGACCGAAGACCTACAAGGGCGAGCGTCTGACCCTCAAATTCCAGGACATTGAAATTCGCCCCTTGCTGCAACTTCTGGCGGACTTCACCGGAAACAACATCGTGGTCAGCGACAGCGTCCAGGGGCGCATGAGCCTGCGTCTTGAGAACGTCCCTTGGGATCAGGCCATGGATCTCATCCTGACCACCAAAGGCCTGTCTCAGCGCAAAAATGGCAATGTCATTTTCGTAGCTCCAACCACCGAGATCGTCGCTCGCGAAAAAGCCGAGCTCGAAGCACAAAAGCAATCCCAGGAAATCGCACCGCTGGTTTCCGAATTCATGCAGGTCAACTACGCCAAGGCAGGGGATATCGCCAAGCTGCTGCGCCCTGCCGCGGCCGGCGCAACTCAGGGCGGAGCTTCTGGACAGGCAGGCGCATCCCGCCAAGTTGGCTTCCTGAGCCCGCGCGGCAGCATGACCGTGGATGAGCGAACCAACACGCTCCTCATCAATGACACGCCTGAGTCGCTGGACAAGATTCGCGACCTGGTCAAGAAGCTCGACACCCCGATCAAACAGGTTCTGATCGAATCGCGCATTGTCATTGCAACGGACACATTCAGCAAAGAACTGGGTGTCCGCTGGGGCGTGACCGGGGTGGCAGGCAATTCGAATCCCGTCCTGTACACCGGCACCGGGAGCGGGACCAACAGCATGGTCAACAACGTATCCTCGGGGTTGGCCCCGGGTGTGCCCATTCTTGCCAGTGACCGCTACAACGTTAATCTGCCACTGACCTCAGGCAACGCTGCGGGAAGTCTTGGCCTAGCCATTCTCGGCTCGAATGTCCTGATTGATCTTGAGCTCTCCGCCCTGCAAAGCGAGGGCAAGGGTGAGGTGGTTTCGAGTCCGCGCGTCATCACGGCCAACGGACAGAAAGCCACCATCAAGCAAGGCAAGGAAATCCCCTATCTGGAACAAACCTCCAGCGGCGCCACCAACGTCGCCTTCAAGGAAGCTGTGCTGGCCACCGAGGTGACCCCCCAGATCACACCGAACAACAACGTCATCATGGACATCAAAGTCCAGAAGGATGAGCCTGACTTCACCCGCTTGGTCAACGGTGTGCCGCCGATCGACAAGCGCGAGGTTGTCACCAAGGTCCAAGTCAAAAACGGGGAAACCGTGGTACTGGGCGGAATCTATGAAATCAGCAACACCGATACCGTCAACAAAGTACCCTTCCTCGGCGACCTGCCTATGCTTGGAAACCTGTTCAAACAGGATTTGAACAAGACCAGCAAGTTTGAGCTTATCATCTTCGTCACCCCCCGCATCATCGAGAATGGTGTGATGGTTGAACCGAACAACTAAGGACTGGACTGACGCCATGCTGAACACGATGCGCAATAGTTTCATCAAACTCCTCATGCTGATGCCGTTCGCTCTTTTGAGCGCATGCGGCGGAGGCGGAAGCAGCGGAGGCGGAAGCCTCTTCGAAGGAAGCGCCCGGATCGAATTGACCGCCGGAACCTACAGCCTTCCGGTTCAGACCGGCACCTTTGTCGGTCCCATCAGTCCTCTTTACACCACCACTGTGGTCGCCAAGGCCTACGGCTCGGACGGCAACCTGCTGGCCAGCGGAACACCCATCCAATTCGCGATGGATGGCGGCAACACTTACTCGGGCGCGCTCTATCCACAGCCCTACGAGACCGAGGACGTCACCAACGCGGACGGCACGACCACCAAGGTCATAAAGGCCTTCTGGAGCTACCCCGTGAACAGCGCGGGCGGTCAGGCCCTGATGCTTTTCCACGCATGGGACCGCACCGGGACCGTCAAGATCAGCGCATCATTCCTTGATCCGACGACGAACAAGACCATTTCCAAGACCATCAGCATCAATGTCGTATCGACCGTTGCCACGGGCATGCCTGCCAATATCTACGGCAGCATCGTCAACTCGCCGATCTACGTGGCCAACCAGGGCAAGACCGACACTTCCGTCATCGACATCGTGGTGACTGACCCGTCATCCCAACCGATCAGCAACCCGAGCAATGCCAACGTCAAGGTGGAACTGCTCAACCCCGAGATCGGCGCCACCCTGATCGGACTGAGCGGCCAGCAAGGCTCGATCGTCAACACCATGACCACCAGCGGCAAGGCCCAGGTCAGCCTCAAGGCGGGTAACACCGCAGGCACCGCCAAGCTTCGGATCACCGCCGACGCAGCCGACAACAATGTTGAAAACGGCATTGGACAAGCCATCATCGATGACATCAGCGTCAGCATATCCGACGGTCGTGTCGCGGCGATCACGATGACGGGTCCCTACGTTGAAGCCATCCGCGCCAACACCGCCACGCTGGCCCTCGCTTCAGGCGAGTCCTTCCAGGACGGGACCTACCTGCGCGTACTCAGCGCGGTGGCTACCGATAATCTCGGCAACCCGGTTTCCGGCGCCCAGATCAACTTCAGCCTGATCGACTCCCCAATCAGTGGCTACCCGTCCGGCAGCGCGACCTTCACGATTTCCGGCGCTGACGGCGACCCGTCCGAAGGCGGCAACCTGTTCACATCGAGTAGCGGCCAGTTCGTCACCAAAGGTGTCTTCCGTAACGACCGTGTCGTCCTGATGCCGAGCGAACAAGGTCTGGATCGTCTTCTGGCAGGCAGCCGTACCGTCAGCCAGGTCAATGGCGCGACAAGCCTGCTGGTCAACTCCCCGTTCTCGTCCAATAACGGACGCAATGGCGGGGCCATTATCCCTTGGGCAGTAGGTCGTGCTCAGTACGGCGTAGTTGGCGCCAGTGCGACCACCAATAGCCAAGGGGTTGCCACGACCTTCATTACTTACCCGGTCACTCGACTCAACCAGCCCGCGCTTATCACGGCCGAGGCGGACAACGGCGTCTCCAGCGTTATGGACGCTTATTACGTCGGCATCTTGGACTACAGTGTCACGACCTCGCACACCGAGGTACCCGCTGGGGCCACGACCAATGTAACCCTGTGTGTTAACGACACCAACAACGTGCCTGTTCCCGCAAACCCGATCATCGTCGCGGGAGCTACGTCCACCGTGACCGTAACCCCCTCCGCTCCGGTCACGGGAGCCAATGGGTGTGTGGCTGTCACGATCAACGCGAACAACTACACAGGCTCAACCGACGTCCCGCTGACCTTCACCGCATCGGGCACATCGGCCAGCGCAACCGTGACCGTCAAGAGCCAGGGAGCGGGTACTCTGTACATCACCAGCGCCACGGCTGGTGCAGGCAGCTCCACCATCAATGTCACATTGCTCGACAGCGCGGGCAACCCGATTGCAGGGCGGCTGGTCTCCGCCACCGGCACTGCCTCCGACAACGGCAGCGCGCCAACCGCGGCCATCACCAGCATCTCGGGCGGAACCACCAACAGCAGCGGTGCGGCCACGGTGACGGTCAACTACGCAGGTGACTCCGGCGACAGATACACCATCGCCATCACAGCCCAGGGCGGCGCGACCCAGTCTGTCACCATCGTCTACCCGTAACGGTGCAGGGCTGGCTTCTGATAAGGCCAGCCCGCTCTCAAGGTTTTGTTCTTTGGGTATTTCAGGTCATCTGGGTACCCATTTTTTTTCAAGGAGCGTCTAGATGAAGAGGCCCGCACTTTCCTTCCTCACCGCGACGATCGCGATGGTCATGTCCGCCGCGCCACATGCTGGTGAGGGCGCGCTGGATATCCTGTTCGGCAGCAACGGCAAACAAACGACTTCCTTCTCGGCCTGGAACGACGAGGCCCGCGACGTCGCTCGCCAGACCGACGGCAAAATCGTGCTGGCGGGGCGCGCCGGCAATGACGCCGGAAGCGAGGACGACTTCGCCCTTCTGCGCTACAACGCGGATGGTCAACTGGACACCACCTTCGGCGTCGGCGGCAAGATCACTACCGCATTTTTCTCTCCCGACAACTGGGATGTGGCCGAAGCTGTCGCCATCCAGGCCGACGGCAAGATCGTCGCCGCAGGCTGGTCCATCGCGCCAGCGGGCAACTCGGTGTTCGCCCTGGCCCGTTACCTTTCCAACGGGCAGCTCGACACCAGTTTCGGCGCCAACGGCCTGGTGACCACCAACATCCGCAATAGCGACGACTTCATCAACGACATCGCCATTCAGGCCGATGGCAAGATCGTCGTCACGGGCGGCAGCCGCGACGCGGCGACCACCCCGGCGCAGTATGACTTCGTCACCGTCCGCTACCTCGCGAACGGTCAACTTGACACCAGCTTTGACGGTGATGGCATTGCCATCACCCCAATCGGCGCATCCGACGAATGGGCCAATGGCATCGTCATTCAGCGCGACGGCAAGGTCGTCGTGGCCGGGGCAAGCTGCAACGCCGGGGCGTGCGACACCACCAACGGCAACTTCGACTTCGCCTTCGTACGCTACAACAGCAATGGAAGCCTGGATGGCGGCTTCAACGACGACGGCAAGGCGACCTTCGCCACCGCCATCCTCACCCACAGCGACGGCGCGACCCGCCTCGCGCTCCAGGCCGATGACTCCATCGTCGCCGCTGGCGGGCGTGACAAGGGCGATGCCGATTACCGCCAACTGGGCGATTTCGCCCTCGTACGGATATTTCCCAACGGCCAACTCGACACCAGCTTCGGCGATCGCGGCTGGGTAAGGACTCCGATCGGCCTGGATGCAAGCGGCGCGGGAGATATCGCCTACCGCAACGATGGCAAGCTCGTGGTCGCGGGCTCCGCCATCTACAACGCCGTCAATGCGGATGTCGCCCTGGCGCTCTACAACCGGAACGGCTCGCTGGATCAGACCTTCGGCACGGCTGGCACCGGCATCGTGACCACGCCCATCGGCGCCGGGAACGACTACGCGACAGGCGTTACCCTCCAGCCTGACGGCAAGATCGTCATCGCGGGCGGAGCGGACTCTGGAAGCTACCGCCTTGACTTCACCGGCGTGCGCTACGAAGGCCATGATGTCACCGCGACCGCCTTCTCGCTAGGCGCTCGCGCCGATGTCGAGGCTGGCGCGGCCATCACCGCCCAGCCGGTCACCGTTTCCGGCATCTCCGCGCCGACCCTGGTGCTGGCACGCAACGGCGAATACAGCATCAACAATGGCCCGTTCACCTCCGCAGTTGGTACTGTCAACGCAGGCGATATCGTGACCCTGCGTCACACCAGCTCGTCCGCCGCGGGTGGTAGCGCGCGCTCCACCCTGCACATCGGCGGGATGGAGTCCGACTTCACCACCACCACACGCACCGATAACGGCGGCGGCGGTTCCATGGGGCTGGAATCCCTCGCCCTGTTGACGCTTCCGTTGCTCGGCTGGTACGCGCGTCGTCGCGAGAGAAGCACGGCATCCTGACGCCCGCTCGCGCACCGCGCCGACAAAGGCCTTGCCTCATGGCAAGGCCTTTTTGTTGCCTTTCGCGACAAGGCTTGGCATAAAAGCCCTCATGAAATCCAGCATTTTCCTCATCGGCCCCATGGGCGCCGGAAAATCCACTTCGGGGCGTTTGTTGGCACGCACACTGGGACTGACCTTCATCGACAGTGACAAGGTCATCGAGGAGCGAACCGGCGCAACCATTCCACTGATTTTCGAACTGGAGGGCGAAGTCGGCTTCCGTGCGCGTGAACGGGCGGCGATCGACGAACTGACCCGCCGAGAAAATATCGTGCTCGCCACCGGAGGGGGAGCCATTCTGGCCGAAGAAAACCGCCATGCGTTGCGGGAGCGCGGCCATGTCGTCTACCTTCACGCATCCATTGACCACCAGATGGAGCGTACCGCGCACGATCGCAACCGCCCTCTCCTTCAAACACCAAACCGCCGGGCAACGCTGGAGGCCTTGATGCGCATGCGCGAGCCGCTCTACCGCCAGACTGCCCACCTGATCATTGAAACCGACGGACTCAGTCCCAAGACAGTCGTGCAACGAATCACGCGCGGCCTGAAACTGGAAACACGACCCCACGCCCTGCCCTCGGGCCTCGGCTAACTTGCCGGGAAAAGCCAGCAACCCATCCATAGACACCCGATGGCGCTGAGGCGAAAGATGTCTCTTGCTACAATGCCCGACATTGATTCGGCCATGAAACACCATGCATACCCTGAACGTTGACCTCGGCGATCGCAGCTATCCCATCTATATCGGCCAGGCCTTGCTCGACCAGCCCGAATTACTGCGCAAACACATACCCGGCTCCAGCGCCATGGTCGTGACCAATACCACGGTCGCCCCCCTCTACCGCCGCAGACTCGATACCGCACTGCAAGGGTTGAAGACCAGCACGGTCGTCCTACCCGACGGCGAGGCTCACAAATCCATCGAATCGCTCCAGAAAATCTGGGATGCCCTGGTCGAAGGACGCTTTGATCGCAACACAACCCTGATCGCCCTAGGCGGCGGGGTGATCGGCGACATTACCGGGTTCGCCGCCGCCAGCTACCAGCGCGGTGTCCACTTCATCCAGATCCCCACCACCCTGCTGTCGCAAGTCGACTCTTCTGTCGGGGGCAAGACCGGCATCAACCATCCCGGCGGCAAGAATATGCTCGGCGCATTCTGGCAGCCGCGCGCGGTGATCGCCGACACCGACACCCTGGGCACCCTGCCCGACCGTGAACTGTCCGCCGGGCTGGCGGAGGTCATCAAATACGGACTGATCTACGACGAGTCCTTCCTGGGCTGGATCGAGACAAACATCGACGCCCTGCGTGCACGCGCACCGTCCGCGCTCGCCTACGCCATCCGCCGTTCCTGTGAAATCAAGGCCGAGGTAGTAGGCCAGGACGAGCGAGAGAGTGGCTTGCGCGCCATACTCAACCTCGGACACACCTTCGGCCACGCCATCGAAGCAGGCATGGGGTATGGCGAGTGGCTGCACGGCGAAGCCGTCGGCGTCGGCATGTGCATGGCCGCGCGCCTGTCCGAACTGGAAGGCTGGATCAGTGCCGAGGATGTACGTCGCACCCGAGCCATCGTTCAGCTCGCGGGCCTGCCGACGACTGCCCCCGCGAAAATGACCGCCGACGATTTCCAGCACTTGATGGGCATCGACAAAAAAGTGCTCGACGGCAAGCTACGGCTGGTACTGCTCGAATCCATGGGCAAGGCCATCGTGACCGGCGCGTTCACCCCCGCCCATCTCCAGACCTGCCTTGACGAATTCACATCCCCCGGAGGGCATCGGCCATGACGACCCAGAACGCCCAAGACAACCCTCAAAGCACCTCTGAACGCCACCCCCTGATGGAGCGGGTTGAGCTGATCGTTCACCTGCTCAAGTTCAGTGACCGGCTATTCACCATCATGAGCCCGTCCAGGAGTGAACTGGAGATGTTCAGCTCCATGCTGATCCAGCAAGGCGGCGCCGGGCTGCGCTTTGCCATCGTCAATCCCGAACAGGCGTCAACCGAATCCGATGTGGCCGCAGAACTTGCTCGCGCCTGGGGCGTGGATGTCCAGCCTGACGAAACAGCCGTCGTCGCCATTGAACAACGCCTGCCGGAGCTCATCCCGGAGCCGCGACGCGCTGTGGCCATCATCGACGGAGTGGAACACCTGCCGGACACCGTGCTGGATGGCCTGATCGGCTTCATGCAGCGCCTGGACAAACTCACCCAAGGGCGCGCGCGGCTGGTTCTGATGGGCGCCCCCGGCCTCGCCAATCAACTGCGGGAAGTTGGCAGCCTGGAAGGGAGCGGACAAATCTACGCCCTGCACCTTGGTGCAAGCGCCCCGGCAAGCGCCCGCCAAGAGCCGCAGGCCGACTGGGAGGGCATCCGCACCGAAGCCCCGCCGCCGCCCAGACAGGAAAATTTCAGCGACATGCCCACCGCCGCCGATGAAAGAAGCAGCCTGCCCGGACGCACGCTACTGATCGCCGGACTGGGGCTATCCCTTGTGCTTGCGGTTGTCATTGCACTGATGCTGCGTCCAGGCACGCCGGAGCCCACTGCGGAATCCCGCGTGAGCGTACCGCTGGAGGCCGCTGCCCCCTCGCCCCAACCCGCCGTCATCAGCGCACCCCAGCCCGCTCCGGCTCCAACCGAGCAACCTGCCGCGCAAGCGGCTCCGGAAGTGACCGAGCCCGCACCTGCGCCACAAGCAGAACCCGTGGTTCCGGCTCCGGCTCCGGCTCCGGCTCCGGCTCCGGCTCCGGCTCCGGCTCCGGCTCCGGCTCCCCAGACTAATGCCCTTGCCCCGGAAGCCAAGCCTGCCCTGCCCTCGCCCAGGCCTGAAGCGAAAAACAACACCAAACCTGCCGCGCCAGCCAAATCCACGACCGACGGCGCCTGGTTCGCGGAGCAAAAGGCCGACAGCTACGTACTCCAGATCGTCAGCCTGAAGTCACAGTCCGATGTGAGTGCATTCGTGCGCGCCCATGGACTCAAGGGCTGTCACAGCTTCACCCAGATGCACAACGGCCAGACGCTGCATACCCTGACCTGCGGGCACTATCCAACCCGTGAAGCCGCGCTCCTGGCTGCCGCCAAGCTGCCCGAAAAGGCGCGCGCGGGCCAGCCATACCCACGCCGGATCGACGACATCCGCAAGGTCATGAAACCCTGACGTCCGCAAGGCGCGCTGGGTGGGCGCCCCCTGTCTTGCCGGATCAAGGCACGGGGTCTAACATATTGGCCCTTTTGCCCGGAACGGCCCGGCTTCCCGCGCATGGACGCGCGCAGCCCCGCCCCCACGGAATTCACTCCATTTTTGCAGTTGGACTGTACCCGCGATGAGCCACGCCATGAGCAACGCGCCCACCCACGGCCTGTATTCCCCCGAGTTTGAACGTGACAACTGCGGCTTCGGCCTGATCGCCCAGATGGACGACACACCCAGCCACTGGCTGGTGCGTACCGCGATCGAATCGCTGGCGCGCATGACGCACCGGGGCGGCATCTCCGCCGACGGCAAGTCAGGGGATGGCTGCGGCCTTCTGCTCAAGAAACCCGACATATTCATGCGCGCGGAAGCCGCCAAGCTCGGCTTCCGCGTGAACCCGCTGTACGCCGTGGGCATCGTGTTCCTCAACCAGGACGCAAACCTGGCCGCACGGGCGCGCGCCATTTTGGAAGAGGAAATCACCGCCGAGGGTCTGGAGTTCGTCGGCTGGCGCGTGCTGCCGACCGACCCAACCCAACTCGGTCGACAAGCTCTCGAAAAGCTGCCTGTCATCGAGCATGCCTTCGTCAACGCCCCAGAGGACATGGACGCGCGCCTGTTCGACACCAAGCTCTACATCGCCCGCCGCCGCACCGAGAAGCGGATCGACGCTGGTGACAAGGCCTTCTACATCCCGACCCTGTCCAGCCAGGTGCTGTCCTACAAGGGACTGATGATGCCGGAAGACCTTCCGCGTTTTTACAAAGACTTGCAGGACGAGCGCCTGACCACCTCCCAATGCGTCTTCCACCAGCGCTTTTCCACCAACACTTTCCCTGAATGGCGCCTGGCCCAGCCGTTCCGCTACCTCGCCCACAACGGCGAGATCAACACCATTCGCGGCAACCGCAACTGGGCCCGCGCGCGCGCCTACAAGTTCGAGACTCCGCTGATCCCGAACATGGAAGACGTGCGTCCGCTGGTCACGGAAAGCGGCTCCGACTCCATGAGCATGGACAACATGCTCGAATCCATGATCGCGGGCGGCATTGAAATGCTGCGCGCCATGCGCCTGATCGTTCCCCCGGCCTGGCAGAACGTCGAGCACATGGACCCGGATCTGCGCGCTTTCTACGAATACCATTCCATGCACATGGAGCCATGGGACGGCCCGGCCGGCATGGTCATGACCGACGGTCGTTTCGTCGCCTGCGGCATGGACCGTAACGGCCTGCGCCCGGCGCGCTGGGTCATCACCAAAGACCGCCATATCACGCTCGCCTCCGAAATCGGCGTGTGGAACTACGCCCCCGAGGACGTGCTGCGCAAGGGTCGAGTCAAGCCGGGCCAGATTGTCGCGGTGGACACCTCCACCGGCGCCCTGATGATGCCGGAAGATGTGGACGCCATGCTCAAGGACCGCCAGCCGTACGGCCAGTGGCTCAAGCAACATGCCCGTCGCCTGCAATCCGCGATGGACACCGCCAATGGCAACGGAAGCGACCTGCTCGCCTCCGCACCGATGGACGACGAGCGACTCGCCGTCTACGAAAAAATGTTCCAGGTCACCTACGAAGAGCGCGATCAGGTTCTGCGCGTACTCGCCGAAGTGGGCCAGGAAGCGGTCGGCTCGATGGGAGACGACACCCCGATGGCGGTGCTATCGCAAATCGAGCGCTCACCCTATGACTACCTCCGGCAGCAGTTCGCCCAGGTCACCAACCCGCCGATCGACCCGCTGCGCGAAACCATTGTCATGTCGCTGGAAACCAGTATCGGCAAGGAGCGAAACCTGTTCGAGGAAACCCCCGAGCATGCACACCGCCTGCTGCTGGAGTCGCCCATCCTCACCGAAGGCAAATTCCAGGCCCTGCTGTCGGTGGAAGACCCAGCCTATTCCAGCCTCATCATCCCCTTGAACCGCGACGAAAGGCAGCCGCTGGAGCAAGCCCTCGTCGCGATCTGCGATGAAGCCGTGGCCGCCGTCAAGGCGGGCAAGGTCGTGATCGTCCTGTCGGACCGCGCGATCGAACGCGACAAACTGCCGGTCCACGCCCTGCTCGCCACCGGCGCGGTGCATCACCGCCTGATCGCCGAAGGCCTGCGCTGCGATGCCAACCTCATCGTTGAAACCGGTACGGCGCGCGACCCCCACCACTTTGCCTGCCTGATCGGCTACGGCGCCACGGCCGTCTACCCCTACCTCGCATTCGAAAGCATCGCGGGCATGCAGCGTGTGGGCGAGATGAAAGAGGACATGAGTTCCGCCAAGATGGCCTCGAACTTCGTCAAGGGCATCGACAAGGGCTTGATGAAGATCCTCTCCAAGATGGGCATCTCCACCATCGCAAGCTACCGCGGCTCGCAACTGTTCGAAATCATCGGCCTGGCCGACGACGTGGTCGAGTTGTGCTTCAAGGACACCACCAGCCGACTGAAAGGCGCCGGCTTCGAGGAACTCCAGGCCGACCAGGCCAGCCTCGCCCGCGAGGCCTGGAACAAGCGCAAGCTACCGCGCCAGGGCGGCCTGCTCAAGTTCATCCACGGCGGCGAATACCACGCCTACAACCCGGACGTAGTCCAGACCCTGCAACAGGCGGTAAACACCGGAAGCTTCGAGACCTGGAAGATCTACGCCAGGCACGTCGACACCCGCCCGATCGCGACCCTGCGCGACATGTTCCGTCTACGTCCGGACACGGCCCCGGTAGCGCTGGACGAGGTTGAGCCGATCGAGTCCATCGTCAAGCGCTTCGACTCTGCGGGCATGTCGTTGGGCGCACTCTCGCCCGAAGCGCACGAGACCCTCGCCGAGGCCATGAACCGCCTGGGCGCGCGCTCCAACTCCGGCGAAGGCGGCGAGGACCCGGCGCGCTACGGCACCGTCAAAATGTCGAAGATCAAACAAATCGCCTCCGGACGCTTCGGTGTCACCCCGCACTACCTAGTCAATGCCGAAGTGTTGCAGATCAAGGTCGCGCAGGGCGCCAAACCGGGCGAAGGCGGTCAACTTCCGGGCGACAAGGTCAACGAGATGATCGCGAGGCTGCGCTATGCGCGACCCGGTGTCGCCCTCATCTCCCCGCCGCCGCATCACGACATCTACTCCATCGAGGATCTTGCCCAGCTCATCTTCGATCTCAAGCAGATCAACCCTCAGGCGCAGGTCTCCGTGAAACTGGTGGCCGAACCGGGCGTGGGCACCATCGCGGCGGGCGTGGCCAAGG
The DNA here is from genome assembly GCA_040756355.1 of Pseudomonadota bacterium. Classification (GTDB taxonomy): domain Bacteria; phylum Pseudomonadota; class Gammaproteobacteria; order Halothiobacillales; family Halothiobacillaceae; genus Thiofaba. Next base: position 85,284 of record JBFLZK010000016.1, on the reverse strand, counting down.
CCTACGCCGACCTTATCACCATCTCCGGCTACGACGGCGGCACCGGCGCCTCGCCGCTGACCTCCGTGAAATATGCCGGCAGCCCGTTTGAACTGGGTCTGTCCGAAGCGCACCAAACCCTGCGTGCCAACGACCTGCGCGATAAGGTACGCCTGCAAGCGGATGGCGGCATGAAGACCGGCCTCGATGTCATCAAGGCGGCCATCCTCGGCGCCGAAAGCTTCGGCTTTGGCACCGGCCCGATGATCGCCATGGGCTGCAAGTTCCTGCGCATCTGCCACCTCAACAACTGCGCCACCGGCGTCGCCACCCAGAACAAGGTGCTGCGCATGCAACACTACAAGGGCGATGTCGAGAAGGTCATGAACTACTTCCGGTTCATCGCCATGGAGGTGAGGGAATACCTAGCCAGTCTCGGTCTGCGCCGCCTGGAAGACCTGATCGGTCGCACCGACCTGCTGGAAATCCTGCCAGGCGCCACCGCCAAGCAGCAAAAGCTGGACCTGTCGCCCATCCTTTCCGATGGCGGTCTGGCCGACACCAAGCCGCTGTGCTGCGCCGTGCCGCATAACGACCCGTATGACAAAGGCCTTCTGGCCGAACGCATGGTCGAGGCCGTACTGCCCGCCATCGAAGGCAAATCCGGCGGCGAATTCAGCTTTGAAGTACGCAACACTGACCGTTCCATCGGCGCGCGCATATCCGGCGAGATCGCCCGTCGCCACGGTAACCTGGGCATGGAAGACGCCCCCATCACCCTGAAGCTGACCGGAACCGCGGGCCAGAGCTTCGGCGTGTGGAACGCGGGCGGCCTGCACATGCTGCTCGAAGGCGATGCCAACGACTACGTCGGCAAGGGCATGGCTGGCGGTAAACTGGTCCTGCGCCAGCCACAAGGCTCCAGTCTGCCGACACACGAAACCCCGATCATCGGCAACACCTGCCTCTACGGCGCGACAGGCGGCAAGCTGTTCGCGGCAGGCTCCGCAGGCGAACGCTTCGGCGTGCGCAACTCCGGCGCCTTCGCGGTGATCGAGGGCTGCGGCGACCACGGCTGCGAGTACATGACCGGTGGCATTGTCACCATTCTCGGTCGCACCGGCGTCAACTTCGGCGCAGGCATGACCGGTGGCTTCGCCTACGTGCTGGACGAGGACAACAACTTCGTCGATCGCTACAACCACGAGCTAATCGACATCCATCGCTTGCAACCATCGCAGATGGAGGCCCATCGCCAGCATCTGCGGGGCATCCTCGAAGCCCACCACACGGAAACGGGCAGCCCGCGTGCGCGCGCCATGCTGGACGACTTCGAGGAATGGCTGGGCAAGTTCTGGCTTGTCAAGCCCAAGGCGGCGGAGCTTGGCCAGTTGCTGAGCACCTTGGCGGCAGCCGCCTGAGCCCTCAACAAGGCCCTGCATATGCGGGGCCTTGTTCTTTGTCACCGAGCTCGGCAGCCGAGCTCACAAAGGACACCAAGTGTTTCGCGCCCACCGAGCCGAACGGCTACAACCGGCCATGACAGGACTATCCTCTAGTCACCCACGGAAAGCGCCGTGAAGTCTGGCTCTCCGCGCCCTCCGCGATCCCTTGTGGCCCAATCGAAAATCCATGTCCCGCATCCCTCAAAGCTTCATTGATGACCTCGTCGCCCGTGCCGACATTGTCGAGGTGATCGGCGCACGCGTGCCGCTGAAGAAAAAGGGGCGCGAATACGCCGCCTGCTGCCCCTTCCACCACGAAAAATCCCCCTCGTTCTTCGTCAGCCCCGACAAACAGTTCTACCACTGCTTCGGGTGCGGCGCGCACGGCACCGTGCTGGGTTTTCTCATGGCACACGAGCGCCTGGACTTCATCGAAGCCGTCGAGACCCTCGCCGCACAGATGGGCCTGGAAGTTCCTCGCGAAGGCGGCGACACCCCCACGGAAAGCCCGCACGCCCCGCTGCTGGCCATACTGGATGAGTGTGCGCGCTTCTACCAGGCCGAACTCAAGCGCGCACCAAGGGCCATTGACTACCTCAAGCGCCGCGGCGTGAACGGCGAAACGGCGCTCGCCTTCGGCCTTGGCTACGCGCCATCGGGCTACGACACACTGGAAAAAGCGCTCCTGACCGACGCCCGCACAATCGATCAACTCAAGCAGGCCGGCATGCTCAGCGAAAACGAACGTGGCAGCCTTTACGACCGTTTCCGCGAACGCATCATGTTTCCCATCCGCGACCGGCGCGGGCGCATCATCGCCTTCGGCGGGCGTGTGCTGAACGACGACAAACCCAAATACCTCAACTCGCCCGAAACCCCCCTGTTCCACAAAGGGCGCGAACTCTATGGCCTGTATGAAGCCCGCCGTGCGCTCGGACGTCCGGACCGGCTGATCGTGGTGGAAGGCTACATGGACGTCGTCATGCTCGCCCAGCACGGACTGCGCGAAGCCGTTGCAACGCTCGGCACCGCCGTCACCCGCGAACAGGTGGACCTGATTTTCCGCCACACCCCACAGGTCGTGTTCTGCTTCGACGGCGACGAAGCCGGTCGCCGCGCCGCATGGCGCGCACTGGAATCCACCCTGCCGCAATTGCGCGACGGACTGGATGCCCGCTTCATGTTCCTGCCCGAAGGCGAAGACCCCGACAGCCTGGTTCGCGCGGAAGGCCCGGAAGCCTTCCGCGCCCGCATCCATCGCGACGCGCTCGGCTTCGACACCTTCCTGCTCGGCGAACTCGGACGCCAGGCACAGGACGACGGCAGCCCCGCCGCCCGCGCCCGACTCAAGACCCTCGCCCTTCCACTGATTCAAGGCATGCCAGCCGGGGTTCTCAAGGATCTCGTGCTAGAAGCGCTTGCCACCCGGGTCGGCGTCAATCCGGACCGCCTGCGCGGCGAAGAGCGCCCGCCCATGCATACACCCCACTCCACCCAAACGACGCCAAACGAACCCGGCGCCACCGCAGGTAATGGCCGCCCCACCGCCCTGCGCAAGGCGATCCTGCTCCTGCTCCACCACCCGGAACTCGCGTCCCTGCAAGCGAGCGACCCAGCCTGGGCCGACTCCTCCATCCCCGGCCTGCCCCTGCTCCAGCAACTGATTGAACACCTGCGAACCCACCCCACCCGGCTGGGCGTGACCCTTGAACACTTCCGCGACAGCCCCCACGCTCAAGCCCTGATGGCCCTCACCCGGCTGCCGCCCCCCAAAGACAGCGGAGACGAGGCAATCCGTCGGAAAATGTGGGGCGACATGATTGATCACATCATCGACATGCACACCCGAGAGCGCCTGCGCACACTCACATCACGGCCATTCGGCGAATTGCAAGCCGTTGAACGACAGGAACTTTTGCGACTCACCGCGCTCCAATTGCACCGTGAATAATTGATTTCAGCCTGCTATAATTTCGCGTTCCCCTCAGCCAAGACTCATCGCGCCCATGTTCGACGATCCGCAGTCCAGCATTAAAGAACTCATCGCCCGCGGCAAGGAACAGGGTTACCTGACCTACGCCGAGATCAACGACACCCTGCCCGAAGGCGTGGTCGAAGCCGACCAGATGGAAGACATCATCGGCATGATCAACGACATGGGCATCCAGGTGTTCGAGACAGCCCCGGACGCGGACGAACTGACGCTGTCAGACAACGCCGTCACCGCCGATGAAGACGTAGCCGAAGAGGCTGCCGCCGCGCTCGCCTCCTCCGTAGACGACGTGGTCGGACGCACCACCGACCCCGTGCGCATGTACATGCGCGAAATGGGCACCGTCGAACTGCTCACCCGCGAAGGCGAAATCGTCATCGCCAAGCGCATCGAAAGCGGCCTGCGCGAGATGTTCAGCGCCCTCGCCAGCTACCCGCCCGCCGTAGCGGAAATCCTCGCCGACTTCGAGCGCTTCGAAGCCGGAGAGCTGCGTCTGGCCGACATTGTCGTCGGATTCGTCCAGCCTGATGAAGCGCCGGTCGAAGAGCCTCTCGCCGTCGCCGAAGACGCAGAACTGGCCGCCGAAGAGGAAACCGAGGAAGTCGAAGGCGCCGAAGAGGAAACCGAAGACGCCGCCGACACCAGCCTTGATCCCGAAGCCGTACGCACCCACATGCAGACCCTGCGCGACCTGCATGCGCGCCGACTGGCTGGCGAAGAGGTACTGGAAGAGCTTGAAGCGCGCCTGCTGGAACTCAAACTCAACCCGCTGCTGTCCGAGCGCCTGGTCAAAGGCCTGCGCGACACACTGGAGCGTATCCGCCAGACCGAACGCCAAATCCTCGGTCTTTGCGTCAACAAAGGCGGCATGCCGCGCGACCGCTTCATCAACAGCTTCCCCGGCAATGAATCCAGTCCCGAATGGCTGGAATCCCACCTGGGCGATAGCGGCTTCGGCGAACGCCTGAACGGCTACCGCGCCGACATCGAACGCCTGCAAAAACGTCTTGCCCACATCGAGCGGGAAAACACCCTCAACGTACGCCAGCTCAAGGACATCAACCGTCGCATGTCGATGGGCGAAGCCCGCGCGCGCAAGGCGAAAAAGGAAATGGTTGAGGCCAACCTGCGTCTTGTCATTTCCATCGCCAAGAAGTACACGAACCGCGGCCTGCAATTCCTGGACCTGATCCAGGAAGGCAACATTGGCCTGATGAAGGCCGTCGACAAATTCGAATACCGTCGCGGCTACAAATTCTCGACCTACGCCACCTGGTGGATCCGCCAGGCCATCACCCGCTCCATCGCGGATCAGGCCCGCACCATCCGCATCCCGGTGCACATGATCGAGACCATCAACAAGCTCAACCGCATCTCCCGTCAGATGCTCCAGGAAATGGGCCGCGACCCCACCCCGGAAGAGCTGGCCGAACGCATGGCGATGCCGGAAGACAAGGTTCGCAAGGTGCTCAAGATCGCCAAGGAACCGATCTCCATGGAAACCCCGATCGGCGACGACGAAGATTCGCATCTGGGCGACTTCATCGAGGACACCAGTGTGATCTCCCCGCTGGACTCCGCCACCAACGCCGGTCTCGCGGAGGCCGTGCGCGAAGTCATGGCCAGCCTCACGCCGCGCGAGGCCAAGGTTCTGCGCATGCGCTTCGGCATCGACATGAACACCGACCACACTCTTGAAGAAGTGGGCAAACAGTTCGATGTCACCCGCGAACGCATCCGTCAAATCGAGGCCAAGGCCCTGCGCAAACTGCGCCACCCCTCGCGCTCCGAGCTGCTGCGCAGCTTCCTCGAAGCCGAGCACTGATCTATCCTTCCAGGCCCGGACCCCCGGGCCTTTCCCATCGCCGGGCCTATAGCACAACGGTTAGTGCAGGGGACTCATAATCCCTTGGTTGCAGGTTCGAATCCTGCTGGGCCCACCATATAAATCAATGGTTTATGCGCCCCTCTGGCGTCAACCATCACTCTAAATGTCAACCAACTGTCAACGCCATGAAGCCCAAGGTCGCGCGCGGGGCGGTTGTGCTTGCTCGGGTGTTTGACCTTGGCGCCAGCCTTCGGCCCGTTCGGGCGCTCGGGAGGGGACCCGCTTCGCGGGGAGGGGCCCGGCGTCCGAACGGGCCGAAGGCGAGTGCAGCATGTCAACGCCCGAACAGTAGGCACCGTTACCGCCCGTCGCGTCGCCGTCCCCTCCTCGCCGAACCCGGCTGTTTTGGCCGCATGGATGCGGCCTTCTCGCGGGGGTGCCATGGATGGTGAGGGGGCCGCAAGTGGCCCCCTTGCTGACCACCTCGACGCCGCCAACCACGTCAAGATTTGTGCGCCGCCCTGAGGGCCAAGGGGTTAAGGCGCTTCGCTTCCTCTAGGTGGTCTGGCGCAAGGTGCGCATAACGCATGGTCATTTGTAGGGACTGATGTCCAAGGATTCTTTGTAGGGTGAGGATGTTCCCTCCGGCCTGCATGAAGTGACTAGCGAAGGTGTGCCGCAGGACATGGCTTAGTTGTCCTGCGGGAAGCTCAAACCCGGCCCGTTTCACCCCCACCCTGAAGGTGGAATAACACGATGTGAATAGCCGTCCACCGGGGCGGCGGATCGTCTCGTAAAGCTCCTTGGTGATGGGCACGCTACGCACTCGTCCGTTCTTTGTTTCTCCGAACGTCACGCGCTGGGGTGTGATGTGTTCGGCGCGCAGGCTCTCTGCCTCGCTCCAGCGTGCGCCAGTGGCAAGGCATACACGCGCCACCTTTCCGGCGTCTGGGTTCCTGCTGGCGTCCAGCGTGGCCAGAAGGGTGTCGATCTGCTCTAGAGTGAGGAACGAAAGTTCTTGCTCGTCGGTTTTGAGCTTGCGCACCAATGCCAAAGGGTTTTCCCCCTTCCAGTGCCCTAAGCGTCGCAACTCGTTGAACAGGGCGCGCATGTAGGCGAGTTCGTGGTTAGCGGTGTTCTCGCCTACCTCGTCAAGCCTTTTTGCGCGATAGCTGGCAAACTCGGCCGCCGTGAACATGCTTGCCTGTGGGTTCCCCATACGCTCGGTGATGGCGTTCAGCTTGCGCCGCCTGCTTTCTCCGTCCTTGAGTCCCACTCCGTGTAACTGGTGCCAAGCCTCTACTAGGTCGCTTAAGCGTCTGCTATCCTTTTTCTCGGCCTGCCAAGGCTCCCCGCTCTGTGCCTTGTGCTGGGCGAATCTCTCGAAGCGCAATGCTTCCGCCTTGGTGTCAAAGGATTTGCGGATTCTCCGCCCCCCTCGTCCACCTGGCTGGATATCTACCTGCCATTTTTCACCGCTCTTCTTGATCGCCATGCAGCCTCCGCAAGATCGGGGGACGTCCTTGTAACACGTCTATACAACTAACCACCCATGCCATCAATGTCCCACAGTGATCCACTCATGCCACCATGTTAACGTATGACTTTGTATTACACAATATGACGTGGTAAGATCATTCTATGCGTAGAAACTTCACTGCTGATATGCGCCGGGAACTCATAGATGCCCTTGTTGAAGGGGGTATGGGTTTTCGTCGGGCTGTCCAACAACTCAAGCATCGTGATCCCACTTCGTTGCTTGCGATGTATGACGAGATGAAGCGGCACCGGGCTGCAGAGTTGCCAAAGCCATCTTCGCTAGATGTTGTGCAAGGTCATAGTCTTGATGAGGTGCTTTCGCGGCCCGAGGTGCGGGCGCGCTTGGAATCCAAGGGGGTTCCCCTTGTCCAGTATGGGAAGCCTGTCATTGGTGATTGCTCTGCGGCGTCTACCGTTGATTTCTCTAAATCTGCTTCTGCTGATATTTCACCGCCCCCTTCCTTACTGCCTCAAAAGTCTAGAAAGACTAGAAAGGTGACGTATTCCTTCAAGATTGATCCGGGTGTTTTAGAGCGTCTGCGTGAGCGTGCGGAAGTTGAAGAGCGGGATGTTAGTGATTTGATTCGTTTGGCTATCAACTACTATCTTAAACGGGGGGATTGATCTTGAGCTTGCGTTATCTTGAATTGTCATTTGAGGATCAGCTTGAGTGCCTGCATGATGCCTATGAGGCTCTTGAGGTTATCTCTGGCACGTCTGAAGCCGAGGTGCATCATGTGGCTTCTGTGCTCAGGGTGCTGAACTATCAGTTTCAGGACTTGTGTGAACGTCAACGCAAGGCCACGCGTCGTCCTTCTCCTGCTTCTCTTTCGGTAGTGTCAACCGAGTGTCAACTTCGAAGTGCTGAATAGTGGAAAAATGAGGGCACCCGCTTTGCTATCATGCTGATTTTTCTAGCAAAGTGGCGCAAAGTGTTGAAAGGGAAGGCCCTCATAATCCCTTGGTTGCAGGTTCGAATCCTGCTGGGCCCACCATCTTCCCCAGCAAGATACGAGACGCAGCCCGATAAAGCCTGCATAATGCTTGCAACCCGAATAAGCCCTTGTTTTTGAATGGTTGTTCGAGCACGCATGAAGGCCTCCCTACCCCGTTCCCATACCATTCCGCTAGCGGCCTCCTGCATGCTGATGGCGCACGCGCTCGGCATGATGCCGACCGTCCATGCGGCGGATGGCGACGTCCTTGAAGAGCTCGAAGTCAAAGCTCTGCGTCCAGGCATGATCTCGGCGCGCGAGATCAAGTACGACAAGGAGGAGGTCGTTGACTCCGTCGTCGCCGCGGATATCCACGCCTTTCCTGACATCAGCGTCAGCGACGCGCTGCAACGCATTCCCGGTGTGCAGATCGCGCGTGATCGCGGCGAAGGCGGCCTGGTCACACTGCGCGGCCTGACCCAGGTGCAAACGACCCTGAACGGTCGCGAGGTCTTCACCGCCGGAACCGGTCGCACGCTGGATTTCTCCGACATCCCCGCCGAGCTACTGGCAGGGATCGACGTGTACAAAACCACATCCGCCCATCAACTGGAAGGCGGGGTGGGCGGCCTGATCGACGTGCGCACCTGGCGCCCCTTCGATTTCACGGGCGACCGGCTCGATGCCTCCGCGCGCCTGATCCACGGCGATCTCGTGGGCGCGAGCAAGATGCAATACTCCGCGCTTGCCAGTACACGATGGACGAGCGCCACGGCAGGTCAGTTCGGCGCGCTGCTCAGCCTCGCCATGCAGGAGCGAGCCTGGCGCGAAGACCAGAAAACCACCGGCGCGCCCACCGCACGCACCGACCTGATTCCCGGCCAGACGGTCTACGCGCCCGGCGGAACGTCCGAAACGGTCAGTCTGGGCACGCGCGAGCGGCAATCCGCCAACTTCGCCCTTCAGTGGAAACCGAACACGGCCCTGGAGCTGTATGCCGAAGGCGGCTACAACGAATTCACCACCCGGCAGGACTCGCACCAGATCAATGTCGGCGCAACGAAAAGCTTTCTTGACGGCAGCCTGCGGCTGTTTCCCGACACCCAGGACATGCAATCCATCACCTGGACTGACGCTTCCTACTCTGTCCTGAGCTTCGCGCGCGACACCTTTGACCGCAATCGCACGCTGGCCCTGGGCGGAAGCTGGAAGGACGGCCCGCTGAAGATCAGCGGCGATCTGAGCCATGCCGACAGTCGCAGTGAGCTCTTTTTTTCCGGGCCGATGATGGCGGGCAGCGCCGCCCAATTTCACCAGGATCTGTCGGGTGACATCCCGGCCACGCGCCTGAGCGGCAGTGACCTGAGCGACCCGGCGAACATGCGCTACACCGGCATCGCCTACCGCTGGCGACCGTTCGAAGGCCGCCTGGACGCCGTGCAACTGGATGGCGAATACCGCCTTGGCCAGGGGCCGATCGAGTCGATCCGCATCGGTGCGCGGCTCGCCCGGCGGCAAGCCGACAACGGCGCGGGCTTGATCTTCGCCGATGCCGCCGTGAACGGACTGACGGTGGCCGACATGCCCGGCTACGTCATGCCCAATCCATACGAGGTCCTGCCCGGCTCCACCGGCATCGACGGCTATCTGACCGGCAACCCGGATTTCTTCCGTGATGCCCAGGCCCTGCGCGATGCCTTCGGCATCCAGACACCCATCCCCGAAGCCAACCCGCTCGGCACCTGGGCCATCCGCGAAAACACCCAGGCCGCCTACGCGATGCTCCGTTTCAACGCCGGGCGCATCCCGCTGGATGGCAATCTGGGGCTGCGACTGGTCCGCACCCAGGCCACGCTTTCCGGCTATCAATCCGTGCCGAGCAGCGGTGGCGTCGCGCCGATCCACATCGACCACGACGATCTGGACACCCTGCCCAGCCTGAACCTGCGCTACGAACCGAGCCCCGGCCTGCTGCTGCGCGCCGGGCTCTCCAAGACCCTGACCCGGCCCAACTTCGATCAGCTCTCCCCCTCGCTGATGCTGCTGCGCAACACCATCAATCCCAGCCTCAACCAGGGCCTGGCAGGCAATCCGGCGCTCAGGCCGGTCCGCTCGGACAATCTGGATATTGCGCTGGAGCGCTATTTCGACAAGACCGCCGTGATCCACCTGACCGGCTTTGTCAAAAAGGTGGACGGTTTCGTCGGCACGCTCAGCACACCGGAGCTGCATGATGGCGAGATCTACCAGGTCAGCCGCCCCTACAACACCGGGCATGCCGACATCGCGGGCGTCGAGCTCGGCTACCAGCAGTTTTTCGATCAGCTTCCCGGCTGGATGAGCGGACTGGGGCTTCAGGCCAACTACACTTATGTCGATAGCCGCGCGCCCAGCCCCCTTCTTGGAGACGACGCCCCTTTGCAGAATCTCTCCAAAAACAGCTACAACCTCGCCGCGCTGTACGAGCGTGGCCGCATCTCCGCGCGCCTGGCCTACAACTGGCGTGACACCTACCTTTCCGGCGTCACCCAGGTGACCGGCGTCGGCGCGCTGCCCATCTACACCAAGGGCTATGGCTGGCTGGACGCCTCCCTGAGCTATCGTCCCGCGCCCAACCTCACCCTGACGCTGGAGGGAAGCAATCTGCTCGGCACGGATCGCGTGGCCTACTACGGCAGCCCCACCCGCCCCCAGAGCGTGTGGCGCAACGACACCCAGATCGCCCTGCGGGCATCGGTCCGCTTCTGATGAAACGCTCCGTCCAGTGGCTTGGATCGCTCATGCTGCTGGTCTGTGCCGCTTATCCGGGCATCACGTTCGCCGCCACCACCCTGGAGCACTGGCGCGCCCGTGCGGACGAAGTGCGGCTTCTGATCGAAAACGATGCCCCGCGCGCCCAGCTCGAAGCCCTGCGCCTGAGCGAAACCGTCCCGCCGGGTGCAACCCCCGCCGACCAGGCCCGCGCACTCAACCTGCTGGCGCGGGCCGAACTCTACCTGGGCCTGACCGAGGATACTGGCAAGCACGCCCAGGCCGCCCGCGATCTGGCCGAACACAGCGGCGACGCCGTCGGCCAGGTCGAAGCCAACCTCGTCATCGCACTCAACGCAGTCAACGCCGCGCGCTTTGATCAACTGACTGAGGCATCGCGGCGTGCCATGGAGCGCATGCAGGACATCCCGGACCGTCCGGACCTGCTGAGCGAAGTCATGCTGCGCACCGGCATGCTGTACCGGCGCATGGGGGTTCTGGACGATGCCATCGACATCGCCCTGAAAAACATGGAAATCGCCCAACGCTCCGGCAACCCGTTCGCACTGGCCTACGCCCATCACGGCATGGGCATCGCCTACGAACAAAGCGAGCGCCCCAAGGAATCACGCGAACACTATGCCCTCATGCTGAATGCCGCCCGCGCCGCGCGCTCCAGAGCCTTGCAGATCAGCGCCCTGCTGGGCTTGGGCTATATGAATAGCAAGCTTGGCGAGCTCGGGGACGGCGAGCGCAATCACCGAGAGGCGCTGGATCTGGCCCGGAAGCTGGGGGGGCCGTTCTACATCGCCCATGCCGCGCATGGCCTCGCGGGCAACCTTGCCCGCCAGCAACGGCATGAAGAAGCCACCGCTTTCTACGACGAAAATGTGCACGTCTTCGAGCGTGGCGCCAACATCATCGGGCTGTGGTGGGCCTTGAATGCCCGCGCCGACAACCATCTGGCATTGGACCATCCCCACGCGGCCCTCGCCGATACCGAACGGGCTTATGCCCTGGCGGGCAGGATCGGCCTTGCCACTTACATCAGCGAAAGCGCCAGGCGCATGGCCGCGCGCCACGCCGCGCAGGGCGATCCCGCCCGTGCATATGCCTTTTCCAGCGAATCCATCGCCATGGCCGACAAGGCAGCGCGCGAACGCGCCAGCCAGCGCATCAGCGAACTCAGCCAGCGCTACCAGGATGAAAGCCGCCAGCACGAGATCGACCGGCTCAAACACCAGCGCGAAAAGGATGCGGCACGCAACGGTCTATTGCTGACCATTCTCGCCGCCAGCCTTTTGCTGCTGGTGGCTGGTGCGTTCTTCAACCTGCGCCTGAGGGAAACCAACAGCCGCCTGGAGAAAGAGATCGACGAGCGGTTCAAGGCGGAAGAACGACTGGCCCTCAAGAGTCACGCCATTGACCAGGTCCATGAGGCCGCCTACCTGATGGATGAAGCGCGCCGCTTCCATTATGTGAATGCCGAAGCCTGCCGCGCGCTCGGCTATGAACGGGAAGAGCTGCTGAACATGCGACTCCCGGACATTGACCCAAACCTCAGCCCGGAACAACTGACGGCAAACTGGAACACCCTGCGCGGCGCGGGCATGCTCACCCTGGAATCGGAGCACTGCCGCAAGGATGGAAGCCGCTTCCCGGTCGAGATTCACTCCAGCTACTTCGAGTTCGGCGGCCAAGCCTACATCCTCACCCTGGTGCGCGACATCAGCGAGCGCAAGGCGCTGGAAAGCACCCTGATCGCGCGCGAACAGGAATTCCGCACCCTGGCCGAAAACCTCCCGGACATCATCATCCGCTACGACCGGCACGGTCGGAAAATCTACGTCAACGCAGGACTGCCACGCCTGACCGGACGCCCGGCCCAAGAGCTGATCGGGGAAACCCCGACCCAGACGGGCGTGCCGTCTGAGGACTTCATGCAGGGCTACGAGACTTACCTGCGGGACACCCTTGCCACCGGCGCCCCTCACGAATTCGAACTGACCGTAAGTGAAAAGGACCAACCCGAACGGGTATTCAACGTGCGCTTTCTGGCCGAACGCGACGAAAACGGAGAGATCACCGGTGCGCTCGCTCTGGCTCGCGACATCACGGAACAAAAGCGCATGGAAGACAGGCTGGCCTCGCGCGAGCGCGAATTCCGCACCCTGGCCGAAAACCTGCCCGATAACGTGGTCCGCTATGACCTCCAGTGCCGGAAGATTTATGTCAACTCGGCCATGAGCCGCATGACGGGCCGCCCAGCCGAAGAGCTTATCGGGGAACCGCCCTTCACATCGAACCGCTACGTCAACGACTCCATGGTTCGCTATCAAGCCGCCCTTGAGGCGGCGCTGACCAGCGGCCTCCCCCAGGAGATCGAATTTGAAATTCGTAACGATCCAGACGGCAAGATCGTGCACAACATCCGCTTCATCGCCGAACGCGATGAACACGGAGCCATCACCGGCGCGCTGGCCATCGGACGCGACGTCACCGAACAGAAACGCATGGAAGAGGCGCTTGCCTCACGCGAGCGGGAATTCCGCACCCTGGCCGAGAACCTCCCGGACAACGTTATCCGTTACAACCCGGAAGGGCGCGCCACCTACGTCAACCCGAACCTGCTGCGAATCACCGGCACGCCTGCCGAAGCGCTTCTGGGCAAAACGCCGCTCGAATTCAGAGACGACCCTGAAACGCAGCGTTACCAGGCCGCCCTGGAGCGGGTCCTGCTCGGCGGCATCCCGGAGCGGATCGAAATCACCCTCCCGCCCTCGCCTGCGGGCGAAACGCGCACACATCAGGTCAGCTTCGTGGCCGAGCGACGGGAAAACGGAGAGATTCGCGGCGCCATCGCCATCGGTCGAGACATCACCCCGCTCAAGGAAACCGAACGGCGGCTGGCCGAATCGCATGCACAACTGCGCGAACTGATCGCACAGCGCGAAACCGCTCGCGAAGAAGAACGCAAGCGCGTGGCGCGCGAAATCCACGACGAGCTGGGCCAGAACCTGACCGCCCTCAAGCTGGGCCTGAACAGTCTCAAATTCAGCTTCGACACGAAACAACCGATCCTGGCCGAGCGCCTTGGCCAGCTCGGACAACTGACCGAACGCAGCATTCAAGTCGTGCGCGACATCGCCACCAGCCTGCGCCCGGCTGCCCTGGACATGGGCATCGGCCCGGCGCTTGAGTGGCTGGCCGAAGAGTTCCAGCGCCACACCGGCATCCCCTGCGCACTTGACCTGAACCCGCCCGCGCTGAGCGAGCAAAGCGACGCCTGTGCCATGGCTTTGTTCCGCCTGACCCAGGAAGCCCTCACCAACACCGCCCGCTACGCCGAGGCCCGCCAGGTCTGGATCACGCTCACCCATGGCGATGGCCGCTGCATGCTGGAACTGCGCGACGATGGCAAAGGCTTCAGCCCCGCCGCCGTAGGCAAGCAAAGCTTCGGACTGGTCGGCATGCGCGAGCGGGTCCACGGCCTCGGCGGACAACTCGCCATCGAGAGCGCCCCCGGAAGAGGCGTTCGCATCCAGGCCATCATTCCAGGCGTCGCCTCACCCAACGGGAATACGGGGTGCGTCGCCGAAACCGACACCAGCCCCCCGCCGGGAGAAGGGACATGATCCGACTGATGATCGCCGACGACCACACCCTCATGCGCGAAGGGCTCAAACAGCTCTTCAACCTGATGGACGACATTGAGGTGGCAGGCGAAGCCGTCAACGGCGCGCAAGTGCTTGAGCGCCTGCGCCAGGGCGATATCGATGTGCTGCTGCTGGACATGACCATGCCCGGCATCTGCGGCGAAGACCTCATTACCCGCATCCGCGCGCGCTACCCGGAGCTACGCATCCTCGTGGTCAGCATGCACAACGAACCCGTCGTGGCGCAGCGCGCCCTCAAGGCCGGAGCAAACGGCTACCTGAGCAAGGACGGCGACCCCGACACCCTGCTGTCCGCCGTGCGCAAAGTGGCCAGGGGCGGGCGCTACATCGACGCCGCCATCGCCGAAAAAATGGCCTTCGGCGTCAGCGGAGTAGCGCCCCGCGCCCTGCACGAAAGCCTCTCCGACCGTGAATTGCAAGTCCTGCGCCTGCTGGCCAAGGGCAAAACTGTCAACGAAATCGCCGACCAGTTCGCCATCAGCAACAAGACCGTCAGCACGCACAAGACACGCCTGATGGAAAAAATGGATTTCGAAAACATGGCCGACCTGATGCGCTACGCCATCAACAACGGCCTGTCCGACTGAGGAACCGCGCCTCATCGGCCCGAGGACGGGCCTCCTGCCCACCCCGTAGGAGCGGCGCCCCGCCGCGATAACCACGCCAAGCCTTCGCCCCGGGGACAGCCTAGCGTCACTCTGCGGGAACGTCCCCTAGCAGGATGTTGAAAAAAGACTTCCTTGTCTTTTTTCAACCCCTTCGTCCCGGTACACGCCCGTGACGAAGGGCGAAAATCAAGCACTTACGTTGCTTGATCTTCGGGCAAGCCATCCTTGGCTTGCTTTAACAGGCCGTTGAAAACATTTTTCAGCGGCCTGCTAGGCGGCCCATCAAGCACTCCGCTCCCTGTCCATGCCGAGGAAGCTCTCCAGAGGTTTGGGTGCGCTGATGCCATAGCCTTGGGCGAAGTCCACTCCCATTTCAGCCAGCATGCCTTCCGTGGCGGCGTTTTCGACAAATTCGGCGATGGTTTTCAAACCCAGGGTATGTCCAACCTGGTTGATGGCTTGCACGAAGGTTCGATCGTGGGCATCGGATACGATGTCGCGCACGAACACGCCGTCGATCTTGAGGTAATCGACCGGCAAGGACTTGAGGTAGGCGAAGGAGGACAGGCCGGAGCCGAAGTCATCCAGCGCGAAGGTGCAGCCAAGCGCCTTCATGCGCTGGATGAAGGTCAGCGCCTGGCTCAGGTTGCTGATGATCGCCGTTTCGGTGATTTCGAAACAGATCAATCCATGCGGGAAGGCATACCGGCGCAGTTCATTCTCAATGAATTCGAGCATCGCTTCGTGGGTCAGAGAGTGGCCGGAGAGGTTGATGCCGATATGACGCAGGGGCGGCGGGGCCGGTTGGGTCAAAACCTCGTGCAGGCGTTGCAGGGTGGCGTTGACTACCCAGCGGTCGATAGCCTGCATGTGGTTATAGCGTTCCGCCGCGCTGATGAAGAGTCCGGGCGCCATGATCTTGCCTTCGCGATCCACCATGCGCACCAGTACTTCCAGATGCAGCGCATCGTCGATCATGCCTAGCGGCTTGAGCGGTTGCGCGTAGAGCACGAAGCGTTCCTCGTGCAAGGCAAGCTGGATCTGGGCCGCCATGCCGAGCTGCTCGACCCGTTGCGACATGGCCTCGTCCGTAGTCTGGTAGACATGCACCCGGTTGCGACCCTCTTCCTTGGCGGCATAACAGGCGATATCAGCCGCGCGCAGGATGTCGTCCGCCGAATCCCAATCGGTCGTGATGGCGACGATGCCGATGCTGACGCCGACGTTGAACACCCGATCCTGCCAGTAAAAACTGAAGGCCTGGACGCTCTCGCGCAGTTCCTGGGCGATGCGCATGGCGTCATCGATCGTGCAGCGCGGCAACAGCCCGCCGAATTCGTCGCCGCCAAGGCGGGCGATCATGTCGTCGCGGCGCGTGCCCTCGCTCAGGATGTGGGCAAGGCTCATCAGAAGCTCATCGCCCGCTGCGTGACCGCAGGTGTCATTGACCACCTTGAACTGGTCAAGGTCCATGTAAAGCAGGATGTGTTGCCCGCCGTACTCGTGCACGTCGGCCAGAAAATGTTTCAGACGCTCGGAAAAATCGGCGCGGTTGGGCAGGCCGGTCAGGGGATCGTGGCGCGCCTGCCAGCTTATCTGCTCGATCAGGCGATGGGTTTCGCTCACATCGTGCAGGATCAGCACCAAGCCGCCCGTATGCCGCTCGCCCAGATTGGCCGCGCTCAGCTCAAGATCAAAAATGACCTGGATGTCGCCTTCCTGGACCAGACGCGCGGGAATGCCGCGATTCCCCTCCCGCATCATCGACTCGATCAGGGTGTGGTCCAGCCAACGCCCTGTTTCACTCTCAATCAACCGCGCGACGGATTCGATCGGCTGGCCAAGCGCCCGCTCCAGCGGCATGCCGGTCAGCCGCACGGCGGCCGGATTGAGGAATTCGATCCGCCCATCCGCATCCGTCACGATCACCCCGTCCGCCATGGAGACCAGGATTTCACGCAAGCGCTCGCGCTGTTCCCGCAGGGTTTGCTCCAACCGAATGCGCGGGGTGATGTCGCGGTACATCCATAGATGACCTTCGAGCCGGTTCTCGACCATGATCGGACTGTAGTCACGTTCGAGGGTGCGGCCATCGCGCATCTGGATGATATCGCCGACAACCGGCTCGCCGGTCGCGACAAGATGCTGGATACGTTGCCAGGCCCCGGCGGGATCGGCGAACAGCGGCGCGACCTGCTGGCCCAGAGTACGGCAATCCATGCCGATCAGTTCATGCGGCGGGCGCGGCGCCTGGAACAGCTCGCAGAACCCCGAGTTGGCGAGCGCGATCTCCCGTCCGGCGGTTTCCACCAGCACACCCATGTGCAGGGTTTGCAGCAGGTTGTGCAAACGCGCCCGCTCCAGAGCCAGGCGCGCCTCGGCCTCCTTGAGCTCGGTCAGGTCGGTATGGGTGCCGACCATGCGGTAGGGCTCGCCATGCGCGTCCCGGATGACCATGCCCCGATCGAGAATCCAGCGCCACGCCCCATCCTTGTGACGCATGCGATGGATGTTTTCATACGAGGGCGTTTCACCGCTCAGATGGGCTTGCAGGTCGCGCTGAATCTGGGCCATGTCGTCCGGGTGGACTCGTTCGGCCCATTCACTTTTCTGGTTTCCGATCTCCGCATCGGCATAACCGAGCATGGCTTTCCAGCGCGGGGAGTAGAAGACATGGTTGGTGCTCAGGTCCCAATCCCACAGGCCATCGTTGCTGCCGCGCAGGGCGAGTTCGAGTCGTTCGCTGGTCTGTTTGATGAGTTGGTCGTCGTGCTCCAGCCGGTCGAGCATGTGATCGAAACCGCGCGCCACATCGCCCACCTCGTCCAGCCGGGCAAGTCCGATGCGGTGATGGAGCTCACCCTGAGCGACCTTGCGCATCAGCTCTTGCACTCGGCGCAGGTCGCGGGTCATGCCGCCCGCGATCAGGATGGCAAGCAGAGCGCCGACAAGGATTGCGGCAAGGGTATAGAGCAAACCGTCGCGCAGGCTGCCATCCAGAGCATCCTGCGCGGATTCGGCGCCCATCGCCACGCGCACCCAGCCAATCGGCTTGCCCTGGTGCTCAATGGGGGCGGCGGCGTCCAGCAGCAGATTCGACTGCTGGATCAAGTAGGGTTGGAGGCGCGCGTCCTTCAGCATGGCGACGCTGACCGGGTCGCGCAGATACAGGCCGATCCGCTCCGGATCGGTGTGCGCCAGGACCTGCCCGTCAGGCGCGACGATCATGACAAACTTCATGTCGCGGGCTTGACGGAAGGGCGTCACCAGTTCACTCAGCCCCGCGAGGTCGCGCGCGAGCAGCCATTCATGACTGGTGAGCGCCAGGACCGTGGCGTTCTGGAGCGCGGAATCGCGCGCCTGTTGCTGGAAGGTGGTGCGCTCGCGCTCAACCAGATCGAACACGAAGACCGCCATCATCACCGCATGCACAAGAGCGATGCTCAGCGCCAGACGCCAGCGCAGGGATTTCATGAGGGGCGCGACAAGAGCCGAGAGCATGCTCATTCCGGCAGGGCTCCAAGCCGGGTTTCATAGCGTTCGAGGAAGGTCGTCAGGGGCGCGTAGGTCGCCTGGTTGGCCGGTTCGAACCCGGCGATTTCGGCGGCTTGCAGCAGGCTTCGTCCCGCGTCATTCCCATCCAGGCGAACAAGCTGCTCCACGATGCGCGCGCCCAGTTCTTCGGGCAGGTCCTCGCGCGCCACCAGGCCATTATTGGGCAGAGGCTCGGTTTCCCAGCGCACGCTCAGGGTCGCGGCAAGTTCGGGATAGGCCCGCTGAAACGCCCTCCACGGCGGCGGCCAGGTCGCCGCCGCGTCAGTCAGTCCGCGCGCGACATTGAGGATGCTGGATTCCTGCGAACCGACTTCCATCACCGTCAAATCACGGCGTACATCCAGCCCCAGCTCGTTCAGGTACAGCAACGGCATCATGCAGGCCGCCAATGCGGTGCGCGCGGGGCAGGCCAGAGTCTTGCCGCGCAGCTCGCGGACCGAACCCGGCGCGCTCTTGGCGCGGGTCAGGATGATGCCGCGAAAATCCTCGTCGCCCTTGACCTTGCCGATGATGCGGTAGCCGTGGCGGACGGCCTTGAGCGTCTGGTAGGGATTGGGCAGGGCGAGATCGAGCTCGCGCTCGCGCAGCTTGCGCTCAAAATCCGCATAGTCGCGCGAGGCCTCCAGGCGCAGCTCCGCATCCGGAATGGCGCGGTTGACCGCATCGACGATCGGGCCGTAGAGCTCGAACAAACGGTTCGGGTTGTGCAGAGGGTGCACGCCGAAACGCAACACCGGAGCCGCGCCCGGCAGGCGTTTCTCACTGTATTCCGGCGGCACGATGGGCGCCTCCCGCTCCCCGCAGCCTTGCAATAGCGGGAGCGCCGCCAACAGGAGCGCGGCAAACCGGACCGCCCGGCGGCGTGGGCGCGAGGGGGCCGGACGGGCGCGCGGGTGGAGGATGGCGTTCGGCATGCAGCCTTTATAGCCCAGCGCCATGTCCTTGTCATGGCGGCATGCGACCGCGTCGGCGATCATCCGGCAACGAAGCTGGAAAGCAGAAGCTCGGTCATATCCCTGGCCGGCAACGGTTTGCTGAAATGGTAGCCTTGCCCCTCCGGGCAGCCCGCCGAACGCAGGAGGTCGTACTGCTCCCATGTTTCGATGCCTTCCGCCACCACCCGCAGGCCAAGACTTTGCGCCATGGCAAGGATGGCTCGGACGATTTCCTGATCCTGCTGATCGGTTTCCAGATCGTCCACGAACGACTTGTCGATCTTGAGCGTGTTGACCGGCAGCCGTTTGATGTAACTGAGCGAGGAGTAGCCTGTACCGAAATCGTCCACGGCCACGGTAACGCCCATGTCGCGCAGCGCCCAGAAGGCCCGCACGGACTCTTCCGCATTGCTCATGACGATGCTTTCGGTGATTTCCACTTCCAGGCGTGAGCCATCAATCTTGTGGCGCTTCAGCACCTTGCGCACCTGGCGCGGCAATTCGCTGCCCAGGCATTGCTGGCCGGAGAGGTTGATCGCCACACGGCCCGGCTCAACCCCCTGGTCCAGCCATTCGCGCATCTGGCGGCAGGCCTCGTCCATCACCCATAGCCCGATGTCGTTGATGAGGCCGTTCTTCTCGGCGACCGGAATGAAGCGCGCAGGCGAAACCAGACCCCACTCGGGATGACGCCAGCGGATCAGCGCTTCGAGACCGCTCACCCTGCCCGTGAGCAGGTCGATCTTGGGTTGATAGTGCAGCTCGAATTCCTTGTGCCGCAGGGCGCGGTGCAGGCAATGGCTAAGCTTTGACCACTCCTGGATTTCCGCGCTCATCTCGGCGGAGAAGAAACGATGCTGGTTGCGGCCCTGGCTCTTCGCCGCGTACATGGCGGTGTCGGCGTTGCGCATGAGCGCTTCCATGTCTTCGCCGTCTTTCGGGTAGACGGCAATCCCGAGGCTTGCGCCCGAATAGAGTTGGCGGGCTCCGATCTCATAGGCCGGGGCGAGCGTGGCGAGCAATTTGTCCGCGACCAGCTCCACGTCCCGTGCATCGCCGCCGTGCAGCAAGACCACGAACTCATCACCGCCAAGGCGTGCCACGGTGTCACTCTCGCGCAAGGAGCCCCGCATGCGTCCGGCCACCTGCTTGAGCAACTCATCGCCGACATCGTGACCCATGGTGTCGTTGATGACCTTGAAGTTGTCGAGATCGATGAAGATGACCGCCAAAAGATCGTGGTCCCGCTGCGCCTGGGCGATGGCCTGCTGGAGCCTGTCCTTGAGCAAGACGCGGTTGGGCAGGCCGGTCAGCGCGTCATGGGTGGCAAGATGGGTGAAACGTTGCTCGGCGGCCTTGCGTTCGGTGATGTCGCGCGCCACCGAGATGCCGAAATGAGCGCCATCGAACGCCATCAGCGATTTGGCGATTTCCACCGGGAACATATGCCCGTCACGGGCGCGGTGCACCGTCTCGAAACTGTCGATCCTGCCCTGCGACAGCAGCTCCGCGCCGACTTTCTGAATGAGCTCGTCCGAGGCATCAGGATTGATATCCCTCACCCCCATGCCCAGCAGGTCCTCGCGCGAATAACCGAGGGAGTGGCAGGCGGCATCGTTGACGTAGACGAACGCGCCCTTCATGTTGGTCACGAAAATGGCATCGCCGGTGGCGTTGATGGCATGCTCAAGCAGCTTGAGGCGGCGTTCGGCAGCCTTGCGCTCTGTGATATTGCGCGCCACGGCGATATCGAAACAGGCCCCGTCGAACTCCATCAGGGTGGCGGAAATTTCCACCGGGAACAGCTCGCCGTCGCGCGCCCTGTGCATGGTTTCAAAGTGCCTGAGCCTCCCCATGCCGCTCTGCATCATCCGGTGGAAATCATCCGCGCCCGCGTTGGGGTCGACGTCGGGTATGCCCATGTCCAGCAGTTGTTCGCGGCTATAACCCAAGGCCTGCGATGCGCCATCGTTGACGTAGGCGAAACGGCCATCCTCGGCGATCACGAGAATGGCATCCCCCGAAGCGTTGATGGCCTGCTCCAGCAGTTTGAGCTGACGCTCGGCGGCCTTGCGTTCGGTGATGTCGCGCCCGATGCCGAGCACGCCGACGATGCGCCCATCCGCGTCCTGGATCGGGACCTTGCGCGTTTCCAGCAAGGCCCGGCGACCGTCGGCGGCGAACGTGACCCACTCTTCATTGATATGGATGCCGCCCTTGTCAATGGCAACCAGATCCATGCGTCGGAAGTGATCGGCCAGTTCGCGGTCAACGAAGTCGTGGTCTCTCTTGCCGATGATCTCGTTCTCCCGCGCGCCGAAAAACCGCTCGAAGGTATGGTTGCAGGCCTGGTACACACCGCTCTCGTCCTTTAGCCAGACCAGGTCGGGGATGCTTTGCAGCACCGCGAGCAGGCGGTTGCGGGTTTCCAGCAGATGACGCTCGGCCTGGTGACGGGCTGTCACGTCGCGGCCCACCGCCAGGATGGAGACGACCAGACCGTGCTCATCGAACTCCGGAAGAATCTGCATGTGCAGCCAGACAGATTCGCCGGAGGCGAGACGCATCTGGGTCTCAAACTCTTCCTCCATGCCATTGCGAGCGACCCTGCGAATGGCGCCCTCCATGGGTTCAGCGTGCGGCAGGTTCTGGATTTCCGTGGGCCGCAAACCGTGGACATCCTCGAACCGAACGCCCAGCGCATCCTCCAGTTTGGAATTGAGGTAGACGAAGCGCCCATGGCGATCATGTCGGCCAATGAGCAGCGGGATGTTTTCCGTCAGGCTGTGCAACTGCCGCTCGTTCCGGGCAAGGGTATCGCGCATGGCGTGCTCGGCTTCGAGCAGGTTGGCCGTGCGATCGAGCAGGGTGTTGAACGAAGCGGCCAGCCGCCCCAGCTCATGGGCATTGCTCGCCGTCAGGCTCAAGCGGGTGCGCGAGCCCGCCGGCGCCGCATCGATTTCCCGCGCCAGATGCTGGATGGGGCGGACCACGACACGCAGCATGATCCAGACCAGTAGCAGGCCAAGCGCCATGGCCTCGATCAGCAGTACGGTCACGTTCACCCGGACCTGCTCGCGGGCCAGGGTCTGGATGTAAGCGTGATCCGCCACCAGCGTGACCTCGCCGACATGCATGCTATCGAAAGGAGACTTGACCTGCCTGTGCACGGCTCTGTCCAGTTCGGACTCGTAGCCCTCGCGGACGGAAGCCGCGAGCACCCGCTGCCCGGCGATGATGCTCACCCCGGCCACCAGGCGGTTGGTGAGCAGGCCGTGCATGACCTCTTCGGCCAGGGCCTGATCGCCCGTGAAGCAGGCGATGCTGACCGTGCTCTCGACTGTGGAGAGAAGCTCGCCAACCCGGTCGAGCTGGCGCTGTGTTTCGCGCTCGCTTATCACGGCGGCGCTTATCAGGGCGAAAATCATCGCCAGCACCACGCCCGCCGCCAGCATGCCTCCGGCAACCCTCAGCACCAGCCCGTCGCTCCATTTTTTCATGGGGCCGGGAAGGATGAGCCCGCCAAGACGGGCGAACCACGGGCGCGACATGTTCACTCCGGCAGGGTCAGCAGCACGCGCATGTCGCGCGGGAGGTCCTGGCGATCGGTGTAGCCGATGGCCCCTGGCGTTTCCGCGATCTCGCGCAGATAGGCCTCGCGGCTGCCGGGAAACAGGCGCGGCGGCTCGGTGCGCCCGGAGAAACGCAGGCGCGCCCAGTAGGCATGGATTTCCTCGGGACGTTTGTTCAGCAGGCTCTGGTAGAAGCGGCGGTATTCCGGAGTGTCGGATGCGCGCTCCATCGGCAGCGCGGGCTGGCCGTTGGGAAAGCTGCGGTAGCGCCCCATGAAGATATTGACGACATCCTCGCGGGCCAGGGTTTCAATCGTGCTTCTTGCGCCTGTCACCACCACCATGTCGGCGCGCGCGCCCAGCGGTCCAAGGATCAAAAGCAGCGCCAGTGCGGCGGCAGAGGTTTTCATGTTCATGGCATCCATCCTCAAAACACGAAGTCCAGGGCCAGGGAATACACCGTCGCCCGCTTCCACTCACGCGCTCCGGCGGGAGTCATGTCCTGTTCGGCATCGATCAGGCTGGCGGGGTCGATGTAACGGATGAGGTCAACCTGGGCCTTGAGCGCCAGATTGCCCCCCAGGTCGTAACGCACGCCTGCGGTCCAGGTGTCCTGGTTAGCCTTGAGCATGCTCTGCGCAACGGAAGCCCCTGCGTTGAGCTGGTCCGTGCCGGGGGAGAGTCCGTCGGGAATCCCGGTGGGAATCGTGTCACGATCCATACGCATGGCGCAGAAGCCAAGATAGGGGGTGAATCGCTCCAGCCGGTAGCCCGCGTTGACATAGAAAATATTGCGGTTCGGCCAGGCATGGGAGGCGATGACGTTGTAACTGGCCTGGGTTTGCAGGGGGCCATCGTCATAGGCCAGCGAGAACGACAAGAGTTTCTGGCGCCGATTCGACATGGAGATCGTATCCAGGATATCCGCGCCATTGGGGACCGCCGACAACGCCTGACGAAAAGCTTCCAGCTCGGGGCTGGATGTTTCCCGCTGAAGTTTGAGTCCGCCCGCGCTCAGGCGACCCGTCCATCCATCGCGCGTGTACTCCACCATCCCGCCCAGAAAGGGGGAGCCGGCGGTATCGAAAGTGCCCTGGCCGGACATGAGCTTGCCATGGGTCCAGCCGGTCATGGCCTTGAGCCGCATGGCGCCGCCCGCCAGCGGGAACGAAGTTTCCGCGTCCACGCCATCGAACGTGCGCGGGTAGAAGATGACCTGCGGACGGACCATCGGGTTGGCATAGCCGATCTCGATGGAATCGCCTTGCAGGTAAAACTCCAGACCCATGCGCCCGACCCGGACCGAGCTGTTGCTGTCGAGCTCGTACTTGAAGTGAGCCCAACTCACCTCAGGCGTGTAGTCGCTGTCGGCGGATTCGCGGCTGATGAGCTGCACCATGGCATCCAGGCGGTCGGTCAGGTGCGCGTCGAGCTGCACGCCGAGCATGGAGTCGGGACGTAACGAGAACTGACCGCCCTCGGCGCCCTTGACCTGGGAAATGTCGCGGCGGAAGGTCACGTCCCGCGCGTCGTGATAGACCGCGCCCAAGGTGCCAAAACCGGAGAGCCGGAACAGGCTCTCGTCCGCCGACGCGGACGATGCGGCGAGCATGGCGAGCGGAAGAGCGCACGTCATCAATCGGTGCGCCATCGCGGCAAGGGGGCGGGTGTGTTCCATGTGTTCCATGTGTTCCATGTGTTCCATGTGTTCCATGTGTTCCATTGCGTTCTTCCTTAAAACACGAAATCCAGGCTCATCGAGTAGAGCATCATGCTTTTCCACGACCGCCGGTCGGCGGGCGTGGCATCTTGTGCGGGGTCGATCAGGTTGTCAGGATCCTTGTAGCGGATGACGTCGGCCTGGACCTTCAGGGCCATGTGGTCATCCAGTTCATAACGCAGGCCTGCGGCAAGGACATGCTTGTTGACCTTGGGCGCGGACTGGGCCAGCGCGGTCACGGCGTTGAACTGGTCCGTAGCTTCCGACAAGCCATCCGGAATGCCGGTCGAAACAAGGCTGGAGTCCATCCAGAAGCGGGTGTAGCCCAGATAAGGCGTCAGCCGCTCCAGGCGATAGCCCGCATTGGCATAGAACATGTGTTGATCCGTCCAGCCAGGCGAGACAACCCGGGTGTAGCTGGCCTGGGTGCGCAACGGCCCGCCTTCGTAGGCCAGGGCCAGCGCGGCGAAGTCCTGGCGGCGGTTCTCCATCAGGATACCGGCCAGCGCGGCATGCCCCTCGGGCGCGGACGCAAGCGCCTCCCGCAGCGCATCAACACCCTCTGCCTCCTTCGCCATCGTGACCCGGCCCGCCGACAGGCGCCCGCTCCAGCCGCCGCGCATGTACTCCGCCAGTCCGCCGTAGACCGTCGAGCCGGAAGTGTCATACACCTCTCCGCCGCTGAGCAGCCTGCCCCGGGTCCAGCCCGCCAGCCCCTTGAGTCGCAGGGTTCCACCCGCCATCGGCACCGTGGTCTCAGCGTCCACGCCCTCGAAGAAGCGCGGGTTCAGAATCACTTGCGGACGAACCATCAACCCGGCGTAACCGATATCGGCCAGATCGCCCTGTAGATCGAGGTCCAGACCAAGCCGCCCGAGCCGCAGCGCACTGCTCTCGTCCGGGGTGTATTTGAGGTAGGCCCAGTTCACGCGCGGAGCCCAGCCCGTGCCAATGGCCTCACGACTGATGGCTTGCAGCACAGCCTCGGTGCGCCCGGAAAGCCGTACATTGAGCTGCGCACCAAGCATGGAGTCCGGTCGAGGGTCGATCCGTCCGCTTTCCGCGCCGCGGATTTGCGAAACATCACGGCGATAAGTCACGCCCCGCTCGTCGTGATATGCCACGCCCAGCGTGCCGAACCCGGACAGGCTGAACATGTCATTGCCTTCCGCCAAGGCGCAGGGCAACGACAGCAAACCAAGCACGGCAAGCATGCGCGAGACCTTTCTCGGGACGCTCATCCAAACACCGCTTTACGACTGCCTGACCGGGCGCGCATCGTCGCCCAGCCTGAAAAACGCCATGAGCTTTTGAAGCTGTTCGGATTGAGCACTCATTTCCTCGGCGGTGGCGGCCAGTTCCTCGCTAGAGCTGGCGTTCTGCTGAGTGACCTTGTTGAGCTGCTCCATGGCGACGGTGATCTGACCGGCGCCGGTGGATTGCTCCTGGGAAGCAGCGGTGATTTCCTGGACCAGGGTGGCAGTGCGGTTGATACCGGGGACGATGACGTCGAGCAATTCGCCGGTCTTCTCGGCCATGCCGACGGAACTGCGAGCCACCTCACCGATCTCCTGCGCGGCGGTCTGGCTGCGCTCGGCCAGCTTGCGGACCTCGTCGGCGACGACCGCGAAGCCCTTGCCGTGGTCGCCCGCGCGGGCCGCCTCGATGGCGGCGTTGAGGGCGAGCAGGTTGGTCTTGTAAGCAATGTCGTCGATGATGCCGACCTTCTCGGCAATGCTCTTCATGGCCTCAACGGTCTGGCGCACGGCGCGGCCGCCTTCGTCAGCCTGCCGGGCGGCCTGGGCGGCGATGCCTTCGGTGGTTTGAGCGTTGTCCGTGTTCTGCTCGATCGAGGCGCCCATCTGCTCCATGGAGGCGGAAGTCTGTTCGACCGAAGCGGCCTGCTCACTGGTGGCCTGGGAGAGACTTTGCGCGGTGGCGTTGACCTGTCCGGAAGCGGAAGCGAGGGCAGCGGAGGTGTCACGCACCTCGCCGATGACATTGGCCAGACGCTCAACCATGACGCGCATGGCGGCCATCAGGCTGTCACGGTCGTCCGCGCGGGTTTCGATCCGCACGGTGAGATCGCCCGCCGCGAGGCGGCGAGCCGCTTCGGCGACGGTGTCCGGTTCGCCGCCAAGTCGTCGCGTGATGCCGCGCGCGGTGCGCCAGGCGACCAGCAGGGCCATCGCCGCCGCCGCGAGAATGAGCATCAGCGAAATCGTATGACCTGCCCGGCGGTCTGATTCGCCTTCGCCAGGGACTCGTCACTGGCCTTGCGCTGGAGCTCGACCAGTTGGTTCAGTTGCCCGGCAATGGCGAGAAAGCCTTTGTCGGCGGCCTGCATCATGCCGGCCGCAGTGCCGACATCGACCGAAGCCAGGTCAATGGATTGGGCAATGGACTTTCGATAAGCCGCAAGAAGGGGAGAAATGGCCGCGCTGGCGCTTTTCTCCCCTTCGGAACCGGCGTTCGCGGTCAGTTGCTCAAGCCGCTTGGTCGCCTCGTTGATGTGAGCATCGATGACAACAGCTTCCTTGGCGATACGCTCTTCGTCGTAATTGCCGATCCATGCATAAAGGCGATATACCGCCGCGTTGGCGGTGAGGAGCTGCTCACGCCCTTCGTTGGCAAGCGCCAGGCGCGCCATGTGGTGGCCGCTCAGGAGGTCGAGATCCTTCTTGATACTCTCAATGCCCCAGTAGCCCACACCGCCCAGGATGCACATCAGGGCGATGGTGAATACGGGAGGCAACATGATCCGTGCGCCGGTCTTCATGGAACAAAGCTCTCTTTATCCTTTATGCATGGAATGTCACGGCCCCAGGGACCGTGACCGTGGCATGGCCGTATCAGCGCTTGTAGACGCCCGCGCAGACGATGACGTCAGAGGCCTTTTCGCAGTAGGCGGATTTGGGCAGGATCTTCTTGGTAGCCGGATCGGTGAACTTGTAGTCCTGCCAGAACTTGCCCTTGGTCTTGGCCAGCTCGACGCGCTCCTTGATGAACTCCTTGCCATCGGCATCGGCGATTCCGATCAGATCCTTGCCGACCTGCTTGGCGTTCTGGCCGTGAGCCAGGCATTTGCCGTTCATGTCATAGACCACGGGGTAGAGGTCAAGATGAACGTACTTGGCCTCCTTGGCGGTGATGGCGCTATAGGTTCCATCGCGGTTGGCGGCGATATCCTTGACGACCTGGACCACCATGGCTTCGGCTTCCTTGGCGGTGGCGAATTCTTCAGCCAGGACCGGGCCGGAGATGAGCGCGGCCAGAACGGTCGGGAGTACAAGAGACTTCTTCATCGGGGACACCTTTTTAGGTTGTGGCAGGGAAAAATCGCTCGCGTCCGCGGGCGGAAACTGGGGAGTCAGTCATGGTCCTTGCCTTGTCCTTGGCGGGATGCATCCAGTGGAAAGCGCACACGAATGACTGCCCCTGAACCCGAAGAGGCTTCCTCGCACAGCACGCTGCCACCGAAAAGAAGAAGTTGCTCGCGCATGGCGATCAGGCCGACGCCTGTATTCCGCCGGTCATCCGGCGGCAGGCCCTTGCCGTTGTCCGCCACGCTCAGCAGGTAATGATCGCCGTCGCGCTCCAGGGTGATTTCGACCCGGCTTGCGTCCGCGTGCAGGGCGATATTGGTCAGCGCCTCCTGGGTCAGGCGGAAAAGGGTTGAGATCTGGGCGTCGTCAAGCGGAGGAACATCCTCCGGGGCGCGCACGAGGCTGGCGATGCCAGTGACGCGGGTGAAGTCGTCCGCCAGCCATTCCAGCGCCGGGACGATGCCCATTTCCAGGGTGGCGGGGCGGATGAGCGTCGTCAGTTCGCGGACCTTGCGGATGGCCTGGCCGAGCATGTCCAGCATGTCCTGGCTGATGGCATCGGTTTCCGGGCCGCCGCTGTCGATCCAGTCGCGGCGCAGTCTGGAAACCTTCAGACGCAGGGCCACCAGCAACTGGCCGAGGTTTTCGTGCATTTCATGCGCCAGCAGGCGGCGCAGATCTTCCAGTGTTTCCATACGCTGCGCGGCCAGGGCGCGCAGTTCCGTTTGCGAGCGTTCCAGCATATGTTGGGCTTCCTTGATTGCGCTGATATCCAGCACGGTTCCATGTGAGACCCAGACTTTACCATCCGAATGGTAGAAGGTTTCACAATATTCGCGCACATGCTTGATGCGCCCGTCCGGAAAATAGAGACGGTAGTCGATTTCGTAGGGCGTGCGCCGAGTGATGGAGGAAAGGTAGGCCTGGTCGAGTCTGGCCCGATCCTCGGGATGGATGAGTCGCGCGAGGCGCGGCGGCTCGGTGGTCGTACGGGCATCGTCGGACGGCGGTATTTCGAAGATGCGCTGGAGTTCCTCCGACCAGCGCAAGGCGTGGCTTGTCAGGTCAAACGACCAACTGCCCATCGGGGCGAGCTTGCAGCACGCGCCGCTCCACTCGGGGGAGGCGGCGGACTCGACCGGGGGCGCATCATGGACGTGAGGGAAGCCGTCTCCCGCGTGGTCGGCGGAAGCCAGCCATCGATGCGGTGTCGCCAGGGGATGGCCCCGGGTTGTCATCGCCATTTCGCTCATGCATTCCCCGTAAGACGTAAGCCATGCGACCTGGGGCGCATGACGCGGTAACCGTGCGCGGCAGCCATCCCACTCGATCATGGGAATGCATCGTGCTGGCTTTTGCATGCTGTCGCTATCGGGCGAATGCTGATTCGAGGGTAGGGATTTCGTGGCGCGCCGTAGGACAATTCCTACAAGCATTCGCGCAACCGTCGCGCCACAACGATGCAGGAGGCCCATCCCCGTGCCGATAGATGACCCGCGATATGGCTATAATCGAACCCGCACCGCTCGTCCGACCGCCAGACAAGACCCTTCCATGCCATTACGTTTCGTCAAAATGCACGGCCTGGGCAACGACTTCGTCGTGCTCGATGGTGTGCGCCAGAGCATCGCCTTATCCACGGAGCGGGTCCGCTTCCTTGCCGACCGGCATTTCGGCATTGGTTGCGACCAGTTGCTGATCGTTGAGCCCGCCCCCACGCACGACACCCTGTTCCGCTACCGCATCTTCAACGCTGACGGCGGCGAGGTGGAGCAATGCGGAAATGGTGCGCGCTGTTTCGCCCGCTTCGTGCGCGACGAGGGGCTGACCGAGGCCGACACGATCCCGGTGATGACCGCCTCCGGGCGCATCGTCCTGCACATCGAGGCCAACGGCGAAGTCACGGTGGACATGGGCGTGCCGCGCCTGGAGCCTGCCGATATCCCGTTCGAAGCGCCGCGCCGCGAAATGAGCTATCCGCTCGCCGTGCATGGCGACATGCATGTCATCAGCGCCGTTTCGATGGGCAACCCGCATGCCGTGCTGCGCGTGGACGATGTGGATGCCGCCCCGGTCGAGACACTCGGCCAGGCCATCGAATCGCATATGCGCTTCCCAAGGCGGGTGAACGTCGGCTTCATGCAAGTGCTTGCGCCAGACCGGATCCGCCTGCGGGTGTATGAACGCGGGGCGGGAGAAACCCTGGCCTGCGGCACCGGCGCCTGCGCCGCCATGGTCGCCGGTCGCCTGCATGGCTGGCTGACCGACACGGTGCGGGTCGAACTACCCGGCGGCAACCTGCGCGTCCACTGGCACGGCGAAGGCCGCCACGTCATGATGACAGGCCCCGCCACCCGCGTGTTTGAAGGATGGATCGAGTCATGACCGACGATGTGCTGCCGATGACGCCGGACCAGATAGCCCGCTATCTGAGCGAGCACTCCGACTTCTTCATCGACCACGAGGCCTTACTGCTGAGCATGAAGCTCCCGCACACCGCCGCCGGGGCAGTATCGCTGGTGGAACGGCAGGCCGCCATGCTGCGTGAGCGACTTCAGGGCCTGGAGCACACACTGCACGCGCTCAACGACCAGGCGCGCGCCAACGAAAGCCTGGCCCGGCGCATGCACCGGCTCGCGCTCGCCCTGATCGCGACCGACAGCCCATGCGAAGTAGTGGAGGCCGCGCGCACCCGCCTGTGTACCGATTTCGATCTGGTCGCCGCCCTCATCGCTCTTGAAGAAGGCCACCCTCTCACCGCACCCTGCATCGATGCGCCACGCGAAACCGCCTGGACCGCCCTGTTCGAACGCGACAAGCCGCATATCCCGCGCGTACAGGCCGAGCTGCGTGAGTTGCTGCTCGCCCACGGCTTGCCGGAAACCGCCTCAGTCGCCGCCATACCGCTGCGCGGCGAGGGCTTTCGCGGCGCATTGCTGCTGGTCAAGCGCGAACCGCAGGGTTTCCGGCCGGACATGGGCACCCTGTTCCTCGAACAGATCGGCGACCTGCTGACCACTGCGCTGGCACGTCGCGATGCCACGGCCCACGCCATGCCTGATCCGCCGGACGCCGCCCATGCACACCGCCCCCCGGCTTGACGCCTTTCTCGACCACCTCAGCGCACGCAACACTTCGCCCCACACCCGTGCGGCCTACGCGCGGGATCTGACCGACGCCTGGACCTTTCTTGCCGCCCAGGAGTTGAACGACTGGGCCGACATCCAGGCCCATCACCTGCGCGCCTGGCTGGCCCAGCGCCACGCCGATGGACTCGCCCCCCGCACGCTCGCCCGCCGCCTGGCCGCCGTGCGCGCCCTGTTGGGTTTCCTGCGTGAGCTGGCGTTGATCGGACACGATCCCAGCGCGGGTCTCAAGCTCCCACGCGCCACTCGTCACTTGCCGGACACGATCGAACCCGAGCCGCTTGCCCACCTGCTCGACCAACCCGCCGACGACGCACTGGAAACCCGCGATCTGGCCATGCTCGAAATGATGTACGGAAGCGGATTGCGCCTGTCCGAAGTCTGCGGCCTGCGTCTGGACGACATTGATCCGGGCTCCGGCGAGGCGCGCGTACTCGGTAAAGGCCACAAAACCCGCATCGTCCCGCTCGGAGACTCTGCCCTCGCCGCCCTGCGCCGCTGGCTGTCCCAGCGCGCAGCCCTTGCCCCCACCGACGAACGCGCGCTGTTCGTCAGCCAGCGCGGCACCCCCATCGCCGCGCGCACCGTGCAAGCCCGCCTGACCCGTCTGGCACGCAAACATGGCCTGGCCGGGCGAGTCCACCCGCACATGCTACGCCACGCCTGCGCCAGTCATTTCCTGCAAAACAGCGGCGACCTGCGTGCGGTGCAAGAACTGCTGGGCCATAGCAGCCTGTCCAGCACTCAGATATACACCCACCTCGATTTCCAGCACCTGGCGCAGGCCTACGACGCAGCCCACCCGCGCGCCAAACGCAGCAAAACGTAGGCGCCCCGGCCGAGACACCCGTACACACCATCATCCCGGAGCGAGTCTCCATTGGGGTGGTGTTAACATTCACCATCCCATCAATGACGCATAACCCCATGGAACAATTCCACGGCACTACCATCCTCTGCGTGCATCGCGACGGTCGCACCGTACTCGGCGGCGACGGCCAGGTCTCGCTCGGTCCCACCATCGTCAAGGGCAACGCACGCAAGGTCCGCCGCTTGCATGACGGCAGCGTGATCGCAGGTTTCGCTGGCGGCACGGCGGATGCCTTCACCCTGTTCGAGCGCTTCGAGGCCAAGCTGGTCAAGCACGGCGGCAACCTTGTCCGCGCCGCCGTCGAACTGGCCAAGGACTGGCGCACCGACCGCGCCATGCGCCGCCTGGAGGCCATGCTGATCGTGGCCGACAAGACCACCATGCTGACCATCTCCGGCAATGGTGACGTGCTGGAGCCGGAACACGGCCTGCTCGCCATCGGCTCCGGCGGCGCCTACGCCCAGTCCGCCGCGCGTGCCCTGCTGCTGCATTCCGGGTTGGATGCTCGGGCCATTGTCGAACAGTCACTCACCATCGCCGCCGAGACCTGCGTCTACACCAACCGCAACTTCACCATCGAAGAGCTTTGATTGTCCTGTAGGAGCCCCGGCCCCGGGCCGATCGATACCATCGCCCCCATGTCGCGGCGGGGACGCCGCTCCTGCAACGCACTCCGGAACACGCATGAACACCCTCACCCCCTTTGAGATCGTCGCCGAACTCGACAAGCACATCGTCGGCCAGCAGGACGCCAAGCGCGCCGTGGCCATCGCCCTGCGCAACCGCTGGCGCCGCCAACAGGTGGCCGAGCCGATGCGGCACGAGATCACGCCGAAAAACATCCTCATGATCGGACCCACCGGCGTGGGCAAGACTGAAATCGCCCGCCGCCTGGCCAAGCTCGCCAGCGCCCCCTTCCTCAAGGTGGAAGCGACCAAGTTCACCGAAGTGGGCTATGTCGGACGCGATGTGGAAAGCATCATCCGCGATCTGGCCGACGTCGGCATGAAGATGGTGCGCGAAGTGGCGCAGGAGCGCGTGCGCGAGAAGGCCCGCGAGGCCGCCGAGGAGCGCGTACTCGACGCCCTCCTGCCCCCGCCCCGCGACACCGCCACCGGCTGGGAGCGCGACGAGCACACCGAAAAGGCCTATGCCGGCACGCGCGAGAAATTCCGCGTCCGCCTGCGCGAGGGCCAGTTGGACGACAAAGAGATCGAAATCGAGACCGAGGGCCCCAGGCTTGGTGTGGACATCCTCTCGCCGCCCGGCATGGAGGACATGGCCAGCCAGCTCAAGGGCCTGTTCCAGAACCTCGGCAGTCAGCGCACCCAGCGCCGCAAGATGCGCGTGGACGAAGCCCTGCGCTTGCTGACCGACGAAGAGGCAGCGCGCCGAGTCAACGACGAAGACCTCAAGATCGAAGCCGCCGAGCTGGTCGAGCAGCACGGCATCGTATTCATCGACGAGATCGACAAGGTCTGCCGCAAAGGCGAATACAGTGGCTCGGACGTCTCCCGCGAAGGCGTCCAGCGCGACCTGCTGCCGCTGATCGAGGGCAGCACGGTCAACACCAAGGCGGGCATGATCAAGACCGATCACATCCTGTTCATTGCCTCTGGCGCCTTCCACCTCGCCCGCCCATCCGACCTCATCCCTGAATTGCAGGGTCGCCTGCCGATCCGGGTGGAGCTGACCGCGCTGACCGCCGATGATTTTGTGCGCATCCTGACCGAACCGGACGCGGCGCTGATCAAGCAGTACCAGGCCCTGCTGGGCGCCGAGGGTGTGACGCTGGAATTCACCGATGCCGCCATTCGTCGTCTGGCGGAGGTGGCGTTCGAGGTGAATGCGAATACCGAAAACATCGGCGCAAGGCGTTTGCACACCGTGGTCGAACGGCTGCTGGAGACCTTGGCGTTCGAGGCTCCGTCGCGCGCCGGGGAAACTGTGACCATGGATGCCGCGGATGTGGACGAGCGGCTTGGGGTGCTGGTGAAGAGTGAGGACTTGAGTCGGTATATTCTTTGATGCCGCGCGAGACCGAACTACAATTGTGGTAGATCCGCATTGAGGAGTTTGTCATGAGCACCGTATCCGTGCGCATTGATGAAGAATTGGTCAGCGCCGCACGCACCGCCGCCAAGGCGGAGTTTCGCACCGTGCAGGGACAGGTGGAGTTTTGGGCGAAGGTGGGCCGCGCCGCGCTGGATAACCCCGATCTTCCCGCCTCGTTCATTGCCGAGAGCCTGATGAGCATGGCCGAGCCGCGTGAGGACAGCGCCGTGTTCGTACCTCGCTCAGCGGCCAAAGCATGATCTGGGAGGTTCGCCAAACCCGGCGATTCGCCCGCGTGTACAAAAGACTTCACGACAACGTCGTAGTCGATGTCGATGCCGCCGTAGCAATGATCGCCCGCACCCCGGACGCGGGCGAGAAAAAGAAAGGCGACCTTGCCGAACTATGGGTTTACAAATTCCGCAGCCTCGGGCGACTCTATCTTTTGGGCTACACCCGCGATGATGCAATTCGACTGGTATACCTCGAAGCCCTGGGACCGCACGAAAATTTCTACCGTGACCTGAAGGGATAATGCGCGCCATGTCCCGCCACCACCCCGTACACATCACCCTCCACACCGCCAGCCGCACGCTGGAGATCAGCTTCGACGACGGCGTCACCTACACTCTCCCCTGCGAATACCTCCGCGTCTTCTCCCCCTCCGCCAAGGTACGCGGCCACGGCTTGCCCGAACCGCTGCTGGTCACCGGCAAGCGCAGCGTCAACATCACCGCCATCGAGCCGGTCGGCCAGTACGCCGTGAAGCTGATCTTCGACGACGGACACGACAGCGGGCTGTATGATTGGGACTTTCTGTACGCCCTTGGTCAGGAGCGCGACGCCAACTGGGCGCGTTACCTGGAGCGGCTTGAGGCCGCGGGCAAGACACGGGACGCATGATGAGCAACGATTCGACCGATTTCGGTTTCCGTCGCGTGGCGGTGGAGGACAAGGTCAGGCTGGTGCGCGGGGTGTTCGACTCCGTAGCCGACAAGTACGACCTGATGAACGACCTCATGTCGTTCGGCATCCATCGCCTTTGGAAGCGCATCACTCTCTCGCGCACCGGCTTGCGGCCCGGTATGCGCGCGCTCGATCTTGCCGGCGGCACCGGGGACCTGTCGGCGGGCATGCTCAGGCAGGTCGGTCGCGAGGGCATGGTGGTGCTGTCCGACATCAACGCCGCCATGCTCGGACGAGGTCGTGACCGCCTGCTCAATGACGGTTTTGGCGCCGAGGCCCAGGCAGCCCAGGTCAACGCCGAGACCATCCCCTTCGCGGACAACTGTTTCGATGCCGTCGCCATCGGCTTCGGCCTGCGCAACGTGACCGACAAGAACGCCGCGCTGGCCGAGATGTTGCGCGTACTCAAGCCGGGCGGACGCGCGCTGGTTCTGGAGTTCTCCCAGCCACGCCATGACCTGATGAAGAAGGTCTACGACATCTACTCCTTCAAGGCCCTTCCGCTGATGGGCAAACTGGTGGCGGGCGATGCGGAGAGCTACCAGTATCTGGCCGAATCCATCCGCATGTTCCCAGACCAGGACACGCTCAAGGGCATGATGGAAGCCGCCGGATTCGTCCAGTGCGACTACTTGAACATGACCGACGGCATCGTCGCCCTGCACTGGGGCTACAAGGCATAACCCGCATGCTTCCGGAACTTGCCGAAATCGTCCGCCTGCCCATGGAAAAGGCCCTGAATGCCGCGCTGGAAGCCGACCCGGCCTCGCGCACGGCCCTGCACGGCCTGAGCGGCGCGCGCATTCGCATCGATCTCAAGGGCCTGTTCAGCATCGACCTCTTGCCCCAGGGCGATGTCCTCGTCATCACCGGAAACGGACTGGACGCACCGGATGCCACGCTGCGCGCCTCGCCACTCGGTTTCCTGCGCGCCAGCATGCGCGGGGACCTGATGGGGCAGGACATCGAACTGCTGGGCGAAAGCCGCCTCACGATCCGCGCCGCGCGCCTGCTGAGCGGCATCAAACCGGATATCGAGATGGCACTGACACCGCATGTTGGCGGACTGCTCGCGCATCAGATCGGCCGTCTCTGGCGCGCCATGGGCGAGGAGATGCGCCGCTTCGCCGAAAACCGCCTGCTGGACGAGGCCGACTTCCTGCGCGACGAGAGCGCCATGCTGCCCCGCCGCACAGAACTGGAGCCCTGGTTCGACGCCGTGGACCGACTGCGCGACAGGATAGAGGCGCTGGAAGCGCGCATCCAACGCCTGCCCGGAGGGGCGGCGGTGAACACGTCCGCACGGGATATCAACTCATGATCCGCCCTCGCCTCCTCCTGCGCCTGACCACCATCCAGTGGACGCTGATGCGCCACGGACTGGATGAACTGCTGTTCGCCACTCCCTGGTTCAAGCCAGTACGCTTCCTGCTCTGGCTCTCGCCCTGGCGGCTGCTCGGCCACACCCGGCGTCGCCCGCGCGGCGAGCGCCTGCGCCTGGCGCTGGAGGAGCTCGGTCCGATCTTTGTCAAATTCGGTCAGGCCCTCTCCACGCGCCGCGATCTGCTGCCCGAAGACGTGGCCGACGAGCTGGCGAAATTGCAGGACCGCGTCCCGCCCTTCCAAGGCTCGCAGGCGCGCGAACTAATCGAAAAGGCGCTTGGTCAGCCGGTCGCAGGACTGTTCCTGGCATTCGACGAAACCCCGCTCGCCTCCGCCTCCATCGCCCAAGTGCATCCCGCCACGCTCAAGGATGGGCGCGACGTGGTGGTGAAAGTGGTTCGGCCCAACATCCTGCCGGTGATCGAGCGCGATCTGGAAATCCTCCACACCCTCGCCTATCTGGCCGAGAAGGCCTCGCGCGAGGCACGCCGCCTGCACCCCATGGACGTGGTCGGCGAATTCGACAAGACCTTGCACGATGAACTCGACCTGGTGCGGGAGGCGGCCAACTGCGGCCAGCTCAAGCGTAATTTCGAAGGCTCGCCGCTGCTGCATGTACCCGAGGTTTACTGGGACTTCAACCAGCCCAACGTAATGGTGCAGGAACGCATCCGCGGCATTCCGATCAGCGACCTGGCCGCCCTGCGCGAGGCGGGCATCGACATGAAGGCGCTGGCCGAACGCGGCGTGGAAATCTTCTTCACCCAGGTGTTCAGCCACAATTTCTTTCATGCCGACATGCACCCCGGCAACATCTTCGTCAGCCGCGAAACGCCGACCGCGCCTCGTTACATGGCGGTGGACTTCGGCATCATGGGCGCGCTCACACCCGAGGATCAGCGCTATCTCGCGGAAAATTTCCACGCCTTCTTCAACCGCGACTACCGCCGCGTGGCCGAGTTGCACATCGAGTCCGGCTGGGTGCCCGCCGATACCCGCGTGAACGAATTCGAGGCCGCCATCCGCACCGTCAGCGAGCCGATCTTCCAGAAACCGCTGCGCGAGATCTCCTTCGGCCACTTCCTGCTGCGCCTGTTCCAGGTCGCGCGCCGCTTCAACATGGAAGTCCAGCCGCAGCTGGTACTGCTCCAGAAGACCCTGCTCAACGTCGAAGGCCTTGGGCGCCAACTCTATCCCGACCTGGACCTGTGGACGACCGCGAAGCCTTTCATCGAACGCTGGATGCACGAGCGCATCGGCCCCAAAGCCGCGCTCAACGGCCTGCGGCACGAGCTTCCGCGCGTACTCGCCCTGTTGCCCGAACTGCCGCGACTGACCCACGAGGCATTGAGCGCGCAGAAAAGACAGGCCGAATGGCTGGAGCGCCAAACGCGCGAAATCCAGGCCCTACGCCGGGATGTCCTGCGCGGCCAACAACGTCTGTGGATACTGGTCGCCGTCCTTCTTCTCGCCTTGGGGCTGACCGCAACGCACATCCTCCCGTCCCTTTCATGACGGGACACCCTCCCCCCCATTCAACCGGTCTGGGGACGGGCCGGGAGTCGCAGATCGCAAATCACGCGGATTTGTTTCGTGCAATGGACTGACCCTCAGGAGGGTCGATCCACCAGACTTCTTCGCGCAGGAATGGGGTGAATGGCTATGGCTGGGCGCGGAAAGGGCTTTTGGCGAATCGCTGGAGTAAACTCGCTTATCGCCCCCCGCCTCCGCTTATCACTCATGTACTCACTCCGCCGTTATTGGCACGGCATGCGCCTGCGCAACCAGCTCCTCATCAGCCTGACCCTCGTCGGCGCCGTTCTCCTTTTCATCCAGGGCCAGTGGACCAGCGAACAAGGCCGTGCAGTGGTGGAGCGCTGCCAGGGCCTCCTGCTTGAGAACAGCGCCAATCATTTGGCCGATAAAATGGCCACCGGCCTCAACCAGCGTTCGCGCGAGATCGACCTGATCGCGCACCTCCCGCAGATCCGGGACCCATCCGCCAGCCCGGCAGAGAAGCGCGCCCTGCTCGACGAACTCAAACGTGCCTACCCACTGTACGCGTGGATCGGGCTGACCGATCCTCAAGGCGGCATCATCGCGGGCAGCGAAGGTCTGCTCGAAGGCAAGAGTGTCGCCAAGCGAGCCTGGTTCCTCGAAGGACTGCAAGGACCCCACGTCGGGGACGTACATGACGCAGTGCTGCTGGCAAAGATTCTTCCCAAGCCCCAGATCGACCCGCTGCCGCTGCGTCTGGCGGATATATCCAGCCCTGTGCGCGACGCCGCGGGCCAGAGCATTGGCGTGCTGTGCGGGCATCTGAGCTGGGACTGGTCTTACCTCGTACGCGACAGCCTGATGCGCGGTACAGGCTTCGGCCACGGTGAGAACGTCGAGATTTTCGTGCTGAACAAAATGGGCAACGTCCTCGTCGGGACGCCCAGCGAACCGCCAAGCGCCCGAGTGCTGGATTTCGAGAGCGTGCATCTGGCCATGCTCGGCGACAGTGGTTCGAGAGTCGAAACCTGGCCAGACGGCCAGCGCTATGTCACAGCCTTCGCGCAAGCGAGAAGCCGCGATGGACTACCCGGGGCGGAGTGGATCGTACTTGCGCGGGAGCCTATCGAGGAGGCTTACCGTGTCGCCGACCAACTGAGTCGGGCGACGATGATCGCCTCTGCCGCCACCTTCGGCCTTTTCCTTCTTCTGCTCACGCTCCAGGTCCGCCGCATCGCCATGCCGCTGGAACGGATCGCCCAACACGCCGAAGCGATTGCGCGAGGCACACGCATCGAACCGCTCCCTTCGTGGCCCCGCTCACACGAAGTGACGCGCCTGACCGGCGCCATCAACACCATGCTCGGCTCGCTGGAGCAACAGCGCGCCGAGCTGAGTATGGCGGCACAGGTATTCGAGCACAGTCAGGAGGGGATCATCATCACCGACGCCGACGCCCGCATGGTGCGGCTCAATCCGGCATTCCAGAGGATCACTGGTTACACGGCGGACGAGTGTGTCGGGCAGTCTCCCGCCTGCATGAAGTCGGGACTTCATGATCGCGCCTTTTACGATGCCATGTGGACCGCGCTGCACGTCCACGGCGAATGGAGCGGTGAAATATGGAACCGGCGCAAGGACGGCCAAATCTTCCCCGAATGGCTCTCCATCAGTGCGATACGTGACTCAGGCGGTCTCATCACGCATTTCATCGGAGTTTTCACTGACATCACAGAACGCAAGGCGCAGGAGGAACGGATCGCTCATCTCGCACACCACGACGCACTGACAGACCTTCCCAACCGAGTGCTTTTGCGCGACCGGCTGGACATCGCGCTCGAACACGCCCGCGCGCGAAAGGGTTCACTGGCCCTGCTTTTCATCGATCTGGACATGTTCAAGCACATCAACGACACGTTTGGACACATTCATGGTGACCAATTACTGGTTCAAGTCGCCCATCGCCTGCGCAGCCTCACCCCCCCCATCGACACCGTGGCGCGCATGGGGGGCGATGAATTCGTGATGTTGATGCGTGGCGGTGCTGATGATGCCTCTCGCCGGGCGAACGCCATCCTCAACGCGCTACAGAATCCGTTCGAACTTGCCGAACGCGCCATTCACATCACCACCAGCATCGGCATCAGCCTCTACCCTGACGATGCGGACAATGTGGACGACCTGCTTCGCCATGCCGATGTCGCACTTTACCAAGCCAAACAACAACGAAACGCCTTCAGACTGCACACTGAAAGCATGACTCGACGCGCCGAAGAACGGCTGCGCTTGGAGCAAGCGCTGCGTGAGGCCATCGAGCATGAACGCTTCCATCTCGTCTTTCAGCCGCAATTCCGCCTGGCGGACAACGTCCCCATCGGGGTGGAAGCCCTGATAAGGTGGCAGCATCCCGAGCTCGGCGCGATCGAGCCCAACCGCTTCATCCCCCTGGCCGAAGAAATTGGAGTCATCCACGCCATCGGCCACTGGGTGCTGGAAACCGCCTGCCGCCAGATGAGTGCCTGGCGAGAGAAATATGGCGTGACTTGGCGCATCGCCGTCAACCTCTCCATCGCGCAGCTCGAAGACACGCATTGCCTCGAACGCATCCAGGCAGCCCTTGCTCACAGCAATCTGCCCGCCGAAGGACTGGAAATCGAAGTCACCGAAAGCATGATGATGACCGACAACCCGACGGTGAAGGGCAACCTCGATCACCTTCGCGAACTAGGCATCAAGATCGCACTGGACGATTTCGGCACTGGCTACTCCAATCTTGGCTATCTGGCCGATATGCCTATCGACATTCTCAAGATCGACAAGCGTTTTGTAGATACCGTCACACAGCATGGCAAGGGCGACGCCGTGGTACGGCTCATCATCCAGATGGCCGAGGAACTTGGCTTCTCCACTCTAGCGGAAGGCGTGGAACAAAGCGGGCAGGCATCGGCCCTGGCAACGCTGGGTTGCGACTTTGTTCAGGGATATCACTTTGCCCGCCCTCTTTCTCCATTCGAGATCGAAGAGCGCTACCTGACGAAATGAGCGCTCGCCGCGATCCAAACGCTCCATCTTCAGGACGACGGCTTTCGAGACGCCCGGAAGTCAGCCGCCATCGGCATGCTTGGCCTTCCAGCCCTCGTACACGCGGTCAAAACTGCCGTCCATCATGCCGGTCACGGCCGGATCCTTCATGATGCTGATCGGCATCCAGCGCCAACGCCCGCCGAAGTAGAGCAGGAACCACGGCGCCTGAGCCGGACCCAGCAGCTCGCCATCCACGCGCACGAAGTCCACCACGGCCCAGCGACCGCCCACCCGAGCTTCGCCAAGCTCGATGCGGTCACCACGGCCTTTGAGCTTTTCGCTCAGTGCGTCCAGCTCCTTGAATTCCTGGGCCTGCCTGCGCCAACGCGAAGGCAGAAAAATCAGGCCATCCTCGATCAGTGCCTTGGAGCGCCCCTCACCCACACCGGCCAGCACCTCGCGCAGAACCTCGCGCGCCGCCTCGGCCTCTTCGGTCGGTGCGCCCTTGGGCATGACCGGCGGCGCTTCGCCACAGCCCGTCGTGACCAACACCACCATGCCGCCCGCCAATGTCAGCCAGGTCCGTCGATTCATTTACCCTCCCGGGGCGATGGCGCCATCCGATCAATCATGCTTTTGAGCATATTAACAAAGAGAATCACGAGGATTCCCCAATCCGTTCCGGGAGATACAAACCAATCAGAACCCAGTCCGCTGCCGGGCGCACGGCCCAGCGGGGACCGGCGACATGAAGCACACCCTTGGGGCTGATCGCGAGCAACAGGCTTCCCCGTCCGGCGAAGCGGGCGCCATAGGCCTCCCACCCGAACGTCCCGGTCAGGCGCGTACAGTAGATTTCCGCGCCTTGATCCATACGCGCC
The DNA here is from genome assembly GCA_040756355.1 of Pseudomonadota bacterium. Classification (GTDB taxonomy): domain Bacteria; phylum Pseudomonadota; class Gammaproteobacteria; order Halothiobacillales; family Halothiobacillaceae; genus Thiofaba. Next base: position 43,598 of record JBFLZK010000016.1, on the reverse strand, counting down.
AGAAGTTCACCAAGATGCACACCTTCATCAAACATTTCCTGTCCGCGCAACGGGTGGGCGATGCGCTGCCGCTCGGCGCCCAAGGCATCGCGCGGAGTGCGGAGCATATGCACATGAGCGCCGCCGAATTCGGGCTTGTAGCGCATGACCGCAAGGCTGTTCAGCTCGGGGCGGCTGGACATGGCGAACAGCCGTCCGATGCCGATCAAATCCAACTTGCGATCCGCCGCTTCAGACACAGGGTTGCCAAAATAGGTGTCCAGCCCCTCCATCCGCGCCTTGCGAATGGCAACGAAGTCGCTATCGGCGATCACGGCCCGGAAGCCCTGACTCACCAACGCCCGCGCAAGCGCGAGACTGAACGGGTGCGCCCCGACGATCAGCACCCCGCGTGCCTCGGGGTCGGCCACCCCCAGGGCCATCGCCATGGGGCGCGCGGTGGCGCCGGCAAACACGACACTGCCCACGATCACGATGAAAGTCAGCGGCACCACCTGTTCGGCGCCCTCGAATCCGAGCGCCTCCAGCTTGAGCGCGAACAGGCCGGAGACCGCTGCGGCGACAATGCCACGCGGGCCGATCCAGGCAATCATCATTTTTTCGCGCCAGTCCAGGCCGCTGTGGACGGCGGCCAGCCATACCTTGAGCGGCTGGGCGATGAACTGGATGGCGAGAAACACGAGTAGTGCGCCGAATCCGACCTCGGCCAGGGTGGCGAAATCGATGCGCGCGGCGAGCAGGATGAACAACCCGGAAATGAACAGGATGGTGAGCGATTCTTTGAAATGCAGCACATCCTCCAGCGGCACACGCTTCATGTTCGCCATCCAGATGCCCATCACGGTCACCGCAAGCAGGCCGGATTCGTCTGCCAGCAGGCTGGACGCGGCAAACACGGTGAGCACCACCGCCAACACCGTCACATTGACCAGGAAGTCCGGCAGCCAGTAGCGGCGCAGCACCTCGCCCATCAGCCACCCACTCAACGCGCCCAGTGCGGACCCGGCGGCGACCACCTCCAGAAACACCTTCGCGATCTCGTCCCATTGCCCCGCGCCAGTGCGCACGCTGGTAAGGATGAACTCATAGACCAGGACCGCCAGCAGGGCGCCGATCGGATCGATGACAATCCCTTCCCAGCGCAACACCGTGGCGATGCCGGAGCGCGGGCGCACCGAACGCAGCAGCGGAACAATCACCGTCGGCCCGGTCACCACCACCAGGGCGCCGAACAGCGCAGCCAGCGGCCAACCGAATCCGACGAAGAGATGCGCCGCCAGCGTCGCCACACCCCAGGTCGCCAGCATGCCGAACGTCACCATGCGTCGCACCATGCCGCTCAAACCGCTCAACTCCGAAAAACGCAGGCTCAGACTGCCCTCGAACAGGATCACGGCGACCGCCATCGACACCATGGGAAATAGCAGCTCGCCGAACATCGCGTCCGGATCGAGCAGGCCGGTGACCGGCCCGGCCAGAACGCCGATCGACAGAAGGAAGAGGATGGCTGGCAACTTGAGACGCCAGGCCAACCATTGAGCGCCGATCCCCAGGAAGATGATGGCGGTCAGGGCGATGAGAAGCGTTTGATTCATGAAATGAGAAGACCGAGGGGGATATTAGCAGGACGCTGAAAAACTCCTCATGGAGTTTCTCAGCCGTGCCGAGTCCGGTACACGCCCGGACTCGGCATGCACGAAGATAGGCAGCGAACTCAGCGCCGTGATGAGTCCGAAAACAAGACCGTTCTGTTGCGCCCTTCACGCTTGGCCTGGTAGAGCGCGAAATCCGCCGACTTGATCAAGCCGTCGATCGAGGCGACGTCCCGCGTCTTTTGCGCAAGACCGCAACTGATGGTGAACGTCACAAGCTGACCGTCAACCTCCATGCGAAGCGCCTCAACGTGTCTCCGGATGATCTCCGCATGCGCGAGAGCTTCCTCCGCATCGACCGCGGTTATCAGGTAGACGAACTCCTCCCCTCCCAATCGAGCGAAGATGGAGCCGGGCTGCTTGAGTTCGGTGAAAACAACCGCCATGCGCCTGATGACCTGATCACCCACCGCATGACCATGGGTATCGTTGATGGATTTGAACTTGTCGATGTCGACCATCATGGCGAACAGCGTGTGCCCGCTGTCCTGGAATACGCGCGCGCCGACCTCGAAAAACTTGCGGCGATTCAGCACGCCAGTCATGGTGTCGTGAAAGGCGAAGAATTCCAATTGTTCGATCATCGCGCGGAACTCAAGCTGCATCCTCACCCGCGCGAGCAATTCCTTGGGCTTGAATGGCTTGGTCACATAATCCTTGCCACCAATGTCGTATGCCTTTTCGATGGAGTCTTCATCGGTATTGGCCGTGATGAAGATGACCGGAATATCTCTGTAACGCTCATCCGCCTGGAGCATGCGACAGAGCTCGAAGCCATTGATTTCCGGCATCACGATATCCAGCAGGATGAGGTCCACCGCATCCTGCTCCAGAACCCGAAGCGCCGAACGCGCATCGAGCACATCGCGCACGTCGTAGTCGCCGAGTAGCTCGACGAGGATATCCAGGTTTTCCACCGTATCATCGACCACCAGTACGGTGCGTCTTCTTTCCATGCGTGCGAGCTCCGCGAGAGAGGGACCATCCATGTCCAGCGGCCGGGCTGGCGAGATCACCCGCGCGCCTCAAGGAGGCGAAGGATATCGGGATAACCGCGCTTATCGATGAGCGCCTCCATGGCCTTGACGTCCTCAACGATATCACCCGGCAAGCGGTATTTTTGTAACGCGGCGATGACAGCCTTGCAGCCCTGCGAGCTGCGCCTGGAAGCGTGGCGCCCCAACTCATCCAGCAGGGACTCAAGCATCGCTTGCTCGATATGCGGAACGGCCGCGCTCACAGGCTGAGCGTCAGACAGCTCGCACGCCTCAAGCTCACCCAGAAGTTGCGCCAGCTCACGCTGGAAATCGGCCTTGGCGTCCTCATCCCACGCCCGTTCGAGCCGTTCGGCGGCGGCATGCAGACGCGTTGCGCCAATATTCGCGCCAAGCCCTTTGAGAGTATGCACGACACGGCCCGCATCGGCGGCGTTCAGATCAATCACAAGATCGCGATAATTGCCCAAGAAGTTGACGACAATTTTCAGGTAAAGCTTCTCGTTGCCGGCCATGTGCGCCAGGCCTGCGGCCAGATCGAGCGAAGGCGCGTTTTTCAACCGCTTGGCAAGCGGAATGCCGACCGTCTGAGTCAAGTCACCCCGCACCTCCGAGGGAACCCTTTTGGGCGCGAGGTATTTGAGCAAGGTCTCGTACAACCGCTCCGCGTCGATGGGCTTGTTCAAATGCGCATTCATGCCGACCGCCTCGGTCCTCTCCGCATCCTCCTTCATCGCATTGGCGGTCAGGGCGACGATAGGGGTGGCCTTGTCGGTCTCGCGGATGATGCGGGTGGCCTGAAGGCCATCCATGACGGGCATTTGAATGTCCATCAGGATCAGCTCATAACCGCCCTCACGGTGCATTTCGACCGCCCGCGCGCCATGTTCGGCCACATCGATGTGAAGGCCGCAGTTTTCGAGATAACCAAGCACGATTTCCTGGTTGATGGCATGGTCCTCGACCAGCAGGATGCGACTTCCTGCGCGAGTGCCGAGATCCTGCTTGAGGCTGGTAAGGCTGCTGCCTTCGTATTCGTGATGCGTGCCGCTCATGCCGCCAAGGAAGATGGCACTGAGGATATCGTTCAGGATGGAGGGGTTGATCGGTTTTTGCAGAAAAAATTCGATGCCCGTCTCCTGCGCCAGGGCAACGATGGACTCCTGCCGAAAGGCGCTGACCATGATGACCGTCGGCGGCGAACAGGCCATATGACGCTGCTGGATGAGGCGGGCAGTTTCGATGCCGTCGCGCCCGGGCATGCTCCAGTCCATCAAGATCAGGTCATAGCCACCTTCAGACCCGACACGCTCGACATGGGCAAGCGCATCATTGCCGTCAGCCGCAATATCCGGGCGGATACCGAAGCTGCGCAGCAGATTGGCCAGAATTTCCCGCCACGCCGGATTGTCGTCGACGATCAGCACCCGCTTGTCGCCGAACATGTTGTGACTCCGCGCTGGCAAGGCAATCTCTTTGAGATCAACCTCAAAGACAAAGCGACTGCCGATGCCGACCTCGCTTTCAACCCAGATGCGCCCTCCCATGAGCTCGACGAGCTGCCTGGAAATCGCGAGCCCCAATCCCGTACCGCCGTATTTTCGAGTCGTGCTGCCATCCGCCTGGGAAAACGAACGGAACAGGCGCGCTTGCTGCTCAGGCGTAAGACCTATGCCGGTATCGCGCACCTCAAAACGGAAACACTGAGGGCCAGCCTTGCTGATAAATACCCCGACCTCGCCCTTTTCGGTGAATTTGACCGCATTCGCCATGAGATTGGTCAACACCTGCGAGAGACGCAGACTGTCGCCATGGACATGACGACCAATGTCCGGACCGTACCCCACAATCACTTCAAGATTTTTTTCATGGGCCTTCAGGTCGATCAGGCCAACAACGCTGTCGATGACCTTGAACAGATCAAAATCGGTCTTTTCAATGGTCAGCTTGCCAGCCTCGATCTTCGAGAAATCAAGGATGTCGTTGATGATGCCGAGCAGGGACTTGGCCGAGGCATCGATTTTACCGATGTAGTTGCGCTGCTTGTCGCTCAGGTCGGTTTGCAGCACGAGGCGGCTCATGCCAATGATGCCATTCATGGGTGTACGAATCTCGTGCGACATATTCGCGAGAAATTCGCTTTTCAAGTTGGCGGCAAGTTCGGCGCTTTCCTTGGCCTCGACAAGCTGCCGTTCCAGTTCAATGCGCAAGGTGATATCGCGCGAAGTGACGAGGATGCTCTGTCTGTCGCTCATCAGAGCCATCGACATGCTGACAACGATGCGTCGCCCACCCTTGACGATACAAGTCTTGACCAACTCTCTCACATACCCCTTGAGGAGGACCTCCTCAATGGCGGCTCGTGAACGCTGGATATCCTCCGCCGCGGTCAATAGAAAACAACTGGTACGCAACAACTCCTCCCGGCTGAAACCCGTCATTTCCAGATAGGCCGGATTCGCATCCATGAAGGCCGTGGTGTGCACATCCAGGATGGCGATACCGTCCCTCGCCGTGGTGTAGATGGCCTCGAAACTCTCTTTTTGCGCCATCAACTCGCGCGTGCGCAGCAGAGTGTTTTCCTGGAGCGTTTTCTTTTCGTTTTCCCACGCTGCGTAAAAAACCGTATTGTTGACGGCATTGGATAGATTGAAGACCAAGCTATTGAGCGCTGTGTAGGTAAACTCGTCATCAACCGGCGCGGCATAGGGCAAACGTGCATTGCCGATGACAACAAGTCCGTAGGGAACCTCGATATCGCCGCCGAACAGGGCTAGCACAGCCTCGTGCATGCCTAGGCCTCTGAGAAATTTCTCTACGAGTTCGATCGGTCGCGCCTCGGTATGAACCACGGGCTCGTCGCTATGCCTCAAGTGCTCAATAATTTCACCGGAGAGCAAGAGATTGATGATGGATAGAAAAACCTGCTCGCGGGGGTCATCGTAGCCGCGATGGGCGCGCACCTTGAACAGGCCGGTAGAATCATCGTGTATGAAGATCAGGCCTTTTTGAAACCCCAGAATTTCAGACGTAAAGCGCAAGGCAAGGTCGATCATCGTGTCGATGTCCGTACGCTCGTTGACCAATCTCCATGCCCGATGGAGCTTGCCGTAGAAGCCGACTTGCGAGCCCGGTTCGCACATCATGATCAGCGGTAGACCTCGACTTCCAGATAGTCGTCGCCACAGGAAATGCCACGCGTCATTCTGGTCTTGTACCCAACCTTGGCACGACGCATCTGACGGAAGCCCTCTTCGGTGTCGACGGTCTCTCCATCGACCAGATTGGTGTTGTAGACCAACTGCATGAGCCCGGTGAAGCCACCGCTATTTGCCCAATGTACGGGGCGTGTACTGACCCCGTACATGCGCCCGTAACTCAAGTCTTCAAAGTCGTTATAGTTGCGGAACACCGCGCGTTCGGCGGACAGTTCGACAACCGTGTGATAGCCCCAGCCCATGGTATTGATCAGCGCGAGGAGCCCATAGATCCAGTCTTCCCGCGTTTTCAGATAAGGCTTGACTGCGCCTTCCCACTCCTGTGAGGACATGATGCCGCCATAAGTGAAGAAGCCGCAGGCATGCCCCGCCTCCATCAACAACTCGCTCGCGAGGGTTTCGCCATACTCGCCCGCGACCTCACCCATGGCCCGCATGAATTCGAACTGGAGTCGATTCACGTAGTCGCTCTGATTACGCACGATGTAAACGCCGAACGCCGGGATAAAGCCTTGCTCATTACCGACGAACAAGGCGTGGGCGCCAAGGAAGGCGCCGGTGACAGCCTGCTCGTGCGCCCAGTTCAGGGGTTTCTTGGGGATACTATTGAAGTTGATCGGATTCTTGGCCGGGTAAGTCGAGAAATTCCCACCCCCAAGACGAATGACGTGGGTATTCAATTCATCGCCACAAGCCATGCAGGTGGTCTGTTCGGCATGGATGGCTTCCAGCGGATAACCGTAAATCGCCGCGAAGGCGGCGGCGAGAAAGCCTGAGGTGTAATAGTCCACGGGCTTGGCGCTGACGCCGAACTTCATCGTCCATGTCTTGGAAAAAAAGGACTTCAGCGTCCGCAGGGTGACGCCCTCGTCCGTCATCGACGAAAGATCGATCAAACCATAGCCGAAGGCCTTGTAGACCTGCTCGGCCATGCGCTTGGAAGCATCTTCGTCAAGACCGGCGCAAAGTTCCTTGAGCTGGTTGTACACAGCATCGGCAGCGGCGCCTATCAGGAAGGGCCGACTATCGACATATTCGGCATCGATAATCGAACGCTGCAAGTAGTTGATGTAGTGGTGGCAATGAAAAACCATCGCCTCGCCCGCCACCACCAGACAATGGTGATCTTCATCGAACTTGTATCGATTGATATCGAACATGGCTCAACCCCCCACGCCGGGATAGGTTTTACCCACCAACTCTTCAGCGGTTGACTTGATGCGTTCATAAAGTTCGAGGGGAACCTCAATGCATTCCTGCCCATCCACCATTTCGGCGGTAAGCTTCCTGTCATGCTTGAGCATCTCGGGCAAAAGACGCAGCAAAATGCGATCGACAATGCGCGACTCGCCGTGGGCGCGGGCCCAATTGAAAACGGGCTTTACGTTTTGCATGAGGTAGACATCCTTGGCACATGCCGATGGTCGGACCACGTCCATTTTTTTCGGGACCGGGCGATTGTACTCACAGGTATCTGAAAAATCTTTATCGGGCGCCTCGAAAAAAAGCCGCCATCGGTTCATTCTGTGACGGTGTCGATCGTCATGCCGCGCCCTGACCTCCACGCCCCCCGGCGACGCCTCCCCCTTGAGCGAGCCTGCCCTGTCCTTTTCGAAACCCTCATCCTTCATATCGTTGTTCAAATGGGCGACATGGCCGCTTTCCGCTCTTCCAAATACGCGTGCCAGGCACGCGCCGACGAGCAGTCAGCGTCGATAAACAGACTCCCCTATGCCATGCCCGGAGAAGGGCGATACACCGCCAGACGTGACGCGGCGGGACTGTTAACATGCCCGCATGAATCCGCAAACCATCCTCGATCCGCTCAACGACGCCCAGCGCGAGGCCGTCACCAGCCCCGCCAAGTCCACCCTGGTGCTCGCTGGTGCGGGCTCCGGCAAGACCCGCGTGCTCACCCACCGCATCGCCTGGCTGGTGCAGGCGATGGGCGTATCGCCCTATGCCATCCTGGCCGTTACCTTCACCAACAAGGCGGCGGGCGAGATGCGCGGACGAGTCGAGCAATTGCTCGGCCACGGCGCCAGCGGCATGTGGATCGGCACCTTCCACGGCATCGCCCACCGCCTTCTGCGCGCCCACTGGCAAGAAGCCGGGCTGCCGCAGGCCTTCCAGATTCTCGATTCCGACGACCAGCTCCGCCTGCTCAAGCGCCTGCTGCGCGAGCGCGGCCTGGAGGAGTCACGTTGGCCGCCACGCATGGTGGCGGGCTACATCAATGGTCGCAAGGAGGAGGGCCTGCGCCCCGGCAGCATCCAGCCAGGCCATGATCCGGCCAGCCGTCAGTTGCTGGAGTTGTATCAGGCCTATGAAACCCTTTGCCGCCAGAGCGGACTGGTGGATTTCGCGGAATTGCTGCTGCGCGCCCTTGAGGTGCTACGCGACACGCCCGCCCTGCTCGACCACTACCGTCGCCGCTTCAGCCATCTGCTGGTGGACGAGTTCCAGGACACCAACGCTCTGCAATATGGCTGGCTGCGTCTGCTGGCCGGGACGGACGGCCATGTGTTCGCGGTGGGTGACGACGATCAGTCGATCTACGGCTGGCGCGGAGCGAAGGTGGAGCACATCCGCCATTTCGACCGTGACTTTCCGCAGACTCATGTAGTGCGACTGGAACAGAATTACCGCTCCACCGCCACCATCCTCAAGGCCGCCAACGCGGTCATCGCGCACAACTACGAGCGCTTGGGCAAGAACCTGTGGACGGATGGTTCGGACGGCGAACCGATCCAGGTCTATTCCGCCTTCAACGAACAGGACGAGGCGCGCTTCGTCGCCGAGCGCATCAACGCCTGGCGTGACGCGGGCAATGCCCTGACCGAGGTCGCCATCCTCTACCGATCCAACGCCCAGTCGCGCGTGCTGGAAGAGGCCCTGATCCATCACGAACTGCCCTACCGCATCTACGGCGGCCTGCGCTTCTTCGAACGCGCCGAGATCAAGGACATGCTCGCTTACCTCAACCTGGCACGGCACCGAGACAACGACGCCGCCTTCGAGCGAGTGGTCAACGTGCCGCCGCGTGGCATAGGCGACAAGACCCTGGAACAGGTTCGCGACGCCGCGCGAGAAGGCAGGCAATCGCTGTGGCAGGCGGCGCTTGCCCTGCTGGCCGAAAGCACGTTGTCCGGACGTGCCGCCGGGGCGATCCGTAGCTTCGTGCTCGGCATCGACGCCATGGCCGCTGCCATCGACGAACTGCCGCTGGAAGAACAGGTCGCCCACGTCGCCCAGGCCAGCGGACTACTGGACTACCACAAGAAGGATGCCGAGCGCGGCGAGATGCGCGCCGAAAACATCGAGGAACTCATCAGTGCCGCGCGTGGCTTCATGCTGCGTGAAGAGGACATGGCGATGGGACTCGCCCCGCTGGAAGCCTTCCTCGGCCATGCCGCGCTGGAGGCGGGCGAGGCGCAGGGCGGCGCGCACGAGGACTGCGTCCAGATGATGACCCTGCACGCCGCCAAAGGGCTGGAATTCCCGCTGGTGTTCATCGTCGGCCTGGAGGAGGGCCTGTTCCCGCACCAAATGTCGCGCGAGGACCCGGACAAGCTGGAGGAGGAACGCCGACTGGCCTACGTCGGCATCACCCGCGCCCGCGAGCAACTGGTGCTGACCTGCGCCGAACGCCGCCGCCTGCACGGCAAGGACCTCTATCCGCAGCCTTCGCGCTTCCTGGGCGAGATCCCCAACGACCTGCTGCGCGACGTGCGCCCGCGCGCCCAGGTCGTCCGGCCGATGGGCCTGACCCCGCAGCACATGCGCGCCATGGACGCCGCCGAGAACGGCCTGCGCCTTGGCCAGGCCGTACAGCACGCCATCTTCGGCGAGGGCGTCATCATCGGCCATGAAGGCAACGGCCCGCAGGCGCGCGTGCACGTCAACTTCGGACGCCAGGGCAGCAAATGGCTGGTGCTGGCTTATGCCAATCTGCAACCGCTTTAGCAGGATGTTGAAAAAAGACTTCCTTGTCTTTTTTCAACCCCTTCGTCCCGGTACACGCCCGTGACGAAGGGCGAAGATCAAGCACTTACGTTGCTTGATCTTCGGGCAAGCCTTCCTTGGCTTGCTTTAACAGGCCGTTGAAAACATTTTTCAACGGCCTGTTAGCGGCAACTGAAATACTTGTTTCAGCAGCCTGATAAGGCGGGACATGGATGTCCCGCACGCAAGTCGATCACGTAAGTGATGGATTTGCGGATACCGGGTCCGGGCATGTACCGGTCCCGGTATCGCTGAAAAACTCAAGGAAGAGGTTTTTCAGCTCTTGTTAGGGGAGCCTCGAAAAGCCTGCCGAACGCGTAGCAGGCGTCAGCCTGCGAAGGTCCGTGAATGAATGCAGGGTCGCCTCCCCGCGCACTGCACACCGTTATCCGATCGAAAAAACTTTCATTGGTGCATTTCTGCAATGAAGGCGATATAGGAGTCAGGTATATTCCGGGCCTCCCCTCACCGACTTCGAGTACTTGATGCCGTCTCCCGCAATGGACGATAAACGCACGACGCTAAGCCTCAGCCAGCAGACCATGCTGCTGCTGGGCGGCTTCGTGCTGATGGCCTCGCTGGTCACGGGCATCGCGTTTTATGAAACTCAACGCTCCAGCCTCATCGCCCACAACCGCGAAGAGATCGACAGCCTTCTCAACCGCGCCCAGGAAACGCTGAAGGCGCCCATCGACGGGCTCGGCGGGGATATTCTCCTGCTGGCCGAGGTGCATGCCGCGCGCACGGTTGCGGGGGGGGCTTGTCAGAACTACGCACCGGGCATGGGCGATTCATGCGTCGCGCTGGAGCGGCTGGCCAATATTTTCGAAGCCCTTCTGCACACGCACCCGGAATACATCCAGGTCCGGCTGATCGGACTCGCGGACAACGGTCGCGAACTGCTGCGCTACGACCGCCGTCACGGACAGGTGATCCGCATCCCGGAAAGCGAACTCCAGGCCAAGGGCGACCGTCCCTACATGCGCGACACGCTGGCCCTGCCCAAGGGGAGCCTTTACCTCTCGCGCGTCGATCTGAACCAGGAACACGGCAAGATCGAGGAGCCGCACAACCCCGTCATTCGCATGGCCACCCCGCTCCTGGCGGATGATGGCGCGCTGTTCGGCATCCTGATCGTCAATATCGCCTATGGCCCGATCCTCGATCAGGTCTCCGAGCTTACCCGACGCGGCGCGCAACTTTACGTCACCAATCACGAGGGCGATCTGCTGCTGGCGCCGGACCGTTCCCTGACCTTCGGCTTCGACCTCGGCCAGCGGCATCGCGTACAGGACATTCACCCCGAACTCGACACCTGGTTTGGCGGTTACGGCGACAGCTTCCTCGAAAACGCGGAGCATCTGATCGGCTCACGCCGCGTGGAGCTGCATCCAGCCTGGCCCGACCGGGCCTTGTCCGTGTTCGCGGCGCAGCCCATGGCGACCCTGACGGACGAGCTTCGAACATCGTTCTGGCAGAGTCTTGGCATCACCGCCGCACTGATGCTGCTGGGCCTGCTTCTCTCGCGCCTGGCCACGCGCGGCATCAGTTTCGACCTGCGGCAACTGGCCCAGGCTGCCGAACGCTTCGCCAAGGGCGACATCAGCCCCGCCGTGCCGCAAAGCGCCAACCGCGAGGTCCGGGAGCTAGGCGAGGCCTTCAGCGCCATGCGCGCCGAGGTGATCGAACGCAATACCGAACTGCGCGATCAGGAAGACTATCTGCGCACCATCATCGAAACTTCGACTGAAGGCATCATCACCGCCGACGCCCACGGCATCATGCACATGGTGAACCCTGTCGCCGCCGAGATGTTCGGCTACCATCCCGAAGACATGATCGGCCAAAGCATCAACACGCTGATGCCGTCCAACTACGCCGATCAGCATGACCAATTCATGCAGAACCCCAAGCTGGCGCGAGGTGAGAAACCCCTGATCGGGCGCACCGTGCTGGGTCTGCGCAGGGACGGAAGCACCTTCCCCATCAATATCGGCCTGGCGAAATTCGAGCGTCACGGCGAACGCATGTTCACCGCCTTCATCCAGGACGTCAGCGCGCTGCACGAGGCGGAAGAAGCGGTACGGCATGCGCGCGAGATCGAGACGCTGGCCTACTACGACCCGCTCACCCAACTCGCCAACCGCCGTCGCCTGCGTGAAAGGATGAACGCGCTGTTCAAGACGCCGCTCCCCGCCGAACGCGCCCATGCCGCCCTGGTCATGATCGACCTGGACGGCTTCAAGGATGTCAACGACCGGCTCGGCCACGAGGCGGGCGATCACCTGCTGCGCGAAATCGCCAACCGCATGCGTGAGCAGGTCCGCGCCCACGACATGGTGGCGCGCCTCGGGGGGGATGAGTTCGCCATCCTGCTCACCCATCTGCGGACCCCGGAGGAATTGGAGCATCCGCTGGATGCGCTGCTCGAACGGATCGGGGACGACATCCGGCTGGGCGACCAACTGGCGCGCATCTCGGCCAGCATGGGCGTCAGCTTTTATCCGGACGACGCCGAAACCCCGGACGACATGTTCCGGCACGCGGACATCGCCATGTACCGCGCCAAAGCGCTGGGACGCAACCGCTTCATGATCTTCCGGGCCGAGATGGAAGAGGAAATCCTGCACCGGCACGACCTGCGCAAACGATTGACCGAGGCCATCGAGAGCCAGCAGCTCGAACTGCATTACCAACCGCAGGCCAACCTTGGAAACGGCAAAATCGCCGGGGTGGAGGCGCTTGTCCGCTGGAACGACCCGCAACATGGGCGTCGCACCCCAGCCGAATTCATCCCTCTGGCCGAGGAAAGCGACCTGATCGTCCAGCTTGGCGACTGGGTCATCGAAACAGCCCTGTGCCAGCTCGAAAAATGGAACCGTACCGGATTGCGCCTGGAGGTGTCCGTCAACGTCGCGACCCGCCAGTTCCAGAAGGACGACTTCGTTGACAAGCTGCGCGCCCGACTCGCGGCCCACCCCGAAGTCGCCCCCGGCCAGCTCAAGCTCGAAATCACCGAAACCGCCGCCATGGCGGACTTCGACCAGGCCCGTCAGATCACCTGGACTGCCGCGCATTCGGCGTGCTGTTCGCGCTGGATGATTTCGGCACCGGCTTCAGCTCTCTGACCTATCTGCAAAAGCTGCCGGTGCAGAGCATCAAGATCGACCGCAGCTTCGTCGGCAACCTGCTGCGCGACGCCGGGGATTCCGCCATCACCAAGGGCATCATCGATATGGCCCGGCTGCTCAACCTCTCCGTGGTGGCCGAAGGCGTGGAAGACGACCGCATCATCAATCGGCTGCTCGATTTCGGCTGCCGCCTGGGCCAGGGCTATGGCATCGCCCGTCCCATGCCTCCCGCCGAAATCACGGCCTGGATCAGCCAATGGCACCGCCCGAGACAATGGAAGAGCATCCCCGACTGGCGTGCCAATGAAGAGCACTTCGGCCTGACCTTTGCCCGCCAGGCGCATGAGGACTGGCTGAATCAACTGCTGGACTGGGTGGAGCACGGCGACGACACAACCCCGCCCGAGGAGCTTCTCCACGACGCGGCCTCGTGCATCTTCGCCCGCTGGTGCCAGGGCCCCGGCAAGGATATCTATGGCGAGCGCCCGGCCTTCAGGCATGTCCAGACATCCCACCGGGCGGTGCATGAAATCGGCAGGCAACTCATCGAGCTTGCACGCTCCGGCCAGCCACGCGCCACGCTGAAGGCGCTCATCCAGCATCTGCTCGACAACCGTGATCAACTGCTCAGCGCACTGGACGAGCTCAAGCTTCCGCCTCGCTGACCGGCGCCCGGACGGGCCGCATGCCCGCGCCCCTCGGACACCTCGTCCGACGACCCTCCGCCACATCCATGCGATACTTGCGCGCGTTTTCAAGAATCCGCCACCAGGGAGCGATTTCCATGCAAAGACGCGCGTTCATCCGTACCTTCGGCCTGGGCGCGGGCGCCGCCGCGCTGGCCGCCTGCAACAGTGACAAAACCGCGGCCACGCCGGGGGCAGAGACCGCCAAGCCCGCCGAAGTCATCAAGTGGAAGATGGTCACCACCTGGCCGAAAAATTTCCCCGGTCTTGGCACCGGCGCGGAGAACCTGGCCAGGCTGATTAACGAAATGAGCGGCGGGCGGATCGAGGTGAAGGTCTACGCGGCGGGCGAACTGGTTCCCGCGCTTGAGGTGTTTGATACCGTCTCGCGAGGCACGGCGCAGATCGGCCACGGCGGGGCCTACTACTGGAAGGCCAAGCACGAGGCGACCCAGTTCTTCACCTCCGTCCCCTTCGGCCTTACCGCGCAGGAGATGAACGCATGGCTGTTCTACGGCGATGGGCTCAAGCTGTGGCAGGAGGTCTACGCGCCCTTCGGCCTGGTCCCCATGCCCTGCGGCAACACCGGCGTGCAGATGGCCGGCTGGTTCAACAAGGAAATCAACAGCGTCGCCGACCTCAAGGGCCTGAAGATGCGCATTCCCGGCCTCGGCGGCGAGGTGCTCAAGCGCGCTGGAGGCGCCCCGGTCAACCTGCCGGGCGGTGAGCTGTTCACCGCGTTGCAGTCAGGAACCATCGACGCGACCGAGTGGGTCGGCCCCTACAACGACCTCGCCTTCGGTCTCTACAAGGCGGCCAAGTACTATTACGCCCCAGGCTGGCACGAGCCGGGCAGCACCATGGAGGCGATCATCAACAAGGCCGCCCTGGATGCCCTGCCGAAAGACCTGCAAAGCATCGTTCTGAATGCCTGCAAGGTGGTCAACGCGGACATGTTGGCCGAGTTCATGGCACGCAACAACCAGGCTCTGGACACCTTGCGCAAGGAGCATGGCGTGCAAGTGCGCAACCTGCCGGACGATGTGATCGCGGAGCTGAAGAGCCTGTCCGAAGAGGTGCTGGCCGAAGTCGCGAAACACGATCCGCTGACGCAGAAGGTCTACGAGTCCTTCATCGCCTTCCGCGCCAAGGTCAAGCCCTGGACAGACGCCTCCGAGGTCGCCTTCCTCAAGGCGCGAGGCTGAGTCCGTCGCCCTCGGCGCGGCAAGGACGCAACCGATCCGAAACATCGTTTGGGAGCCGCGTGGCCATGACCGCGAACGACACGGCGCCGATTGACAGCGCCCACGCACACGTCACCGCGAACGTCCCCGTGGTGCATCCCTCGGAGAGCGCCGCGGTCATCCGCGAGCATCTGCGCCAGCGTCGCTACGACAGCGTGACCCACCTGGCAGTTTGTGAACAGGATCGATTCCTTGGCCTGATACGAATCAAGGATCTGCTGCCTGCGGCGGCGGAGATCACCGCCCGCGAGCTGATGGATGCCGATCCGCCCATCGTGACTCCGGGCATGGATCAGGAGCGCGTCGCCTGGCACGCGGTACAGCACGAGGAAACCGCGATCGCAGTGGTTGACGCCGAAATGCGCTTCCACGGCCTGATCCCCGGACATCGCCTGCTCGCCATCCTGCTCCAGGAGCACGAAGAGGACCTGGCGCGGATCGGCGGCTTTCTCAAGCAGAACAGCCGCGCGCGCCAGACTTCGGAAGAGCCTGTGATGCGACGTTTCCTGCATCGCCTGCCATGGCTGATCCTGGGTCTGGCCGGCGCGCTCCTGGCGGCCCGGATCGTCGGGGAATACGAGCATGAACTGCACGCAATGGTCCTGCTCGCCTTCTTCATACCGGGCATCGTCTATCTGGCCGACGCGGTCGGCACTCAGACTGAAACCGTTGTGGTGCGCGGCCTGTCGCTAGGTATTCCCATCAAGCGCGTGGTCGGCAAGGAGTTCTTCACCGGCCTGATGATCGGTCTGACGCTGGCCTTGGCCTCCTGGCCAGTCATCACCTGGCTGTGGGGCGATGCCAAGGTCGCCACCGGCGTCGCGCTGGCCATTTTCGCGGCCTCCTCCGTAGCCAGCCTGACCGCGATGTTGCTGCCCTGGCTGCTCGACCGTTTCGACATCGACCCCGCCTTCGGCAGCGGGCCGCTGGCGACCGTGATCCAGGATCTGCTGTCGATCGCGATCTATTTCGCCATTGTCACCGCGGTGGTGCTGTAGCACCCGGACCACGCCACGGCCTACAGCCAGCCGCTGCGCCTGAGCCAGCGGTGCAGCCCGACGCTGCCCGCCAGGGTCAACACCATCACCAGCGGATAGCCCCAGGGCCATTTCAATTCCGGCATGACCTCGAAGTTCATGCCGTACAGACTGAAGACCATGGTCGGCACGGCCAGGATCGCGCCCCAGCCCGCCAGCTTGCGCACCACGACGCCCTGACGGTGAGCGGACAAGGCGATATGCAGGTTGACCAGCCCGAGTTGCGCCTCGCGCAGCGCGTCCAGCTCGGACAGAAGCTGCGCGACGTGGTCATGCACGTCACGGAAATAAGGGCGCATCGAAGACGAAACCAGTTCAGGATGACCGCCGGAAGCCAGGGAGCGCGTCACATCCTCCAACGGCTGCGCGGCTGAACGCAATTTCAACAGCTCCCGCTTGATCGCATACAGGCCGGTCAGGGTGTCCTGCTCACGCAGCCGGTCGGATATGACCTTCTCCTCCAGCGTGTCAAGCCGGGCCTCCAGAGCAAGCTTGCAGGGGGCGTAGTCATCCACGACCTCATCCAGCACGGCATGCAGGGCATTCGCACGCCCCCGGCCCAGACTTGCCGGGGCGCGCCGGAAACGATCCAGGGCGGCAAAACTCCGTCCGCGCTTCCCTAGGTGCAGCAATACGGCAAAGCGCGTGCCGAAGAAAACATGCAATTCACCAAGATCCAGCGCATCCGCACGATCAAGCACCGGCTTGAGGACCAGAAACAGAATGTCCGGATGCTCGCCGCTGGCCGGGGCGTAGAATTCCAGTTTGGGCCGCTGGGCCGCGAGCTGGGCGTCCTCGACGGCAAGTTCATGCAGGCCGAAGACCCCTTGCAGAATATCCAGAACCCCCGGCGCAGGCTGCTCAAGCTCCAGCCAGAGGAAGCCTTGGGGGTCGGCCAGCACATCTGGAATCCGGTCGATGGAAAAATCGGCGCGCGACGCGGAGCCGGACCAGGCCGCGCAATGCGCAACGGCTTCGCCGAAGTCGCCCAATGCATCGCCCATCAGCCTCATTCAGCCTCCTCCGCATGCACCAGAATCGCCTCCGCCATACCCGCATCAAGCACGTGCATGGCCTCACCCGTACGAATCATCAACGGCCCGTTGAAGGGCGCGCGCTCCTCCACCCGGACCTCGCCGCCCGGCGTCAGCCCGAGCCCCGCAAGGTAGCGCAATTCGTTCGGGCTGCGTTCGTGCAGGCGGGCGATGCGCAGCGGAGCGCCCATGCGCGCGGACGAGAGCGGCAACAAAGCTCGCGACTCACGCAGCTCAGCATCCGGCGGCGGAATGGGCGAGCCATGCGGATCGCTGTCCGGACAGCCCAGCACTTCCCACATGCGGTTGACCACACGCTCCGACACGGCATGCTCCAACACCTCGGCCTCCGCATCCACCTCGTCCCAGGACAACCCGAGCACTTGTACCAGGAACTGTTCGACGACGCGGTGACGGCGGATGGTCTCCACCGCTACCCGCCGCCCGGCCTGGGTCAGCCGCACGCCCTGGTAAGGAATGTGCTCGATCAAACCTTCGGCAGCCAATTTCTTGACCATGCCAGTGACCGAAGGCTGGGCCACTTTCAGGCGCTCAGCCAGCGCGGACGTGCTGACCGGCTGACCGCCATCGCCCGCCAGCTTGTAGGTAGCCTTGAGGTAATCCTGAAGGGCTCGGTTACTCATGCGCAAAAACCGGGAACGCCTCTTGAGAAAGATGCCCCACCTTACCATTCCCCTGCATTTGACTGGATGAACATTGATGCACTAGATTGAGGGTCAATTTTAGCCGCGCCTAATTTCATGGATCACTCTCTCGCCACACTGTCACGCCCCCTGCAAAGACCCTTCTGGTTTTACCTTGGCCCGGCTTTCCTTGTATCGGTCGGCTACATGGATCCGGGCAACTGGGCCACATCGCTTGAAGCCGGGAGCCGCTACGGTTACGCCTTGTTGTGGGTCATCACGCTCGCCAGCTCGATCGCCATCCTGATGCAACTCCTGGCCGCTCGCCTGGGGGTGGCGACGGGGCGCGATCTGGCGCAACTGATCGCCGAGCGTTATGCGGGCTGGCGCGCGCGAGGCCTGCTCTCCACCGCCGTACTGGCGATGATGGCGACTGACCTGGCGGAATTCCTCGGCGTGGCGGTGGCGCTGAATCTCTTGTTCGACATCCCGCTCGTTATGGCGGTCTTTCTGACCGTATTCGATGTATTGCTGATCCTCTGGCTGGAACGCTTCGGGTTTCGCTGGGTGGAAATGACCATCATCGCCTTTGTCGCCACCGTGGGACTGGGGTATGTGTTCGAACTGATGATCATCAAGCCGGACATGATGGCCGTGGCGAGCCACGCGTTCGCACCCAACATGACCATCACCGACGCAACGGCGCTTTTCATTGCCCTTGGCATCATCGGCGCGACCGTGATGCCGCACAACATCTACCTGCACTCATCGCAGGTTCTGACGCGCATCCGTGAAGTCGATCACGACAAGCGGCGCATTTACCGGATTCTCAAATGGGATACCATCGGGGCCTTGTTGGTGGCCTGGATGGTCAATTCGGCCATTCTCATCACCGCCGCCGCAGCCTTCCACGAAAAAGGGCTGACGATCACCGATATCGACCAAGCCTATCTCACCCTCGGCCCGCTGTTCGGCGAGGCCGCCGCGCTGACCTTCGCCATTGCATTGCTCGCCTCCGGCATTGCCAGTTCGACCACAGCCACCATGGCCGGGCAGATCGTATTCCAGCCTCTGCTTGGCCGTGAGCTCAACATCGCCCGCCTGCGCCTGGGGCTTCGCCTGCTCACCATGATCCCGGCGGTCATCGCCATTCTCATGAGCGCCAAACCGCTCGGGCTGCTCGTCCTGTCACAGGTCATCCTGTCGATGCAGCTCCCATTCACCCTAATCCCGTTGATCCTTCTGGTGGCTCAACGCGAGCTTATGGGAGACATGGCCGCACCGCGCTGGATGCTGCTTCTGGCGTGGCTCTGTGCGCTACTGATTATCGCCCTCAATCTATGGTTCCTGTTCAGCGGCGACTGAGCGCGGCGTAATGCAGGGAAAGACGCAACAAAAAGGCCAGGCGCCCCGGCCTGGCCTTTCCCATCGCAGAAGGACGCCTACGTCTGACGCTTACTTGGCCTTGTCCGCCGCGCGCTCGATGGCCTGCCCGCCTTTCTGCACATCCTTGCCAATGCCTTCAACGGTATTGCAGGCGGACAAGAACAGGGCGGCGAGAATGAGAAGGGAAGAAGCGGCTTTCATATCGATCTCCTGGAGTTTGGCGGACGGCCAATCGCATGGCCAAGCGATGCCAATGCTAGCAACAGGAACAGGCCGGTGAACAGCCAGACGGCGCCTATGAAGGCGAACAGGTCGGGCGCCTTCATCAGGCTGCTCATCAATGAGTCTTCGTAATAAAAAAACCACGGATGCCCAGGCGGGAAAACCCAGGCATGCCAGGCGTAGAACAATTCGAGCGGCCCCACCGCGGCCAGCAACGCGGCCAAAAGGACAGCCAGCGCCAATCCGCCCGCCAGCATCGCGCGGGCGCCGGGCGGCGAAAGGCCGCGCCAGCGCAGGAGCGCCAGCATGACAAGCCAGCCCAGGGCGGCGGCAAGGCCAAGCGCCTCTCCGACCGCCACAAGCCGCGCCACATCGCGCAAGTGGGTGACTTCATCCGCAGTCAGCAACACGCCAAGCTCGCGTCCCGATGGGTCGCGGTAACGCAGCTCGTTCAGTCCATCTCCATCATGCCGGATGGCATGCGCGATTTCCGCAAACAGGCGGGCATGCTCACGCGCATCGCAGACCGCGAAATCCCGCTTGCCGTAGCGGTTGTTCGGGGCGTAGGTCGCCAAGGTCGCACCGATATCCAGCGCACGGTAGGCCGTGGGGTAGAAAAAATCGACCCGGGCGAGCAACAGCCAGGCCAGCCACAGGGCCGTCATCAGAAGCAGCACGGCGTAGAGCGCGCCGCGCAACCACCCGGACCAGGGCATGGACGAGGCTTACCCAGCGCCCGAGGCGCGGTGACGGGCGGCCAGTTCGACGTAGTAATTCGCCGAGTAGCCCAAGTATTCCAGTTCTTCGTCGGTCAGCGGTCGAACCTTGCGCGCCGGAGCGCCGAGCCACAGATAGCCGCTTTCCAGTTCCTTGCCCGGCGGTACCACGCTGCCCGCGCCGACGATTACCTCGCGCCGGATGACGGCCTCGTCCAGGATCAGCGAACCCATGCCGATCAGACAACGCTCCTCAATCGTACAGGCATGCAGCACGGCCTTGTGACCAACAGTGACATCCTCGCCGACGCTGACTGGCGCGCCGCGCGGATTGAAGCGGCTGGCATGGGTGACGTGGACGATGACGCCATCCTGCACATTGCTGCGCGCGCCGATCTCAATGCGATTGATATCGCCACGCAACACGCTCATCGGCCAGATCGAGCTGTCTCGCCCAAGCTTCACCTGGCCCGTGACCAGCGCGCTCGGGTCCACCCAAGCGCCTTCGGCGAGTTCCGGCGCGTAGCCTTCGAAGTGTCGGACCGTCATGCATCAAACTCCAGTAACATGGCGGGATGATACCCCGTCGCCGCCCCGATCCGCACCCAACCTCATGATTGACACTGTATTCGACCGTTTGGGTCATTACATCCGCCTGACTCGCATGGACCGGCCGGTCGGCTCCATCCTGCTACTGTGGCCAACCCTGCTGGCGCTATGGCTGGCCGCGGACGGCACGCCCGAGGTGCTGAACCTCGCTGTCTTCGTGGCCGGCGTGGTATTGATGCGCTCGGCGGGATGCGCCATCAACGACTATGCCGACCGGAATTTCGATCCACATGTCGAGCGCACCCGCGACCGTCCGCTGGCGAGCGGTGCGATCCAGCCCAGAGAAGCGTTGGCGGTCTTCGCCGTACTGGCGTTGGCGGCCTTTGGCCTGGTGCTCCTGCTGGACCCTCTGGTTCTTCAACTGTCCGTGATCGGCGTCTTGCTGGCGGCGAGCTATCCATTCATGAAGCGCTGGCACGACCTGCCGCAAGTCCATCTTGGCATCGCCTATTCATGGGCCATTCCGATGGCCTATGCCGCCGAGCGCGGAAATCTTGACGTCGCGGCCGTGCTTCTTTTCCTCGCCAATGTCATGTGGACCGTGGCCTACGACACCATGTACGCCATGGCCGATCGCCAGGACGACGTGAAGATCGGAATCAAATCCACCGCCATCCTGTTCGGTCGGCACGACCGACTCATCATCGGACTGCTGCAATTGACCACGCTGCTCATCCTGGCACTGGTCGGCTTCATCGAGCATCTGGGACTGGGCTACGCCTCGGGGCTGCTCGCGGCAGCGACGCTCGCGCTCTGGCAGCAATGGCTGATCCGCGACCGCCAGCCGGTGGCCTGCATCGCGGCCTTCAAAAACAACCAATGGTTTGGCATGGCCGTTTTCCTTGGCCTGCTGGCGGATATGAGCCTGCGCTGACCCGGCCAGTGTGCGCGAAATAAAGCGCTAAAAAATTCATCCTTGGATTTTTTCAGTTCGGCCCGTCGCGGCACACGCCGAAACGAACCTTTAGAATCAAGGACTTACGACCCTGCTCGCGTTGGATCATCCTGCCCAGAACGGGAGGGTCTGAATTTCCCAGAGCATTCAAAAAGGCCCGGACAAAGCCGGGCCGAAAGGCGACACGCTCGCCAGAACCACTTACCCCAGCGAAATGGTATGCCGGGAAACCTTTTCCTTCTTGGGCAGCGTCAGCTCCAGCATGCCGTCCTTGAAGCTGGAAACGGCCTTGTCCGCATCCACCGCCGCGGGCAGGACGACACTCCGCTCAAACGCGCGACTGCTTATTTCGCGCCGGTGATAACGCCCCTTCTCGTCTTCAACCTGCTCATGTCGGCTCACGCCGCGGATGCTCAACACATCCCCCATCACACTCACCTCAAGCTCATCCTTGCCCATGCCGGGCACCTCGGCCCTGACAACGATTTCCTCCTCGCGATCGAGCACGTCCATCTTCGGAACCTGCTCCTCGACATGGCGGAGCATGTCCACCCACGCGGGTCGCGCCAGCCAGCCACGCGGAAAGACTCCCTCCATGATGCGCTCCATCTCTTCGAACGGATGCATCAGCATCCCCGCCGCCCTGGACGGTATCTGCACGGGTTTTTCTTCAATCGCTTTCTTGGCCATGAAAATCTGCCTCCTCAACGCAGTACGCTCCCGAGATTCGGAGCGCACCATGGGTTTAGCACAGGACGGTCGATCCGCAAGCGCTGGAAAACGCGCAAAAGAAAAGGCCCGCCATGAGGCGGGCCTTGGACGTGTCGAGAGACGCTCGCGCGGAGCGCCCCAAGGCTGACGGGTCGGTTATTCGCCGACCTTCTTGACGGCCCCGACGGAGACGTCGCCGACAACGGCCTTGCCTTTAACAACCGGCGCTTCCTTCGTGCAGTCCTTCATGCAGCGGGCGTTCTTCACGTCCGGACGCGGGTCGGTGTAGTAGTTGTGCTCGGCCGGCATCTTGATCTTCTTCAATGCATCGGCGTCACACACCATCTTGTCGTCGCTGATGACCTCGGCGAGGTACAACACGTAGCAGGTGGTGGCGTAGGCCTCGTCATTGCTCAGCGACTGCGGAGCGAAGAACGGCATGGCACGACGGATGTAGTCGTACAGAGTCGGCGCATGACCCCACAGGTTGTTGATGCCGCGCGCGCCCACGGTGTCTTCGTCGGACTTGGCGTGCTTCTGGAGGATGTCCAGCTTGTCGCCCAGCATCTTCGGATAGCCCTTGGCGCCTTCGCCGAACTCGCCATGGCACATCGCGCACTTGGCCTGGTAGACCTTCTCACCGTCCATGACGGAGCCCTTGCCCGCCGGCAGGCCATCGCCATCGAAGTGGACGCTGATGTCCCACGGCGCGATGTCCTTGTCGGAGATCGGCTTGCCGATGCCATCGAACGGACCGGCGAATGCTACGGAAGAAGCAGCGAACAGTGCTGCCGCCAAGGCAGACTTAGAGGTTTTCGATTTGAACATTCTTCACTTCTCCGTTCGCCTCGATCTTCCAGGTCTGGATCGAGTTCTTGTGGTAGATGCTGTTGGTGCCACGCTCTTGACGAAGCTGACGCAGGGTCGGCTGGGTGTAGCCGGTTTCGTCGGTCACGCGGCTCATGATCAGGGTTTCCTTGCCATCCCATTCCCACGGCATGGTGAAGCGGGTGAGGCACTTGGAGAACACCGGCTCAACCAGCTTGGCTTCTTTCCAGGTCTTGCCGCCATCGACGGAAACGTCCACGGCCTTGACCTTGCCGCGACCGGACCAGGCCAGACCGCGCACCTCGTAAGCGCCCTTGCCAGACAACTTCTTGTCCGGGCAGGGGAAGGTCACGACGGAGTTGGCTTCGTTGATCAGGGTGTACTGACGGAAACGACCGTCAGGCATGCCGTCGGTGTAGTGACGGGTTTCCTGATAGGTGACCAGCGGCTTGTTGGTGAACTTGATGCGACGCAGGTGCTTGATGGACAGGTTCGCCTCGCAACCCGGCACCACGATGCGGATCGGATAACCGTTTTCCGGACGCAGCGCCTCGCCGTTCTGGGCGTAGGCGATAATGACGTCCTTGTAGATCTTGTCGGCATCCGGAATCGGCTGACCAAACTGATCCTTGGCGCCCGGCAGCGGGATGGAGCGCTGGAGCGCGGAGCCATCGGCGCCTTCGCCATAGAACCAGGTGGCTTCCTTCTTGACGCCGACAGCCTTCATCAGGTCCAGCAGGCTCACGCCGACCCACTCGGAGCAGGAGATCATGCCGTGGGTGAATTGCAGGGAATCCATCTGGACGCCGCGCCATTCCATGCCGCCGTTCGCCGGGCACTCCATGAACCACACGCCGCTGGTCTGGGGCATGCGCTTGAGGTCATCAACGGTGAAGATCATCGGCTTGTCGACCAGGCCGTGAACGACCAGACGATGGGTCGCCGGATCGATATCGACGGCGCCGCCATGATAGCGCTCGAAGTGCAGACCGGCCGGCGTGATGATGCCGTTCAGATCCTGAAGCGGAGTGAAGCTGATGGATGCGATGGTGTCGGGGGTCAGCCACTCGACGTTACGACGCACCACATGGGCTTCGAACTTCGACGGCATGCCATACGGCACGCTGACGACGCCACGACCCAGAATCTTGTTGGTCGGCGGGATGGCCAGCGGCTCAGCCGCGGCACGGCCTGCTGCGGTTCCAGCCAGAACGGCGCCGCCAGCGGCGGCCACGCTCTTGCGGAGGAACGAACGGCGAGCCTGGGAAGCCACGGCCTGCTCGTCACCGCTCACCGGCATGGTGATCTCTTTTTCGGACATTGCTCACTCCTGCACGTTAGCAATTCTTAAGGATGCGGGGGATTCCCGCCTCCGCCTGAGCCCCGGTTTGCACACCATTGGGGACACAAAGCACGACTTGGGGCATCAACTGCGGATGCCGACA
Organism: Pseudomonadota bacterium; assembly: GCA_040756355.1. GTDB lineage: Bacteria > Pseudomonadota > Gammaproteobacteria > Halothiobacillales > Halothiobacillaceae > Thiofaba. The sequence goes on along the minus strand of JBFLZK010000016.1, from coordinate 19,140 downwards.
ACGGTCAAGTTTCCCCCGCACGATGAGGCAGGGGCAAATCGACTCGGTTTATTCGGCATAAAACACGCCTCACGAACCCGGTCTTTAACCGGCGCGTAGATTACATGCCCTCCACATCATCAGCAATTGCTAATCTTTTAATGGATGACGACGGCATTTTATCGAGCACCCTGCCTGCACGCCTTCCATGTCGGCATTCGCATCGGGCATCATGCACGCCGTCAGGCGAGCGGAGCTTTCACGATGGTGCGCATACAAACCGAGGATTTCGACCTGGGCCGGGAAATTGCGCGAATGCGCGCCGGTCAACCTGACGTGGGGGCGGTGGCGGTCTTTCTCGGCACGGTGCGTGATATCAACGACGACAAGACTGTCAGTACGCTGGAGCTCGAACACTATCCCGGCATGACCGAACGCGCGCTGGAAGAGATCGAGGCCAAGGCCCGCATGCGCTGGCCCCTGAACGATGCGCTCATCATCCACCGCGTCGGTCCGATGCGTCCGGAAGACCAGATCGTGCTGGTCGCGGTCAGCAGTCGTCATCGTCATGCTGCGTTCGAGGCCTGCGCGTACATCATGGACTATCTCAAGACCCGAGCGCCCTTCTGGAAAAAGGAGGACACGCCGGAGGGCCCGCGTTGGGTAGATGCACGCGAAAGCGATTTCGATGCCGCCGCCCGCTGGGGGCAGGACTGAAAGCCATCCCCCGAGAGGAAGGACCATGCTGGATTTTGACACCGCCCGCCAGCGTCTGCTGGATGCCGCGCGCTCCATCGAGCGTAGCGAAAGCCTGCCGCTGGAACATGCTCTCGGTAGGGTGCTGGCCGAAGATGTGCGTGCCCGCACGCCTTCCCCCCCCTGCCATGTCAGCACGCTCGATGGCTATGCCATCGCCACCCGGGACCTTGCCGCCTATGGCGAAACGCGCCTGCGTGTAAGCCAGCGCATCGCTGCCGGACAGACCGGCGACACGCTGCGCCCCGGCGAATCCGCGCGCATCTTTACCGGCGCCGCCGTGCCGCCGGGCGCGGATGCGATCGTGGCTCAAGAAGCCACCCGGCGCGAGCGCGATGCGGTGATCTTCACCGCCCGTCCCGCGCCGTTCGAGGATATCCGCCGCCAAGGCGCGGACTTCGAGGCTGACGCGATCCTTTTACCCACCGGAACCCGTCTGGGACCGGCTCATCTTGGCCTGCTCGCCTCCGGCGGCATCGACCGCCCGAGGGTGCGCGAGCGCCTGCGCGTCGCCCTGCTGACCACGGGCGACGAAGTCGTTCCCGCAGGACAACCTCTGGCCCCCGGCCAGATTCACAACGCCAATGCCCCCATGCTGCGCGGCTTGCTGGATCGCCTGGGGTGCGCGATCAGTCACTGCGAACATCTGCCGGATGATTTCGAAACCACTCGGGCGACCCTCGCCAAGGTCGCGGGCGAGTGCGACGTCATACTTACCTCCGGCGGCGTCTCCGTCGGCGAGGAAGACCACATCAAACCCGCCGTCGATGCTCTCGGCCAACTCGATTTGTGGAAAGTGCGGATGAAGCCCGGCAAGCCGGTAGCCTTCGGCCAGGTGCTCGATACCCCCTTCATCGGTCTGCCAGGCAACCCCGTCTCCGGCTTCGTCACCTTCCTGTTGCTCGCGCGCCCCTACCTGCTGGCCCGCATGGGCGCTCGCGAGGCCCTGCCGAAACCATTGCGCCTGCCGACCGCGTTCGCCGTCCAACGCCCCGGCGAGCGGCGCGACTTCGCACGCGCCCGCATCAGCGCGGACCAGCGTGTCGAACTGTTCGCGAACCAGGGCTCGGGCATTCTCGGCTCGCTCAGCTGGGCCGATGCGCTAGCCGAAATCCCGGAAAACATGACCATCGCCCCCGGCGACATGATCAACGTCTACCCGCTTGCGGAGTTGCTCGCATGACTGACACATCCATGACCCTGACCCACATCGACGAACACGGCGCGGCACGCATGGTGGATGTCGGTGACAAGAGCGATACCCGCCGCGAAGCGACCGCGCAAGCTATCGTCCGCATGCGGCCGGAAACCCTCGCCCTGATCGTCGAGGGCAAACACAAAAAAGGAGACGTCCTGGCCGTGGCTCGCGTGGCGGGCATCATGGCCGCCAAGCGCACGCCAGACCTCATTCCGCTCTGTCACCCGCTGCTGTTGACCAAGGTTGAAGTCACTCTGGAACCGATACCCGAGCAAAGCTGCATCCACATCACCGCCACCTGCGCCCTCAAAGGCCAGACCGGAGTGGAAATGGAGGCCCTGATGGCCGCCAACGTCACCGCACTGACCATCTATGACATGTGCAAAGCCGTGGATCGTGGCATGGTCATCGACCGGGTCGGCATCCTGGAAAAGAAGGGCGGCAAGAGCGGGCACTGGCGGATGCTGCCTGAGCAAGGCTTGACCCGGGCCGACGACTGACCCACGCCGGATAATCACGCCTGCTGATTCGCGCTTGCATCCGCCCTTGGTTCTGGCTATCGTTATATCCGTAGAAACATATCGACTCCTGCACCGCGCCCCGGAATGCACACCCATCCACACAGATGGTTCCAGGGCCGCCTCATCCACATCCGCCCTGCGCGAATCCATAAAACACTCTGATCCCGCATCGTAAATTAGCGTTTTACAATATAGACACGAATCCCTATCGTTATGTCCATTCAAACATGACGAGTGCTGGCCCGTGCTACAACTGACAGATCCCTTCGGACGCAAGATCGAATACCTGCGCCTGTCGGTCACGGATCGTTGCGACCTTCGCTGCTTCTACTGCATGCCGGAAGGCTTCAAGGACTTCGAAGAACCCGCGCACTGGCTAACCTTCGACGAAATCGAACGTGTCGTTGGCGTGATGACCGGGATGGGCCTCAGGCGGGTCCGCATCACCGGCGGCGAACCGCTGGTGCGCAAGGATCTGGACACTCTCGCCAATCGTCTCAAGCACGGCGCGGGCATAGGGGATCTATCCCTTTCCACCAACGCCACTCGCCTTGCCCGGCAGGCCCGAGCCTTGCGCCAGTCTGGGGTGGACCGCCTGAACATCAGCCTCGACACCCTGCGCGCGGACCGCTTCAAGAACATTACCCAAGGGCGTCTGGACAAGGTGATGGACGGCATCCTGACTGCCAAGCAGGAGGGTTTCGCGCCCATCAAGCTGAACATGGTGGCGATGAAGGGCGTGAACGACGACGAGATCGGTGACATGCTCGAATTCTGTATCGAGCACGGCTTCACTCTGCGCCTGATCGAAACCATGCCGATGGGCGACACCGGACGCTCGGCCAGCGACCATTACCTTGATCTGCAAACAGTCAAGAAAGGGCTTGCCGAACGTTTTGAGCTGATCCCCACCATTGACGGCTCGATCGATGGCGGCCTCATCCACGGCGGCGGACCGGCGCGCTACATGCGCGTGGCCGGCACGGACACCCATATCGGCTTCATCACGCCGATTTCCCAGCACTTCTGTGCGACCTGCAACCGTGTACGCCTGTCCGTGGACGGCACGCTCTACATGTGTCTTGGCCAGGAGCACAACTACCCACTGCGCGACCTGCTGCGTCGCGGCATTCCGGACGATGAACTGAAGGAGGCCCTTGTCGCCGCCATCGGACTGAAGCCCGAACGCCATGAGTTCACAGAAAAACCCCGCCAGATCGTCCGCTTCATGTCGATGACCGGCGGCTGACAGCGCCACCGGGTCACGCCAGTCACGGCGAGGACGGGGGAGCCCCCCTCACCCGGCGATGACCTCCGGGGCGCCCGGAAAACCTTCATGCCGCATGAGCGAAGGCCATCACCTCGTGGTCATGCGCTCCGCCAACGCCCGCGCATTGCGGATGCAATCCGACACCGACACACCATCCCGCCAATTCGCGCGGGTGTACAGGCCGGGGTGTGCCGCCAACGCCTCATCCAGAGCCGCAATGCGCTCCAGATGCCCCAGTTCATATTGGGGAATGGCATGAGGCCAGCGGTTGATATGCACCATCGAAGGCAGGGCGCGAATGCCGAGGATGGGTCCCAGATCGGCCAACACCCGATCCAGCACCTTCTCGTTGCTCCAGGCTCCGACGTCTTCATGCCGTCGCCCCCCGATGAAAGCCGTGAGGCTGACGTGCCCGTCAGGGGCCCGTCCGGCGAACAGGGTGCTGGAAAACAGCGCCCCGAGCGTGACCAGGCCCTCGCGAGAAGGGATGAGTATGCCGAAGCCATCCAGCGGATGCCCTACGTCCTCGCGCCGGAACCCCAGCGCAACCGACGCGACATGCGGATAGGGTATTTCGCGCAGCGCACGCACGCCATGTTCGGTAAACATGTCCAGATCGCCTGAACGCGCCTCCAGCAGCTCGGCCACCATTTGCGCGGGCACGGCCAGCACCACCTCCTTCGCGCTGTAGACACCGCGCGGAGTGTCCACCCGCCAGCGGCCATCGACATGGCGCAGCACAAGCGCCGGGGTGTCGAGATGCAGACGATCAAACAGAGAGGCCGCCAGCGCATCCACCAGTTGGCCGAGACCTTGCTCGAACGACAGCATGCGACCGACCGGTCCGGTCTGAACTTCGGCGCGACGGGCACGAAACGCCTTTTTCACGGCGCCCTTGAGCAGAGAGCCGTGCTCATCTTCAAGGGCGTAAACCTTGGCAGTCGCGGCACGCACGGACAAACGGGCCGGGTCGCCCGCGTAAACCCCGGATACAAAGGGGTCAATGGCCCAGTCGAGGAATTCCTGACCAAGACGGCGGCGCACGAATTCCGCCACGCTTTCCTCACGCGCGGCGCGCCTGATGAACGGTTCAGCCAGCAAGCGCAGTTTGCCGCGCGCAGAGAACAGGCGGGTGGACAGGAAGGCGCGCGGAGAGCCGGGCAGTTCAACCGAGCGCCCGTCCCGCACCACGTAACGCCGCACGGCTTTGGGATTGGCCTCGCGCAGGCTTCCCGCCAGTCCAAGCCCCTCGATCAGGGCGCGGATGGCCGGCGTGTTGTCGAGCAGGGTATTGGGACCGGCCTCCAGAAGATACCCCGCATGATGCAGGGTATGCACATTTCCCCCGGCACGCGGCGCGGCTTCGATCACAGCCACATCGCGCCCGGCCTGACGCAGGAAAAAGGCCGCGCTCAAGCCGGAAATCCCGGCGCCCACGATCAGCGTTTCAACGTCCATAGCCACGCATTCACCCTCATCAAGACCGAGTTTCCGAACTGCGCCAGCATCAGCCCACACAGCACCAGGAGCGTACCGAGCATCGCCAGCGGGGTCAGCGACTCACCTTGCACCAGCCAGCCCAACCACAGGGCCAGCACCGGCGCGATAAGAGTGACCAGTCCCATCAGCGAAGCGGACAGATGCCCCAGAGCATAAAAGAAGAACATGAATCCGAACACCGAGCCAAACACGGCAAGGTAGAGAATCGAGCCCCAGGTGCGCGGCCCGGCTTCCAGCGGCCAATGGCCGTCGAAGGCGAGCCAGGCCAGCAGGTATAGCACGGCGGAAACCCAAAGCGCGCCGACGCTGATCACACTGCCCGAGACGGGGGCAGCGATTTTCTTCACCAGGACCGTACTGAAGGCGTGCATGAAAGCACTGGCCAGCATGGCGAATACCGCCAGTCCGCCTCGTCCCTCCAGCGAAAGCTGATCGTGAAAGATCAGTGTCAACCCCGCGAAAGCCACCAGCAGCCCGGTCAGCCAGGCGGGCGTGAGGCAACGCTCGCCCAGCAACCAAGCCGCGAGCACGCTGGTGAAGAACGGCGCGGTGCCGAACAGCACCGAAACCATGCCGCTTTGCAGGTATTGCGCGGCCCAGTAGGTGGTGAGCATGCCGCCGAAGATAGCCAGACTGCCTGCCAGATAGGCCTGCACGGCGCGCGCGTCGAACGACAGTTGCAAACCGAGCAGCCACAGCACCGGAAGGGCGACCAGAGCCCCGATCACCATGCGCGAAGCGACCCCGAACAGGAATCCGGCCTCTGCGCCGCTCCACTGAATACCAAGCGGCGTCGAAGCCCAGATCAGGACCACGGCGACATAAGCCAGTCCGAGTCGGGCACGCGAAGGATCCGACTGGATCACGCGACCCAGAGCGTCTTGGCGTTGGTAAAAGCCCTCAAACCGTCGGCGCCAAGTTCGCGCCCCAGTCCGGAAGCCTTGGCGCCGCCGAACGGCAGGCGCGGATCACTGCGCACCATGCCATTGACGAAAGCCGCGCCACATTCCAGCGCGCGCGCCAGCGCCTCGCCGCGCGCCGCATCGCGCGTCCACACACTGCCACCGAGGCCAAAACGGCTGGCATTCGCCAACTGCACGGCATGCATCTCGTCCCGTGCCTCCGTGATGCAGGCGACCGGGCCGAAGATTTCTTCATCAAACGCGGTCATGCCGGGTGAAACCCCGGTCAACAAAGTAGCCTGCATGCCTGCCTGACTGCCTGCGATGGCCACCCCGCCAAGACGCAGCCCGGCGCCCTCGCGCAAGCTGGCCTGGACCTGAGCGAGCACCTCCTCGCGCAGATCAGCGCGCGCCAGAGGGCCAAGATCAGTCTCCTCATGCAGAGGATCGCCATGGCGAAGAGACGCGATGCGCGCCGCCAGGCCTTCGGCAAAATCCTCCGCCAGCCCGGCTTGCACGATGAAGCGTTTGGCTGCGATGCAGCTCTGACCGCCATTCTGGAAGCGAGCGAGGACCGCCTGATCAAGGGTCTCATCCAGATCGGCATCTTCAAGCACGATGAAGGCATCCGAACCACCCAGTTCCATCACCACCGGCTTGAGCGCCGCACCCGCCAGGGCTGCCACCTGACGCCCGGCTCGCTCGCTGCCAGTGAGCGTCACGCCGTGGATACGCCCATCGGCAATCAGCCCCGGCACGACGGCGCTGCCGACCAGAAGAGTCTGAAACACCCCTTCGGGCGCCCCCGCATCGCGGAACAGCGACGCCAGAGCCAAAGCGCACTGCGGAACATTCGACGCATGTTTGAGCAAGAACACATTGCCCGCCATCATGATCGGCGCGGCGGCACGGATAACCTGCCAGAACGGGAAATTCCACGGCATGATCCCGAGTACCGCCCCAAGCGCCTGACGAACGACGCGGCTATCACGCGCATCCGAGCCGATCACCTCGTCAGCCAGCATCGCCTCGCCGTGCCCGGCATAGAACTCACAGCACCAGGCGCACTTGTACACCTCAGCGCGCGCCTCGCGGATAGGCTTGCCCATTTCCTGCGCGATCAAGGCGGCATAAGCGCCCTCACGCTCGCGCAAGAGGCGAGCCACCTGGAGCAGCAAGGCGCGACGCGGCAAGAAACCTGCCTCGCGCCAGACCGGCGCGGTCGCTGCGGCCCGCGCCAGCGCGCGCTCAACGTGCCCGGCGTCATGGGCAGGCAACACAGCCAGACAGTCGCCGGTATAAGGGTTGATGGAATGGAATTGCATGATTCGCCACAGGCTGGTTCCGGTGGGCACAGTATAGGGCCATGCGCACCATGAACGTCGGCCTCATGCCGCACGAAGACTCGCGGAGAGATCCCCTGGGCAACCGGCCCGCAAACGAACCAGGACACACCTGTTCGTTCCGCTAAGGTGTCGCGCCGGGCGACAAGAGCGGAAAAGCTCGCCAGCCCCCCCTCAAAGGGGAGGACCGGGGAGAGTGAACAACGCCCCGATCCCTGCACCGGATTCAAACGCGGTCCACCCCTCCCCCCAACACATCAAGCGAACAACCAGGGACACCAAAGACCCTGCACACGCTGCGGAAAGGGGCCGGGCTTTACAATCGCGTCGGCAAATGCTCCCGAATCTGATCCGCCGGGAAATGCGTCATCTCCTTATCGAGTTCACCCGCGACCTTGGCCCGCACCGAGGCATCCATATCGGCGCGCAGAAGTCCCAGGAAATGCGGCGGAGCAATCACATGAAGCCGCTCATAAGCACCCGCCTCATGCTTGAGGAGATCGGCGACCTCCTTGGCAAAGCGGATGGCCTCCTCCTCTTTCGGGGATATCTTCTCGGCCATGCCGAACTTGCTATGCATGCCCATCACGCTGCTCATGCCCGGCGCATCGCTCGCCATGTCACTCTCTTTCAGCAACGACGCAGAATGCGCGAGATCCCTGAACTCGATCAGTGTTCCGACCAGGGCCTCGCCCGACGGGGCATATTGCGACCCGCCATGCGCCTCCGGATTTTCCTCGACACGGAAAAAGCGCGCACGCGCGGCATCGGCCACGACAACCCAGGTTTTCATGCTCATTGGTCCTCCTCGATCTGACGGAATGTTGAAAAAGGCGATCCCCCCCTCTTTTCAACAAGGCATGCCACGGCTCACGTCCACGACAGCCACTCGGACAGGCGCTTCCCTGACAAGACGCCACCCAGAACGCCAAAACAGGCATTCCGGAAGCCTGCCAAACCGGAGCATTAACACCGTGTGTCCAGCGTTTCCGCTCCTTTGACAAGAGCGTAGCGCACCGCCGCCCACCCAGCGGATCACGGACACAAAAAAGCCCCGCGCAGGGCGGGGCTTGGAGGACAACAAGCGTCCGGACGATGACTTACATCATGTCCATGCCGCCCATGCCACCTGCGGACGGAGCCGGAGCGGCCTTCTGCGGCAGCTCGGCGACCATGCACTCAGTGGTCAGCAGCAGACCGGCCACGGAAGCGGCGTTCTGAAGGGCGGAACGGGTGACCTTGGTCGGGTCCAGGATGCCCATTTCGATCATGTCGCCATACTCACCGGTAGCCGCGTTGTAACCGAAGTTGCCGTTACCTTCCGCGACCTTGTTCAGGATCACGGACGGCTCATCGCCTGCGTTGGAGACGATGGTGCGCAGCGGCTCTTCCATGGCGCGGATGGCGATACTGATACCGACATCCTGGTCATGGTTGGCCCCGGTCAGGCCTTTGACAGCCTTGATCGCACGCACCAGGGCCACGCCGCCGCCCGGAACCACACCTTCCTCGACCGCCGCACGGGTGGCGTGCAGGGCGTCGTCCACGCGGTCCTTCTTCTCCTTCATCTCGACTTCAGTCGCCGCGCCAACCTTGATGACGGCCACGCCGCCCGCCAGCTTGGCGATGCGCTCCTGGAGCTTTTCCTTGTCGTAGTCGGAAGTGGTGGTCTCGACCTGGGCGCGAATCTGAGCCACGCGGCCATCGATCTCCTCCTTGGAGCCAGCGCCGTCCACCACGGTGGTGTTGTCCTTGGTGACCACGACCTTCTTGGCCTGGCCCAGTTCGTTCAGGGTGACTTTTTCGAGTGTCAGGCCGACTTCCTCGGAAATCACCATGCCGCCGGTCAGGATGGCGAGGTCTTGCAGCATGGCCTTGCGGCGGTCGCCGAAGCCAGGGGCCTTGACCGCGGTGACTTTCAGGATGCCGCGCATGTTGTTGATGACCAGGGTCGCCAGGGCCTCGCCCTCGATGTCCTCGGCCACGATCAGCATCGGACGACCGGACTTGGCGACCGCCTCCAGCGCCGGCAGCAGGTCACGGATGTTGGAGACCTTCTTGTCGGTCAGCAGGATGTACGGGTTGTCCAGCACGGCCTGCATGTTCTGCTGGTCGTTGACGAAGTACGGAGACAGATAGCCGCGGTCGAACTGCATGCCTTCGACGACATCCAGCTCGTTCTCAAGGCCGGAGCCTTCCTCAACGGTAATCACGCCTTCGGTGCTCACTCGCTTCATCGCGTCGGCGATGATGGAGCCGATGGCGTCGTCAGAGTTGGCGGAGATGGTCGCTACCTGGGCAATGGACTTGTCGTCGGCGCAGGGCTTGGAAACGGCCTTCAGCTCGGCGACGGCGGCGGCAACCGCCTTGTCGATGCCGCGCTTGAGGTCCATCGGGTTCATGCCGGCGGCAACCGCCTTCATGCCCTCGCGAACGATGGCCTGGGCCAGCACGGTCGCGGTGGTGGTGCCGTCACCTGCCACGTCGGCGGTCTGGGAAGAGACTTCCTTGACCATCTGCGCGCCCATGTTCTCGAACTTGTCTTCCAGTTCGATTTCCTTGGCGACGGACACGCCGTCCTTGGTCACGGTCGGGGCGCCGAAGGACTTCTCCAGCACCACGTTGCGGCCTTTCGGGCCGAGGGTGACCTTGACCGCGTTGGCCAGGATGTTGACACCGTTGACCATCTTGGCGCGAGCATCCGCGCCGAAACGTACGTCTTTAGCTCCCATGAGAGAAGACTCCTGTATGAATTACGTATTGATTGGAAGGGGAATTATTCGATGACGGCGAGGATGTCGTCTTCGGACATCATCAGCAGCTCTTCGCCATCGACCTTGACCTTTGTGCCGGCATACTGGCCGAACAGCACCTGGTCGCCGACCTTGACGCCGATCGGGCGGATTTCGCCTTTCTCGTTGGACTTGCCAGGACCTGCGGCAATCACTTCGCCGCGATTGGGCTTTTCAGCCGCGCTGCCCGGCAGGACAATACCGCTGGCGGTGGTGAGCTCTTCCTCGACACGCTTGATCAGGACGCGATCATGCAAGGGACGGATCTTCATGGTTCGGATCTCTCTTGGCAGATTTGAGAAGGTAAATGGTTGGCGCTAATTAGCACTCAGTGCATGCGAGTGCCAATCATAGGGACGGTTTCGCCAAGGTCAAGACCCCGGACGAGCGCTGAAAAACGGCTTCCATGCTTTTTTCCGCCCGCCCGATGGAGCGCATGTCCGTGACAGACCCTCAACAGCGGGCCGAAGCGCTTGTTCCGCGCCCTGTCGGGCGGCTCAGGCGAACGCGGCGCTACGGCGGGAGGGCCCCAGGGATGCGAGCGCAAGCCCGACCAGATCGTCAAAGCTTTGAGCACCCTCCGCAGAGAGCGTGGAAATACCAAAACGGACGGCCAGCTTCATGCCGAAGGGATATAGCGCCTCGATGGCTTTCCGGCAGCGGATCGCCACACCCTCGGCATCGACCACGGAACAATGCGGAAGGGCCAGGGCAAGGCAGGTATCACCCATCCGCGCCGCAAGATCGCTCGCCCGTGCGCCTTCGCGCATGGCGGTCGAGGACAAGCGCATCACCTCGTCGCCCGCGTCATAACCATACTGGGCGTTGATCTCGGCCAGGTCGTCGATCTCCAGCAATAACAGACTGAAAGGCGTTTCCGTACGGCGTGCCATGGCAATGTACTTGGCGCCCATGCTGAACAACATCCGCCGGTTGTAAAGGCCTGTCAGCGCATCGGTCACCTCCATCAGGTTGAGCCTTGCCCGCTGCGCCTCAACCCGTGTCGCCAAGCGGTGCGCGATGATGAGGTTGCGGGTGCGGATCAGCAGCTCGTCCTCGATGACCGGCTTGGTGACGTAATCGTTGACCCCCAGCCTGAACAGTTCACGGCGGCGAGCCGGGTCATCGAAGCCGGTCATGGCGAGGATCGGCAAGGTGAAGTCGCCGTAGCCATCGCGCCGCAACTGCTCGACCAGCGCCATGCCGCTGATCGCCCCCTCCAGCACAAGATCGGTAATCATCAGGTCATAGCGGTTGCGCGCGACATGTTCGAGCGCGTCTTCCCCGCAACTGACCCAATCGACGGTCAGGCCCTGCTCCGTCAGGGTCTTGCGCACCACATGCGCAACCGTGCGCGAGTCCTCCACCAGAAGCACGCGCTTGCCATAGACATACTGACCGCGCGGACCGCTGCGTTCGGCATCGCGGGCGCGCAGGTATTGGGTCAGACGCTCAAGCCGGTCGGGGGAAAAGACCTCGGTGACACCTTGGGTGTACAGGCTTTCATGCTGTGGCACGGCCCTGGCGGAAGTGACCAGCAGGATCGGCACGGACTCCGGCATGGCCATGCGCAGATCCTGCAAATATCCCGGAAGATCGATGGCCTCTGGGTCGGGACACTCTAGGCAGCATACTTCCACCCCGACCTCGCCCGCCATGCTGACGGCTTCACGCACACCGAGACAATTGATCGGCTGAAATCCGGCCTGCTGGCATGCGCGACTGATGACGCCGCGCGCAGACGAATCATGCGACACCACCAAGGCCAGGCGCTCCCCCGGATTCGGCGCCACACTGCCTTCGGCATCCCAGCTTTCAGTTGTTTGATTCATCGACACGGATTCAGATCTCCTGACATGGAGCGCTCAGTACAACGCGATTGCGTCCCTGTCGTTTGGCTTCATAGAGGGCGCCATCCGCCCGTCCGAAGAGGCTGTCCAGCGACTCCGGGTGACTGGGGTCGAAACAGGCGACCCCCACGCTGAGGGTAAGCCTCAAGCCATCAATATCCAACGCTTCCGCCGCCCGGCGGAGATCCTCGGCCTTTCCGAGGGCATCCTCCACTCCGCAATTGGGCAGCAGAACGACGAATTCCTCGCCGCCGTAGCGCGCAACCACGTCGCCGCGACGGGAACGCTGGGCGAGCAATCCACCCACCGCGCGCAGCGCGTCATCGCCCCGTGCATGACCATAACGGTCATTGATGGCCTTGAAGTGATCGATATCGGCGACCAACAGGCTCAACGCCTGTCCCTCTCGTTCGGCGCGCGCAAGGTAATGCGCCCCCGCATCGAGGTAGACATAGCGGTTGCTCAGACCCGTCAGTGCGTCGGTCGTGGCCAGTTGCCGCATACGCTGCTCCTGGGCCTCGGCCCGCTCGAACAGATGGCGCGCGATCAGCAAATTGCGTGTGCGCGCCATGAATTCGTCCACGTTCAGGGGCTTGGACACATAGTCATTCACGCCCGCACGGAACAACTCGGCCTTGCGTGTAGGGTCATCAAAGCCGGTCATTACCAGGATTGGCAGCTTGACGTAATCCTGCTCGCTCTGACGCAGGTAGCGGACCAGAGACAGACCGCTTTCCCCACCCTCCAGCACCAGATCGGTAATCACCATCTGGTAGTTTTCGCGCTCGAACAGTTCGCGCGCCTCCTTCACCGAGCTGACGCTATCGACCCGCATGCCGCACTGCCCCAGCAATTCCGTGACCATGTGCACAAAAACACGGGAGTCCTCGACCAGAAGAATTCTCGCGCCATGCAATTCCTGCCGCTGCTTCTGGTCAAGAAAGGCCTTGAGATAGGACCTTAGCTGCGGCATGCGCTCTCGCTGAAAAACATCGGTAAGACCGGCGCTAAAGGCCTGCTCGATGAAATCGTGGTGGTTTTCCGAGGTAATCAGCAAAAGGGGCGCACCGCGCGCCATCAGGGGACGAAGCTGGGATGCGAGCGCAAGGCCGCTCATGTCCGGCAATCGATTGCCCAGCAACCCCACCTGCGGTTTCTCGCTCCGCGCCAGTATCAAGGCTTCGCTCGCCGAACCCGCGAGCAAGGCCTCGAACCCCGCATCCTCCACCATGCGCTTGAGCATGGCGCGCGACGTCTCGCCCGGATCAACGATCAACGCGCGAGGCAAAGTCTTGGGAAATTCACTTGCGACGGACATCATGTCCCGGACCCTTGAGAAAGTGCGCAAAGTATATGCTCGCGCGCCGTCTCGCACTATGCGCAACAAACCGTTCCGGCCACTGAAAACCGACCTGGCGACTTGTTAATGCATGGATAAATGTTTTTGACCACTCAACGCATGCCGCAATCTCGAAGTTAATGGAGAATGACGCCATGAACGTTTCGCACTGCATCCTCATCAGTACCTTCCCTGATCGCGCCAGCGCCGAAAAGGTGGCGCGCGGACTGCTGGGCGCCCGGCTGGCGGCCTGCGTCCAGGTCGGAGCGGCGCTGAATTCGTTTTACGCGTGGAACAATGAACTCCGGCATGACGAAGAGATCGAACTGCGCGCGAAAACCCGCCACGATCTCGCGCCAGCGATCGAAGCCATGCTGCGCGAGCAGCATCCGTATGAACTTCCGCAGATCGTTTACGTTCACATGAATGGATCTTGCGACTATCTCCAATGGGTGGATTCATGCCTCGTTTCCTGAACCTTCTGCTGGCCCTGCTGACCTTTTCTCCTCTGGTCCTGGCGGACGAGCCCGAATTACTCGACCCAGAGCAGGCCTTCGCGTTCAGCGCCTCCGCCGTCAGCGCCGAACGTGTCGAAGCGCGCTTCACGATCGCCCCCGGCTACAAGCTGTACCGCGACAAAATCCGCTTCGAATCCCCCGGCATCAGCCTGGTGGCCGATCTTCCGACGGGCGAGCCGGTCAAGGATTCATTCCTGGGCGACGTCAGCGTCTATCACGGCAACGTGAGCATCCCCCTCTCGCTGAAAGGCGAAGCGCTGGCGGGCCAGACCATCGCCCTGACCGCGCACAGCCAAGGCTGCTTCGAGGGCGGCGTCTGCTATCCGCCCATGGCGCAAACGGTCAACATCACCCTGCCCGGCAATGGCGCACTGGGACTTAAAGCTCTGACCCAGGCGATCGCGAGCGACAGCCAGGGCTCCCCCTCCGGGGAGCCGCTTGAACCCGAACAAGCCTTCCAGCTCAGCGGCCTGATCGAGGGACAAGCGCTGCACCTGCGCTGGAAAATCGCCAGGCATCACTACCTCTACCGCGACAAACTGGCCATCAAGACCCTCGAACCCCTGGGCGCGCTAGGCACGCCCGTCATTCCTGTCGGCGAGGAAAAGAACGACCCATTCCTGGGTCAGGTCCGTATCTTTCATGACATGCTGGACATCAGCGTGCCGCTGCAAGGGGTCGCCGCCGGACAGAAGATCCGCTTGAGCGTTACCTACCAGGGCTGCGCCGAAGCGGGCATCTGCTACCCACCGATGGAAAGCGTGATCGAACTGACCGCCGGGGCGGCAAACGACGCGGCGAATGCCACGAATGCCATGACCGGCGCCGACGGAGCGATGAGCGAACAAGACGCCATCGCCGAAAAACTCAAAAGCGGCAACACCTGGCTTGCCATCGGCCTGTTCTTCCTCGCCGGGCTGGGGCTGGCCCTGACCCCCTGTGTATTCCCGATGATCCCCATCCTGTCCGGCATCATCGCGGGCCAGGGCGAACAGCTATCCACCCGCCGCGCCTTCATGCTCTCGCTGGTCTACGTGCTGGCGATGGCCGCCACCTACACCGTCGCCGGGGTTCTGGCCGGCATGTTCGGCAGCAACCTCCAGGCTGCCTTCCAGAACCCCTGGATCCTGGGCTCCTTCGCCCTCGTGTTCGTCGCCCTGGCACTGTCCATGTTCGGCTTCTTCGAACTGCAATTGCCCTCATCCCTGCAAAGCAGGCTTGCGGAAATCTCCGGCAAGCAGCGCAGCGGAAGTTATGCGGGCGTGGTCGTCATGGGACTGCTCTCGGCCCTGATCGTCGGCCCCTGCGTCGCGCCGCCGCTGGCCGGCGCGCTGATCTATATCGGCCAGACCGGCGACGCAGTGCTGGGCGGCGCGGCCCTGTTCGCCCTGTCCATCGGCATGGGCCTGCCACTTATCGCGGTCGGCACATTGGGCGGCAAGGTATTGCCGCGCGCCGGGGCCTGGATGGACACGGTCAAGGCCGTGTTCGGGGTGCTCATGCTGGGCGTGGCCATCTGGCTAGTCGCGCGCGTGCTGCCTGACGGCGTGGCGCTACTCCTGTGGGCCGCGCTGCTGATCGGTTCCGGCATCTACATGGGCGCGCTGGAGTCACTCAGCCACCCAAGCTACCAGACCTATCATGCCACCCGCGAGCTGACCGGCCACATGGAGCCGGTCGGCAGGGAAACCCTCGGCTGGCAACGACTCTGGAAAAGCATCGGCATCATCCTGCTGGCCTGGGGCCTGCTGATGCTGGTGGGCGTGGCGACCGGGCAGGGCACGCCCCTGCAACCGCTCAAGGGCCTGAGCATGGGCGGAGGCGCGGCGCAGGCCGCCACCGCGCCCACCGGTCTGGGCTTTCAGCGTGTCAGCAATCCTGCCTCGCTCGATCAGGCACTCGCCGCCGCCAGGGCAGCGGGCAAGCCGGTCATGCTCGACTTCTATGCCGACTGGTGCGTGAGCTGCAAGGAGCTTGAGCACAACACCTTCCCCGACGCGAACGTGCGGCAAGCTGTCGCTGGGGCCGTACTGTTGCAGGCCGACGTCACCCGCAACAGCGAGGACGACAAGGCGCTGCTCAAGCGCTTTGGCCTGATCGGCCCGCCCGCCGTCCTGTTCTTCGCGGCGGACGGCGAGGAGCGCCGGGCCAGCCGTTTGGTCGGATACAAACCGCCCGGTGAATTCGCCCTGCACGCCAAGGCCGCCCTGACGCCATGACCTCCTTTTCCCTGCTGGTCGCTGCCCTCGGGCTCGGCCTGCTGAGCGGTTGCGACGACGCCCCGCGCACCCCCGAACAGGCGGCCCGGAAAGTCCTGGCCGAGGCAGCCCGCCCCGTGCTGGACAGCCCCGCGCCAGAATTCGAACTTGACCGCCTGCACGGCGGACGCTTCACCAGCGCCGAACTACGAGGCAAGACTACTCTGCTCAACTTCTGGGCCCCCTGGTGCCCCCCCTGCGTGCAGGAACTTCCCGAGCTATCGAGGCTGCATCGCACCATCCAGACCGATGGCGGCCAAGTCATAGGCATTGCCATGGAGCGCCAGGAGGACGTACAAACCTTCCTCGCCGATCACCCCGTGACCTACCCCATGCTCCTCGGCGGCAAAACCGGCAACGACCTCATGCGCCGTTTGGGAAACACGCACGGGGGACTGCCCTACACCGTCGTCATCGACCCGACGGGGCGCATCCGGACCGTCCACGCGGGCCTTCTGAACGAAGATCGAGCGCGCCGCCTGTTCAATGCAGCCCGCGAGCAATGAACATCAATTCCCGATCGTTCGACGCCGTTCTGGACAACTCCGCAACATACCCGCACAATTCGCGCAATCTCACGACGATGCGGATTCAATGGCCAAGCTGCTCGTTCTCAACGGTCCCAACCTCAATCTGCTGGGCGTGCGCGAACCCGAAACCTATGGTCGCACCACGCTGGATGACATCGTTGAGCGGCTTCGCGCGCAAGCCTTCGAAGCGGGCCACACGCTCGACCATCTGCAAAGCAATGCCGAAGCTTCGCTGATTGAGCGTATCCATGCCGCCCGCACCGATGGCACTGCCTTCATCATCTTCAATCCCGCCGCCTTCACGCACACCAGCGTCGCCCTACGCGATGCATTGCTCGGCGTAGGCCTGCCCTTCATCGAAGTTCACCTCTCAAACGTGCATGCGCGGGAAGCCTTCCGCCAGCACTCGTATTTTTCCGACATTGCCGCAGGCGTGATCGCCGGACTCGGCGCGCAGGGCTATGAGCTCGCCCTGCGCGCCGCACTGACACGCCTGCCTGCCCCCCAAAACTGACCCGAGGCACACATCATGGATATCCGCACCATCAAGAAGCTGATCGAATTGCTGGACAGTTCCGGCGTTGCCGAGATTGAAGTCAAGGAAGGCGAATCCTCCGTGCGCATCAGCCGCATGCCCGCCAACATGCCTGCCATGCCGCAGATGATGATGGCCGCGCCCATGGCCGCCGCCCCGTCCGCCGCTCCCCAGCCCCTTGCCGCGACCCCGATCGCGAAGGCCGAAGAGGGCCTCTCTGGCCATGTGGTCAAATCGCCGATGGTCGGCACCTTCTACCGCGCGGCCTCGCCGGACGCCAAACCGTTCGCGGAAGTCGGCCAACACGTCAAGGCAGGCGAGACCATCTGCATCATCGAAGCGATGAAGATGTTCAACCAGATTGAGGCCGACAAGTCCGGCGTCATCAAGGCCATCCTGTGCGAGAACGGCCAGCCGGTCGAGTTCGATCAACCGCTCGTCGTGATCGAATAAGGCGGCCGCCATGCTGAACAAGGTCCTCATCGCCAACCGCGGCGAGATCGCGCTGCGCATCCTGCGCGCCTGCCGTGAGCTCGGCATCAAGACCGTCGCGGTGCACTCCACCGCCGACCGCGACCTCAAGCATGTGCGCCTGGCCGACGAATCCGTCTGCATTGGCCCGGCCAAATCCGCCGACAGCTATCTGAACATCCCGGCCCTGATCGCCGCCGCCGAAGTGACCGACGCCATCGCCATCCATCCCGGCTACGGATTCCTGTCCGAGAACGCGGACTTCGCCGAACGCGTCGAGCAAAGCGGCTTCATCTTCATCGGCCCGCGCCCGGAGAACATCCGTCTGATGGGCGACAAGGTCTCCGCCAAGGACGCCATGAAGGCCGCGGGTGTGCCCTGCGTACCCGGCTCCGACGGCGCGCTGGGTGACGACCCCGAGGAAAACCTGCGTCTGGGCCGCGAAGTCGGCTATCCGGTCATCATCAAGGCCGCCGGCGGCGGCGGCGGGCGCGGTATGCGCGTGGTGCATACCGAGGCTCACCTATTGTCCGCCATCGAAATGACCAAGGCCGAAGCCGGAGCCGCGTTCGGCAACCCGAACGTCTACATGGAGAAGTTCCTGGAGCATCCGCGCCACATCGAAATCCAGGTTCTGGCCGACACCCACGGCAACGCCATCCATCTGGGCGAGCGCGACTGCTCCATGCAGCGCCGTCACCAGAAGGTTGTCGAAGAAGCGCCCGCCCCCGGCCTGAGCGACACCGAACGCAGGGAAATCGGCGAACGCTGCGCGCAAGCCTGTATCGACATCGGCTACCGTGGCGCCGGCACCTTCGAGTTCCTGTACGAGAACGGGCGCTTCTACTTCATTGAAATGAACACCCGCGTGCAAGTCGAACACCCGGTCACCGAAATGATCACCGGCGTGGATATCGTCAAGGAACAACTTCGCATCGCCGCCGGCCTGCCGCTCTCCATTCGCCAGGACGAGGTCAGGATTCGCGGACATGCCATCGAATGCCGCATCAATGCCGAAGACCCGGCCAACTTCGTGCCCAGCCCCGGCAAGATCACCGCTTTCCACGCCCCAGGCGGGCTGGGCGTGCGCTGGGACTCCCACATCTACGCCGGTTACAGCGTGCCCCCCTACTACGACTCGATGATCGGCAAACTCATCTGCCATGCCGAGAGTCGTGAAACGGCCATCGCGCGGATGAATGGCGCGCTTTCCGAACTGGTGGTGGAGGGCATCAAGACCAATGCCTCGCTGCATCGCGACCTGATGAACGATGCGGCTTTCCAGCAAGGTGGCACGGATATTCATTACCTGCACAAGAAGCTTGGGCTGTAAGGCACGCATACCCCAGGGGTAGCCCTGTCCGGCAAACGAAGGTTT
>JBFLZK010000015.1:0-26972 GCA_040756355.1 Pseudomonadota bacterium | reverse complement strand
GGCGATCCACAGCCTGGTCCGCCACCTTGGCATCTGCGATGGCAACATGCAGGAGGGCTCCTTCCGCGTGGACGCCAACGTCTCCGTGCGGCCCAAGGGCCAGCATGCCTTCGGCACCCGCGCCGAGATCAAGAACGTCAACTCTTTCCGCTTCCTGGAGCGCGCCATCAACTTCGAGGTTGAGCGCCAGATCGACGTGATCGAAGGCGGCGGACGGGTGGTGCAGGAAACCCGCCTGTATGACCCTGACCGCGACGAGACCCGCTCCATGCGGGGCAAGGAAGAGGCGCACGACTACCGCTACTTCCCCGACCCCGACCTGCTGCCGGTGATGCTGGACGAGGGTTTCATCGAATCCGTGCGCGCCACCCTGCCGGAGCTGCCGCAGGAGAAGAAGCAGCGCTTCGTCACCCATTACGGCCTGTCGGCCTATGACGCGGGCTTCCTGACCGCCGACCGCGCGCTTGCCGACTACTTCGAGCTGGCCCTCAAGGTGGCGGGCTGCGAGCCCAAGCTTGCCGCCAACTGGGTGATGGGCGATGTATCCGCCGCGCTCAACAAGGCGGGACTGGAGATCGGCGCCTGCCCGGTCAACGCCGACATGCTTGGCGGCCTGCTCAAGCGCATCGCGGATAACACGCTCTCCGGCAAGCTCGCCAAGGAGGTGTTCGAGGCCATGTGGGCGGGCGAAGGCGAGACCGATGAGATCATCGAGAAGAAGGGCCTCAAGCAGATCACCGACGAATCCGCCATCGAGGCGATGGTCGATGGCGTGCTGGCTCAGTTCCCCGAGCAGGTGGAGGAGTTCCGCTCCGGTAAGGACAAGGTGTTCGGCTTCCTTGTCGGCCAGGTCATGAAGGCCGCCAAGGGCAAGGCCAACCCGGCCCAGCTCAACGCGGTGCTGAAGAAGCGCCTTGAATCCTGAGCGGAGGCATGAGTTGAGCGATCGTGATCTCCTTCATCGTTTTCTCTTCATCCACGCCGGGGAGGAACACGCTTCCCACGCGGGGGGCGCGCGTGGCGAGCTGGTTCAGCTCGAAGCGGCCTGGCAGACCCTGCTTTCCCGCAGCGATTATCCTCCTGCTGTCGCGACATTGTTGGGACAGGCCGCGGTGGCCGCGATTCTGTTGGCGGCCACGTTGAAGATCGACGGTAGGCTGACCCTTCAGGTCATGGGGGAACAGCCTGCCGATGCATGCGAGTCGCGCGCAAGCGGCGTGCACCTTTTGGTCATGCAGGTGACCTCGAACCGTGAGTTGCGCGGCCTGGCCCGCTGGCATGGCGAGCTGCCGGAGGAGATGAAAGATGGCGGCCTCTCTCTCATGGGGGACGGACGCCTGGTAATGACCATCGAGACCGCGCGCGGCGAGCGCTACCAGGGCATCGTGCCGCTGGAGGGCGAGAGTCTCGCGCAAGCGCTGGAGGGTTATTTTGCGCGCTCGGAACAGCTCGCCACCCGACTCTGGCTGGAGGCCTCCTCGACCCGTGCCGCCGGTCTTCTGGTGCAGAAGATGCCGGGGCAGACGGGCGCGGAGGCGGACGAGGACTGGCGGCGCATCGTCGCCCTGTCCGAAACCGTAAGCCGCGAGGAATTGCTCGAACTGCCCGCCGAAACCCTGTTGCACCGCCTGTTCCACGAGGAAGACCGGCGCGTGTTCGAGCCCGAGCCGGTGCGCTTCGCCTGCGCCTGCTCGCGTGAGCGGGTGGCGGAAATGCTGCGCGGCCTTGGGCATGACGAGATCGATCGGATTCTGGCCGAGCAGGGGCATATCGAAGTCGATTGCGAATTCTGCAATGCCCGGTATACCTTCGATACGGTGGACGCGGCAGGCCTGTTCACCGCCCAGCCCCACCCGGCGGCCAATCCGGGGGCGCGGGGCCTGCATTGACCATTCCGGTTCGGAGGGGGCCATGGCCATGAGCGAGGATTTGCGACGTATCGTGTCGGCGGATGACGATATGTATGCTTTCGATGCGTCCGAGCGCCGTCGCTTCCCACGTGGGTCCGACGAGCGTTTGCGCCGCCTGCGTGCGCTTGGGGATGAGGTTGATCGCATCATCCTCGCCCGCCAGCATCCCGTGACCGGCCTGTTGCCGGCCAGTACGGCGATTACCGCGCATGGCGACTACACCGATGCCTGGGTGCGGGACAACGTCTACAGCATCCTGGCCGTCTGGGGCCTGGCGCTGGCTTACCGTCGCGCGGATCTTGAACCGGCCCGCACCTACATGCTCGAACAAAGCGTGGTCAAGCTGATGCGCGGCCTGCTTTTCGCCATGATGCGCCAAGCGCACAAGGTGGAGGCCTTCAAGCATAGCCAGAATCCGCTCGACGCCCTGCATGCCAAGTACGACACCAAGACCGGCGGCGAGGTGGTGGGCGACGACGCTTGGGGTCATTTGCAGATCGATGCCACCTCCATCTACCTGCTGATGCTGGCTCAGATGACTGCCTCCGGGTTGCGTATTGTGTTCAACCAGGACGAAGTCGATTTCGTCCAGAACCTGGTCTATTACATCGGTCGCGCCTACTGCACTCCGGACTACGGCATCTGGGAGCGCGGTCACAAGATCAATCATGGTATTCGTGAGCTGAATTCCAGCTCCATCGGCATGGCGCTGGCCGCTCTGGAGGCGCTCAACGGCTTCGATCTGTACGGTGGCGAGGGTGATGAGCGCTCCACCATCCATGTGCTCCCGGACGAGATTGCGCGCACCGAGATCACGCTCAAATCCATCCTGCCGCGAGAATCCAACTCCAAGGAAGTCGATGCGGCCTTGCTGTCGGTGATTGGCTTCCCCGCTTTCGCCCTGCGCAATCTGGCGGCGATGGAGCAGACCCAGCGCGCCGTGGTCAACAAGCTCCAGGGAGCCTACGGTTGCAAGCGCTTCCTGCTCGATGGCCACCAGACGGTGCTGGAAGACCACAGCCGCCTGCATTACGACCCGCACGAGCTGAAGCAATTCGAACACATCGAGTCCGAATGGCCCCTGTTCTTCACTTACCTGCTGCTGAACAATGTGTTTCTCGGCAAGATGGACGAGGCCCATTACTACCGTGAAGCGCTCAACCGCCTGGCTATCCAGCAGGACGGACTCGATCTGCTGCCCGAACTGTATTTCGTCCCTGCCGATCGGATCGACACCGAGCGTGCGCTCCCCGGAAGCCAGCTCCGCCAGCCCAATGAGAACGTGCCACTGGTTTGGGCGCAGAGCCTGTTCATTCTCGGCAAACTGATGCAAGACGGTCTGTTGCATCCCGCCGACATCGACCCGCTCGGTCGTCGCCTGCGCCTGGGGCGCCGTTACCACCGTCCGGTGCAGATCGCGGTACTGGCGGAAAACCTGCACGTTCAGGAAAGCCTGGAGCGGGTCGGCGTGCATGCCGAAGTGCTGCAACAGGTCTCGCCGGTGCGCGTGGCTCATTCGCGCAAGTTGAATGAACTGTTCGGCATGCTTGGTCGCAACGCCAAGCTAGGACTCAGTGGCCGCCCCCCGCGTCGCATGCGTGTGCTCACCACGTCACGCTTGTACGCACTGGACGGTCAGCGCGTGGTTTTTGTCCCGCAACAGCTCGATCGCCAGGATTTCTATCTGGGGCTCGATAACGTCTATCTGAGCGGCAAGCTGCGCTCGGAGATCGGTTTCGTGCATCGCTACTGGCGCCAGTCCGGCATGCCCTTGATGGTGCTCTGGATTACCCGTGACATGCTGGACGCCGCCGACAGCGAATGCCTGCTCAACCTGCTGCGCGAGCTGGAGAGCGGCGAACTGGACGGCTATCCGGTGCGCGCAGGCCGCCTGACCCAGCTCATCCAGCATTGCTCGCCGGAACGCATCTACACCGCCGACAGCTTCTGCCTGGACGACGACGGCCTGCCGCGCGAAGAGGCCCGGCCCGCCCTGCTTCCCGCCGGTGAGACCCCGCGTCCCCTGAGTGATGCCGAGTTTTCCGCGCTCAATCTTGAGGGGGCTGACAAAGCCTTGTTCGAATTGCTCGCGCGAAGCGGCAACCCCTACGCGCAGATCGAACTGCTGGTTGCCCTCCATGCCCGCCATGGCGGCGATGGCCTCACCCCGTTGCTGCATCCGGTCGGCGGTGAGCCGCTGACCCTGCGTGCGCTGACCCAGGATGTCTTCGAGCGTGCCGGACGGCTCCAACTCTGGGGCGTGTTGCGCCGCGCCGCCGATCTTCTCGAGAAAGTCGATGCCCAGCTCGAAGTGGCGGTGATGGACATTCTGGTGCGCCAGAAACAACTCGCCGTCGGACGGGCCTACAGTCGCCGCGCCATCATCCATGAACCCCTCGGCAACATGGAGACATTGGCGATGATTCGCGCCTTCTGCGGTCAGGATGAGCGCGAGCGCATCCTGACCCAGGAGTTGATTGTCTATCTCGGTCACATTGCCAAGAACGAAGCCGATCTGATCCGCGACATCCTGACCCTGCGTGTCGGACACCTGCTCCAGCTTCTCATCGCAGGGCTGGCGGAGGAGAGAAGTCTATCGCTCGATGCCGCCTTTGACGCGCTGCTGGACAAACCGCCGCATCGTCTTTTCGCGCGCTTGCGCGCCTTGCTGGAGCACTTCGGCGACGAACAGCGCAGTCTTGGGCGGGTTGAATCCCTGCACCTGTCGTCCGCGCCGGGCGAGGTGCGGCGTGTCCAGTTCGATGCCGACATGGATTCCCTTGACAGCGCGCAACCAGTCGAGGACTGGCTGCGCTGGCGGCAGGTACGCGGCGCTATCGGGCGACTGCCGGACACGTTCTATCCGCGGGTGTGGGCCCTGCTGCGGCACTGCCGAGCGCTGGTCATCGGTGACAAGTACAACCGCAAGAACCGCCTCGACAGCGAGCAATTGCTGTCCGAAAGTACAGCCGGGGAAATGAATTTCGCCCTGCGAGTCGATCATCTGCTCAACAAAATAGCCGCGCCCGAATACCGTCAGCTCGTGATCGAGGGCTTGAGCGCGCTGGTGACCGTACTTCAGGCCAATCCGGAACTGCGCTTTGGCGACGACCTGATCCTGGATGTCTTGATCGGCCACGCCGTGCGCCTGGCCAGGCTGGACCGTCATCCGGAGGATGCGCACCGTTACGGCGAAGTGCGTGACCTGGCCTGGGAGGACTTCTACCGGCGTCCTCCGCACGAGGTCGCCGCCTTCGTGGCGCATGCACTCGAATTCCTGGTTGCCGAAGGTTCGGCGGCGCACCTTGTTTTGACCGACTGAGGACACCCCCATGTTCCTGGCAGGCGATATCGGCGGCACCAAGACCGTCCTGGCCCTTTACGAGCAGCAAGGCGGCGAGATGCTTCGCCTGCGCGAGGCAAGCGTTCCCAGCCGCGATCATGCCCGCTTCGAGGACATCGTGGACGACTTTCTCGGCATTGACCGTCCAGTGCTGCGCGGTGCGTCTTTCGGCGTGGCCGGGCCGGTCGCGGATGGGGTGTGCCGCACCACCAATCTTCCCTGGCGGCTGGACGAAAACGAACTCTCCGCGCGCATCGGCTGTCCGGTCAAGTTGCTCAATGACCTGGAAGCCGCCGCCTTGGGCATGCTGCATATCTCGCCCGAGCATCGCGCGGCCCTCTCCACGGCGCGTCGCGGCAAGGACGGCATGACAGCCGTGATCGCCGCCGGTACGGGCCTGGGCGAGGCCCTGCTGTTCTGGGACGGGTTACGCTACCACGTCCAGCCGACCGAGGGCGGGCATTGCGATTTCGCGCCAAACAGCGCGGAGGAAGACGCCCTTCTGGTCTACCTGCGCGAAAAACTGGGCGGGCATGTGAGCGTCGAGCGTGTCCTGTCCGGGCCAGGCTTGTACAATATCTGGCTATTTTTGCGCGACACGGAGCGTGCCGGAGTCATGGCCGAGGGCGTACGCCAAGCCATCGAGCAGGCGCTCGATCCCAGTGCCGAGATTGCTCGCCGCGCCCTGGATGACAGCGATCCGGCCTGCGTGCGCGCACTGGCCCTGTTTTGCCGGATCTACGGCGCGGAAGCGGGTAATCTTGCGCTCAAATGCTTGCCCTCTGGCGGGGTACTGATCGGCGGAGGCATCGCGCCCAAAATCCTCGAATTCATGCGGCGCGGTGATTTCATGGGCGGCTTTCTCGACAAAGGTCGCTTCCGTGACTTGCTCGCGCGCCTTCCGGTCGAGGTCGTGCTTGAGCCGCGAGCCCCGCTGATCGGCGCGGCATGGACCGCCCGTGGCCTGGCTTGATGCGCTTGCGCGGTCTTTACGTCATCACCGACGCGGCTCTGATCCCCGATCCGCTTTTCGGCGCGCGGGTCGAGGCGGCTTTGCGCGGCGGAGCGAGTATCGTGCAGTACCGCGACAAACGCGATGATACGGCCTTGCGTGAACGACTGGCGGCTGAAACCGTGCGCCTTTGCCGCGCTCATGGCGCCCTCAGCATCATCAATGACGACGTCGAACTCGCCCTGCGCGCGGGGGCGGACGGCGTTCATCTTGGCAAGGATGATGCCGTGTTGGCGCATGCCCGTGAGCGACTCGGGCCGGGGTGTATCATCGGTGTGTCCTGCTACAACCGCCTGGAGCTCGCGCTAAGCGCGGCGGAACAGGGCGCGAACTACCTCGCCTTCGGCAGTTTTTTTTCCTCAAGGGTCAAGCCGGAAGCCGTGTCCGCCGATTCCAATCTCCTGCGTCAGGCGCGTGAAAGGCTGAGTCTTCCGCTCTGTGCCATCGGCGGAATTACCGCCGATAATGGCGGACCGCTGGTCGAAGCGGGAGCGGACATGCTGGCGGTGATCTCGGATGTTTTCGGAAGCGGGGATGTCGAGGGCGCGGCGCGGCGGTTCGAGCCGTTGTTCGGCGGTCACTGACCTGATGGTCAGAGGGTTCTTTGCCAAATGAAGGTTTTCTGGACAAGGGTGAACGAGGGGACCAATCCCCTTGGCCGCGTCGTGGCTGGCGTGACAGGCAGGGGGTCAAACCGCCATGGATGGCGGTTTGAGGTTCCCCCGGGACAGGATGTCCCGTGGAACCGGCCCGCTGACGGGCATGCCAGACGCGGGGACCCCGAAGGGGCGTGGTCGTGGGGGCGCGTTTCTTTCCCCCATTTCTTTGCGCGAACAAAGAAATGGGGTCGCCCGCGTGAGATGCCGGTTGGACGAAGTGCTCGCCGTAAAGCGGGCGAAACACCTCGCCAACCTTTATCAAGGCCGCCCGAATGGCCGTTGATGCGCTTTTTCGCCCGCTTTCACGGCTGCGCTTCGCTCATGGTCCAGCGCGTGCGGGCGAGTACCTTTCTTTGCTTGCCCAAAGAAAGGTACCAAAGAAAAGGCACCCCCACGGGGTCGCCCTTCGGGCAAGCCATGGCCGGGGCCGCTCCGACCGGGCCGTCCCGACGCGACATCCTGTCGCGGCGGGACTGAAAGGGCCCTCCATGGCCCTTTCACCCGGTCTCCACAACCCCGTCCATGGCGACCCCGAGCGGGAGACTCCCTCCGTTCGACGTTTCACTGTCCAGAAAACCTTCGTTTGACGAACACCCACTGTGTCTTTCGCGGCCTCATAAAGAAAACGATATCGACGCTCGTCTTGTATCAAGGAGAACTCAACCATGTCCCGCTCGCATGACCTCTTCGTCCAGGCCCAGAAGCATATCCCCGGTGGGGTGAACTCCCCGGTGCGCGCCTTCCGTGGCGTGGGCGGCGACCCGATCTTCTTCGAGCGTGCTCAAGGCGCCTATCTGTTTGATGTGGACGGCAAGCGCTACATCGACTACGTCGGCTCCTGGGGGCCGATGATCGCAGGTCACACCCATCCGACCGTGATCGAGGCGGTCAAGAACGCCGCCGAGCGCGGTCTCTCCTTCGGCGCGCCTACCGCCATCGAGACCCGCATGGCTGATCTGCTGTGTGAAATCGTTCCCTCGTTGGAGATGGTGCGCATGACGAGCTCAGGCACCGAGGCGACCATGAGCGCCATCCGTCTGGCGCGGGGTTATACCGGGCGTGACACTATCGTCAAGTTCGAGGGGTGTTATCACGGTCACGGCGACTCACTGCTGGTCAAGGCTGGTTCCGGCATGCTGACCTTGGGCGTGCCCAGTTCTCCGGGGGTGCCGGAAGGTCTGGCCCGGCACACGCTCACTCTGGAATACAACAACCTGGCCCAGGTCGAGCAGGTGTTTGCGGAGAAGGGCGGTGAGATTGCCTGTGTGATCGTCGAGCCGGTGGCAGGCAACATGAACTGCATCCTGCCGAAGAACGGCTTCCTGGAGGGGCTGCGCGCAATTTGTACCAAGCATGGCGCGGTCTTGATCTTTGACGAGGTGATGACCGGGTTCCGGGTCGCCCTCGGCGGCGCGCAGCAACACTATGGGGTGACCCCGGATCTGACCACGCTGGGCAAGGTGGTCGGCGGCGGCATGCCGGTTGGCGCCTTCGGCGGCCGCCGCGAGATCATGGAATACATTGCCCCGCTCGGCCCGGTTTACCAGGCAGGTACCCTGTCAGGCAATCCTGTGGCGATGGCGGCGGGTCTTGCCACCATGGAGCTCATCATGGCCCCGGGCTTCTTTGAGACTCTGTCCGCGCGCACTCAGAATCTTTGCGATGGCTTGCGTGATGCGGCGAGCGACGCGGGTATTTCGCTCACCACCAACAATGTGGGCGGCATGTTCGGTTTCTTCTTCACCCCAAGCGACTCGGTTGAGACCTTCGCCGATGTGGGGCAGTGTGATATCGAGCGTTTCAAACGCTTCTTCCATGCCATGCTGAAAGAGGGGGTTTACCTTGCCCCGAGCGCCTATGAGGCGGGCTTTGTCTCCGGCGCGCATACTTGCGAGGACATCAAGGCCACGGTCGATGCGGCCCAGAGGGTGTTCTCGGCGTTGTGATGCGTATGTCTGCGCATGGCTTGACCCCGCTTCGGCGGGGTTTTTTATTTCGTCGAATGCGCCTATAAATGAATTTTCTATCCACTCATCGGGAGATGATGATGCGTCGCATGTTTGCCGCCTTGGTCCTGTTGCCTGCTCTGGCGATGGCGGATGATGCTGTCTCGCTGTTGAAGAGCGGGGATGCCCTGCCCGTATTCAAGCTCAATGACCAGCATGACAAGCCCATGCCGGTCGGCCCGGACACCCGCCTTCTGCTGTTCACTGCCGACAAGTCCGCGGGCGACATGCTCAACGGTCTGCTCAAGGAGCGCCCGGGGGACTTCATGGAGAAACGCAAGATCATATACATCGCCGACATCAGCCGCATGCCGGGTTTCATCACCAGCATGGTGGCGTTGCCCAAGATGCGCGATTACGCCTACCGTATGGCGATTGGCGCGGAAGAGGAGCAGACCGCCATGCTGCCGCGCGCGGAGGACAGTGTGACTGTGCTGAGTCTGGAGCAGGGCAAGATCAAGGAGCTGCGCCAGTTCAAGGAAACTGAGGCGCAGTCTTTGGCTGCCTTGCTGGACGCACAGCCGGTTGGTGAATCCGCTCCGTCCGCCGCGCCTGCTGCGGGCGAGCGTAAGCCAAACCGCCTGGTGCCGCATTCGGTGTCCGATATGGTGGGTGGCGGCAAGTAAGCGCCTTGCCTGTGGCGGCGGGGTAAGGGGCGCCTTGGCTTGAGCGATGCGTCCTTGAGGCTTTGCGTCATCGACGTGTCCATCGGCGCTGCCGAGGGAGGTTCATCCTCGGGCTGGCGCGTGTCTGTTCAAGCCTCATGACGCCGGATGTCGTCGCAGCGTGCCGGAAAGCCTGAAAGAAGAAGCCCCGCGTTGTGCGGGGCTTCGTCATTGGAGGCTGAAAACGAACGGTATGGAAGCTGTTTTCAGCGCTGCGCCGGGGCCGCGTCAGGCCTTGGCCACGCCCGGGTTGCCTTCCATGCCGATCAACTTCGGCGAGTTCAGGTCAACCTTGGTGATGTGCTTCTTGGCGACGAAGTATTCTTCCAGTACATCCCAGATCATCTTGCCGGTGTCTCCCGGGATTTCGCCCGGCTTGGCCACGGAGGCCCAGCCCACGACCTTGTAGTTCTTCTTCGGGTCCATCGGCTTGCCGTTGAAGGTCATCTGGCTGATGCGCTTGCCAGACTTGCCGTTCGGTTCGACCGCATACTGCATGCCGCCCACGCGAACCATGTCGCCGCCCTGCTGGTAGTAAGGGTCCGGGTTGAAGATGTTGTCGCAGACATCTTCCAGGATTTCCTTGATGCGCTCACCGGTGAACTCGTTCACGGTGACGTTCGGGTAGGTCAGGGCACACTGCGTCATCATGTCTTCGTAGGTGACGTCCGCGCCCGGAACCAGGGAGGTGCCCCAGCGCACGCCCGGAGAGAAGGAAATGTCCGCGCCCTGAGTTTCGATCAGCGCGTCACAGATCAACTGGTCCCAGGTGCCGGAGAAGTTGCCGCGGCGGTACAGGGCCACGTCGTTCTTGGCGAGGACCTTGTTCAGACGCTCTTCGGCGACGAACTCCTTGCCCTGGAATTTGATGGTCTGCTTGTGCATCTTGTCGACCAGGTCCTGCATTTCCTTGTCGGCTTCGATGAAGTTGGAGAACACGGGCAGAAGGCGGTACTGGAAGCCTGCAACCTTGCCGCCCTTGACGTCCATGTCCAGCACGCCGAGGAACTTGCTGTTGGAACCTGCGTTGCAGACCAGGGTCTGGCCGCCGCCGTTCTTGACCAGGGTGGGGTAGGGGACGGCGTCGTGGGTATGACCGCCCATGATGGCGTCAATGCCGCGTACCTTGCTCGCCATCTTCAGGTCCACGTCCATGCCGTTGTGGGACAGCACGATGATGGCCTGGGCGCCAGCGGCGCGGGCTGCGTCCACGGTCTTCTGCATCTCGTCGTCCTTGATGCCGAAGGACCAGCCCTCGGTCATCCAGGCCGGGTTGGCGATCGGGGTGTACGGGAAGGCCTGGCCGATGATGGCGACCTTGACGCCGTTCATCTCGCGGATCACGTACGGTTTGAACACGCGCTCGTTGAATTCGGTTTCGAATACGTTCTGGGCCACGAAGTCCATGCCGGAGGCTTCAAGCTGCTTGATGCCCTCGACCATACGGTCCTTGCCATACGTGGCTTCCCAGTGGGAGGTCATGATGTCCACACCGAGCTTCTTGGAAGCGTCGATCATGCACTGGGCGTTGGTCCACAGGGCAAGGCCAGTGCCTTGCCAGTTGTCGCCGCCGTCCAGAAGCAGGGCGCCCGGGCGGGAGGCCTTGAGCTTCTTGACCAGGGTGGCCATGTGGGAGAAGCCGCCAACCTTGCCGTACTTCTGCGCGGCTTCCGCGAAGTCCAGGTAGGTGAAAGCATGGGCTTCCGGGGTGTTGGCCTTGAGGCCGAAATGCTTGAGGAATTTCTCGCCGACCAGGTGCGGGACGTTGCCCTTCTGGGTGCCGATGCCGAGATTCACGGACGGCTCGCGGAAGTAGACCGGACGCAGTTGGGCGTGGCAGTCGGTCATGTGCAGGATGTGCACATTGCCGAACTTGGGTACTTCGTACATGTCGGCGGAAGCCATGTTGGACTTCACGCTGGAAGCTACCTTCTGGGTGCCGGTTTCGGCTTGCGCGGTGCCAAGGTTGATGCCGGCGGCGCTGGCCACGGCGAGCATCTGCATGAACTCGCGGCGAGAAAGATTCATCGTGGGTTACTCCCTAATATCACTGCCGTTGATGTGCGATGCCTGACCGGCGAGGGTCGGACATTAGCGGGGGATCATATACAAACCGCCCTGAGGCCGCCGCTAAAAAAAAATCCTCATCGATAAGCCTCCATAATGACGGGCCGGGCCGAAGGCGAAAAAAAACCGGCCACGAGGGCCGGTCGTTCGTTCAACTGAGGAGGGCCGAAACCCCTCTCCCCAACCCTCCCCTCAAGGGGGAGAGCCCATCCGGCGCGATCCTTTACTCTTGTCGGCCAGCAACACCTTGGTCGTATGGCCAGGCACAAGGGTCGGTCGGTGAGGCGCCCGGACGTTTATTTGCGGACAGCGGGGCCGGTGATGGTCAGTCCGTTATCAATGTAGGCCAGGAAGTATTCTAGGGAACGGAACTCGTCGCCGTAGGGCTTGTAGGGCTTGGCACGGGTATCACGTACGCAGCCGAAGAAACGTCCGTGCAGGGTGACGATGCCGTCGTCTTTCAGCCGCCAAACCGGGAAGTGCGCGGTCTTGCCGACACCCGGGCTGAGGGTCTCGGAGCGGGCGCGCTGGCCGGAGTGATACTGGTGGCAGTCGGCGCAGGACAGGTTGAGCTGGCCGGTCTTCCTGTACCAGTGGCGCTTGCCGTCCTCGAATGCGGCGAGGGCCTTGTCGTTCGGAACGCTGACGCTGACCTTCATGCCGCGTGATTCGCTGGAAAGGTAGGCGGACACGGCCTTCAATTCCTTGCTCTTGTCGGTGAAGAGTTTGGTGTCGCCATAGGCCTGGGCGCACTGGATCAGGTCGGCTTCAAGCACGCGGACCTTGTTCTTCTCGGTATCGAAGAACGGATACATGGCGCGCAGGCCCTTGGCATCGCCCAAGCAGTCCTTGAGCGATTTGCCGTTCGGCAGCGCCGCGGTGTAGAGGGTTTTGCCCAGTGCGATCGCTCCGTCATAGGGCGGGAATTCGTTCATGGCCTCGAACTGCGCGCGCGCGTCTTCATTCAGGGCGTAAACGCCAAAAATGTAGTCGGCGGGCTTGATGTCTGGGAAGCGCTTGAAGAAGAAATCACGGAACTCCTTGGCCTGCGCCTCGGCGCTCGCGGCCGCGTCGGCGGCATGCAGGACGGGAGCGGACAGACCGAGGGCCAGCGCGGCGGCGGTGATCGTAAGCAGTTTTTTCATGGGGTATTCCTCCGCGTCGGATTACAGGCTGTGGATGAAGTCCACGACCTTTTCCAGCTCGTCCTTGGTCAGGATGCCATGGGCGCCGATCGGCGGCATGGCGGTGCCAGGGAACTTGGTGCGCGGGTCATAGATCACGTCGTAGAGCGCCTTCCGGTCCGGGTAGCGAGCCTTCATGGCGAGCAGGGGCGGGCCCATGGTGCCGGGCTGGTCCCCGCCGACGATCATGTGACAGGCCAGGCAGTTGCCCTTGGAGTTGTTGAAGGCGATTTCCTTGCCGGTCGGTTCTTTCTTTTCAGCCTTTTCTTCGGCCATGGCGGGGGTGGCGACAGCAAGGGCGCCGATCAATGCGGTGGCGGATACGCTGGCCGCCAGGATGCGGGTAATAGTCCGCATGGCTACCTCCTTTGGGGGTGGTTGGTTGGCGCCTTGTCCGCTCCATCGCAATGACACGGCAGGCGCTCTAAAAAGCTGCTTTTGCAGACCGTTGCAGAATAAACCCCTGTGTCGGGCAGGCAACGAAAATATTTTTATCCACGCATCCTCTCAACGGTGGCCGCGGTTGGCGGCGCAATCAGCGCTCCTGCTTGCGCCGTCGTTGTTCGACGATTTCGGTCTCCACGCGATCGATCAGTGCGTTGATCCGCTGTCGGGCCACCGTGTCCTGGCTCGCGTAGGCGCGGGCGGTTTCCAGTTCGGCGCGCGCGTCGGGCAGACGGCGTTCGAGAATGAAGTAGAGCCCCATGGATTCATGCTGCTCGGATGCCCGTCCGGTCCGTCCTGCGGCTTCGGCGAAGGCGCTCAGGAGGGGGGCGTGTCGCGGATGGTCGCGCACGGCATCGCGCAACAGGCGGTAGGCGCGTTCGGCATCGTCCGCTTGCGAGCTGTTCAGCCACGCCTGGCCGAGCAGCATGGTGATGACGGGATGGCCGGGGTAGAGATCAAGCTGTCGTCGGAGTAGGGCGGCGGCCTTGTCGTCCATGTTCCGCTGGCGGTAGGTTTCCGCCAGCGCGGTGGCAATCCATGGATTGTCTTCGGCCTTTCTGAACAGGCCATCCAGCATTTCCGAAGCTTCCTTGACGCGCCCCGCGCGGCTCAACAACAGGGCTTCCTGGTAGCGGTCGGCTGGCATGGATGATTGTCTGGACAGGCGCTGCGAGGCGGCCAGCGGTTGTGTTTCGAGCAGGGCGGCGAGGGTGGCCTTGGCATAGGCATAATCGGGTGGGTTGAAAACCTTGCTCGGACGGGCCGCCTGCGCCCGGCTGGCCGCTTCGGCAATGCGGTGGGTGGTGACGGGATGGGTGCGCAACAGCTCGTTATGCACGTAGAATCCATCGCCCTCCTGACGGGCGAGCTTTTCGAAGAAACTGACCATGCCGCGTGGATCGAATTGAGCGCCGGAGAGAATCTGGATGCCGATGCGGTCGGCTTCGTATTCGTGGTCGCGGGTGAAGTTGATCTGTTGCTGAATGGCCCCGGCCACGCCCAGGTTGACCGCTGCGGCAGCGGCATCGGGGTTCGATCCTCCGACCAGGATGGCGGCCGCCAGCGCGGCCAGAGCGGTCAGGCTCATGGAGCTTCCGCCGACGATCATGCGCGCAATGTGCCGTTGTGTGACGTGCGCCATTTCGTGCGCCATCACGCCTGCCAGTTCGTTTTCGTTGTCGGTGCGCAGGATGAGGCCCGAAAACAGGCTGATATGCCCGCCCGGCGCGGCGAAGGCGTTGATGCTATCGTCCCGGATGATGGAGAAGTCGAAGGGGTAGGCAGTCCAGCCGCTGGCCCCGGCCAGCCGGTCGCCAAGGGATTGGATGTAATGGCTGAGCAAGGGATGATCGATCAGGGTGGCCTGGCGCTTGAGGGCTTGCATGAAACCCTCGCCCATGGCTTGCTCTTCGGCCAGAGTGATATCGCGGTCGATCGCCTCTCCCATGTCCGGCAAATGGTCATACGGCCCGGCCTGCGTTGGCATGGCCGCGGCAAAGAGGGTGAAGGTCAGACTGGCCGCGCCAAACAGGTTTTTCATTGTGATTGAGGCTTTTTTCGATGTTTTCGATGGATCAAGTGGATGCGCAGACGCTTTCGACATGGCTGCAAGAGGAAAAATTCCTCTTGCTCGATGTGCGCACCCCCGGTGAAACCGCCTACGGCATCATTCCCGGCGCCAAGCTGATGCCGCTCCATCTTCTGCCACTGAATGTGGACAAGCTCAAGGGGCAGGGCAAGATCGTCGTTTATTGTCAGAGCGGCGCCCGGTCGGCTCAGGCCTGCGCCTTCCTGGCCCGGCAGGGCATTGAGAATACCTGGAACCTGTCCAGTGGGATCATGTCCTGGGCCGGAGCCCGTCTGCCCATCGTCGCGCCCGGCGCCGACAGCGCGCTGGTTTGATGTCATGGAATTTGGCGCCGAAGTCGATGCGCGCGGCTTGCCTTGCCCGCTGCCGTTGCTGCGTGCCAAGCAGGCACTGGCGGGACTTGCGGGCGGCGAGGCGCTGCGGGTGTTGACGACCGACCGCGCCTCGCCGCGCGATTTCGCGGCCTATGCCGAGGCCACAGGTCATCGGCTGGAATGTGTCGAGGAGACGGATGGCGTGATCCGGATTTTCCTGCGCAAGCGCGAGGTTTGAAATATGCGGCGTAAACGTCTTGCGTTGCTGGTCACGGGGACCAGTCCCCAGGCGGCCTATGCGCCGCTGATGATGGCAGCGACGGCGGCCGCGATGGATTACGACTGCAAGCTCTTCTTCGCCTTCGGCGGCCTGGAGTTATTGCGTTCCGAACCATCTTTGGCGCTACCGGAGGGCATGCCCGGCACGCTTCCGGAGTGGGCTTCCCTGCGCGCGGCCTGCGTCGAGCAGGGGGTCGAGTTCATCGCCTGTTCGGCTTCGCTCGACATGCTCGGGATTGCGCTGGATCAACTGATCCCCGGAGTGAGCCTGGCGGGGATGGCGACCTGGATGGGGTTCGCTTCCGGGGCTGAAATCCAGCTCAATTTTTCTTGAGGCGCAGCCCTCGCCGACGCTTTGATGGCGTTATTCAAAAATTTGAAAGCGGGCCGGTTTTTCGGTCTTTTTCGTCTTCTTTACGGTTTTTTTCATCCGGGCCGTGTTTTTTTTCTTCATAGTATGCATTGATGCTGCATTGAAAACTTAATAGTTGATATTTTTCATTTAAAATCAAAAGGTTGGCGATCTTTTTTGGTGGCGTCCACATCGCACGGACGAGCGGCTCAAGTCTGACATTGAATATCACTAAATTCTTATGTTTCTGTGGGTTTTCGGGGCGTTTTGACAGTGTGCGGTGCAACTGTGAAAGTGCGCGGCAGCCTCACAGGAGGTCGTCAACTGTGCATATGCTGAAAACCCATCGAATAAGGAGCAAGGCATGACATTCGCGCTGAAGCGTTCCGTCCTCGCCACCGCCGTCGCGGCCCTCGTCGCCGCTCCCGCTTACGCCACCAACGGCATGAACCTGGAAGCCTTTGGCGCCAAGGCCGGCGGCATGGGAGGCGCATCGTTCGCCTATGACAACGGCAACTCGGCCCTCATGAACAACCCGGCCACTCTGTCGCTACGCAAGGAAGGCAATAACTTCGGTCTTGGCCTGACAGTGCTGAATCCGAATGTCGATGCCCGCTACGACGCTTATGGCATGGAAGCAAGCTCCGGTGGTGATTCCTATCTGATGCCGTCCGTGTCCTTCATCAAGAAGTCCGGTCAATTCACCTACGGCGCGGGCATCCTGGCCCAGGGGGGCATGGGGACCGAGTGGGGCAAAAGCTCTTTCCTGTCGATGGATCTTGCCACCGGCACGGCCACCGGTCTGGAGCAGCGCTCCGAAGTCGGTTTCGCACGTCTGATGTTCCCGCTGGCCTATCAGGTCAATGATGATCTGGCGGTCGCCGCTCAGCTTGATTATGTGCGCGCCACCATGGACCTGAAGATGATCGATCCGATGAACATGGTTCACGTCGATGCATCCGACAACAATGATTTCAACGGTCGCATGACCGGCGATGGCTGGGCCTTCAAGCTTGGCGCGCACTACAAGGTGAGCAAGGAGTTCGCCATCGGCGCGACCTACCATAGCGAAACCGATATCAGTGATCTGGAAGGCTCCGCCACCCTGACCGTCATGCCCGGCTCCCCGATGAGCGCAATGATGCCGGCGGGCGCCTATCCGGCCAAGATGCGCATCGTCGATTTCCAGTGGCCTGAGACTTACGGTGTGGGCGTTGCCTGGAATGTGACCGACAAGTTCATGCTGGCGGCCGATGTCAAGCGCATCAAGTGGTCCAAGAGCATGAAGAACTTCACCACCACCATGAACGTGATGGACATGGGCTGGCAGCCCGAGCAGAGCATGCCGCAGAACTGGGATGACCAGACGGTGTTCATGATCGGCGGCCAGTACATGATCGCCCCGAACGTGGCTCTGCGCGCGGGCTTCAACTATGCCGACAATCCCGTGCCGGACGACACCATGAACCCGCTGTTCCCGGCGACGATCAAGTCCCACTACACCCTTGGCGTGGGTTGGAACATCGGTGGCGGCCACTCAGTCGCAGCCTCCCTGGCCTATGCGCCCGAAGTTGAGCAGACTGGTACCGGCATGCTCAACAACGGTCTGACAACCACCCATAGCCAGACCACCTGGCGCATCAACTACAACTACAATTTCTGATCGCTTCGGCTTGCCTCATGCGGCGCACGTCTGCATGAGGCTCTGAAAATCAATCGTCTGACACGACTGATTTTCGGGTGCGCTGTTCGTGCTCGCTCAACAGGTTGTCGAAACATGTATTTCGGCGGCTTGTCAGGCGTGGCTCGTCCACGTGACGCTGTTGATTGGATGAAGGGCGGCGCGAGCCGCCCTTTTTGTTTGCGTGGAGACTGACGATGACATTGATGAGCGCATTGAAATCCGGTTTTTCCGTCTGTGTTTTGGGGTTGGCGGGCATGCTCAGTGCACAGGCCGAAGAATTGCTCAAGCCCTTTTTGTCCGCGCCGGATCAAGCGGGGGACGTGCGCACCGTCGGCGAGCAAGTGAAAAAAAGCCTGAAAGAGGCTGGCTTCAGTGTGCTCGGGGAGTATGCCGTGCATGACACATCCCGCGTTTTCGCGGTGACCAGCGATGTCCTGAGGAAAACAGCCGCTCGCACTGAGCGTGGCGCCTATGGAGCTGTCATGCGCGTGGCCCTGGCGGAAGAGGGCGGCAAGGTTCAGGTTTCCTGCACCCATCCGCGGTATCTGGCGAAGGCTTATCGCCTGGCGGATAGCCTGGAATCGGTGCTGACCGCCCTTGAAGGAGCGGTGGGTTGCAAAACGCCCTATGGCGCCCAGGGGATATCGGCCCGAGAGTTGGCGGACTATCACTACGCAGTGGGCATGGAGTATTTCGAGGATGTCTACGATCTCGGCAAATACGCCAGTTTTGAAGAGGCGGTGAAGACTGTCGAAGCAAATCTTGCCGAAAAAAAGGCGGGCGTCGGCAAGGTTTACAGGGTGGACATTCCCGGCAGGCAGCAGGTGTTGTTCGGCGTGGCGATGCGGACCAAGGCGGCTGGTGGCGACAAGTATGCCGACGACGCCTTCCAGATGGCGGTTGTCGATGCGGATGCACGCAAGCGTGCCGCCTATCTGCCCTATGAAATCCTGGTCAACGGCGCGAAGGCTGAAGCCCTGCACATGCGCTACCGCATGGCACTGTATTTCCCCGACCTGCCGATGGTGGGTGACGGCCCCAGCTTCTTTAAGCTCAGTTCATCGCCCGATGCGGTATTACAGGTCCTGCGTACCGTCTCGGGCGGCAAGGTGGACGAACCGTCCAGCGCCCAGGGGTGGCAGATGGGCGGCCAATAACGCCAACTAAAGGGCGCCTCGAAAAACCTACTGAACGCGTAGCTGGCGTTAGCCTGCGGACGGATTGCGGCGTCGCATCCTAACGCGAAGCTGGCGAAGCCGGCTCATCCCTCGCCCATCGACCGATATGTCGCGGGGATTCGCTGCGGGGCTCCTTGCACTCCATCCGCTCGTGACGGTTTTTCGAGGCGCCCTGAAATATCCGTTTTGGCCACATGCCGGGCGTCTCTGATCGGTTTGGCCGCTGGTTGCAGAGCCCGGAAGGCTTCGAGGGTGGCGTAATGGGGCTGGATGCGTAAAATACCTCCTCTTTCGCATCTTGCGTGGGGTCTGCCCGCGCCTTTGAGCCTGCCCGTCCGAGGGCGCTCGCCACCTGGGGGTTGTACGTGGAGTTGTTGTCCGGCGCAGAGATCCTGGTTCGCTGCCTGCAAGAAGAGGGCGTCGATGTCGTCTTCGGTTATCCTGGCGGCGCGGTGTTGCACATCTATGACGCGCTGTTCCAGCAGGACAAGGTCAAGCATGTGCTGGTGCGCCACGAGCAGGGCGCGACTCACATGGCTGATGGCTACGCGCGCGCCACGGGCCGCACTGGCGTGGTGCTGGTCACCTCCGGACCCGGCGCCACCAATGCCGTCACCGGCATCGCCACGGCCTACATGGATTCCATCCCGATGGTGGTCTTCACAGGTCAGGTTCCGCTCCACCTGATCGGCAACGACGCCTTCCAGGAAGTCGACAACATCGGCATCACCCGGCCCTGCGTGAAGCACAACTTCCTGGTCAAGGACGCGCGCGACATCGCGGATACGGTGAAGAAAGCCTTTTATCTGGCCAGCACTGGCCGCCCGGGCCCGGTGGTGGTCGATATCCCGAAGAACATCACCGACCCGAAGGTCAAGGTCCCCTTCGAATATCCGAGGGAGATTGCGCTACGCACCTACAACCCGACGGTCAAGGGCCACACCGGCCAGATCAAGAAGGCCGTGGACCTGATTTTGTCCGCCAAGCGTCCGATGATCTATACCGGCGGCGGCGTGGTGCTGGGGCGCGCGTCCGAGCAGCTCACCCAGTTCACCCGCAAGCTCAACTACCCCATCACCAATACTCTGATGGGGTTGGGCGCCTATCCCGCGTCGGATCGCCAGTTCGTCGGCATGCTCGGCATGCACGGCACCTACGAAGCGAACATGGGCATGCATCACTGCGACGTGCTGATCGCCATCGGCGCGCGCTTCGATGACCGCGTGACCGGAAATCTGGAGAAGTTCTGCCCGACCGCCAGGATCGTTCATATTGACGTGGATCCGGCCTCCATCTCCAAGAACGTCAAGGTGGACGTGCCCATCGTCGGCCAGGTCGGCGAGGTGCTGACCGAGATGATGCGCATCATGGAACACGAAGGCCGTGCGCCGGACGCCGAGTCCATCGCCGCCTGGTGGAGCCAGATCGAGGAATGGCGCGGTCTGGACTGCATGAAGTACCAGTGGAGCGACGAGGTCATCAAGCCGCAGTACGTGGTGCAGAAACTGTGGGAGATCACCGGTGGCGACGCCTACGTGACCTCCGATGTCGGCCAGCACCAGATGTGGGCCGCGCAGTACTACAAATTCGACAAGCCGAACCGTTGGATCAACTCCGGCGGCCTGGGCACCATGGGCTTCGGCCTGCCCGCCGCGCTGGGTGTGAAAATGGCGTACCCCGAGGCCGAAGTCGCCTGCGTGACCGGCGAGGGCAGCATCCAGATGAACATCCAGGAACTGTCCACCGCCCTGCAATACCATCTTCCGGTCAAGGTCATCAGTCTCAACAACCGTTACCTCGGCATGGTTCGCCAGTGGCAGGAGTTCTTCTACTCCGGACGCTACGCGATGAGCTACATGGAGGCCTTGCCCGACTTCGTCAAGCTGGCCGAGTCCTACGGTCATGTCGGCATGCTGATCGACAAACCAGCGGATGTGGAAGGCGCGCTGCGCGAAGCTTTCAAGCTCAAGGATCGCCTGGTGTTCATGGACTTCCGTACCGATCCGACCGAAAACGTCTACCCGATGGTTCCGGCTGGCGCCGGCCTCAATGAAATGATCCTGGTGTGAGGAAGGCCACGATGCGTCACATCATTTCCGTCCTGATGGAGAACGAATCCGGCGCGCTGTCCCGTGTGGCCGGCCTGTTCTCCGCGCGCGGCTACAACATCGAGTCGCTCACCGTCGCGCCCACCAACGACGAAACCCTCTCGCGCATGACCATCGTCACCCGCGGCGATGACCAGATCATCGAACAGATCGTCAAGCAACTGAACAAGCTGGTGGACGTAGTCAAGGTCCAAGACATCCAGGAAACCCCGCACATCGAGCGCGAGCTGATGCTCATCAAGCTCCAGGCGACCGGCGAGCAGCGCGACGAGATATTCCGTCTGGCCGAAATCTTCCGGGGCCAGATCGTCGATGTCACCGACAGCAGCTATGTAGTCCAGATGACCGGCCCCGGCCATCGCCTGGATGCCTTCATCGAGGCGGTCGGAAGCATCCCCGTAATCGAAATGGCGCGCACCGGCGCGCTTGGCCTGTCGCGCGGGCTGCGCGGCATGCACGTTTGAGTTTTTTATTTGTAGTAGCGATGCAGAGGTCGCCATAATCCGCGATCATCGCGGCCCGGCGCCCGCTCCTACACGCAGCATTGTTCCCATTTTCAGACGGAGTTCCGCCATGCAGGTTTATTACGACAAAGACTGTGACCTTTCCATCATCCAGGGCAAGAAGGTCGCCATCATCGGTTACGGCTCCCAGGGCCACGCCCACGCGCTCAACCTGCGCGACTCCGGCGTCAGTGTCACCATCGGCCTGCGTCCGGGTTCCGCTTCCGCCGTCAAGGCCCAGAACGAAGGTCTGGCCGTCAAGAGCGTGCCGGAGGCCGTCGCCGCCGCCGATCTGGTCATGATCCTCGCCCCGGACGAGCACCAGGCCGCCATCTACGCCAACGACGTCGAGCCGAACCTCAAGCAGGGTGCCACCCTGGCCTTCGCCCACGGCTTCAACATCCT
This sequence comes from Pseudomonadota bacterium, assembly GCA_040756355.1. GTDB lineage: Bacteria > Pseudomonadota > Gammaproteobacteria > Halothiobacillales > Halothiobacillaceae > Thiofaba. The sequence continues at coordinate 5,268 of JBFLZK010000015.1, read as the reverse complement.
CTACAACCAGATCGTTCCGCGTAAGGATCTGGACGTGATCATGGTCGCGCCGAAGGCCCCGGGCCATACCGTGCGCTCCGAGTTCGTCAAGGGCGGTGGTATTCCCGACCTGATCGCCATCCATCAGGATGCCTCCGGCCGCGCCAAGGCCACCGCGCTGTCCTACGCCTCCGGCGTGGGCGGCGGCCGCACCGGCATCATCGAGACCACCTTCAAGGACGAGACCGAGACCGACCTGTTCGGCGAGCAGGCCGTCCTCTGCGGCGGCGCCGTCGAGCTGGTGAAGATGGGCTTCGAGACCCTGACCGAGGCCGGCTACCCGGCCGAGATGGCCTACTTCGAGTGCCTGCACGAGCTGAAGCTGATCGTCGACCTGATGTACGAGGGCGGCATCGCCAACATGAACTACTCCATCTCCAACAACGCGGAGTATGGCGAGTACGTGACTGGCCCCGAGGTCATCAACGAGCAGTCCCGCGCGGCCATGCGCAACGCCCTCAAGCGCATCCAGAACGGTGAATACGCCAAAATGTTCATCCAGGAAGGCCGCCTGAACTACCCGTCCATGACCGCCCGCCGCCGTCAGAACGCCGAGCACGCCATCGAAGTCACCGGCGCCAAGCTGCGTGGCATGATGCCGTGGATCATGAAGAACAAGATCGTCGACCAGACCAAGAACTGATCGATCTTCGTCTTCCGCCCAAAGGCCGCCTAGAGCGGCCTTTTTTGTGGCCGACTTGCGGGTCAGGGCTTAAACTCCCGCCAGTGCTCACTCTGGATGCCCCGCATGGACTCGAATACACCGAACGCTCATGAGATGGACGATCAGCCGCGAGGCAAGGCCATCTACCTGCTGCCCAATCTGATTACCACGGCGGGTCTGTTCTGTGGATTTTTCGCCATCATCGCCGCCACCCAGGGCAAGTTCGAAATGGCAGCCATGTCGGTCTTCCTGGCCATGGTGTTTGATGGCCTGGACGGGCGCGTGGCGCGCATGACCCACACCCAGAGCGCCTTTGGCGTGCAATACGACTCGCTATCCGACGTGATCGCCTTTGGCATTGCGCCCGCGCTGGTCATGTACCTGTGGGCGCTGGACGGCATTGACGGTCGCTGGGGCTGGATGGGGGCTTTTGTCTATGTGGCGGGCGCCGCGCTGAGACTGGCGCGCTTCAACGTACAGGTCGAGACCACCGACAAGAACTTCTTTGTCGGCCTCGCCAGCCCGGCTGCCGCCGCCTTGCTGATGGGCCTGGTCTGGGCCGCCGAGGACAACGGCTGGAATGCGTCGGAGCTGGCCGGATGGGCTTGGCTTCTGACCGTCAGCGCGGGGCTGCTGATGGTCAGCACCCTGCCGTTCTACAGCTTCAAAAGCTTCGACATCCGTCGCCGGGTATCCTACCTGAGCGTGCCCCTCATCATTGTCGTCTTCGCGCTCGCCATGCGTGATTTCGCCTTCACCCTGTGGGGCATCTTCCTACTCTACGCGCTCTCTGCGCCAGCTTATGTCATCGCCCGCCGGATCGCGCGAATGTCGCGCGATTGATACACCCGGTCTTGTGTGTACCCAAAGAGGCGGTTAGCCTCGGGCTTCACTCGTTTTCCAGGGCAAGGAGTGCCGGTATGGATATGCGTCATGGAGGAAGTCTATCGAAATCCCTCCGCCTGATTCGCCGTGTGGTATGGACTTGGGCTTCGGCGGCGGTGATGGGGGTCTCGTCGCCCTCGTTTGCCACGCTTTGTTATTCAGACGGTCGCCCGTTGAGTGAAGGGCCTGTGGAGCCGAGAGCCTACTGTGAGGCGCTACTCTTACAGCCCATGAACGCTGGTCGCGGAATGGTCCTTAATTTTCCGGTAGACGTCGGCGACCGCTACGAGTGCAACGTTACGTGCTGCGGATCAACTTATAACATCGGGTGGTGCTATGTTCCTCATTGCCCTGAGGGCAGTGTATTCGATGAGTCGACCGGTTCATGCGTAACGACTCCCAACGACGAAGATCGTAACAAGGACAAAGACCAAGGCTGCACAGATGCAGACTCTGGGGCGGGACTGTACGGCGACCCGGTCCATGCGGGCACGGGCAACGAATACCAGAGCGACACGGATTACCACGGTGTTGACGGGCTACTATTCACCCGCGCCTACAACAGCCTGGATACGACCGACCACGGTCTTGGTTATGGCTGGTCGTCAAACGTCACCAAGCGTTTGAGCGTTGCAGGCCAGAAACTGACTGTCTACAAGGCCGATGGCAGCGGTGAACCCTTCCGATACGTGAACGGCCAATGGCAAGGCGATGCCGACACCAAGCTGCACTGGGTCCAAGACGCGGCTGGCTACGGCCTCCGGCGCCAGAGCGGCCAGATTGAACACTACGACCTCAACGGACGCCTGCTCACGGAAACCGACCGCGCCGGACGGACCACAAGCTATGAATACAGCGGCGGTCGTGTCAGCGCCCTCAACGGTCCCCATGGTCATCGCCTGAGCTTTGGTTACGACGCCAATGGCCGCCTGTCCAGCCTCACCGACCCGGCGGGTCAAATCACCCGCTACACCTACGACGGCAACGGCAATCTGGTACAAGTCACCCGGCCCGATGGCAGTGCCAAGCGGTACGGCTACGGCGATGATGCGCACCCGCACGCCCTCACTGCGGTGACCCATGTTGAAGCGAACGGCAGCATCACCCTCTACGCCAGCTTTGCCTACAACCGCGACGGCAAAGTCATCGCCCACAGCCTGGCGGGCGACCAGGAGCGCTTTGACTTCAGCTACGACAGCGCTACCCAGACCACCGTCACCGACGCGGGCGGACGCAAGGACATCCTCACCTTCACCCGCCAGCTTGGCGTTACCAAGCTGCTCACACGTATCACTGCGGGCGACAGTGCGGGCCTCACCCAACAGTATGACGCGCGCAACAACCTCATAGCCCGCACCGAACACAGCCAGACCACACACTACGCCTACGACGCCCAAAACCGCCTGATCGCCCAGACCGAAGCCGTTGGCACGACTCAAGAGCGCACCACCCGCTACCAATACGCCGCCGACGGCCTCAGCCTGCCCAGCCTCATTGAGCGCCCCAGCGTCTGCCCAGGCGCCACCCGCCAGACCCGGATTTCCTACGACACCCAAAACAACCCCGTCCGCATCGACGAAACCGGTTACACACCCACCTGCACCGCGCTCAGGCGCAGCGTCGCCATGAGCTACGACGGCGCTGGACGTCTCACCCGCATCGACGGCCCACGAGACGACGTACAGGACATCACCGCCTTCAGCTACTACGACTGCCAGACTGGCGGCGGCTGCGGCCAGCCAAGGTCCATCACCAACGCCCTTGGTCACACCACCACTTTTGACGCCTACGACGCCAACGGGCGCCTGCTGCAAAAGACCGACCCCAACGGCCTCATCACCCGCTACGCCTACGACCCCCGAGGCCACCTGGCCAGCCTTGTCGAACGCACCACCGACGGCGCGACCCGGACCACCGCCTACGCCTACACTGCCGCAGGCAAACTTGCCCAGGTCAGCCTACCCGACGGACGTACCCTCGGCTATGCCTACAACGGCGCCCTCGATCTTGTTCGCGTCACCGACAACCTCGGGGGTCGCATTGACTACGCCTATGACAGCCGTGGCAACGCCACCCAGACTGCCGCCTACGATCCTGACGGCGCCCTCATCCGCCAGATCCAGCGCGTCCACGACCAACACAACCACCTTGCCAGCCTCAACGACGGCGGGTCCATCACCCAGCACGTGCACGACGCGCTCGGACGTCTCATCAGCCAGACCGACCCCAACCGCAACCCGAGCACCCACCACGGCTACGACGCCCTCAACCGTCTGATCAAGACCCTTGATGCCAGCGGCGGCGTCACCGCCTACGGGTACGACCCCAACGACAACATCACACAGCTCATCGCCCCCAACGGAGCCGCCACCACCTACAGCTACGACGACCTTGGCAATCTCCTGAGCGAAGCCTCCCCTGATCGAGGACTCACCACCTACGCCTACGACAGCGCAGGCAACCTCAAGGCCCGCACCGACGCCCGAGGCATCACCGCAAGCTACAGTCATGACGCCCTCAACCGCCTCACGGCCACGCGCTACAGCGGCCTGAACGACCGCACCATCCCCAGCGCTGACATCACACTCACCTACGACAACGCCACCGACTGCACCCACGGCCTAGGCCGCCTGTGCCAAGCGCGCGACCAAAGCGGTGTCAGCACCTACGCCTACGACCCCTATGGACGCCTCAGCAGCGAAACCCACACGGCCTCAAGCGGCCTGTTCGACTTCTGGGGTGGCCGCGTGGGAGGCGACACCCTGCGCTACCAATACGATGCGGGGGACCGCATCATCGCATCAGCTACCCTGACGGACGCCGCGTAGAGTACCGGCGCGATGCCCTCGGACGGATTCAGGACATCACAGCCCGCATCAACGGCCGCAGCCAGATCGTCGTTCAAGATCGTCGCTACCGAGGGGACGGCCAAATCCTGAGCCAACGCTTCGGCAACGGCCTGAGCGAAACCCGCCAGTACAGCGTACAAGGTCGGCTGACCAACTGGAGCCTCAGCGGCCTCATCGGTCAGGCGGGTCAAAGCGGCCCCGAACACCGCCACGACCACCGCTACGACGCCAACGGCAACCTCATTGCCCGCCACACCCCCGAAGGGGATACGGCCTACCGTTACGACGCCCTTGACCGCCTTGGAGACGAAACCCCCGAAGCCGCCCTCGACGCACGGACCTACACCTACGACGCCAACGGCAACCGCCAGAGCGCCACACGTGGAACGACCCAGGAAAGCTACCGCTACACCCCCAGCAGCAACCGCCTTGCTCAACGCGGTCGCCATCCTGTCACACACGACGCGGCGGGCAACATCCTTGACGACGGCGTCCGGCAATACCGCTATGACGCGGCGGGCCGCCTGAGCGCCATACATCGCCACGGCGTTCCCCTGGCCAGCTACCGCTACGACCACCGAGGGCTGCGACGTCAGAAGACCGTCTTTGGTCTCACCATCCACTACCACTACGACCTCCAAGGTCGACTGCTGAACGAACAAGGCGGCCCTGACCCCACGGCCCGGCGCCACTACCTCTGGAGCGACAGCGCCCCGCTCGCCCTTGTGGATGCCAGCGCCTCGCTACGAGGCGAGCAGATATACAGCCTGCACACCGACGGCCTCGACACGGTGCGCCTTGCCGCCGACAGCCGCCGCCAGATAGTGTGGC
>JBFLZK010000014.1:0-63652 GCA_040756355.1 Pseudomonadota bacterium | reverse complement strand
ACCTGGCGAAGCGGTGTTCCAGAACACCTGCTACGCCCTGGCCGGGAACCAGGACTACGGCCAATTTGTGGCGGACGTGTTCCGGATCAAGAACGGTGCGATCAAGCGCGAAGCGAACCCGCGCTACCTTCCGCTGGACGCGACCCCGGTGCAGCACAGCCTGGCCGCACTCTATACCCACGCCTGGATGAAGTCCTTTACCGACGATTGCTTCGCGTAATCGGGAACCACGACACAGGAGAAGAGCGACATGACTCCGGAAGAAGAGAAAAAGATTCTCGAAAGCTCCCCGGTGGGCACCTGGACCCTGCTGGCCATCTACGGCGTGTTGTTCACGCTGGGCTGGCTGTGGATGTGGTTCCGCTTTATCGGCCACGGGCCGGTGAACTGAGGAGAAGACGAACATGGCAACCATGCATATCGATCCGCTCGAAAAACGCTGGATCTGGATGGTGGGCGGTATTGTCGCCCTCACCATCGGCGTTCAGGTCTATTTCGCCGCGACTGCGGCCATCCACCCGCCGAGCAACGTCGAGGTCATCGACTCTGCCAAGCTCCATCTGGGCGGCGAGTTTGCCGAAGACAAGCTGGGCGTGAAAAAGGAAGCCGACGGTTCCTACACCGTGACCATGGTCGCGGCTCGCTATGGTTTCTATCCGCAGAGCATTGAAGTGCCGGTCGGTGCGCCGGTCAAACTGCGCATTGCCAGCCTGGACGTGCTGCACGGTCTGCATGTGCCCTACAGCAACATGTCGACCATGGTGGTTCCGGGATACGTCTCTGAGGTGAACACCACGCTCACCCGCGCGGGCGATTTCCCGATGATCTGTAACGAGTACTGCGGCCTGGGCCACGATTACATGTACGCCAAGGTGCATGTGACCGGCGGCAAGTCCTGATCGAGGAGTACGGAATTATGAGCATTACTGCTGAACAAGCCGCGGGTCTCGCCGCCGCGTCCCGAAGCGGGGCGACGGCCATCGAGGCGCAAGGCAACAAGCTTGGTCTGTGGAACATGTGGGTCGCCTTTCTGGCGCTCCTGCTGGGTCTGCCGATGGGTCTCTATCAGGCGGCCGAACGCAGCGGCCTTTTCCCGGGCATCGAAAACACCGCGGTTTATTTCGCGTCCACTTCGACCCATGGCGTGCTGCTGGCCTTTGTCCTGACCACCTTCTTCACCATGGGCTTCGGCTACCACACCATGGCCCATAGCCTGAAGCAGAAAGTGTGGAGTTCCACCTTCTCCTGGGCTGGTTTCTGGATCGCCGTGGTCGGCGTGGCCATGGCCGCCGCCGTTCTGCTGACGGGTCAGGCCTCGGTGCTGTACACCTTCTACCCGCCTGAGATGGCGCATCCGCTGTTCTATCTCGGCGCGGTCCTGTTGGTGGTGGGGTCCTGGTTCTGGTGCGCCGATATGATCATCGGCATGACCACCTGGCGTAAGGCCAATCCCGGCAAGCCGGTGCCGCTGGTCATGTTCGCCACGACCATCAATGCTGTGATGTGGTCGTGGACCAGCCTGGGTGTAGCCTCCGAAGCCCTGTTTCAGTTGGTGCCGGTGTCCTTGGGCATCTCCAGCACCATCGACCCGGGCCTGGCGCGTACCCTGTTCTCCTGGACTCTGCATGCGATCGTGTACTTCTGGCTGATCCCGGCCTACATCGTGATGTACACCATCCTGCCGAAGGAAGCTGGCGGCAAGCTGTTCTCTGACGAGATGGCGCGCGTGGCCTTCGTCATGCTGTTCATCTTCTCCGTGCCCATTGGTTTCCACCACCTGTACATGGATCCGCAGCAAGCCGCTGGCTGGAAGCTGCTGCACATGTTCGGCACCTTCATGGTGGCCGTGCCGACCTTCATCACCGGCTTCACCGTGCTGGCTTCGTTGGAAGTTGCGGGTCGCCTGCGTGGCGGTAAGGGCCTGTTCGGCTGGATCGGTGCGCTCGACTGGGGCAATCCGGTCGTCGTCGCCGGCATGCTGGCGCTGGTCATGCTGACCGTCGGCGGCTGGGGCGGGGTCATCAACGCGTCCTACTCGATGGACTCCATGGTGCACAACACCCAGTGGGTGACCGGTCACTTCCACCTGATCTTCGGCGGCACCACCGTCATCATGTATCTGGCGGGCGCCTACTGGCTGTGGCCGAAGATCACTGGCAAGGAGCTGCATTCCCGCAAGTTGGCGGTAGGGCAGATTTGGTTGTATGCCGTGGGCATGGTCACCCTGACCGCACCCTGGCACATGCTGGGCATCTACTTCCAGCCGCGCCGCGTGTCCTGGACCGATCAGTATGCGGCATTCCCGGAATACGCCCAGACTTGGGGTGCGTACGAGGCAATCATGGTCGTGGGCGCCACCCTGGTGGTCATCTCCGGTCTGATGTTCATCTACAACCTGTTCATGACCCACTTCAACAAGACTCAGGCCGCAGATACCAAGGTCGAGTATGCGGTGGCCATTCATGAGCCGATGCGCGTGCCAAACCTGCTCAACAGCCTGAGCTTCTGGAACTGGGCGATGCTGGCTTACATGATCGTCAGCTATGGCTATCCGATCCTGCAATTCGCCTTCATCGGCACGCCTGGCGTGATCCCCTGGGGGTATTGATTCATGAAGATCAAGACCATGAAAATCAAAGCAGTAGCGAATATGGCGGCGCTGGGCGCCGTCCTCCTGGCGGCTCCGGCGATGGCCGCCGATCATGGCGCGCATGCAGCCATGGGGCCCTCCTCCAACGTTGCATGGACCGCCGAGCAAATGCGCTTCGTGGCCCAGGGTGACAAGGTGCGCGGCGGTCAGCTCAACCGTGAGCTGTTCTGCGCCTCCTGCCACGGTGATGCGGGCATCGCCCAGTCCGGCAACTGGCCGTCCCTGGCGGGTCAGCGTGCCGAGTACACCTTCAAGATGCTGAAGGACTACAAAGACGGCAAGCGCAGTGGTAGCCATACTGCGGAGATCATGAACAAGGTTGCCCAGTTGATGAGCGATCAGGACATGGCCGATCTGGCGCAGTTCTACGCCAGCTTCGAGCTGCCCGGGCTGCCGACTGGCGTGAGCTTCGACGCGGCCAAGGCCGAGGGCGCCAAGGCTGTGGTCAAGCGTGGCGATGGTCTGCGTCTCCTTGCACCTTGCCAGTCTTGTCATGGTCCCAGTGGCGAGGGTGCGGTGACCGATACCCCGGCGCTTGCCGGGCAGACTCCGGAGTACTTCATCAAAACCATGCAGGAGTACAAGAGCGGCGCTCGCGCCAGCGACGTCTACTCCCGCATGCGCCTGATCGCCAAGACCCTGACGGATGAGGAAATCGTCCAGATGGCAAATTACTACGCGGGAATGACTGCCAAGTAATCGCGCTCGGTCCTCGGTCCGAGTCCAGAGGCCCCGTGAACCCTAGGTTCCCGGGGCCTTTTTCTTTGCCATAATGCCTGCCAATGGATGCTCATACCTGTTTCCACTGCGGTCTCGATATCCCCAAGGGGATCGACCTGCATTATCCCGTGCTCGGTCAGGAGCGGCATTTTTGCTGCGCGGGCTGTCATGCCGCCTGCAAGACCATTGTCGATGCGGGTTTCGGGGATTTTTACCGTTACCGTGAGCAGGAGGGGGAGGTCAGCCCGCAGGTGTTGCCGGAGGTGCTCAAGAACCTCGCTCTGTACGACCGTCCCGAGATTCAGGCCGGTTTCGTCCGCACGGACGGTGAATGGCGCGAGGCGGCCTTGATCCTCGAAAACATCCGTTGCGCCGCTTGTCTTTGGCTGAACGAACAACATTTGCGTGCCCAGCCGGGTGTGTTGGATGTGCGCCTGGATTACGCCAGTCATCAGGCGAGGGTCAAATGGGATCCTTCCGTGACTCGTCTGAGCGAGATACTTCAGGCCATTGCCGCCATCGGTTATGTGGCTCACCCTTACGATCCGGCCCATCGCGAGCGCTTGCTCGAAGACGAGCGTCGGCGCAGCGTTGAACGCCTGCTTTTCTCCGGCTTACTGGGCATGCAGGTGATGATGTTTGCCGTGGCGACCTACTGGATGGGGGGCTACAACACAGCGGGCGAACTGGAATTGTGGGAGATCATCGGGCGTTGGACCTCGCTGGCCGTGACTCTGATCATGCTGGTCTATTCCGGAGCGGATTTTTTTGCGGGTGCCTGGCGCGATCTGCGCAACCATCGTCTAGGCATGGATGTTCCGGTCGTGCTCGGACTGGTGACGGCCTGGGGAGGGAGTTTGTGGGCGACTGTGGTCGGTGATGAGGATGTCTATTTTGATTCCATAGGCATGTTCATCTTCTTCGTTTTGCTGGCGCGCGTAGTTGAGCTCAAGGGGCGCATGGCCGCGGCGGATGCGCTTGACCGGCTGATGAAGGTGATCCCGCGTACCGCAACCCGAGTGGACGCGGACGGGGATGTTGAGGCGCCGGTCGTCGATCTGCGTCCAGGCGATGTCGTGCGGCTGTTGCCTGGAGCCTCCGCGCCGGTGGATGGTCGACTGCTGGGCGGCGTGAGCAGTTTTGACGAGTCGCACCTGACCGGCGAGGCCGTGCCGGTGCTGCGCCGCGAGGGGGACTGGATCAGCGCGGGAAGCTGTAACGTTGAGCAAAGCGTTCTCATGCGGGTGGAAAGGGTCAGCTTGGATTCCACCATGAATGAGTTGCAGCGGCTGATGGATCAAGGGTTGTCCGAACGGCCCAGACTGGCGGAACTGGCTGAGCGTGTTTCCGCGCCCTTCGTTGCCATCGTGCTGGCGTTGTCCGCGTTGACCGCATTGGGGTGGTGGCTAGTCGAGCCTGCACGCGCCCTGCCCAATACCATCGCCGTGCTCATCATCACCTGTCCCTGCGCCTTGGCGCTGGCGACGCCGGTGGCCTTGGCCATCGCGGCTGGTCGTTTTGCTTCGCTGGGCGTGTTGCCAATGCGAATGGCAGCAGTGGAGGCGCTGGCCGTGGCCGATACGCTGGTGCTGGACAAGACCGGCACGCTGACACGCGGGCGACCGACATTGACCGATGTGCGCCTGCTGAAGGGTATGGACGAACATGTGGCGCGCGGGTTGGCAGCAGGCATGGAGAGACACTCCGAGCACCCGATCGCTCATGCCTTGCGCGAGGGTGTCGAGCCGCAGGATATCGGGGACGACGTCACCAATCTGCCTGGGCAGGGTCTCGAATGCCATCACGCTGGTGCGCTATGGCGGCTTGGAACCCCCGGATTCGCGCTTGAGGGCGGGACGCTGGACGATGAGGAGCGAGCATGGCTGGATGCGCGCATGGATGAGGGTAGTATCGTTGTCGTGCTCAGTCGCGAGGGCGAAGGGCGGGCGATCTTCGTCATGCATGACGAGCCGCGCGAAGGCGCCGGGGCGTTCATCTCGGAGGCACGTGCATTGGGCGTGCGTCGTGTGGTTGTTCTCAGCGGAGATCAACCCGGCGCGGTGAGGAGCTTGGCCGAGCGGCTCGGCATTGATGAGTACCACGGAGCGATGCGCCCGGAGGACAAGCTGGCCTGGATTCGCCAGGCTCAGGCGGGCGGCGCGGTCGTGATGATGGTGGGCGATGGCATCAATGACGCCCCCACCCTTGCCGCCGCCCAGGTGTCGGTTTCATTCGGCGCCGCCACCACGCTGGCCCAGTTGCACAGCGATTTCGTCCTGCTCGGCGCCGACCTGCGCGTGTTGGGGCAGGCCATCCGGCTGGCGCGCCATGCGCGCCGCAATACGCGCCACAACCTTCTTTGGGCGGTGGGATATAACGTCGTCGCCGTGCCGTTCGCCGCCTTGGGCTTCATTACCCCGTGGCTGGCGGCGATCGGCATGTCGCTCAGCTCATTGCTGGTGGTCGGCAATGCTCTGCGTCTCAAAAAGCTGGGTTTGCCACGGCCACATCAAAAGCTATAAATTGAGCTGATGATTCATTACGGGAGGTTTCGATGAATACGCGCCTATCGATGACGCCGGCGGGGCGCATGTCCGGCCAAGCCCCTGTCGCTATCATGGTGTTCGCGGTGTTGATCGCCGCGTTGGTCCTGGCCGTTTACTTCAAGTTCCAGCGCTCGAATCTCGACCTTGCGAAAGTCGTCGATCCGGCGGTCATGCGCATCATGCCGCAACCCATCCCCGTGCCGGATGCCAAGCTGACCAAGATGGACGGTCAGCCCTTCGGCAAGAAGAACCTGGAAGGCAAGTGGACCTTCCTGTACTTCGGCTATACCCTGTGTCCGGATGTTTGCCCGACCGAGCTATCCGCGTTGGCCGAGGTGGCCGACATCCTGCGCGGCAAGAACGTGAACTCGCGCTGGCAGCAGGTTTTTGTCTCGGTGGACCCGGAGCGGGACACGCCCGAGCAACTCGCCAAGTTCGTCACCTACTTCGATCCGAAGATCATCGCCGCCACCGGACCGCAGAGCGAATTGCGCATCATGGCCCAGCCGATCGGCGTGGGCTGGGAGAAGGCCGCGCTGCCGACCGCCAACGACGCGCCTTCCAGCACCTACCTTATCAACCACACCACGTCGATCTTGCTGGTCAGCCCGGATGCCACGGTTGTCGGCGTGTTTCCGACACCCCACAATCCCGAGGCGATGGTCAAGGCCTACCTTGCCGTGACCCGCGAATAACATGAGGCCCGTCATCATGCGCAACCTGCTGCTTGCCGCCGTTTTGTCCGCTCCATTCGCCGCCCAAGCCGAACTCAAGATCCTTGACCCCTGGATTCCGGAAGCGCCGCCCAACGCCCAGGCCATGGCGGCCTTCATGGTCATCGAGAACGACGAGGATAAAGAGGTTCGCATCGTCAATGCCCATGCACCCGGCTTTAATGTCATCGAACTGCACAAATCGGTGGAAGAAAACGGCATGCACAAAATGCTCAAGCAGGATGCCCTGGTCGTGCCTGCGATGGGTAGCCTGGAGCTGCGTCCTGGCGGTTACCACGTCATGCTGATCGGCGTGCAGGACCCGCGTCCGAAGGCCGGCGATGTGATTCCCGTCCGCCTCGATCTGGAGGGTGGCAAGAGCATCGCCGTCCAGGCTCCGGTCAAGAAGCGCGCGGACATGATGCAGCGCATGCAGAAAATGCAGGGGCATTGATCCTGTTTTCCCTTGCAAGCTTGAATGCAGCCCCTATCCTTCACATTCCGTCATGACGAGGTGAAGGCATGGGCCGCACCGTAAGCAGTCAGCGCTGGCTGCACGAACATTTCACCGACCCCTACGTCCAGCGCGCTCAGCGCGAGGGTTGGCGTTCGCGCGCGGTCTACAAGCTGATCGAAATGCAGGAAAAGGACCGCATCCTGCGACCGGGTCAAGTGGTGGTGGATCTTGGCGCTGCCCCGGGCGGCTGGTCACAGTACGCCGCAGGCCTGTTGGGTGACGAGGGTCGTTTGTTCGCGCTGGACATCCTGCCGATGGACGGTTTTGCAGGGGTTGACTTCATCCAGGGCGATTTCACCGAAGAAGCCGTGTTCGAACAGCTTCTGGCGCGCCTGGATGGCCGCACGGTTGATGTGGTCTTGTCCGACATGGCGCCCAACATGAGTGGCCACGATGCAGTCGATCAGCCGCGCTCCATGTACCTTGCCGAACTGGCGCTCGACTTCGCCCAGCGTGTGCTCGGCCCGCAGGGCGTGTACCTTGTCAAGCTCTTCCAGGGCGCCGGGTTCGACGAATATATCCGCGCTCTCCGCGGTCAGTTCCACAGCGTCGCGATGCGCAAGCCGGACGCCTCCCGCGCACGTTCCAGGGAGGTTTACGCCCTGGCACGGAACCCGCGCGTGGTATAGTCCTCAAAAACCGTTCACGTCATTTTTGCATTGATCGAGGCCACCCCTTGAACGACCTGGTCAAAAACCTCCTGCTCTGGCTCGTCATCGCCGCCGTGCTGATGACTGTTTTCAACAGCTTCCAGAACCGTGCGCCGGTCAGCCAGCCGCTGGCCTACTCGCAATTCCTCAACGACGTGAAGTCGGGCATGGTCGATCGTGTCATCATTGATGGCAACGTCATCCGCGGCAAAACCACGTCGGGTGCGGAGTTCATGACCTACAGCCCGGAAACCGACAACAAGGCGCTGATCGGGGATCTGCTCAACGCCGGGGTTGGCATCAACGCCATTCCTCCCGAGCGCCCGAGCCTTTTGATGAGCATCTTTGTGCAGTGGTTCCCGTTCTTCCTGCTGATCGGTCTGTGGGTCTTCTTCATGCGCCAGATGCAGGGCGGTGGCCGCGGCGGTGCGATGAGCTTCGGCAAGAGCCGCGCCCGCTTGATGGGCGAGGACCAGATCAAGGTCACGTTCGCCGACGTGGCGGGTTGCGAGGAGGCCAAGCAGGACGTCGAGGAGTTGGTCGATTTCCTGCGTGACCCGGGCAAGTTCCAGCGCCTTGGCGGCAAGATTCCGCGCGGCGTGTTGATGGTCGGTCCGCCGGGCACCGGCAAGACCCTGTTGGCCAAGGCCATCGCCGGCGAAGCCAAGGTGCCGTTCTTCAGTATCTCCGGCTCCGATTTCGTGGAGATGTTCGTCGGCGTGGGCGCGGCGCGCGTGCGTGACATGTTCGAACAGGCTCGCAAGAATGCTCCCTGCATCATCTTCATCGACGAAATCGACGCGGTTGGTCGCCAGCGCGGCGCGGGCCTTGGCGGCGGTCATGATGAGCGCGAGCAAACCCTCAACCAGATGCTTGTCGAGATGGACGGTTTTGAGGGGCACGAGGGCATCATCGTGATTGCTGCCACCAACCGCCCGGACGTGCTCGATCCGGCCCTGCTGCGCCCGGGACGTTTCGATCGCCAGGTGGTGGTTGGGTTGCCGGATGTGCGCGGGCGCGAGCAGATTCTCAAGGTTCACCTGCGCAAGGTGCCGGCGGCTCCGGATGTTGAGCCTATGACCATCGCACGCGGCACGCCGGGGTTCTCCGGCGCGGATCTTGCCAACCTTGTCAACGAGGCGGCGCTGCATGCGGCCCGGAACGACAAGCACGATGTCACCATGGCCGACATGGAGTGGGCCAAGGACAAGCTCATCATGGGCGCCGAGCGGCGCTCCATCCTGATGAGCGACGACGAGAAGAAGCTGACCGCCTATCACGAGGCAGGCCACGCCATCGTCGGTCGCTTGGTGCCGGAGCACGATCCGGTCTACAAGGTCAGCATCATTCCGCGCGGTCGCGCCCTCGGCGTAACCATGTTCCTGCCCGAGCAGGATCGTTACAGCTACAGCAAGCGCAAACTGGAAAGTCAGATATCCAGTCTGTACGGCGGACGTCTGGCCGAAGAGTTGATTTTCGGCGCGGATGCGGTCACCACCGGCGCCTCCAGCGACATCGATCGCGCCACGGATATCGCCCGCAACATGGTCACTAAATGGGGCATGTCCGACAAGCTGGGCGCGCTTGCCTATTCGGAGGAAGAGGGCGAAGTCTTCCTTGGGCGCAGCGTGACCCAGCACAAGAACATATCGGATGACACCGCGCACGTGATTGACGAAGAGATCCGGGCCATCATTGATCGCAACTATGAGCGGACCCGCACGATTCTTGTCGAGAACATGGATATCCTGCATGCGATGTCCGAGGCCTTGCTCAAGTACGAGACCATTGATGTTGCTCAGATCGACAATCTGATGGCGCGCCGCGATCCGGGCGAGCCCAAGGGCTGGGGCGAGGACGACCGTGACCGCGGAGCTCCGCCTGCCTCTGGCGGCCAGGTTGCGGCGGGTGGTGAGGAAGGGGCGCGTCCGCTCGGCGGGCCCGCCAGTCAGCATCGAGAGTCCGCCGCCGACGAATGAGTCTGTTCGACCTGCATGCCTGGACGCGCGAACGCCCGCGCGTCATGGGTATTCTCAACGTGACCCCCGATTCCTTTTCGGACGGGGGTCGTTTTTTTGTCCGTGACATGGCTCTTGCGGAGGCCGAGCGGATGATTGCCGACGGCGTGGATATGATCGACCTGGGCGCCGAATCCACCCGCCCCGGCGCCGAGCCAGTCAGCGCGGCCCAGGAGCTTGACCGTTTGGGGCCGGTGCTGGAGGGCTTGCGCGGTGTCCCGGTGCGCTTGTCGGTGGATACCAGCAAGCCCGAAGTAATGCGTGAGGCGATACGTCTGGGTGTGCATTTGGTCAATGATGTACGTGCCATGCAGCTTCCCGGTGCATTGGAGGCCGTGTCGGGACGGCCCGTCGCCGTTTGCCTGATGCATATGAGGGGCGATCCCTCCATGATGCAAAACGCACCGCACTACGATGAT
Organism: Pseudomonadota bacterium; assembly: GCA_040756355.1. Lineage (GTDB taxonomy): Bacteria > Pseudomonadota > Gammaproteobacteria > Halothiobacillales > Halothiobacillaceae > Thiofaba. The sequence continues at coordinate 53,419 of JBFLZK010000014.1, read as the reverse complement.
GTCGTCGGTGACGTCGAAGCCTTTCTGCTTGCGCGGGTGGAGGCCTGCAAGGCGGCGGGCATCCCCCCCGACGCCATCGCTATCGATCCCGGTTTTGGTTTTGGCAAGGCCTTCGGGCACAATCGCGAACTTTTCAACGCCTTGCCGCGCTTCGTTTCCCATGGTTATCCCGTGCTCGTCGGCATGTCACGCAAGCGCATGATCGGTGAGCTGACTGGCTCCGCCTCGCCTGCCGAGCGGGATGCCGGTTCGCTGGCCGCGCATCTACTGGCGATTGAGCGCGGCGCGCGCATCGTGCGGGTACACGCGGTGAAGCCCATGGTCGATGCGTTGCGGGTTTGGCTGGGGCTGACGGATGCCGGGTCGAGCGCGCCGTGAATCGAGGATGAACGACATGAAGTACTTTGGTACCGACGGTATTCGTGGACGGGTCGGTCAGTGGCCCATGACCCCTGATTTCGCCCTCAAGCTTGGCTGGGCGGCGGGCAGGGCCCTGGCCGCCCATGGCGAACGCAAGGTCGTGCTTGGCAAGGACACGCGCATCTCTGGCTACATGCTCGAATCGGCCCTTGAGGCCGGTCTTATCGCCGCTGGAGTGGATGTGCGCCTGCTCGGGCCGATGCCGACGCCCGCCATTGCCTACCTGACCCGCACCTTGCGGGCATCGGCAGGCATAGTCATTTCCGCATCCCACAATCCCTTTGAGGACAATGGCGTCAAGTTCTTCAGCGCCGAGGGCAGCAAACTCGCCGATGAGGTGGAGCTAGCCATTGAGGCGCTTATCGATCAGCCGCTCGATGTGGTGGCGCCCGAAGCCTTGGGGAAGGCCAAGCGTATCGATGACGCGGCCGGGCGTTACATCGAATTCTGCAAGGCGACCCTACCGCTCGGCGCCAGCCTGTCAGGGTTGAAGGTGGTGCTCGATTGCTCCAATGGGGCGACCTATCACATTGCACCGAAGGTTTTTGCCGAGCTTGGGGCGGACACACAGGTGATCGCCGCTGCTCCGGATGGGTTCAACATCAACGCCGGCTGCGGGTCAACGCATCCGGAAGCCTTGCAGGCCCGCGTTCTTGAGTGCAAGGCCGATTTTGGCATTGCCTTCGATGGCGACGGTGACCGGGTCGTCATGGTGGATGAGTCCGGCGTGGTTCTGGATGGCGATGAGTTGCTCTATGCCATCGTGCGTGATCGCGTCGAACAGGAAGGATATGACGGCGGCGTGGTCGGCACCCTGATGAGCAATCTCGGGCTGGAGCTGGCCATCCGTGCACTGGGATTGCCATTTGTGCGCGCCAATGTGGGGGATCGCCATGTGTTCGAGGCCTTGCGCGAGCGAGGCTGGAAGTACGGCGGGGAAAGCTCCGGGCATATTCTCTGCCTGGATCGGGCTGGCACGGGCGACGGCATCGTTTCTGCGTTACAGGTTGTGGCCGCCATGCGTCGTCGGGGTGAGCCGTTGAGTAGTCTGCGCCGGGCTGTCAGCAAGTTTCCGCAAAAGATGATCAATGTGCGCCTGGATCGTAAGGTTGAGCTGGGCAGTCTGGATGCCGTGTGGGCCAGAGTGCGCGCTGTCGAGGCGGATTTTGCGGGCAAGGGTCGGGTGGTCTTGCGTGCATCGGGGACCGAGCCGCTGGTCCGGGTGATGGTCGAAAGTGACGATGAGGCGCGTACCGCCGCTGCTGCCGAAGGTCTCGCGGAAGTTGTTCGGGGTGCGGTTGGCGAGCCTTGACCCACGGTTTGATGCTGATGTGCGGATTGCGCTCGATGGCTTTTCGCATTAATCTTGGCGACCGTTTTTGAGAGCCCCGAAGCAAATCCCATGCGCACCCCGATTGTTGTAGGAAATTGGAAAATGAATGGCCGCAAGGCCAGCATTGACCTGTTGATTTCCGGTCTGCGCGAGGGCGTGGCGGGTGTTTCGGGCGTCGAGCTGGCTGTCTGTCCTCCTCAGGTCTACCTGGGGCAGGTGGTGGCGGGGCTGGGCGGCAGCATCGTCGGCGTGGGTTCCCAAGATGTCGCGCTTGCCGAGCAGGATGGCGCATTCACCGGTGATGTGTCCGCCGCGATGCTGGCCGATGTGGGGTGCTCCTTCGTGATCGTCGGTCACTCCGAGCGTCGTGCCATGCATGGCGAGAGTGATGGCGATGTGGCACGCAAGTTCGTCGCGGCACGTCGTGCGGGCTTGTGTCCGATTCTTTGCCTTGGCGAAACGCTGGACGAGCGTGAACAGGGTGTCACCGAGTCGGTCGTCGCGCGTCAGCTGGACGCCGTCATCGCCGAAGCCGGGATCCAGGCCTTCGAGAGCGCCTTGATCGCCTATGAGCCAGTCTGGGCGATCGGAACCGGGCGTACCGCCAGCCCTGTCCAGGCGCAGGAGGTGCATGCCTTCATCCGTTCCCGGCTGGCCGCTCACGATGCGGCCGTGGCGTCCCGTGTGCGCATCCAGTACGGCGGGAGCATGAAGCCCGACAACGCCGTCGAGTTGATGGCCATGCCTGATATCGATGGCGGCCTGATCGGCGGGGCTTCGCTCAAGGCGGCTGATTTTCTTTCCATTGCGCGCGCGGCCGGAGGTGTCGCATGACCACACTGCTTATGACTTTTCATGTGCTGGTCGGTCTGGCCTTGATCGGGCTCGTTCTGGTCCAGCATGGCAAGGGCGCGGACGCCGGAGCAGCGTTCGGTGGCGGTGCTTCGTCCACTGTTTTCGGCGCGCGTGGCGCGGCGACTTTTCTGAGTCGTCTGACTGCTTGGCTGGTCGCGATTTTTTTCGTGACAAGTTTGTTGCTTGCATATATTGTGACGTCCGCCCCGCAGCGGGGCAGCGTCGTAACCTCGACGCCTTCCGTCGTCACGGAACAGGCGCCGCAGGACAGCAAACCGGCGGATGTGCCGTCGGCAAAGTGATTTTCGCGGATGTGGTGGAATTGGTAGACACGCTATCTTGAGGGGGTAGTGTCGCAAGACGTGTGGGTTCGAGTCCCACCATCCGCACCATTTCAAGGCGCCCGGCAGGCCGGGTTCCGATCGGTCACCAGAACCGAGCATTACAATAACCACGATAAGGGCGAAGGCATGCTCCGTAGCGCAAATGCGCGAAGGATGTATCCTGCGCCCGATTGTCCGGAGGAGTGAGGCGCGTGCTGGAGAACTACCTGCCAGTCCTGGTGTTCTTTGTGGTCGCTATGGCATTTAGTGTTGCCATGCTGGCCGCGGGCTTCATTTTGGCTCCGCGTCGTCCGGAGAAGGAGAAGGACTCTCCGTACGAGTGCGGTTTCGCCGCCTTCGAGGATGCGCGCATGAAATTCGATGTGCGCTACTACCTCGTTGCCATTCTCTTCATTATTTTCGATCTTGAGATCGCATTCCTTTTTCCGTGGGCGATTGTCCTGGATGAGATCGGCGCCTTTGGTCTGGTCGCCATGGGTCTGTTCCTGCTCATCCTTGTGATCGGATTCATCTACGAGTGGAAGAAGGGGGCTCTGGAATGGGAATAGAGGGTATTCTCGACAAGGGCTTTGTCACAACTTCCGCTGACAAGCTCATCAACTGGGCGCGTACCGGCTCCCTGTGGCCGATGACTTTCGGTCTTGCCTGCTGTGCGGTCGAAATGATGCACGCAGGTGCAGCGCGCTACGACCTTGACCGCTTCGGCGTAGTCTTCCGCCCAAGTCCGCGCCAGTCGGACGTGATGATCGTGGCGGGCACCCTGGTCAACAAGATGGCTCCTGCGCTGCGCAAGGTCTATGACCAGATGCCCGAGCCCCGCTGGGTCATTTCCATGGGCTCTTGCGCCAATGGCGGGGGGTATTACCACTATTCCTATGCCGTGGTGCGTGGTTGCGACCGTATCGTTCCGGTTGATATCTACGTACCCGGCTGCCCGCCGACCGCCGAGGCCTTGCTGTACGGCATCATTCAGTTACAGAACAAGATCCGGCGTACCAGCACGATCGCCAAGCAGCCACAAACATCCCCGGTTGAGGCTTGATCCATGGCCAAGACACTTGAACAACTGCGCGATGAGATTCTCTCGCGCTTCCCGGGGCGGGTCGCCCAAGCCCTTGAGGCGCACGATGAGTTGACGCTTGAACTGCGCGCCGAGGAATTGCTGCATGTGTGCGAAGTGCTGCGCGCCGATGTCGGATTCAGCTTCGAACAGCTTGTCGATCTGTGTGGCGTGGACTACAGCGACTACGGCAAGAGCGAGTGGATCGCGGACGACAAAGTCTGCAAGGGCGGCTACAGTCGCGGGGTTCAGGAAGCCACGTCGGGGCGGCTCAAGTTCGGCGACGATCTGCCGCTTGCCGCGCCGGATCGGCCCCGTTTCGCAGTGGTTTACCACCTGCTGTCCTACCGCCACAACCAACGCCTGCGTCTGCGCGTCTTCTGTGAAGACGAGGGTATGCCCATCGTTCCTTCCGTGGCGGAGATTTGGTCGGGCGCCAACTGGTTTGAGCGCGAGGCCTTTGATCTGTTCGGCATCCTCTTCGACGGTCATCCCGATCTGCGCCGCATCCTGACCGACTATGGCTTTGTCGGCCACCCGTTCCGCAAGGACTTTCCGCTCATCGGTCATGTCGAGATGCGTTACGACGAGACCAAGGGTCGCGTCGTCTACGAACCGGTCAGCATTGAGCCGCGCGTTCTCGTGCCGCGCGTGATTCGTGACGATCACCGTTACATCCTCTCTTCGCAGAAGAAGGGCTGAGCCATGCCCGAAATTGTCAATTACACCCTCAACTTCGGCCCGCAGCACCCCTCCGCGCACGGCGTGCTGCGCCTTGTGCTGGAGATGGATGGGGAGACTGTGGTCCGCGCCGATCCGCACATCGGTCTGCTTCACCGCGCAACCGAGAAACTGGCCGAGAGCAAGCCCTACAACCAGAGCATTGGCTACATGGACCGTCTCGACTACGTGTCCATGATGTGCAATGAGCACGCCTACGTGATGGCGATGGAGAAGCTGGCCGCCATCCAGGTGCCGGAGCGCGCGCTCTACATCCGCACCATGTTCGACGAGATCACCCGCATCCTGAACCACCTGCTGTGGCTCGGTGCGCATGCGCTCGACATCGGTGCGATGACCGTCTTCCTGTACTGCTTCCGCGAGCGCGAGGACCTGATGGACTGCTACGAGGCGGTCTCCGGTGCGCGCCTGCACGCGACCTATTACCGCCCGGGCGGCGTCGCCCGTGACCTGCCGGATGCCATGCCGCAGTACAGTCCGTCCCAATGGCACAGCGCCAAAGACGTGGCGCGCATGAACGAGGTGCGCCAGGGCTCGATGCTCGACTTCCTGGAAGACTTCGTGAATCGCTTCCCGGCCCTGGTCGACGAGTACGAGACCCTCCTGACCGATAATCGCATCTGGAAGCAGCGTACCGTTGGCATTGGCGTGGTATCTCCTGAGCGCGCGCTGGCCATGGGCTTTTCCGGTCCGATGATCCGGGGTTCGGGCATCGAGTGGGATCTGCGCAAGAAGCAGCCCTACGCGGTCTATGACAAGCTCGATTTCGACATTCCGGTGGGGGTCAACGGTGATTGCTACGACCGCTACCTTGTGCGTGTCGAGGAGATGCGTCAATCCAACCGCATCATCAAGCAGTGCATTGACTGGCTGCGCAGGAACCCGGGTCCGGTTCTGACCGAGGACCACAAGTTTGCGCCGCCGCGTCGTGAGGAGATGAAGGCTGACATGGAAGCCCTCATCCACCACTTCAAGTTGTTCACCGAAGGTTTCTGCCTGCCGGAAGGCGAGGTGTACTCGGCGGTCGAGCATCCGAAGGGGGAGTTCGGCATTTATCTGATCTCCGATGGCGCCAACAAACCCTATCGCCTGAAAGTGCGCGCCCCCGGCTTCGCCCATCTTTCCGGGCTGGACGAGATGTCGCGTGGCCATATGATCGCCGACGTCGTGGCCATCATCGGAACTCAGGACATCGTGTTTGGTGAGGTTGACCGCTGATGAACGCCCAAGAACGTGAACAGAAGATCGTCCCGCTGAACGCGGAAACGCGCGCGGAGATCGAGCACTGGTTGTCCAAGTATCCGGCGGACCGACGCCAGTCCGCGTTGCTGGCCGCCCTGCGTGCCGCCCAACACCAGAACCACGGTCACTTGACCACTGAACTGATGGACGCGGTGGCTGCCTATCTGGGCGTGCCGGAAATCGCCGCCTACGAGGTGGCCACGTTCTATTCCATGTTCGAGACCAGGCCGGTCGGCCGCCACAGCATTTCCGTATGCACAAACATCTCCTGCTGGCTGATGGGCTCCGATCGCATTGTCGAGCATCTTGAAAACAAGCTGGGCATCAAAACCGGTGAGAGCACCCCAGACGGAAGGTTCTTCCTCAAGTGCGAGGAAGAATGCCTGGCCGCCTGCGACGGCGGTCCGATGATGCAGGTCGATCACGTCTATTACGAGCGACTCACGCCCGAGAAGGTCGATGCCATTCTCGACAACGTTTCGCATGACGATGGGCACTAAGCAATGAGCGTTCAGGTTTGTTTTGCAACCCGCCAGTTCGATCAGCCATGGACTCTTGAGAACTACCTCAAGACCGGCGGCTATCAGGCCTGGCGCAAAGTGCTGGCCGAGAAGACCGACCCCTCGGTCATCATCGAGGAGCTGAAAGCGTCCAACCTGCGCGGTCGCGGTGGCGCCGGCTTTCCGACCGGCCTCAAGTGGAGCTTCATGCCGCGCAACGCGCCGGGCCAGAAATACATCGTCTGCAACTCCGACGAATCCGAGCCGGGCACTGCCAAGGATCGCCAGATTCTGCTGAACAATCCGCATGCCCTGGTTGAGGGCATGGCCATCGCCGGTTACACCATTGGCGCCACCGTCGGCTACAACTACATGCGCGGCGAGTTCGGCGACCTGCCGTTCCAGCGCTTCGAACAGGCCCTGAAAGAGGCGTATGAGGCGGGTCTTCTGGGCAAGAACATCCTCGGTTCCGGTATCGATATGGACCTTTACGGTTCGCTCGGCGCCGGCGCCTACATCTGCGGCGAAGAGACCGCGCTGCTCGAATCGCTGGAAGGCAAGAAGGGCCAACCGCGCTTCAAGCCGCCATTCCCTGCCAACTTCGGCCTGTATGGTCGTCCGACCACCATCAACAACACGGAAACGCTGTCCTCCGTGCCTGCCATCATGCGCAACGGCGGCAAGTGGTTCGCGGACCTTGGCGTCCCCAACAGCGGCGGGATGAAGCTCTTTTCCGTTTCCGGGCATGTGAACAATCCGGGTGTGTTCGAGATTCCGATGGGCACGCCGTTCGCCGAACTTCTGAAGATGGCCGGCGGCGTGCGTGAGGGGCGCAAGCTCAAGGCCGTGATTCCCGGCGGATCATCGGTTCCGGTCGTGCCGGGCGAGGTCATGATGCAGGTCAACATGGATTACGACTCCGTCGCCAAGTCAGGTACCTATCTGGGCTCCGGCGGTATGATCGTGATGGATGACAGCACCTGCATGGTCAAGGCGCTTCGTCGCATTTCCCGTTTCTATTACTCCGAATCCTGTGGCCAGTGCACGCCCTGCCGCGAGGGCACCGGCTGGCTCTATCGCATGCTGAGTCGCATTGTGGAGGGCAAGGGCAGCATGGAGGACCTCAAGCGTCTGGATGACGTGGCGAGCAAGATCGAGGGTCGCACCATATGCGCCCTTGGCGACTCCGCCGCGATGCCGGTGCGCAGCTTCCTCAAGCACTTTCGCCCCGAATTCGAGTACTACATTGAGCACGGCCACAGCATGGTCGATGCCATGAGCCGCTGAAGGCCTCCAGGAACAGAACATGAGCGATGATCTGATCACCATCGAAGTCGATGGCCAGAAGCTGCACGGTCACCAGGGTGACATGCTGATCGAAGTCACCGACGCGGCCGGTATTCACATCCCGCGCTTTTGCTATCACCGCAAGCTTTCGGTCGCGGCCAATTGTCGTATGTGCCTGGTCGAGGTCGAACGCGCGCCCAAGCCGCTGCCTGCCTGCGCCACGCCGATCTCCGAAGGCATGCGTGTGTTCACCAAGTCGCCTAAGGCAATCTCCGCCCAGCGCGCGACCATGGAGTTCCTGCTCATCAACCATCCGCTGGACTGCCCGATTTGCGATCAGGGCGGCGAGTGCGAGTTGCAGGATGTCGCCATGGGGTATGGCGATGGCGTAGGCCAGTACTCCGAGACCAAGCGCGTGGTGAAGGACAAGGACATCGGTCCGCTGATTGCCACCGACATGACCCGTTGCATCCATTGCACCCGCTGCGTTCGTTTTGGTGACGAGATCGCCGGGCTGCGCGAACTGGGCGTGACCGGACGCAGCGAGCATATGGAGATCGGCACGTACATCGCCAAGGCCGTGACCTCCGAAATCTCCGGCAACGTCATTGACTTGTGTCCGGTCGGCGCCCTGACTGCCAAGCCCTCCCGTTACACCTTCCGTCCGTGGGAGTTGGCCCAGCATGCCGCCATCGCTCCGCATGACGGTCTTGGGTCCAACATTTACATGCACACCCGCGAAGGCGAGGTGATGCGTGTGGCGCCGCGCGAGAACGAGGCAGTCAACGAGGTCTGGCTGTCCGACCGCGATCGTTTCAGCTATCTGGGACTGAGCAGCGCCGAACGCTTGAGCACGCCGATGATCCGCGTTGACGCCGGATGGCGCGAGGCCAGTTGGGACGAGGCGCTGGAGGTGGCCGCCAGCGGGTTGCGCGCCGTCGGCGCAGGATTGAATACCCTCGTGGCCTCCCATGCCACACTGGAAGAGATCTATCTGGCTCAGAAGATCACACGCGCGCTGGGCTCCAACCATGTCGATCATCGCCTGCGCCAGCGTGACTTCCGCGATCAGGATGCGCTCCCGGTCATGCCCTGGCTTGGGCATGACGTCGCCGAGCTTGATCGCCTGCAAGCCGCCCTGATTGTTGGCAGTCACATCCGCCACGAGCAGCCGCTGCTGGCCCAGCGCCTGCGCAAGGCCGCGCTGGCGGGGGCGCGCATCAGCTTTGTCAACCCGGCTGCGTTGCCCCAGACCTACTCCGTGCAGGCACACTTCGCGGCCGGTGACAGCGGCATGGCGAACGAACTTGCCTCCATTCTCGCCGCGCTTGAGCCGCAAGGCCTGGGCGGTGCGCTGGCGGATCTTGTCGCCAATGCACGCCCGGATGAGCGTCACAGGGCGGTGGCCGGCGCATTGAAGTCCGCCGGGCGCGCGGGCGTTTACCTCGGCGCTCTGGCTCATGCGCATGCCGATCTCGCCGTCCTGCGCCAGCTCGCGCAAGCCATCGCGACCCATTCCGGCGCCAGCTTTGGCGAATTCGCCGCCGCTGGCAACAGTGCCGGGGCCTGGCTCGCAGGCGCGGTGCCACACCGGCTGCCCGCCGGGCAAGCCGCGGGCCAGGCAGGGCGACATGCCGCCGAGATGCTGGCCTCGTCCGCCCCCGCCCGCCTGCTGGTCGGCATCGAGCCTGAGCATGACAGCCTGATGGGCCAGGGCGCGTTGGCCGCGCTGGCTCGGGAAGGGTTTAACGTGGTCTTGAGTGCGTTCGTGACGGATGCCATGAAATCCTATGCCCATGTGATTTTGCCGATAGCCGCCTTCGCCGAAACCTCCGGCACCTATGTCAACGCCGAAGGACGCTGGCAGGGCATGCGTGGCATTGCCCGTCCGCGTGGAGAAGCCCGACCGGGCTGGAAGGTCCTGCGCGTGCTTGGCAACCTGCTCAATCTGGACGGGTTTGAGTACATGAGCTCGGAAGAGGTGCGCGATGAATTGCGCGCGCAATGCCAGTCGCTTGGACTCGGTGGCGGCGTGGCTGTGCGGGACATCCGGCTTCAGGCATCGTCTGGCGAGGGTTTCGAGCGGATCGGCGGACTTTCTCCGTACGCGATCGATGCGCTCGTGCGTCGCTCCGGGGCCTTGCAGGAGACCGCCGAAGCTGCCCGGTCCGGTGTCCGCATGCATCCGGCATCCCTTGCCAGCATGGGCCTGAACGATGGAGCGAACGTTGAATTGCGCGCGGGCGAGGGGGTAGTCGTCCTCGCAGTCTTCGCTGACGAGGGTGTGCCGGAATCCTGTGTCTGGGTCCCTTACGGAAGCCAGACCGCGGCGCTTGGCGATGCCCTCCATGTTCAGGTTCGGGGAGTCTAAGTCATGGCTGAATTTCTCTCCCCGCTCCTGAGCCTGTTTCCGGAAGGCCTGCGTGAACTGGTTCTGATCCTGATCCAGATCATGCTGGTCATCATGCCGCTGGTCATCGCCGTGGCCTATGTGACCTATGCCGAGCGCAAGGTGATCGGCTACATGCAGGTCCGCATCGGCCCCAACCGCGTTGGTCCGATCGGCCTGCTCCAGCCGTTCGCCGACGTGTTCAAGCTGATGTTCAAGGAGATCATCGTCCCGAGCTCGGCCAACAAATTCATCTTCTTCGCCTCGCCGGTCATTATCCTGCTGGCCGCGTTGGTGGCCTGGGCGGTCGTGCCGTTCGACGACGGTTGGGTTATCGCCGACGTGAACGCGGGTCTACTCTACGTGTTGGCGGTGGGCGCGGCGGGCGTGTATGGCGTGATCCTCGCGGGTTGGGCCTCCAACTCCAAGTACGCGCTGCTCGGCGGGATGCGTTCCGCCGCGCACAAGATCGCCTATGAACTGGCGATGGGCTTCGCCCTCGTCGGCGTGCTGATGGCCAGCCAGAGTCTCAACCTGCAAGAGATCGTGCGCGGCCAGGAGGGCGGCATTCTGCATTGGTACTGGCTGCCGTTGCTGCCGATGTTCCTGGTCTATTTCATCTCCGGCGTTGCGGAAACCAACCGTGCGCCGTTCGACATTGCCGAGGGCGAGTCCGAGATTGTCGCGGGCTTCCATGTCGAATATTCCGGCATGGGGTTCACCCTGTTCATGCTGGCTGAATACGCGAGCATGATCCTGATCTCCGCGCTGACCGCGATCATGTTCCTCGGCGGCTGGCTGTCGCCTTTCCAGGGTACTTTCCTTGAGGCGGCCTTTGCCTGGGCGCCGGGTATCTTCTGGATGTTCGCCAAGGTCGCCTTCCTTTTGTTCGTGTTCATCTGGTTCCGCGCCACCTTCCCACGTTATCGCTATGACCAGATCATGCGCTTGGGCTGGAAGGTCTTCATCCCGGTCACCATTCTCTGGATCGTGGTCGAGGGCGTGGCCGTGTACTTCAAGCTCGGCCCCTGGTTCGACTGACGGAATCCCGCCATGGCTACCATCAAACATTTCTTCAAGACCTGGTTCCTGTGGGAGCTCCTGCTGGGCCTGAAACTGACCGGGCGCTACCTGTTCGCGCACAAGTTCACGGTCCAGTATCCGGAGGAGAAGACTCCAATGTCGCCGCGCTTCCGCGGCCTGCATGCCCAACGCCGCTATGCCAGCGGTGAAGAGCGCTGTATTGCCTGCAAGCTGTGCGAGGCGGTCTGCCCCGCGCTGGCCATTACCATCGAATCCGAGCAGCGCGAGGACGGCACACGCCGCACCACGCGCTACGACATTGATTTGTTCAAGTGCATCTACTGCGGTTTCTGCGAAGAGGCCTGCCCGGTGGACGCGATCGTCGAGACCCGCGTGTTCGAATACCACTTTGAGCAGCGCGGAGAAAACATCATGACCAAGGACAAACTCCTGGCCGTGGGTGACAAGTACGAGGCGCAGATCGCCGCCGACCGTCTGGCCGATGCACGCTACCGCTGACAGGACTGATCGATGAGTTTCCTCAAGCTGCTGTTCTTCATCTTCTCCTCGGTCGCGGTGTTTTCCGCGTTCCGCATGGTGACCACGCGCAATTCCGTTCACGCGGCCTTGTACCTCGTGCTGACCTTCTTCAGCACCGCCCTGGTCTGGCTGCTGCTGGAGGCCGAGTTCCTCAGCATCGTGCTGGTGCTCGTCTATGTCGGCGCGGTGATGGTCTTGTTCCTGTTCGTGGTAATGATGCTGGACATCAACATGGCGGCCACTCGTGAGGGTTTCATCCGTTTCCTGCCCGTCGGCGCAGCCGTGGCCGTGGTCATGATCGTCGAAATGTCCCTTGTGGTGGGACCGAAGCTGTTCGGACTTGAGATGTATCCGGCTCCGACACCCAAGCCCGCCGATTACAGCAACACCCAGGAGCTGGGCGGCGTGCTGTACACCGTGTACGTCTACCCGTTCGAAATCGCCGCCGTGATCCTGCTGGTGGCCATGGTCGCCGCCATCATGCTGACTCTGCGTCGCCGCGAAGGCGTCAAGTATCAGGACGCAGCCGCGCAGGCCAAGGTCCGTCGCGAAGACCGCATCCGCATCGTCAGCATGCCCGCCGAAAAGCGTGGAGCGGACGCTGAAAAAGAAGGAGAAGGTGCATGATTGCCCTGTCTGATGTGCTGATCTTCGGCGCGGTCCTGTTCGGCCTGTCGCTGGCCGGCATCTTTCTCAACCGCAAGAACGTGTTGATCCTCCTGATGAGCATTGAGCTGATGCTGCTGGCGGTGAACGTCAACTTCGTCGCCTTCTCGCACTTCCTGGGTGATACCGCCGGTCAGGCCTTCGTGTTCTTCATCCTGACGGTGGCCGCCGCCGAGGCCGCCATTGGCCTTGCGATCCTCGTCGTGCTGTTCCGCAACCGTCGCAGCATCAACGTTGATGACCTTGATAGCGTGAAGGGATGATGGACATGGAAAACATCTACCTCTGGATTGTCCTTTCTCCGCTGATCGGCTCCATCATTGCCGGTCTGTTCGGCCGCCAGATCGGCCGGGTGGGGGCGCATTCCGTCACCATCGCCGGTGTCGCTGTGGCCTTCGTGCTTGCCCTGATCGCGTTCAAGTTCCACGTGCTGGATGGCGGCGCGGCCTTCAACGGTCCGGTCTACACCTGGCTGACCAGCGACGTGTTCAGTTTCGAGGTCGGGTTCCTGATCGACAATCTGACCGCCGTGATGATGGTCATCGTCACCGGCGTGAGCCTGATGGTGCACATCTACACCATCGGCTACATGCATGACGACCCGGGTTACCAGCGTTTCTTCAGCTACATTTCCCTGTTCACCTTCTCCATGCTGATGCTCGTCATGAGCAACAACTTCATGCAGTTGTTCTTCGGCTGGGAAGCGGTGGGCCTCGTGTCCTACCTGCTGATCGGCTTCTGGTACAAGCGCGACACGGCCATCTACGCCAACCTCAAAGCCTTTCTGGTCAACCGCGTGGGTGACTTCGGCTTCCTGCTCGGCATCGCCGCGATCCTGGTCTACACCGGCACCCTGGACTACGCCAAGGTGTTCGAACAGGCCAACCAGCTCGCGAGTATCCAGGTCAGTCTGATCCCGGGCGTGGAGTGGTCGCTGATCTCCGTGATCTGCATCCTGCTGTTCATCGGCGCGATGGGCAAATCCGCCCAGATTCCGCTGCACGTCTGGCTGCCGGATTCCATGGAAGGTCCGACCCCGATCTCCGCGCTGATCCACGCGGCGACCATGGTGACCGCGGGCATCTTCATGGTGGCGCGCATGTCGCCGATGTACGAGCTGTCCGAGGCCGCGCTGGCCTTCATCATGGTCATCGGCGCCATCACCGCGCTGTCCATGGGGCTGCTCGGCATCGTTGCCAACGACATCAAGCAGGTGGTGGCCTACTCCACCCTGTCCCAGCTTGGCTACATGACCGCCGCGCTCGGCGCATCGGCCTACTCGGCGGCGATCTTCCATCTGATGACCCACGCCTTTTTCAAGGCCCTGCTGTTCCTCGCCGCCGGTTCGGTCATCATCGCCATGCACCACGAGCAGGACATCCGCAAGATGGGCGGCCTGCGCAAATACATGCCGGTGACCTTCTGGACCTTCCTGATCGGCGCGCTGGCCCTGATTGGCTTCCCCGGCTTCTCCGGCTTCTTCTCCAAGGACGCGATCATCGAGGCCATCCATCATTCGACCCTGCCGGGGGCGGGACTGGCTTACTGGCTGGTGCTGATCGGCGTGTTCGTCACCGCCTTCTACACCTTCCGCATGTTCTTCCTGGTCTTCTTTGGCAAGGAGCGCATGGACGAGCATACCCGCGACCACCTGCACGAATCGCCCAAGGTCGTCACCGTTCCGCTGATCCTGCTCGCCATCCCGGCGGTGGTGATCGGCTGGATCGCGATCGAACCGATGCTGTTTGGCGATCTGTTCAGGGGCATCATCAGCGTGCATGAATCGCATGACGTGCTGGCTGTGATCGGATCCGCCTTCCATGGCGCGGGCGCCTTCGTCCTGCATGGCCTGACCGGCCCGGCGATCTGGCTGGCGGCGGCGGGCGTGGGTCTGGCGTGGCTCATCACGCTCAAATCGCCGGAGATCGCCGCGAGCGCCGCGCACCGCTTTGCCTGGCTCAACCGCTTGCTCAAGCGCGGCTATGGCTTCGATGACTTCAACCAGGCCTTCTTCGCCAAAGGTAGCCTCAAGCTTGGCGGCGGCCTGTGGAAATGGTCCGACAGCAAGCTGATTGATGGTCTGCTTGTCAACGGTTCGGCCCAGGGCATCGGGCGCATAGCCGCCGTGGCACGCCAGATGCAGACCGGTCTCATGTATCATTACGCGTTTGTGATGATCCTGGCCATGCTGGTCATGCTGAGCTGGGCGCTGTTCCTCTGAGCCGCGCCGCATTCGAACAACTCTTGAATTAGGAAGCTTGGATGTTTGCCGATTGGCCCCTGCTTAGCCTGCTTGTCTGGCTCCCCATCATCAGCGGCGTATTGGTGCTGATGGTGGGCGATCGCTCACCGCAGGCCGTGCGCCGCCTCAGCCTGTTGAGCAGTCTGGCGATTTTCCTGCTCAGCCTGCCGCTGTGGACCGGGTTTGACGCTACCACCGCCTCCATGCAGTTTGTCGAACGCTTCGCCTGGATTCCGGCCTTCCGCGTTGAGTATTTTCTCGGTGTGGACGGCATCTCCATGCCGCTGATCCTGCTCACAACCTTCACCACCGTGCTGGTCGTGCTGGCGGGCTGGGAGGTGATCGAGGAGAAGGTATCCCAGTACATGGCCGCCTTCCTGATCATGGAAGGGATGATGATCGGCACCTTCGCTGCCCTGGACGCCATCCAGTTCTACTTCTTCTTCGAGGGCATGCTGATCCCGATGTACCTCGTCATCGGTATCTGGGGCGGCCCGCGCCGGGTCTATGCCACCCTCAAGTTCTTCCTCTACACCTTCCTCGGCTCGGTGTTCATGCTGATCGCCCTGATCTACATGTACTTCCAGTCCGGCAGCTTCAGCGTGCTCGACATGCACAAGCTGCCGCTCGACATCACCGAGCAGACCCTCATCTTCCTGGCTTTCCTGATCGCCTTCGCGGTCAAGATCCCGATGTGGCCGGTGCACACCTGGCTGCCGGACGCGCACGTCGAGGCGCCGACCGGCGGCTCCGTGATCCTGGCAGCCATCATGCTCAAGATCGGCGGCTACGGCTTCATGCGCTTCTCCCTGCCCATCACCCCGGATGCTAGCCATGCGCTGGACTGGCTGATCATCGCCATGTCGCTGATCGCCATCGTCTACATCGGCTTTGTGGCGCTGGTGCAGAGCGACATGAAAAAACTCGTGGCCTACTCCTCCATCTCCCACATGGGCTTTGTCACCCTGGGCATGTTCGTGGTCTTCATGATCGCGGCCAATCCGGTGGGCAAGGGCGGCGAGGCCCTGGCTCTTGAGGGCGCCATGATCCAGATGGTCTCGCACGGCTTCATTTCCGCCGCCATGTTCCTCGCCATCGGCGTGATGTATGACCGCCTGCACAGTCGCGAGATATCCGCCTACGGCGGCGTGGTCAACAGCATGCCGTGGTTTGCCGCCTTCGTGGTCCTGTTCGCCATGGCGAATGTCGGCCTGCCGGGCACCTCCGGCTTCGTTGGAGAATTCATGGTCATCCTCGCAAGCTACAAGGCAAATTTCTGGATTGCCTTCATTGCCGCGCTGACACTCATCATCGGCGCCGCCTACACCCTGTGGATGGTCAAGCGCGTAATCTTCGGCGAGGTGCGCCGCGCCGAAGTCGCCCGCATGCCGGACCTCAACGGTCGTGAATTCGTCATCATGGCGAGCCTGGCCTTCTTCGTCATCCTGCTTGGCGTGTGGCCGGACCCGCTGGCGAACGTGATGCACGCCAGCATTGACCACCTGGTCCACCACATCACCCAATCCAAGCTCTGAGCCCCGGACGCCCCATGACCCTCGACGCGCTCAACCTGATGCCCATCCTGCCGGAGATCATTCTCCTGACTCTGGCCAGTGCGATTCTCCTGCTCGACGTGTTCATGCGCGCCGGGGCCTCGCGCGATGTCACCTACTGGTTAAGTCAGGCCGCGCTGGCCGTGACCTTTGTCGCGGTCATCTCCGGCATGAGTACGGAGCAGCGCCTGAGCTTCGAGGGCAGCGTCATCAACGACGGCCTGTCCGACGTGATGAAGCTTTTCATGCTGCTGGCCACCTTCATGGCCTTCGCCATGTCTCGCGACTACCTGAAGGAGCGCGGCATCCAGAAGGGTGAGTTCTACATCCTCGGCCTGTTCGGCGCCCTGGGGATGATGATTATGGTCAGCGCTTACAGCCTGCTGCTGGTTTATCTTGGGCTCGAACTGCTGTCGCTTGTCATGTACGCCCTGGTGGCGGTTCATCGTGACGACATTCGCGCTTCCGAGGCTGCGATGAAGTACTTCGTGCTTGGCGCGCTGGCGTCCGGCCTCCTGCTCTACGGCATGTCCATGCTGTACGGCGTGACCGGCTCTCTGGACCTTGCGGCCATCCGTCAAGCCATCGCCTCCGGATCCGAGGCCGAGGCCGCCTTGATGTTCGCCATGCTGTTCATGGTCGCGGGCGTTGCCTTCAAGATCGGCGCGGCGCCTTTCCACATGTGGCTGCCGGACGTGTACGACGGCGCTCCGACAGGCGTCACCCTCTACCTCAGCGGCGCGCCTACCATCGCCTCGCTGGCCTTGCTGCTGCGCCTGTTTGGTGACGCGCTGATTGTCATGCTGCCGGACTGGCAGACCATGCTGGTGGTGTTCGCCGTCATATCGCTGTTTGTCGGCAACGTCATTGCCATCGCCCAGACCAGCTTCAAGCGCATGCTGGCCTATTCCAGCATCTCCCACGTCGGCTTTATCCTGCTGGGTGTGCTGGCCGGAACCAAGTCCGGATTCGGTGGTGCGCTGTTCTACACCATTGCCTACACCTTGATGACGCTCGGAGGCTTCGGCCTGATCGCCTATCTGGCCTCCAAAGGCCTGGAGGCGGATCAGCTTGACGACCTCAAGGGCTTGAACGATCGCAGCCCCTGGATGGCCTTCATCCTCCTGATCCTGATGTTCTCCATGGCCGGTATCCCGTTCACCCTCGGCTTCTGGGCCAAGCTTGCCGTACTCCAGGCCGTGGTCGAGATTGACATGGTCTGGCTTGCGACCTATGCGGTGGTGATGTCCGTGATCGGGGCCTTCTACTACCTTCGCGCCCTCAAAATGGCCTATTTCGACAAGCCGCTGGTGCAGGGTATGCCCCAGCGCGGCTGGGACATGCGCATGGTGACCAACGTCAATGGTCTGGCCATCCTCGCGCTCGGCATCTATCCCACCAGTCTGATCGCACTGTGCGCCAGCGCTTTCAACGCGGCCTGATCCGAAGATGAGCGCCTCGTCCGACGTGTTGCCCCTGATTCTCGTCGCGCTGGCGCTCGCCAACCTGCCGTGGCTGAACGAGCGCCTGCTGGCTGTTTTCCCACTTCGTTCGGGACGCAAGCTCTTCTGGATGCGGCTGCTCGAATGGATGCTGGCGTTCGGCTTGACCGCGCTTTTGGCCTGGCGGCTCGAAATGGGCTGCCTGAGCAGCTTCGGGAGTTTCATCGGACTGGCCGAATGCCCCGGCGAACTGCATCCGAAGAGCTGGGAATTCTTCTCCGTGACTCTGGTGCTTTTCGCGGTATTCGCCCTGCCGGGCTTCATCTACTTTGTTGAGCGCCGTCGTCGTCACGCATAGTCGCCCCGGTCAGAATTGCGCGAGAAGGTCGGTCGGCTCGTTCTGGCGCTTTCCGCGGCGCTGCGCTTCAGGCAGGCTGCCCTGACTACCCAACCACGTGCAAACCGCCGCGCAGCAGCTTGTCCGTCGCCTCCAGGAAGCGCCCGCGACGAAGCAGAAGACTCCACTTGCTGCCTCCGCACTGATTCCAGAGCACCGCAGAACGGATGCCCGCCAGCAGCACCGCGCGGATGCGCTGGGCCGTTTCCGGACGGTTCAACTGGTGGGGGTCGCCATTCACCAAGACCTTCGGACTGAGCGTGCTGATGGTCTGCTGATAGATCCGGGCAAGATCCTCAATCACCTCGGATGACTGCGGGCCGAAAGCCTGTCTGCGACTGTCGGCGGCCTGAATGCCACGTTGCAGCGTGTTCATCATCTCCGGCGTGCGCAGCAGCGTTCCCGCGAGGTGCAGCAGGGTAATGGCGCGGCGAGTGATTTCCGCATCCTGATTCCCGGTTTGCCCGCTCAACTGCTTGCGCAAGTGGCGCAGGCCCTCGCCCATGCGCATGGCCCCGCCGTAAATCGACGGTACATCCGGCGCGTCCAGCACAAAAATGCTGTCAATGCTCGCGGCATAAGCCGCCTGCGGCGCCTGGCCCTGGTAGGCCAGTTCGCGCGACAACACGCAGGCCTGTACCACGCCCGCAAGGGCAAGGGTCTGGTCTTCAAACGTACGGGCCATCAGGCATCACTCTCCAGGTTGATTCCGGCTTCGATCACCGCGCCGCCCAGGCACTCCTCGCCGGCGTAGAACACCACCGACTGACCGGGCGTGATGGCGCGCTGGGGCTCATCGAACACGATCCTGATCGTGTCCTCGCCCGTCGCGTGAATGGTACAGGCCTGATCGGGTTGGCGATATCGCACCTTGGCCGAACAGCGCAGCGGCAGGGCAGGGGCCTTGCCCTCGATCCAGTGCACCTGCGAGGCGATCAGCGCCGGACGGTAGAGCGAAGGGTGATCCGTGCCCTGGGTGACGATCAGGCGGTTGTGGGCAAGGTCCTTGTCCACCACGAACCACGGCTCTTCCGAAAAACCGCGCAGGCCGCCGATGCCCAGCCCCTGACGCTGGCCGAGGGTGTAATACATCAGCCCGTGATGGCGGGCGATGACCTGTCCCTCCAGGGTCACGATCTCGCCCGGCTGGGCGGGCAGGTAGCGCTGCAGGAACTCGGTGAAGCGGCGCTCGCCGATGAAGCAGATGCCGGTGCTGTCCTTCTTCTTCGCGGTGGCGAAGCCCGCCTGTTCGGCGATGTGACGCACCTTGGGCTTGGGCAGGTGGCCGATGGGGAACAGCGCATGGAGCAACTGTTCCTGCCCCAGCGCGTGCAGGAAATAGCTCTGGTCCTTGTTCTCGTCCAGACCCTTGAGAAGATGCACCCCCGCCGCGTCGTGGCGCACGCGGGCATAGTGGCCGGTGGCGATGGCCTCCGCGCCCAGGTTGTTCAGCGCGTGGTCGAGGAAGGCACGGAACTTGATCTCGCGGTTGCACAGAATGTCCGGGTTCGGCGTGCGGCCCGCGCGGTATTCCTCCAGGAAATAGGCGAACACCCGGTCCCAGTATTCCTGCGCAAAATTGACGAAGTGAAAGGGAATGCCCAGCCGGTCGCACACCGCCATCGCATCGATCATGTCCTGCCTGGCGGAGCAATACTCGTCGGTATCGTCCCCCTCCCAGTTCTTCATGAACAGGCCTTCAACCTCGTAGCCCTGCTCCTTCAGCAACAGCGCGGCCACGGAGGAATCCACCCCGCCGGACATGCCGACCACGACCTTTTTGCTCATGAAGAAAAATGCCGGATCAGATCGAGCGGATAGCGCTGCCCGGCGCGATGGTCCTCAATACAGGCCATCACCAGCGGACTGCGATGCTGGCCCGCGCGCGCAAGCGCCTCATCCGGCGTCAGCCAGATGGGACCGATGATGCCCTCGTCCAGCACGGCCTGCTCGATGACGCGCACGATCTCACCGCCGAAGGCCGCGCGCAGATAGGTCGCCCCGGTTTCCGGCGCGCGCCATTGATACAGGCCGATCAGATGAGTGGGGCGGAACACCAGGCCCGCCTCCTCGATGGTCTCGCGCACGGCGGCCTCGACCAGGCTTTCGCCCTCTTCGAGATGCCCGGCAGGCTGGTTCAGCCGCAGCTCGCCCTTGATGCGCTCTTCGACAAGCAGATAGCGCCCGTCCTGTTCCAGCACGGCGGCCACGGTGGCATGTGGTTTCCAGATCATGCGCGCAAGGGTAGCAAATCGGCAGGTGGGCGTCAGGGTGAGGCGCGCGCGGGAGGGATCCGTATCGACACGGCGCCATTTACCTATGGCATTTCACAACGCACCACGCCAGCCCGTCCCTCGCTTACCGCGACCCAACCGCACTTGAAGTGCATATTGATAACGGCCAGAAATCCTGGATCAGCGGGAGCGCGTTGAGCGACCTTCTCTACCTTGGTTCGGAACGCGATGTTGCGCTTGGGGGCCTTGGATCGGACGTGATGGCGGGCAAGGGCGGCAACGACTACCTGATGGGCGGCCCCGGCACGGGTGACGCCGAAGCGGCGGCCAGGGCCGAGCGGCGACTGGCGGCCTAGGCGATGGGGCAGCTCATCGCCTAGGCCGCCAGCAAAGACCCATAGCCTGAGATGAAAAAAACGGCCTGACTGAGATTTGTCTGATATCGCGCAACCGAAAGATGGTCTAGGTTCAGCAAACAGGAAATCCCGCGCCTTCTCCAGGCGCACGCTCCAGGAAGGAGATGGCTTGCATGGTCTTGCAAACAAGGATGGATCGACAGGGTTCTGGAATGAACGGGGCTTATTTTTCCTTTTGTCATTATTGCATCGCGCGGAGAATGGTTGGTTTCTCGCTTCGGCATGGGGTGGCCCCCCCCCCCTGATTAACTTCGCCTTTGTGCGTGCGAGTGTGTTTTATAAGGAATCAGGCCGGGATTATGATTCCAATCTTATGGGGGGTAATTATTGATGATTCATTTTAGTGCTTTGGCAATGATTGCTTCATGGCGGCCCAAGCTGCCATTTTGGTGTGGTCGCATGGGAAGATGCGTGAAGATCGTGGTCTCGATTATTGCCCTGCTCGCATTTGTCATCTATGCAACCTATCGAATTCATATCAATGATCAAGGTATTTGCATTGAAAAGGGAAGGGCCTTGACTGAGGATGAATTGAAGACGGAGGTTATCAGGAATATCGTTTTAATGGAGTTTAATAACATCAGAATAGGCGATGGATGGCATCATCGGCGTCTGGGGATTGCTCCGACGGGGCCTGGTTTTGATCTGAGGGCCATGATTGATCGTTCTTATCAAAGCGGTTTGTCATTCGATGAGAACTTCCAGGTCACGATCATTCCTCGAAACACGAAGTCTATGGATGCATTCAAGGATATGTTCAATG
Organism: Pseudomonadota bacterium; assembly: GCA_040756355.1. Lineage (GTDB taxonomy): Bacteria > Pseudomonadota > Gammaproteobacteria > Halothiobacillales > Halothiobacillaceae > Thiofaba. The sequence goes on along the minus strand of JBFLZK010000014.1, from coordinate 31,972 downwards.
GGAATTTTGGATTGGTTTCTTATGGTATCGGCAAGGGGGGGTGGGCTGGAGTTATGGATTTTTCTTCTATAAAGAAGGTGGGGTTTTCTAATCGAAAATCTCCTGCTCGCCCGGTCTCGTCATGGGTTCTTCGGTTCTTTGGCTATGGTAATAACTTTTTCAAGCTGAAGAAGGTTATTTTTGCAAGGGAGTGCTGTGATGTTCCGGGGGGACGCGGCAGCTATGATTATAAAGGCCTGGACTTCTCTTCTATTAAGGAGGAGGCGTACAAATCAACAAAAAGCGATCTTGAGTTATGGGGCAACAGGGTAAAGGTTTTTGCCGTGAACAACTGTGGGAGGATTTTGACAAGAAAGGATGACCAGAACAAGCTGTACGACGAGTTTGATCCGATAATTGTGCTTCACAAAGGAGATTGTGAATGAGCATGCCAAGCATTGAACAAGTGGTTTCCCGTTATCTGTTTAACCGTGATGCGCCGCCTGCGGATCTGACGGATGAGTCCATCATCCGTGAGGCGGGTGTGAAGGGTAATACGATTGAAGTGGATATGAATGAATTCATGACCACGGGCGGTGGGCGCTTTGCAGGAGTGGAGCGCTTCAATTTTATCCGCAATTTCTTGTCGGGTAATGATGGAATATATGGGTTGACTGGAAAATTTGAGCCCGGAAGGGAGTATTCAACCATTGATCTTCTTAAGCTTTATGGTATCGACTATGAAAATAAAAGTGAGCACCTCCTTTCTGTAAGGCAATATTACAATGATGTTTTCTCCGCGGACTACGCAGAGCGGGCTTATGTTTTTGGGTCGAGCGCGTTCAAGATCAATGATGACGCAAAATTTATCGTGAATAAGGATGGCACGCGAGAAATCAAGAATGTATGCGTGGAGCCGGTGGGTGACTACTTTGATTATAACAGCGACGATGGCCTGGCCAGCGTGACTAATTATCTGACCAAGGATCAGATTGACCCATCGGGCATTGGGCGAAAAGTTCCTATTGAGTTCACAGGCATGGTGACCAATAGGTGGAATCTTAGGGAAACCGATGTGCCTGCCCTTGAGCAAGCCAATGACAAGGCCATGCGCTCTGAAGAGTATGGAAAAACCATGTTGTTGGCCAGTGCCACCTATTTTGTCACGGAGTTTGGATTGGTCATGGCGCGCCTGGTCTCGGCGGGCGTGATTACCTATGAAACCCCTGATGGCCAATTTGTGGCCTACGACGGAGTGGATACAAACCACGATGGCAACATGGTGCTTGAAGACTATACCAATCTGACCGAACTCCTTCCGAACAAAGGGATTGTAGGTGTGGGAGGAGGTGGCAATGACCAAATCCTTGGAAGCCGCTTTTCGGGGGACCGCCTGCTTGGCGGTGAAGGAAACGATATTCTTGATGGTGGGGCCGGTGATGACGAGCTTTATGGCGGTGCGGATAACGACAACCTCACCGGCGGCAAGGGGGCGGACTATCTGGAGGGCGGACTCGGGGAGGATGTTTATGTTTTCGGCAAGGGGGATGGCTTCGATGCTCTTCTTGATGTCGATGGGCAAGGTCGGATCGAAGTTAATGGCTTCATGCTCGCAGGAGGTGAGTTGAGCGCCCCTGGTCAGTGGGTGGATGAGCGAGGTGTTCTCTACACCGTTATTGAGCAAGGCGGTGGCAACGATCTAGAAGTCAGGTATGGTGACGATAATATTATTATCAAGGATTACGAGGCTGGTGATCTTGGTATTAGCCTCATAGGAGAGGAGGCTCCGCCAGAGTTTACACAAAGCGCAGGCGGTATAACGGTCGAGGGTGATCGACGCCCGTTTCAAATGGCGTGGGACTATTGGTCGTGGATATCCAATCCAACGTGGCCGTATTTGTTCGACAACTACGGAAATATGGTTCGAACGGATATTTCGCAGCCTTTTTACGCCGACAAGATATTCGATTCCATGGGGGATGATAACGTCTATGCTGGTGATGGTCTTAACGTTATCTATGCGAATTCGGGTGGTAATAATCACATCCAAACCGGAGTTAACGACGATTACATCATGGGTGGTGATGGTCAGGATCGAGTCTTTGCGGGGGGCATGACCGATACCATCGATGCCGGAGGCGGTGCGGATATCGTGTATGGGCAGGATGGGGGAGATGTCATCGACGGCGGTACGGGTGACGATTTCCTGGTTGGGGGCGCGGGCGCCGATGCCCTTCGCGGTGACGCGGGGGATGATCAAATCTTCGGCGGCGACGCGGTGGCGTTCTCTCAGGTTATGGGAGATAGCGGGCATGCAGTTGAAGGACAGGGAGACTTGCTGGCGGGCGGCGCTGGGAACGATATCGTGATCGGCGATGTGATGGATGATGCACTGCTTGGTGGCGAGGGTGACGATGTTCTTGCTGGGCGGGAAGGCAACGATGTGCTTCTTGGGGATGCGGAAGTTCCTTATTGTGCCGTGCCGTTGAGTGAGTTCGATGCCATGATCAGCTCTGCCCGTTGGCCTATGGGGCCGGATTTGGGGTTCCACTCGCCCTATACGGATGCTCCCATGCTTCAAATCCTGTTTGAGCGTGTCGAGCACGGCTTGGATGGGGTGAGCCCATTCGAGGTTGTGCTGAGCTCCCTAGGCAACCCTGAAGACGCCCGGGAAAACTGGCTCGAAGCGTCCGCAGACGGTGGGAACGACACTCTCCATGGCGGTATAGGAAGTGACTGGTTATTCGGTGAATTCGGGAATGACACTCTTGTCGGCGGGGCGGGCGACGATGTACTTGATGGAGGAAGCGGTGATGACGTGATTTCGGGGGGTGAGGGTGATGATCGTTACGTTCTCGGATCCGGTATGGATGTCGTCGATGACCAAATCGGAAACGACGTCTACTACGTGTATAGCCAGCATCTGGCAACATCATCAGATACCACAAAAATCAGCGATGGGGATGGTATTGGCGCGATTTTCCTTGATGGAAATAGGATCACCTCCGATGAGATCGATGCAATGGGGAAGGAAAGCTGGAAAGCGAAGGATGGTCGGTTCCGTCTTAGTCGCATCGGCAGTGATTTGGCTATCCAAATACCAACCGGCTCGGGGCAGGTGCGAGTAAACAACTTTTTTGATGGGGAGTCTCGGTTCGGCCTCGTTTTGCCGGAATATATTCCGGAACCCACTCCGGAACCCACGCCGGAACCTACCCCGGAACCTACCCCGGAACCCACCCTGACTGGCACGGCGGGCAACGATTCGCTCTACGGCACGGACGGAAGCGATGTGATCGACGGCGGCGCGGGGGACGACGCCCTCAATGGCGCGCTGGGCGACGACACCTACCTGTTCGGCCAAGGCTCCGGCCACGACGTCCTCTGGGACTACGACTGGAACAGCGGCAACCACGACATCATCCGCCTGGGCGAAGGCATCACAGCCGAAAACCTGCGCATCACCCGCGACGGCGCAAACCTCACCCTCACCCTCACGCATGATGGAGCCGACATCGGCGACAGCCTCACCCTCAGCAACTGGTACACCAGCGAAGCCAACCGCATCGAAACCCTCCAGTTCGCCGACGGAACCCTCTGGGACGCCGCCACCCTCGCAAGCCGGGCCATCTATGCCGGAACCAACGGCAACGACAGCCTCGGCGTCGGCTGGACCACCGAATCCATCCACTACCAAGGCCTTGCGGGCGACGACAGCCTCACCAGCAGCATTGGCGCCGACACCCTCGAAGGCGGCGCGGGCGACGACACCCTCTACGCCAGCGACGGGGCCGACATCCTGGATGGCGGGGCAGGAAACGACCGCCTCGACGGCGGCATCGGCAACGACACCTACCTGTTCGGCCAAGGCTCCGGCCACGACGTCCTCTGGGACTACGACTGGAACAGCGGCAACCACGACATCATCCGCCTGGGCGAAGGCATCACAGTCGAAAACCTGCGCATCACCCGCGACGGCGCAAACCTCACCCTCACCCTCACGCATGATGGAGCCGACATCGGCGACAGCCTCACCCTCAGCAACTGGTACACCAGCGAAGCCAACCGCATCGAAACCCTCCAGTTCGCCGACGGAACCCTCTGGGACGCCGCCACCCTCGCAAGCCGGGCCATCTATGCCGGAACCAACGGCAACGACAGCCTCGGCGTCGGCTGGACCACCGAATCCATCCACTACCAAGGCCTTGCGGGCGACGACAGCCTCACCAGCAGCATTGGCGCCGACACCCTCGAAGGCGGCGCGGGCGACGACACCCTCTACGCCAGCGACGGGGCCGACATCCTGGATGGCGGGGCAGGGGACGACCGCCTCGACGGCGGCATCGGCAACGACACCTACCTGTTCGGACGCGACGGTGGCAACGACACCGTCTGGGACTACGACTGGAACAGCGGCAACAGCGACACCCTCCAGCTTGGGGCCGACATCGACACAAGCCAGATCTGGCTCCAACGCAACGGCAACGACCTGAGGCTAAGCCTCATCGGACGGGACGACAGCCTCACCATCGGCAACTGGTACACCGACCAAGGCAACCACATTGAACGGATCCGCACTGCCGACGGCCAGCTTCTGCTCGACAACCAAGTGGACCTTCTGGTGAACGCCATGGCCGCCTTCACCCCGCCAGTCGCCGGACAAACCACCCTGCCGCAGGACTACCGCAACGCCCTGCAACCGGTGCTTGCCGCCAACTGGAACTGACCCCCTCAGGCCCCGCCCGCCGGAGCGCATGAAGCGCCCCGGCGGGCGAAATCACCCCGACAAGGACGACGCCATGCACACCCAGGATGCAGACACCCCGACAGCCTCGGAGATTTCAGGGGGCAAGACGCCCCGTGAGATGCCCGAGGCTTCCAATGATTCCCTGAAAGAATCGGAAACCGTCATTGCGAGCGAAGCCATTGACCGCGAGGCCAAGGGCCGTGGTGGGAAGCCATCCAACGCGCATACAGAATCGGCAAGTCATGGATCGCCACCTCGCTCCGCTCCTCGCGATGACGAAATGCCCCAAGGTGATTCCAAACCTCTCGACACAGGGCTGGCCTGCCTGGTCATGCTGGCCCGCCTGCATGGGGCGCCCGCCGATCCCGATCAGCTCACCCATGAGTTCGCCGTGGACGGTCAGCCGTTCGGTGTCACCGAGGTCTTGCTCGCGGCTCGCAAGCTTGGCCTGCATGCCAAATCGGTCCGCCCGCCGCGTGAGCGCCTGAGCAAGATGCCCTTGCCCGCGATGGCGATGGATGCGAAGGGCGGTTTCTTTGTCCTCGCCCGCCTGGAGGGCGATCGTGCCTTGATCCAGTCGCCCGCGACGGGGAGGCCGGAAACCCTGGCGATGGATGAGCTGTTCGCACGCTGGGGCGGCGAACTCATCCTGTTCACCTCCCGTGCCTCGCTGGCCGGGGAGATGAGCAAGTTCGACTTCACCTGGTTCATTCCCTCCATCGTCAAGTACCGCAAGCTTCTGCTCGAAGTACTGGCGGTGTCTTTTGTGCTGCAAATCTTCGCCCTCATCACTCCGCTGTTCTTCCAGGTGGTGATGGACAAGGTGTTGGTGCACCGGGGGTTCAGCACGTTGGACGTGATCGCCATAGGGCTTGTGGCGGTGATCTTGTTCGAGGTGACGCTGACAACCTTGCGCAGTTACGTGTTCGCGCACACGACCAGCCGCATCGATGTGGAACTGGGCGCGCGCCTGTTCCGTCACCTGCTCACCCTGCCACTGGCCTACTTCCAGGCGCGGCGGGTGGGTGATTCGGTGGCGCGGGTGCGCGAGCTTGAGAATATCCGCGCCTTTCTGACCGGCAATGCGCTCACTCTGGTGCTGGACTTGCTGTTTTCGGTGGTCTTCATCGCGGTGATGTTTCTCTACAGCGGCTGGCTGACGCTGATCGTGCTGCTCTCATTGCCGCTCTACGTCCTGCTTTCGCTGGTGTTCACACCCCTGCTGCGCGCTCGCTTGCATGAGAAATTCAATCGCGGTGCGGAGAATCAGGCCTTCCTGGTCGAATCGATCAGCGGCATGGATACGCTCAAGAGCATGGCGGTAGAGCCGCAGTGGACGCGCACCTGGGATAATCAGCTCGCGGGTTATGTATCGGCCAGCTTCCGCGCCGCCACGGTCAACACCTTCGCCGGTAGCGGAGTGACGCTGGTGAGCAAGCTTGTGACGGTGGGCACGCTCTATGTCGGCGCGCATCTGGTCATCGACGGGCAGTTGACGGTCGGTCAGTTCATTGCCTTCAACATGCTGGCCGGGCAGGTGGCGCAGCCGGTGATGAGGCTGGCGAATTTGTGGATGGATTTTCAGCAGGTGGGGATTTCGGTTCAGCGGCTGGGAGACATACTCGATACCCGGACCGAGGTGGCAGGCAACAAGAGCCCGATGCCGCCGGTCAAGGGGCGTATCGCGCTGGATGAGGTCAGCTTCCGCTACAGGCCGGACGGCCCTGAGGCGCTCAAGGGGTTGAGCCTGGATATCGCGCCCGGCGAGGTGGTCGGCATCGTCGGTCGTTCTGGCTCCGGGAAGAGCACCTTGACGCGGTTGGTGCAGCGTCTGTTCGTGCCGGAGCGTGGCCGTGTTTTGATCGATGGGATGGACCTCGCCATGGTGGATGCGGCGTCGCTGCGTCGGCAGATTGGCGTGGTTTTGCAAGAAAACGTGCTGTTCAACCGATCCATCCGCGAGAACATCGCTCTGGCCGATCCCGGCGCGCCGCTGGAGGCGGTCATGCGGGTCGCGCGGTTGGCCGGGGCGCATGATTTCATTCTCGAGCTTTCCGAAGGTTACGACACGCCGGTGGGCGAGCACGGTTCGACGCTCTCCGGCGGGCAGCGTCAGCGCATCGCCATCGCCCGCGCGTTGATGAGCAACCCTCGCATTCTGATCTTTGACGAAGCGACCAGTGCGTTGGATTACGAGAGCGAGCGGGTCATTCAGGACAACATGAAGGCGATCTGCAAGGGACGTACGGTCATCATCATCGCCCATCGCTTGAGCGCGGTGCGGGATGCGGATCGGATTGTGGTCATGGAGCGCGGGCAGATTGTCGAGTCTGGTTCGCATGCCCAGTTGCTCCAGCGCGAGGATGGGCAGTATGCCCGCTTGTATCGCTTGCAGCGGGGTGAGTCATGACAGCATCACCCAAGGGTCAAGCCAGAAACGAGCTGTTCGGGCGTTATGGCGAGGTTTTCCGTCATGCCTGGGCGGAGCGTAAGCGGTTGGATGGCGAGGCGCGCACGCCTCTTGAAGCCCAGTTTCTACCCGCCGCGCTGGCGTTGCGCGATACGCCTCTCTCGCCCGCGCCGCGTGTGGCGATGTGGCTGATCGTCGCCTTTGCGGCGCTGGCCCTGCTGTGGGCCATTTTCGGTCGTATCGATGTGGTGGCCACGGCTCAGGGCCGCATCGTGCCGAATGACCGCATCAAGACCATTCAGCCGATGGAGACCGCCGTGGTGCAGGCCATCCACGTCAGCGACGGGCAGGCCGTCAAGGCGGGCGATGTGCTGGTCGAGCTGGATGCGACCGACGCACGGGCCGACGAGGAACGGCTGGTCGGTGAATTGGCGCAGGCCAGACTCCAGGCCGCGCGAGGGGAGGCCATGCTCATTGCTCTGGAGCGCGGTCGGCAGCCGCTCTTGCCGGAGGTTGAGGAGGCTGGGCCGATCAGGCTCGCGGAGGCCGAGCGTCAGGTCTTGGGACAGTTCGCGGAGTACACGGCGAGGATGGCGCGGCTCGATGCGGAAATCGCGCGGCGCGAGTCGGAACGTCGTGCCACGGTCGAGCTGGTGCGCAAGCTGGAGCAGACCGCGCCGATTGTCCGTCGTCGCGCCGAGGATGCCAAAAGTCTTCTCGGACAGCATTATGTCGCCCGGCACGATTACCTTGAACTGGAGCAGGCGAGTATCGAGCAGGAGTCCGATCTTGCTGCCCAGCGCGAAAAACTGCATGAGATCGAGGGCGGCTTGCGGGCCGCGCGCGAGGAGAAAAAAGCGCTCGCCGCCGAAACGCGCCGGTCCACGCTGGACAGCATTCAGGAGGCAACGCAGAAGGTCATCGGATTGGAGCAGGAGTTGGTCAAGGCCCGGACGCGCCATCGCCTCATGAGGCTGGTCGCCCCGGTTGAGGGTACGGTGCAGCAGTTGGCCGTCCATACCGTGGGCGGGGTGGTGACGCCCGCGCAGCCGTTGATGGTCATCGTGCCGCGTGACCATCCGCTGGAGATCGAGGCCTTCGTGGAAAACAAGGACATCGGCTTTGTCCGGCAGGGGCAGGAGGCCGAGGTGAAGATTGAAACCTTCCTCTACACTAAGTACGGCGTCATCCCGGCCACGGTGTTGTCCGTTTCGCATGACGCGATCAACGATGAAAAACGTGGCCTGGTCTACACCGCGCGGGTGAAGATGGCGCGGGCGAGCCTTGCGGTGGATGGGACAGAGGTCCGCCTCGGTCCTGGCATGGCGGTGTCGGTCGAGATCAAGACGGGGCGGCGCAGGGTGATCGAATACTTCCTCAGCCCGTTGTTGCAGTACGGCCATGAGAGCCTGAGGGAGCGCTAGCGAATGTTGAAAAAGGGCTTCCCGCCCTTTTTCAACTCGCCTCGTCGCGGTACACGCCCGCGACGGGAACCGAAGATCAAGCGCCTGGCGTGCCTGATCTTCGCGCAAGCCGAGAGTGTGGCGGGCGCTTGTGGAAACCTCGAAAACCCCCATTCATCATGTTTTCGAGAGGCTCCTATGCGGCAAAGCCACAGAATAATCACGCGATTTCAGTCGCTTATGTGACTGCGCGGCGAGGCATCCTCGCTCCTGTTCGAACAGATCAGCGTGAGTGCCTGTTCGCACGAAGATCACCAAGCCAGCATGTTTGTTGTGATTTTCGAGCTTGTAAATGAGGAGGAAGTCGCCGCCAATGTGGCATTCACGATAACTCGTCCAATCTCCGCTCAAGGAGCGGTCAAGCCATTCTGGTCCCAGCGGGTTCTCGTTGGCTATCAGGATCATCATGGCTTGCTTGAGCCGGTTCATGTCGAACCGCCCAGAGCGCGAAAGACGCTCCCAATCTTTGAGGAACGATTTTGTGTAGTCCGTGGCGCGCGGCGGGGTAGCCCTTTTACTTTGCGCTGTTCTTTTCGAGGTCATCGAAGAGTTCGTCGGCGGACGTGAAGCGAGCATGATGAGCGTGCACGATGTCATCGGACTCGGTCATCGCGGTACGGGTTTCCGTATTGGGAACGCGCAGCACGAAAGGTAGCTGCTTCTCGGCAACTACACGAGTCAGAAACACCCGTACGGCATCCGATACGGAAAGCCCCATGGCGGCAAGTGTTTCCGCCGCTTGAGCCTTGATTTTTTCGTCTACGCGGACATGGATCATCGAGGTGGTGGCCATATGGGCCTCCTTTTGTCAGTTTGAGATGCATTGTATCTCAAATGGAGCGACCTCTAGGATGTTGAAATAGTTGTCTCAGTAACTAGCAGGAGATCTGACTCGATCTGGACGTACCAAGGGCGGTCATGCGCCCCCGCACACCGCATCCCCGCCGCATTGGCCCTATAATGCGGCCCATCCCCACCTCAAGCTGGAGCAGCCCATGTCCTCGTCCAAGATCGTCGTGCCCGCGCACGGTGCAAAAATCACCACCAACGCCGACAACTCCCTGAACGTGCCGAACAACCCCATCGTGCCCTTCATCGAGGGTGATGGCATTGGCGTGGACATCACGCCGGTGATGATCAAGGTGGTGGATGCGGCGGTGGAGAAGGCCTACGGCGGCGCGAAGAAGATCGCCTGGATGGAGGTCTACGCGGGCGAGAAGGCGAACGCGGTCTATGGCGAGAACACCTGGCTGCCTGCCGAGACCATGGAGGCGGTGAAGGATTACGTGGTGTCCATCAAGGGCCCGCTGACCACGCCGGTGGGCGGCGGCATCCGCTCCCTGAACGTGACCCTGCGCCAGGACCTGGACCTGTACGTCTGCCTGCGTCCGGTGCGTTACTTCAAGGGCACGCCCAGCCCGGTGAAGGAGCCGGAGAAGACCGACATGGTGATCTTCCGTGAGAACTCGGAGGACATCTACGCGGGCATCGAGTGGGCCGCGGGCTCGCCGGAGGCGAAGAAGGTGATCGAGTTCCTGCAAAAGGAGATGGGCGTCACCAAGATCCGTTTCCCGGAAACCTCCGGCATCGGCATCAAGCCGGTGTCCTCCGAGGGCACCAAGCGCCTGGTGCGCAAGGCCATCCAGTACGCCATCGACAACAATCGTGATTCGGTGACCCTGGTGCACAAGGGCAACATCATGAAATTCACCGAGGGCGGCTTCAAGACCTGGGGCTATGAGCTGGCGAAGGAAGAGTTCGGCGCCCAGCCGCTGGACGGCGGTTCCTGGATGGTGGTCAAGAACCCGAACACCGGCTCGGACATCGTGATCAAGGATTCCATCGCCGATGCCTTCCTGCAGCAGATTTTGCTGCGTCCGGCGGAGTACAGCGTGGTCGCCACCCTGAACCTGAACGGCGACTACATTTCCGACGCGCTGGCGGCCCAGGTGGGCGGCATCGGCATCGCGCCGGGCGCGAACCTGTCCGACACCGTGGCCATGTTCGAGGCCACCCACGGCACCGCGCCGGACATCGCGGGCAAGAACATCGCCAACCCGTCCTCCATCATCCTGTCCGCCGAGATGATGCTGCGTCACATGGGCTGGTTCGAGGCCGCCGACCTGATCCTGACCGCCATGGAGGCAGCCATTCCGGGGGGGCGCGTCACTCATGACTTCGCCCGCCTGATGAGCGGCGTGACCCAGGTGAGCAGCGCCGAGTTCGGCGATGAGCTGATCCGCCACATGTAAGTTTTGCAAGGTTTTCAGGCCGGTTCTTCATGACGGGAAAGGGGTTTTGGCCCCTTTCTTGCTTTCACGGAGCGTCGGTTGGTTCATCACTTTCGAAGGGTGCAAGCATGCGCGCAAATCGCCTTGGTCTGATTCGTTTCCTGACGCTCGCGGGATGTTGTTCGTTGGTCATCGGGTGTGTGGGGAAGCCTTCCGATCCCGAACCGACGACGACTCCGACGGTGGATACCACGGCCCCCTCGATCACCCAGACCACGCCGTCCGCCAGTGCGACCGAAGTGGTGCAGAGCATCAAGCCCAGCATCGTGTTCGATGAGGCGGTGGTTGCGGGCAGCGGTTCGATCACCTTCAAGTGCGGCGATTGCGCGCGCGAGGAAAGCCTGGATGTCACCGGCGCCTCCGTCACGATCAGCGACAAGACTGTCACGCTCACGCTGACGCAGCAGTTCGAAAACAACCGGACCTACACCTGGACGATCCCGGCGGGGGCGTTCAAGGATGCCGCCGGGAATGCCACGGTCGCCAAGACATTGACGTTCACGACCGCGGCCACGCCGCCGTATATCCGCCGCCTTTCGGTCAGCGGCGCGGGCGCCCAGGCGAATGGCGTTTCCGCCAATCCGGCGGCGTCTGCCGACGGGCGTTATGTAGTCTATGAAAGCGATGCGAGCAATCTGGTTGCGAACGACAAGAACGGCAAGCGCGACATTTTCTATCTGGATGTCCAAACGCTGGAGGTGCGCCGCATCAGTGTCAGCAGCGCCGGGGTGGAGGCCAACGGCGCGTCCTACAGCCCCGCGATTTCGCCGGACGGTCGTTATGTGGTCTATGAAAGCGATGCCACCAACCTGGTCGGGGATGACAAAAACAAGGTGCGCGACATCTTCCTCTACGACGCCAAGAATGCCTCGACTGTCAGGGTTTCCCTGAACAGCAGCGGCGTCGAGGGCAATGCCGAGTCCAATGCGGGCGTGGTGTCACAGGATGGTCGCTACATCGCGTTTTCCAGCAAGTCGACCAATCTTGTCGCTGGGGCGACTTTGCCCAGCGGAACGCTGGTCTATCGCAACATTTACCTGCACGACATGCTGAACGGCAAGACCACGGTCATCACGCAGGGCGGCGGGGTTCCCGTATTGCCGGTGGACGACCCCACCACACCGTCGGTGGATGAAAGCATCATCACCACGCCGCTCGTTGCCTGGGGGAACGCGGACTCCAACAAGCCGACCCTGTCCAATGACGGTCGTTACATTGCCTACCAGAGCCTTGCGACCAATCTCGGCCCGACGGACACCAACGGCAAGCAGGATATCTACCTGTACGACGTGAATACCGGCACGGGCATTCCCATGCTGGTGACCGGCGGCGCCAATGACGACTCGCTCAATCCGCGCCTCACCCGTTACACCGGTGGCGTCTGGCTGGCCTATCAGAGTTACGCGAACAACCTCGACAACCTGGCCGACATCAACAATGAGCAGGACGTCTATATCTATGACAGCGCTATCGGCGCCAATCGTCTGGCGTCGCTGAATTCCGGAGGGGCGGGGCTTAACGGCAGCTCGCTCAATCCGTCCGTGGCTTCGAGCGGCCAGGATCTGGTGTTCGAGAGCTGGGCGTCCAATCTGGTCAATGGCGATACCAACCTTGCGCGGGATGTCTTCTGGCGCAACCTCGGTACGGGAGTCGTCAAGCGCCTGTCCGTGACCAAAACCGGCAAGGAGGTCGCGCGCAGTTCCTGGCAGCCATACATGGCGCTCAATGGCCGCTATGTGCTGTTTGAAAGCGATGCGACAGACTTGGTGGACGACGATACCAATGCCATTGCCGATATCTTCATGGTTGACATGAACTATCTTCCCTGAGGCTTGACGTTCCGTTTTTTCGCGGCGGGGATGCCGCCCCTACGGTTATTCTCAGCGGTAACAGGACGGCAGGTCCGCCGGGTTTTTGACGAGGACATCATGCGCATCTTGATTATCCTGGGGCATCCCGATCACGAAACGTTCTGCGGCGCGTTGGAGGACGCCTACGCACGCGGCGCTGGCATGGCCGGGGCCGAGGTGCGTCGTCTGAATCTTGGCGACCTGGATTTCGACCCCTTGCTGCACCAGGGCTACAAGGTCATCCAGGAACTGGAGCCGGACCTCAAGCATGCGCAGGATGCCATCCGCTGGGCTGAGCACATGGTTATTGTCTATCCCACCTGGTGGGGGGACATGCCTGCCCTGATGAAGGGGTTTTTCGATCGCGCCCTGTTGCCGGGGTTCGGTTACCGCTTTCTTTCACCATGGCGCTGGCAGAAGCTGCTCAAGGGGCGCTCGGCGCGCCTGATCGTGACCATGGATACGCCGCCCATCCTGCACTGGCTGCTGTATGGCGCGCCGGGTGTCAGGCTGGTGAAGAACGCCATCCTTGGTTTTTGCGGTGTCGGCCCGGTGCGCGTGAGTGCCTTCGGGCCGGTGCGGCATGTGACGGATCGGCAGCGTGCGAACTGGATTGCCAGGGTGGAGATGCTGGGACGGCGCATGCTTTGAACCGTGCGTTCAAACCGCCAGCGCGGCGACTTCCCTCGCGCTCAGTGCGCCGCTGTAAAGGCGGAAATCCTGCAAGCGACCGTTGAAGTAGGGATCGACGTCATATTGGGCGCGCCCCAGCCAGTTGCGCGTGGTGTTGCCCATCTGGAACGGGGCGAAGTGGATGCTGTCGTTCGTGCTCGCGGGCAGGCCGTCCAGGTACAGGGTCCCGTGCGTGCCGGAGAGGGTGACGGCGACATGCACCCAGCGTCCCCGTGGAAGGGCGTATGGCGCGTGGATGTTTTGCTCGCCCCAGTAACGGGTGCCTGTGATGGCGAATCGCATCGCCCCGGCTTTGTCCACCATGATGCCCATGTAGGCGATGTCGCTGGAGCCGAAGTCGAAGATGCGCGCATTGCCGGATGCGCTCCCGTTCCAGAAGACCCAGACACTGACCGTGAAGTCGCCGACGTCGGACAGGATGCCGTCGGGCAGAGCGAGGTAGCCGTCCTCACCATCGAGCGCCAGGGCACCGCCGCCGGTGCGCCCGCCCTCCCAGGATGCGCCGCCTTTCAGCGAGCCGTGGCGGGCGAAACCGCTGCTGTCCATGGCCGTCGTGCCGCTGCTGGCGTTGAGCGGAAGAACCAGACGGGGTTCGTGGGGCAGGGCGATGCGGACCACGTTCGATTTGCCGGTTTCGCCGCCGGGCGCGAGGGCGCTGATGGTGTAGTACCAGATGCCGTCGCCAGGCTCGTCGGTGTAGGTGCGTGGGTCTGTCACGGTGGCGATGGTGGTGAAGGGGCCGCTGGCCGAAGCCGCGCGTTTGACCTTGTAACCGCTGGCGTAAGCGCTTCCCCACCATGAAAGAAGCGCCTTGCCCGCGTTGAGGACGGCGGTGAGCCCGCTGGGGGGGGCGTTGTCGGCATAGGGTTCCCTTGCGTGGGTAAGCGTGCCGAAACTGGGTTCGTCACCACCCCTGTCGAGTCCTTCGGGCCGTATTTTGTCAATCATGGCCTTGACGTATGGCGCGGCCAGCCCCTTACGATTGACGTAGTGGTTGTAAATGATCTCCCAGCCGGGCCTCAGGTGCGGCCTGCCGGCGGTCGATATGCCGGTCGAGGTACCCTGCTTGTTGCGGTAGACCGCATACGGAAGCTCGGGGTAGTTGCCATTGCTGGCGGCAAGGTTGGAGGCGGCGACGTACTCTGCGCCCGCCAGAACCCGGTTGTTCCGGTAACCGTACAAGTCCACGCCCTGGTTCCATGCCATTTCGCACAGTGAGGCGATCAGCGAGATGCCCAGGGTGCTGTGCCCCTGGTCACGACCGCTTTCCTGCCACTGGCCAAGATAGCCTGGGTGCATCACGTAGACGACATGCGCTGCGGCGCCGTTGCCGCGACCGGTATGGAAATAGCCGAGCGCCTCGTTGCAGAGCTCCGGTTTGTCGCAGAAGACGCCGATGGCGAATACGGCGCAGATGCAGCACAGATCCCAGTTGGCCCAGTAATTGGTGATATCCGGGGTTACCAGCCTTGGTCCGGTGCCGTTGTGGTCAACCAGGAAATGACTGGCGAGCGGGTAGAAGACTGTGTGGAGCAGGCTTTGGAAGGCGGCGATATCGCTACTTGCCCAGCCGGGGTAGGTGCGCATGATCTCGGCCGCGCAGGCCCATTGGTAGCCGTAGATCCCGGCGGCGAGGAAGCGGTCGGCATTGCCGCTGAGCCGCTTCATTGTCGATGACCAGGCGTTGAGGAACTCAACCGCCAGGTTGGCGTACCGGATGTCGCCGGATATCTTCCAGCGTATCGCCAGTTGGTAGGTGCGCAGCATGTCCTGATACATGCCCCCGAAGTTGCTGTCGCTGCCTCCCCGGATGACCTCTTCCGTCGGACGCGGTCTGGCGCTCAACGAGGCGTAGGGGCTGGAGGTGAGTGCGCCCCAGCCAGCGACCCAGGGTTGGGCGTTCAGCTCAAGTTTTTGTCGTATGCGCGTGAAATCGGCTTCGGTGCTCAGCAGGCCGGGGTGGCGGAGCTCGCTTACCGTAGGGGGCGGATCTTCGGGCGGGGTGGGCGATACCTCGCCACCGCCACCGCCACCGTTGCCGTTGCCGTTGCCGTTGCCGTTGCCGTTGCCGTTGCCGTTGCCGTTGCCGTTGCCGTTGCCGTTGCCGTTGCCGTTGCCGTTGCCGTTGCCGCCGGTGCTCGGGTCGTCCTCCCAATCGCCGCCCGCGCCGGGGTTGTCGTCCGAATCGCTGTCGCCGCTGTCGGAAGTGGGAGTGTCGGAAGTGGGGGGCTGGCTGCCATTGCCGCCGGAGCCGCTGCCATTGGAAATGGAGTTGCTGCTGCCACCCCCTCCCGTGCCTGCACCCGTGCCGCCGCCCATCAAGGTTCCGCCACCGCATCCCGCAAGCCATGATGGCGCAAACGCTGCGGCCAGGGCTTGCATCAGTCGCCGTCGTTCGAGCCCATGCCCGGAGAGCGCGAGCTCGGCTTCGATGTGTTCGACAAGCGTGGCGCCGGGCTGCGAAAAAATGACGCAGGGGGCGTTCTGGCGATCCTTGTGCATGATCTTGCTCTCCATGGCAGTGTGGGTGAACGATACTGCCCGGCGGACGGACGGTCCAGCTCCCTTGTTCTCGCTTCTTCGTTGCAGACAGGAGCGGCGACGGAACTCCATCCTGTACCTCTTGCAAGGGATATTTCCCTTGAAATTCATGCTATTGTGCGCAACCTTCAAAACCCCCGCCTTGCAGGCCGCGCCTCCATGCTTCCAGCCAAGAATATCTTTTCCTACCGCAAGCACTGGGCGAGCCGCTTCGGCATCGCGCCTTTCCTGCCCATGTCGCGCGCGGAGATGGACAAGCTCGGCTGGGATAGCTGCGACATCATCATCGTGGTGGGCGATGCCTACGTCGACCACCCCAGCTTCGGCATGGCGGTGATCGGACGCATGCTGGAGGCGCAGGGCTTCCGCGTCGGCATCATCGCGCAGCCGGACTGGACCTCGGCGGAGGCCTTCCGTCAGCTCGGCAGGCCCAACCTGTTCTTCGGCGTGAGCGCGGGCAACATGGACTCGATGGTGAACCACTACACCTCGGACCGTCGCCTGCGTCACAACGACGCTTACACCCCCAACGACGAACATGGCAAGCGCCCCGACCGCGCGGTGACCGTCTACGCCCAGCGTTGCCGCGAGGCCTACAAGGACGTGCCGGTCATCATCGGCGGGATCGAGGCTTCGCTGCGCCGCATCGCCCACTACGATTACTGGTCTGACAAGGTGCGTCGTTCCGTGCTGCCGGATTCCAAGGCTGATCTGCTGGTGTACGGCAATGCCGAGCGCGCGATCATCGAGATCGCCCACCGCGCCGCCAAGGGCGAGCATCCGCGCGACATGAAGGATGTTCGCGGCACGGCGTTCATGAGCGATGGCCGCATCCCCGACGGCTGGGTCATGCTGGATTCGAGCACGGTGGATGAGCCGGGGCCGTTGGCGCCGCATATCGATCCGTACGCGATGACCAGCTCTGCCACCTGTGCGACGCAGAATGCTCCCGCCCCCCAGGCGGGGGCTCTCGACGGACGCACCCCGCAGGGGCTTCCGACGGGGATGTCGGAAGGGACGGAGAGGAGGGACCAGGGCGGGGGAGAGGGGGATGCCAAGGTTGGAGTTGGCGCTACCGATGCGGCGCTGTCCACCCTCTCCCCCAGCCCCTCTCCCCTCAAGGGAGAAGGGAGTATGGAGGTCAAGGTAGTCCATCTGCGCCGCGAGATCCCGCGCAACCATCCGCGCGAGCGGACCGTGGTGCGCCTGCCGGCCTACGAGCAGGTGAAGGACGACCCGGTGCTCTACGCCCATGCCTCGCGCGTGCTGCATCTGGAGACCAACCCCGGCAATGCGCGCGCGCTGGTGCAGCGGCACGGTGAGCGTGACGTGTGGCTCAACCCTCCGCCCATCCCGCTGACCACCGCCGAGATGGACGGCGTGTTCGATCTGCCCTATGCCCGCGCCCCGCATCCGGCTTATGGTGATGCCAAGATTCCCGCCTGGGACATGATCCGTTTCTCGGTCAACATCATGCGCGGCTGCTTCGGCGGCTGCACCTTCTGCTCCATCACCGAGCACGAGGGCCGCATCATCCAGAGCCGCTCGGAGGAGTCCATCCTGCGTGAGGTCGAGGAGATCCGCGACAAGGTCAAGGGCTTCACCGGCGTCATCTCCGACCTCGGCGGGCCGACCGCCAACATGTACACGCTGACCTGCAAGGACGAGAAGATCGAGGAGAACTGCCGTCGTCTGTCCTGCGTCTACCCGGACATCTGCAAGAACCTCAATACTGACCACGGACCGCTGATCCAGCTCTACCGCAAGACCCGCGCCCTGCCGGGGATCAAGAAGGTGCTGATCGCCTCGGGCCTGCGCTACGACCTCGCGGTCGAATCGCCCGCCTACGTCAAGGAACTGGTCACCCACCACGTCGGCGGCTACCTGAAGATCGCGCCGGAGCACACCGAGTCCGGCCCGCTGTCCAAGATGATGAAGCCCGGCATCGGCACCTACGATCGCTTCAAGGCCATGTTCGAGAAGTTCTCGCGCGAGGCGGGCAAGGAGCAGTACCTGATCCCGTACTTCATCGCCGCGCATCCGGGCACCACCGACGAGGACATGATGCACCTCGCCCTGTGGCTGAAGACCAACGGCTTCCGCGCCGACCAGGTGCAGGCCTTCCTGCCGAGCCCGATGGCGCTGGCGACCGCGATGTATCACTCCGGCCGCAACCCGCTGCGCACCGTGCGTCGCACCGGCGCCGAAGAGGTGTTCTCGCCCAAGGGGCTCAAACAGCGCCGTCTGCACAAGGCCTTCCTGCGCTACCACGACGCCGAGAACTGGCCGCTGCTGCGTGAGGCGCTGAAGAAGATGGGCCGCGCCGACCTGATCGGCAATGGCAAGCGCCACCTGGTGCCGACCTGGCAGCCCGCCGGAACGGGCCTCGCGGGCGGCGAGGGCGCGCGCACCGGCAAAAAGCACGGTGAGCAAAAATTCCTCACCAAACATACTGGCCTGCCGTCGAGTTCCAAGCTGAGTTCCAAGCCGATGGAGCCTTCATCCTCTCCCGCACGTCGCGCCAAACCGGCGAGCGGTTCATCCGGGGGCGCAGGCGGCCAGCCAAGCCGACCGTCGGGACGAGCGCCAGCGAAACGAGGCAGGCCACGCTGAAGCGCGGTTCAAAAGGGCGCCTTGAAAAATCTTTTGAGGCGCCGCGCAATCGCGCAAGCGATTGAAATAGCGTGAGCGCGGCGCGGGGGTGCTTACTTCAGCCCCTCCATCTCCCCCCTTCGGTGGGCGTCGCGGCGAAGGATGGCTTCCACCTCGGCGTCTTCGACTTGTTCAAACGTTTCGTAATACTGTCCCACAGCCCAGAACAGGTCCGGTTTCTCCAGGCAGACAATCTCATCAGCCAGCGGCATCAGCCGCTCCAGTGATGCGGGCGGAGCCACGCCGACGGCCAGAACAAGCCTTTCGGGGGCGTGTCGGCGCAGGGCGGCCAAGGCCGCCGTCACGGTCGCGCCGGTGGCGATGCCGTCATCGACAACGATGACGACCCGGCCACGCGGATCGAGCGGTGGACGCAAGGGCGTGTAGCGCTGGCGGCGTACGCGCAGGATATCGAGCTCACGCTGGATGAGCGCCTCGCGGACGGATGGGGCGAGTCGAGCCCATTCGTCCGGGTCGGTGATGTGGACTGTGCCGGATTCGTCCAGTGCGCCCAGGGCATACTCCGGGTTGCCAGGGGCGCCGAGCTTGCGTACCAGCACCACGTCCAAATCGCCTCCGAGCTCCCGGGCCAGCACTTCGCCCATCGGCGCCGCCCCGCGCGGGATGATGAGAATGAGCGGGCGACGGCCTTTCCAGTGTTCGAGGCGTTGTGCGAGCCGGTGGGCCGCGTCGTTGCGATCTTTCAGCATGGGGGGTTCCCGTTTGGATGGGGGCGGCGACAGGCCGACACAGGGCTGCGGGCAAGACCAGAGCCTCAGGCGGGCTCGGCGTTCCTGTAGGCCAGGGCGAATTGTTCGGCAGGAACCGCCTTGCCGAACAGCCAGCCTTGCAGCATGTGGCATCCATGCCGGGTGAGCCATTGGCGCTGCTGTTCGGTCTCCACGCCTTCCGCCACTACGCTCAGGCCCAGCGCATGGGCCATCGAAATGACGGCGTTGACGATGGCGGCATCGTTTTCGTCGTCCGCAAGATCGCGGATGAAGCTGCGGTCGATCTTGAGGTGATCGACGTGGAAAAGCTTGAGGTAGGCAAGCGAGGAGTAGCCGGTACCGAAATCGTCCACCGCGATGCTGACGCCCAGATCGCGCAGCTCTTCCAGCATCTTCGCGGCCTGTTCCGGGGCGTCCATGATGATGCTTTCGGTAATCTCCAGCTCAAGCCGCGCGGCGGGCCAGCCCGAGGCTTCGAGCGCGGCGCGTACCTGGGCGGCGAAATCATGCTGGCGGAACTGGCGACTGGAGACGTTCACGGCCATCCGCTCCAGTTTCAGGCCCGCCGCATCCCAGTCGCGCGCTTGACGGCAGGCGGTCTGGAGAACCCAGGAGCCGATCGGAAGGATCAGGCTGGTTTCTTCGGCCATTTTGATGAACTGGTCGGGAGGGATCATGCGCCCGTCTTGTTCCCAGCGCAGCAAGGCCTCGGCGCCGACGATCCGCCCATCCGGCGTGACTTGCGGTTGGTAGTGCAGGCGCAGGGCCTGGTTCGCGATGGCTTCGCGCAGATTTTGCTCCAGCGTCAGGCGTTCGCGCGCCTGGCGATCCATGTCGGCTGAGAAGAAGCGGAAAGTGTTGCGCCCGGCATCCTTCGCCGCATACAGCGCGATATCGGCGTTGCGAAGCAGTTCGGGGCTTTCCGTGGCGTCGCTCGGGAAAATGGTGATGCCTATGCTGGCGCCGATGTGTATTTCCCGACCTGCGAGATGGAAGGGGCGGGTGAGCGTGTCGATCGACTTTTCCGCGATAAGCGCCACGTCCACGTCCTCGCTCAGATCCTGAAGCAGGATCATGAATTCGTCACCGCCGACCCGGGCGATGGTGTCTTCGGCGCGCAATGCAGAGTGCAGGCGTTCCGTGGCCTGCTTGAGCAGCAGGTCGCCCGTTGCATGGCCGAGGCTGTCGTTCACCTTCTTGAAGTGATCGAGGTCAAGGAACAGCACCGCGACCTTGAGGCCGCTGCGCTGGGCGCGGATCTTGGCATGTTCCAGCCGGTCGGCGAACAAGGTTCTGTTGGGCAAGCCGGTCAGTGCGTCGTGCGTGGCCTGGTGCTTGAGTTGTTGCTCAAGCTCTTTACTCTGGGTGACATCGCGCACGATGCACATGATGGTCAAATCGTTGTCGGCATAACCCTCCAGTGGCACCAGGGCGACTTCGACCGGAAAGACTCGCCCGTCCCGGCGCATGCCCGTGAGGTCCTTGTTCTGGGCCATGGTCCGCGCATGGGGCGGTTGCTGATCGGTAAATCCTTGCCGGTACAGGGCGTGCGCCGTCTGGCGATGCGGGGGAAGGAGAATGTCCACGCTGTGCCCGATCAGGCTTTCCGGACTGTGGCCGAACATCGCAAGCACGGCGGGGTTCGCGTTGCGCACCCTGCCTGAACGGTCAACCAGTAATACACCGTCCGGGGAGCTCTGGAACAGGGTGCGGTAGCGTCTGCGGCTATCCTCCAGGCGGCGCTCGGATTCGGCCAGGCGCGCGTAGGGAAGGCGCACGCCTTTGACAAACAGGGCTTCGTAAATCAGCAGAAAGGCGGCGACCCGGTAGACATGCCCGAACAGCGCAACCAGCTCGTTCATGCTCGCGTACAAGGTGAATGACAGCGTGCCCACACCGAGCAGCAGGGCGGCCCAGAACAACAGAACATAGGATGTGCGCGTTTGCCGATGGTCTTGTCGCCCGGCGCGCCGGGCCAGAAGCAGGGCTATCGCCAGCAGGGCCAGCGAGACGATGAGTTCAGCGCCGATCTTGACAGGGGTCAGGCCCTTTTCGGGCGTCCACCAGAGAGGCATCCAGGCAGGATGGAAGGAGCCGACCCATAGTATGGCAAGGGTAAGCGGCATCGCCATCCAGGTCAGTACGCGGATGGCGCTGGCGCTTCGGCTCCGCGCGGTGTCGTGGGCTGGCATCAGGGCCGCGATCAGCAGGGTGAGAGCGGTCAGCAACTGGACCGGTATCCAGAAACCCAGCGTGCGCTGCATGCCTTCGTCTACATTGAATCCGGGCATGCCTGGGAAAGTCAGCAGGTGAGCGGTATTGAGGATGGCGATGTAGAGAAACATCACGCCAATGACCTTGAAGTGCATCCTGACGTTGTCGTGGCGCGTGCTCCAGGCCAGCATGAAAATCATCAAGGCCAGTGCCGTGGTGATGATTTCCAGCAACAGGTGCGCGCTCGCGTAGGTCGTGAATTCGAGCTTTTCGAAAAGCAGGGCATTCATGGCCGCCAGCGGGGCCAGGGTAAGAAGGGCGGCCAGCAGGACGTAAACCGGCAAGGCGGGCAGGTGCGAGGGTAGCTCGGTAAGGCTCGTGGGCAGGAGTCTTCGCCAGCGATAAAGGAGGTCGCGAAATTGCAAATCGACTGGCATCTCGGCGTATTCGATGGTGTCGGGAAGGAAATGGCTGTCCAGAGCCGGTCGGCTTTCCTTGCCGGGCGGGCATGAGGGGTATGCGCGCCATCCATGATTTGCCTTGCCAGGGCGTTGAAAAGAGCTTTCAACGCCCTACTAGAAGTGGGTTTTTAACATATGGAACCGTGCGGTCGAAATAAAAATCATTAATGGCATCCGCCAATCTGTCAGTCCGTGATGGGGCGGGGGAGCCGACGTTTTACACTGTGGCTGCTGAATGAATACGAAAGGTGGAATCCATGGCGATGCATCCACAAGCCGTGATTTTCGATATCGGCGGCGTGTTGCTGGACGGGACACGGGCCTTGCCGGGGGCAGCCGGGGTTCTGGAGCGGTTGCGGGAGCGCGGTCTGCCCTTCCTGTTGCTGACCAACACCACGCGCGTCTGTCAGGCCGATCTTCTGGCCAGGCTCGTGGGCGCGGGACTGGAGGTGCGTTCCGATCAGCTCATCACGCCGGCATCCATGGCGCGCGACTGGCTGGTCGCCGAGGGGCGCACGCCGATGCTCCTGATTCATCCCGGCCTGCATCCGGATTTTCCGGGGTGGACGCATGAGGATGCGGCGGATGCGGTCGTGGTCGGGGATGCGGGCGAGGGCTTCGGTTATGCGGCGCTGAACAAGGCCTTTCGGCTTCTGATGCATGGCGCGCCGCTGTTGTCCTTGTCCGGCAGCCGCTACTTTAGTGAGGGAGGGGAGTTGTTTCTTGACGCCGGACCCTTCGTCCGACTGCTGGAGGCGGCAGCCGATGCGCGGGCGCTGGAGATGGGCAAGCCCGGCGAGCGCTTCTTCCTGCATGCCTCGGCGCGGCTCGGTGTGCCTCCGGAGCGTGTGCTGATGATTGGCGATGATGTGGAAAGCGATGTGCTCGGCGCCCGCGCAGCGGGGTTGAAGGCGATGCTGGTGCGTACCGGCAAGTATCGTCCGGGCGACGAAGCGCGTCTTCCTCCTGGCGTGAGGGTGGTCAAGGATGTAGAGGAGGCCGTGGAGGTTTTTCTTGATTCCCTTGTACCCTTCGGTGAAGGATGAACGTGTCGTCTTATCGACGAACACAACCGATGACGGGTCGGAGCACTTCGATGCAATTGCAAAACGTGAAGATCGTTCATTTCATTCCTGGCCGAGTGCGGCTCAAAGTACCCGAATTGCAGGGGCAGCCCATGCTGGCGGATCAGGTGCGCGGCATGTTGGGCGCGGCGCCGGGGATTCTCGAACTGGAGATCAACACGCTCACCGGCAGTGTGCTGGTCCGCTACGACACGCGGGCAATCTCCAGGCCCGAGGCTGCCGAGGCCTTGCGTGAGTCGCTCGGAAGGCTTTTCCCCTCGCTTGATCTCGATCAGGTCATGGCCTGGCTTGCGAAGGGGCATGCCTGAGTCTGCCGCTCGTTCATGTGTCGGATCGGGGACGACGGAGCGATAATCGCCATAGCCTTGATCGAAACGCCTTTCTGGAGATGAAACATGGCGCTTTACGATGACCTTCTGAAAAGCGATACCGGACGGGGATTGGCCATCGGCATCGGCGCCGCCATTGTCGTGCCCATCGTGATTTCCGTGCTGGGCGGCGTCGCTCGCCCTCTTGCCAGGGCCGGTATCAAGACCGGCATCATCGCCTATGAAAAGGGGCGCGAGGCATTTGCCGAAATCGGGGAAGTGGTCGAGGATCTGGTCGCGGAGGCGCGTGCCGAGATCGAGCAGAGTCAGCTTGCGCGTGCGGTGGCGACGGCCACGCCTGCGGCTGCGACCGTGAGCATGGCGGAGGAGGCCGCCCAGCCCGCTGAGCCGTCCGCCGATGCGGGGGCGGAGCGCGCATGATTCCGCATGCACGGGTTGCGCACGCTGTTCCGGGACGGCTCAGACTGCGCATTGCCGACAGGCGTGGCGATGACGGGTATTTCGCCGCGTTGACGGATGTCCTGGGTGAGGTGGAGGGCATTCGTCTTTTGTCCGTCAATCCGGCCACCGCCAGCGTGCTGCTGACCCATCGTCAGGGCGCTCTGGAAGGGCTTGGCGCGCGGGCAAGCGCGGCGGGCTTGTTCGTGCTGGACCTTGGGGAGGGCACGGCCCAGCTCGCGCCGGAGAGTGAGTCCATGCTCGCTTCCGGGCTTCCGGCCCTGCTTCCGGCGAGCGAGCGGTTCGATCCGCGTCTTGCCTTCGCGCTGGTTTTGATCGGGCTTGCCGCGCACCAGATGGCGCGTGGGCATGTGCTTGCGCCTGCCGCGTCTCTGCTCTGGTATGCCTTCCAGTTGCTGGACAGGCGTGCGCGTTCTGACGACTGAAACCTCTACTGGGCGCCTCGAAAAACCTACTGAACGCGTAGCTGGCGTTAGCCCGCGGACGGGGCGCTTCCTAACGCGAAGCTGGCGAAGCCCGCTCACCCCTTGCCTATCGACTGATATGTCTCGGGTATTCGCTGCGGGGCTCCTTGCGCTCCATCCGCTCGTGACGGTTTTTCGAGCCTTCCTACTTCAGCATGGCGGCCCGGTCAGTGCTCTCCCAGGGGGGCGCGAGGTCGGTCCTGCCCATGTGCCCGTAGCTTGCCAGCGCGCGGTAGAACCCATTCTCGCGGCGTGCGGGCTGATGGCGCAAGTCAAGGTCGCGGATGATTCCCGCCGGGCGGAAATCGAAGGTTTCATACAGGCGCCGGGCCAGTTCGTCGTCACCCACCGATCCGGTGCCATAAGTTTCCACCTGGATGCTCACTGGCTGGACCTGACCGATTGAGTAGCTGAGCTGCACCTCGCATTCGTCGGCCAGCCCCGCGGCAACGATGTTCTTGGCCGCGTAGCGGGCGGCGTAAGCGCCGATGCGGTCGATGCGCATGGGATCCTTGCCCGACAGGGCCGAGCCGGAATGACGGGCGAAGCTTCCGTAGGTATCGATCGCCGTCTTGCGCCCGGTCAGCCCGGCATGGGCCGATGGACCGCCGCCGATCAGCGGCCCCTCGGGGTTGATGAAAATGCGCGTTTGCTCATCCGGGCGCAGGGATTCGCGCGCCAGTACCGGATCGATCACATATTGTTGAAGATCGGCGCGCAGTCGCCGCGGGTCCGGGCCGTCCTTGGTCTGGCTGGCGGTCAGACTGATGCTGTGCAGGCGCTGGGGATGGCGGTCGAGAAACTCGATGCCGACCTGGGTGGCGCCGTCCGGCAACAGATAGTCCAGCGGACCGTTCTTGCGTGCGTTGTCCAGACCGCGTGCCAACTGATGGGCCAGCCAGATCGGCAGAGGAATCAGGGCGGGCGTCTGGGAGCAGGCGTGGCCGAAGACCGTGACCTGATGACGTGCCGGGATGCGGTCGATGTCGTCATGGTCCAGTTCGCGCTCGTCGACACGCTGTCGGCTGTCCTGCGGAAGGTTGGCGATGCTGGTCATGATCGCGCAGTCCTTGGCGTTGAACTCTCCTGTGGCATAGCCTGCCTGCCGGATCACCTCGCGCGCCGTCTCCGGCAAGTCGGCGGCGGTTTCGGAGGCAATATGCGCCGCGATGAAGAGTACGCCGGAAGCCATGGCGCATTCCGCCGCCACCCGGCTGAATGGGTCGTGCTCCAGAAGGCGATCGACAATGGCATCGCTGATCTGGTCGCAGAGTTTGTCCGGGTGGCCCTCGGTGACCGATTCCGAGGTGAACATGAAATTTCTCTTCATGCGGGGGGCTCCTCGCCGGGAGGCTTGGGGTGGGTGGGCATGGCGAGCCGGAACTGCTTGATGGTTTCGTTGACCAGCAGCGGTCCTGCCGCACCGGCCAGGCTGAGCGCGAGTCCGGTCGGACCGGTCGGCGCGATGCCGAGCAGGGTCCGCATGGGGGGAAGATAGGGCAATGCGAACTGAACGGCGGCGGTGACGCCCACGGCGGTATTCAGCCAGGGGTTGGCGGGTAGGCGTCCGCGGCTGAACAGGCCATGGGTTTCGGAACGGCAGCCAAAGGAATGCAGGAGCTGGGCCAGGGTCAGGGTGTTGAAGGCGACCGTGCTGGCCGCACCGGGGCCGAGCATGCGCGAGGCGGCGATGTAGCTGCCCAGCGTGCCCGCGCTGATGATGGCCGACTCCAGCCCGGTCAGGACCAGGTCCCGACGGCTGATGATAGGGGCCCGCGCGTCGCGTGGCGGCTGGCTCATCACGTCCGGCTCGGCGGGTTCCAGGGCCAGCGCCAGACCGGGGAAGATGTCGGAGGCAAGGTTCAGCCACAGCAGTTGCATGGGGGTGAGCGGCTGGCCGATGCCGAGCAGGATACCGGCCAGCATGACTTCGATTTCGGAGAAATTGGTGGCGAGCAGGAAGTGCACGGTCTTGCGGATGTTGGCGTAGATCGCACGGCCTTGGGCGATGGCGGTGGTCATGGTGTGCAGATTGTCGTCTTCCAGCACAATGTCGGCCATTGATCGGGCCACATCCGTTCCGGCGGCGCCCATCGCCACGCCAATGTCGGAGGCCTTGAGGGCGGGGCCGTCGTTGATGCCGTCGCCGGTCATCGCGACGATGCGGCCGCCGCGTTGCAGGGCCTGCACGATGCGCAGCTTGTGCTTCGGGCTGACGCGGGCGAACACGTGCACGTC
This sequence comes from Pseudomonadota bacterium, assembly GCA_040756355.1. Lineage (GTDB taxonomy): Bacteria > Pseudomonadota > Gammaproteobacteria > Halothiobacillales > Halothiobacillaceae > Thiofaba. The sequence goes on along the minus strand of JBFLZK010000014.1, from coordinate 5,365 downwards.
CCTGACCAGGGCAGCGAGCAGGGTTTCATCGACCTTTTCCAGGCTGGCGGCATCGAGGATGCGCAGGGGGCCGCCATTGGAAAGGCCGAGTTCGCGACCAATGGCGTAGGCGGTGGCGCTCTGGTCGCCGGTAATCATCACGGTTTCCACGCCTGCCGCATGGAAGCTCCGGATCAGTTCGGGCATGCCGTCGCGCAAGGGGTCCGCCAGCCCGGTCAGGCCGAGCCAGGTCAGCGGCGCCGCGTCGATGTCGTCTTCATCGCCAAGCACCGCGCAGGCGGCGGCGAGCACACGCAAGGCATCGCCCGCCATCTGTTCGTTGCGGTCGTGAATGGCGGTACGCATTTCGTCGTCCAGCGCGCGCGGGCCATCGGCAAGCATGATCTTGCCGCACAGGGCGAGCACTTCGGACGGACTGCCCTTGACTGCGACCAGCCGCCCACCCTCGGGCAGCGCATGCACGGTGGTCATCCATGGACGGCCCTCCGCTCGATAGCGCACTTCGAGTCGTGGTCGCGAGGCGCGAAGCGCCTGTACGTCGATACCCTGGGCCAGGGCCAGTTCCACCAGCGCGTTTTCGGTTGGCGAGCCGTTCAGCTTGCGCATCTCGCCGGGACCGTCGAAATGGGCATCGCTGCACAGCGTCACGGCTTCCAGAAGGCCGCGCAGACCGGGGTGCGGGGGGGCGGCTTCCAGACCCTCGATCACGCCGCCGCGCACTTTGCGCGGTGTCAGACCGTCATGCAGATCGACTACGCGCATGCGGTTTTCGGTCAGGGTGCCGGTTTTGTCCATGCAGAACACCTGCACCGAACCGAGAGTTTCGACAGCCTCCAGCTTGCGCACCGCGACCCGGCGTTTACGCATTTCGCGGATGCCAAGCGCGAGGGTGGTGGTGGCGACGGTCGGCAGACCTTCCGGCACGGCGGCCACGGCCAGCGAGACGGCGGACTTGAGCATCGGCAGCAGGCCGTAGCCGCGCAGCATACCGGCGGCGAACACGCCGACGCAGACCACGCCGCCTATCACGACCAGTTGCGTGCTGAGCTGGTCGAGCTGGCGTTGCATCGGCGTATCCGGCGCGCGCGCATCGCCCGCCAGGCGCTGTATCTGGCCGATCTCGGTCGCCTCGCCGGTCGCCACGGTCACGGCCTGGCCGCTGCCGCCAGTCACCACGGTTCCCATGTAGACCATGTTGGCGCGGTCGCCCAGCGCCGTATCCGCAGCGCTCAAGGGTTCGGGGGACTTGCCGGAAGGCAGGCTTTCGCCGGTCAACGCGGATTCATCCAGGGTCAGGTTGTCGGCGTTCAGCAGGCGCGCGTCGGCGGGAGTCTGGACTCCGGGGCCGAGAACCAGGATGTCGCCAGGGACGATCTCGTGCAGCGGCACGCGCCGGGTTGCACCGTCGCGCAGGACCACGGCCTCGACCGGCGTGCCCTTGAGCAGGCTGCTGATGGTGCGCTCTGACTGTCGTTCGGTGAAAAAGCCAATGCCGGCATTGATGAGCACCACGCCGAGGATGACGGCGGCATCCATGGCCCCGCCGGTAAGCACCGAGACCGCCGCCGATGCGCCGAGCAGGACAACTGGCATGCTGGCGAACTGACCGGCGATCATGGCCAGTTCGGAGCGGCGCTCGGGTTCAGGCAAGGCGTTGGGGCCGTGGCGCGCAAGGCGATCAAGCGCCTCCGCGCCGGACAGCCCTGCATGCGCGGAGACAAGGCGTTCAATCACCTTCTCGGCGCTCAGGGTGTGCCAGGGCGTGGCGTCTTCCGAAAGCGGGCGGGCATGCGCCGCCAGTCTGGCTCGGGGCTGGAGGAAAGACTTGAATGGACTCGGGCGACCCGCTCCCTCAGAGGAAGGTTTGGGCGAGGGCTCGCGGGCGGGAGTCGGGGTCAGATATTCGATACCGCCTGCCGCAAGAAGGCTTTCCAGCGCGAGCCCCGGTTCAAAGTGGAGCAGCAGGGAGCCGGTTTGCGTGTTCGCACGCGCGGCGAAAATGCCAGGGACGACCCTCAAGGAGGCCTCGATGCGACGAGCCAGCATGAGATCGCCATACAGCCCCTCCACTCGCAGACGAGCGCGGCCCGGAGCCGTCAGATGGACGGGCCGCGCGCGCGGTCGCGAACGGGCCGCTTCGGTTGAAGGCATGTCATGTCCCCGCATCGTTCCGCCTGGGGCCGGTGCACAGACCGCACCCCTCAAAGGAGGAATCGAGCCGACTTCCCGGCTCGCCCCGCCTTATAGGGTAGCTCTGGTTTGGTCGGTTGCCGAAATGGCAGTCTCAACTCGTTGTCATCGCCCCGTTGTCATTGCCCTGTCGTCATTGCCCTGTCGTCATTGCCCTGTCGTCATTGCCCTGTCGTCATTGCCCTGTCGTCACTGACGACGTGCCCCCCGAAGGGTTGCTTCGCGGTGAGGACGCCGCTCCTACAGGGGGCGATGCGCCTCCCGCAGGCGGGTGTAGGCCTCCAGCAGGAGGGCGTGTTTACGCATGCCGCCGTCATCTCCGGCCAGGGCGGTCAGACCGGGCAGGCGCTCTTCTCGGGCTACCAGGCGCTCGGCCTGCGCGAACAGTGTTTCGCCATGCAGGCGCGTGAGCACAGGGCGGAAGTCATCCACCTCGAACCCGTCTTCCGCCTGGAAGCGCAGCAGGTCGGTCACCGCACGCAGCAGGCGGGCGCGTTGCGCGCCCAGGCCGCCGAAGTCGAGCGCCCAGCCGAGGTCGTCCAGTGCGCCTTCGGAATCGTCCAGCGCAAGACGCAGCCAGCCGCGCAGTTCGCCCACGCGCAGGGTGCTCCAGGCGCTATCCGGGTCGGCTAACAGGCCCAGCAGCTCGGCGACTGGCTGCTCGTCGGCGAAGGAGGTCTGTTCCAGCTTGCGCAGCAGGGCGCGTAATCCGGCCGGGTCCAGCTCCGGCAGGCGGCGCAGGCTCTCGCGCAGGGGCAGGGCGGCGTTGCTGTTGTTCTCCTGCATGTCCTCGGCCGGGTAGACCTCGGAAAAACCGGGCACGACAATGCGGCAGGCGTAGACGCCAAGATGCGGCAGGTCGAGGACGTAGGCGTCTTTGCCATCCTCGTGCAACAGGCTCAACAGATGGTGGAATTCTTCCTCCGTGCTGCCGCTGTAGTCCCAGGCGGCGAATTCGACATCCGCTTCGCGGTGGAAGAAATCCCAGGCGATCAGGCCGCTGTGGTCGATGAAATGGGTTTCCATGTTGGCCGGATCGGCCACTTCGTCCAGATCGAACGAAGGGGCGTGGAAATCCCCCAACTGGTCCAGGTCACGGCCTTGCAGCAATTCGGTCAGGGTGCGCTCCAGCGCCACCTCGAAGCGCGGATGCGCGCCCCAGGAGGCGTACACGCCGCCATTGGCCGGGTTGAGCAGGGTGACGTTGAGCACCGGGTAGCGTCCGCCCAGCGAGGCATCCTTGACGATGATGGGGAAACCGCCAGCTTCCAGCGCCTCGATCGCGCGCACTACATGCGGGTAGCGCGCCAGCACCTCGGCGGGCACGTCCGGCAGGCACAGGCCTTCGCTGATGACGCGATGACGGACATGGCGCTCGAAAATCTCGGACAGGCACTGGGTGCGTGCCTCGAACGCGGTGTTGCCCGCCGCCATGCCATTGCTGGCATAGAGGTTGGCCAGCACGTTGACTGGCACGAACACGGTTTCGCCGTCTCGCTGGCGCACGAAGGGCAGGGCGCAGATGCCGCGCCCGCCAAACCCCGCGTTGCGGTCCAGCAGATGGGCGGCGCTCAGCTCGCCGTCCGGGTTCCAGGCCTCCAGCATATCCGCGTCCATCAGGCCTTTGGGGATAGCCTTGCCCTTGGCCGGGAACCATTTTTCGCGTGGGTGATGCACCCAGTCCGCATGGGCCAGCGTCTCGCCCAGGTCGTAATCGGAAAAGAAATACTGCGTGGCCAGACGCTCGAAATACTCGCCCAGCGCCGAAGCCAGCGCCGCCTTGCGGCTCGCCCCCTTGCCGTTGGTGAACAGGAACGGCGCGCGCGCATCGCGGATATGCACCGACCAGACATGCGGCACCGGATTCAGCCAGCGTGCCTCCTCGATCTCGAAGCCAAGCTCCGCCAGACGCGTGAACATGCGCTCGATGGAAACCTCAAGGGCCGCGTCCTTGCCGGTGATGAAGGTCTGTTCGGTCATGGGGGCATCCGCAATGAAGGGGTGCCTACTATAGCGGGCATCCGATGCGGCGTGCTTGAAATCGCCAAAGTGAGTTATATTTCAAGAAAACTTAATGTCTTTATGGAGCGCCATCATGCACACAACCAAACTTCGCAAAGTGGGCGGCTCGGTCATGTTGGCCGTTCCTCCGGCCTTTCTTGATCAACTGCACCTGCAAGCGGGCGCGACAGTGGGGCTTGCCATCGATCACGGCCGTCTGGTCGTCGATCCCAGCCCGCGCCCGCGCTACACGCTGGCCGAACTGCTGGCCGCTTCTGACTATGCCTCGCCCCGGTCGCCCGATGAGCGTGAGTGGGTTGAAGGCCCCGCCGTGGGTGGCGAATTGATATGAAACGGGGCGATATCTACATGGTGTCACTCGACCCCACGGCGGGGCATGAGCAAAGCGGCAGCCGCCCGGTTCTGATTGTCTCGCCGTCCGAGTTCAACGAGGCGACCCGGTTGCCGGTCGTCGTGCCGATCACCAACGGTGGCGATTTTGCCCGTCGTCTGGGCTTCGCCGTCGCCATCACGGGCATCAAGACCACCGGCATCGTGCGCTGCGACCAGCCCCGCGTTCTCGATCTAGCCGCCCGTCATGGTCGCAAGGTCGACGCCCTTCCGCCCGCCCTGATGGATGAGGTGTTGGCGAGGCTCGTTACATTGTTTGAATGAATCAGGATGAAGGGCGGATTCGGTAAAAGGGTCGCTTGATTTTGCGTGGGTGCCGAAACATGATCATCCACAGCCAGCGAGGACAGGAACCGCTCCACCTCCGCGGCCCCCATCTCCCGAGGATGCCGTTTGTCATGGAAGTAGATAAAGCCTCTGATCCAGTGAAGATAAGCCTGCTCGGTGCGCAGGCTGTAGTGCTTGGCCCGGATGCGTGCTCTCACCGCATCCGGAAGACGTGGCGAACCCGCGCCGTGTTTGTCCGTTTCCTGCGCCGTCATAACACATCTGACCTCCTGTCAAAACATGGGGTTGGCATGCCTTGTCCGACGTTATACGGCAACCCCCTGGATCTTATACGGCGCGGTGCGCCGTATAATTCACGTTAAGCTCAGATAGCCATGAGCAACCGTTGGATGCTTATCAAACGCGAAGTCGTATGCAGGCTTTATATTGGCGCGAAATTTGATGCCTATACAAGACGTTAAATACATGATATTGA
>JBFLZK010000013.1:0-9436 GCA_040756355.1 Pseudomonadota bacterium | reverse complement strand
ACCTGGCGAAGCGGTGTTCCAGAACACCTGCTACGCCCTGGCCGGGAACCAGGACTACGGCCAATTTGTGGCGGACGTGTTCCGGATCAAGAACGGTGCGATCAAGCGCGAAGCGAACCCGCGCTACTTCCCGCTGGACGCGACCCCGGTGCAGAACAGCCTGGCCGCACTCTATACCCACGCCTGGATGAAGTCCTTTACCGACGATTGCTTCGCATGAGGTCCGTTATGCGTCATACCACGATTGTTTTGAGCGTCCTTATGGCCGCTTCGGTGAGCGTGAGCGCCCTCGCGGGGGATCACGCGCACGTTTCCTCGGCCCAGGGCTGGACCCCGGCCAGCCTGTCTCAAGCCTTGCAGACCATGCCCAAGGGGAATGCCGTGCATGGCAAGCAATTGCATGGCGAGCGCTTCTGCGCTTCCTGTCACGGCGTCGCGGGGGAGTCCGTGTCCATGAACTGGCCTTCGCTGGCCGGGCAGCGTGCCGAGTACACCTACAAGATGCTGCTTGACTATCAGTCGCGGCTTCGCCGTGAGGATGATCGGGCCGATCTGATGGTCGTGTCCGTGCATGGCCTGAGTAAGCAGGATATGGCTGATCTTGCAGCCTACTATGCCGCCCAGACCCTGCCCCGCGCGTCCGCGAAGGCGGATGCGGACATTGAAAAGCTGGTGCGCAAGGGCGATCCCGAGCGTCTGGTGACACCTTGCGCAGCCTGCCATGGCCTGCGCGGTCAGGGCGGGATCAACGAAAGCCCGGCCTTGGCCGGGATGTCGTCCGATTATTTCATCCGCACCATGAAGGCTTATCGTGAGGGTCATCGTCACAATGACTCCGCCCAGGCGATGCGGGCTTTTGCCAAGCCGCTGACCGATGCGGAAATTGCGGCGTTGGCGGCCTATTACGCCGAGGCGAACCCTTGATAACCGATAAATCAATTTAATGTTTATATTAAGGCTCCTTTTAGGGGCCTTGTTTTTTGGGAGTCCTGGATGATTCGGAAACTTGAATTGACGATCCTGGTCGAGAATCAGCCCAGCGGGCGTGGCCTGCTAGGGGAGCACGGGCTCGCCTTTCACATCGATCTGGACGGGAGGAGCGTGTTGTTCGATACGGGGCAGGGGTTGACGCTTTTGCACAATGCCCACCAGCTCGGTGTGGATATCGCGGCGCTGGAGGCGGTGGTCCTCAGTCATGGTCATTACGACCACAGTGGCGGCCTGATCGATGTCATGGCCAGTTGCGGCGGGACGGATGTCTACCTGCATCCTGCCGCCTTGCGGCCCAAGTTCAACCGAGAGGGCAAGGATATCGGCATTCCTCCCCATGCTCTCGCGGCGCTGGGGCAGGCACGTCGAGTGCATGCCACTGAAAGGCCCGCCGAAATTCTCCCCGGACTCTTCGTCACGGGGCCTGTGCCGCGCAGGAATGGTTTCGAGGACACGGGCGGGCCTTTCTATTGTGACGCACACAAACGCGAGGAGGATCTTTTACCGGATGATCAGGCGCTTTATGCCATCTTGCCGGAAGGGGTCGTGGTCATTCTCGGATGTTGCCACTCAGGTGTGGTCAATACCCTCGAATACATTCGCGAGCTGAGTGGCGGCCTGCCGGTTCATGCCGTGATCGGTGGTACGCACCTGCTGCGGGCAAGTGAGGAGCGCTTGCAGCACACGGCTGACTACCTGGAAATGTTGAATGTCCGGATTCTCGCACCCAATCACTGCACGGGGCTGGCCGCCCAGTGTTTCCTGCGCGCCCGCTTTCCTGAGCGCTTCATCGAAGCGTCGGCGGGCAGTCGTTTTGTTTTTGGAGAAACCCAATGAGTCTCTTGATCGCCGTATGTAGCCAGAACCGCAAAACTGTGACCGGACACGCGGGGCGCTGCCGTAAATTCTGGCTTTATCCAGTCGAGAACGGCCTCCCTGGCGAGCGCCGTCTGGTTGAGATCGCCAAGGAGGAGACTTTCCATGAACGCCCAGGTGGTTTGCCAGCGGCTCTGGAGGGTATTTCGGTCATGATCAGTCAGGGAATGGGGCAGGGCATGCTCTCACGCCTGGGGCGCCATGGCGTCAAGGCGTGGATGAGCCCATCGGAGGACTTGGATGAGTCGGTTCAGGCGTATTTGCGGGGTGATCCCGGTGCGAGCCTTGGGGCCCATCAACACGAGCATGGGCACGAGCATGGGCACGAGCATGGGCACGAGCATGGGCACGAGCATGGGCACGAGCATGGGCACGAGCATGGGCACGAGCATGGGCACGAGCATGGACATGAAGGTGGGCATGGGCACTGAGAGGGCGTGGCCTTTCGAATGCCTGTCATGACGGCCGCTCCGGTGCGCGTGGCGCTTACTTGGTCCTTTGCCCTTTACTTGGACTTGTAGGCCGCCACGACGTTGTCAAATTGTTCGGCGGTCAGCAGACCGCGCAGAAAATCCACGCATTTGGCGCGCATGGACAACAACCGTGCTTCGTTTGCGCTGATCTGATCGATCAGCATCTTGCGCTCGTCGTCCGCGTTCATGGAAAAAATGGCGCTGCGCAATTTGGCGCGCAGTTCGATCTGCTCCTGTTCGACGGCCTTGCGTTTGCCCGGCGCGTCCGCCATCCATGTATCCAGCTTGGCCTTCTGGTCGGCGCTCAGCTTGAGGCTATCCGCCTGGGACCTGACGATGGGTACAAGCTCCACGATCGGGCTGGCGAGCTGGACCGAAGGCTCGGCCATGACGGTGGTGAAGGGCAGCGCGGCGCCCAGGGCGAACAGGCCAGCGGTGATGAGTGTACGGCTGGTATTCATGATTTACTCCTTGTTTTGACGAAAAAGCCCCGCATGGGCGGGGCCGTGGAAAAGATGGCGGGTAGGCTTAGAACCGGGTGTCCAGGCGCGCCCAGACAGTCCGCCCTGGCTCGTAGATGCGCTCGTTGGTGGCGAAGATGCCGCCGTCGGTGTACGAGAACGCCCGGTTGACGTGCTCGGCGTAAAGGCGGTCGAACACGTTGTCCACGCCAGCCTTGAGGGTGGTTGTCCGGGTCAGACGGTAGCTTCCATACAGGTCGAGAACCGCATATTCCGGGGTTTCGACGGTATCGAGGCCGCTGGCGGTATCGGTTTCATGCTGCTGCGCGGCGAAGCGCACACGCCCGCCCGCATGCCAGTTGGAGGCGCTGTAGTCCATGCCGACGCGACCGTTGAGCGGGGGAATCTGGGCGATATTGCGGCCATCTGTGTCGTTCTGGCCGTTGACATAGGCCAGTGCGCCGTAGGCATGCCAGCCGGGTGCAAACATCCACTGGCCGGACAGTTCGACGCCGAACAGGGTGGCGTCCACGTTGCGGTAGATGGTCGCGGCGTTGGCTACGCCTGCGATGCGTCCGTTGTTCTTGTCGCGCAGTACGTAATCGCTGACGTCGTCATAGAACACCACGGCTTCCCACGCATATCCCTTGCCCTTGCCCGCGAGGCCCGCGTCGATCTGATGATGGACTTCGGGGTCGAGGGCCGGGTTGCCTAGCCAGTTGATTGCGCCGCCTCCGGCCTGGAGAACGTAACGTTCGGTGGCATCCGGCTGGCGGACGCTGCGGGAGAGGCCGGTGAAAGCGGTCAGACTCTTGCTCAGATCGTGCTCGTAGCGCAGAAGGCCGCCCATGGCGGTGTTGTCCTGATCTTGCCGGGCTTCGGCACGGATGGCGGAAGGGACCATCATGCTGGTGGCGATGGAATTGTTCAGACCCTCATCAAGGCTGGCCGTGACGCTGTCCACGCGCAGACCGGCCTTGACCCGCTGCTGCGTGGACAGGGTGTAGAGACCCTCGACGAAGCCGCCCACGCTACGCAGGCTGGCGTCCGGCCACATGCGGGATACCAGGGTGGTCGCGCCGGTCGTCTTGTTGACGCTCTCCAGCCAGCCTTTTCGGTTCACGTCCTGCAAGTCCAGTCCGTAGTCCAGTTTGAGATGGCCGGAGGGCTTGCTGGTCAGGGTCAGTCGGGCGCCTTGGGTGTTGACTTCGGATGGGGCGCGCATCCACATCCCGGTGTTGGCGCGCAGGGAGTAGTTATCCATGAGGTGTTCGACTTCGCTACGCCAGGCCTCGGCCTTTACGCCGTCAATCACGCCGCCCATGTTCCGATTCCAGTATTTCAGGCGGTAGCTGTTCAGATCGTCCTTCGGCGCGTCCATGCCCGCTCCGGCATACAGTGCATCCTCGCCGCGCGAGGCCTCGATCGTGCCTTCCACGCCAGCGTGTTCGCCGAAGCGGTAGCCCGCAACCAGGCCGCCGGCATCGCGTTCCATGGCCGAACGTACGCCGCGTCCCTTGCCATCTTCATAATTGCCGGCGTCCTTGTGTTCGCCAAAGGCACGCAGATAGGCCTTGCCGTTGCTGTACAGCACATCGCCATGCACGCCGAAGTCAAGACCGTTGTTGCTGGCGGCGATGCCCGCGCTGCCTTGTACGCCCGGCGCGGCCGCCTTGGCGGCCGTGTCGCGCTCGAACAGCACCGTGCCGCCGCTGCCGCCCATGCCGTGTTGGACGCTCTGCACGCCCTTCTCGACAACCACTCGATCATAGGTTTCCAGACTGGCGAAGCTGGTCGGTGGATCCATGCGGTTCGGGCAGCCGCCATGCACATAGCCGCCATCCAGCAGCACATTGAGCTGGGTGGCGCTTTGGCCTCGGATGATTGGATCGACGCCATGTTGGCTCATGCGGCTTGCCGACACACCATTCACTTCGCGCAGCGCCTCCCCTGCATCCGCAGGGATCCGGGCATCCGTATTGTCTCGTGTGATGACTTCGGAGTTGGGTGTGTCGCGGAGGGCTTCCGCCCGCACCTCAAGCGGGGCGAGTTCATCAGCATGGAGCGTGCCGACGGCCAGGGCGCTCAAAACGCCAAGTGCGAGCGGGTGGGGTCGGAACGGGGTGCGCAGCATGGTCATGACTCCTTCGTGATTTCGTCTTTCTTGTGCCTCGGAGGCATTATCCATAAGCCGATCATAGATATTTATTCAAAATATTTATCATGTTTTTTGTTCAGTCATCGACTGAGTGAAATCACTCACCCTGCTTCAGGTGAGTATGTGAAATGCCCCATCCGCACGGGGCACGGGTTAACGCGTGTTATGCGCCGTGATGGCTTGAAACATTTGTATGGCATGATTTGGCAATCACTCACACGCTGGAGACCCAGATGAGCGCGCCGCTTCCCGAAAATCTGCTTTATACCGAGGGCCACTCCTGGCTGAGCCAGGGCGAAGACGGTCTGTTGACCATCGGCATCACCGAATACGGTCAGTCGCTGCTTGGCGACTTGGTGTTCGTGCAATTGCCAGAGGTCGGAGCGCGTTGCGCCGAAGGCGATACGCTGGCGACGGTGGAGTCGGTCAAGTCCGCCTGGGATGTGCTTGCCCCGCTCGAAGTCGTAGTGACCGAAGTCAACGACACCCTGTCCGATGCGCCCGAGCAGATCAACGAGGCCCCCTATACGGCGGGCTGGATCGTGCGCTGCTCACCGAGCGCCGAGTTGCCTTCGCTGATGGATGCGGCGGCCTACAAGGATTTCATCGGCGAATAAGGGATTCGGCATGGCCTCTGAAAATACAGGTCTGCGCCGGGTCATCCTCGCGGCGGGGTATTCGTGGCAGGGTCTCAAAACCTGTTATCGCAAGGAAGCCGCGTTCCGTCAGGAACTTTGGCTGACGATCCTGCTTTCTCCGCTTGGTTTCTGGCTGGGAGAGAATGGCATTGAGCGTGCCTTGTTGATTGGCAGCCTGATGCTTGTGCTGGTGGTGGAGTTACTCAACACCGGCATTGAGAACATTGTTGATCGAGTTGGACTTGAGCCCCATAAGCTTTCGGGGCGGGCCAAGGATATGGGGTCCGCGGCGGTGTTGATGACGCTGCTGATGGTGGCGCTGGTATGGGGCCTGGTTCTGTTCGATTGAGTCCGCCGCGCGCCCGCACGCTTGTTCGGTTCCCATCAGCCCGCCATCAACCCATGAGCCGACGCTGCTTGTCGAGCAGCAGGACATGGATCAGCGGCCAGGCGAGCAGAGTAATCAATGCCGAGGCGAGGTGCGGAAGCAGGGCTGGCGTGCCGTGGCTGAAACCGCCCTCCAGAATCAGCGCCATGAACTGATGCAGTAGGACCAGCAGGCTAACCCACAACGCCTGCTGGATCATCGGAAGGGCTAGCAGCAGGCGTTGGGCCGCCAGGATCAAGGCAGCGATGAGGCAGAACAGCAGCGCGTGAGCGCCCAATGGGCTGCCAAGCGCAGCGTCATACACCAATCCCGCCCCCCAGGCCGAGGTCATGCCGATGATGCCGGGGCGGTGCAGGGCCCAGAACAGCACAGTGAGCAACAGCCAGGGCGGTTGCCAGGGCTGGATGGTGTTCGGCAAGGGCAGCAGTTCGACGGTCAGCGCGGCCAGAAGACTGATGGCGATCAGGACCAGACCACCGTGATTAGGGGTCATGGATTTCCTCGCTGGCTGGAGGGGTGGACGGTGGGGCCTCTGGAGAGCGCATCCAGACGAGGGCAATCTCGCGTGGGTCCTCAAGCCGCGCCAGGGGGCGGGCTCCGATGGTCGCGAAGGGGCCGCTCTGCGCGGTTGCGATGAGCGTGACCACAGCGACGGGATAGCCCTCCGGGAAACCGCCGCCCATCCCGGATGTCATCAGCAAGTCGCCCTCTCGCACATCCGCGTTGTTCGGCATGTGCAGGATTTCCAGTCGATCCGCCTCGCCCGTGCCGCGCGCGATGGCGCGTTGGCCGGTGCGCGCCACACGCACTGGGATGGCGTGGCTTCCATCGTTCAGGAGTAGGACTTCGGCGGTGCGCGGGCCGACGTGGACGACCTGTCCGAGAACGCCGTCGGCGCTCAGCGCGGCCTGGCCGATATGAACGCCATCCTGGGCGCCGCGATCGATAAGCAGGGTGCGGCTTAGCGCGCCATCGCGCACCGGCAGCGCTTGGGCCAGAAGCAGATCTTGTTCCAGAGGCTTGGTGGCCTTGAGCAGTTCGCGCAGCCGTTTGTTTTCTTCCTGCATGGACCAGAATGTCTGCATTTGCGTCTTGAGCAGCAGGTTGTCTTGCTTGAGGCGTGCGTTCTCCGCCTCAAGCGTCGCGCGCGTCTGGAGCGTTTCCCCAACGTGGCGCCACAGCACGGAGGGCAGCGCGACAAGGCGTTGGATTGGCTCAAGTCCGGTCATCAGCCAGCCGCGCAGGCCGTCGGTCAGATGCAGGCGGCTGTCGGCCAGATAAAGCCCGAGTGAGACGAGCACGAGCATGGCGAGCCAAACCGGCCCGCCGCGGCCTTTGCGAAAGAGGTTGGCCACGGGATGGCCGTCCGCGCGGCTGGATTATTCGACCGAGAACAGGGTGCTGTGGCGCTGGTCGATCAGTTCGAGCACGCGACCGCCGCCACGTGCCACGCAAGTCAGCGGGTCGTCGGCAATCACGACGGGTAGGCCGGTTTCCTCCATCAGCAAGCGATCCAGGTCGCGCAGCAGGGCGCCGCCACCGGTCAGCACGATACCGCTTTCGGCGATGTCCGCACCCAGCTCCGGCGGGGTTTGCTCCAGCGCGGTGCGCACGGCTTGGACGATGCCGTACAGCGGCTCGTTGAGAGCTTCAAGGATTTCATTGCTGTTGAGCGTGAAGGTGCGTGGCACGCCTTCGGATAGATTGCGGCCTTTGACCTCGATCTCCAGCAGTTCCTTGCCCGGGTAGGCGCAGCCGATCTCTTTCTTGATCCGCTCGGCGGTGGCCTCGCCGATCAGCATGCCGTAGTTGCGGCGTACATAGCTGATGATGGCTTCGTCGAACTTGTCGCCGCCGATGCGGGCCGAGGCGGAGTAGACAATGCCATCCAGTGAGATGACCGCCACCTCGGAGGTGCCGCCGCCGATGTCCACCACCATGGAGCCGCGCGGCTCATCGACCTGGATGCCCGCGCCGATGGCCGCCGCCATCGGCTCCTCGATCAGATAGGCCTTACGGGCGCCCGCGCCGAGCACGGATTCCTTGATCGCCTTGCGCTCGACCGGGGTCGCACCGACCGGCACGCACACCAGCACGCGCGGGCTGGGGCGCAGCAAATTACTGCTGTGCGCCTTGCGAATGAAGTGCTGGAGCATTTTTTCGGTGACGTGGAAATCGGCGATCACGCCGTCGCGCAGCGGGCGCACGGCGGTGATGTTCTGCGGGGTGCGGCCAAGCATTTTCTTGGCTTCGATGCCGAATGCCTGGATGGAGCGCTGGCCGCCGTCCTGGCGGATGGCGACGACCGAGGGTTCGTCGAGCACGATGCCGTGTCCCTGAACGTAAATCAGGGTGTTGGCGGTGCCCAGGTCAATGGAGAGATCGGTGGAGAACAGGCCGAAGACATTCTTGAACATGACAATGTATGTATTGCGATTATTGATTGAGGATCAGGGGGCGAAAATTGCCTTGACTAGCCTGAGTCGGTCACTTTATCAACCCCCTCCGCCTTGGGCAAGGTGCTTGCCTGTGCTACATTTTTCGACCCCATGCAGCATTGAAAAGAGCCGCCGATGACGATCGAGCCCTCGGAAGTGAAGAAGATCGCCCATCTTGCCCGTCTGGCCGTCGACGAGGCCGAGGTGGGGCGTTATGCCCATGACCTGTCTGGCATTCTCGCCTTGGTCGAGCGCATGAATCAGGCCGACACCCAGGGCATCGAGCCCATGGCCCATCCGCTTGACATGGCCCAGCGCCTTCGTCCGGACGCAGTGACGGAACCCGATCAGCGCGAGCTCTTCCAGCTCAATGCGCCCGCCGTCGAGAGCGGCCTGTTCCTGGTCCCGAAGGTGATCGAATAATGAGCCTGCATCAGAAATCGCTCGCTGAACTGCGCGGCATGCTCGATCGCAAGGAAATCTCCGCGGTCGAATTGGCCCAGCACTTTCTCGCTCGCATCAGGGCGCACGACGGCGCCCTCAACAGCTTCATCACCGTGACCGAGGGCGAGGCCCTGGAGGCCGCGCGGGCCGCCGACCATCGCATCGTCGCCGGTCAGGCCGGTCCCCTCACCGGCATTCCGCTGGCGCACAAGGACATCTTCTGCACTCTTGGGGTCAGGACCTCCTGCGGCTCGCGCATGCTGGACAATTTCGTCGCGCCCTATGACGCGACCGTGGTCGAGCGTCTGCGCCAGGCCGGCACGGTCATGCTCGGCAAGCTGAACATGGACGAATTCGCCATGGGCTCGACCAGCGAATCCAGCCATTACGGGGCGACGAAGAACCCATGGGCCGTTGTCGCCGTGCCCGGCGGTTCCTCCGGTGGTTCCGCCGCCGCGCTAGCCGCCGGGCTGGTTCCCGTCGCCACCGGCACCGATACCGGCGGCTCCATCCGTCAGCCCGCAGCCTACTGCGGTGTGACCGGCCTCAAGCCGACCTACGGTCGCGTCT
>JBFLZK010000012.1:0-54503 GCA_040756355.1 Pseudomonadota bacterium | reverse complement strand
CGCTCGCACCCTGGCTCAGGGTCTGGGCGGTCGCGCTCACCTCTTCGGAGGCGCTGGAAAGACCGTCCACCGCGCTGTTGATGTCCGTGACCACGCGCGTCAGCTTTTCCACCATGTCGCGCATGGCCATCAGGAGCTGACCGACTTCATCGTTGGAGGTGACATTGACACGCACCGTCAAGTCGCCATTGGCGAGACGATTGGCCACCGTCATGGCCTCATTGAGCGGACGGGTGATGCTGCGCATGATCCAGAAGGCGAGGAACGCAGCCAGCAACAGGGCGATGACGGCCAGCGAGATCATCAGGTTACGACCATCCTCGTAGGCCTTGATGGCATCCTGCCCTGCCTGGGTCATCAAGCTGCCCTGGTACTCGATCAAGGCGCTCACGGCATCGAAATACTCGCCCTGTGACTGGCGGATCTTGCTGACGAGAAGGTCAATTGCCTCATCCCTCTGTCCCTTCTTGACAAGCTCCAGAAAGGCATCCTGATGCTTCACGAATTCCACGCGGACATCCAGCGCCTTCTTGAGAATCTCCTTGCCCTTTTCAGACGTGATGGAGGCCTTCAGCTTGTCGAAGTTCTCCACGATGCTCGCGCGAGACTTCTCGACACGCGCAAGTTCGGCCCGAACCTGATCTTCAGATTTGACCAGCAGGGCGTTGCGCATGGCGCGCGCGTTTACGCCCATTTCATCAATGATGTGGTTGGCGGTCACCGTTTTCGGATAACGGTCGTTGACCATCAAGCCGATGCTGTCATTCATGACGGCAAGGCGGCTGATCCCGATGACGGCGATTGCCACCATCAGCAGGATCACGATGGCAAAGCCTCCGCTCAGGCGGGCGCTGATCTTCATGTTCGCAAACATGTTCTGAACTCCAAGTTTGATCTTTGGTCTTGGTTCAGAATCCATTCAATGGAGGGTGCGGGGCGTACCTGCCCGGCCTGCGCCAGCGGCGCGTTGGATGAGGTTGGGAATATCAAGAATCATCGCCACCTCGCCGGTGCCGAGGATGGTGGACCCGCTGAGGCCGCGCAGCCCTTCGAACAGTCGGCCCAGCGGTTTGATGACGGTCTGGAATTCGCCCATGAGCTCGTCCACCACAAGGCCCGCTTTCTGGTTGCCGTACTGCACGACCACGATGTTTTCGCGCCGACGGGCGCTTGCATCGCGCTCCGTGCCGAAGGCGTCGCCCAGCCGCAGGAAGGGCAGGACTTCGCCGCGCAGGTTGATGTAGTGCTGCTGGCGGGCGTCGATATGCTCCGGCTGGTTGAGTTCCAGGCATTCCTGCACGGTATCCAGCGGGATGATGTAGGAAGCGTCGCCCACGCCGACCAGAAAGCCGTCGATGATGGCGAGGGTCAGCGGCATGCGGATGGTGACTGTCGCCCCCTGACCCGGTGTGCTGTTGATGTCCACGCTGCCGCGCAGGGCTTCGATGTTGCGCCGTACCACGTCCATGCCGACGCCACGCCCGGAAAGGTTGGTGACTTTCTCGGCAGTGGAGAAGCCTGGCTCGAAGATCAGCAGATAGATTTCGTTGTCGGTCAATGTCGCGCCCGGCTGCACGATGCCGCGCTCGATGGCCTTGGCCAGGATGCGTTCGCGGTTGAGGCCGCGTCCGTCGTCCCCGACCTCGATCACGATGCTGCCGGAATCGTGGTAGGCATTCAGGCGCAGCACGCCCTGCGCGGGCTTGCCCGCCGCGACACGGTCAGCCGGGGATTCCAGGCCGTGATCCATGGCGTTGCGCACCAGATGCATGAGCGGGTCGCCGATCTTCTCGACCACGGTCTTGTCGAGCTCGGTCTCGGCGCCGCTGATTTCCAGGCGGATATCCTTGCCCAGTTCCTTGCTGACATCGCGCACCACGCGCTGGAAGCGGTTGAAGGTCTCGCCGATCTGCACCATGCGCAGACGCAGGGCGCCATCGCGGATCTCCTCGACCAGGCGGCTGACCAGGGAGAAAGATTCGCTCAGCTCGTCGTCACCCCGTCGCTGGGCCATCAGGCTGGAACTCGCGCCCGCGATGACCAGTTCGCCGACCAGGTTGATGAGGCTGTCGAGCTTGGAGGCCTCGACCCGCAGCCATTGGCTGCCGCTGGCCTTGCGATCTTTGACCGCGGCCTGCTTTTCGGCAGCGGCCTCGACCACTTCGGGATGCACCATGCCCGCCGCCACCGCCACATCGCCCAGACGCGGCGGCGCGGGCAGGACCACCTGTCCGTCGGTGAGCTCGCGCGAGACCTCCAGCAGGTGCAGGGCCTCCTTCAATTCATGGGCGCTCAGCGCCCCGGTGCGCACGAGAATATCGCCGATCATCATGTCCTCTTCGGGCAGGGCGCGGATCATGGCGGCGTAATGGTCAATGTGGGCGCGCGGAGGCAGGATGTGCAGGGCGCATTCCTCCCGCACGAATTCGAAGACTTCTTCGATGGACTGTTTGCTGGCCTCGCTGTCGAACTCGATCTCGAACCCCAGATAGCAGGATTCGGGATCCATGGCTTCCAGCGATGGCATGCCGCCATAAAGGGTTTCGACATGAACCAGGTCGCCCAGCCGTTCGAGGTAGGTCAGGAACGCGAGGGGATCGAGCCCGTGCCGCATGACCTCCTGCGAGAAGCGCAGGGAGATGTGCCAGTTGTCGCTGGCCACGGGGCGACGCTCGCCGATGACCGTCACGTCGGACTGGGGCCCGACATGGGCCGGGGCCGCGACAACCGCCCGCGCCTCGGCGGGCTGTTCATCCAGGAAGACGCGCAACTGGTCCAGCAGACCGTCGCCATGACGCGCGGTATCCGCCGGAACATCCTCTTCGCCACGCACCGCAAGGTCGATCAACACTTCAATATGGTCGCGGCAATGCAGCAGCAGGGCGATGAGCTCGTCGCCGACGCTCATCTCTCCGTCGCGCACCCGATCCAGCAGGTTTTCCACGACGTGGGTGAAACGCTCCACATGCGAGAAGCCGAACACGCCCGCCGTGCCCTTGATGGTGTGGGCGGCGCGGAACAGGGCATTGATGGTCTCGGCATCGCCAGGTTCGTTCTCCAGCGCCAGCAGAGATTCCTCAATGGTGGTGAGGAGTTCGCGGCTCTCCTCGCGGAAAGTATCAAGCGGATTTCCACTCATCAGACGTTCCCCTCTGTCTGAGCCGGCATGATGACCGAGTCGCCAAAAAATGCGTTTAGATCCAGCCGCTCCATCACATCAATCACCGCGCGGCTGTGCTCGGTGAATGGCATGTTCAGGCCACGCGCGCGCGCCTCGCGCTTGATCTGCATCAGGAGTTGCAGACCTGCGGTATCCAGCTCGCTGACCCCGGCGAGCGAGATCTCTGCCTCGGCGCAGGCATTCAGCATGCCGAGCAGTCCCTGACGGATCTCGGCTGCGTTGTAGATGGTCAGCTCGCCCTCGATTTCCACCCGGCAGCGGCCTTGATCCTGTTGGTGAACTGTCAGCATGGCGGCGACCTCAGGGCAGGATCAGCTTGGACACGGCATCGAGCATCTGCTCGGGCTTGAAGGGCTTGACCACCCAGGCCCGCACCCCGGCGTCCTTGCCTTTCTGCTTCATGTCATCGCCCGCCTCGGTGGTGAGCATGATGATGGGGGTGAACTTGTAGGACGGGTTGTTCTTGATCTCCTTGACCATGCTGATGCCATCCATGTTGGGCATGTTCACGTCGCTGATGATGAGGTGGACCTTGCGACCGTCCAGCTTGGAGAGGCCATCACGGCCATCGCTCGCCTCGATGACGTCGTAACCCGCGCCCTTGAGGGCAATGGCCACGACCTGACGGAGGGAGGCGGAGTCATCGACGATAAGAATGGTCTTGGACATGATTGGTATTCCCTTTGATGCGATTTCAAATTCAGAAGAACGTAATCTCGTCGCCGCCGCCGGAGGCCGCCGGAGGCTTGCCGCCCCCGCCACCGACATTGGCTCGCTGCTCGTCCGTGGTCAGCCCGATGCTCATCATCTGACGCGTCTCCTCGGGCGACACCTGGGGGCCGCTGCCCGCCCGTGCGCGCACCTGCTGATCGAAGCGCTCCAGAGCCCCGGTGACCTGGGCGAGGATCTGGCTGACCCGATCCTGAAACTGAAGGGACACCAGGATGTCCCCGATTTCGGCACGGATGCCCACGCTCTCTTCGCGCAGCATGCGGGACGATCCTTCGAACGCGGAGGCCACGCCCTCCAGCCTGCGCAGGACGCTTTCAATGGCCTCTTCCGCCTCCTGCGCCAGTGCGTTGTCGCGCTCCGCGATGACGCGGGCGCTCTCCACGGCTTCGTTCATGGCATCGGCGATGCTTCCGACGACCTCGGCGATGTTCCCGCCCGTTTCTCCGGACTGTTGCGAGAGCGCGCGAACCTCGTCGGCGACTACCGCGAATCCGCGGCCGTACTCACCGGCCCTTGCGGCCTCGATGGCCGCGTTGAGGGCCAGAAGATTGGTTTGCGAGGCGATCTTGCCGACCGAGGCGGCCATCCCCTTGAGTTCAGAGGCGCGGGACGCGAGCGTGCGCACGCCCTCCAGCATGGACTGCCTTTCGACGATGGCGGCGCGCTGATGCTCGACCAGTCGGGCAAGATCGACATTGCTGCGCACGAAGACTTCCTTGACGCCATCCCCTCCAAACTCGCCGACGCTCGCCTCGGAAGCCTGCACGGCGGTCGTGATGCGGTCCACCAGGGCCGCGAAACGCGAGGACAGGGTGACAATGGCATCTTCCGTCTGATGCCGCGCGGTTTCGATCTGGCGGGATGCCAGTTCGCTGACGACGGCCACGCTCTCCTCAAGGCTCTGGCGTCCGGTATCGGGCACGTCGGTCGCGGCTTCGCGCTGCGCAACCCAGCCCAGCACCGTGTCCCGCGCTTCCCGCTGCGTGCGTGCCAGCCACCAGGAGACCCCGCCGCCCGCCGCCAGCAACAAGACAGCAGCCACATAAACCGCGCCGGAGGGGGCGAATACGAGCAACGCCGCGCCAGCCAATGCGAGAAAAGCGGGCGCAAGGGCAAGGCCGCGCTGCTTGTCGAGTAAACGGGTGATGTCCATGTACTTCATGTCGTTCAAACTGCCTCTCCAATGCAAGACCGAATAGTGCTCATTCGGGATTTTCGGCAGCCAATAAGCATTCTTTAATGCACAGCCCCTCGAAAACCGCCATCGAGAAGCGCCCCTCCCCTCGCATGATCAAGACTGACCGCTCATCGGGGAACGTGCCGTGGAAACCCGATCCAGGCTCCTGCAAGTCACGGTTTTGAGCCTAACACCCGGTTGCCATGCCCGCCATCAGACATTCCCTACAACGCATAAGATAAAGCTGATTACCGCACCCACCCCGAGAAAACCATCAGAAAAACACATACCCAAAACAGCTTAAATTATTGTTCAGCAATTAGTTTAAACATATACAAATGTTTACTTATTCTCCGTATAAGGTGAAACTTCACCCGACGGACGGGTTTTGAACAGCTTGAAACCCCACATGTACTGTGAGGGATCGACCCGGATCATCCGTTCCAGCACCTCATTCATGCGCGCTGTATCCGCAAGCGCATCCCCGGAGGGAAAATCGGCGAGCGGCGGTTCGACATGGATGTGATAGAGCCCGGTCTTGGGGTCCAGACGGGTGATGTAGGGCAATACGACTGCATCACCCAGACGCGCAAGGCGTCCGAGCATCGGCACGGTTGCCTTGGGCACGCCGAAGAACGGGACGAATACGGCGTGCTCGGGACCAAGGTCTTCGTCCGGGATGTAGTACACCAGCGTGCCGGACTTGAGCGCCTTGACCAGCGGACGCAAGCCGTCCTGGCGAGCCATCAGCGTCGCCCCGAAGCGCGTCCGGCCATGCGTCATCCAGGCATTGATGAAAGGCTTGCGGGTAGGGTTGTAGGGCCCGGCTCCGCCGCCGCAGAGTTTCGACAGGCAGACCCCGCCCACGTCCAGCCCGACCACGTGCCCGGTCACCACCAGCAGCGCGCGCCCCGAGCGCTGGGCGGCCTGGAGATGATCCAGGCCATGCACCCGCCAGCGGCGCTCCAGCGCCTTCCTGCCGCGCAGCCAGAGGTAGCCGAGATCGAGCATGGCTTGCCCGGCCCGCTCAAAGGCGGCCCGCGCAAGTTCCGTGCGGGCCGCCTCATCCAGCTCTGGGAAACACAGGCGCAGATTGATCCCGACGATCCGCTCGCGCTTGGCGTTGCGCAGCCCCATCTGCCGCCCAAGCCATGCACCGAGCGCCATGCGCCAGCGAACCGGCAGCCAGGCGATGCCCCACAGGAGAAGAACTCCGAACCACATGCCCCAGTAACGCGGATGCCAGAGGGCGAGCGTACGGACAGGCTGGGGCAGGCCACGGAGCCATCCCGTCGCTCCCCCGTGAGATTTCCGCCCGGGGTCCTTCATGGCTTCATCCCCACCAGCACGGCCAGGGCGCGCATTCCCCGCGACCTGTCGCCTGCCGTACCATCCTCGCGATAGGCCAGCAGGCGCAAGGCGCGGCAGCGCTCAAGCAACTCGTTCGGTTCCAGCAGGAAGGCGGGGTTGGCGGGTGCATCGCCGTCCCCGTCCCGCTCGACGGTGAAGGTCTGGTAGAACAACAGCCCGCCGGGTCTCAGGGCGGCAAGCAAGGCTGGAAACAGATCGCGGTCGAGAAAATGACTGACCGCGATCACGTCAAAACACTCCGGCGCGGGCGGATCGGCCACCACATCACGTACCGAGGCGGCAATCTCCAGCCCGCGTGCGCAGGCCATCCCTTGCAGCCTTGCAATGGCGACCGGCGAGCTGTCCCAAGCCCGGACGCGCAAACCGCGCTCGGCCATGAAAAGTGCGTTCGCCCCCAGGCCGCAGGCCAGATCCAGCGCTTCGCCACTCCCCGGCAGCAGATGCGCGTGCTCGCGCAGCACCCATGCCGCCTCGCCGGGTTTTCCCTCGGCGTGACGCGCATTCCACACATCGACACGGGATGTCATCGACGCCAGAAGACCGGGGTGAACAACACCAGCAAGGTGAATACCTCAAGGCGCCCCAGAATCATGGCCACGCAACCAACCCATTTGGCGGCATCAGGTACCGTCGCGAAATTGGCCGAGACACCCCCGAGGCCGGGTCCGAGGTTCGTCAAGGTCGCCGCCACGGCGCCGAAAGCCGTGACCTCGTCCAAGCCAAAGGCCAGCATCAACAGCGTCAGGACAATAACGATACCGATGTAGGCGGAGAAAAACCCCCAGACGGCCTGAACCACACGATCCGGCACTGGATGGTCGCTGATCTTGACCGGCAGCTCGGCCTGCGGATGGACAAGTTGCTTGAGCTCTCGCAGACCCTGCTTGATGAGCAGGAGAACGCGCATGACCTTCATCCCCCCGCCGGTGGACCCCGTACACCCGCCCATGAAGGCCAGAAGGACTATGAGCACAGGCAGGAAGGTCGGCCATACCGTGATGTCCGCTGTGGAAAAACCGGTCGTGGTGGCGTAGGAAACGACATTGAATGCCGCGTAACGCAGTGCGCTCAAGAACCCTTCATAGGTCCCGGTTCCCCAAAGGTAAAGCGTGGTGAGCGCAATCATGCCCGACAGGACGACAACAAAAAAACGGAACTCGGAGTCGTAGAGGTACCCTCGCAGGCTGCGCCGATGCCAGGCCACGAAATGCAGGGCGAAGTTCACCGCGGAGAAGAACATCACGAAGATGGCCATGCTATCCAGCCAGGGCGAATCGTAGTAGCCAAAACCGGCGTCATGGGTGGAAAAGCCGCCAATGGCGACGCTTGAAAAGGCATGCCCGATGGCGTCGAACCAAGTCATGCCGCCGAGGTGATAGCCCAGGGCGGCGATGATCGTGAGTCCGACATAGATGTACCAGAGCGTCTTCGCGGTGTCCGCGATCCGCGCAGTCAGCTTGGCATCCTTCATCGGCCCGGGATATTCGGCCTTGTAGAGCTGCATGCCGCCAACCCCGAGCAAGGGCAGGATCGCGACCGCGAGGACCACGATTCCCATCCCGCCCAGCCATTGCAGCTCCTGCCGATAGAACAGAATGCTGTGCGGTAGGGTATCCAGGCCAATCAACACGGTCGCCCCCGTGGTCGTCAACCCGGAAACAGCCTCGAACACGGCGTCGGTTACGGACATGTCGGGCTGCTCGGCCAGATAAAAGGGCAAGGCGCCGGACAGGCCGAGCACCGTCCAGAACATGACCACCACGGCAAACCCATCCCTCAGCTTGAGCTCGCGCCGCAAGCGCCGCACGGGCCAGAACACCAGCGCACCGAGAACGAAAAGCCAGGCGAATCCTTGCAGGAAAGGCAGTACGGCCCCATCGCCGAATGACCAGCCAACCAAGGCGGGAGGCAGCATGGACAGACTGAATATCATCAGCAGGATGCCAAGAACGCGCTGAACCACCAAAAGCTGCATGAACGAGCCCCCGTCAGCCGAAAAAGCTGAAGCCGACCTGGAAC
This sequence comes from Pseudomonadota bacterium, assembly GCA_040756355.1. Classification (GTDB taxonomy): domain Bacteria; phylum Pseudomonadota; class Gammaproteobacteria; order Halothiobacillales; family Halothiobacillaceae; genus Thiofaba. The sequence continues at coordinate 46,023 of JBFLZK010000012.1, read as the reverse complement.
AATTGCTCCACCTCGCGCACCTTGTTCTTGTCGGTCAGGAACAGGATGACGTGGTCGTCCGACGCAATCACCGTATCGTGGTGTGCGATGATGACTTCGGTCTCGCTACGCACCACGGCGCCGATTGTGACGCCATCGGGCAGTTTCAGCTCTTCGATGCGGCGACCGACCACCCGCGAGGTCAGCTTGTCGCCCACCGCGATGATCTCCATCGCCTCCGCCGCGCCGCGCCGCAGCGAATGGGCGGCAGTCACGTCGCCGCGCCGCAAGTGGGCCAGCAAGGCGCTGACGGTGATGAGCTGGGGTGAGATCACCACATCGATCGCGGATGATTCGATCAGATCGACGTAGACCGTGCGGTTGATGATGGCCATGGCCTTGCGCGCACCCAGCCGCTTGGCGAGCATGGCGGAAAGGATGTTGTTCTCGTCGTCGTTGGTGACGGCCAGGAACAGGTCCATGTCCTCCACGTTTTCCTCGCGCAGCAAGTCCTCGTCGGTCGCATCGCCGCGCAGCACAATGGCCTCCCGCAGCTCCTCGGCCAAACGCTTGGCATTGCCGGGATTGTGTTCGATGACCTTGACCTGGGCGCGGGTTTCCAGCGCCTTGGCGAGCCCGCGCCCGATATTGCCGCCCCCGGCGACCATGATGCGCCGATAGGGCCGTTCCATGCGCCCAAGTTCGCCCATCACGGCGCGGATGTGTTCGCGCGCGGCGATGAAGAATACCTCGTCGTCCGGCTCGATCACCGTATCGCCCGTCGGCATGATCGCCTGCCCCTTGCGGAAGATGGCCGCGACACGGGTATCGACGTTGGGCATGTGCTCGCGGATATCGCGGATCGGCTGACCGACCATCGGCCCTCCGGCAAAGGCGCGCACGCCGACCAGACGTACCTTGCCACCGGCGAAATCCAGCACCTGCAAGGCGCCGGGCAGGGCCACAAGGCGGGCGATGTGATCCTGGATCAGTTTTTCCGGGCTGATGACCACATCAATGCGGAAATAGCCCTCCTCGAAGATCACCGCGTTGTTTTGATATTCCAGCGCACGCAGGCGGGCGATCTTGACCGGGGTGTGGAACAGCTTCCAGGCAAGATGACAGGCCACCATGTTGACCTCGTCGCTAGGCGTCACCGCCAGCAGCATGTCCGCGTCGTCGACTCCCGCCTCCGCCAGGACGGTGGGATGCGAGGCAAGACCCACCACGGTCCGGATGTCGAGCTTTTCCTGCAATTCGCGCAGGATCGCCGCGTCAGTATCGACCAGGGTGATGTCATTGCTCGCCTCGCCGGCGAGCTGGGTAGCGACGGTCGTGCCAACCTGGCCGGCGCCGAGAATCACGATTTTCATGAGAAGTCCGCCTTACCAGTCTTTATCGCCATCGTCGCGGGAGACGGGGTCTTTGACACCCAGCGCTTTCAGCTTACGGTAGAGATTGGTGCGCTCCATGCCGGTACGGCGCGAAAGCTCGGTCATGCTGCCGCCGCTGTGGCGCAACTGAGCCTCAAGATAGGCCCGTTCGAAAGCATCCCGCGCATCACGCAGAGGCTGGGCCATATCGACCTCGACGGTGAGGCGCCCGCCCCGCTCCTGCACCGTCGGCGCATCCGCCTGCGCCCCCTTGCCTCCGGACTGGCCCAGCGCCTGACGCGCCTCGGGGACGCCAATGATTTCGCCGCTGGTCAGGATGAGCAGACGTTGCACCACATTTTTCAGTTCGCGCACATTGCCGGGCCAGGCGTAAGACGACAGCAGGCTAACAGCCTCCGCATCCAGTCTGCGCGGTGCGACGCCCTCCTGCTCCTGAGCGCGGCGCAGTTCGTGTTCCAGCAATTGGGGAATGTCGGAAGCGTGCTCGCGCAATGGCGGAATGCGCAGCGGCAGCACATTGAGATGGTAGTAAAGGTCTTCGCGAAAGCGCGCGGCACGGACCTCTTCGGCCAAATCCCGCGCCGTCGCGGCGATCACGCGCACATCGACGTGCACTGGCTCGCTGCCGCCGACCCGGACGAAGCTCTGGCTTTCCAGCGCGGACAGCAATTGTGTCTGTACGCCTTTGTCCAGATCGGCCACCTCGGCCAGGAAAAGAGTGCCGCCATGAGCCTGTTCGAGCAGGCCGTAACGCACTCGCCCGCTGCCCTCCTCGCTGCCGAACAATTCCACCGCCGCACCCTGACGGGTATTCAGGGTCGCCAGGTTGACCTCGATGAAGGGCTGGTGACGGCGCTGCCCAAGGCTGTGAATGAAACGAGCGAAGGTCTGTTTTCCGACCCCCGGCTCGCCGCTTATCAAGACCCAGCCATCGGTCTCGGCCAGACGACGCGACTGGGCCTTGATGGTCTGCATGGCCTGGCTGTCGCCGATGGGCTCGAAGTGATTGCGCGCATCGCGCTTGAGGCGCGCGTTTTCCTGCGCCAGACGCTGCGCTTGCAGGGCGTTTTCCACCATCAGCAGCAGCTTGTCGAGCGAGAGCGGTTTCTCGATGAAGTCATAGGCGCCAAGCCGGATCGCCTCCACCGCTGTCTCCAGCGTGCCATGCCCGGACATCATGACGACCGGCGCAGGCAGACCGCCATGCGCGTGCCAATGCCGTAACAGACCGAGTCCGTCCATCTCCGGCATCCAGACGTCCAGCAGGATGAGATCGGCGCGGCGGGCCTGGAGCGCCGCCTGGGCTTGCGTGGCGCCCTCCGCGACGGCCACGCTGTAGCCCTCATCTTCAAGGATGTCGCGCACGGATTCGCGGATATCCGGCTCATCGTCCACGATCAGGATATGTGCGTTCGGCATGGGCTTCTCGAAGGTTTATGGCTCGTCAATGCGGGGCCGGAACGGCGGGCAGAAGGATCAGCACGCGCGCGCCGCCCTCGGCGGGATTGAACACATGCACGCGTCCTGCATGCTCCTCGACAATTTTCTTCACGATGGCCAGCCCCAGCCCGGTACCCTTGGGACGAGTGGTGACATAAGGTTCGAAGATATGCTCAAGCAGCTCGGGAGGGAAGCCCGGACCATTATCCTCGACACAAAGCTCGACCAGGCTTTCATCTTCACGCAAGCGGGTTCGCAAGGTCACCCGGGCCGGACCATCCTGTGGCATGGCGGACTCACGCAGGGCTTCGGCGGCATTCTTGACGAGATTGTGCAACAACTGGCGCAATCGACCCGCATCGCCCACCAGCCAGAGCGGAGTATCGGCCAGATCGTGACGCACGCGGATACTGTCACCACGGTAGAGATCGACCACGTCGCGCACCAGGGTATTCAGCTCCAGCGGCGCGAGATGGGTTTCCGGAGCGCGTGCATATTCAGTGAATTCGTTGACGATGTGCTTCATCGCTTCGACCTGCTGGACAATGGTATGCGTGGCGCGGTCCAGCACCCGTCCGTTTTCCGGATCGGCCTCCAGCACCGGGCCAAGCTTGCGACGCAGGCGCTCGGCGGAAAGCTGGATGGGCGTGAGCGGGTTCTTGATCTCGTGCGCCAAACGCCGGGCCACCTCACTCCAGGCCGCGTCACGCTGGCCCTGGATGATGGCGGTGATGTCGTCCATCACCAACACCAGTCCGCCCTCCTCCCCATCATGGGCATCATGAGCCAGCAACGCCCCGCGCAGCATCAGGATGCGCCGTCCGGACTCGTTGTAAAGCCTGACCTCCTGCCCGAGATCAAAAACGCCGTCATGGTCCAGCCAGTGATTCAGCGCATCACACAACGGCGCGAGATGCGTATGGGTGATGCACAGCCCATGCAGACTGGACTGGCGCAACTCATCCAGCGGCACGTCCAGCATACTCGCAGCGGCGGCGTTCACATGCCGCACACGAGCATCCTCGCCGAGTGTCAGCACGCCGGATGAGAGATGCTGGAGCACCGTCTCCAGGTAGTCACGCTGGGCATCGGCGTCTTCCTTGAGGCGGTGAGCCTCTTCGGTGCTTTCCGCGATACGCGCCGTCATGGTGTTGAACGAACGCACCAGCAGGCCGAGATCGTCATTGCGCTGCACCGGCAAGCGCAAGCTGTAGTCGCCCGCCGCCACCGCGCGGGTGCCGAGCGCCAGCTCCCGGATCGGCGCGGTCAGGCGACGGGCAGCGACGAACGCGAGCCACACGGCGGTGAGCGCGGAAAGCAGCAGGGCCAGCCCTAGCGCGAGCGCGAAGTTCTGCTTCAGGCCCTGACGCAGGTAAATCAGCTCTCGATACTGATGAAAAGCCTCCTGCACACTGGTCGCCAGACTGCCCAGGCGCGGATCGATAGGGAACCAGGACTGCAACAGCCAAGTCTCCGAACGCAACCCGAAACCGGGTACCGGAGTCACCACGCGCACGACCAGACGATCATCCTGGGCGGGCTCCAGACCGATGTAGTCATTCCCCTGGCGCACATGCATCAACACCGCCTCGCCCGGACGCGCGGGCAGGATGCCCTGGGTGTCGTCGCTGGCGGAGGCGATGATCATATTGCCCGCGCCGAACAGGGTCATCTCGGTCGATTCAGTCTCACGCCGCAGAGTGTCCAGTTCCAGCGCGGCGTGCTCGGCATCGGACTCCGCCAGCATCGAGGCGACGCGTGTGGTCGTGCGCAAGGCCTCGCGCATGCGCACGTCGAGCGACGCGCGCGAGAGTTCGAGCGCATCGCCAAGCGCCTGTTCGATGCGAACATCGAACCAGCTATCGATACCGCGCTGGATGAAGTCGAGCGAGAAATAGAAGACGATCGCGACCGGCGCCAGGCTGAGCGCCACGAATGCGCCGAGGAACCGCGTGGTCAGGCGCGAGCCCGGGACGTTGGCGCGCACGCTCTGCACCAGACGCCAGATGTTGGCCACCACCACCATCAGCAGGAACAGCACGCCGATGACATTGAAGCCAAGCAGCCAGAGGTAGATGGATTCGTAGCGGGCCGAGTTTTGCAGCGCGTCGGTCAGCAGATAGAGCGAGACCAGCAGCAGCACGACCACCAGCGCGCTGACCCAGGGCACAAGCGGGCGCAGACGCCGACGGTAAAACACGCGCAGCGTCAGAACCCCCATAGGTACCACTCGCTGCTCAACTGCCAGTGCTCGGAGAAATAGGCGCGCGGACGCATCGGCAGAGGCAGCGTATCGAGCACCAGACGCAACCGGGTCCGTCCCCGGTAGACACCCGTTTTCGGAAATTCGGCGGCGGCGAGGGGTAGGGCACGCAGATGACTCAGTGCGTCCAACACCCCGTCAAGAGTCGCGAAGGTTGCACTCTCCTCGCTGTCCAGCCAGACCAGACGATAGAGCCGACTGAGCGCGTGGTATTCAACACGGGCGAGCACGCTCTGGTCCTCCAGGGTGCGAGACCAGATCCAGTTGCGCTCCTGCTCGACCACGAAATCCCAGGCGAACGTCAGCGGCACGCCGCTCTGCAAGGCGGCGCGCTGGGCCTCGAACAGTTCCAGACGAGCGTCCGCGTCGACATACAGCATGCCGCCGCGCAACTCGGCGCCGACATGGGTGATCGTGACCTGCCCCGCGTGCGCGTGAGCGGCAAGACAAAACAACCCTGCCATCAGCCAGCGCATCAGCCCCGAACGTTTCAACGCGCCCTCTCCAGCATGCAGTAATAGAAACCGTCCATCCCATCCTCACCGGGCAGGACCTGACGACCATGATCGAGGGCATGCCCCCAATCCGCCTCGATCGTCCACTCCCGCGCGCCCGCCTGACGGCGCAGGAAGGCTGTGACGCGGGCATCGTTTTCTTCGCGGAGGATCGAACAGGTCATGTAAAGCATACGCCCCCCGACGGCCAGCAAGGGCCACAATGCGTCCAGCAGGCGATCCTGCTGAGCGGCGAGCGCCGCGATATCCTCGGCGCGACGCAGACGCTTGATATCAGGGTGACGACGAATCACTCCGGTCGCCGAGCAGGGCGCGTCGAGCAGGATCAAATCGAACGGTCGCCCATCCCACCAGTCCGAAGGCTCGCCCGCGTCCGCGGCGCGGACCTCGGCCTCAAGACCCGCACGCGCCAGATTGGCATGCACGCGTTGCAGCCGTGTTGCATCGCAGTCGAGCGCCAGCATGTCCAACCCAGGACAGGCCTCCAGCAGGGCCAGGGTTTTCCCGCCCGGCGCGGCGCAGGCATCCAGCACGCGCAACCCCGGGCGCAATGGCGCGATGGCCGCGCACAACTGGGCTGCTTCGTCCTGCACGGACACCTCGCCCTCAGCAAAACCGGGCAGCCGTTCAACCGGCTGCGGCTGCGCGAGAAGAACACCGAACGGCGCGTGACAGCTCGCCCCGGCCTCGATTCCACCCGCCGACAACCGCTCAAGATAGGCCTCGCGGGTCAGCATGGCCGCATTGACACGCAAGCTCATGGGAGGATGCCGATGAAGCGCCTCGGCAATGACCTCCGCCCGCCCTGGCCAATCCGTACCAAGACGCTTCCACAGCCACCCCGGAAGGGCATGCCGTACGGCAGGGTCGGCCTCATCCCGCAACGCGGCGAGACGTGCTTCGCGCTCACGCATGAAACCGCGCAGCACGCCATTGACCAGACCGCCAAGACGCGGCGCTTTCAGCTTCGCGGCGGCATCCACCGTGGCATGCACAGCGGCATGTTCGGGAACGCGTGTATGCAGGATCTGATAGAGGCCAACCAGCAGCAGGGCGAAGATCTCGGCAGGCTTGGGGCGGGATTTGACCAATCCATCGACCAGGAAGGCCAGCGGCTCGAACTCGCGCAGCACGCCATAGGCGAGTTCCTGCGCCAGCCCGCGATCACGCCCCGGAAGCCCGACCAGCAACGGGGGAAGCGCATCGCTCAGCGAACGTCCGCCAAGCACGGCGGACACGGCACGCGCCGCCACGGCGCGACTCATCCCCGCCGCCTGATCCGGTGACGAGGCAGGTCGGCCCGCTTTCATGACCGCGCCCGGCGGGAGGGTTCGCGCGGAGGTCATCGATCGCCCAGAACCTCGCCCGACATGGGCGAGGCATTCAGGAATTCGGCGGCGCTCAGGGGCTTGCCACCCGGTCTCTGGATCTGTCCGATACGCAGCAGGCCCGCCCCGGTCGCAACATCGATACCCTCGCGCCCGGCATCCACCACTGTGCCAGCGGGCTTACCGGACGAGCCCTCGATGGCATGCGCGCGCCAGATGCGCAGGGTCTCGCCCTTCCAGCCAGTCTCCGCCACCGGCCACGGGTTGAAGGCCATCACCCGACGCGCGATCTCGGTGGCGGGCCGCGACCAGTCGATACGCGCTTCCGCCTTATCCAGCTTCTTCGCATAGGTCACCCGCTCTTCGTCCTGCGCCTCGCCCTTCAACGCACCAGCCAGCAACTCGGGCAGGCGCGCCATCAGCAGTTCCGCCCCCATCGCGGCGAGACGGTCATGCAGGCTCTGCGACGTGTCATCGGGGCCGATCGGACAAGCGGACTTGGCCAGCATATCGCCGGTATCGAGCCCCACGTCCATCCGCATCAGGGTGATGCCGGTTTCCGCGTCGCCCGCCTCGATGGCGCGCTGGATCGGCGCTGCGCCCCGCCAGCGGGGTAACAGGCTGGCATGCAGATTGACGCAGCCGTGCGCGGGCATGTCCAGCACCGCCTTCGGCAGCAGCAAGCCATAGGCCGCCACCACCATCAGGTCCGGCCCGAGCGCGGACAGCTCGGCCTGGGCTTCATCGTCGCGCAGACTGAGCGGTTGGTACACCGGAATGCCTGCTTCCAGAGCGGCCTGTTTGACCGGGCTCGGCGTCAGCTTGCGGCCACGCCCGGCAGGTCGGTCCGGCTGGGTGTAGACCGCGACGACGTCCCGCCCGGCCTCGATCAGGGCGCGCAGGGCGGGCACGGCAAAGTCCGGCGTACCGGCGTAGATGATGCGTTGCTTGGTCATGGTGTCACCTGGGTTTGACCACGGAAGGAGGGCAAGGGGCGCCGATCCTGGTTTCGGCTCGCCCTGTTCCTGCGTGGCTTGAGAATCACGCGCGCTTGCGCAGCTTGTCGTATTTCTTGAGCGCGCGCTCACGCTTGAGCGGCGAGAGGTGATCGATGAACAGGCGTCCATCAAGATGATCCAGCTCGTGCTGGATGCACACCGCCAGCAGGCCGTCCGCGTCCAACTCATGCTCCGCCCCGTCGAGGTCCTGGTAACGGATTCGCACACGCTCCTTGCGCGCCACCTTCTCGTGAATGCCGGGGATGGACAGACAGCCCTCCTCCATTTCCTCCACGCCGCTGGCCTCAAGAATCTCGGCATTGACCAAGGCCAGGGGCTGGTCCTTGGCCTCGGACACATCGATTACGGCCAGCTTGATGTGCGCGTCCACCTGGGTCGCGGCCAGCCCGATGCCCGGCGCCTGGTACATGGTTTCGAACATATCCTCCGCGAGGCGGTGCAGCGCGTCGTCAAAAACATCCACCCGCCGCGCCACCTTGCGCAGATTGGGGCTTGGGTAATGCAAAATGGGCAGCAAGGCCATAGTCAGCCAGTTCTCCGGAACAATGAATCGGGAAGCCTGAAAAGGCATCCATACCCTTTCGATGGGCACTGAAAAAACGCCTCCACGCCGTTTTTCAGCCCAGCGCGCCTCGCCCCCCGGACTGTCGCAAAAACGCGACAGTCGAGCCGACGGAAACGCGACGAATCGTCGAACTCTCAGCAAATAGAGTTTCCCATGAGTGCTCGACTGCGGGTATTTTATGCTATCAACAACGGATAGCCCCGTGCCGACGGAAACGCCATGCATAAAATCACCTCACGTCTGAGCCTTCTCGCCCTGCCCGTCCTGTTGAGCGCCTGCGCGAGCAGCCCGGAAACGCACAATGCAACTACGGACTCCGCCCCAGTCGCCACCAGCGCCCCGCTGCGCGAAACGTCCACCGCGCCCGCCCGTCCCGTCGCTGCACGCCCCTTCCGCGACAACGCGCCGACCCAGTACACGGTCAAGGCAGGCGACACCCTGTGGGGCCTGGCCCGGCGCTTCCTCAACAACCCCGCAGCCTGGCCGGAAATCTGGTACAACAACCCGCAGGTCCGGAACCCTCACCTGATCTTCCCGGGCGACCAACTTGCCATCGTCACCATTGACGGCAAACCGCGCCTGACCAAGAAACTCAGCCCGCAAGTCCGCATCTCGCCGCTGGACAAGAGCCTGCCCACACTGCCGCTCGACATGCTCCAAGCCTTCCTGAACTATCCACAGGCACTGGAGGTTCCCGAGCTTAACGACGCACCGCAAGTGGTAGGCTCTCCGGACGGCCGCCTGGTACTCGGTCGCGACGACACCTTCCACACCGACGGCGCCCCGCTCACGCAAGACGAGCTCTGGGCCGTGGTGCGCCCGCACAAGCCCCTGATCGATCCGGTCACCGAGGAAGTGCTCGGCTACGAGGCGGAGGCCGTTGGCAAGGCACTGGTCGTCCGGACCGGCAACCCCGCCACCCTCCGGCTGCAAGAATCCGTTCGCGAGGCCCGCAGGGGCGACCGCCTGGTCGGCCTGCCGAAAATCCTGGGCCAGGACCTCAAGCTCAAACATCTGCCGGAAAACATCAGCGGCATGGTCGTGTCGCTGCCCGACGCCACTACCCGCACCGCCCAGTGGCAGATCATTGCGCTTAACAAGGGACGCGCCGATGGCATGCAGGCTGGTCACGTCATCCGCCTGCATCAACCCGGGGCCGTGGTGAAGGCGAACAACACACCGATCACCGATCCGCGCGGCGACACGAGGGAAAAAGACCCCTCCCTGCTGGACTGGTCCACGCGCGATGTGACCCTGCCTGACGTCAACCTCGGCGACGCGGTGGTGTTCCTGGTCTACGAGCGCGTCAGCTACGCCCTCATCACAGAGGCCGAGCGCCCGGTGCGTGTCGGCGACTGCTTCAGCCCGGCCGACAAAGCCTGCCGCTGAGATCCCGGACACAGGGACGTGTCCCGCGCATGCCATCCGCGCCCACCGACCCCAGGGAACGCCTGCGCGCCTGGCTGACCCTGATGCATGCGCCGGGACTCGGCCCACGCGGCTTTGCCGCGATTCGCGCGACTTGGGCCGACCCGCTCACCCTGCTCGCCGAACCCCCGGCGCGGCTTGCCTCGCTCGGCCTGCGCGCGGAAACCGCGCAGGCCCTGACCCAACCCGACGAAGCCCGCCTGGAGGCGAGCCTGGGTTGGCTGGACGCCCCCGGCCGCCATTTCATTCCGTTCGACGATCCACGCTACCCGCCCGCCCTGCATGACCTTCCCGACCCGCCGCTCGCCCTGTTTGCGCTCGGCGACCCGGATCTCTTGCATATCCCCGGCATCGCCATCGTCGGCGCCCGCCACCCGACACCCGGCGGCGAACAGAATGCGCGTGCTTTCGCTCGCGACCTCGCCACGCGAGGACTGGCCGTCATCAGCGGCCTGGCGCGAGGCATTGACGCGGAAGGGCATCGAGGCGCGCTGGATGCGCAGGGCCTCACCATCGCTGTGGTCGGAACCGGCGTGGATCGCGTCTATCCCGCCGAACATCGCGAGCTTGCCCACGCCATCGTCGGCAATGGAGGGCTGATCGTCAGCGAATTTCCGCTGAGCACCCCGCCCCGCCCCGGAAACTTCCCGCGCCGCAACCGCCTGATCGCCGCTCTCGGGCTCGGCGTACTGGTGGTCGAGGCTGCCCCCAAGAGCGGCTCGCTGATTACCGCGCGGCTTGCCGGAGACCTTGGGCGCGAAATATTCGCGATTCCGGGCTCCATCCACAACCCGATGGCGCGCGGCTGTCACGGACTGATCCGTAGCGGCGCGAAACTGGTCGAGTCCAGTGCGGACATATTGGAAGAACTGGCGCCACGCATCAGCCTGCCCGCGCACGCCCCCGCCCTTCCCGATGCGTCGCCGCGCGCGTCCGGAACGGAAACCGCCGCACTGCCGGACGATCACGCACGGCTGCTCACCGCCATGGGCTTCGACCCGGTCAGTGCGGACACCCTGGTCGGACGCACCGGATTGACCGCAGCGGAGGTTTCATCCATTCTCCTCATCATCCAATTGCAGGGACTTATCGCCCCCGTACCCGGCGGGCTCTATATCCGCCTGCCCCCAAGCCCCTGATATTTCTGAACTAATGAAAGAAAACGTCCTTGACGTCCTGCTGTACCTTTTCGAGTACTACATGGCGGACAACCCCGGCCAACCGCTCGACACCGACCTCGACACGCTCGAATCCCGGCTGGTCGAGGCCGGCTTCACGACCGCCGAAATCCGCAAGGCCTTCCACTGGCTGGATGCACTCTGGCAGGGGCGCGCGGCCATATCCCTCGCGCGCCCGATCGCCGAAGCGGCGGACGATACGCCCCGCATCCCCAGCCTGCGACTCTACGCCCCGAGAGAGGAAGAGCGCCTGGATACCGAATGTCGCGGCTTCCTTCTGTTTCTTGAGTCGGTCGGCATCCTCAGTCCGGCCAACCGCGAGCTGGTGATCGAACGCGTGCTGGCCCTACCGGATGACGAGGAGATGGACCTTGAACGACTCAAGTGGCTGATCCTGCTCGTTTTGTTCACCCAGCCAGGCGAAGAAGCCGCCTACGCCTGGATGGAAGAGTTGCTCTACGACAACATCAGCGGATACCTGCAATGAGCAAGCATCTCGTCGTCGTCGAGTCGCCCGCCAAGGCCAAGACCATCAAGAAATACCTGGGCAAGGACTTCGAAGTCATGGCCTCCTACGGCCATGTGCGTGACCTGGTGCCCAAGGAGGGCGCGGTCGATCCCGCGCACGGTTTCGCCATGCGCTACGAGGTCATCGATCGCAACGCCAAGCATGTCGAGGCCATCAAGAAACACCTGGCCCGTGCCGAAGACCTCTATCTCGCACCCGACCCGGACCGCGAAGGGGAAGCCATCGCCTGGCACCTGGCCGAGATCGTGCGCGACGACCCCGAACTGGCCGGAAAACCCCTGCGCCGCGTGACCTTCAACGAGATCACCCAGCGTGCCGTGCAGGAAGCCGTGGCCTCCCCGCGCGAGATTTCCATGGACCTGGTCAACGCCCAGCAGGCGCGCCGCGCGCTGGACTACCTGGTCGGCTTCAACCTATCCCCGCTGCTGTGGCGCAAGATCCAGCCCGGCCTCTCCGCAGGGCGCGTGCAGAGCCCGGCTCTGCGCCTGATCGTGGAACGTGAAGAAGAAATCGAGGCCTTCGTCGCACGCGAATACTGGACCCTGGAGGCCCGTCTGGCGCACGGCGGCGTCGCCTTTGGCGCCCGGCTCACCCAGTTCGACGGCGACAAGGTCGAACAGTTTTCCATCACCGACGAAACCGGGGCGCGCAGCGTACGGGAACGGCTCATCAAGGCCGCCAACGGCCAACTCACGGTGCAGACCGTCGAACGCAAGCAGCGCAAGCGCTATCCCGCACCGCCGTTCACCACATCCACCCTGCAACAGGAAGCCGTGCGCAAGCTCGGCTTCTCCGCCAGCCGCGCCATGCGCATCGCCCAGCAGCTCTACGAGGGCATCGCCTTGGGCGAACAGGGCAGCGTGGGCCTGATCACCTACATGCGTACCGATTCGGTCAACCTGGCCGAGGACGCACTGCGCGAAATTCGCGGCCTGATCGCCGAGCGCTTCGGCGCCGATCAGATGCCGCCGCAACCCGCGCGCTACAAGACCAAGGCCAAGAACGCCCAGGAGGCGCACGAGGCCATTCGACCCACCTCCGCGTTCAACAGCCCGGAACGGGTCAAGCCCTTCCTGACCGCCGAGCAGTTCAAGCTGTACGAGATGATCTGGAAGCGCACCGTCGCCTGCCAGATGATCCCTGCCCTGCTGGACACCGTCAGCGTGGACATGGCCGCCGGGGATGCCGGCATCTTCCGCGCCACCGGCTCGACCGTGCGCGACCCCGGCTTCATGCGCGTCTACCGCGAGGACGTGGACGAGCCGACCGGAGAGGACGACGAGCGCCGCCTGCCGCCGCTTGAAGAGGGTGAGCGCATCCAGCTCGCCGACATCGCCGCCGACCAGCACTTCACCGAACCGCCGCCGCGCTATTCCGAGGCCAGTCTGGTGAAGACCCTGGAGGAATACGGCATCGGCCGTCCGTCCACCTACGCCAGCATCATCTCCACGCTCCAGGACCGCGAATACGTCATCCTGGACCAGCGCCGGTTCAGACCGACCGATGTGGGCCGCATCGTCAACCGCTTCCTGACCGAACACTTCACCCAGTATGTCGATCTCGGCTTCACCGCCGGACTGGAAGACCAGCTCGACGCCATCTCGCGCGGCGAGGAAGACTGGGTGCCGGTCATGGACGGTTTCTGGGCGCCCTTCATCGAGCGAGTCAAGGACGTCGGCGAAAACGTCAGCCGTCAGGACGTGGCCCAAGCGCGCGAACTGGGCCTCGACCCGGCCAGCGGAAAACCCGTGTCCGTGCGTCTCGGCCGCTTCGGCCCGTTCGCCCAGATCGGCACGAAGGAAGACGAGGACAAGCCGCGCTTCGCCTCCCTGCGCCCCGGCCAGAGCATCGCCACCATCACCCTCGACGAAGCCCTGGCGCTGTTCCAGTTGCCGCGCAACCTGGGCGTGCTGACGAGCGGCGAGGAGGTACAGGTCAGCATCGGTCGTTTCGGCCCCTACGTGAAGTACGGCAAGAACTACGTCTCGCTAGCCAAGACGGACGACCCTTACACCGTCACGATGGAGCGCGCCATCGAACTGATCGAGGCCAAGCAACTGGCTGAGGCCAACCGAGTGATCCAGGTGTTCGCCTCCGGCATCCAGATCCTCAATGGCCGCTACGGACCCTACATTACCGACGGCGAGAAGAATGCGCGCATTCCCAAGGATCGAGAACCGAAGTCACTGAGCGAACTGGAATGCATCGAGCTGCTGGCCAAGGCCAAGGCCGCTCCGGCGCGAGGGCGCAAGCCAGCCACGAAAGGCGCGGCAAAGGGCCCGGCGAAGGGCTCCGCCAAAGCCAAGTCCACGACGGCGGACGGCGAAACCGCGACCGAAACCAAACCGCGCGCACGCAAGACTTCCGGCGCGTCGGCGGCCAAGCCTTCCGCGCGCAAGAAGAAAGCCGAAGACTGATCCCGCGCGGCGCAGCCATGACCCAGCTTCCCGCCTTCTACACATCCCCCTGGCGCTTGCGACTCGCGGCGCGCGAACTGCGCCGGGGCGGCATGGTGGCCTACCCGACCGAGGCTGTCTTCGGCCTCGGCTGCGACCCTGCCAATCCTCGCGCCCTGCTCGGCCTTCTCAGGCTCAAGCGACGCCCGCTGGATAAGGGCTTGATCCTGATCGGCGCGGATAGCGGACAACTCCTGACCTGGCTCGGCCCGATCGACGAGGCTCGCGCTGCGCGGGCCGAAGCGAGCTGGCCCGGCCCGACCACCTGGCTGTGGCCGGCCCAACCTTGGGTTTCCCCTCTCCTTCGAGGCGCGCACCGCAGCCTTGCCGTGCGCGTACCAGCGCATCCGTTGGCACGCGAGCTGTGCAAGTCTTTCGGCGGCGCACTGGTGTCCACCAGCGCCAACCGCAACACCCAGCGCCCAGCGCGCACGGCCCTGGAGGTGCGGCGCAAACTCGGACCACGCGCGGCCCTCATCCTGAGCGGCCCCGTGGACCGCGCGGCGCGACCAAGCCGCATCATCGACCTGCGCAGCGGACGCTTGCTGCGTGACTGACATGCCGCGCGGACTCCTTCTTCCCCTGCTGCTGACCCTGCTCTGGCTGGGCGCGGCCCAGGCCGCTCCGGTCTCCGACCCGGTCGCCAGCGGCCTGCTCAGCCTTGAACAGTCACTCAAACAGGCCGAGGGCAGCACCAAGCCGGACACGGCCCTGCTCGACACCCTGCGCGCGCGACTCGAAGCCATCCGCCAGGAACAGACACGCCTGCAACAAGCCCGAGAGCGCATCGAAGAGAGCAAGCGCGTGCAACGCGAAGGCACGCAGGAGCTCGCGCACCTGCTGGCCCAAGCGCGCCAGACCAGGCCCCAACCCGTGCCCGACGGGCTTTCGAGCGAACGCCTGACCGCGCTTCTAGAACAGGCCTCGGCTGACGAAAAGGCCGCCGCCGAACAGCTTGAGGCGAGCAAGCTCACTTTGAGCGGCATGGAACGACGCCTGCCGCACCCGCCGCCTACCCCCGCGAGCCCCCCCCCCGCCACTGCCGGCGAACCAGCGCTTCTCGCGCGCGCCGCGCAGCTTTTGGCTCAGGTTCGCCAGCAGGCGGTGGAAGCCGAATCCCAAGCCTTTGCGCTGGAGCAATCGACCCAACCGCTGCGCATGCAACTGGCGCAAGCCGGACGACAATGGGCCGAGCGCCAGCACGATCAGGCCCGCGAATTCCGCGAGCGCATCCAGGAGGCGCTCAATGAGCAACGCATCGCGGAAGCCAAGGCCACGCAACAGAGCGCCGACAGCGCCGTACGCGACGACAGCCCCCCCCTGCTCAAGCGGCTGGCGGAAACCAACCAAAGCTGGGCCGACCGACTCACCGAACTGACTCGGCGACTGACCGACATCACCGGTCAACGAGAGGAGGTCGCCCGTCAGACTGATGCCCTCGGTCAAAGCATGACTAACCTGCGTCAGCGACTGGAGCAACTCGGCCTTGGCCCGGTGATCGGCAACCTGCTGCTGGAAAAGCGCGGGAGCCTGCCGTCGGATGCCAGCCTGCAAAAACAGATCAAGGACAATCGCGCCACGATCAACGACATCCAGTTGCTCGACCTGGACCTTGCCGACGCACGCGACGCCCTGGCCGCGCCAAACAAACTGGCGATGCAATTGCTCGCGGAGGCGCCTGCCGCGGAGCAACTCGCCCTGACTCCTGATGTGTTGCGCCTGCTGGACGAACGGAGCGCCATCCTGGACCGGCTGGACACAATCAAACCCCCCTTGCTGCTCGCGGTCAGCGATCTCGAATACGCGCTGCAAACCCAGCGTCGCGTGGTTGGCGAGTTTTCCGTCTTCATCGCGGAAAACTTGCTGTGGATGCCCAATGCCAGACCGCTCTGGCGGACCGCATGGTCGGACTACGAACACTCCCTGGGCGCCCTGTTCGACTTCGGCGGCGCCTGGCTCGCATTCCGCGACATCCTGCGTGAAATGATCGCGCAGCCCACCCTGCATGCCTCCTTCCTGATCCTGATCGCAACCCTGATGGCCCTGCGCCCGACCCTGCGCGCGCGCATCCGCCGACTGGCCGACCGCCCCTTCGGACAACCTGGCGAAACCCTCTGGACCACGGTCGGCGCCATCGGCCTCGTTCTGCTTTTCGCGCTACCTTGGCCGCTCCTGATCGCAGGCATAGGTCTGCGACTACAGGAATCCGCCCCGCCGCGCGGGCTTGCCCAAGGCATCGGTGAGGCGCTGACCCTGCTCGCGCCGCTGTTGCTCTACGCCCGCGCCTCGCTCGCCCTGTTCCACCCCAACGGGCTGGCAGAGCGCCATTTCGGCTGGAGCCCGCAAAACCTCAAGGCTTTGCGCGAAGCCCTGCACCTGTTCATCTGGGGCGTGCTGCCCTTCGGCTTCCTGGCCGCGCTGGCGATATCCATGGACACTGAAGTCACACGCGAAGGCGCCGGGCGGTTGGCCTTCATGGTCGCCCTGCTAATGATGTCCGTGATGTTTGGTCGCCTGCTGCACCCGCGCGGCGGGGTCATGCTCTATTTCCGCATGACCCATGCGCGACATTGGGCCACGCGCCTCGCCCCACTCTGGTTCGTGCTCGGCTGCGGCATTCCGTTGCTGTTCGCCGCCCTGGCGGCGGTAGGCTACTTCTACAGCGCGGGCGTGTTGACCGAAAAACTCATCGCCTCGCTATGGATCTCGCTCGGCCTGCTGGTGGTGTACGACTTCGGCCTGCGCGCCCTGCGCCTCGCCCAACGTCGCCTGGAAAGCCAGCGCGAACACCAGACACCCACGCCCGCTCCCCGACCCGGCGGCGAGAGCGAAGGCGTTCCGCTTCAGCAGAGCGGCCTGGATATCAGTCAGATCAGCCGGCAAAGCCGTGACTTGTTGCGATTCTCCATGGTCCTGGCGCTGCTTGGCGCGCTCTACGCGGTGTGGGCGCCCATCCTTCCCGCGCTGGGCGTTTTCGATCAGATCGCCCTGTGGGACTACCAGGGTGAAATCAAGGGCGACCTGGTCACCATCAGCGTAAGCCTTGGCGACGCCCTGCTCTCCGCCCTGATGCTGGTGGTCATGTGGATCGCCGCCCGCAACCTGCCGGGATTGATGGAAATCATGCTCGAACAATGGACCGGACAGGACGCGGGCACGCGCTATGCGGTCATCACCATCACGCGCTACCTGATCGTCGCGGTCGGTCTGGTGCTCATCCTCGGCGGACTCGGCCTGCAATGGTCACAGATGCAATGGCTGGTCGCCGCCCTGGGCGTAGGTCTCGGTTTCGGCCTGCAAGAGATCTTCGCCAACTTCATCTCCGGCCTCATCATCCTGTTCGAGCGACCGGTACGGGTCGGCGACCTGGTCAGCATCGGCGAGCACACCGGCTTCATCAAGCGCATCCACATCCGCGCCACGGTGCTGGAAGACTTTGACCGCAAAGAAATCGTGGTCCCCAACAAGAAGCTGATTACCGAACAGGTGACCAACTGGACCCTTTCCGACACTAGCACGCGCGTGCTGATCGACGTAGGTGTGGCCTACGGCACCGACCCGCGCAAGGTCGAGGCCATCCTGGTGGAGGCTGCGAAATCGGTCGACGCCCTCCTGCCCGACCCCGCTCCGCTGGTCTGGTTCATGGGTTTTGGCGACAGCGCGCTCAACTTCCGCCTGCGCGCCTTCGTGGGCGACGCGGACAACAAACTGGGCGCGACCAGCGAACTGCACTACGCCATCGAAAAGGCCCTGCGCGACCATGGCATCAGTATCCCCTTCCCGCAGCGTGACATTCATATCCGCGATATCACGGGCATCGCCCCGGCATTGCTCAAGGAACCCAAGCCCACATGACCATGGTTGAAGACGTCCGTTCCTACCTGCTGAACCTGCAACAGCGCATCTGCGATGCCATCGAGCAGGCTGACGGTCAGGCCACCTTCCTGCACGACGACTGGACCCGCCCGTCCGGCGGTCCTTTATCCGGCGACGGACGCACCCGCGTGCTGTCCGAAGGCGCGGTGTTCGAGCAGGCCGGGATCAACTTCTCCCACGTCAAGGGCGTCAGCCTGCCGCCGTCCGCCACCGCCCACCGCCCCGAGCTGTCAGGTCGCAGCTTTGAAGCGCTCGGCGTATCACTGGTCATCCACCCGCGCAATCCCTACGTTCCCACCTCGCATGCCAACGTGCGCTTCTTCATCGCCCACCCATCCGGCGAGAAAGGCGGCGAGGCGCCCGTATGGTGGTTCGGCGGCGGTTTCGACCTCACGCCCTACTACGGCTTTGATGACGACTGCGTCCACTGGCACCGCACCGCCAGAGCCGCCTGCGAACCCTTCGGCGCCGACGTCTACCCCAAATACAAGCAGTGGTGCGACGAATACTTCTTCCTCAAGCACCGCAACGAGCCACGCGGCATCGGCGGACTGTTCTTCGACGATCTCAACGAAGGCGGATTCGAACACTGCTTCGCCTTCATGCGGAGTGTGGGCGACCACTACCTCCCCGCCTTCCTGCCCGTAGTCGAACGCCGCAAGGACACCGCGTACGGCGAGCGCGAGCGCGACTTCCAGCTCTACCGCCGGGGCCGCTATGTCGAATTCAACCTGGTGTTCGATCGCGGCACCCTGTTTGGCCTGCAATCCGGCGGACGCACCGAATCCATCCTCATGTCCCTGCCGCCGCTGGTGAAGTGGCGCTACAACTGGACTCCCGAACCGGGCACGCCGGAAGCGCGCCTGTATGAGCACTATCTCAAGCCTCGCGAGTGGGCCTAAGGAACCATCATGCCTGCCTTCTCCTGGACTGCCCTCGACACAACCGGACGGACCCGCAAAGGGGTGCTGGAAGGCGACTCCGCGCGCTTGGTGCGTCAGGCCCTGCGCGAACAGGGCCTGACCCCGCTCGCGGTCGAGCAGACCGCCGATCAGGTCCGTGCGGCGGACCGTCCGGGCGCTCTGGCCCGGATTCGGGGCCGGATCGGAGCGGGCGAACTGGCGCTCATCACCCGCCAGCTCGCCACCCTGGTGCAGGCGGGCCTGCCCATCGAAACCGCGTTGGGCAGCGTGGCCCGCCAGAGCGAAAAGAACGCCTCTCGCAATCTGGTCCATGCGGTACGCTCACGGGTCATGGAAGGTCACACCCTGGCCGATGCCCTGGGCGAGTTTCCGCGCGTGTTCCCGGAGCTTTACCGCGCCACGGTGGCGGCGGGCGAACAGTCCGGCCATCTGGACGCGGTGCTGGAGCGGCTGGCCGACTACACCGAAGCGCGCGAGGCCCTGCGTCGCAAGATCCAGCTCGCCTTGTTCTACCCTGGCCTGCTGACCTTGATGGCCATCGTGGTGGTGATGGGCCTGCTCACCTACGTGGTGCCGCAAGTCACCCAGGTGTTCGAGCATCTGGGCCAAGAGCTTCCAGACCTCACTCAGGCCCTGCTGGCGCTGTCCGGCTTCCTGCGCGAATACGGCATATGGCTGCTGGCGGGGCTTGCTGCGGGGATATTCCTCTTTCGCCGCGCGCTTCGTCATATCGCCTTCAAACGCCGCTGGCATCATCTCCTGCTTCGCCTGCCCGTGGCCGGACGACTGATCCGCGGAGTGAACACCGCACGCTTCGCCCGCACGCTCGGCATCCTTGCCGCCGCTGGTGTGCCCATTCTGGATGCAATGCGCATCGCGGCCTCGGTGATGGACAATGTGCCGATGCGCGAGGCAGTCGAGGACGCCGCGCTGCGCGTGCGCGAGGGTAGCGGCATCGCCCGCGCGCTGGAGGAAAGCAAACTCTTTCCGCCGATGACAGTCCAACTGATCGCCTCTGGCGAACAATCCGGGCGTTTGCGCCCCATGCTCGAACGGGCGGCAAGCCAGCAGGAGAGTGAACTCTCGGCCATCATCGCCACTGCGCTCGGTCTGTTCGAACCGGTCCTGATCCTGCTGATGGGCGGTGTGGTGCTGGTCATTGTATTGGCCATCCTGATGCCCATCTTCGAACTCAACCAGCTTGTGAAATGACTAGGACATTCCAATGCACACCAAAAAGCATGTAGGAGCGGCGCCCTCGCCGCGATTCTCCCGACCGTCCATCGGCCCGGGAAGGGCTTCCTACAGGGGTTTCACCCTCATCGAAGTGATGGTGGTCGTCGTCATCCTCTCCATCCTGGCCGCCATCGTGGTGCCGAAGATCATGGACCGCCCGGACGAGGCCCGCGTCACCAAGGCCAAGCAGGACATCCGCGCCATGGAGGCCGCGTTGAACCTCTACAAGCTGGACAATTTCATCTACCCGACCACGGATCAAGGCCTGGAAGCGCTGGTACAACCCCCGACCATCGCCCCGGAAGCGCCGAAGTGGAAACAGGGCGGCTACATGGACCGCCTGCCGCAAGATCCCTGGGGGCGTCCGTACATGTACATGGCCCCCGGAGACCAGGGTCGCGCCTTCGACCTCTACTCGCTGGGCGCCGACGGCCAGCCGGGTGGCACGGGCGTGGCGGCCGACATCGGCAACTGGGCGCTCAACTAAGCAATGGCGCTCCCCACCTCGCGCGGCCCCAGGGGCGGCGATCCTGACGGCGACCTGGACGACGAGCGGATCGTCGAAGGCGAGCTGATGCCCGACGCACGCGCCGCGGCCAGCGAACAGATCGCCGGGCTGTCGCGGCTGATTGCGCGCCCGCTGGACATCCTCTGGACCATTTCCCTGCTGGTGACCGGCTGGCTGCTATGGCTGGCGCTACATGACGCGGACGGGGTCATCGACATCCTGCTTGGCTTACTGCTGGCCCTGCCCTTCGCGTTGTTGAGCATGGCGCGATTAGGCCTTTGGTGGATGGGGCGTGCTCTGCGCAAGGCCCGCGAAGACATCCGGAATCCGCTCCAGTCCGCGTTCGGCTCCGGCGACATGCGCTTCAACGCAAGCGACCTTGGAGGCTTCATGAACAACATGCGCCACCAAGCAGTCGACTGGGCGAGAGAGCCCCTGCGGGCCGCGGACATGGCGGGCAGCCTGTTCGAGCGCGCCTCCAGCCTTGCGGGCAGCCTCATGCTGACGCCGTTTTTCTTCGCCGCGCTGGCGTTCTCACTGCTCGCCACCCTGGTCATGATCCCCGTGGCCTTGTTCACCCTTCTGTTCGCGTTATTCTGAAGCCATGATCCACGCAGGAGCATCCCCCGGGGCGCGTTCAACCGCCAGGACAGCGCGGCCAGGAGGGCGCTTCCGCAAGGGGTTTACCCTTATCGAAGTCATGGTGGTGGTAGTCATCATCGCCGTGCTCGTGACCATGGCGGGGCTCTCGATGCGTGGCGACCGCGCGGGCGACGCGTTGGAAGAAGAGGCCAAACGACTGACCGCGCTGCTCAACCTGCTGCGCGAGGAAGCCGTCATGCGCGACCTTGACCTGGGCCTGACGCTGGCCGCCGATGGCTACCTGTTCGTCGCGCGCCAGGAGCCTGATCCGCGCGCCCCTGTCGATCGGCCGGAATTCATGCCGCTGACCGACGACCCCGTGTTTCGCCCCCGCCCGCTTCCGGATGGCGCCGTGCTGCGTTTTGAAAGCGCGCCGGGCCGCACAGCGTCCGTACCAGCCCGTCCCGAGCGTTACGCCCCCACCATCCAGGCCGCCGCAGGCGACCTGCTTTTTCCGCCGGGACACATCACCCTGCGTCACCCGGCCAGCGCGCGCAGCTATGCCATCCGCATCGACCCTGACGGCGCGCTCCTGGAGGACAGTCATGCGCGCTGACCCCCGAACCTGCCGAGCAAGCCGGGGCTTCACCCTGCTCGAAGTGCTTGTCGCCCTCGTCATCCTCGCTCTTGCCCTCGGTGCGCTCATCAAGACCACCGGCGATCAGATCGTCCTGCTGGACGACCTGGACACCCGCACCCAAGCCTTCCTGATCGCGGAAAACCAGCTTCACAGCTTCCAGGTCCAGCGTCTTTGGCCCGATGCGAGCATCCGCAAGGATCACGTCGAACAAGCCGGGCGCCGCTGGTACTGGCTGGCCGTCTTCGAGAACACGCCCGACCCCGACCTGCGCCGAGTGACGGTGGACGTGCGTGCCAGTGAAGACGGTCCACTCGCGGCCCGCCTGAACGGCTTCCTAGCGAGACCGCGATGACTACCGGGCGCATCGGAACCCCCTCGCCAGCGGGTGGAGCGGTCAGCGGCTTCACCCTACTCGAACTGCTGGTCGCCATCGCGGTCTTCGCCTTCCTGGCCGCCATGGCCTACGGCGGGCTCAGCGCCATGATGCGCACCGCGCAGGGCACCGAAGCCGCGCGCACCGATCTGGCCCAACTCCAGCGCGGACTGCGCATTCTGGACGAAGACCTGGCTCACGCGGTCAACCGCCCGGTACGCGATGGCCTGGGCTCTCCCCATCTGGCTTTCCTGTCCGGACGCGACGGTCAAACCCTACTCGAACTGACCCGCACCGTACGCCCGCAGGACGGCCCCAGACCCTCTCCGCTGGAGCGGGTCCGCTATCTGCTGGACAGCGGCAACCTCATCCGTCAGGGCTGGAACCCACCCGATGCCGCGCGCCTGGAGGCCGACACTTCCATCGTGCTGTGGCGCGACGTGACATTGATCGAACTCGAATATCTGGACAGCCGTCAGCAAACGCAAACCGCCTGGCCGCCGCCCAATGTCGAGCAGGCAGGCCTGCCGCGAGCCATCGAGATGCGCCTGCGGTTCAAGGATGGAGCGGAAATCCGCCGCCTGTTGCCCCTGCCCGAATATCCCTCCGCGACGGGAAACGGTTCATGACTCACCAACGCGGCATCGCACTCATCACCGCCCTGCTGGTGCTCGCCATCGCCGTGGTGCTGGCCGCGAGCCTTGCGCGGGACAGCGCCTACAGCCTGCGCCGCACGGAAAACCTGCTTCATCACGGGCAGGGGGAGACCTACCTGCAAGGCGCGGAAGACTGGGCGCGGCAGGTGCTGGCGCGCGATAGCCGCGAAACCGACCATCTCGGCGAAGACTGGGCCATGCCGCTGCCGCCGATTCCTGTCGATGGCGGCAGCCTCGGCGGTCGGCTGATCGACCTGCAAGGCTTTTTCAACCTCAATGCCCTGCTCAAGACCGACAACAGCCTCGACCCGCTGATGAAACAGCGTCTGGCCTGCGCCCTGCGCCGCGCGGGACTGGAACAGACCGACGCCGCGCTCGATGCCCTCGCCGACTGGCAGGATGCCGACGCCGAAGTCCGCCCCCAAGGCGCCGAAGATGGCGTCTACCTAGGGCTGGAGCGACCATACCGTACCGCCAACCAGCCGCTCGGCGCGCGCCTGGAACTCGCCCTGGTGCAAGGCTTCAACGCTCCCATCGCGCGCCGCCTGCGCGAACTGGCCGCAGCCCTGCCCGCCAATGCCTCGCTCAACCTGAACACCGCCCCGCCGGATGTCTTGGCATGCCTCGACGAAGAGCTTGGGGCCGGCGCATGGCAGGCCTTTATCGAGCGGCGCACCCGTGACCCACTGACCAAGCTGGACGACCTGCTCGGCCAACCACCTTTCGAAGGGCGCATCAACCCGCAGGGCTTGGGCATCACCAGCTCGATCTTTCTGCTGGAAGCCGAAGCCCTGATTGGCAGGACCCGCGCTCGCCGTTACAGTGTGCTGCAACGCCAAACCGACGGGACCGTGAAGGTTCTCGCACGTTTCCAGGAAACCCCCTGATGACGCACTCGCTGCTTACCCTCCGCCCCCTTGGCATGCCCCCGGAAAACGGCCCCTGGGCCTGGGTCATGGAAACCGGGGGCCGCTTGCGCAGCGGCATCTCGCCCGCCCATGAGCTGTTCCGCCCGACCGATGGCATGCGCACGCGCCTGCTGCTGCCGGGCGGAACCGTCACCCACGCCAGTGTCGAAATCGCCAGCAAAAATCCCCGTTTGATCGCGCAGGCCCTGCCGTTCGCGCTGGAAGAACACGTGGCGGAAGACATTGAGCAACTGCGCATCGCCCACGGCCCGCGTGCCGCCGATGGCAGGCTCGAAGCCCGCATCGTCCGCCACTCCGCGCTGGACGGCGCACTTGCCGCACTGAAACAGGCCGGGATCGAACCGGATACGGCATACAGCGAACTGGACGCCTTGCCGCGTCCCGTACAGGGCTGGACCAGCCTGACTCTGCCCGACCTCGTGCTCGCGCGCAACGCCGACGGCCAGGCCCTCGCTCTGGAGCCCGAACTGATGGGCGCGCTGACCGGCTCCGCGGACTGTCACGAGCTGAGCGCGCCCGAAGGCCCCTGGGTCTGGCTGCACCGCAACGTGCGCGAAGCGGAGACCATCGACCTGCTGGGCAGACAGCGACGGGCAGGCGTCCTGACCGAAAAACTGCGCCCCTGGCGCATCCCGGCTGCCATTGCGAGCGCCGCACTGCTGCTGCAAGCAGGCCTGATGGCCGCCGAAACCATGCATTTGAACCGGGAGCGGGCCGCCATGCAGGCCGACATCGAACGGCTCGCGCGCGAAGCCGCGCCGGACGTACGCCGCTGGATCAACCCACTGGCCCAGTTGCGGCAGATGGCCAAGGGCGGGCCGGACGCCACGCGTGGCGAAGGTATGCTGGCCCTTCTGGGCGCGGCCGCGCCCGCGCTGGGCAACCGTGATAGCGTGACCCCAGGCGTGCTGCGCTACCACAACCGCACCCTGGAACTGGACCTCGACGCCCGCGACAGCACGGCCTTCGAGCGCCTGCTCGAGAGCCTGCGCAAACAACCCGGACTCCAGGCCGAACTGGCCGACCAGCGCGTGGACGGCGGCCAGGCCACGGCCAAGTTGAGGATCAGGGAGGTGAAGGGATGAATACGCTGCGCACATGGTGGAGCGGCCTGAACGAACGCGATCGCCGCATGCTTCTGATCGGCCTCGGACTGGCCCTGCCCCTGCTCGGCTACGCCCTGCTCTGGCAGCCTTTGGAGAAGGCGCGCAACGCGGCCCGTCAAGCTCATGCCGAAACCGCGGCCCAGCTCGATGAAGTCCGCCGCCTCGGCGCGCAGCTCGCGGGCCAGCGAAGCGCACGCCCAGCAAACGCGCCCTCCGCCGACCTCTCGCCGCTGTCCGCGGCTGAAGCCGCCGCCCGCGAGCAGGGATTGCTGGATGCCCTCAAGCGCCGCGAGTCGGATGGCGCGCAGGGCGTGCGCCTGATGCTGGAAGGCGCGGCGGCGGATGCCCTGATGCGCATGCTCGAAACACTCGCCCTGACCCACGGCCTGCGTGTTGAGCAAGCGCAGATCGAGCCCGTCGCCCCAGGGCGGGTCAATGCCAACCTCAGCCTGAAGCGCAGCAAGCCATGACCATTCGCGCCTGGCTCGGCTGGGGCCTGTTCGCCCTGGCGATTTTTCTATCCACACTGCTGCTGACCCTGCCGGCCCATCTCGCGGCGCGCTGGGCCGGGCTGCCGCTGACCGGCGCGCAGGGCACCCTGTGGCATGGCTCGGCGGGCCTGGAGATCGGCGCCCAGCGGATCGAGCACATCGAATGGCGAATCCACCTGCTCTGGCCTTGGCAAGGGCCATTCGGCGCTGAGCTGGAACTACGCCAGCAAGGCTGGCAAGGGCGTGGCGAAGCCATGCTGGCATGGAATGGCGCGCTCCACGTCCGCGATGCCCGGCTTGAAGGCCCCCTGGACAGCCCCGTGTCGAGCCGCATGCTTCCGGTCCCGGTGCGTGGTCAGGCGCACATCAACCTGCGCGAGGCGGTGTGGCGCAACGGGCTGATTCGGGCTGAAGGCGCCGTGCTGACCCTCAGCGCGCCATCCATCCGCCTTGATGACTGGATCGCCCTTGGCGATCAGCGCGCTGAGCTTGAAGTCCGCCAAGGTGTGCTCGACGGTCGCCTCGCCGACCTGGGCGGCCCATTGGAAGTGCATGGCACGCTCAACGGCAGGCTCGCCTCCGGCCTGAGCCTCGATGCCCGTCTGAATGCTCGTCCGCATGCCTCGCCGACACTGGCCGAGACCCTAAGACTGCTGCCCCCCCACCCGCAGGGCGGAGCGGGCGCCAAAGCCAGATTCGCAGCCCCTTGGCTGGCGGATGTCCCAAGCTGATTTTCAGCCCGGCATCAGTTCATCAAAGCCTCCGATCAGCGCGAAACGCCGCTCGACCACATCGTCCCCCCGGCTGTCCGGGCGACGGACGCCGCGCAAATGCCGAATGCCGGCCACGCGCGCGCTTTCGAGCACGTGCGGATTGTCATCGACCAGAAGGGTTCGCGCCGGATCGAACGGCTCGCGCTCGCGCAGTCGCGCCCAGAAGTCCGGCGCCTCTTTGGGCAGGCCGAACTCGTGCGATGAAAGCACCGCGTCCAGGCGCCCGCCAAGCGGCGTGCGCGCCAGCTTGAGTTCAAGACTGGCCGGGTGCGCATTGGTGACAAGCACCGCGCGACGCCCCAGGGCCCGCACCGCATCCAGGAAGGGCAGCACGCGCGGATGCACGGCGATCAAATGCGCAACCTCACGCTTGAGCGCGACGATATCCAGACCCAGCGTGGCACTCCAATAGTCCAGACAATACCAGTCCAGCGTTCCCTGCACGGCGGCATAACGCGCGTTCAGGGCCGCGCTCGCGGCCTCATGCGTCAGCCCCGCGTGCTCGGCATAGCGCGAAGGCAGGTGCGATAACCAGAAGTGATTGTCAAAGTGAAGATCCAGCAAGGTCCCGTCCATATCGAGCAGGACCGTATCGATCTCATTCCAGTCCAGAAGCATAGACACACTCATCACAAGGATTAACAAAACGCAATAAACACCGCTAATTGGACCCCGATCAGCGTTCCATGGAAACTCGGGCGCGATTTATCAACCGGCCCATCCTCCATAGTGACCATTTCTTTTGACCGGGCCATGATGCTGCTGGCCTCCACCTCGACACCCATGGCGCTGGTGGATGGCGGGGAGCGGATTCTGTGGGTCAACGATGCCTTCGGCCAATTTTACGGCCAGAACATCCAGACCCTGAGCGGCCATGTTCTGGGCTCCATCCGCCCCTTGAGCGGGGACCGACCCATGCCCGGCGCCGAAAACGCCGCGTCGTTCCTGCCCTGCGATGGGGAAGACTTCTGCGCGCCGTTTTGCGGGCGCATGACGCGCCTGCGCTGCAAGCCCCTCGGCGACGGCAGCCGTCTGGTCGAATTCAACGATCTCGGCGAACTCACCAACCTACGCCAGCAGATCGAACACTCGCGCCAGCGAGACGAATTGACAGGACTGCGCAACCGCCACTCACTCGCCGCCATCCTGAGAGAAATCCACGCGCATGGACAGGCTTACGCCACCCTCCTGATCGATATCGACCGATTCAAGATCATCAATGATTTTCATGGTCACGACCAGGGCGACGAAACCCTCATCAGGCTGGGCGGCTACATCCAGGAGATACAGGGCCCGGACGACATCATCGGTCGCTGGAGCGGTCACGAATTCCTCTGCCTGCTGCCAGGACGAACGCTGGCACAGGCACGCGAACACGCTGAAACCATCCGCCAGCATGTGCGTAACAGCTTCGAATCCGCCCCGGCCCGGCAACCGCAAACCATCACGGTCAGTATCGGCGTGGCCACGCGCGGTGCGGATGACACCAACCATGAAGCCGTGATCGCGCGCGCCGATGCCGCACTCTACGAAGCCAAGCGGCGCGGACGGAACCGCACCGTGACCCAAGGAGATATCGGCCAAAGCATCTTCATCGCCAGCGCCGAGATCGAAGCGGCCCTGCATGAGGAGCGTCTGATCCCCGCCTACCAGCCGATTGTCGAACTGGCGACCCGCCGGGTCGTCGCCGACGAAGCCCTCGCGCGTATCCGCGGACGCGATGGCGGCATGCTGCCCGCAGGCTTGTTCATTGAGGCCGCCAGCGCCTTGCAGATCGCCCACCGCATCGACCATTCGATCGTGTGCCAGGCCATCCGTCGCTGCTCCAACGCCATCGTCACGCACCCTGACGAGCCCCCCATTCGGCATTTCGTCAACATTTCAACCGACCTGCTGCGTCATCCGCGCAGGATCGAGGCCATCCTCCAAGTCGCGCGAGAAGCGGCCATCGAGTGCGGCATGCAATGCGCGCTCGACAAGCCCCTGGTCATCGAGATCACCGAACGCGAACTGCTCAGCGACCCACGCGAGGCGCTGGACATCCTGCGCCCTTTCCTCGACTTCGGTCTGCAAATCGCGGTGGATGACTTCGGCAGCGGCTACTCATCATTCCTCTACCTGCTCGACCTGCCCGTCACCTACCTCAAGATCGAGGGCGAACTGGTACGCCGCATACGCCAGGACCCCAAGGCCCGCGCCATCATTCAGGGGATTCAGTCGATCGCCGACCAACTCGATCTGATGACCATCGCCGAATTCATTGAAGATGAAGAAACCGCCCGCATCCTGACCGATCTCGGGGTGGACTGGGGCCAGGGTTATCTTTTCGGACGCCCGGTCATCGATGAAACGGGACGTGGCTTGCGAGCCCAGAACACCCCCCATATACTCCGGCCTTCATCAACGCAAGACCCGCATCAACCATGAGCATCGAACTCCCGGAAGGTTACCGCCCCTCGGACAACGAGGAATACATGGGCCCCATGCAGCTCGAATACTTCCGTCGCAAGCTCCTCCAGTGGAAACAGGAGCTGATGGAAGAGGCGGACTCCACCCTCAACAACCTGCGCGAGGAAAACTGGCAGGAGCCGGACATCAACGATCGCGCCTCACTTGAATCGGACGCCACCCTCGAACTGCGCACCCGTGACCGCTACCGCAAGCTGATCAAGAAGATCGACAAGGCGCTCAACCGTATCGCCGACGGCTCCTATGGCTATTGCGAGGAGACCGGCGAGGAAATCGGCATCAAGCGCCTTGAGGCCCGCCCCATCGCCACCCTCACCATTGAGGCCCAGGAAAAGCACGAGCGCCTCGAACGCGTGCGCAGGGACGACTGATGCGCGCACTGATCCACGGCCTGCTGCTTGCCGCGAGCCTCGCCCTGCCCGCCTGGGCGGGACCCAAGGTGGTCCTGGAGACCAGCCACGGCGATATCACTCTGGAGCTTGACCCCGAACGCGCGCCGAAGAGCGTCGAGAATTTCCTCGCCTACGTGCGCGACGGGCACTACAACGGCGTCATCTTCCACCGCGTCATCCCGGACTTCATGATTCAGGGCGGCGGCTTCACCGACGCCTTCGTGCAGAAGCCCGCCCGCGCGCCGATCCAGAACGAGGCCGACAATGGTCTCAAGAACCTGCGCGGAACCATCGCCATGGCCCGTACGGGCGATCCACACAGCGCCACCGCGCAGTTCTTCATCAATACCGTGGACAATGGCTTTCTCGACCATCAGGCCCCGAACCCGCGCGGCTGGGGTTACGCCGTGTTCGGCAAGGTGATCTCCGGCATGGACGTGGCCGACCGCATCCAGCGCCTTCCCACCGGCAGCGGCGGCCCCTTCCGCTCCGATGTCCCGCGCGAGACCGTGACCATCAAACAGGCGCGCATCCTGCCCTGATCGAGCATGCCGATCATCGCCCAAAGGGAGCCCCTGCGCACCCTGACCGACGGTCTCGCCGCCAGCCCCGTACTGGGGCTGGATACCGAGTTCCTGCGCGAGCGAAGCTACCGTCCCCAGCTCTGCCTGATCCAGATCGCCAGCGCCGAGGCGCAGGCCTGTATCGACCCGCTCGCCCTCGAAGACCTCAATCCCCTCGCGGCGCGCCTGGCCGACGAGCGCCAGACCAAGATCCTGCACGCTGCGGGACAAGACCTGGAGGTGCTGCACCAGCAACTCGGCATACTGCCCACGCCCCTGTTCGACACCCAAATCGCCGCGGCCATGTGCGGACTGGGCGAACAGATGGGCTATGCCGCCCTGGTTGAACGGCTGTTCGGCATCCCGCTCGACAAGACTCATAGCCGCACCGACTGGTCGCGCCGTCCGCTCAGCGAAGAACAAGTCCGCTACGCACTTGATGATGTCCGCTACCTGCCGGAGGCCCATGCTCGCCTGTGCGACCGATTGCGCACGCTAGGTCGTCTCGATTGGCTGGAGGAAGACTGCGCGGCCCAACTCGACCCCGCGCGCTGGACCCCGCAACCCCTCGAAGCCTGGCGCCGCGTGAAAGGCTGGCAACGCCTGCCCAGCCCTGCCTTCCCGCGCCTGCGACAACTAGCCGCCTGGCGTGAAACACGCGCCGCGCGGCTCGACCGCCCGCGCCGCTGGGTGCTGGATGATGATGCCCTTCTGGCCCTCAGCCAGCGCCCCCCCCAGAACCTGCACGCACTGCTGCACGGGAACGCGATCCCGCCTGCGCTCAAGGGCTGCGCTGACGAGATCATGCATGCCATCGAAGCCGCCCGCCAGGATGACACACGAGCCCCTGTCTGGACACCGATGAGCGGCGAAGTGCGCGGACGCTTCGAGCGCCTGGCGGAAACCCTGGACCACCTCGCCGGACAGCTCGAACTTCCGGCGGGCCTGCTCATCAACCGTGGCGAACTCGAACGCCTCGCGCGCGGCCAGTCCAGTCTCGACGGGCTGCGCGGCTGGCGTGCCGAGGTGCTCGCAAAACCGCTCGCCGCATCACTCTGACATGAAAACGGCCATGAACCCCGAAGAACTCATCCAACGCATCCAGACCGCCATCCCCGACGCGGACGTCACGCCCTCCGGCGAGGGATGCAGCTTCAACCTGACAGTCGTCAGCGCCAGCTTCGCAGGCGAAACGCTTATAAAACGCCACCGCCGCGTGATGGCGCCGCTCAACGAACTGATCGCCAGCGGCGCCCTGCATGCCGTGACCCTTAAAACCCTTACCCCCGAAGAGCCACGGAGCTGATTCGATGGACAATGCCTCCCGCACCGAACTTGAAGCCGCCGCCTTCCGCCGCCTGCTCGCCCACCTGCAAGAACGCACGGACGTACAGAATATCGATCTGATGAACCTGGCTGGCTTCTGCCGCAACTGTTTCTCAAAATGGATCAAGGCTGCGGCCGACGAGCGCGGCATGGACCTGAGCATGGATCAGGCGCGCGAAATGGTCTACGGCATGCCGTACGAGGACTGGAAGGCGAAATACCAGAAAGACGCCACGGACGAGAAGCAGGCCGCGTTCGAACAGGCCTATGCGCGCACGCACGGAGAGCCCCACCGGTCGTGACCTCGCCGACAGGGATGTCGAACCCATCCCGCGCCGACCCATTCGAAGATGAACCGGCGCGGAACCGTCTCAAGGCAGAACCGGCCAAGCACCCGCCCTGAACGCGGCGGCGAGCTCCGCCTTAAGCGCGGTGGCGCTCTTGCCACGATAGGGCTTCACGCCACCCGAGGTCAGTGCATCCACATAGGCATCGACCACCACCGCCGCGCCGTCCCAGCGCAGCGCGGCCTCCATTGAGCCCAGTTCCGCCGGCAAACGCCCCCAGTCATGGCGCACGATCATCAGCACCCTGGTCATCGCCATGGCCAGCAGATCATCGCCGTTCAGCGGCTCAACCCCCTCCAGGATGGCACGCATGCCATCCGCCGCCACGACATCCTTGCGCCCCACATCCAACACCGCACCCAGCGCTCGGGGAGCGCCGCGCAGCAATTGAGCCGCGCTGACCGGAAACCCCATCCCGCCGGTCGATTCAATCTGCGCAGCGGCCAGATCCAGCGCCTGCCCGGCACGCGGAATGCCGAGCACACGGGCCTTGTTCGCGCCAAGCCGGGCACGTTCAGGCGTCACCGCCATGCCGTCCCCCATCCATTTGTAGAAAATGGTGGAAACGTTCTCGCGCTCAAGATACTCATCCTTGCCCTCACGCCAGCTCTTCAGCTCGCTCACCGCCAGCGTTTTGCGCAGCACAGGCGCATCCGGGTTATCCGAGATGATCTCCGCGCCTGACAGCGGGCTGCTGGCGCCTGGATGACAGGTGCCATAGAGTGTCTTGCCCTTGCCTGGGACGACTTCCCGCATGATGATCGTCGCCCGCTCGCCTTGGCGTGACTCCACGATGCCGGTGGCATAACCGTCTTCGCGCAGATGGACGGAATACATCGGAATAAACACCCGGTCCCCCGCCTCCACCTCGGCGCGCGACGCCACCGGCGCCAGCGAAAGCCCAAGCAGGGCCAGGACAAGACTGGCGGAAAAAAATGAATGCTTCATCAACAGGAACCTCTCATTGAATGACTCCGCACGTCAGCGGCTTTTCCACGCGACCGACGACTTCGGCACGGTCGAGGTCTGGCGCGCGCCGGAAGGCCTGATCCTCGGCCTCGGCAACGACATCGAGCAGACCCGCGTGCTCCCGCACAGTCCGCACCATCTCTGCTTCGGCTACACGCGACTGATGCTGCTGACCCTGCTGTGGAAGCCCAAGCCCCGGCGCGCGCTGATCCTTGGCATGGGCGGCGGAGCGCTCGCCCGCATGCTCATGGCGCACTTCCCGAAACTTGAGCTGGATGCGGTCGAACTACGCCCCGCCGTAGTCGAGGCCGCGCACGAGGCGCTTGGCCTGCCGCGCGACCCGCGCCTGGCCGTGCATATTATGGACGCGGGCGCATTCGCCAGGAACGCACCCGCATCCGAGTACGACCTGATCCTGACCGACCTGTTCGACGCCCAAGGCATGGTTCCGCTGCTGACCGACACGGACTTCCAGCGCGACTGCGCGCGCATTCTCGCGCCGCGCGGCGCGCTGGCCTCCAATCTCTGGCGCTATCCGCTGGAAGACTACCTGTCCGCCACCATCGCCATGGAACAGGCCTACCCTTGGCTCGCCTTTGTCGGCACACGCGAGCGCGATCAAAGCGTAGCTTTCGGGGCGCACGACTTCCCCGGCCACCTGCGCGACGCGGCAGGCATTGGCCGCAAACACCAACTCGAACTGCCCGCCTTCTGGCGCGACCTCGTGCAGCAGAACCCAGCCATGTTCAAGCGGTAATCAGCGCCCAAGGGCCGCCAGAACAGCCTCCGCCCGGCTGTGTTCGAGCCCCGACTCGTCTACGCCAATCCAACGCAACACACCATCGTCGACAATCATCGCGTAGCGCTTGGAGCGCATCCCCATCGCCGCCTTGCGCATATCGCGCTCCAGCCCCAGGGCGCGAGTCCAGTCACCATTGCCGTCGGACAGGAAGCTGATCGAACCAGAACCTTCGTGCGCGCGCGACCACGCACGCATCACGAACGGATCATTGACCGCCAGACAGACAATCTCATCTACACCCGCCGCCTTGAGGTCGTCCGCCCGCACGATGAAGCCCGGCAGATGCTCATCGGAACAGGTCGGCGTGAAGGCGCCGGGCACGGCGAACATCACCACGGTACGTCCACTGAACAGACTGGCCGTGGAAACCTCTTCCAGCCCCGCCTCGCCGCGACGATAGAGTATCCCTGAGGGGAGGGGGTGTCCGGGCCGGATGCTCATGGCAGCTTCTCCTCAATAGTGGCATATCACGTTATGCAGGAAGATTAGCAGCCCACCGGCACATGTGCGGACGGACAACCCGCCGTTTTACATGGATGCCCGGCGAAACGCGGCAAAGAAAAAGGCGCCCGGTTTCCCAAGGCGCCTTGAAGAGTGGCGGAGCGGACGGGGCTCGAACCCGCGACCCCCGGCGTGACAGGCCGGTATTCTAACCAACTGAACTACCGCTCCGAAAACGGTTGCTGATCTTGCGTCAGCCTTAACGACTGGTGGGTGGTGAGGGGCTCGAACCCCCGACATTCGCCTTGTAAGGGCGACGCTCTACCAGCTGAGCTAACCACCCGGAAACTGGAGCGGGAAACGAGACTCGAACTCGCGACCCCAACCTTGGCAAGGTTGTGCTCTACCAACTGAGCTATTCCCGCATTGCCATCCGGCTTGTGTGGGGGCGCATTATACGCAGCTTCGAACCTTGCGCAAGCTTTTTTGAAAAACATTCTTCACAAAAAAGGCCATCGATGCGGACATAAAAACTTTGTCTTTGAATAAGCCTCCCTCGTGGCGCAGTTTTATGGACACATCAAGCGGTCGGCGAGCTCGTGGTCTTGCCGGGATGAACTTGGTGACGACGATAAAACCACCAACAACGAAGGAGGACGGCATGCGCAGCACTGCCTCTCTCACGGTCACCCTGGGCGCGCTCATTGCCCTGGGCCTTTCTACCGCCGCGCGCGCGGAAGGCGCAAGCGGCCAAACCATCGGCCTGACCTGCATGGTCTGTCACGGCGATCAAGGCCTCGGAACCAAGACCATCCCCGCCCTGGCCGGGCGCAACGCGGACCAAGTCTACGAGGCGTTGATCGCCTTCAAGACCGGCAAGCGCCCCGCCACAGTGATGGATCGCCACGCCAAGGGTTACTCCGACGAGGAACTCCGGGCTGTCGCGGATTATTTCGCCAGCCTGCCTGCCAAGTGATTCCGAGGAGAACCACCATGACTCTATCCCGTCGTTCCTTTCTGAAACTGGCCGGCGCTTCGGCCGCCCTTGGCGCACTCAATGGCTGCGCGACATCCAGCCCGCGCGGCGCGGGAGGCCATGTCGTCGTGGTCGGAGGCGGCTTCGGTGGCGCGGCTTGCGCCAAATTCATCCGCCGCTTCGACCCATCCATCAAGGTGACCCTGGTGGACGCCGTCCTGTCCAGCTACCACACCTGCCCGTTCAGCAATCTGGTGCTTTCCGGCGACCTGAAGATGGGGGACATCAAGGTCGGCTTCGATGCGCTCAAGAGCAAGCATGGCGTGCAACTGATCGAGGACCACGTCGAAGGCGTGGACGCCGACAAGCGCACCATCCGCCTCAAGAGCGGCAAGACCCTCAGCTATGACCGTCTCGTCCTGTCGCCAGGCATCCACCTCAACTACGAAAAAATCGCGGGTTACAGCAAGGATGTGTCCGAAAAGCTGACCCATGCCTGGAAAGCGGGAAGCCAAACCGTCACGCTGCGCAAACAGCTCGAAGCCATGAAGGATGGTGGAACCTTCCTGATGGCGGCCCCGCCCAACCCCTACCGCTGCCCGCCCGGACCCTATGAACGCGCCAGCCTGATCGCAGACTACTTCAAGCGCCACAAGCCGAAGTCCAAGATCATCATCCTCGACCCGAAGGACAAGTTTTCCAAGCAGGGGCTATTCCAGGAGGCCTGGGAGACCCTGTACCCCGGCATGATCGACTGGGTCGGCCCCGAGCGGGGCGGAGTCGTAACCTCCGTGGATGCGGGATCAATGAGCGTGAAGACCAAGGATGGCGACACACTCAAGGCCGACGTCATCAACATCATCCCGCCCATGCAGGCCGGGCGGATCGTGACCGCATCGGGCCTTGCCGACGACAAGGGATGGGCCCCGGTCAATCAGATGACTTTTGAGTCCGCCAAGGCGAAGGGCATCTACGTCATCGGCGATAGCTGCATCGCAGGTCCGGTGCCGAAATCAGGCTATGGCGCCAACTCCGAGGCCAAGATCGCCGCCGCCGCCATCGTCAGTTCGCTCAACGACACCGAACCGGGTGTGCCAAAGTGGGTGAACACCTGCTACAGCTACGTCTCCGCCAAAGATGCCATCTCGGTCGCGGGCGTCTACGAGCTGGGCCCCGAGGGCAAGATCATCGAGATCAAAGGGTCTGGCGGCGTATCCGCCAAGGAAGGCAAGCACTGGAAGGCCGAGGGCCTGTTCGCCCAAGGCTGGTACGAAGGCATTCGCGCTGATACCTGGGGGTGATGCCCCGACTTGGGGCTTCGAAGATCGGCGCGGCTCAGCCCCTGGGGGCTGGGCCGCGCCTTTTGCATCGCCCCCTCAGCACCCCCTGCAAGAGGCGGGGGTCTTGGCCGTCAACCAGCCTGCATCAACAGAGCCATACCTGCCAGCAGGGCGCCAAGGGTCGCGCCCGCCAGTACGTCGGACAGGTAGTGCAGTCCAAGAACCATGCGCGAAGCCATCACCAACAGGGCGAAAGGCACGACCAGCCAGGCCAGTTCCGGCATGTACGCCACCAACTGGATGGAAAAGTTGACCGCGTGCAGGGTATGTCCGGAAGGGAAGCTGTACTTGTCCAAGGGTGCGACGCTCAGTTGAAGCTCGTCACACACCGCACAGGGGCGCGGGCGGGCAGTCAACTTCTTGATCGCCCAGTAGAGCAACAGCCCCATCAGTGCAGTGGACAGCATCCAGGCGACCGGCAGCAGGGCCTCACGACCGTGAGCGATGGCCAGCGCCAGCAAGATGGCATACCAGCCAATGCCATCGCCAAGACGGCTGGCGGCGCTGAACACGCCGCGCGCGATCCGGTAATCATGCAAACGATTGGCGGTGACGGTCACCGCCTGCTCCCAATCCAGGTATCGATGCAGCAATGCGTTCATCAGGCGGCCCTCCGCTCATTTTCTTGACTGGCGACGCCGAGTTCCTGAACCCACATCGCTTCGAGTTGCCGGGCGATCGCCGCCCAGCTCTGTAGTTCGGCCCGTGCGCGCGCGGCCACCCGCAGCCGCCCGGCCATGTCGGCATCCTCGGCCAGGCGGCGCGCCTGCGCAAGAAACGCCTGTTCGTCGCTCATCGGCGCCACCAGCCCTTGCTCGCCTTCCGAAAGAAGCTGGCGGGCGGCTGCATAATCGAACGCCAGCGGGGCCAGCCCGGAGGCCATCGCCTCAAGCAGCACATTCCCGAAAGTCTCGCTCATGCTGGGGAAAACGAACAGGTCGGCGCTGGCGTAATGAGCGGCCAAGGCCTCGCCCACCTGGGGGCCGCTGAAAATGATGTCCGGGTGATTCCGACGCAAGCTTTCTTCGAGCGGACCGTTGCCTACCATCACGGCGCGCAGGTCCGGACGGACTTCTCGCATCTCGCGCACGGCGCGCACGAACAGATCGAGATTCTTTTCCGCCGCCAATCGTCCGACATAGAGCGCAACCGGGGCATCCGGCCCGGCGCCCCAGCGCGCCCGCAACGCATGGTCGCGCCGATCTGGATGAAAAAGGTCGGCGTTCACGCCGCGCCCCAGCACCTTCAGGCGCTCCAGCCCGTCGGTGGCGAGCTGTTCGCGCTGGTCCTCGGTCGGAATCAAGGTGAAGGCGGTGGCGTTGTGAAAATGGCGCAGGTAAGCCAGCACCGGCCCGCTCAACCAGGACACGCCGTAGTGGTGGGCATAGACATGAAAGTGCGTATGCAGGCTGGACGTCACCGGGATACCGAGCGATCGGGCAACGCGCAGGGCGGAATAGCCAAGCGGTCCTTCGGTATCGATATGCACTACATCGGGGCGCTCCTGCACCCAGCGCGAGCGCAACAACCCCCCCGCCGGGAAACCGAACTGCATGGCGGAGTACCCCGGGATCGGCATGCCGCGCACACGCAGCTCGCCAGCCTCGGGAGGGGCGGCCTCGCCGCGCGGATGCGGTCGCACAAGATCGACCGCATGTCCGAAACCACGCAGCTCGCCGACCAGCGCGACGAGGGTGCGTGCAACGCCGTTGAGATCCGGCGCATAGGTTTCGGTGACCAGCGCGATACGCATGAACATGCCCCATTGGATAGTGGGCCAAGCTTGCGCGTTTAAAATGAAGCGTTTGTGAAGCCGTTGCGCGCTTCACACAATCGAGCGCTCAAAGGTAGCTGTGCCCGAACATGGTCTCAACCTGAGCCGCAGGAGCAGGGCGTCCGATCAGATAGCCTTGCAGCAGATCGCAACCAAGCGCTTCGAGACGCATGCGTTGTTCCATCTGCTCCACCCCCTCGGCCACCACATGCAGGCCCAGGCTGTGCCCCATGGCGATGATGGCCCGCACGATGGCAAGATCGCCCGGATCGCTGAGGATATCGCGCACGAAAGTACGATCGATCTTTAGCCTGTCGAACGGGAAGCGCTTGAGGTAACTCAACGAGGAGTAGCCGGTGCCGAAATCGTCCAGCGCGACCTGGATACCCAATCGGCGCAATTCAACCAGCGCCGCCATGGCGCGCTCCGGGTCGCGCAGCAGGGCGCTCTCGGTGATCTCGATCTCCAGCGACTCGGCGGGCAGGCCGGTCTCGTGCAGGGCGGACGTGACCTGGGTGACGAAATCCGGGTGCTGCAATTGAAGGGGCGAGACGTTGACCGCGCCACGCACGGGCATGCCCAGACGCACGCGCCACTCCATGAGCTGACGACAGGCCTCGCGCACCACCCACCCGCCAAGGGCGTAAATCAGCCCTCCATCCTCGGCCAGCCCGATAAAGCGATCAGGAGGCAACATGCCCAGCACCGGATGACGCCAGCGCACCAGCGCCTCGACGCTCTCCACCGTGTAGACGCTGGCGGAAAGTTGCGGCTGGTAATGCAACTCCAGACCGCCCGACTCAAGCGCACGACGCAAGTCGCCGAGCAGGGCCATCCGTTCGCCGGACGAGCTGCTCATGTCGGCACGGAATACCGCGTGGGTATTCCGGCCAAGCTCCTTGGCCCGGTACATGGCGCTATCGGCGTACATCATAAGGGTCGCTGCATCGCAGGCATCGCCAGGCGCGTGGCTGATACCGATACTGCCGGTGATGAAGAGATTGAGCGTATCCACTTCGAAAGGCTCGGCCAGCGCCCGGATCAACCCGCGCGCCACATCCTCCGCCGCAGCGGCTCGCACAGCGCCTTCAAGCAACACGACGAATTCGTCGCCGCCCAGACGGGCCAGCACATCGCCCGCCCCCAGCAACGCCCGGAAGCGTGCCGTGACCTGTTGCAGCAAGCGGTCGCCCACATGGTGGCCGTAGCTGTCATTGATGGGTTTGAAATGATCCAGATCGATGTAAACCAGGGCAAGCTCGCGCGCCCCGCCCATGCCGCCCGCAAGCTCCGCCAGGGCGTCATCCAGGTGGTCAAGAAAGTGCGCCCGATTGACCAGGCCAGTCAGTGCGTCGTGGCGAGCGGCCCGTTCCAGACGCGCTTCAGCCTCGGCGCGCTCGGTGATGTCGCGCCCGAGCACGACCATATAACTGCGCCGCCCCTCGTCATCGAACAGCGGCACCTTGATTACGTCAAACACGCGCGCCTCGCCGTCTGGCGACACGACGCTCTCGATGGCGCGCACTTCGCCGCCGCCGCGCCAGGCCGCCTCGTCCGATGCGACACAGGCGCGCAGCGAGGCCTCGCAGGCCGGATGCGCATGCTCGATCAGCTCCAGATCCGTCCGCCCCGACCACGGCTTGCCGGACAGTCCGTACAAGGCCTCCGCTGCGGGGTTCATGACCTTCCAACGGCTTTCGGCATCCTTGATGATCATCACATCCGGCGAAGCCGCCATCAGGGTGCCAAGCAATCGCAAGCTCTCACCGCGAACATGCCGGTCAAGCTCAATCTCGGTAATGTCGCGCGTGCTGCCGAACATGCGCAGGGGCCGACCTTCCGCATCGGCGACGACCTGTCCGCGCGCGGACAGAAGGCGGATCGCCCCATCGCTCGCGCGGCGAATGCGGTAATCGACACCGTATGGACCGAAGGTCTGCAAGGCCCGGTCAAGCGCTTCGCGCACCAGGGGCCGGTCCGGTTCGAGGATCAGACCGCGCCAGTCCTCGATTCTGTCGACGCCTTGCCCCTGATCGAGCCCGAACATCGCATACATCCCGCCGGACCAGGACACGGTATTGGAGGGGATATCCCACAACCAGGCGCCAAAGGCCGCCTCGGTCCGCTGCTCAATGGCCTGCGGCGTACCGAAAATTTCCTCTCGGGATCGGTGTTCGCTCATTGGCCTGCTCCCTCGGCGGCGAGGTCAGGACGAAGGACGATCTGCCCCCGCTGCAACTCGACCATAACCGGAGTCAACGCCTCGCCCCGACAAGGACCGACAATGCAATGCCCATCCTCGATCTCGAACAGCGCGCCATGAACGGCACATAGGATGTAACGCCCGTCGGCATCGAGAAAGGCATCCGGCTGCCAGTTCAACTCCGCGCCGATATGCGGGCAACTGTTGAGGTAGGCCTTGACCGTGTTTTCCCGGCGCACCACGAACACCGAGCGCATGACGCCGCCGATCTCCACTTCGAACCCCTTGCTGCCCGGACTGGGAAGACTGGCGAGCGGACACAAGTGTTGACCGCCATGATCGGCCTCAAGCTCGAAAAGGCCATCGAAGCCATCCTGGCCAACCTTGCGCCCAGCCAGTCGGCAGGCATCTTCGAGGGCCGACTCCAGCGCGCGCCCCGAGGCCATCGCATGGATCAAACCCGCATTGAAGGTGTCGCCCGCACCAAGGGTATCGACCACCGTTTCCGGCGCGAAGGCAGGGCTGTGCAGGATGATCTCGCCTTGCATGGCCCAGGCGCCCCGATCCCCCCAGGGCAAGACCAGCAAGGCCTTCGGCGACCAGCGGCGCGCTTCGCGCAGAAAATCCTCGGGGGCATCAAAGCCGCGCCCACGAGCAAAGGCGCGGGAGAACACGATCAGATCTGGGGCATCCCAGAGCAGATCCAGACCTTCGCGCTCTTTTTCCACCTCCAGCGAGAGCGGCTGATCGGTCACCAGGCTGCGGGCATAGACCAGCATGGCGGCCAGATCGTCACAGTTGCGCGCCTCGAAATGCAGCCAGTCGAAATGGTCGACCGGCACGTCCATGAAATCGTCCAGACCGTACTCCGGCAGGTCGCGATAATGGACGATGGTGCGCGAACCGTTGCAACGATTGAGTGCAATGTAGGAGGTCGGGGTCGTGCCTCCGGGAACGCGACGGGCATGATCCAGTGCGATACCGCGCGCCTCAAGCTCGCGCTCGACACGCTGGCCGCCCGTATCGCCGGCCAGCACCCCAGCGAAATGACACCGATGACCAGCCTGGGCCAGCACCCCAAGCGTGTTGGCGGTATTGCCGCCCAGGCGCACGGACTGAGCCAGCGCACGCACCTCGGCGTCCTCGGCGGGATAACCATCTAACGTGTTGACGATGTCGAGCGTGGCGATACCGACGCCGAGAATGCGAGCCATGGAAGTCCGGGCTTTCCTTATGGAGAAACTCGGAAATTAGCCGCGAAAAGCGTGAATGTCTACGCTCCAGCCCGCCTCGTCGGCATTCAGCACCAGGCAGGACGGCGCGCCATAGGTACGGATGCGGCCCGCCGCACCGGGGTTGAGCACCCAAGGCTCACGCTCGGCATCGACCAGAAGCCGGTGCGTGTGACCGTAGACGATGCATCGCGCGCCTGGATGACGCTCACGCAGACGCGCATGACGCTGGTTGGACGGCAATACACGATGACCGTGCTCAAGCGCCAGCATGCCGCCCGGAAGCTCAACCACAACCTGCTCCGGCAAGTCATGCAATAGCGACTCCGAGCCACGCGGCCACTGGAGAGGCGTGTCGTTGTTGCCACGTACGGCGATCACTCGCCCACTGAGCGGCTGAAGCTGGGCCAGCACGCCCGGCGCGCCGATATCCCCGGCATGCACGGCCAGATCGCAGGTCGCGACAACCTCGGCCACGCGCGCATCCAATGCGCCATGGGTGTCCGAGACCAAGGCCACCCGGATCATGCACGACGCCGTTCGGACGACTGCCGGGGCGAGCGCGACGGCAGCATGTCCGCCGATGCGGGGGCGGACGTCCGGGCTTTCTTGTCGATCTGATCGCTCATCCGGGATTCCCCTGAAAAACACGAATCTGACGCCGATGGAGCGGCCCCGTAAGCACCATGGCCACCAGCGCCCCCAGCAAGGCTAGCAGCATATCCCACTGGGTATCCCAGATATCGCCCTGCATGGCGAGGAAATGTTCGGCGCCAGCCCCGTAGGCCATGGCGGCCGCCCACTCAAGAAGCTCATAGAAGGCGCTAAAGGCCAGCGCCACACAGACCGAAAGGAAAAAAAGCCAGCCACTCTCCCTCAGCACGGACAGTCGCAACAACAACTCACGCGCCAGCAAAGCCGGAGTCACCCCCTGCATCACATGGCCGAAGCGGTCATAGGGGTTACGCGAAAGATCGAACCACTCCTGCACCCAGAAACCGGGCGGCGTGAGCGCGTAGGTGTAATGCGCACCGATCAGCAGCGTCACCATATGAAAGGCGATCACCCGATTAAGCAGGGGCGTCAATGGAAATCGCCGCCAGGTGAATGCCATCAGCGGCAGTGCGACCAACACCGGCAAGGCCTCCAGCCACCAGGTCAGCCGGTCATGCGGAGCGACCCAGGACCAGAGCGTCACGCCCAGCACGATCAGCAGCAGGAAGAGCATCTCGCGGGAAGACGGCATCGAAGATTCCTCACATCGTTTCGTCCGGCAGGATGCCGGATCACCTCTTCCGTGCGGTTTTCCGGCTCGTCATCCATGGCGCGACTGCCCCTTGAGTCGACAAAGAGTTTTCAACTCACTGGTAGCATAGTGCCATGAACTATCGACACGCATTCCACGCCGGTAATTTCGCCGACGCGCACAAGCACCTCACACTGCTGGCCCTGATCGACGCCATGAAGCGCAAGGATGCCCCCTTCGTCCTGCTGGACACCCATGCCGGCGCGGGCCTGTACGACCTGTTCGGCGGCGAGGCCCGCCGCACCGGCGAATGGCAGGACGGTATCGGTCGCCTGTTCGCCGAAACCCGCGCCCCCTCCCTCGCGCGGGCCTACCTGAACCAAGTGCGCGCGCTCAACCCCGATGGCCGCCTGCGCATCTACCCCGGCTCCCCCGCGCTGGCCGCCGCCACATTGCGCGCACAAGACCGCCTGATCCTGTGCGAGCTGGAGCCCGGAGCCCTGAGTGCGCTCAAGCAGGTCATCAAGACCCCCGGCACAGCCATCCACCGGCGCGACGGCTGGGAAGCGCTCGGCGCCCTGCTGCCGCCACGCGAAGCCAAGCGGGGAGTGGTCCTGATCGACCCCCCGTTCGAAGCAGCCAACGAGCTCGATCGCCTCGCCGACGCTCTGGCCGCCACGCACAAACGCTGGCCGCAAGGCGTACTCGCAGCCTGGTACCCGATCAAGGACCGCCCACCAATCGATCGTTTCCTGCGCAAGCTGCAACAGGCAGGCCTTCCCGACCTGCTGGTGAGCGAACTGTGCATCCACTCGCCCATCACCGGCGTCCGCCTGAATGGCAGCGGCATGGTCATCATCAACACCCCCTGGAAACTGGACGAAGACCTGCGCGAAGCCACCGGCTGGCTGCACGACCACCTGCGCCAGACAGCGGAGGCCCCCTGGCGCGTGGAAATGC
The DNA here is from genome assembly GCA_040756355.1 of Pseudomonadota bacterium. GTDB lineage: Bacteria > Pseudomonadota > Gammaproteobacteria > Halothiobacillales > Halothiobacillaceae > Thiofaba. The sequence continues at coordinate 2,796 of JBFLZK010000012.1, read as the reverse complement.
CAGACACTGCCCCGTAAGAGCTGCGCCCCCGCCGACCTGGGGACAGACCTCCTACAGAGCGCCCTCGCCGCGAGCGCGAGGGCGTCCCGCTTGGACAGGTCGCCCGACCGGGGTAGCCTGAGCGAATCCTCCCGCACTTGGAAGCCGCATGCATCCCCTGCCGCCCATCCTTTTTGCCGAAGCTCACGCCATCCTGGAGCGCTTGTCCGACGAAGACCGCGCCGCCCTGCGGCTCAACCGCGAGACCGAAGAGTCCCTGCCGAGGGTGTTCGCCGCCAGCCCCTTCGTGGCGGAGTCCTGCGCCCGCCAGCCCGGTCTGCTGTCCGACCTGATCGCCAGCGGCGAGCTGTTCACACCCTGGGCGGAAGAAGCCTTGCCTCGCCACATCAAGGCCACACTCTCCGACGCCACCGGCGAGGACGATCTGCTGCGCGCCCTGCGTCGTATCCGTCGCCGTGCGATGACACGCATCGCCTGGCGCGACTTGGCGGGCTGGGCGGACACCGCCGAAACCCTGCGTGAACTGACCTGGCTGGCAGAAAGCACCGTCCAGGGGGCGCTCGACTGGTGGGGCGCGCAACTCCGCCCGCGCCACGGCGAGCCGCGCGACGCAACGGGCGCGCCAGTCGGGCTGGTCGTGCTCGGCATGGGCAAGCTGGGCGGCCATGAGTTGAATTTCTCATCCGACATCGACCTGATCTTTGCCTTCGAGGATGAGGGCGAGACCGACGGCCCCAAGCCGCTGGACAACAGCGAATACTTCACCCGCCTTGGCCAGCGCCTGATCCGCGCCATTGACCAACTCACCGAAGACGGCTTCGTGTTCCGCGTGGACATGCGTCTGCGCCCTTGGGGCGATGAGGGTCCTCTGGCGCTGACCTTCGAGCAGATGGAGCTGTACTACACCCTGCACGGCCGCGAATGGGAACGCTACGCCATGATCAAGGCACGCCCCATCGCGGGTGATCTGGCGGCGGGCGAGCGGCTGATGAAACAACTTCATCCCTTTGTCTACCGCCGTTATCTCGATTACGGGGCCTTCGGCCAGTTGCGTGAGATGAAGGCGATGATCGAGCGCGAGATGGCGAAGAAGGGCATGCGCGACAACGTCAAGCTTGGCCCCGGCGGCATCCGTGAGGTGGAATTCATCGGCCAGGTCTTCCAGCTCCTGCGAGGCGGACGCGAAAAGGCCCTGCAACAACGTGGCATCCTGCCCATCCTGCATGTGCTGGGCGAGGACGGGGTGCTGACCGCCGAGGAAGTGACCCGGCTCACCCATGGCTACGACCTGCTGCGGCGGGTGGAAAACCGTCTTCAGGCCGCGCGCGATCAGCAAACCCAGCTTCTGCCCGAAGACCCGCGAGAACAGCAGCGTCTCGCCGCCAGCATGGGGCACTCAGGCTGGGACGCCTTCCTGTCGGAGTTCAATCCCGTACGCGCCGAAGTTCACCGCATCTTCCGCCGCGTGTTCCGTGTGCTCGACGAAGACGGTTCCGACGAATGCGCCCTGCTGAACGATGTATGCAGCGGCATTCTGCAAGGCGAAGCGGCTCTCAACGTCCTGCGGGCCGAAGGCTTCGGTGAAAACGATGCGCCGCGCGTACAAACCCTGCTTGACGACTTCCTGCGCGAACGCTTCATCCGGAGCCTTTCCGACACGGCGCGCGAACGCCTGTTCAAACTACTTCCACGTCTGCTCACCCGACTGTCCGACGAGGTCGAGTCCCCCATCATTCTGCCGCGCCTGCTCCAGTTACTGGCGCGCATCGGCGGACGCAGCGTCTACCTTGCCCTGCTGCTTGAAAACCCACCCGCGCTCGACCAGCTCGTACGCCTGATCGCCGCCAGCCCGTGGATTGCCGAACAACTCACCCGCCACCCCATCCTGCTCGACGAACTGCTGGATGCACGCACGCTCTACGCCCCGCCCGGCCCCGAAGAACTGCGCGAAGAACTGTCCGTTCTGCTCGCCAACGTCCCCGAAGGCGACATGGAACGTCAGATGGACGAATTGCGCCGTTTCAAGCAGATCAACGTCCTGCGCGTGGCCGCCGCCGACATCATGGACGTGCTTCCGATCATGAAGGTCAGCGACCACCTGACCTGGATCGCCGAGGCCCTGCTCGACGAGGTCCACCGCGAAGCGCAGGCCGAACTCACCGCTCGACATGGCATACCAGCCTGCATCATCGACGGCCAGCCCCACACACCGTGCCTGGCCGTGATCGGCTACGGCAAACTCGGCGGCCTTGAACTTGGCTACGGCTCCGACCTTGATCTTGTCTTCCTGCACGACTCGGCGGGCGAGGCCCAGCAAACCCTTGGCGAACGCCCTCTCGACAACGCCCAGTTCTTCGCCCGCCTGACGCAGAAGATGATCCTGCGCATGACTACCCAGACCCCCGGCGGCATCCTCTACGAAGTGGACACCCGCCTGCGCCCGGACGGCGCCTCCGGACTGCTGGTCTCCAGCCTGTCCGCATTCGGAGACTACCAGCGCCGCCATGCCTGGACCTGGGAGCATCAGGCACTGTGCCGCGCCCGCTGGGTGGCAGGCGACGAGCGCCTGAAAGGCGCCTTCGAAGCGGTGCGCGAGGCCGTCCTTCGCCAGCCGCGCGATGCGGACAAGCTGCGCAAGGAAGTGGTGGAGATGCGCGAGAAGATGCGCGCCGAGCTGGACCAGAAGGACCCCGCCCTGTTCCACATCAAGACCGGCTCGGGCGGCCTGACCGACATCGAGTTCATCGTCCAGTACCACCTGCTGGCCCATGCCCACACGCATCCGAGGATCGTGCG
>JBFLZK010000011.1:4248-44075 GCA_040756355.1 Pseudomonadota bacterium | reverse complement strand
TCAGCTTCGTGGTGCTCGGATGGCTGGGCATGCAGCCTGCCACAGGGCTCCTCACCCTGCTGGCACAGTTCTTCACCATCCTCTACTTCGGCTACTTCGCCGCCCTGTGGTGGATCAGCAAGAACGAAAAGACCAAGCCCGTGCCGGAGAGGATCACCCGATGATGGCCCCGATGAAGCGATTCGCATTGATCGCCAGCCTGCTGCTTGCATCCGCTCCGGTCCTCGCCGGAGGCGGGCATGGCATGGCTCTGGACAAGGCAGGCGTGGACCTGTCGGATACCGCGTCGCTGCAACGCGGCGCGCAACTGTTTGTGGACAACTGCCTGAGCTGCCACGCGGCCAAGTACATGCGCTACAACCGCATTGGCCAGGACCTCGGCTGGAGCGTTGACGAAGTCAGGCAGCGCCTCGTCAAGGGCGATGCCAAACCAGGCGACACCATGGCTTCCGGCATGCCCGTCGCCTACGCCAAGGCCGCTTTCGGCGTGCTCCCGCCGGACCTGTCCCTGACCGCACGCTCCCAGGGCGCGGACTGGATCTACACCTACCTGCGCAGCTTCTACGCCGATCCGTCCCGTCCGACCGGCGCCAACAACCTGCTGTTCAAGGACGTGGGCATGCCCAATGTCTTCTGGCGTGAGCAGGGCGAAATGAGCAAGGAGGACGACGGTCACGGCGGCTTCAAGCTGGTCCAGACCAAGCCCGGCAGCATGAGTCCGGAAGCCTTCGACGGCATGATCCGCGACCTGACCGGCTTCATGGTCTACATGGCTGAACCGGCGGTGCTCAAGCGTCAGGCTGTCGGCCCCTGGGTGCTTGGCTTCCTGCTTGTCTTCTTCGTCATTGTCTACCTGCTGAAAAGGGACTATTGGCGCGACGTGAAGTAGGGTTTCCCGCTTCGCCTGATTCCAGCCCGGCCACGCCGGGCTTTTCATTCGCGCCCCCGTGATTTTCGGGTGTGCTAGAATCCGCCCGTTTTCAATCCCTTTGGAGAGGTCCCGCATGGGCAGCAGCGCGAGCCGCCGCGGCGTCATGACGCTTTTTTCGCATCCCGAGTGTCCCGAGAGCCATCGCACCCGCATCGTGCTGGCCGAAAAGGAGCTCACCGCCGACATGGTTGAAGTCAACCCGGCCAATCCTCCGGAAGACTTCCTCGACCTGAGTCCGACCGGCGCCCTGCCATTGCTGGTGGACCGCGATCTGGTGCTGACCCAGGCGCGCGTCATCATGGAATACCTTGACGAGCGCTTTCCGCATCCGCCGCTGATGCCGATCGACCCGGTCAGCCGGGCCAAGGTGCGCACTGCGCTTTACAGCATCGAACGCGACTGGTATCCGCTGCTGCCTGAACTGGCCGAGGGCGGCAAGGGCGCGGCCAAGGCCCGCAAGACCCTGCGCGAGGGCCTGCTGGCGATCATGCCGGTGTTCGCCGCCAGCCCCTTCTTGATGAGCGACGAATTCAGCCTGGCCGATGCCTCGCTGGCGCCCATCCTGTGGCGCCTGCCGGTCTATGGCGTGGAGATTCCCTCCAACGCCAAGGCGCTGAACGACTACATGGATCGTATCTTCAACCGCGATACTTTCCGCATGAGCCTGTCCGACCTCGAACTGGAAATGCGCGGATGACATCCAGTCGCCCCTACCTGCTGCGCGCCCTTTACGAGTGGATTGTGGACAACGACCACATTCCCTACATCGTGATCGATGCCCAGCAGCCGGGCGTGGTGGCGCCTCCGGAGCACGTCAAGGATGGCCAGATCACCCTCAACATCGCGCCAAACGCGGTGCAGGCCTTGAGCCTTGGCAATGCCGAAGTGCGTTTTTCCGCGCGCTTTGGCGGACGGGCCTGGACCATCGTCGCGCCGACCCAGGCGGTGTTGGCGATCTACGACCGCGAGACCGGGCAAGGCATGGGGTTCCCGCCCGAGACCATGCCCGGCGAAGTGGCGGGAGCGCGTGGAGAAATGGCCGCGTCGCCAGCCGCCGGTGAGCCTTCCGGCGATGACGAGCCGCCATCGCCACGCCGGGGTTCACACCTGCGTCGGGTCAAGTAGGTCGCGCTTCAGGTTTGCAGTGCGGCCAGCTTGAGATGGATCAGCCCGGCTGTCAGCGCGTCGTGATAGGCGTCGTGACGGCCGCCCGAAGGAAGCTCAAGCGTCTTGAGGATGGTTTCAAGCCGCAGATCGGCCGGGCGGTGCGCGAGCCGCCCGAAGCGCCAATGGTAATACTCCGTTGAGACCTCGATCCGCCGGTTGGGCAGGCGGATGCCAAGCCAGTCTTGCGCATAGCGATCAATCAGGTCCATGTCGAAGTCGATGTAATAGCCCACCACCGGGCGCGGGCCGATGAAATCCAGTAAGCGCCCGAGTGCCTCTTCGACCGGTAGACCGTTGGCCACGTCGATGTTGCGCAAGCCATGGATGCGAATACTTTCGCCTTCCACGCGCGCGCTCGGACGCACGGTCAGGCGCAGGGCGGAACTGGTGAGCAAGCGTCCTTCGGCGATGCGCACGGCGCCAATGGAAAGCAGTTCGCCGGTCCGGGCCGACAGGTGGCTGGCCTCGCAATCCAGACAGACGGACTCGCCTTCGGGCGGCCTGTCGAACAGAAAGTCATAACGCGCATCGCGCAGGCGGCGGCGCTGCCACCAGCGATTCAGGGGATTCATGGGCGGGCTTGCGTGCTGTGGGTGAAGTCGGTCAAATACTAGCAAGCTTCGCTGCCGGGGACGTTCGTCTCGCATGCCTGTTTTCAATGCCCAATCGGTTTCGGATGATCGCCTCGCGGCGCTGGCCGCCTGGTGGGATACACCGGACGGCGCTTATCTGTGGGGCGAGGAGGCCGCATGGTGCGAGGCGCGTATCAACCAGTGTTTTGGCTATCACGCCGCGCTGCTTGGTCTCAATGGTACGCGGCTCGAAGGGCTCGGTGGCTTGCGCGTCCCGCACAGGTTCAGCCTCGGGCCACGCCGGGGCGCCGTGCTGGCGCGTTTCGATGCCTTGCCTCTGGCGGCCGAGTCGGTTGACCTGGTCATGCTTCATCATGTGCTCGAAGTCGCGCTCGATCCGCATCAGGTCTTACGTGAGGTGGATCGCGTGCTGGTGCCGGAAGGGCATCTTCTGCTCCTGACCTTTAACCCCTGGGGCCCCTGGGGGTGGCGCAACCGTTTCCACGCGAACGGCATGCCGCCCTGGCATGGGCAAAGGCTGGGGCGTGGCCGTCTGCATGACTGGCTCGGGCTTTTGGGCTACGACGTGCGGGAGGAAGGTTGGGCCGGTCATGGTTGCCTCACGGGCAGGGGTGGCGAGGGTCCGGCCATGTTCGGTCGTCTGGCGGAGCGATTCTGGCCGAGTCTGGGCATGACCCATGGAATGCTGGCGCGCAAGCGTGTCAGTCTGGTCGCGCCCATTCGCCATCGCTGGAGCCTGATGCCGGTGCTTGGGGTAAGAAATCAGACGCCGGTACAAAACAGGATCGAAAGGAAATGAAGAAACACCCATGAGTTCAGAGACGGAAACCCAGGTCGAGGCCTGGACGGACGGCGCATGCCGCGGCAATCCTGGCCCCGGCGGTTGGGGTGTGGTTCTGCGCGCCATGGGCAAGGAACGCCGGATGTGGGGCGGCGAACCCCACACCACCAACAACCGTATGGAGCTGAGGGCCGCCATTCAGGCGCTGGCGGCGCTTAAGCGGCCTTGCCAGGTCACGCTGACGACTGATTCGCAGTACGTGATGAAGGGCATCACCGAATGGATGCCGAACTGGAAAAAGCGTGGCTGGCGCACCGCCGATGGCAAACCGGTCAAGAATGATGATTTATGGCGCGAACTGGATGCCGTGGTCGGTCGTCATCAGGTCCGCTGGGCCTGGGTGCGCGGGCATGTCGGCCACCCCGAGAATGAACTGGCGGATCAACTGGCCAATCGTGGCATCGACGAATTGAAGGAACCGGCATGAGACAGATCATCCTCGATACGGAAACCACAGGCCTTGAGCCGCGCGAAGGCCATCGCATCATCGAAATCGGTGCGGTCGAACTGCTTAACCGTGGCATCACCGGGCGCGACTATCACCAATATCTGAACCCGGAGCGCGAGATTGATGACGAGGCGATCCGCGTACACGGCATCACCAATGAGTTCCTGGGCGACAAGCCGATGTTTCGCGATACGGTCGAGGCCTTCCTCGAATTCGTGCGTGGCGCGGAACTGGTGATCCACAACGCGGCCTTCGACATCGGCTTCATCAACCACGAGCTTGCACTGCTCGGCAAAGGGTACGGACGCATCGAGGATCATGTGAGCGGCGTGCTGGATACCCTGCTACTCGCCCGCCGCATGCATCCCGGTCAGCGCAATAGCCTGGACGCGCTGTGTAAACGTTACAAGGTGGACAACAGCAACCGCGAACTGCATGGCGCGCTGCTCGACTCCCGCATCCTGGCGGAAGTCTACCTTGCCATGACGGGCGGCCAGTCCAGTCTCGGGCTGGATGCGCATGAAACAGGGATGCAGGACGAGGCTGCACATGCGCCGCGCCCCGTGCCTGCCGATCGTCCGCGGCTCAAGGTGGTGCATGCCTCGGAGGACGAACTGGCCGCGCATGCGAAACGCATGGAAGCCATCGCCAAGGCAGCGGGTGGTGAGACGGTATGGGCAAGGATGGAAGCGGCGTTGGGCGCTCCGGTGTTGTAGGAGGCCTGTCCCCGCGCCGATGGGGCGGCAAGGGGCGAGGACTTGCGGCGCGGCTCCCGCGCGGTGTGGCGAGAGTGTGTCGGCGCGGTTATTCCTTTGCGCTATGCCGCATCAGGCGCCCTTTTTCGCGTTGCCAGTCGCGTTCTTTCTCGGTTGCGCGCTTGTCGTATTCCTTTTTGCCCTTGGCGAGGCCGATTTCGACTTTTACGCGCGGCCCCTTCCAGTACATGGCGAGCGGAATCAGGGCGTAGCCTTTGCGTTCCACCGCGCCGATCATTTCGGCGATTTCGTGGTTGTGCAGCAGCAGTTTGCGGGTAGCGGTGGGGTCGGGGCGGACATGGGTGGATGCGGTCAGCAGCGGCGAGATCTGCGCGCCGAACAGGAAGGCCTCGCCGTTCTTGAGCAGCACGTAGCTGTCGGTGATCTGCACTTTGCCCGCGCGGATGGCCTTGATTTCCCAGCCTTGCAGCACCAGCCCCGCTTCGAAGCGTTCCTCAATGAAGTAATCGTGCTTCGCCTTCTTGTTGAGGGCGATGGTCGAGGCGACGACCTTGTCTTTCTTGTCTTTGGCCATGATGGGAAGCTGGGGGCGCCGCCGGGATGTTCAAGCGAGGACGCGCATCTTACCATTAAGCCTTCGTGAACCCGCCCAAAACAGGATGCGTGCGCATGAGCAGCAGCAAGCGAGTCTCCATTCACGGCCAGTGGTCCTCACGTCTGGCCTTCGTTCTGGCCGCCACCGGCGCGGCGGTAGGCCTCGGCAATATCTGGAAGTTCCCCTACATTCTCGGCCAGAACGGGGGCGGGGCCTTTGTGATGGTCTATCTGGCCTGCATTCTGCTTGTGGCCACGCCGATCCTGATGACCGAAATCATGCTCGGTCGCCGGGGGCGGCGCAGTCCGGTCAATGCCATGGCGGAACTGGTCCGCGAGGAGGGAGCGCCTTCGCCCTGGCGTTATCTTGGCTGGATGAGCGTGGTCACGGGGTTTCTCATCCTCAGCTATTACAGCGTCATCATGGGGTGGGCCGTCGCTTACGTGAAGCAGGCGGTCACGGGAAGTTTCACGGGGCTGGACGGCGCCGCAATCAAAACCATGTTCGAGTCGTTCATCGCAAGCCCGATGGAGTTGCTGTTCTGGCATACCGTTTCCATCGTTGTCACCATGCTGGTCGTGGCGCGCGGCGTGCGTGCGGGGCTGGAGTCGTTCACCACGCTGTTCATGCCGATGCTGTTTGTCATCATTCTGCTGTTGGTCGGTTATGGCATGAGCATGGGGGCCTTCGGGCAGGCGGTGGAATTCCTGTTCTCCCCGGACTTCAGCAAGCTGAGCGCGACTTCGATTGTGGTGGCCCTGGGGCATGCCTTCTTCACCCTCAGCATCGGTTTCGGCACCATCATGGCGTATGGGTCCTACATGCCGGAGCGCGCTTCCATCGCCGGAACCGCGCTGTTCATCGTCGCGGCGGACACGATGATTTCTCTGCTGGCCGCGCTTGCGATCTACCCGGTGGTGTTCGCCCATGGCCTGGAGCCCGCCGCCGGGCCGGGTCTGGTTTTCCAGACACTGCCCATCGCCTTCGGGCAGATGTCGTTCGGGCAGGTCTTCGGCACTCTGTTCTTCGTCGCCCTGGTGCTGGCCGCCTGGACATCGTCCATTTCCATGATCGAGCCCGTGGTGGCCTACTTTGTCGAAAGCCGCGGCTGGACCCGGACGCGCGCGGTCATCGTGCTCGGTTTCGCGGCCTGGGCGCTGGGCATTCTCACCGTGCTTTCGTTCAACACATGGGCCGATGTCAAATTGTTCGGCAAGAACTTCTTCGAATTGCTCGATTTCCTGACCTCCAACATCATGTTGCCTCTTGGCGGCCTGATGATGGCGGTCTTTGCCACTTGGTTCATGCGTCGCGGATCGACGGAGGAGGAGCTTGCCCTGTCCTCCTGGGGGTATGCCCTTTGGCGCGTGCTGACCCGCTATGTCGCGCCGGTCGGCATCCTGATCGTGCTTCTCAACGGCCTTGGCCTGTTCGGCTGAGGGACTTCATTTCATCGCAGGTTTTGATCATGACCTTGTTGCGTCGCGAGGCCCTGGTACCCTACACCCCCAATGAGATGTTCACCTTGGTGAGCGCGGTGGAGGACTACAAGCATTTTCTTCCCTGGTGCGGCGACTCGGTCATCCTCGCCCGCAATGGCGATCAGGTTCGCGCCAGCGTCACCCTTAGCAAGGGCGCCCTGCGCAAGACCTTCACCACGCAGAACCTGTTGCAGCAGGACAAGATGATCGAGATGCGCTTGGTCGAGGGGCCGTTCAGGCATCTGCACGGATTCTGGCGTTTCGAACCGGTCGGCGAAGGGGGGTGCAAGGTCAGTCTGGACATGGAGTTCCAGTTCTCCAGCAAGCTGGTCGAGCTGGCGGTCGGTCCCGTGTTTACCGCCATCGCGGGCGATATGGTGATGGCTTTCCGGCAGCGCGCGGAGCAGGTCTATGGAAAACGCGCCTGAGCAGCAAGACGAGACGATCGCGGTTGAGGTGGCCTATGCACTGCCGGATCGCCAGACCCTGCTGAAGCTCAGGGTGTCGAGAGGGAGCCGGGTCGAGGAGGTCGTGCGGCGCTCCGGCATTCTGGAACGTCACCCCGAGATCGATCTTGCCGTCAACAAGCTCGGCATTTTCGCAAAACCGGTTACGGGCGAGCGAGAATTGCGCGCCGGAGATCGCATAGAGATCTACCGCCCACTCATTGCGGACCCCAAGGCCGTGCGCAAGCAGCGAGCGGAGGAAGGCAAGAGAATGAAAAAGGGCGGCGGAGAGGCCGAGCCCGCGGCCTGACAGGCTGCGTCCATCGAGAGCCCCCTCAAGGGGGCGCTCTTCGGCGTGACCGTATCAGCAAGGCCTTCACCGATCCGGTGGGCGTTATTCAGCGTTTACTTGCCGGTCAGTGGCGGTTCAGTGCGGCTCAGACGTCCGTTGTCAAAGAAGAGGCTGATCTTTTTCTGTTGAGGCTCATCCTTGCCGGGCTTGTTGTAGTACACATAGTCCCAACGGTTGTTGTGGAAAATATCCACCAGCATGGGAGAGCCGAGCAGGAAGCGCACCTCATCCTGGCTCATGCCGGGGCGGAGCCTTGCGACCCGGTCTTCTTCCAGTACGTTGCCCTGGTGTATGTCCATCTGGTACACCTGCAAAAAGTCCGGCATCGAGCTGGAAGCGCAGGCGCCAAGGGCGAGGGGCAGGGCAAGGATGAGCAGGTGACGTGCGTGACGCATGAATGATCCGTAAGCTTGGTCCGACACGCGCTAAAATACACCCCCGAATCGTTCGCATCCACTCCATCGGAGCCTGTTTACGTGGAAACCCATGAACTGAAGAAAGCCGGCCTGAAGGTCACGCTGCCGCGCATCAAGATTCTCGAAGTGCTTGAGCAGAATCCGATGCATCATTTTTCGGCCGAGGACATCTACCGCCTTCTGCTCGATCAGGGCGAGGAGATCGGTCTGGCGACGGTTTACCGCGTTTTGACCCAGTTCGAAGCCGCCGAGATCGTAACCCGCCATCAGTTCGAAGGCGGAAAGGCCGTGTTCGAACTGGTTTCCAAGGGCGATCATGACCACATCGTCTGCATTAAGTCCGGCGCAGTGGCGGAGTTCCACGATCCACTGATCCAGGAGCGCATCGAGAAGATCGCCGATGAATATGGCTATGAGCTGACCGACCACTCCCTGGTCATCTACGGGGTCAAGCGCAAGGCTTGACCGTCTCCGGTCGCCAGCACGAAGTCCATGAATGCCGCCTCGGGCATGGGGCGCGCGAAGAAATACCCTTGGGCCATGTCACAGCCGGCGGCCGCCAGCAACTCCGCCTGCTCGTGCGTTTCCACGCCCTCGGCGACCAGTTTGATGCCGAGTCGCTTGGCCATGAGGATGATGGATTCGACGATGGCGCGGTCGCTCGGGTCCTCGACGATGTCGCGAACGAATGAGCGGTCGATCTTGAGGATATCGATCTCGAATTTCTTCAGATAGGACAAGGCCGAATAGCCTGTTCCGAAATCATCCAGCGCAACCTTCATGCCCATGGCGCGCAGTTGGTCCAATTGCCTGAGGACATCGGGGCGGTCGTCCAGCAGCAGTCCTTCGGTGATTTCAATGGTCAGATGCTCGCCGGATATCTCCTTTTCGATCAGGTGATGCACCCAGCCGCACACGCCGTCTCGGTTGAAAAACTGGCGCGGGGAGCGGTTGATGCTGATGCGCAAGGGATCATCCGCCGTGCGTCCGGCCCGCGTGTTCCATTCGCGCGCCACGCGCGTGGCGTGGGCGAAGACCCGGTCGCCGATGGCGTGGATCAGCCCCGCGCTTTCGGCGACGGGAATGAAAACGCTTGGCGATACCTCCCCCCGTTCCGGATGTGTCCAGCGCGCCAGTGCTTCGGCCTTGACTACGCGGCCCGTGGCCATATCCACGATGGGTTGGTAATGCACGCTGATCTGGTCGTGTTCCAGCGCCTCGCGCAAGTCGTGGATCAACTGGCCATCGATGCGGTTCTTTTCCCGCGCGTCGTCGTCGTGGAAAACGAACTGGTTGCGTCCCGCAGCCTTGGCGGAGTACATCGCCTGGTCGGCGTAACGCAGCAGGATATCAGGGTCGTCGCCGTCGTTCGGGAAAAGGCTGATGCCAATGGAGGCGGACAGGTTCAGCGTATGCCCCTCCAGCGCTACCGGTTTTGCGATTGCATCGAGCAGGCGGCGGGTGGTGGATTCGCACTCCCGAGTGTCCGACAGGCCGGAGAGCAGCACGACAAATTCGTCGCCGCCAAGACGCGCGACCGTGTCCCCGGTCCGCACTGTGTGAGCCATCCTGCGGGCGATCTCGACCAGTACCCGGTCGCCTGATGCGTGGCCGTGGTTGTCGTTGATGGGCTTGAAGCCATCCAGGTCGATGAAAAGGACGGCCAGCATACGGCTTGCGCGGCGGGCAATGGCAATGGCCTGGGTCAGCCGGTCGATCAGCAGCAGGCGATTCGGCAGGCCGGTCAGCGTGTCATGGTGGGCGATATGCTGAAGATGTCGCTCATGCTCCCTGAGCGCAGTGACGTCGGAAAAAATGCCGATGTAGTGCTTCAACTGCCCGTTCGCATCGTGGACGGCGACGATATCCAGGTGTTCGAAGTAGTGCTCGCCGTTCTTGCGCCGGTTAATCAGCTCGCCAGCCCATGCGCCCTCCGTGCGCAGGCTGGACCACATGGACTGGTAGAAGGCCCGGTATTGCTGACCGGAAGAAAGCATGGCAGGGCGCTGGCCCAAGGCTTCTTCGCGGCTGTAGCCGGTGATGCGGGTGAAGGCTGGGTTGATGTCGAGGATATGCCCTTTCGGGTCGGTAATGATGATGCCTTCGCGTGCGGCCTGGAACACGCTGGCCGCCATGCGCAGTCCGTCTTCCATCTCGCGCTGGGCGCTGAAGTCCCGCGCGATGGTCAGGACGCTGCCGACCTGCCCATCCGGGGCGAACTCGGGAATGCTGCGCAACTCCATGAACATCCGTTGACCGTTGGCGTCGATCCAGGCAAGTTCATAAACTCCGGGTTGCCCCGAGATCAGCACTTGGCGCAAATGCGCCTGGAAAGCCGCCCCGCCTGACGGGCCATCCGGTAAGGCCCAGTCTTCGGCGGGTGTTTTTCCGATCAGGCTTTCGGGGGAGCGTCCGGTGTAGCGCGCATAGAGTGGGCTGACATAGCTGCGTCGGCAATCGCGGTCGTAGCGGACGATGACGTCGGGCAGGTTTGCCGCAAGGCTGCGGAAGCCCTGCTCACTGGCGGCAAGGCTTTCCTGCATGCGCTTGCGTTCGGTGATCTCATACCAGATCGCAAGCACGCTGCGTGGCGATCCGAGCTCGTCACACTCGGGAACAAAGCGGACTTCGTAATACTCCCGTTCTTCAACGGGCAGCGCGTCCAGTACGAACTCCAGTTCCCGCATGCGGCCCGATGCCAGTGTTTTCGCCATTTCGGCGCGGTAATGCGCGAGCATCCCGGGCGTGGCCGGAACCGTCGGCCCGCCGGGAACATGCCCCAGCAACTCGTCCGCGCTGCCATGAAGCATCCGTTCCGCCGCCGGGTTGAGGTAGCATCGCCGCTGTTCGAGGTCGTAACGGATCACCGCGACGGGCAGGTTTTCGGTCAGGGTGCGGAATTCCCTCTCGCGTTCGCGCAGGGCATCTTCCGTCCGCTTTCGTTCGGTAATGTCGCGAGAGAGCACGATGAAGGTCGCGTCCGCGCCGTTGATTCCCGGTTTTTTGGCCAGGGAGTGTTCGAACCAGCGCGTTTCGGTGTCCAGGCGGAGCGGGATGACCTTGCCATGCGTGTCACCGTCGCGGTCCGCTTCGGACAAGGCCTCCATAGCCAGGTGAGCGGCTTCGAGCGGCAGGACTTCGTCAAGTTTGCGCCCGATCAGGTGTTCTTTGGGCACGACGAGCAATTCGGGGTGAGAGGCCCAAATATCAAGATAGACGCCGTCGCGGTCGAGTTCGAACATAAGGTCCGGAATGGCGCTCAGGGTCGCCGTGAGGCGTGTGTTGAGCGCACGGACGTTTTCTTCGGCTTGCTGTCGCGCGGTGATGTTCAGCACGAAACAGGTGAGGCCGGTCACAATGCCGCCGTGGTCGCGGATCGGTGACCAGAAGGTTTGCCAGTGCAGTCTCGCGTGGGCGGCGTCGCCGTAGGCTTCCTCCGTGACGAAAGCTTCTCCGCTCAGCGCGCGGTCGAACCCCTGCCGAGCTTTCTCCCGGTCGAGGTCGTCGCCAATGGCGTCGAGCATGGACATGCCGATCTCGATATCGCATCCCCAGATGGCCTGCATCGTTTCCCGATGGTGTCTGTTGAAGGTCAGATAGCGGTAGTTGCGGTCCAGCGCGAAGACAATGATTTCCGGCGAGCTTTCAAGAATGGCCTGGACCAGGGTGTGGTTTTCCCATAGCGCGTCTTCCATGCGCTTGCGGTCGGTGATGTCGAGCATGAGGCCGTACCAGAGCACGCTGCCGTCGGCCAGTCGCTCCGGCGCGGCGCGCAGGTCTACCCAGCGCTCAACCCGCGCTGGATGATGCACGCGGAACTCACGGCGGAACGGTTTCAGGCTGGCGGCCGATTCGGCGATGGCTTTCTCGACGCTGGGGCGATCCTCGGCGGGCACGCGCATCAGCAGCGGGGTGAAATCGTCCTGGACATCCAGTGGCGCCAGTCCGAACAGATCGCGGATGCCCGCGCTGGCGTATGGCAGGTAGGCGTGACCTTCGGGCGTGAGCCGGAAGGTGAAGGCAAAGCCGGGCAGGTTGTCGATGAAATGCTTGAGCCGGTGTTCGGACTCGCGAATGGCCGTGATGTCGCGCCCGAAAGCGAGGGAGCCGGTGATGCGTCCATGGAGATCGCGTTCCGGCGCCACCAGGATTTGCCCTATCTCAGGACGACCCGGTTCCGGTTCCCAGCGGAGCTCGACGCTCTGTATCTCGCCTTGGGCAATGGCCCGGCGCGAGGCTTCTTCGATGACTGCGAAGCGCCCGTCCGGCCAGATATCGGAAGGCTTCCGCCCGATGATCCCCTCGGCTCCGGAAAGGCCAAGCTTGCGCGTGAGTTTGTCGTTGAGATAAAGGATACGCTGGTCGAGGTCATAGCGGATGATCGTATCCGGCGCGCTTTCGGCCAGGTTTCGAAAGGCTTGTTCACCGGCGGCGAGGCTTTCTTGCATGCGGTAAAAGTCCGTCATGTCGCGCCCGATGCCCAGAACCCCGATAATTTTTCCGTCCGGGTCGAATTCCGGCGCGATTCTTACGTCGTGCCATTCCAGCTTCCCGTCGACATGGACGGATTGCTTTGTGGCCTGAACGGTTTCGCCGGTGGCGATGACCTTGGCGATGGCGGCCTTGACCGCGACGTGGGAATCCGGGATGGGCTGACCTTGAATGTCGTGCAGGGCAGCCCCGAGCGTGCGTTCATGCACCGGGTTGATGTATAGATAGCGTCCCTCGGTGTCCCAGCGCGCGATGTTGTCCGGTGTGTTTTCCGCCAGGCTGCGGAACTCGCGCTCGCTGTGGCTGAGCGCGAGTTCCATGCGTTTGCGCTCGGTGATATCCCGTGCGCTCACCAAGCTGAAATACTCTCCCTGAAACTCGACCATGGAGGCGCTGATCTCTACCGGGAAAATGCGCCCGCTCTTGGTTCGGTGGTGCGTTTCAATAACCTGGTATTGGTTGGACAGGGTCTTTTGAATCATGCCCTGAAGCGCTTCAGGGCTGATACCCGGGTCAATGTCCAGCGGGGTCATGCCCAGCAATTCCTCGCGCGTATAGCCGAGACTGCGGCAGGCGGTGGCGTTGACATAGTGAAAGCGACCGAGGCTGTCCGTAAGAAAGACGGTATCGCTGGATGCATCAATGGCGCGTTCGAGTAATTCCGTTCGTTGCTGGGCGGCTTTGCGCTCGGTGATCTCCCGCCCGACGGAGACGATGCGCGGCGGGTCGCTGTCCGGTACAGTGGCCACGCTGACTTCGAACTCCCTTCGCACCCCGGCGAGCGTGACCAGGCTCACTTCATAGGTGGCAGGCGCGGGTTTGCCCGCCAGCCTTCGGCGGTGATAACTCAGGATTCGCGCGCGGTCGTCGGGGTGAATGATGGCTTCCAGCGGAGGATGGGCATCGATCATTGCGTCGGTAAAGCCAAACTCATGCGCCAGGGCGCGGTTTCCGACGTGGATGATGCGTCCGTTCTCAATCACCATCTGTTGGAGACCGACGTCACTCAAGGCGTGCAACAGGGTCGCCTGCGTCCCGGACTGGGTGCGCAACTCCGCTTCCAGGCGCTTGCGTTCGCTGATGTCGTGCATGAAGCCCTGCCAGCGCACGCCGTCACGTTCCCGCGCGGGGGCGGCCAGCCATTCGATCCAGATTTCCCCCTTGTCAGGATGCCGGACACGGAACTCGACCCGCCAGGGTTCCATGGCCGCTGCGGATGCCTGGGCGGACTCAACGAATGGGGCTACATCCTCCGGGTGCATGCCGTTCAGAAGCGGGGTGGCGTCCTTGGCAAGCTCTCCGGGAGCCAGGCCAGTGATATCGAGCAGTCGCTCCGAAGCATGGGGCATGGCGATGAGACCATTGCCCCCGCGCAGGAAGGTGAACAGTACTCCGGGGAGGTTTTGGGTCATGGGAAGGCTCTCCGTGCCTGAGGCGACTCCGTGCCGACGAGAACAGGTTTGATGCGCCCGGTCGGACACGCGCATGATTTTCAGCGGCGCGGTCAGTGTTGTTGAGTGAGTATACGTGGCTGTTCGCGCACGCCTGTATCAGTGTAGTCCGATGGGCTTGTAGGGATTTTCCTAACGGCGAGGTCGGGTTGACCCTTCTTCCAGGCCCCTTTTTTCTTGTTGCGTTGTTGCGAGCTTTCGACGGACAACTCCCGCAGGGACTTTGGACATCCATGCCAGAGGCGCCTGCGGAGTTTGGCTTTTCCGCGGCGGGGGGAGCCCCTGCGGGTATGGTCCTCCGCAGGCGACCCGCCCTTGGGTCGATCAGCCGAACGGCTGGTCCAAGACTTGTCTTGCCAAAACATCAGTGAACGACTAACTCGTTGGCATGGCCGGTTTTTGGGGCGTGCGCGCGGCGCTGTCCTGGCCATGGTACGTCCGCTCAAGCATCTCCTTCGCCAGACCGCGGGTTTGCGCGGTGATTTCCACGCCGCCCATCATGCGGGCAAGTTCTTCTATGCGAGCCTCCGTGTCCAGCGGGAGCAGTTCGGTATGCGTGCTTTGGGCATCCTGGACCTTGCGCACATGCAGGTGGTGGCGGCCTTGGGCGGCGACCTGTGGCAGGTGGGTGACGCAGAGCACTTGCCGTTCTTGCCCCAGACGCGCCAGCAGGCGTCCGACGACTTCGGCTACGCCGCCGCCGATGCCGGTATCCACTTCGTCGAAGATCAGGGTGTCGGCCTCGCCCTGGGCGGCGGTTTGCACTCGCAAGGCGAGGCTGATGCGCGAAAGTTCGCCGCCGGAGGCAACCTTGCCGAGCGGCTGTGGCGGTTGTCCGGGGTTGGTGGTGACGCGCATCTCGATGCCGTCCAGTCCGTGCGCGCCGAGGGCGGATTCGGGGTTGAAGCTGACCTCAATGTCGAAGCGCGCGTGCGGCATGCCGAGGCCCCGGATGCTTTCGGTGACGGACGCACTCAGCCGTTCGGCGGCGATCCGGCGCGCCGCCGAGAGCCGCTCCGCGAGCGCGCGGCAGGTCAGATCCTGCTCCGCCAAGCGCGCTTCGAGCGTCTCCAGCGATTCGCCCTCGCCCTCCAGCAGCGCCAGTTCATCGCTCAGTTCGCGCAGCAGGGCGGGGAGATCTTCAGCCGCGACGCGATATTTGCGCGCTGCATCGTGCAGGGCGCGCAGGCGCGCATCCACCTCGGCCAGCCGTTCCGGGTCCAGTTCCAGATGGCGTGCATAGTCACGCAATTGGTCAATGCCTTCGCGCATCTGGATTTCGGCTTGTTGCAGCAGTTCGAGCGCGGGTTGCAGGCCTTCCTCGCCGCGACGGCCTTGTTCGATCAGGGCGATGACGTGGGTGAGCCCGCCGTGCAGAGTTTCACCCTCGCCTTCGTAGAGGTTCTGGATAGCGCTCTGGCAGAGTTCGATCAGGCGGCCCGCCTGGCTCAGGCGGCGGTGCTCGGCCTCGATCAGGGGCCATTCGCCTTCTTCGGGCTTGAGGGCGCGCAGTTCGCTGACCTGGAAACGCAACAATTCCAGTCGCTGGGAGCGGCTGGCATCGGCCTCTCGCTGAGAGTCCAGCCGTTCTGCCGTGGTCCGCCAGTCGTGGAAGGCCTTGGCCATGGCGTCCAGTAGATCGTCATGCCCCGCATAGGCATCCAGCAGTTCGCGTTGCGCGCCGGGACGCAGCAGTTGCTGGTGTTCGTGCTGGCCGTGAATGTCTACCAGCAGCCCGCCCAGTTCGCGCAGGAAGCCGAGATTCACCGCGCGACCGTTGACCAGCGCCCGGCTGCCGCCTTCACGGGCGATCACGCGGCGCAGCACGCATTCGCCGCCTTCGTCGTCGAGTGCCTGCTCGGCAAGCAGGCGGCGGGCTTCGGGGCTGTCTGAGAGGTCGAACACCGCCTCCAGTTCGGCCCGGTCAGCGCCGGGCCGGACCGCTTCCGCGCCTGCGCGCTCGCCCAGCAGCAGGCCGAGCGCATCGACCAGGATGGACTTGCCCGCGCCGGTTTCACCGGTCATGACGGTCAGGCCGCGTTCCAGATCGAGTTGGACAGCGTCGATGATGGCGAAATTGCGGACGTGGATGTGGCGAAGCATGGTTGTATCTTCAGTCGGTAGCGGTTCGGGCGCGGTTCAGGGATGCCCGCCCCAGTGCAGTTTTGCGCGCAGGATGTGAAAGTAGTCGTAATCCGCCGGGTGGATGAGCTGGGCCACATGGGTGGCGCGGGTCACGCGCAGTCGGTCATCCGGCTCCATGTCGATCATGGTTTGGCCGTCGAAACTGACCAGGCTGTTGGCGCGTGAGTGGCGGGTGGCGCGGATTTCGACTTCGGAACCGGCGGGCACCACGATAGGGCGGTTGCTGAGGGTGTGCGGGCAGATCGGCGCCAGGACGATGGCCTCCAGTCCCGGCGTCAGGATCGGCCCGCCTGCGGATAGGGCGTAGGCGGTGGAGCCGCTTGGCGTGCTGATGACCATGCCGTCGGAACGCTGGGTGAGCAGGTAACGCCCGTCGATACGGGTTTCGAATTCGATCATGCGCACGGCGTCACGTACCTTGTAGACCAGGTCGTTGAACACCAACCCTTTGTGCAGGGATAAACCTTCACGGATGACTTCGCCGCACAGCAGGAAGCGACGTTCGGCCACGTATTCGCCGTGCAGGATACGGTCCAGGCGGCTGGTCAGCTCATCCGGGGAAATGTCGACCAGGAAGCCTAGTCGCCCGAGGTTGATGCCGAGTACGGGTTTGCCGAACAGGGCAAGGTCATGGGCGGCGTTGATCAGCGTGCCGTCGCCGCCCACGGCGATCACGAGGTCGCACTGGCGGCCCAGTTCATCGCGTGCGCCTCGGGGGTACTCTCGCAGGTCGGCGAGGTCGGGGATGGTGGCTTGGTCCAGCATGACCGAGCATTCGCGCAGCCGCAGGTGGGCGACCAGCGTCTCCAGCGTGTCGGGCAGCCGGTCGTCCGAGGATTTGGCGAGGATGCCGATGGAGCGGAAGGCGAGTGTCATGCGTTCCCTGGCGTGCGCAAAGGCTTTAAGTGGGGCTAACGATAGCAAACCGGCGGCGCGCGGGGTATGCGACAGGGGCGGCGGGTTGTTTTTAGGTCATACTTGACGCGACTTTATCGTCAATCCGCGCCTGCGAAAAACACTTCATGGACATGATGGCTTTATGGGGGAGGGTGCGCGTTGGTCAACAAACGAGGTCATTGGAACATGGATGTCCCGCGTGCGAATCAAGCGCTTGCGTGTTTGAATCGCGGATACCGAGTCCGGGCGTGAGTCGGACTCGGCATGGCTGAAGAGTTCAGGGATAAGGTTTCTCAGCATCCTGTTTTGGCAGGCGGTAGCCCCGGAGGGATGGATGTTCGGAGCAAAGCGGCAAATGGCATTCGCCAGTCACATCGGCGGGCGGGCGGAGCAGCAGGACGGCGTCGCGTGTTTTGCGAGCCGTGACGGAAAGCGTGCCTTGCTGGTGGTGGCCGATGGCATGGGGGGACACCAGGGGGGCGCGCTGGCTTCGCGCACGGTGATCGAGGTGGCCGAGGGTTTGTGGAACGGAGGCCTGTTCGCGCCGGAGAATCCAAGGGCGTTCCTGGAAACCCTGTGCCTGCGGGCCGACGATGAAATTCGCGTGCGTGGCGCGGCTAAGGGTCTCTCGCCCCATTCCACGGTGGCCGCGCTTCTCGTGACACGGGATCGTGCTTACTGGGCCCATGTGGGAGATAGCCGGGTGTATGGTTTTTGCGGCACGAGGCTGATCTTTCGTACCGAGGATCACAGCGCGGTTAGAAAACTCGTCCTGGCTGGCAAGATCAGCGAATCCGAGGCCGAAACCCATCCGGAGCAGCACCTGCTTTTGCGTGGCCTGGGCGGCGATATGCCGACGCGGCCCACGTTCGGTCAGGTCCAGATGGCGGGGAATATGGGGTTCGTGCTCTGTACGGATGGGTTTTGGGCCACGATCCGTACCGATGAGATGGCTGCCTTGCTGACCGCCGACGACCTATCCTCGGCCTGTGAGTACTGGGTGGCGCTCGCGGCGGAGCGCGCGGGCGCAGATAGCGATAATGTCACGGTGGCGGCGTTGCGCGCGCCCGGTTCGTCGCTTCATCGCATGCTTTGGCCGCTTTACGTGGCTGGGGCGGTGGCGCTGTTCCTGCTTTTGCTCTCCCTTTTCCGATAGTTTTTGAAGTTGGCACGCATGTATAGGTTTTCGCGCATCCTCACACCTCTCGCGGCCTTGCTCCTTGGCGCCTGCGCGAATATGCAGTCGTTAGACGACTCGGCTCCGGCGCTTTCGAGCGAGCCTCCTCCCGCCATTGATACGACAGCTTCCGAAGGCGCGCGTGCGCGGGATGAGGCACTGGAGCTGCGTGAGATCGTCGATTTGCTCCAGAACGGCAAGGGCGCTCAGGCGCGAGCGGCGCTGGTCGCCTATCTCCAGCGCAATCCCGGTCATGCGGGCGCCAGCGGCATGTTGCAGCAGCTCGATGCCGATCCGATTGCCTTGCTGGGCAAGGCTCATGTCTTGTACACGGTGCAAGCCGGAGAAACGCTCGGAGATCTTGCGGCTCGTTTTCTGGGCGATCCTGTGCGTTTCATCGCACTGGCGCGCTACAACAAAATTGCCCGTCCCAGGAGCGTACAGGCCGGCCAGGTATTGAAAATCCCCACGGCGACCAAGTTCGCGCGTGCGAAAGCCTCACCCCTGACCGTAACTGAAGTCCCAGCAGGCACGATCGAGCCGCCGCTGACGGACAACCCCGACGATCAGCGTCACACTGAGGCGCAGCGTCACCAGGAGCAGGGTATCCGGCTGATGGGGCAGGGACGGCGGGAGGCAGCCCTGGCTGCTTTCGACCATGCGCTGGGGCTGGAGGCCGGGCTTGAACCGGCCAAGAGCCAGCGAGACAAATTACGCGTGATGTTGGTGGAGGACTACCACAGGAAGGCGATTGTGCATTACCGCAACCAGCAGCTCGACGAGGCCTTGGCGTTCTGGGACAAGGCCTTGAAGCTCGATCCCGCTTTCGAACCGGCCAAGGGATATCGCATCAGGGCTCTGGAGTTACAGCGCCGCCTGAAGGAGCTGGAGAGTCGCTGATTCACTCAGCGGTTTGTGTTCGCGGCGGCATCCTGTCGGTCCTCCACCCCCGACCCGATGGGGCTCGATGGCGTTTCTCCGACTTCCGGACGCTCCATGAGCAGTGTGGCGGCGCCTGCTTGGTCCTCATGCGACGGTGGCGTGGAGGACTGCGTGTGGTGATCGTTTCGCTCGCTCACATGCGCCATCAGCATGCGGGCCTCCAGGGAATCGGCCATGGTGTTGTAGGCGGCGAACAGGCGTTCGAACTCATCGTCGCGATGCAAACGGATGCGGTTGTCGAAGCGTCCCTGGGTGATCTGCCCTAGCGCATGGCGTACCAGTTCGATGGGGATGACCAGACGGCGGGACAGGATGTATGCGCCGAGGAAAACGGCCAGCAGCGTGACCAGCATCAGCGTGATCATGGCCATCAGCGTGGTGCGATTGGCCGCGCTCAGCGCCTCGGTGGACAGTCCCACGCGCAGATGTCCAAGCGACTGCTCCTGGTACTGGATTGGCGTATCAAACAGGAAAAACGCGCGTCCCTGGGCGTCCTTGAGCGCGTAGATGCCTTGCGCTCCGCGTTGCTCCAGGCGCAGTTCCTCGGGCAGGCCCGCGCTGTGCGTGCCGAGCAGTCCGGCCTCGGTGCTGGCCATGGTCAATCCCTCGCGGTCTACCACCGTGAGGTGGATGATTTCCCGGTTGCGGGCCATGTCGTCCACCATGCTCTGGATGGCAATGCGGTCCCTGAGCAGCAGATCCTCCGCGCTTTTTACCGCCAGCATCTGGGTCATGGTGAGCCCGTAATCGAAGGCCAGGTGGATCATCGCGGTGTTTTGCCTGTGGTAGACCACTGCAAGCCCCAGGGCGACGGTCACGGCGACCAGGGTCCCCATCACTGCTGTCCAGCGCAGCCGGATCGGGATGATTCGCCGTCCGGAAAGGATGTTTTCGTGCTCGCGCAGGGCGTCGTCGATGCGGCGTAGATCTTCGATCAACTCGCCGCCGCTCTGGTAACGCCGCGCCGGGTCTTTTTCCAGCAGTGAACGTACCACATCCAGCAGCGCGTCCGGAGTGTCCGGATCAAGCGGCTTCACCGCGGGCGCCGGTTCAAGGAGAATTTTCTTCAGCAATGCATGGACGTCATCGCCAACGCCAGCCCGGAAAGGCGTGTGCCCGGCCAGCAGCCAGTAAAGCAGCACTCCGAGCGAATACAGGTCGCTTCGGCCATCGATCGTTGCGCCGCGGATCTGTTCGGGCGACATGTATTCGGGGGTTCCCGCGATGCGCGTGTCGCCGCCATGGACGGTGGGGCCATCCATCAGGTGGGCGATGCCGAAATCCATCACCTTCACATGCGCGTTTTCGTCGGTGACGGCGATGTTCTCGGGCTTGATGTCCTGGTGCACCACGCCTTGACGATGGGCGTAATCCAGTGCGTCGGCGATCTGGATGACGATCTTGAGCGTGGTGCGCAGGGTTAGGCGGCCCTGGCGCTTGACGAAGGTTTCAAGCGTGGGTCCTTCGAGCAGCTCCATCGCGATGAAGGGGATCCTGTCGGTCTCGCCCACATCGAAGATGGTGATGATGCTCGGGTGAGTCAGCGTTCCCGCCGCACGCGCTTCGGCGAGGAATCGGTAGCGATAGTCTTCCTGTCTGGCAAATTCGGGGCGCAGGGTCTTGATGGCAAGCGTTCGTTGAATGTGCGGGTCGCGACCCTTGAAAATGATCGACATGGCCCCGCGACCAAGCTCACCGTGCAGAATGTAGCGCCCAAGCATCCCCGGCATGAGACAGACGGAGTTCAGGCCAGCATGAACGCCGTCGCGGCCAGCGCCGTGACAGTGACGGCCACGATCCACACCCAGAGCGGGATGAGGCGGTCATGGGATGGGGGGGCGGTCATGCCCGCGCGGAACAGAAACTCGGCCTGCCCGAAGCGGATGCGGTCGCCTTCGTTGAGCGGGGCCTCGTGTACCTTGATGTCGTTGATGAAGGTGCCGTTGGTGGAGAGAATGTTCATCACACGACACAGGCCGTTCTCGTTCAGAATCCAGGCATGTTGCGATGACACACTACCGTCCGGAAGCACGATGTCATTGTCCTCCCGGCGCCCGATCGTGGTCCTGCCGTGCCGGAGAATGAAGCGCTGATCGAGGAACGGCGGCGATACGCCCAGCAAGGCGGCATGACCGATATCTCCCTCGCTATCGGCTGACGGTGAGGCGATCACGTCCGCAAGCTCTTCGGTCCGGAACAGCGTGGTGCCTTGCGGGCCAGTCCGGTTCGTTTTCACATCGTTGTGTTCGGTATTCACAAGGCTGCATCCAATCCTTAGGCTTGTTTCGCTACGGGATGGGCGCCATACGCGCGCAGGGCCCGAGCCATTGTACCGGCGCAAGTTTCCCGGAGTCGCCTGAATCGCGGCTACCCTGAAGCTTGTCGCGCGAGCATACAACAAAAAACCCGCGAAGCTGACGCTATCGCGGGTTTTAGGGCCTCAGTGGACGTCACTGGAAGCGGATATGGTGGCTATGGGTGGGCTCGAACCACCGACCCCAGCATTATGAGTGCTGTGCTCTAACCGGCTGAGCTACATAGCCATGAAGTCGAGGCGCGCATTATGCCGATGGGATAATGTCTCGTCAACGCCTTTGCGCGCTGGATCAAACGTTGAACAGGAAGTTCAATACATCGCCGTCCTTGACGATGTAGTCCTTGCCTTCGGCGCGCATCTTGCCGGCTTCTTTGGCGCCCTGTTCGCCCTTGTACTGGATGAAGTCCTCGTAGGCGATGGTCTGGGCGCGGATGAAGCCGCGTTCAAAATCAGTGTGGATCACCCCGGCGGCCTGCGGGGCGGTGTCGCCCTTGTGGATGGTCCAGGCGCGCACTTCCTTCACCCCGGCGGTGAAGTAGGTTTGCAGGCCGAGCAGGTCGTAACCGGCGCGGATGACGCGGTTCAGTCCCGGTTCGGTGAGTCCCATGCTTTCCAGGAATTCGGCCTTGTCGGCGTCGTCCAGTTCGGAGATGTCCGCTTCGATGACGGCGCATACCGGCACCACTACGGCGCCTTCGGTTTTGGCGTGCTCGCGCACTTTGTCGAGGTAGGGGTTGTTCTCGAAGCCGTCTTCGTTGACGTTGGCGATGTACATGATCGGCTTGATGGTGAGCAGGTGCAGGTCGCGGATCAGTTTCTTGTCGTCTTCAGACAGGTTCAGGCTGCGCGCGCTCTTGACCTGGTCGAGATGGGCGTGCAGGCGCTCCAGCACCTCTTTCTTGGCCAGTGCGTCCTTGTTGCCGGATTTGGCGGCCTTGGTCGCGCGGTCGAGGTTGCGGGCGACGGTGTCCATGTCGGCCAGGATCAGCTCGGTATTGATGACCTCGATGTCTTCCAGCGGATCGACCTTGCCGGCGACGTGGATCACGTCGTCGTTGTCGAAGCAGCGCACGACCTGGGCGATGGCGTCGGTCTCGCGGATGTTGGCGAGGAACTGGTTGCCGAGTCCTTCACCCTTGGAGGCGCCCTTCACCAGGCCAGCGATGTCGACAAACTCCATGGTGGTGGGCAGGATGCGCTCCGGCTTGACGATCTCGGCCAGCGCATCCAGGCGCGGGTCCGGCATGGGGACGACGCCGACGTTCGGTTCAATAGTGCAGAACGGGTAGTTGGCGGCCTGGATATTGGCCTTGGTCAGCGCGTTGAACAGGGTGGACTTGCCGACGTTGGGCAGGCCGACGATACCGCATTTGAATCCCATGACCGGTTCCTTATTTCAGAGTGCCTAGTGAGGGGCCTGTGTGAGGGGCCTATTTGAGGGCGTGCAGATGATTCATGACCGCGGTCGTGTCGCCGCGGAGCAGAGTGGAAAGCTGGCGGCGCGCCTCGTCGAGAGTGAAATCGATTTTTTCTCGATCAACCTTGGAGGGGGCGTGCAGGACGTAGCCTACAACCAGGTCTTTGCTGCCGGGGTGGCCGACGCCGATGCGCAAGCGCCAGTAGTTCGGCGTGCCCATATGGGCGTGGATGTCGCGCAGGCCGTTGTGGCCGCCATGGCCGCCCGCGTACTTGAGTTTGATCTGGCCGGGAGGCAAGTCGATCTCGTCATGTGCGATCAGGATTTGCTCGGGGGCGATCTTGTAGAAGCGGGCGAGGGCGGCGACCGACTGGCCGCTGCGATTCATGTAGGTCGTCGGGGCAAGCAGCCAGAGTTCACGCCCGTCGAGCGTGACGCGGGCTGCTTGCCCGTGAAAACGGGGTTCGGGACGAAGGGTTGAGCCTGTCATGCGGGCGATTTCGTCCACGAACCAAAAACCCGCGTTGTGGCGGGTGTCCGCATACTCCGCCCCCGGATTGCCGAGGCCGACAATGAGCCGGATATCGGAGGGGGGCGTGCTCGCGGACATGGGGCTGCTTGTCAGCCCTCGGCTTCGGCGCTGGAGCCCTTCGGCATGTGGATGACCACGATGCCGAGGTCGTTGCCGTGGGCGGCCAGTTCAAGCGCGCTCACGCCGGCTGGAAGGGCCAGGTCGGACAGATGCAGGGTGTGGTCCACGTCCAGCTTGGCCAGATCGACTTCGATGAACTCAGGCAGGTTGCCCGGCAGGCAGGTCACTTCGATTTCGGTGGCCAGATGGCTGACCGCGCCGCCTTTCTTCACGCCCACGGAGCTTGCTTCGTTGACGAAGTGCAGGGGCACCTTGACGTGCAGCATGTCGGTGGCGGATACGCGCTGGAAATCGGCGTGCATGACCAGGGCCTTGTACGGGTGGCGTTGCAGGTCACGCAGGATGGCCTTCTCGACCTTGCCGTCGATGTCGATATCGAGGATGTGGGAATAGAAGGCCTCGCTTTCCAGTTGGTGCCACAGTTCGTGGTGGGCCAGGGTCAGGGAAACGGGCTCAGCATCGCCGCCGTACAGGACGGCCGGAACCTTGCCTTCGTGACGCAGGCGGCGGCTCGCACCTTTCCCCAGATCGTCACGGCGGGTGGCCTTCACGGTGAAGGATACGCTCATGGTTTAACTCCAAGTCTTACAAGCAAAAACCCGCCTTGCGGCGGGGCGGTCCGCCGGGTCGCGACCAACCCGGCGGCTTGCCATCCCTCGTGGGACAGCGAAATCGTCAATCCTGATACAGTGAACTCACCGATTCGTCGGTGTGGATGCGGCGGATGGTCTCGGCCAGCATGCCGGCCACGGACAGAACGCGGATGCGTCCGCAGGACTGGGCTTCCGGGCGCAGCGGAATGGTATCGGTCACGACCAGTTCATCGAGCTGCGAGCCGTTGATGTTCTCGATGGCCTTGCCGGACAGCACCGCGTGAGTGGCATAGGCGATGACCTTGCGCGCGCCATGTTCCTTGAGCGCCTCGGCGGCCTTGCAGAGAGTGCCTGCGGTATCGACGATGTCGTCAATGATGACGCAGGTGCGATCCTTGACCTCGCCGATGATATGCATGACCTGGGCGACATTGGCCTTCGGACGACGCTTGTCGATGATGGCGAGATCCACGTCGTCCAGACGCTTGGCCAGGGCGCGGGCACGCACCACGCCGCCGACGTCCGGCGAGACCACGGTCAGGTTCTCGTGCTGCTGGCGCCAGATGTCGCCCAGCAGGATGGGCGAGGCGTAGACGTTGTCCACCGGGATGTCGAAAAAGCCCTGTACCTGTTCAGCGTGCAGGTCGATGGTCAGCAGGCGGTCGAAGCCGACGCTCTGGAGCATGTTCGCCACCACCTTGGCGGTGATGGGCACGCGCGCGGAGCGCACGCGGCGGTCCTGGCGGGAGTAGCCGTAGTAGGGGACGACGGCGGTGATGCGACCGGCGGAGGCGCGGCGCAGGGCATCGGCCATCACCATCAGCTCCATCAGGTGATCGTTGGTCGGCGCGCAGGTGGGCTGGACGATGAATACGTCGCGACCGCGCACGTTCTCAAGGATTTCGACAAAGGTCTCGCCGTCGCTGAAGCGGGTGACCGTGGCCTGGCCGAGCTTGAGGTCGAGGTTCTCAACCACACGCTGGGCAAGCTCGGGGTTGGCGTTCCCCGTGAAGACCATCAGCATAGCTGCACCACGTACGAGATTTCTTGAGAAGGAAAACTGGCTGGGCCGCTAGGGATCGAACCTAGGAATGCCGGAATCAAAATCCGGTGCCTTACCGCTTGGCGACGGCCCAGGAGAGGTTGTGCATTATATGGATCGCGGCGCGGCGCGCAAGCCCCGGGTGAAGGAAAAACGCGAGGCGCCGAAAAATCCGCCGCCTCGCTCGGGATGCGCCGATTTCTTCCGAGGCGCCCTCGGGTTGTTCATCGGGTTTGTCCGCGCTGTAGGGGTTCGATGGTGTCCGCGCTGGATGGCGGGCTGAACAGATAGCCTTGGAAGAAATGGCAGCCCTGCGCGCGCAGGAAGTCGAGTTGTGCCTCGGTTTCGACGCCCTCGGCCAGGACCGTGAAGTGGAAGGCGGCGGCCATGTCGATGATGGTGCGGGCTATGGCGGCGTTTTCCGGGTCGTCGGGCAGGTTGTCGATGAAGCGTTTGTCGATCTTGAGTTTGTCGATGGGGAAGCGCTTGAGGTAGGCGAGGGATGAGTAGCCGGTGCCGAAGTCGTCGATGGCGATCAATACCCCAAGGCGTTTGAGCGCGTGAAGTTGGTCTTCCACGCCTTGGGCGGTGTCCATCAGGGCGGTTTCGGTGATTTCCAGTTCGAGGCGGGCGGCGGGGAAGCCGGTTTCTTCAAGAATGGCGCGGACCGAGGGAATCAGGTTCGGGCGCTGGAACTGGCCGGGCGAGAGGTTGACCGCCATCACCATGGGCGGCAGTCCGGCATCGAGCCAGACGCGGCCTTGGGTGCAGGCTTCGCGCAGCACCCATTCGCCGAGCGGTACGATCAGGCCGGTATCTTCCGCCAGGGGGATGAAGGCATCCGGCGGGATAAGTGAGCCATCTTCCCTGCGCCAGCGCACCAGGGCTTCGACACCGACGATGGCGTGGTCCGCGATGCTCACCAGGGGCTGGTAATGAAGGACGAAGGCCTGCTCTTCGAGCGCCCGGCGCATGGCCATTTCCATTTCGAGGCGGTGATTCGCTTCTTCGGTCATGGTTTCAGTGTAAAAGCGGAAGGTGTGGCGACCGCTGGCCTTGGCCTTGTAGAGCGCGGCGTCCGCGTTGCGGATCAGGGTAGTGGTG
The DNA here is from genome assembly GCA_040756355.1 of Pseudomonadota bacterium. GTDB lineage: Bacteria > Pseudomonadota > Gammaproteobacteria > Halothiobacillales > Halothiobacillaceae > Thiofaba. The sequence continues at coordinate 17,861 of JBFLZK010000011.1, read as the reverse complement.
TCTTCGCCGTCTTTGGGGTAGAGGCTGATGCCGAGGCTGGCGCCGATGTAGATGTCGCGCCCTCCGTCGAGCGTGAACGGGGCCTCCAGCAGCTTGAGAATGTCCCGGGCCAGGCCCGCGATCTGATCGGGGTGTCCGAATGCTTCGATCAGGATCACGAATTCGTCGCCGCCAAGCCGGGCCAGGGTGTCTTCGGCGCGCAGGCGTTTGAGCAGGCGGTCGGCGATGGCGCGTAGCAATTGGTCGCCGACCGGGTGGCCCAGGCTGTCGTTGACGTTCTTGAAGCGGTCCAGATCGAGGAACAACACCGCCAGCGGATGGTCCGTGCGGCGCGCCTTTTCGATGGCGTGTTCGAGGCGCGCGTGCAGCAGGAGGCGGTTGGGCAATCCGGTCAGCGCGTCATGGTGCGCGTTGTATTCCAGTTCGCTTTCCGCACGCTTGATCGGATCGACATCGCGGATCACGGCCACCACTTCGTCCCGTTCCGGCAGGCGTGCCAGACGGCACTCGAAATAGTGCGCTCCGTCCTTGAGCGGCATCAGATATTCATAGGTCTGGATGCGTTTGCCTTCACTCAGCAGGGTGTTGAGATTGGCAAGAAACTGTTCGGCCAAGTCCGGAGGCAGAATGTCCTGCATACGCTGGCCGAGAAAAATGTCCGGCGGGAGGTAAAGCGCTTCGGTCTGGCGCGCCCGGTAGTCAAGGATGGAGCCGTCGGCGCGCATGCGAAAATAGAGGTCGGGGAGGGCCTGGAAGATGGATTCCAGCTCTTCGTTGCGCCAGCGCAGTTCGCGTTCGAGCTTGAGATGCTCGGTCAGATCGAGGTTGAACACGTAGATACCGACCACTTCGCCCTGTTCGTTCCGGTCCGGCATGTAGTGGGTCATCATCCAGTGCTGGCGTCCGTCCGGTAGTGCAATGGCGCGTTCGAAGCGCATGTCCTGGCCCGCCATGGCGGCTTGCAGCTTGTCGGCATACGGGTCGAAATTGTGTGGGCCGATCACGTCGCGAATGTGTTGGCCGATCAGGCTGTCCGGCGGTACGCCCAGATTCGCCGCGATGTTGCTGCTGGTAAAGACCAGATGGCCGTTGCGGTCGAGGTAGGAGGTGTAGGCCGGAATGTGGTCGATGATGTCCCGCAGGCGATGAGTGTGTTCCATGTGCTCGCGTATGCAGCGTGCCTGGCTGCGGAGCAGGGCCAGGGTGAGCACGAAGGCCATCGCCGAAGTCAGGGCGACATAGCCCCAGCCTTTGTAGGTCTGGAGCAGGGTGAGCGTTTCGGGGTCGCGGGTATGCTCGATCAGCAGGCGGTCGCCCAGCAGGATCCAGAGTCCGCCGGTCGCGGCATACAGGATGGCCAGGCCGGCGGCCTTGACCCATGGATGAAGGGACATGCCGGTCGGTAGGTTATTGACGTTGCCCTGGAAGTTAGCAGAGGGAGCCGGATGTGTCTTGGCGGATTTCGGCCAGCAGGCGATGAAGGGGGGAGATGTTGACGCCGCGGGCGTGAAAACCCGTCATCCCGTCCGTGGAGAGGTTGGCGATAGCCTGCGCGGCTGGGGCTGGTCGGTCGAAGGCGGCGAATACGCAGGCCCCCGTGCCGGTGAGATGAGGGGGGGCGAAGGGGCGCAGGCAGGCCATCGCCGCGGCGATTTCGGGATGGCGGCGGACCGCGATGGGTTCGAAGGCATTGCCGCCCGTGCCGCGCAGGAAATCGTCCAGGGTGATGCGCGGCTGATGGCGATCCAGCGCGGGGTCGGCGAACAGTTCGGCAGTACCGACGTGGATGGGGGGGCACACGACCGCGTACCAGCGTTCGGGCAGCTCGATCGGCGTGATGCGTTCGCCCACACCTTCGGCCCAGGCGCTGCGTCCGCGCACGAAGACGGGCACGTCCGCGCCGAGCTGACGTCCGAGTTCAGCCAGCCGGTCTTCGCTCAGGCCTGTGTTCCAGAGGTGATTGAGGGCGACCAGCGTGGTGGCGGCGTCCGAGCTGCCGCCGCCGACGCCGCCGCCGAGCGGCAGGCGTTTGTCCAGGTGGATATCGACACCCAGTCGGCAGCCGCTGGCCTGTTGCAGCAGGCGCGCCGCGCGTACCGCCAGTCCGTGCTCTTCCGGCACCCCGGCGGGCGGGTTGGGTTTGCGGATGACGCCGTCGTCGCGTAGCGCGAAGGCCAGTCGGTCGCCGTGGTCCAGAAGCTGGAAGACGGTCTGGATATCGTGGTAGCCATCCGGGCGGCGCCCGGTGATGCGCAGCATCAAGTTCAGCTTGGCCGGGGCCGGCCACCATGTCGGCGCGGGTCCGGAGGTCACAGCCGCCACCGGTCGATCACCAGGCGCAAGCCGAGGTCCATGTGGGTGAATTCCATCTTGCTGGGCAGCGCCTTGCCGTCAACCACCGTGTAACGCTGGTACTCGATTCGCCAGCCCTGGCTGTGCAGGCGTTTCAGGCGACCGTGCTCGTCCAGGCTATAGGCGTCGTCAGAGGTCGCGGGCAGACCAAGCAGCCAGGCGTGCATGCCCGCGACCGGCACGCTCCAGCCGAGGGTTTCGCGTAGCAGCGCTTCGCTGTTCGCTCCTTCGTGCAGCGTCCCATCCTGGTCGACAAGGACCGCTCCGCCAGGGTTCTGGGTGATTTGCACGGCGTTCTGGCCAAGTGGAGTCTTGAGCGTCAGGACCTGTTGTCCGTGCGTCTGGACCCAGTCGAAGGCGATCTGGCCGCCGCTGTTCTGGGCCAGAATCGCGGCCCGGCCTTCGGCGCGCCATTGCCGGAGGGTTTGCAGGCTGGCTTGGTGGGCTTGCCATAGGTCGAGCTTGCGGGGGTCGGCGTCCTGCTCAACCGGAGGCAAGCTGGCACAGCCGCCCAGCAGCAGTATGGCGCTTAGCGCAAGGATGCGGGAGATCATGGCTGGACGTCGGCGGGCTTGGCGTCGATACGTTGCCGAAGGTTCAGCAGCAGGTGGCGTTCCGGCTCGCGCTTGATGGCTTCGTCCAGCAATCCGCGTGCCTCGTCGCGGCGGCCGAGGGCAAACAGCACTTCGGCCAGGTGGGCTGCGATCTCGCCGTCCTGGTCCAGTCCGTAGGCCTTGCGCAGAGGGGGTTCCGCTTCAGCGGGCTTGCCCAGGCGGTATAGCACCCAGCCCATGCTGTCGAGGATGGCGGGACTGTCCGGGTCTAGTTTGAGGGCCTTTTCAATCAGCTCGCGCGCTTCGTCCAGGCGGGTATTGCGTTCGGCGAGAGTGAAGCCGAGCGCATTGAGCGCCTCGGCATGGTCAGGGTCCTGCGCCAGAATGGCGCGCAGGTCGGTTTCGGCTTCGGGGAAGCGGTCGAGTTGATCGGCCAGCAGGGCGCGCGTGTAGAGAAGGTCAGGCTCGCCCGGGTGAGCATGCAGGGCCTGGGTGAGCAGCCCATGGGCCAGTTCGGCCTGCCCGGCCCTTTTCAGCAGGTCGGCTTCGGCCAGGAACAGCCGCACGCGCTCCTCGGGGCCAGTCTGTTCCTTCCGGGCCTTCACGAGGCTTGTACGGGCACTGTCGAGATGGCCTCGGCGCGCGTCGAGCACGGCGCTGCGAATCACGCCGTCCATCCGCATCTCACCGTTGCTCACCCTGGCGTACCATGCGCGCGCTTCGGCTTCGTGGCCGCGCTGTTCCTCCATACGGCCCAGATAGTAGGCGGCGCTGTCGGCCTTGGAGGCGGACTTGAGCAGGCGGCGCAGTTCGCGTTCCGCCGTGGGGTAGTCGCGCGCATCAAGCGCCAGCAGCGCGACGGCATGGCGAAGCTCGTCATCTTTGGGGTTTTTGCGCAGCAGTTCGGCGAACAGCGGGCGTGCTTCGTCCTGGCGGCGGGCTTCGATCAAGGCGCGTGCGTAGTTCAGTTTCAGGCCTTGGTCGTCCGGGAAGCGCTCCAGTGTTTCCTTGACCTGGCGCAGTCCGCCTTCGATGTCGCCATGGCTGAAGTACACACCGGCCAGCAGGGTATGGGCATCCTTGCGTTCGGGTTGCAGGCGGATAAGTTTGCGCAGTGCGGCCTCGGCGGCGTCGAATTGCTTGAAATGCAGGGCGAACTGGGCGAGTGCGAACCAGGCTTCGCCGTCTTCGGCGTGTCGCTGGGCGACGCCGTGCACCACCTCCAGGGCGGACGGGCCCTCAAGGGTGAGGAGGGCTACGACTTGGCGGTAGGTTTCCCGGCGCGTGTCCGCACGCATGAGCTGCCGGTCGATCATGTCCAGCGCCGCCAGCTCCCGCCCGGCGCGGTGATGCGTCAGCACTTCAGCCTGCCAGCGCTCCGGGTGTTCGGGTTCGAGCTGTTTCCAGAGCTCGATGGCTTGGTCGGCCACCCCCCCTTCGCGCGCGAACAGGGCGATGCGCGCGGAGCGTTCGGCCACGCGCGGGTCGCGGCTCAGTTTGGCGGCTTCCAGGTACAGGCGTGAGGTGTCGGCGAACTGACCCCGGCGCCCCGCCATTTCGGCCAGCATGACGTAGTAAAGCGCGGCGCCACGCTGTTCCTCGGCATGGGGTTCGCGCTTGACGGCGAGTTGCACCGTGGTCGGCGCGGCAGTCTCGACGGAGGGGGGCAGGCTGGCGCAGGCGGCGCTCAGAAGAGGGAGCAGGTAAACAATGCGTCTTGGCATGCGCGTGGTCCTGATGGTCTTGCGTCATTCTAGCAGCCTCTCAGGCCCGGCAGGCTGTCGTTGGCGGCGGCCTGCCAGATGAGGGCGACCGGTAACAGTCGTTGTTCGAGTCCGGCTGTCAGCGGTGGGATGGTTGGAGTCCGGTCGGGGGCGAGGGTTCCCGGGGGCGCCTCGCGGCGGTTGCGGATCTGCCTTGAGCGGTCTCGGTGGCCTGTCCGGCCTGTCATCCGGCTTGTCATTAGGAGGGCGATGGCCGAAAATCCCGCCCTCATTTCAAGTCTTTGCCGCGCGCGGGTCTTCAAGCAGCTTCATGTCCATCATCGCCCTGGGCCTCAATCATCGCACCGCGCCGGTATCCGTGCGCGAGCGCGTGGCCTTCGCGCCGGAGCGCCTGCGCGAGGCCCTGCGCGAGATGCTGAGCCTGCCGCAGGTGCGCGAGGGGGCCATTGTCTCCACCTGCAACCGTACCGAGGTCTACGCGGCGGTGGCGGAGAGGGGCGACGGTGAGTTGCTGCACTGGTTTCCGTCCACCCACGGTTTGAGCGCGGACGACGTGCGTCCCTATCTCTACCTGCATCAGGAGGGCGAGGCTATCCGCCATTTGCTGCGGGTTTCCTGTGGGCTGGATTCGCTGGTCCTCGGCGAGCCGCAGATTCTCGGCCAGATCAAGACCGCCTACGCTCAGGCGGGCGAGGCGCAGGCTGTCGGTCCCGTGCTCAACCGCATGTTCCAGCACGCTTTCGCGGTCGCCAAGCAGGTGCGCACCGACACCGCGATCGGCGCAAGTCCCATTTCCGTGGCCTTTGCCGCCGTCAGTCTGGCGCGCCAGATCTTCGGTGACCTGGGCAGCAAGACCGCGCTCCTGATCGGTGCGGGCGAGACCATCGAACTGGCCGCCCGTCACCTGCATGGGAATGGCATCGGGCGCATGATCGTCGCCAACCGTACCTTCGAGCGCGCCCACGCGCTGGCCGAACCGTTCGGCGGCTACGCCATCGCCCTGCACGAGCTGGGCGATCACCTGCACGAGGCGGACATGCTCATCACCGCCACCGCCAGCACTCTGCCCATCCTCGGCAAGGGTGCGGTGGAAAGCGCCCTGAAGCGCCGCAAGCGCCGACCCATGTTCATGGTGGACATTGCCGTGCCGCGCGACATTGAGCCGGAAGTCGGCACGCTGGAGGATGTATACCTCTACACCGTGGACGACCTGGAGCAGGTGATCGACGAGAACCGCCGTTCGCGCCAGGCCGCCGCCCAGCAGGCCGAGGAAATCATCGACGCGCAGGTCGGTCATTTCCTCGACTGGCTGCGCATGCAGGGCGGCACGTCGGTTATCCGCGAGCTGCGCGCCAATGCCGAGCGGGTGCGTGACCTGGCGCTGGAACATGCGCTCCAGCAACTCGCACACGGCCATGCACCGGAAGAGACCCTGCGCCACCTGGCCCACACCCTGACCAACAAGCTCATGCACGCGCCTACTGTTGCTCTGCGTGAGGCCTGTCAGAGCGGCCAGGACGACGTCACCGAGGCCGCCCGCTTCCTGTTCGATCTGCCGCAGGATTAGCGGTATTTATCCCCTTTCGTAGGAGCGGAGCCCCCGCCGTGATGCGTTCTCATGACGGCATGATCGCGGCGAGGGCGCCGCTCCTACAGTCTTGTCCATCCCATTGCCGACGACCCATGCATCCCTCCATCCTCGACCGTCTAGAACAGCTTGTCTCGCGCTTTGAAGAAGTCACCGCGCTGCTTTCCGAGCCGGAGGTGATCGCCGACACGCAGCGTTTCCGCGACCTCTCGCGTGAATATGCCCAGCTCGAACCCGTGGTGAGGACCCTGCGCGACTATCGCGCCGTGGAGGCTGGCATCGCTTCCGCCCGCGAGATGGCCGGGGAGGGCGACGCCGACCTGCGCGCCATGGCCGAGGACGAGCTGAGCACGCTCGCCGCCCGTCACGAGGGGCTGGAACTGGAGCTGCAAAAGCACCTGTTGCCAAAGGACCCTTACGACGACCACAACATCTTCCTCGAAGTGCGCGCCGGGACTGGCGGCGACGAGGCGGCCATCTTCGCGGGCGATTTGATGCGCATGTACGCCCGTTACGCCGAGCGGCGAGGCTGGCCGGTTGAAATTCTCAGCCAGAGCGAGGGCGAGCACGGCGGCTACAAGGAAGTCATCGCGCGGATTCAGGGGCAGGGCGCTTATTCCCGCCTCAAGTTCGAATCCGGCGTCCACCGCGTGCAGCGTGTGCCGGAAACCGAGGCCCAGGGGCGCGTGCATACCTCCGCCGCTACCGTCGCCATCCTGCCGGAGCCGGAGGAGGCCGAGGAGATCGAGCTCAATCCCGCCGATCTCAAGATCGATACCTTCCGCGCCTCCGGGGCGGGCGGACAGCACGTCAACAAGACCGATTCCGCCATCCGCATCACCCACCTGCCCACCGGCATCGTGGTCGAATGCCAGGAAGAGCGCTCCCAGCACAAGAATCGTGCGCGGGCGATGGGCTGGCTGAAGGCCAAGCTGGATGACATCGAGCGTGGCAAGCAGCGCAACGCCCAGGCCGCCGAGCGCAAGAAGCTGGTCGGCTCCGGCGACCGCTCCGAGCGCATTCGCACTTACAACTTCCCGCAGGGGCGTGTGACGGACCACCGCATCAATCTCACCCTCTACCGCATCGAGGAGATCATGCAGGGCGATCTGGACCCGCTTGTCGAACCCCTGATGCAGGAGCACCAGGCGGAGTTGCTGGCGGAACTGGCGCAGGCTGGGGGCTTGTGACAGGACGCGCGTGTGAGGCTATCCATGTCCTGTGCAGGATGTGTATCCTCTATGTACGTGAGGGGGCCGAGATCCTGAGGTCTTCTCGAATGACCGATGTGCGGAGGGAGCCCGTTACAACCATGGCAGGCGGAAGGCGATTTATGCGGTATGCGGCATGGTGGATGCGCGTTTTTCAGGGGCTGGCCGCGCTGGCACTGACGGGCCTTTATTCCCCCGTTGCGCTATCTGCCGCTTCCGGTCCGCAGGCCGGGGACGTCCTGCGTTTCGGGGTTTTCTCCTATCTTGGTGAAGAGCAGACGCGCCGCCAGTATCAGCCCATCGCCGATTACCTGACTCGTCGCCTGGCCCCGCATCACGTGGTGCTCGAAGTCCTTCCTCAGGCCGAGATTGACCGTCGCGTGGCGGACGGGTCGCTCGATCTTGTCACCACCAATCCCACCCATTTCCTGCACGCCCGCGCTCAGCAGCCGTTGTCGGGCGTAATCGCCACGCTGGTGGAGCTGGATCATGGTCAGCCGCTCTACCGGTTGGGCGGCGTCATGCTCACGCGCGCCGCGCGGACGGATATCGCCGGGCTGGACGATGTGCGGGGGAAGATCATTGGCACGCCGGGGCTGGTCAACCTTGGCGGATATCGCGCCCAGGCCTATGAATTGCTCCGCGCCGGGGTGACCTTGCCGCGCGAGGCCCGGGCCATTGTTCAGCTCGGCACGCATGAAGCCGTTGTGCGGGCGGTTGTGGATGGGCGGGTCGAGGTCGGCTTCGTACGAAGCGGCGTGCTTGAGAAAATGCGGGCGAGCGGCGAGGTTCGGGCGGACGAGGTGCGTGTCATCCGCCCCCTGACGCATCCGGGCTACCCCTTGATCGCATCCACCCGCCTGTATCCCGAATGGCCGGTGTTCGCCCTGCCGCATGTGGATGAGTCCGTGGTACGCAAGGTGGCCGCAGCCTTGTTCGAGCTGGAGCCGGACGACCCCGCCGCGCGGGTCGCGGGCATCTACGGCTACACCATTCCCGCCGATTATCTCGCCATTGAGGATCTGACCCGCAGCCTGCGCTTGCCGCCCTATGAGCGCGCGCCGGATTTCACGGTTCGCGATGTGTTCCAGCGCTGGAGCGGGGAATTCCTGATAGCGCTCTTCGGCATGCTCATCATCGCGGCGCTGGTCGCGCTGCTGCTCCAGGTCCTTCGGCGCGAGACGCTGCTGCGCACCCGGCACCAGCGTTTGCTCAATAGTCTGGGCGAGGGTGTGTATGACGTTGATACCCAGGGGAATTGCACCTTTATCAACCGTGCCGCGTTGCAGATGATCGGGATGGAGGAGGGCGATGTCCTCGGGCGCGACCAGCATGCCCTTTTTCATCACCACCGGCCCGGCGGGGAGTCTTACCCTGTACAAGAATGCCCGGTTGACCAAACCTTGCGGGATGGGCAGGAGCGTCGCCTGGAGGAGTGGTTCTTTCGTGCTGACGGCGAGGGCTTTCCGGTCGATCTGACCGTCAGTCCGATATGGGATCGCGAGCGCGTGACCGGTGCGGTTGTCGTGTTCCGGGACATCACCGAACACAAGCGGCTTGAGCGTGAGCTGATCGAGATGGCCACCACTGATGGGCTGACGGGGTTGCCCAATCGCCGCCATTTCATGGAAATGGCAGGCCGACAACAGGCTCATATGCGCCGCATGGGCGGCAGGGCTTGTCTGCTGATGATCGATATCGATCATTTCAAGGAGGTCAATGACCGCCATGGGCATGCCGCCGGGGACGAGGTCTTGCGAATCTTCGCTGATATCCTGCGCGCCAACTTGCGTCAGATGGATATCGCCGGACGCATTGGAGGCGAGGAATTCGCGGCGCTGCTGCCCGACACCGCGCTGGACGAGGGCGCCGAGATTGCCGAGCGCTTGCGTGTTTCGCTGGAAGGGCGCTGTTTCGAGGTTTCCGGTGTGAGGCTGCGGATCACCATCAGCGTTGGGTGCGTGGCGCTTGATGGCGAAACGCTGATCGATGAAGTGTTGGCGAGCGCGGATCGTGCGCTTTACCGTGCCAAGGAGGAAGGGCGCAACCGGGTTGTCACTACCTAGCGGGGGTTGCTTTGTCCAGTCGTCTCGATGCGGATGAGTTGAACGGCATGCATGCCGACGCCCTGGACGGGCTTCCCGGAGCATCGTTGCGGGCCATGCTCGACACCTTGCCCGATCTGGTCTGGCTGAAGGACCCCGATGGCGTCTATCTCTACTGCAACCGGGCGTTCGAGCGGCTGTACGCTACGTCGCTGGACGTGCTGCGGGGCAAGACGGATGACGCGTTTGTCGAGCCCGCGCTGGCCGATTTTTTCCGTGAACACGATCGCAAGGCCATGCGGGCGAACGCGCCCTCCGTCAATCAGGAGTGGCTGACATTCGCGGAGGATGGTCGTCGGGGTTTGTTCGAGACCATCAAGACGCCGATGCGGGATGCCTCCGGCGCTGTGATCGGCGTGCTTGGCATCGCTCGTGACATTACCGCCCTGCATGAGACCCAGGAAGCCTTGCGCCAACGGGAGGCCAAGTACAGCGCCATCGTTCATCTGGCGGCTCATGCCATCGTGCTGGTGGATATCGAGACCGCCCGCTTTGTTGAGTTCAACGATGCCGCATGTGGCAACCTCGGGTACAGTCGGGATGAGTTCGCCGCCATGACGGTGGCCGATATCGAGGCCGCGCACGGTCCGGAGGATATCCGGGCCAATCTGGATCGCATGCTTGCTTCCGGCGAGCACCGCTTCGAAACCCGCCATCGCCACCGCGACGGGCATGTGCTGGATGTGTCCGTGAGCGCGCGCGCGATCCGGCTGGACGGACGGGACTATGTCGAAACGCTGTGGGTCGATATCACGCCGATCAAGCAGGTCGAACGCGCCTTGCTCCGTCGCGAGGCCATGCTGGCGCGCACCGAGCAACTCGCCAATGTGGGAAGCTGGGAGTGGAACCCGCGCACGGGCGTGGTCGTATGGTCTGCTGAAATGTTCCGCATTTCAGGCCTGGATCCGGCTCAGGGCGCGCCGGATCTGGATGCGCATGCCGCACTGTTCCATCCCGATGACTTTGCCCTCCTGGCCCGATCCCTGGAAGCCGCCGCACGCCAGGCCATCCCCTACCGGATCGATCTGCGGCTTGTCCGCCCCGATGGAGGGATGAGGCATTGCATCGGCCATGGCATTCCCGAACTGGATGAGTCCGGTCAGGTCAGCCTGGTGGCGGGGTTCATGCAGGATGTGACCGAGCAGCGCAAGGCGGAATCCCTGTACCGCGAAAGCGAGGCGACCCTGGCCCGCGCGCAAGCGGTCGCCCGCATCGGGAGCTGGAAGCTTGACGTGCGGGAGAATCGTCTGGAATGGTCAGAGGAGACCTACCGCATCTTTGGCGTTGAGCCTGGGCGGGCGCTTAGTTACGAGCTTTTCCTGAGCTTCATCCACCCTGACGATGCGTCGGCGGTGGATGCGGCATGGCGGGCGGCCTTGCTCGGCGCGCCCTACGACATCCGGCATCGTGTCGTGGTCGATGGGCGCGTCAAGTGGGTGCATGAACTGGCCGAGCTGACCGTCGACGCGGACGGTCGACTGGTCGCGGGCCTGGGCACGGTCCAGGACGTGACCCGGCAGTGGCGCGATCATCTGCTGCTTGTCACCGGCAACCAGACTTTGCGCGCCCTTGCGCGTGGCGCGTCCCTGGGCGAGACGCTGGCAACCATCGCGAGCGGGGTTGAATCCGTCAACCCGGACATGCTGTGTTCCATCCTGTTGCTGGATGAGGATGGCGTCCGCCTGCGGCATGGCGCCGCACCACGCCTGCCGGAGGCCTACATGCGGGCGATCGACGGTACGGCTATCGGGCCCAAGGCTGGTTCCTGCGGTACTGCCGCTTATCGCGGCGAGCCGGTCCATGTGCGCGATATCGAGCACGACCCGCTGTGGCAGGATTATGCGCATCTTGCGCTGGAGCATGGTCTGCGCGCCTGTTGGTCCACGCCGATCATGTCCTCGCGTGGCGCGGTGTTGGGGACCTTCGCGGTCTATTACACGCAGCCCGCGGACGCGCCCGAGGAGGATGTCGAGCTCATCCGGCATGTCACCGCGCTGGCCAGTCAGGTGATCGAGCGCGCCCAGGCTGAAACGGCCCTGAAGATCAGTGAGGCGCGGCTCGGCTTTGCCTTGCAGGGCGCCAACGATGGTTTGTGGGACTGGAATCTGGATACCGGCGAGGTGTACTACTCGCCCCGCTGGCTGTCGATGCTCGGCTATGCCGAGGGCGAGCTTGGAGGCACCCTCGCAACCTGGAGCGCCCTGGTGGACCCGGCGCAGCGCGAAGAGACCATCCGGCTCGCGTCCGACTACATCGAGGGCCGTGTCGAGCGCTTCGAAATCGAATTCCGCATGCGCCACAAGGACGGTTACTGGGTGGATGTGCTTTCGCGCGCGCGGCTGGCGCGCGATGCCCAGGGCAGGCTGCTTGAGCCTCGTCGTCTGGTTGGAACCCATGTGGACATTTCCGCTCTCAAGCGGGCCGAGCGCGATTTGCGCGAAAGTGAAACCCTGCTCCGCACGGTTATTGATGAGAGCCCGGACATCGTCTGCATGAAGGATGAACGCGGCAAGTTCCTGATGGGGAATCGGGAACTTGCCCGGCTCTACAACACCACCACCGAAGGGCTGGTCGGCAAGGACGACGCGGATTTCATCGACAATCGCGCGCACGCCGATTTCATGCGTCAGAACGTGCTGGAGATCATGCGCAGCGGGGAGGCGCAGGTGGTCATGGAGGACTCCACCGATGCCGTGACAGGAGAAACGCGGCACTTCGTGTCCATCAAGAAACCCTTGCGGTGTCCGGACGGGACATCGCGCATCCTCATCATTGCGCATGACGTGACCGATCTCATCCGCGCCCGCGAGCATGCGGAGGCCAGTCAGCGCCGCCTCGATTACGCCATGGGCGTGATCGGCGAGGGCGTATGGGATTGGGACATTGTCAGCGGTCAGGTGACCCACAATGCGCAATGGTGTCGTCTGCTCGGCTTGAGCGATGACTTTCTTACGCACCCGGTGGAGCGCTTCTTTGAACTGGTTCACCCCGAGGATCGCGCCCGTGTCGAGCAGGCCATCCGCCAGGCGCTGGATGACCGGGGCGACTACGAGAGCCGTTATCGCCTTTGCAGGCAGGATGATGGCGTGATCTGGGCAGAAGATCGCGGGCGGGTGGTGGAGCGCGATGGCGCGGGGCGTCCTCGGCGCATGGTGGGTAGTGTCAAGGACATCACCCAGAGCAAACGGTCCGAAGAGAGCTTGCGCCTGGCGGCTCAGGTGTTCGGCGGAAGCCACAGTTCGATCTTGATTACCGACCGGGACGCCAATCTCGTGCTCGTGAATCCGGCGTTTTCCCGTGTGACGGGCTATGCCGACGAGGAAGTGCTTGGCAAAAATCCGCGCATTCTCCAGTCTGGACGGCACGATCAGGCTTTTTTCAGGGATTTGTGGCGCGATTTGCAGGAAAAGGGATTCTGGCAGGGCGAACTTTGGAATCGCCGCAAGGATGGCAGCGAATATGTCGAATGGCTGTCGATTACCGGTGTGCGCGACGAAAACGGTCAGATCAGCCATTACATCGGCATTTCGGATGACATTACCGCGACCAAGGCCGCCCAGTCCCGGATCGAGTTCCTGGCCTATCACGATGTTCTGACCGAGCTGCCCAACCGGCAACTGGCGCGCGACCGGGCCGAGCAGTCGATCATGCAGGCGCAGCGCAGTCAGTCGGGCGTGGCCGTGCTATTTGTGGATCTGGATCAATTCAAGGCCGTGAACGATGCCCTGGGGCATGCGGCGGGCGATGAGTTGCTGCGCGAGGCCGCGCGCCGTCTGCGTTCGAGCGTGCGCGAGTCGGATACCGTCAGTCGCCAGGGCGGGGACGAATTCATCATCATCCTGCCGGGGGCGGGCGGTGCGGAGGAGGTCTCCGAGATCGCGGGAAAACTGCTGGAAATGATGTCGGCACCTTTCGATCTTGCGGGCCAGCGCGTGTCGGTGTCGGCCTCCATCGGCGTGGCGCTGTACCCGGAGGATGGCCCGGACTTCGACACCCTGCTGAAAAAGGCGGACATGGCCATGTACAGCGCCAAGTCCGCGGGGCGCAATGCCTACCGTTTCTTCACCGAGGAAATGAAT
>JBFLZK010000011.1:0-4148 GCA_040756355.1 Pseudomonadota bacterium | reverse complement strand
GGGGCGCAATGCCTACCGTTTCTTCACCGAGGAAATGAATACTTACGTGATGGACCATATCCTCATGCGCAATGGCTTGCTCAGGGCGCTTGAACATGAGGAGTTCATCGTGCATTACCAGCCGCAGCTTGACATCGCCAGTGGCCGGATGACCGGAGCCGAGGCCTTGATTCGATGGCGCCATCCGGAACTCGGAGTCATCATGCCGGACCGCTTCATCGGCGTGGCGGAGGAGAGCGGCCTGATTGTCGAGATTGGACGCTGGGTGATGCGAGAGGCTTGCCGTCAGGTCAGGCAGTGGCAGTCGCTGTCCGGCGTTGGCGATTTGCGGGTGGCGGTCAATATTTCCGCGTTGCAATTGCGGCGGGGCGATCTGGAACAGACTGTGCACGATGCCTTGGAGGCCTCGGGACTTCCGCCCTCATGCCTTGAGCTGGAATTGACCGAGTCGGTGCTGCTCAAGGATTACGCGCAATCCCTTGTCGTCATGGAACGGCTCAGGCGGCTTGGCGTGAAAATGTCCATTGACGATTTCGGCACGGGCTACTCCAGCCTTGCCTATCTCAAACAGCTGCCGGTGGACCGCCTGAAGATCGACCGCACCTTCGTGCGTGACGTGCTCGGGGACCCGGATGACGCGGCTATCACCCAGGCCGTGATCTCCCTGGGGCATATTCTTGGGTTGGACGTCCTCGCGGAGGGCGTGGAAACCGAGGCGCAACTGGCCTTCCTGCGCGAACATGGTTGCGACGAGTTCCAGGGGTATGTGTTCTCCAGGCCTTTGAGCGCCGAGGCTTTCGAGCGTCTGCTGACAGAAAGGATTACGATGCGGCCTCATTGACCGAGGGCGTCATGCAGACCATCGAACAGACTCTGAAAACGGCGCGCCTGCGCCTTGCCGACGCAGAGAGCGAGAGCCCGCGCGTGGACGCGGAAATCCTTCTCTGCCATGTGCTCGGCAAGCCACGCGCCCACCTTTTGGCCTGGCCGGAGCGCATGGTTCCGTCCGAGGCGGGCGCGGCCTTTGAGGCGCTGATCGAGCGCCGCGTCGCCGGGGAACCGGTGGCCTATCTGACCGGCTCACGCGGGTTTTACGGTCTTGATCTGGCGGTTTCGTCGTCAGTGCTGATTCCCCGCCCCGAAACCGAGTTGCTGGTGGATGCCGTATTGGCGCGCTTGCCCGCCAGACCCTGCGCACTGGCCGACCTGGGGACAGGCAGCGGCGCCATTGCGCTGGCGGTCGCGCATGAGAGGCCGGATGCCGAGGTGACTGCCGTGGATGCCTCGGAAGAAGCCTTGGCCGTTGCGCGCGCCAACGCCGGGCGGCTCGGCCTGGATCGCGTCCGCTTCCGGCACGGCGACTGGTGCGCAGGGCTCGGTGAAGACAGCCGCTTCGATGTCATCGTCAGCAATCCGCCCTATATCCGCGCGGACGACCCGCATCTTGCGCGGGGCGATGTACGCTTCGAGCCCGCCATGGCATTGGCCTCTGGGGCGGATGGATTGGACGCCATCCGGGCGATCCTGGCTTGCGCGCCCGCGCATCTGGAGCCGGGCGGCTGGCTGTTGTTCGAGCACGGTTACGATCAGGCCTCCGACGTGGCGGCGCTGATGCGTGCGGCGGGTCTCTCCGCAGTCGAGTCGCTCACGGACTTGCTCGGCCATGGGCGGGTCACACTGGGGCGCCTGACATAGGGTTTGCGCCCGCCAGGCATGAAACTTTGGACGGGCGTGCTCGCGCAATCCGTCCGGTCCGGGGGCAAGTCTCCCGCGGGCGTGCGCCACCCGTTGCATCGCCTTTGCGGGAACAGCGTCCCCGTCGCGAAAAGACCGCCGCCCGCAGGTTGGCCTCCGTCCCGAAACATTCGCCGCGCGGGAGGCGCCGCCTCCATGCATCAACCTGCCCAATGCCTCCCGTGTCGCTCCGTTGCCGGGGCTGTGCATTGCATTGGGCCGCCCCTCTTTCTGTGGAATAATGCCGCTTCGCTTAACCTTATCACTTTGACGGAGCAGGCAATGGACGAGAATCGCAAGAAGGCGTTGGCCGCCGCATTGACGCAGATCGAGCGCCAGTTCGGCAAAGGCTCCGTGATGCGCATGGGCGATTCCACCGCCTCGCGCGAGGTCGATGTGATTTCCACCGGCTCGTTGAGTCTGGACCTTGCGCTGGGCATTGGCGGTCTGCCGCGCGGTCGCGTGGTTGAAATCTATGGCCCGGAGTCCTCCGGCAAGACCACCCTGACCCTGCAAGTCATCGCCGAGGCGCAGAAGAAGGGCGGCGTGTGCGCCTTCGTCGATGCCGAGCACGCGCTTGACCCGACCTATGCCCAGAAGCTGGGCGTGAACGTGGACGACTTGCTGGTCTCCCAGCCGGACACCGGCGAGCAGGCGCTCGAGATCGCCGACATGCTGGTGCGCTCCAATGCCATCGACGTGGTAGTGATCGACTCCGTCGCCGCGTTGGTGCCGAAGGCCGAGATCGAGGGTGAGATGGGCGACTCCCACGTCGGTTTGCAGGCCCGCCTGATGAGCCAGGCGCTGCGCAAGCTGACCGCTAACATCAAGCGCTCCAACTGCCTGGTCATCTTCATCAACCAGATCCGCATGAAGATCGGCGTGATGTTCGGCAGCCCGGAAACCACCACCGGCGGCAATGCGCTGAAGTTCTACGCCTCCGTGCGGATGGACATCCGCCGCATCGGCTCGGTCAAGAAGGGCGAGGAGGTCATCGGCAACGAGACCCGTGTCAAGGTGGTCAAGAACAAGCTGGCCCCGCCGTTCAAGCAGGTTGAATTCGAAATTCTTTATGGCGAGGGCATCTCCCGCGAGGGCGAAATCATCGAATTGGGCGTGGCCAACGGCCTGATCGACAAATCCGGCGCCTGGTACAGCTATAACGGCGAGAAGATCGGCCAGGGCAAGGACAATGCACGCCTGTGGCTGAAGGACAACCCGGCAAAGGCGCAGGAGATCGAAAAGAACATTCGCGCCAAGCTCATGACCACGGGCGCGGGAAGCCGTGCGGCGGCGGGTGAAGAGGACCTTGTCGAAGAATTCTGAGGAGGCTTTGCGGAAGCTGCGCGCGGCCATCGCCGACGTAGCGAAGCACTCCCCGCGGGCCGGGGCGGAAACGCCTGGGGCGCGGCCCGCTCGCGGGTCTGACGGCGTCGGCGATAACGACGCTGGACGGGAAACCCGGCCCGAAGGGGGGCGGGCAGGATCGCCCGGCATCCGCGATGACGATGCGCCGCCAGCGTGTGATGATGGCCCGGATGCCCGTGAACTCGCGCTGCGCCTGCTGACCCGGCGTGAGCACGGCGCGGGCGAGCTGGCGCGCAAGCTCCAGCAGCGTGGCGTGTCTCGCGATGAGGCGCGGGAGGCTATCGCCGAGATGGCCGAGCAGGGCTGGCAGAGCGACGAGCGTTTCGCCGCCCAGTTTGCCGCCGATCATGCCGCGCGCGGCGATGGTCCGCTGAAGATTCGGGCGGCCTTGCAGGCGCGAGGCGTCAATGATGGCGTGCTGACCCAGGCGCTGGACGCGCTGGGGGCCGATTGGCTGGCGTTGGCCTGCAAGGTCCGTTGCAAGCGATTCGGCGCCGATCTGCCGGGGACCGCCGAGGATAGGGCGCGCCAGATCCGATTTTTGATGACGCGGGGTTTTTCAACCTCCGTCGCGCGCACCGCGGTGCGCTCCACCGATTTCCAAGAAGACTGAACTGGCATGAAAACCGCCGACATCCGCAAAAGCTTCCTCGATTTCTTCGCCTCCAAGGGGCATGCCGTCGTGCCCTCCAGCAGCCTGGTGCCGGGTGACGACCCGACCCTGCTGTTCACCAACGCGGGCATGAACCAATTCAAGGACGTGTTCCTCGGCTTCGACCAGCGCCCGTACACCCGCGCGGCCAGCGCGCAGAAGTGCGTGCGCGCGGGCGGCAAGCACAACGACCTGGAAAACGTCGGTTACACCGCGCGGCATCACACCTTCTTCGAGATGCTGGGCAATTTCAGCTTCGGCGATTACTTCAAGCATGACGCGATCCGCTACGCCTGGGAGCTGCTGACCGAGGTCTACAAGCTGCCGAAGGAGAAGCTCTGGGTCACCGTGTACGCTGAGGACGACGAGGCCTACGACATCTGGACCAAGGAGA
>JBFLZK010000010.1:0-2430 GCA_040756355.1 Pseudomonadota bacterium | reverse complement strand
GTAGAAGATGCAGTGACCTTTGGTGTGCCCGGGCGTATAGCGAACTTCGAAAACGACACTTCCCAGCCGCAGGAGTTGGCCCTGATGCAGGTCGATGGTCGGTTCGGGGCCGGGATCGATGTCGAAGCCAAAGAGCGCGCCGCCCCCGCCTGCCCGCCACAGGACGTGGTCGTCGGGATGCAGGGCCACCAGCGGCAGCGGATTCAACGCGTCGGCGATGGCGCCCGCGCCGCCGATGTGGTCGAAGTGCGCGTGGGTGTACCATAGGTGGGCCACCCGCCAGCCGCGACTCCGCGCCTCGGACAGGATCAGCTCTCCGTCCCAGGCGGGGTCGATGACGGCGGCGTCCCGGGTAACGGAATCCGCCACCAGGTAGGCATTCGTCTGGGCGGGGCCGAGGGTCATCGTCACGATCTCAAGCATGGGTACCTCGCGGGGAAAAAATCAGGGTCAGAAAAATCGCCAGGGCTATTGCGCCCAGGCTGACGGGGTAGACCAGGTCAGGGGCCTGATCGTACAGCAGACCGGCCGCAAAGGGAGCCAGGGTCAGCGCAATCGAGCCGACGGTCTCGTTCATGCCAAAGGCCAGGCCCATCTGCGACTCGTGAACCAGGCCGCGCACCTGTGCCGAGAGCATCGGACGCACGGCGCGGAAACCGCCCAGCAGGAAATAGGCCAGCGCATAGATCGGGAAGGCGGTCATACGCCAGATGAGCAGGGCAAAAGCCGCGGAAAGCACCTGCCCGACGATCATGCCGCGCCGCGCCGAGAACCAGGAGCCGAAAACGAAGGTGATGGCGGCGTTGCCCAGCACCGCCACCGAACCCAGCAAGCCGATCTGCTGCAGGGACAGGCCGCGTTCGCTTTGCAGGAAGTTGGTGGTGAGCGGCTGGGGCAGGTACATGGCAAAGACGATCACGAACACCAGGGCGATGAAGCCGAGGTAGCGCGGATTGTTCCACAGGCTGGGCGGCGGCGACTCGGGGTCGTGATGGTCGAGCGGCTGGGGCTTGATGAAAACCAGGAAGGCGGTGGAGATGACGAAGGTGACCGCCGCGGCGGCAAAGACCCAGCGCAGGCCAAACTGCCCGCCGATCCAGCCGCCCGTCAGCGGGCCGAGCACCGCGCCGAGGTTGAACGCAACCGACATGAAGGATAGGGCGCGGCTGACGCTCCACGCGCCGCGCGCGGCGGTGACGTAGCTGCTGAGGGGCGAGGAAACGAAGGCGGTGAAGCCGTACAGCAGCAGCCCCGCCACGAACAGCGGCAGGCTGGAGGCGGCGGCCATCAACAGCGTGGCAACGATTCCGCAGCCCCAGGCAGTCATCAGCAGCGGGCGGCGTCCGACGCGGTCCGAGAGATGGCCCGCGGGGATGTGCGAGATCATCATGGCCACGCCCATGAAACTCAGGATCGACCCGATGGCGACAGGGTTCGCGCCCAGGTTCTGCAAGTGGATGGATTGAAAGTACATGAACATGCCCTCGCCAATCCCCCAGGTAAACAGGGCGAGGAAAATCAGGATGAGACTCGGATTCACAAAGACAACTCCACGCGGCGGATGAATTCGAGCGCCAGCTCGAAAGCCTGGAGACGGGCAGCATCACGCGGGACGACGTGGCCTGATCCCGTTATATAAGTTTTGGTCTTGTCTGACGCGCCCAGGTCGGCATAGATGCGCTCTGCGTTTTCGGGCGGGACGTAGCCGTCATCTTTTGAATGAATCAGCAAGGTCGGCGCCTTGACCTGCGGCAGCGCGGCGCGCATCTCGGCCAGCAGCTTGTTCAACTCGGCAATCGAGCGGACGGGATTCTGCGGATACGAAACGTGCTCCTTCCAGGCCTCGTGGTCGAACCAGCCCGAGCCGGGCGGCAGTTTCCCCTTCGGCATGTACGGCACGAACCGACTGAGTAGTTCCAGATATTTCATGCGCGGATCGGACGGCAGGGCGTACGGCGTGGACATGACCGCCACACCCGCCACCTCCAGCCGCGTGGACGAGAGCAGGGACAGCACGCCGCCCATCGAAAGCCCGACCAGCACGACGTGATCCACGTAGCCGCGCAGCAGACGGTAACCATCCTCGACGGAGGCCAGCCAGTCGGTGTAGCGCGAGCGGATCATGTCTTCGGGGCGGGTGGCGTGTCCCGCCAGGCGCACGCCCAGGCAGGTGTAGCCCTTTTCGTGCAGGTAGTCCCCCATCCAGCGCATTTCCTTGGGCGCGCCCGTGAAGCCGTGGGTGAGCAGACAGCCCAGTTTGCGATTGTCCGTGGGCAGGAAGAACGGTTCAGCCGTGGGAATAATCTGATGCATGGTTACCCTCCAAAAGTTGCAAAGCGCTTGTGGCGCCGTCGAGATTGGGCGGAACGGGCCACAGCAGGCGATAGACCCGTTCGAGTTGGTCGCTGGCATCCAGCACAAACTCATCCA
>JBFLZK010000009.1:0-5661 GCA_040756355.1 Pseudomonadota bacterium | reverse complement strand
TTCTGGAACATGTCTGTTGTCCTCGACTCCTTCCCGTGCCGCGTGGGCTCTCATGGCCTTTTTCGCGGAGGGCATGCCGGGTCGTCCCGGCGGGTTCGGATAGCGACGCGGGCCGTCCCGCGCGCGATGCCTCATGTCAGACCGAATCCCACACCAGCAGGCGGATCGGTGTCGGGTTGTAGGCGTTGCAGGGGTTATTGAGCTGCGGGCAGTTGGAAATCAGTACCACGACGTCCATCCCGGCGCGCATCTCCACATACTTTCCGGGCGCGGAGATACCGTCCTCGAAACTGAGTTTGCCCTCCGGCGTCACCGGCACGTTCATGAAGAAGTTGATGTTGCTGGTGATGTCGCGCTTGCTCATGCCCAAGTGATGGGCGCAGCCGCAGGTGTTGAGCGCATGCATGAAGTTGTCGCGGCAGCTATGCATCGGACGCTTGTCGAGCGCATAACGCACGGTGTTGCTCTCCGCCGCGCAGGCCCCGCCGAGCGTATCGTGGCGGCCGCAGGTGTCGGCGGTGATGGTCAGCATCACGTTGCCTTCCGATGAGATCAGCTTTGATCCGGCGCTCAGGTACAGCCTGCCCTGGCGGCGGATGGTATCCGTCGCGCTGTAGCGCTCCTCGGCGTCGTGCGCGTTGTAGAACAGGGTATCGACAGCCTGGTTACCCTCCAGATCGACGATGCGGAAGGTCTGGCCCTTCTTCACCGTGCCCATCCAGGCCTCCCCCGCCGGGCAAGTTTCATCAAGTACCGCATCACGCGGGTCGAGCGGACTTTCGATCAGCACGTTCATGGTCGCTCCCCCTTACTGCGCGAAATAGCGTTCGGTGTTGATGAAGGCGCGCGTGTTTTCCGGACGGAAGTTGCGGCAGGAGTCGTCCGCTTCAGCCAGCCCCGCACGGTAAGCGGTCAGCATGACCGCCCCCGGCGCATATTCCGGCTTTGGATCGAGCGGATGCGGAGCGGTGGAGAGCGCCACCAGTACGTTCATGTCAAAGCGGAGATCGACGTACGCCCCGGCTTGGGAATGCCCGCTAACGAATTGCAGATCACCCGCCTCATCGACGATGACGCGGCTGAAGAAATTCACGTTGGGTACCAGATCGCGCTTGCCCAGTCCCCACTTGCCAAGCTCGATCAGCAGACCGTCACGGCCATTGCGATACATGGCGTTGCGCGCCGTACCGAAGGGACAGTCGCCGTATTTTTCGTGGATCAAGGCAGCGTCCGAGACACCGCAAAAGGCATCGTGCCCACCGACGCTGTCGGCGGTGATGGAGGCGAGCACGCGCCCCATGTCCGACATCAGCACATGCCCACGCGTCAGTAGCGCGGTGTGTTGAGCCTTGAGCGTGTCCGGCATGTTGTAGCGCTCAAGGCGCTCGTCAGCGTTGTAGAGCAGGGCCGAAAGGTTTGCGCCGCCTTCGAGATCGGTCAGGCGCAGGGCTGTGCCGCGTCGCATGAGACCGGACCAGTGGTTGCCGCCGGGGACCAGCTCTTCCCACAGGATGGACTCAGGACGGGATATGTCCGCATGGGAGGTCATGGACAGTACTCCGTAATGAATGCATGAGTTGTGTACGCGCGGGCCTGGTCCCCGAACACCCGACGCGCATACCCCCAAGCATGGGTCGTGCCACCCCCCGGAACCGCACCACCGCCGTCAGACCGGCGTCCAGCCACCAGAACATGGGCGCACGCGCACCACATCCGTGCGCCACGCACAAAAATCGCCCTACCGGAACCGCGTTCCGCCCCCCATCGAAGACCTTATGTCTTCCCAGACCCCTCCGGGACAAGGATGGGCACATCTGGCACGGCGCGTGCTTCCTGCTCAGTGGGCGCATCTAGGGTTCCGGCTCCCCGCAAGGGAGCGCTGGTCCGAGAGATGCGGTCCGCCGCAGGGCGGATACACGGCGGGACAAAAGCCCGGGAGGTCACCCACGAGGAGTGAGCGCGTCCGCTCGCTATCCCCGAGGCGACGCCGTGTCCACTCCTCATACAGCGCGAATCCACACGCACGTAACCCTGAGGAGCGGACCCATGCGCAAATCCTTTCTTTCCAGATTTTTCAAACCCCTGGTCAAGCCTCTGGCCCTGGCCACGGCCCTGACCGGCCTCGTCACCAGCCCTGTCACCCTTGCCGCAGAGAAAAGCGACTTCAAGATCGGTTGGAGCATCTACGTCGGCTGGATGCCGTGGGACTACATGTCCAAAAGCGGCATCATGAAGAAGTGGGCCGACAAATATGGCATCAAGGTGGAGATCGTCCAGGTCAACGACTACATCGAGTCCATCAACCAGTACACCGCCGGTCAGTTCGACGGCTGCACCATGACCAACATGGACGCACTCACCATTCCAGCCGCCAGCGGCGTCGATAGCACCGCTTTGATCGTGGGCGACTTTTCCAACGGCAACGACGGCATCATCCTCAAGGGCGCGGGCAAGAAACTGGCCGACATCAAGGGCCAGAAGGTCAACCTGGTCGAACTGTCCGTCTCCCACTACCTGCTTGCACGGGCGCTGGACACGGTCAAGCTGAAGGAAAAAGACATCAAGGTGGTGAACACCTCGGATGCCGACATCGTCGCCGCCTACGGCACCCCGGACGTCACCTCGGTGGTGACCTGGAACCCGCAGCTTTCCGCAATCAAGGCCCAACCGGGCGCATCCCTGGTGTTCGACTCCAGCAACATCCCGGGTGAGATCATCGACATGATGGTGGTCAACACCGAGACACTGAAGGACAACCCCAAACTGGCCAAGGCCCTCACAGGAGCCTGGTATGAAACCATGGACCTCATGGCCAAGGACGATGCCGCCGGCAAAGCCGCGCGCACCGCCATGGCCGAAGCCTCGGGAACCAGCCTTGCGGGCTTCGACGCACAGATGAAGACCACCAGGATGTTCTACTCGCCCTCCGAAGCCGTCGGATTTGCCAAGAGCGGAGACCTCATCAAGACGATGGATATGGTCCGCACCTTCTCCTTCGATCACGGCCTGTTGGGTGCGGGGGCGAAGAGCGTGAACGCCATCGGCATGACCTTCGCGGGCGGCAAGACACTTGGCAACGCCAAGAACATCAAGCTGCGCTTTGACGTCGACTACATGTCCTTGGCTGCTGACGGAAAGCTCTAAATGCGCCTCCTGAATCGGATCCCGAGCCCCGCACGCGCACTGTTTCTTGGTGCGCTGCCCTTCCTGATGGTGCTTGTCGCCTATCTGATCGCCTCCGACATGCGTCTGGCGGCGAATCCGGATGACAAGCTCCTCCCTTCGCTGTCCAGCTTCGCAGAAGCCATCCAGGGTTTCGCACTGGAGCCCAACAAGCGCACGGGGGAATACCAGCTCTGGACCGATACGGCCGCCAGCCTGACCCGTCTCGGACTCGGGCTGGCGCTGAGCGCGGCGATCGGATTGCTCTTTGGCGTCCTGACTGGACTGATCCCTTATGCAAGGGTCACGCTTTCTCCCTTCATCGCCGCGCTCTCCCTTATTCCGCCCCTCGCCCTGCTGCCGGTGCTGTTCATCGTGTTCGGCCTGGGCGAGGTATCCAAGGTGGTGCTGATTGTCATCGGCATCACACCTTTCATCATGCGCGACCTGGCCCTGCGCGTGGCCGAGCTTCCCCAAGAGCTGCTCATCAAGGCGCAGACCCTGGGCGGATCCACCTGGCAGATCGCCCTGCGGGTCATCCTGCCGCAGATGCTACCGCGACTGATCGACGCCATGCGGCTCGCCCTGGGCGCAGCCTGGCTGTTCCTGATCGCCGCCGAAGCCATTGCGGCCGAGGATGGCCTGGGCTACCGGATCTTCCTGGTGCGCCGCTATCTGGCAATGGACACCATCCTGCCCTACGTCGCCTGGATCACCATCCTCGCCTTCCTGATGGATATGGCGATGCGCCAGATCTCGCGCCGCCTCTTCCCCTGGCACCACGTCGGGAGCGCCCGCACATGACCACCCTCTCGATCAAGCACCTGTGGAAAGAGTACGGCGACCAGATCGTGCTCGAGAACGTCAACCTGGAGGTGAAGGACCACGAGTTCGTCACCATCGTCGGCGCCTCCGGCTGCGGCAAGACCACCTTCCTGCGCATGCTGCTGGGCATGGAGCAGCCGACCCGGGGCACGTTCCTGATCGATGGCGAACCGCTTCCCGCCGAACCTGGCCCGGACCGCGGCATCGTATTCCAGCGCTACTCGGTCTTCCCCCATCTCACTGTGATGGAAAACGTACTGCTCGGACTGGAGCTCGATCGCGCCACCTGGCTGGGCCGCCTGTTTGGCGAAAAGCGCCGCCGTGCCATCGCCGAAACCGAAGCCGTGCTGGACGAGGTCGGCCTTTACGCGGCACGCGACAAGTATCCAGCGGCACTTTCTGGCGGCATGCAGCAGCGCCTCTCCATCGCCCAGGCCGTAATCAAGAGACCCAAGGTTCTATTGCTGGACGAGCCGTTCGGCGCGCTGGACCCAGGCATCAGCGCCGACATGCACCAGCTCATCCTGAAGCTGTGGGAAGAGCACAGGATGAACATCTTCATGATCACCCACGACATCAAGGAGGGCTTCGAACTGGGCACCCGCCTGCTGGTATTCGACAAGGTGCGTCTCGACCCGCAGGCGCCCGGCGCCTTCGGCGCCACCATTACCTATGACATCCCGCTCGGCGTGACGCACAAGAAGCTGTACACCGAGCTGGTCGAAGCCACCAGCCGTACGGAGCGTTTCAATGATGAACTCGTGCATCCCGCCTGAAGCCAGCCCCCCCGTCCGCTGGGCGGAGAAGAGCTGGGAAGAGATCGCCGCCCTGCCCGCATGTGGCATCGACATGGCCATCCTGCCGGTGGGAGCCACCGAGCAGCATGGCCCCCACCTTCCGCTCGGCGTGGATACTCTGTCGGCGGTCGCGGTCGCGGAAGGCGCCTCGGCGCTGACCGGCATTCCGGTCCTGCCGGCCTTGGCCTACGGTTGCTCGCTCGGCCACTCCGCGAAGTGGAGCGGCACCCTTTCCCTGCGCCCGGAAACTCTCGCCCGGATGGTCCTCGAGATCGCCGAATGGGTGCATGCCGCCGGCTTCCGCCGCCTGCTGCTGCTCAATGGCCACGTCACCAACTGGGCGCCGCTGCGCTGCGCGCTGGAGAACATCCGCCACGATTTTCCCGACATGCGCATCGCCTTGCGCTCGCTGTGGGACATCTCGGGCGAGGTCCGCCAGCGCTATCACCGGGATGCCGAGAATTTCCACGCCAACTGTGCCGAAACCTCACTGATGCTGGCTTTACGTCCCGATCTGGTCCGGCTCGACAAGGCTGTCGATGAACCGGACCGCTCGACGGGCTGCTTCTTCAGCTACCGGGTCGACCAGGAGTGCCTGCACGGAGTGGTCGGCCAGCCCACCTCCGCCGACGCCGAGGAAGGCAAAGTCCTGCTGAACCACTGCGTGGAGGCGCTGGCCACCCAGCTCGAACAGGCCCTGCACGAAACCACGCCACTCGATATGTGGCGCGGCTCTCCCATCTGACCGACCAATCCGTAGAGCCCTCAACCATGGCAAAGCATACCCACTCGCCCGAAATTCAGGCCTTGCAGAGCGCGCTTGAAAGCGAAGGCGTGAAATACGCGCTCGCGAGCTTCGTCGACATTCATGGCGTGT
>JBFLZK010000008.1:0-14217 GCA_040756355.1 Pseudomonadota bacterium | reverse complement strand
CTGCCTCGACTGCCTCGACTGCCTCGACTGCCTCGACTGCCTCGACTGCCTCGACTGCCTCGACTGCCTCGACTGCCTCGACTGCCTCGACTGCCTCGACTGCCTCGACTGCCTCGACTGCCTCGACTGCCTCGACTGCCTCGACTGCCTCGACTGCCTCGACTGCCTCGACTGCCTCGACTGCCTCGACTGCCTCGACTGCCTCGACTGCCTCGACTGCCTCGACTGCCTCGACTGCCTGGGCAGGCTCGCTCCGCCCGCTCGGTTGTTGAAGTTTAAGCACCGCGTCGGCTAGGGCTTGTTCAAGTCTGGAGATGTCGGGCAGCGCCACATCCACACCGCCCAAATCATCAAGCAGAACCGAGATGGCTTTCACAACCTCGCGCAACAAGACGCCCAGCGCCGCGTCAAAGACCTGCTGCGTCTCGGACGCCAGGCGCATGGCGTGCTCAAGATGGTTGGCCAGACTGACGATACGTGTCGCCCCCGCCGTGCGCGCACTACCCAGCAGGGAGTGGGTCACACGGATAAGCCCTTGATCGGGGTGCAGACCGCCTTCCTTTTCGCCTCGATCTGCCGCAGACAGGAGATCCTGTAGGTATCCCTCGACCTCGGTTCGGAAAATCTCGTAGAGAATGGGATCGATGCGTGGGACAGGCGCGGCAGGGACCTCTTCCGCCACGGCCTCGACCAGGGCCCGCTCGACGACCTCCGGCGGAACCTGCGCAACGGGTTCAACGACGATCTCGCCTGTCGGCGCAGAGGGTATGATGACTGCCCGGGCTTCACCCAAAGCCACCGCCCGCGCCTGCTCGCAAAGCGCCTCAACGGCAGACAGAGAAAGCCCGGGGCGGCCCTCAAGCGCGTCCAGCATGCGCCCCAGCATGGCGGGGGCCTGCTCAAGCAGATCGAACATGGCGGGCACTGGATGAACCATGCCATCCAGTACCTGGTTGAGCATGTGCTCGAAGGCCCAGCCAAATTCGCCGATCACCGTAGCACCGACGATCCGTCCACTGCCCTTGATGGTATGGAAAGAGCGGCGCAGTTCGGTCAAACGATCCCGGTCACCTGGTTGGTCTGCCCAAGCCGCGAGCTGCTCCTGGATCGATCCCTGGATTTCACGAGCCTCCTCGATGAAGACCTCCAGAATGTCCGCATCCGTGCTGTCCGGCACAAGCTTGGGAAGCGCTTCGACTGCTTCGACCGCCTCGACCGCCTCGACCGCCTCGACCGCTTCGACCGCTTCGACCGCTTCGACCGCTTCGACCGCTTCGACCGCTTCGACCGCTTCGACCGCTTCGACCGCCTCGACCGCTTCGACCGCTTCGACCGCTTCGACCGCTTCGACCGCTTCGACCGCTTCGACCGCTTCGACCGCTTCGACCGCTTCGACTTTCGGCGTTAGCCTATTCAGCGCTCGTTCGCCGTGACGCAGAACCGACTCCGGAAGGTGTTTGTAATCGCGGAGGTTTTCCAGGCCATATTCCAAGCTCGCGAAAAGGTCGGCGACAGCCTCCTGCTGCTCAGTGGAGGGGTTTTGCCCCTCGGACAGGCCCGTCATGAACCGAATGATGCCAGCGGGAAGCGCCACCCACTCCGGCATCGACAACATTTCGAATGCACCGCGCACGCGCATCAGCAAGGCCGGAATATCGGCCTGCCGCTCATGCGTCCCATCCTTCCACTGGGTGAGTAACAACTCCTTGCCCAACAGCAAATCTTCCAACGCCTGCCCGGCCAGCGCATTGACCGCATCGGTCAACAGCGGCGAGGTCATTCCGGCTTCATCCTCATCCCGCCCCCGTACCCCGAGACGGAGACGAGCGATATCGATATCCACCCGCATCAGGGTGCTGGCGATTCGTTCCTGGGCGGACAGATCAAGCGGCTCGTCACGCTCAGCCGCTCCGAGCAGACATTCGGCCTGCTCGCGCAAGGCGCGCGCGCTATCTTCCATTTCAAGCATGTGCAGCGTGGCGGCCAACTGCTCAAGATCAGGGGCCAATGAGATCATGGCGGCGCAGTCGCCAGCGCGCAGGGCTAGATCGAAGCGATCCTGAATGGGCGCAAGAACGGCCTGGGCCTGCTCGGCAGCCTGGGCAAGGACATCCTGTTCGGCCACCAGAAGGGCCGACGACGCCGCTTCAAGCTCCAATGAGCCGGGGAGATGCTCGGGCCAACCTAGCGCACGCAGCGCCTTGGCGACGAGGGGCTTCTGCCCAGCGAAAGGGGCCAGCAAGGCGACGAGATCATACGTCAACTCCAGATGATCGAGTGCCGTCGGAGACTTGTCGGCATCCCCCGTGACACGCGCCTTGAGATGACGGTTCAGGCGCCCAAGCAAGGGCTTGAGTTCCGGCATTTCGGCCAGACGCGGCTCGTCCATGGCGCGCGCCAAGTGGCTGGCCATCCACCAAAGAAGCACTTCTTCACGCGCGACAGAGGAGCGCGCCATCTGATGGAATATCTGGACAAGGGCTTCACTGGCCCTTGGCTCCCCTTTTAGCCAGCCGAACAGAGCCCGTTCGAGACGCCCTCCTTGAACTCGGGCCGCCTCAAGCGCGACACTCGCGGGCACGGTGCGCAAGGAAACGCCATGGCCTCGCAACAGGGCGACCTGCGCGAGGAAGGCACGCGCGCCAAGGGGGGCGACATCGGCGGCCTGACGCAGACCATTGAGGGTGTCCAGCAGGGCAATATCGGGAACGCTACCCTCCCGCCGGTGCAGGTCGACAAAAAGACGCACCCGCGACAATGCCACCATGAGCGCCTCGATGGGACGCTGAGCACGCTGCTGGATGACGGCTTCGTCAGCATTGCGTGGCTCGGCGGCGAGCGAGGCAAGCCTGCCTTGTGCCGCCATGCCCTGCAACTGCTCTAGCGTGCGCCCGGCCTGCCACAGGACGAGACGCGCGGCAGGCATCGAAAGCAGGCCGAGCACCCCGGAAAGAGTGCGCAGCTGATCCCCAAGGGGACGCAAAGTCTCGGCGCTGGAAGACTCTTTAACGAAGGACTCCAAGGCGCCCTGCATCTGCGCCCATGCCTCGTCCAGAGCGGCATGGATCCAGACCAGACTCAGCGGATCGATGCCACCGGCCGCGCCATCCAAGGCAGGGCTGGACGCGACGGTCGACGTTACGTCTTGCATACCAGCAGGCTCCGTTCAGGGTATGAGGTTCAGGTCTTGGATCAACGACCGGAAACTCATTCGGTCCCCGGCAGCTTGAAGCCCGATACCGAGGTACGCAGGTCACTCGCAAGATCGTTCAACTGACCGATCTTGCGCGCTGCTTCCTGAGTGTCGTTCGCGGTATGCGCGGTCTGCTCGGAAATGGCGTGCATCGTTTCGCGAATGCGGGCCGCCTCGGCGAGCTGATCCTGCGCGGCTTGGGCAATCGCCTGGATTCGTTGGGCCAGGGTCGCGGATACGGTTTCGATCTCCTCCAGAGAGCGACCGGCGTTCTCGGCCACCTGGGCGCCGCCGACCACGTTGGTGGTGGTCTGTTCCATCGAGAGCATGGCTTCGTGGGTGTCGGACTGAATGGTCTTCACGAGCGATTCGATCTGCTTGGTCGCGTTGGCCACACGTTCCGCGAGGCGCTGAACTTCGTCCGCAACCACCGCGAAGCCGCGGCCCGCTTCACCCGCCATCGCCGCCTGGATGGCCGCGTTCAGCGCGAGGATGTTGGTCTGGTCGGCAATGTCGGTAATCAGGCCTACGATGTCGCCGATCTCCTGGGAGGATTCGCCAAGGCGCTTGAGGCGCTTGGAAGTATCCTGAATCTGCTCGCGGATGCTCTCCATTCCCTGAATGGTCTGGCGTACCGCTTCACCGCCCTTGTGCGCCACATCCACGGAGGATTCGGCCACGGACGCCGACTCGCGCGCTCCGTCTGCCACTTCGCCCACCTTGGCCGCGATCAGGCTGACTGCCTCGCTCGCCCGCTCGATACGGACCGCCTGCTCCTGGCTGGCCTCGGACAGACGCATGGAGGTGGCCTGCGAGGCCTCCGCCGCGCCGCCCACCTGGGCCGCAGTACGCTGAATGGTGGCAACCAGATCGCGCAGTGCGTCGATGGAGTAGTTCACCGAGTCGGCGATCGCACCGGTGATGTCCTCGGTCACGGTGGCGTGGCGGCTCAGGTCGCCTTCCGCGAGGTTCATCATCTCGTCCAGCAGTCGCAGAATCGCCTGCTGGTTACGTTCGTTCTGGGCGCGCGAATCAGCTTCGCGGCGACGGGCCTGGCGAACCAGAACGACACCGAGGAGGATCAAGGCCACCAGAGTCGCAGTGGCAGACACATATCCGAGGATGGTCGTGGTGAAGAGATCATCGTGATCGGAGGTCGCTTCCCTGTGGAGAGCGCCCACGGCGGCGATCAGGCCGGTGGACAGCAGGTCAACCTGCTCGAAAGCCTTGGATGCCTCAAGAATCTGGCCGCCGCTCTGCATGATCGCATCGACCGATTCCCGCATGGCTCCGTACTTGACCGCAACCTGACGCAGTTTCTCTCGAATGGCATGGTCATCGACCCTCTGGGTTTCGGCGTCACCCCGACCTGAGAGCATGCCTTCCAGAACTCGCTCGAACAATGCGGCGTCGCGACCAAACTTTTCGAGCGCCACCGCAGCATTTTCCTCTCCACGCAACAGTTCGCTGGCCGCGGTCTTCATGCGCAAAACGAGGAACTGCTGACGCTGAGCCAGATAGCTTTGCACAGGAGAAGCACCCCCGCGGACCATCTGTTGGACGATTTCGTCGTAGAGGGCGATGATTTCGGGCACCTCTTGAACGATTACCTGGCCAGCATCTTTAACGGAGCGAAAAGCTTCTTCCGCTTGCAAAACCACCTGGATGCCCGGACGAACCTGATTCCAGTTGTAACGGACCGCCTCCACTTTAGGTTGCAGCACCCCCTTCATGGCTGGCATGCCAACGGAAGAATCGCCCTTTTCCAGTTTCTCAATCAGGGACTCGAATACGACCACCTTGACCTGAAGCTGGCTTCCCTCCTTGTTCATCCCCGTTACGGAACGCAGGGCATCGCCGAGCACGTCCGGCGTGAAACGTTCTACTTGGGCGGCTGCGAGTCGCCATTGCAGACGGTGGTTATCCACAATCGCCACATAGGCAAAAATCGCGACCGTCGCAACCAGCAAAAACACCGTGAGGGCGATGAGCGGCACGACATAGCGGCCAATGCCATGCTGCGATCCAGCATCACGTTTCGTCTGAGCCATGCGTATTTCCTCTTTTATGATTCAACGCATCATGTTGTTTGAAATTCAAGGCCTGCCTAAGTCGGACTTGGCGACACGACCGGAGCCCGGCCGCACGCCCCGTCACAGTGACGAGTGCAGGATGTCGGAACTTTGCAGCAAACGCCGCAGATCGAGGATGTACCAAGAGCGCCAGGGCTCGGCCACTTCCTCGGTCACGTAATCTTCCAGCCCCTCAAGGGGGCGACCGAGCGAGCGGCGCGCTTCCACCTGAAAATGGCGGAGCCCCAGCGACTCACTCACCAGCAACCCGAGCGCCCAGGTGTCATGACGCGCGACAAGCACCCGCGCCCGGCTGTCTTGATTGACCATGCCGTGCCCGAAAAAACCGCGAAGGTCAAACACGGGCGTCAACTCGCCACGCAGGTTGGCAACGCCCAGAACCCAGGGCTTGGCCAGAGGAAGACGTGTCAACGAAGGCAGGGGAAGGATCTCGGTGACCTGCTCAAGCGGGCTTACGAAACTCTGCTCGCCGAGACGGTAGGCCAGCGCGGTCCAATGGCGGGCAACCTCGTCACGACGTGGCAAGCCAGCCGCACGGCTGGCCGCGAGCTCTTCGAGCGAGCGCAGGCGGGAAAAGGCAAGGTTGGCCACGCGCGGTCAGCCCTGAATGAAGCTACGGACAGCCGAAAGCAACTGGGCCTCCTGCACCGGCTTGGTAATGTATTCCTTCGCACCCTGACGCATACCCCAGATGCGGTCGGTCTCCTGATCCTTGGTGGTCACGATGATCACGGGGATATTGGCGGTCTCGGGACTGCGAGCGAGCTCACGAGTCGCCTGGAAGCCGTTGAGCCCCGGCATCACAACATCCATCAAGACCAGATCGGGCCTGATCGCCTTGGCCTGAGCGACGCCCTCCTCACCACTAGTGGCAAGACTGACGTTGAAGCCGTTGCGCTCCAGTATGCTCTGAAGGACGTGGCGTTCGGTAGGGGAGTCATCAACAATCAAAACATGGGCCATGACTAGAAGCTCCGAATGAATTCAGCAATGACGTAAGGTTGAAGACTCAAACCACCGACAGCGGACGCTCCGGCGAGCCGGGGTCGTTTTCGTCCGATGATCCGGGCACGACATCCGGCACAACCTGAAGGGACAACCCTTCAACACCTGAGCCGCGCCGCGCGTATTGACGCAAGGCCATCAGCAACTCATCGCTGGTGAAAGGCTTGGTCAGGTAGTCGTCGGCCCCCACGATGCGCCCACGCGCCTTGTCGAAGATACTGTCCTTGCTTGACAACAGGATGACCGGAGTACGACGGAAACGGCGATTGTTCTTGATCAGCGCGCAGGTTTGATAACCATCCAGACGGGGCATCAGGATATCCACGAAGATCAGGTCCGGCTCGAAGACCGGGATGCGCCCCAGTGCATCGAAGCCATCCAAGGCCGACTCCACCTCGCACCCAGCCCTGGCCAGCAAGGTCTCAGCGGTGCGACGGATCGTTTTGCTGTCATCCACCACCATCACCTTGAGCCCATTGAACTCTGCGGATTGGGGGGTGTCGTTCGTATCCATCTGAGTCGTCCCTCGTCGAAATCGATGCTTCGGCTTAATCGATGCCGCCGACTGTAGCCCAGCCCCCCTCCAAATTCCAAGGGGGAGATCGCCAAAATGGCGCGCAGAGCGCTAAAAAATCCTTTTCCGGGATCGCCCCCGGCGCGAGCTCCTCCGGCGCATGCTGATAGACTAATCGCAAATACCCGAGATTCCGAACATGCCGCTGCTCGACACTGTCCCCTTCCTGACAACCGCCCACCAAGGCCCGCTCCAGGAAATCGAGTCCCACCTGCTTGACCGCCAGACCGCGATCGAGACGTGGCTGCGGCAGGCCTTCCTTGACACTCCCGCACCGTTCTATTGCTCGGTGGATCTGCGCAACTCCGGTTTCAAGCTCGCCCCGGTGGACACCAATCTGTTCCCGGCAGGGTTCAACAACCTGAACCCGGCCTTCGCACCACTTTGCATTCATGCGCTGCAATCAGCCATGGAGCATCTCTGCCCCAAGGCGCGCGGCCTTCTCCTGCTGCCGGAACGGCATACTCGCAACCTGTACTACCTGGAAAATGTCGCCACCCTGCGCGACCTTGCCGAACAGGCGGGCTTCGCGGTCAAGGTCGGATCACTGATCGAAAACCAGACGACTCCCGTGACGATCGATCTGCCCTCCGGACGCAAACTGACCCTTCTACCCTTGGAGCGCAAGGGGGATCGCGTTGAGGCGGCAGGCTTCTCGCCCTGCGCGGTGGTGCTGAACAACGACCTTTCCGCCGGGGCGCCGGACATTCTCCAGGGGCTTGAGCAGAGCATCATCCCGCCGCTTGGTCTGGGCTGGTGGCAGCGCAAGAAATCCTCCCACTTCCGACATTACGACGCCGTGGCACGCGAATTCGCGGTCATGGCCGATATCGATCCCTGGCTCATCAACCCGCTGTTCGACGACTGCGGCGACATTGACTTCATGAATCGCGAGGGCGAGGACTGCCTGGCCGAGCGAGTGGAAAGCCTTCTGACACGCATCAAGGCCAAGTACGAGGAATACGCCATCGACCGCGAGCCTTTCGTGGTGGTCAAAGCCGACTCCGGAACCTACGGCATGGGAGTGATGATGGCCCGCTCTGTGGACGAGGTACGCAACCTCAACCGCAAGGAACGCACGCGCATGGCGGCTAGCAAAGAAGGCTTGGGCATCTCGCGCGTCATCGTGCAGGAAGGGGTCTACACCTTCGAAAACATCAGCGGCGCGGTGGCAGAACCGGTGGTCTACATGATCGACCGTTTCGTGGTGGGCGGTTTTTACCGCGTTCACACCCAGCGTGGCGATGACGAGAATCTGAACGCCCCTGGGGCGCACTTCATGCCGCTTGCCTTCGACAATGCCTGCGCCACGCCGGACTGCCAGCAAGCTCCGGACGCTCCGCCCAACAGGTTCTACGCCTACGGCGTGATCGCTCGCCTGGCCCTGCTGGCGGCGGCGCGCGAACAGACTGAAGCACGCCGCCAGGAGGCCGCGGCATGAGGCTCGGCATGGTGATGGACCCTATCGACTCCATCAAGCCCTGGAAGGACTCCAGCTTCGCCATGCTGCTGGCGGCCCGGAGGCGCGGCTGGAGCTGCTGGTATTTCGAGTCCGGCGACCTGTTCATCCGTGCCGGGCACGCCTATGGCCATGCCCGTCCGGTCGAGGTCCGGGACAACCAGGACGACTGGTTCAGCCTGGGCGAGACGCACGAGATGCCTCTGGGCGACCTGGACATCCTGCTGATGCGCAAGGACCCGCCGTTCGACGCGCGCTACCTGCATGCCACCCAGATCCTCGCCCTGGCCGAGCGCGACGGCGCCTTGGTCGCCAACCGCCCCGGCGCCTTACAGGCGGTCAACGAGAAACTTTTTGCCACCCATTTCCCGGACTGCATCCCGCCGACCCTGGTCAGCAGCCGCGAGGCAGACATCCGCGCCTTCCTCGACGAACACGGCGAAATCGTGCTCAAGCCGCTCGACGTGATGGGCGGCCAAGGCGTGTTCCGCCTCGCGCGCGGCGACATGAACCTGAGCACCGCGGTCGAGCTGCTGACCCGGAATGGCGAAAACTGGATCATGGCGCAGAAGTTCCTGCCCGCGGTGAGCGCCGGCGACAAACGCATCCTGCTGATCGACGGCGAGCCGGTGCCCTACGCCCTGGCGCGCATCCCGCCGAGCGGCGAGTTTCGCGCCAACCTCGCCGTCGGCGGGCGTGGCGTGGGCGTGGAGCTCACGGACCGCGATCGCTGGCTTTGCGACCAAGTCGGCCCCACTCTACGCGACATGGGCCTGTACTTCGTCGGCCTCGACGTGATTGGCGACCACATCACCGAGATCAACGTCACCAGCCCCACCTGCATTCGCGAACTCGACGCCTGCTATGGCATCGACATCGCGGGCGATTTTCTGACCACCCTGGCCCGCCACCGGGGCCTGTAGGGCGCCGCATGGTTCCATCACCCATCAGTCGTCGCGCGGCCCTTGGACTGCTCGCACTGGCGCCGCTCTCGGTGCTAGCCAGCTGCGCGCGCCAGCCGAAAATCCAGACCGAAGGCTTTCTGCTTTACGGCATGCTCACCCAGATCAGCCTTCCGGATACCTCGCCGCTACCCATCGACGCCGCGTTGAACGAGATCGAAACAATCTTCAAACGCGAATACGCCGTGCTGCACCCTTGGCAGGACTCCCCCCTCACCCGGCTGAACGCCGCCCTGGCTTCAGGTGAGTGGACCCCTCTTGACCCACGCCTGCGCGGCATCATCGAGCGCGGACGCACGCTGGAAGACCTCAGCGGAGGGGCTTTTTCCCCCGCCATCGGGGCACTGGTGAAACTGTGGGGCTTTCACTCCGGAAACCCCGAACAGGAACGCGAGCCCCCCCCTCAGCCCGAGATTGACCGCCTCATGAACCCGCCGCCGCGCATGAGCGATCTTGAGATCGAAGGCGACCGCATCCGCAGCCATAACCCGCGCGTTCTGCTGGATTTCAACGCCATGGCCGAAGGCTGGGCCGCCGGACTGGCCGTTCGTCGCCTGACCGAACTCGGCCTGGATCAGGCCTTGATTGATGCCAGCGGCGATCTGCTGGTGATGGGGCGCGCGGGCCGACGTCCCTGGCGCGTCGCCATCCAGGACCCATTTTCCGAGTCTCCACTGGGCTGGCTGGATGCCAGCGGCCATCTGGCCGTCTTCACGTCCGGAAGCTACCGCAAACGCTTCACCTACCGGGGCGTCGTCTACAACCACATCATCGACCCGCGCCGTGGCTGGCCCTCGCGAGGGCTGGTCGGAGCCACCGTGATGCACGAAGACCCGCTGCTCGCCAATGCCGCCACCACGGGCCTGCTCGCCGCCGGTCTGGACGAAGCGCCGGACTTGATTCGGCGCATGGAGCTGGATCAAGTCCTGCTGGTGGACGAACACGGCGGCCTGCACGCCACCTCGACCATGGCCGCCACATTCAACCCGGCGCGCACCGGCCAAGCGCCACGCATCCTGTCGCCATGAGCGCCTCGCTGGCCTGGAGTCCCTCGCCCCCGCGTCGGCTGCCCCTGCTGGCGGGCCTCACCATCGCCGCCCTGCTGCACGCGATCGCCCTCGCCCAGTTTCTCACTCGCGCACCAGCGCCAGACAAGCCTGCCCCAGCGCCCCCCCTTCCGATCCTCGAAATCGACCTGACCCCGCGCGAAGACAGCACACCGCCCGAACGCCCCGAAATGCTGGCCGAACACACCCAGCGCGCGGACCAGGGAGCTGCGGCGCGCGCGCCCGAACTCGCCCCCACGCTGAACCCCAAACCCGATCAAACCATCCCCGCGCCGACACCCGCAGCGCCACAAGCCACGCCCCCCCAGCCGACATCGAAAACCGCCAGCCCGGCTGAAGCCCGTTCCGTCGCAACACCCAGGAGACAGCCCCCAAAAGCGCAACACAAAGCGGCGGAGCAGGCCGCAAAGCCTGTCGAGCAGAGCGCCGCGCAAGAGACCCTGAGCATGACCGAGCTTGGTTTGCGGGCCGCGCGACTGCACTCTGAAATCATTGAGCAGGGTCTGATGAACGAAACGGTCGCACGCAACAAGGTCCTGTCCGCGAACACGATTGAAGGGCCGGAAGCGGCCTACCTGCGAACCTGGGTCGAAAAGGTGATTCGCATCGGAAACCTCAATTACCCGGACGAGGCCCGTCGCCGAAACCTCAGCGGGCGCCTGGTCCTGGAAGTCGTGGTCGATGCCTGGGGCGAAACGCAAAGCATCCGCGTACGACACTCCTCCGGCGAGCCCGTTCTCGATCAGGCCGCTGTGGATATTGTCAGGCTCGCGGGGCGTTTTGCCCCCTTCCCCCCCGCGCTGCGCGAAAAATACGACCAGTTCACCATCGTCCGCACCTGGGCCTTCCTCCCCGGCGGCGGACTCGACGCCCACTGAACCTGCCCATTTCTTCCTTGCCCGCGCCCCACTCCGCCCGGATACTATGCGCATGCAAGGCACCACCTCCCT
The DNA here is from genome assembly GCA_040756355.1 of Pseudomonadota bacterium. Lineage (GTDB taxonomy): Bacteria > Pseudomonadota > Gammaproteobacteria > Halothiobacillales > Halothiobacillaceae > Thiofaba. The sequence continues at coordinate 2,914 of JBFLZK010000008.1, read as the reverse complement.
CAAACATCACTTCCTCATCGCCATGCCCCGCATGGCGGACCCCAATTTTGCCCAGACCGTCACCTACATCTGCGAGCACAATGACGAGGGGGCGATGGGCATCGTCATCAATCGCCCCATTGAGGTCGCCCTTGGCGACATCCTCGAACACCTCGGCATCGCGCCGGACACCCCCGAACTGAAGAGTGAGAAAGTCCTCTTCGGCGGCCCTGTATCCCTCGAACGCGGTTTCGTCCTGCACAGCCCGCAAGGCCCGTGGGACAGCACCATGAACCTGCCCGACGACATCGCGCTGACCACCTCACGCGACATCCTGCAAGCCATCGGCCATGGCGCGGGTCCGGCCAAGCGTCTGATCGCGCTGGGCTTTGCCGGCTGGGGCGCGGGCCAGATCGAACAGGAAATGCTGGACAACGCCTGGCTCAGCACCCCGGCATCCGCCCATATCCTGTTCGACGTCCCCATCGAGCAGCGCTGGCAGGCCGCCGCCAGCCAGCTCGGCGTGGACCTGAACCTGCTGACCGCGCAGGTCGGCCACGCGTGACAAAAGGCCCGGGCGACCTGTGGCTAGGCTTTGACTTCGGCGAACGCCGAATCGGCGTGGCCGTTGGTCAGCGCATCACGGGCACGGCACGACCACTGGCTGTGCTGCCAACCAAGTCGCCAGGGCAACCGGACTGGCCCGCGATCGAGCGACTTGTGGGCGAATGGTCGCCGGAAGGTGTCGTGGTCGGCGTGCCGCGCCGGGATGATGGCAGCGACTACCCCGTCACGCCTCTGGCCGAGCGATTCGCGCGCCAGTTGCACGGACGCTTCCGGCTACGGGTGGAAACCGCCGATGAGCGACTTTCGAGTTTCGAGGCCAGTGACCGGCTCGGCTTCGACAAGCGCCGGGGCGCGGTCGATGCCGGGGCCGCCGCGGTGATCCTGGAAACCTGGTTTAGCCTGAACTGAATCTCACATCCCAAAGGTAGCGACCATGCCGAACCTTGACGTCGAAGCCCTGCTGCACCGCATGGAGCAGGATCTGAGCAAGCGCATCGAATCGGGCGCGCTGCATGACCCGCTGATGGTTGGCATCCACACCGGCGGGGTGTGGGTCGCCGAGCGCCTGCACGCAGCCTTGGGACTCACCGAGCCGCTGGGCAAGCTGAGCATCGCCTTCTATCGCGACGACTTCACCCACATCGGCCTCCACCCGCAGGTTTCACCATCCTCCCTGCCGTTCGACGTGGAAGGTCGCAACGTGATCCTTGTCGACGATGTGCTCTACACCGGGCGCACCATCCGCGCCGCGATGAATGAACTGTTCGACTTCGGACGCCCGGCCTCGGTGGTGCTGGCCGTGCTGTGCGACCGCCCCGGACGCGAATTGCCGATCCAGGCCGACCTGGCTGGCGAAACCTTCATGCTCGACCAGCACGAACAAATCGTGTTGCACGGCCCCAGCCCACTGACCCTGACCATCGAACAACGCGCGTCCGAGGAGTAAGCCGTGGCTGTTGTGTTCGTCCGCCCCAAGATTCCCAAACTCGCCCGCGACCCCTGGGCCCTCCAGTTCGACAGCGAAGGCCGCCTCAAGCACCTACTGACCATCGAGGGCCTCGGTCCGGATTGGGTGACCCGCATCCTCGACACTGCCGAATCCTTCCTGTCCGTGACAGGGCGCGAGGTGAAGAAGGTGCCGCTGCTGCGCGGTCGCACCGTGGTCAACCTGTTCTTCGAATCCTCCACCCGCACCCGCACCACCTTTGAGCTGGCGGCCAAACGCCTGTCCGCCGATGTGCTGAACCTGAACATCAGCACCTCCGCCGCGACCAAGGGCGAGTCCCTGCTCGACACCCTGCGCAACATTGAGGCGATGCAGGCCGACATGTTCGTGGTGCGCCACGCGGCCAGCGGCGCGGCTCACTTCATCGCCCGCCACGTCGAGCCGCATGTATCCGTGCTGAACGCCGGGGATGGCCGCCACGCACACCCGACCCAAGCCCTGCTGGACGTCTTCACCATCCGCAAGATCAAGGGCGACTTCACCGGGCTTCGAGTCGCCATCGTCGGTGACGTGCTGCACTCGCGCGTCGCCCGCTCGCAGATCCACGCCCTCAACACCCTCAACACCGGCGAGGTGCGCGTCATCGCCCCGCGCACCCTACTGCCCGCGCAGGTGGAAAAGCTCGGCGTGCGGGTGTTCCACGACATGCGCGAAGGCCTGCGCGACGTGGACGTCATCATCATGCTGCGTCTCCAGCGCGAACGCATGGAGGGCGCCCTGCTGCCGACCGAGGACGAATTCTTCCGCCTCTACGGCCTCACTCCGGAGAAGCTCGCCTGGGCCAAGCCGGACGCCATCGTCATGCATCCAGGCCCGGCCAACCGCGGCGTGGAGATCGACTCCGAGGTCGCGGACGGCCCGCAATCCGTGATCCTGCAACAGGTATCCAACGGCATCGCGGTACGCATGGCGGTGATGAGCCTGTGCATGGGAGGCCGGGAGGAATGAGCATGAACAACACACCTTATTTCGCCCAAGGGCAGGACATCGACCACCTCAAGCCGCCCGAAGGTTGTCGGCCAGGCGTCGACTGTCAGCGCTGGATCATCCGCGGCGCGCGGGTGATCGACCCGGCCAGCCGATTTGACTGCATCACCGACGTCTTCATCGACAAGGCAGGCATCGCCAGTGTCGGCCAGGCCCCGAATGACTTCTCCACCGACAACGTGCTGGACGCGAGCGGCCTGTGGCTGATCCCCGGCGCAATCGACTCTTGGGCGCGCCTGCGCGAACCCGGCCAGGAGCACAAGGCCACCGTACAGAGCGAAGCGCGCGCCGCCGTCGCATCCGGCATCACCACCGTCTGCGTGCCGCCTGACACAGACCCGGTCATTGACACCCCAGCCGTGGTACGCCTGATCA
>JBFLZK010000007.1:0-2259 GCA_040756355.1 Pseudomonadota bacterium | reverse complement strand
TGATGAGGACGCGGCTTTCGTTGTGGGCCGCCACCTTGACTCCGCCGGGCAGCGCCGTGCTGACCAGCAGGGTGTAGCTGGCAATGGCCGTGTCGCCGTAGCGCTGAATGTGCAGGTTGGACAGGTCGAAGCGGGTGTGGCCGCTTTCTTCCGCGCCAAAGACCGTTCCGCGCGATGCGTTCGAGGTCATCATGAATTCATGGAAGGGCAGCCCGTCCAGGCGGTGCGGCGTGACCCACCACTCGTAGAGGGTCAGGTCTTCGGCGGTGGTGGCGCGATAGGCAGCCAGGTCGTTCTCCTGGACCGCTTGCAGGTGGCGCAGTAGAAAGTCGCGGATTTCCTCGTGCATTCAATCCTCCAGCAAGGCTTTGAGGTAGCGGTCGACCATCGCGTCCAGCCCCAGCGCAGATTCAGCCTGGGCGCGCGCGGCCCGGCGGAAGCGCAGCGGGTCGCGCCGGATCTCGGCGGAGGCGCTGGCCAGGGTCAGGACATCGGGCGGCTCGATCTTCCACGGGTCGCCGCCGTAGGGGACGAGTCGGCCCGAGTCGCCGGGCACCAGTTCGTTGAGCGCGCCGGTGTCGAAGGCGGCCACGGGCAGCCCGCAGGCCAGCGCTTCGATGACGGCGTTGGGGCAGGCGGCGTTCAGGTCGGCGGAGAAGAACAGGTGCGCGGAGCGGTCGATCTCGGGGATGCGCTCGCGCGGCACGCTGCCGACCCAGTCGATCTTTACGCGGCTGCGCGAATCCACGCGCGCGCGATGTTCATCGGTGATTTTGCCGACCACCACCAGTTCCATTGGGAGGCCGTGCCGCTCCTGCAAGGTCTCGGCCAGGGCGAGGGCGTTGTCGAGGCCCATGTCGTAGCCGCCGCCCAGGCTGGCTTCGACGAGTAACAGACGATAGGGCGGGTGGGGCGGGATATTATCCCGCCCTACGGGCGAATACACGTTCAAATCCACGCCGTTATGGATGGTGACGGAGGGGACGCGGGGCTTGCCGTACCAATCCTCCCACCAGCGGCGCGAGAACTCGCTTTGATAGATGATCCTGTCGGCGATATTGGCGCGGATGAAGGACAGCGCGAGGTTGCCATATTCGGCGCGCAGGAAGTGCTTGAGGCCGGTGCGGCGGCGGCGATGCACCCAGTTGATGCCGTCCAGGCGCTGGACGACCCGCTCCCCGCGGCGGCGCGCCTGCCATAACGGGAGCAGGCGGCGGGTCCCGGCGATGACGAGCACGGCATCGGCCGGGGCGGAGAGATCGTGGGTCAGTTCCACGCCGCGGGCGCGCAATCCCGCCTCGAATTTGAGTCGGAAGGAGGCCATGCCGCCCGCTTCCACCTGGGGGGTGATGCAAATGCGAGACATAAAAAGATTATACCGTGACCGTGTCTTATGGTATGCTTAACCCATCTCATTTGGGAGTCGTCCATGTACGTAGCCATCGAAGGCGTGATCGGTGTGGGAAAGACTACGCTGGCGCGCCTGCTTCAACCCCGTTTCAGCGCCGACCTGTTGCTGGAAATCTTCGAGGAGAATCCCTTCCTGTCCGATTTCTATGGCGACCGCCAGCGCTACGCGTTCCAGACCCAGATCTTCTTTTTGCTCAGCCGCTACCGCCAGCAGAACAGCACCGTGCCGGGCATCCTCGGCGCGGGCAGGAGCCTGCTGGCCGATTACACCTTCGCCAAGGATGCGTTGTTTGCGCGCATCAACCTGGGCGGCGACGAGTTGACCATGTACGACAAGGTGCATGAGGCGCTGGGCGAGAAGATTCCCAAGCCCGACCTGGTGTTGTACCTGCAAGCCAGCACGGAGGTGTTGATGCAGCGCATCGCCTTCCGCGACCGCCCCTACGAGCGCCAGATGGAGCGGGGGTACATCGATGAGTTGAATCACGCCTACGACGAGTTCTTCTCCAGGCCCTATGACCACACGCCCATCCTGACCATCGATACCAATACCTTGAACATCATCCAGAACGCGGAGCATCTCAACTATATCGAAAATCGCATCCGCGAAGCGCTCGGCCTGCTGCCGTTCCAGCCGAGCCTGCCGCTGGCCGAGGCCTGAGAGGAATTATGCGCGTCACCCGAGATACCTTGATTCGCATTGCGAAGGAAACGGCCCAGGAGCGGGCTTTCAACGACCGCGACATTGTGGCCGCCTACCTGACCGGCTCCCTGGTCGACCAGCCCGACCCGATGCTGGGCGGCGCCGCCGACATCGACCTGATCTTCGTCCACGCCGCCGCGCCCATG
>JBFLZK010000006.1:93439-174636 GCA_040756355.1 Pseudomonadota bacterium | reverse complement strand
GCGATTCGCCCGGCCTAACCGCCGGGCGCGGATTGAAACTGCTCGACGTGAAGGCGGTCGGGCAGTTGCATGGCGATTCGCCCGGCCTAACCGCCGGGCGCGGATTGAAACTGGATCGCCAGCGACAGGTCCAGCGCCAGCGTGCGGAGATTCGCCCGGCCTAACCGCCGGGCGCGGATTGAAACACCTTGTCCATCGTTTGTGAAAGGCAGACATCGCGGCGATTCGCCCGGCCTAACCGCCGGGCGCGGATTGAAACTCCTTGGTGGTCGCGGACGTCTTCACTTGATGGAGGATTCGCCCGGCCTAACCGCCGGGCGCGGATTGAAACATCAGCCGGGTGGACTGGTGACGCGAATGCACCTGCGATTCGCCCGGCCTAACCGCCGGGCGCGGATTGAAACACAAGGATGCGGCGCTGATCTGCAAGCGCGCCAAGCGATTCGCCCGGCCTAACCGCCGGGCGCGGATTGAAACTCCGCATGGCTCGAATACAAGCGTATTCAGCGGCGATTCGCCCGGCCTAACCGCCGGGCGCGGATTGAAACAAACTGCGGTCGCTGCGCTGCGTGGGCATCGAGCCCGGATTCGCCCGGCCTAACCGCCGGGCGCGGATTGAAACAAGCCATATTCGCCATCCACCATCGCCCGCGCCCTGCGGGATTCGCCCGGCCTAACCGCCGGGCGCGGATTGAAACGTATTGACCCGTGAGTTTCTTGGCAGGGCCGGTCGCGATTCGCCCGGCCTAACCGCCGGGCGCGGATTGAAACACAGCGGCATCATCCAGCGCAGCGTTCACCTCGGGATTCGCCCGGCCTAACCGCCGGGCGCGGATTGAAACAGAAACACACTCACCCAGGTGTGCAACGAGGAGGGATTCGCCCGGCCTAACCGCCGGGCGCGGATTGAAACATCCACGGCCACGGCGAATCCTGCGGCGGCGACCCCGATTCGCCCGGCCTAACCGCCGGGCGCGGATTGAAACTGGGAGTTCCCGGACTCGATAATGCCGCGGTTGCGAGATTCGCCCGGCCTAACCGCCGGGCGCGGATTGAAACAGCAGCTTGTGCACAAGACCCACGCCTAAATCCTGGATTCGCCCGGCCTAACCGCCGGGCGCGGATTGAAACATGAGAAAGCCGTTCATGTTGTGCTCGGCACATGCGATTCGCCCGGCCTAACCGCCGGGCGCGGATTGAAACCCGCGATCACTCACGTGGGCGGCGCTGCGCGCCTGGATTCGCCCGGCCTAACCGCCGGGCGCGGATTGAAACCGGCGTTACCGGGATGAGCGCGGTCAGATTGCGCCGATTCGCCCGGCCTAACCGCCGGGCGCGGATTGAAACCTCTCTTGCCTTCGGGATGCGTCCGACACGCAGGCGCGATTCGCCCGGCCTAACCGCCGGGCGCGGATTGAAACTGTTTGTGACTTTAGGCCGGGCGTGGCCTAGGGAGCGATTCGCCCGGCCTAACCGCCGGGCGCGGATTGAAACAATCCAGGGCCACCAAACCGTTCGATCAGCAAACGATTCGCCCGGCCTAACCGCCGGGCGCGGATTGAAACGGATGCCAATGCCTAGAGCTGCATCCACCTTGCGGATTCGCCCGGCCTAACCGCCGGGCGCGGATTGAAACTTGTCGAGCGGGATGTAGCTGTAGGCGACGGCGGCGATTCGCCCGGCCTAACCGCCGGGCGCGGATTGAAACCCTTCTAAAATCTGCTTCGTCGAGCCATCGGTAAAAGATTCGCCCGGCCTAACCGCCGGGCGCGGATTGAAACCCGGCCCACAATATGCTGCAATGCCGGGAAATGCTGGATTCGCCCGGCCTAACCGCCGGGCGCGGATTGAAACTCCAAGATGGTCCGCACGAACCTGACCGGCTCGGACGATTCGCCCGGCCTAACCGCCGGGCGCGGATTGAAACCGTTATAAATAACGCAACCGTCTCTATACTCCAGCAGATTCGCCCGGCCTAACCGCCGGGCGCGGATTGAAACGACAAACAGCGTGACATTCCGCACGGCATCCGCGCCACGATTCGCCCGGCCTAACCGCCGGGCGCGGATTGAAACGAATTGAGGGTTATATTTAACCCGGATAATATGGGATTCGCCCGGCCTAACCGCCGGGCGCGGATTGAAACGGAGTTGTCCGCCATGCGCACTGTTAAAATTTACGGATTCGCCCGGCCTAACCGCCGGGCGCGGATTGAAACCCGCGCCAAATTGACCGGCGCCAAGGATTCGCCCGGCCTAACCGCCGGGCGCGGATTGAAACGTCCAGCCAGCGGTAAAATGCCTCGTTGTGGTTTGAGATTCGCCCGGCCTAACCGCCGGGCGCGGATTGAAACCGAGCAGGCGCAGGCCGTCGGCGTGGGTCATGAGCGATTCGCCCGGCCTAACCGCCGGGCGCGGATTGAAACATGGCGCAAGGGCGCTGGTACACCCTGCGCGACGAGATTCGCCCGGCCTAACCGCCGGGCGCGGATTGAAACTGTTTATCCTTCTGCCGTGGATAACAGCCTGCACGATTCGCCCGGCCTAACCGCCGGGCGCGGATTGAAACCTCCGCGGACAGGTCGGCCACCTGCTGGGCGGATAGATTCGCCCGGCCTAACCGCCGGGCGCGGATTGAAACCAAAGAAGAACTGAGAGTCATCCTCGATCTCCACGGATTCGCCCGGCCTAACCGCCGGGCGCGGATTGAAACGATCCAGCGGGACGTCAGGCCGACCTGTCCTTCGCGATTCGCCCGGCCTAACCGCCGGGCGCGGATTGAAACATTGTATCCGAAATCCAGCCCGCAGACTCCAACCGGATTCGCCCGGCCTAACCGCCGGGCGCGGATTGAAACGCCGCGGGCCACGCCAAGACCATCGGCAAGCGCCTGATTCGCCCGGCCTAACCGCCGGGCGCGGATTGAAACCGCTGTGCACGAGGCCCTCGCAAACCTGCTGTCCGGATTCGCCCGGCCTAACCGCCGGGCGCGGATTGAAACAGTTTGCGCCCGCCCGCATCCGCTGGAGCTAGTCGGATTCGCCCGGCCTAACCGCCGGGCGCGGATTGAAACATGTTTACGTCATACATGATGGCCTGAGACAGATCAGATTCGCCCGGCCTAACCGCCGGGCGCGGATTGAAACGTTTGATTTGGATTTTGAAAATAAACACATAATCGGATTCGCCCGGCCTAACCGCCGGGCGCGGATTGAAACAAAAGTGAGTCCCACATACTCAACAAAAGGCGCGCGGATTCGCCCGGCCTAACCGCCGGGCGCGGATTGAAACGACCCAGCTGGGCGTCAGGCCGACCTGACCGGCGGATTCGCCCGGCCTAACCGCCGGGCGCGGATTGAAACAAGATGGGAGGCCATGGTTGCTTCGAGCGCCCCGGATTCGCCCGGCCTAACCGCCGGGCGCGGATTGAAACTGTTCGGGTTTGTGTTGATGGCCACGTCCAGCATCGATTCGCCCGGCCTAACCGCCGGGCGCGGATTGAAACGGAATTGTTTTGGACGGACGCGATGATATAGTTTGATTCGCCCGGCCTAACCGCCGGGCGCGGATTGAAACACGGATGGCGGATCGAACCATTCGCCCATATTTTGGATTCGCCCGGCCTAACCGCCGGGCGCGGATTGAAACTACCCTCTCAAGGTGGGAGGCCAGGCCAACATTGAGGATTCGCCCGGCCTAACCGCCGGGCGCGGATTGAAACGTTTTTACTCTGGTTTTTGCCGCTGGTGTGTCCGGATTCGCCCGGCCTAACCGCCGGGCGCGGATTGAAACCCGATTGGGCGTTTACCAGCGAGCCGCGGGGTATGGGATTCGCCCGGCCTAACCGCCGGGCGCGGATTGAAACCGCGCCAGTGCGCGAGGTCAATCCTACCGTTTCCGATTCGCCCGGCCTAACCGCCGGGCGCGGATTGAAACTTCGCCGTCGGCAAAATATGGGCGAATGGTTCGATCCGATTCGCCCGGCCTAACCGCCGGGCGCGGATTGAAACGTTGACCTGACTGGTGTTGACCTGACTGGCGTTGACGATTCGCCCGGCCTAACCGCCGGGCGCGGATTGAAACACGGATGGCGCGTCGAACCATTCGCGCATATTTTGATTCGCCCGGCCTAACCGCCGGGCGCGGATTGAAACCCGCTTGGGTGTTTACAAACGAGCCGCTGGGTATACCGATTCGCCCGGCCTAACCGCCGGGCGCGGATTGAAACATTGTATCCGAACTCCAGCCCGCAAACTCCAACCGTGATTCGCCCGGCCTAACCGCCGGGCGCGGATTGAAACTGCTACCCCATGCACAGGTATTGCGTGATGCTACCGGATTCGCCCGGCCTAACCGCCGGGCGCGGATTGAAACGGGTTAAGTACAACCCCCAATTCAAACTCGGTTATTGATTCGCCCGGCCTAACCGCCGGGCGCGGATTGAAACAGCTGCCCACTATATAGGACTCGCCTTGGCCGTGGGATTCGCCCGGCCTAACCGCCGGGCGCGGATTGAAACGTCTAGCCAGCGGTAAAATGCCTCGTTGTGATTTGGATTCGCCCGGCCTAACCGCCGGGCGCGGATTGAAACGGGATTATCCGCCATGCGCAATGTTAAGATTTACGGATTCGCCCGGCCTAACCGCCGGGCGCGGATTGAAACGGTTTGCACCCGCCCGCATCCGCTGGAGCTAGTCGGATTCGCCCGGCCTAACCGCCGGGCGCGGATTGAAACATACACTGCGGACGGAATCTCAGAATGTCGCCGAGAAGATTCGCCCGGCCTAACCGCCGGGCGCGGATTGAAACCCAGGGTATGACGTCGATGCCGAGGAATGCCCGCCGATTCGCCCGGCCTAACCGCCGGGCGCGGATTGAAACATGTCCTGTGGCTGGATTTCGACCCTGCCGGGCGTCGATTCGCCCGGCCTAACCGCCGGGCGCGGATTGAAACTCCGACCTGTCCCGCGCCACGCTGCGCCGCGCCCGATTCGCCCGGCCTAACCGCCGGGCGCGGATTGAAACATCTGGCAGCCTGAGATCGACTTGACCGAGGGCTACGATTCGCCCGGCCTAACCGCCGGGCGCGGATTGAAACGATACCGCGCCGCTGGCGCGCATCTGCGATGCGTCAGATTCGCCCGGCCTAACCGCCGGGCGCGGATTGAAACCAGCGCCGTGCCTTCGCGGAATCGCTCGCCGGACGGATTCGCCCGGCCTAACCGCCGGGCGCGGATTGAAACCGCAGTGGTTGCGCTGCCGATCAGGTCGTCCGAGATTCGCCCGGCCTAACCGCCGGGCGCGGATTGAAACTTCACGTTCAAAACCCCTGATTAGATTTTACGAAGATTCGCCCGGCCTAACCGCCGGGCGCGGATTGAAACATGAAGATTAGACTGCTTATTGTGATGATTTGATGATTCGCCCGGCCTAACCGCCGGGCGCGGATTGAAACCGGCGATTCCCTTTTAAAATCTGCTTCGTCTAGCCGATTCGCCCGGCCTAACCGCCGGGCGCGGATTGAAACTGCCGCTGGCGTGTCCGCCGCTGGCGTGTCCGCAAGATTCGCCCGGCCTAACCGCCGGGCGCGGATTGAAACCGCCCAATTGGTACCGGTGGGCGCTACATACCACGATTCGCCCGGCCTAACCGCCGGGCGCGGATTGAAACTTTGCCGTGGGCAAAATATGGGCGTATGGCTCGACGGATTCGCCCGGCCTAACCGCCGGGCGCGGATTGAAACGCGCCAGTGGGTGAGGTCGATCCTGCCGTTACCGCCCGATTCGCCCGGCCTAACCGCCGGGCGCGGATTGAAACCAAGGCACACGACACCCACCACGGCCATGGCAAGCGATTCGCCCGGCCTAACCGCCGGGCGCGGATTGAAACCAAGACACACGACACCCACCACGGCCATGGCAAGGATTCGCCCGGCCTAACCGCCGGGCGCGGATTGAAACTGTTTTGGTGCATAACGGCCGCCCGCATATGCTGGATTCGCCCGGCCTAACCGCCGGGCGCGGATTGAAACCAGGCAGCGGCGTGACAACCAGCGACATGACCGTGCGATTCGCCCGGCCTAACCGCCGGGCGCGGATTGAAACTCCTGGTCGAGATGCGAAACGTGCCCACCCGACAGGATTCGCCCGGCCTAACCGCCGGGCGCGGATTGAAACTGAATTGGCACACCACGGGCACCGTGGCGCAAATGGATTCGCCCGGCCTAACCGCCGGGCGCGGATTGAAACACCAGCGTCGGCATCGAACTGGGCCATCCCGGCGGATTCGCCCGGCCTAACCGCCGGGCGCGGATTGAAACGGGCAAGGGCCTGCGCCTGATCCTGGACGTGAACACCCGCACGGCTTATGCAGCCGGGCAGTGGGAGCGCTTCGAAAAGACCCGCCGCGCGCTGCCCTATCTGCGCTATGTGACCAAGCGCGACGAGCGCGTGCGTGACCAGCACCGCTCCTGGCATAACCTCACCCTGCCGGTGGACGACCCGTTCTGGGACACCCACGCCCCGCCCAACGGCTGGAACTGCCGCTGCACCCTGGTGGGCGTCACCCAGAGCGACTACGACAAGGGCACGGCCCCCGGCGGCGCACCGCTCAACAAGACCGCCCCCGAGATCAAGCAACGCGACTGGTACAACGCCCGCACCGGCAAGACCGAGCGCGTGCCCGAAGGCATCGACCCCGGCTGGGCCTATAACCCCGGCAAGGCCGCTCAGCGCCAGGGCGCGCTGCTCAAGGCGGTGGATGACAAGCTGGCAAAATTTGATGCCCCGCTCGGCGCGGCGCTTGCGGCGCAAGTTCTCCCGGACTTGCTTGATCGCAAGTCTTCAGAGTTCGCATCATGGGCGGATGGGCTGACCGTGCCAAGAGGGCAGGTTTTTCAGGTCGGCGCGTTAAGCGAGGCGGTCATCCAGGCATTGGCCATTCGCAACATCATGCCCGAGTCAGCCGCCATTGAAGTTCGCGATGAGGATGTCTTGCACACGCACCGCGACAGCAAGGCGGACGCCTTGCCGTGGCAGTGGTACCTGGAGTTGCCGCGTCATCTTGCATCGCCCGGCGCGGTGCTGTTGGACAAGACCGACCCGGCGGGGGCCTTGCTGATGGTGTTCGACGTTGAAGGCGAAACCGGAAAGCTGGTGGTGAAGGTGGGTTATGAGATCACCGAGCGCGGCGAGGACGGGATCAAGCGCAAGCGCAAGACCAACATCATCCGCAGCGGGAAGATGGTGCCCCATGAAGCGCTGATGGACGAGACCGCTTATGAGGTGCTGGATGGGAAGTTGTGAGCGGCGCCGGGACTCGAACCCGGATCATGCCCGTTGCCTTGCGGTACGCGACAACCTTTCCCTAGGAAACTGCCGCTCACACGAGGAATTATAGACCATGTTTGAATCAGTCACCCTCTGCGATGGCCGCGTCACCCTCTACCGTGGCGATTCGCTGGAACTGCTCAAGGCAGGCGTGCTCAAGGGCTTCGATGCCATCGTCTCCGACCCGCCGTATGGCATCGGCTTCCAGCATGGCGGTGGCGGCGTCGGCGGGAATCTGTCACATGCCACCGCTCGCGAGGACAATCTGGCCCCCATCCACGGCGATGCCGATCCATTTGATCCGCGCCCGTGGGTTGAGGCCGCGCCGCGCTCTCCGCAAAAAAAGCCTGGTTGTGTAGGCGACCCGCGTATCATCCTGTGGGGTGCGGACCACTACATGCAGCGCCTGCCGGAAGGCGGCACGCTGCTGGCATGGGACAAGCATGTCGGCCTGGGGCCGGATGATTCGTTCGTCGATTGCGAGTGGGCCTGGTGCGGGCGCAAGACCAAGCGCGAAGTGTTCCGCTGGCTCTGGAAGGGCGTCGTGGCGCAAAAGGGGCCGCTCGACATGTCGCCTGCGCACATCAAGGGTGGCAAGGGTCATGGCGCGGCGCGCTTCGCCCGCGTCCACGTCAGCCAGAAGCCGGTGGCGCTGATGCGCTGGTGCATCGATAAAGTGCGCCCGCCCATCGGCGGCGTGGTGCTTGATCCCTACATGGGCAGCGGCTCCACCGGCGTGGCCGCGCTGTCGCTGGGCTACGGCTTCATCGGCGTGGAATACGAGCAGAAGCACTTCGACACCGCCGCCGCCCGCATCGAGCAGGCGTGGTCGCAGATGCAGGGCGAGGCGGCATGATCCAGATCGACATCGACAACCGCAGCGTACTGGACGCGCTCAACGATCTTCTGCGCCGCACCGGCGACCTTGAGCCCGCCATGCAGGACATCGGCGGCGTGCTGGAATCCCGCGTGCGCGGGCGCTTCGAAACGGAAACCGACCCCGGTGGCGCGCACTGGGCTCCATGGGCTGACAGCTACGACCCGGCCAAGGGCGGCAACCGTCCGACCAACGGCAATACCACCATCCTCGATCTGTACGGCGACATGCTGGGCAGTCTGAACTGGCAGGCGGACAAGGACAGCGTCACCGTCGGCTTCGGCCAGCCCTACGCCGCCTATCACGAGTTCGGCACCAAGAAGATGAAACGGCGCGGCCTGCTGTTCGACGACCCGACCACCGGAACCCTGGCGAAAGAGGATCAGAACGCCATCCTTGACATCGTGAAAGGCTACCTTGCGGACGTCGTCTGAACGGACAAGCAGCGTCGCACCATCGCTTCCATATTGTGCAATGTTGTTCCAGAACCATTCCCGAAATTAACCGGCAACGCCCACGAGTTCCCGTAATTATCGCAGCTGGTCCGTTCCAGTTATCTCAGTCTGGATCACTATGTGGGGAGTTCGGCAGCCCGCGCCGCCTCAAGCTGATCTACCGCCAGAACATGCAGACCGCCTACATGGCCGGGCGCTACAAGCAGCAGCAGGAACTGGCGAACGCCACCGGTCCCGGTGCGCGTCCGTACTGGCAATACATCGCCGTGCGCGACTCCCGCACCCGCCCCACCCACAGCGCCCTGCATGGCCGCGTGTGGCGGGCGGACGATCCCATCTGGAACCACCTCTACCCGCCCAACGGCTGGAACTGCCGCTGCCGCGTACGCGCCCTGTCCGAATTCCGCATGAAGAAGGAGGGGCTGCAAGCGGAAAGCAGCGACGGCCAGCTCGTCACCATGCAGGTCAGCGCGGGCAAGCTGCCGAACGGCAAGCCCGACCTGCGCGAGGTCACCGGCATCCGCATCATCGACCGCGACGGCAAGCCCGCCGTCATGCTGCCGGATGCCGGGTGGAGCTATAACCCAGGCCGCGCCTGGTACGACCCGTTCACGCCAGAGATGCTGGACGGCCCGCCGCCGACCATGCCGCTTCGCCCCGGCATGGCCTGCCTGAGTTCGGGATGTACGCCGCCGGGCAAGCCGCACGAGCCGCGCATCTTCGATTCCGCCTTGCTGCTGCCCAAGGGGCGCGATGATGCCTACTACATCGCCGCATTCCTCGAAATGTTCGGCATGCAGTACAACGAGGCCAACCCCGAAAACAGAATGTTCACCGACAAGGTCAACGAGCAACTTCTGATCGGCATGGCACTGTTTATCGACAGGGAGAAGACCGCCAAGGCAGGCGCGCCGGTCTACAAGCTGGCCAAGGATGAACAACGGCGCACCCACATGCGCATGCTGGCGCAAACCATCATCGATCCGCAGGAAATCTGGCAGGCGCTGGAAGTGATGAAGGCCAAGGCGCGCGAAGGCGAAATCATCGAGCGCAGGCGCTACCTGGGCTGGTGGCTGGTTGATGGCCAGGATCGTCCGGGGCTGGCATCGTTCGAGTACGCGCCGGAGGCGTACTGGGTGGGCCGCACGGTATTCGCGCCGCACGAGAAAGAGGCGGAGTCAGCGCTTGAGTACATGGAGCGTCAACGGACAGGGCGGCGCGTATGGCCAAAGGATGAATAGCCACGACGCGGCGTCGCCGTGGCCTGCCTGGCAATGCTTGGGGGTGTTCGCCGCACGATGCGCTGCCAATGACGTAATGAGCATAGCATGACCACCAACAAACACGATGCCCACGAAACGCAGGACGCGATGCAGGCGATTCACGCTCGCTTCCATGCCCCGAGACTGGAGACGCGACGGTTTGGCAGCCATCAGAAAAGGCTGGCCATGGCGTGGATTCCGAAACTACGGGCGGCCCTGAAAAAGACGACGGCCATCATCGACAGCGAAGCGAGCCGCGACTCATGATCGAAATCAAATACGACGACCGCCAGGTGCTGGACGCGCTCCAGGAGCTCTCCCGCCGCATGGATGACATGACCCCTGTCATGCGCGACATCGCCGGGGTGATGGAGGATGCCACCGAACGCGCCTTCGAGAACGAGACCGACCAAGCCACTGGCCTCGCCTGGCGCCCGCTCAAGGCCAGCACCGTCAAGATGCGCGGCGGCGATGCCCATCCCATCCTCCAGCGCAGCGGCCAGCTTGCATCGCTGAAACCCGCCAGGCGGGCGGGTTTCAAGCGTCATTTCCAGTGACTGTGGGGCGCTCTGTTATGGCTCAGTCACACCGCCCCATGCCGGTGATGAAGTACCCGGAATCCACGTAGATGTTCTCGCCGGTGATGCCGCGGGCCAGCGGGGAACCGAGGAAGGCGGCGGTGTTGCCGACGTCGTCGATGGTGACGTTACGGCGCAGCGGGGCGTTCTTTTCCACGTAGTCGAGGAACATCTTGAACTCGCCAATGCCGGAGGCGGCCAGGGTTTTGATGGGACCGGCGGAGATGGAGTTCACGCGGATGTTGTCCGCGCCCATGCTGGCGGCCATGTAGCGCACGCTGGCTTCCAGCGCGGCCTTGGCCACACCCATGACGTTGTAGTTGGGCATGGCACGCTCGGCGCCGAGGTAGGAGAGGGTGAGGATGGAGGCGTCTTCGCGGTTCTTCATCATCGGACGCAGCACCTTGGCCAGGGCGGTCAGGCTCCAGGCGCTGATGTCGTGGGCGATCTGGAAACCTTCGCGGGTGGTGTTGTCCACGTAGTCACCGGCCAGTTGTTCCTTGGGGGCGAAGGCGACGGAGTGGACGAGGATGTCCAGGCCGTCCCAGTGTTGTCCGAGCAGGCCGGGCAGGGCTTCGACTTGTTCGTCCAGGCTTACGTCCAGCGGCAGGATGATGTTGGAGCCGAGTTCGGCGGCATACTTTTCAACACGCTCCTTGAAGCGGTCGTTCAGGTAGGTGAAGGCCAGTTCGGCGCCTTCGCGGTGCATGGCCTTGGCGATGCCGTAGGCGATGGAACGGTCGTTCGCGAGGCCCACGATCAGGGCGCGCTTGCCGGTGAGAAAGCCCATGCTGTCACTCCTCAGACTGTGATTTAATCGGGGCATGATACCACTCGCCTTTCGCATTCTCGCCTTCGCGGGGTTTCTGTTGGCCTTGTGCGCCGCACCGGCGCGCGCCGAGCCCGCGCTTGCACTGGGCTATAGCCCGGCCTATCCGGCGGACTTCACGCATTTCAACTATGTGAATCCGGATGCGCCGAAGGGTGGTGAGCTGCCGATGTCGGCTTTCGGCAGTTTCGATTCGCTCAATCCTTTCCTGCTCAAGGGGTTGCCCGCCGCAGGCCTGGGGTTGCTGGTCTTCGAGACCTTGCTGGAAAAAAGCCTGGACGAGCCGTTTTCAATGTACGGCTTGCTGGCGGAGGATGTCTCGTTGGCGCCGGACAGGTTGTCCGTGACCTTCCGACTGCGTCCTCAGGCGCGCTTTTCGGACGGTCAGGCGGTGCGCGCGCAGGACGTGAAGTTTTCCTTCGACATTTTGCGCTCGGACAAGGCGCATCCGATGTATCGCTTCTATTGGGCCGATGTGGAGCGGGCCGAGGTGCTGGATGAGCGCAGCGTGCGCTTTGTGTTCAAGCGTGCCAATCCGGAGTTGCACTTGATCCTGGGCGAGATGCCGGTGTTGTCCGAGCGTTGGGTGGACGGCAGGGCCTTTGACCGGCTTGCGCGGGAGGCTCCGGTGGGCAGCGGACCCTATGTGGTGGAGAGTTTCGACTGGGGCAAGCAGATTCGCTATCGCCGCAATCCGGATTACTGGGCGAAGGATTTGCCGGTGCGGCGGGGTATGTTCAATTTCGATCGCATCGGCTTCAAGTATTACAAGGATCGCACCGTCTCGCTGGAGGCCTTCAAGGCCGGAGAGTTCGATTTTTTCTATGAGAATCACTCCAAGCGCTGGGCGCGTGACCACGAGGGTCCGCGCTATGCCAGCGGTGAGATTGTCAAAGCCAGCATTCCACATCGCAACAACGCGGGTATGCAGGGTGTGGTGTTCAACGCCCGTCGCGCGCTGTTCGCCGACCGCCGGGTGCGCGAGGCGCTGGCGCTGGCGCTGGATTTTGAGTGGTCCAACCGCAACCTGTTCTACGGCCAGTACACCCGTTGCGACAGTTATTTTTCCAACAGCGAACTGGCCGCGCGCGGCTTGCCGGACGAGGCTCAGCTCAAGCTGTTGGAGCCGTTCCGCGACCGACTTCCGCCGGAGGTGTTCAGCCATGTTTTTCACCCGCCCGCATCGCCCGACGCGGAGGCTTTGCGTTCCAATCTGGTGCGCGCCAAGAAGCTGTTGGAAGAGGCAGGCTGGCGGGTGAGGGATGGCATGCTGGTCAATGCCCGTGGTCAGCCGTTCCGGTTCGAGATCATGCTTGGTCAGAAGGGCTTCGAGCGGATCATGGCGCCGTATGTCTACAACCTGCGCAAGCTCGGCATCCAGGCCAGTTACCGTACCATCGACGCGGCGCTCTACCAGCGTCGGGCGGATACCTTCGACTTTGACGCGGTGATCGAGGTGTTCGGCCAGTCGCAGTCGCCGGGCAACGAACTGCTGAACATGTTTCACTCTGCCAGCCGGGATCGTGAAGGTTCCAACAACGCCATGGGCGTGGCGGACCCGGTGGTGGATGCGTTGGTGGAGAAGATCGTCTACGCCTCATCCCGCAAGGAACTGATGGATGCTTCCCGCGCTTTGGATCGGGTGTTGCTCTGGGGGCATTACCTGGCGCCGAACTGGTACATCGGCGAACACCGCATTGCCTACTGGAGGCATTTCGCTCATCCCGAGACCCTGCCGCTCTATTTCGAGGCCGAGCCTTGGGTGCTCAAGACCTGGTGGAGGGCGCCCGGGTGAGCGACGCCAATCCTTGTCTGAGCTGCGGCGCCTGTTGTTCCACTTTCCGGGTCAGCTTCTACTGGACCGAGGCGGAACCGGCGGCGGGTGGTTGTGTGCCGCCCGAGTTGACAGACAAGCTCAACGATTTCCGCGCGGTGATGAAAGGCACCAACCGTCCTGAACCGCGTTGCGCGGCCCTGCAAGGGGATGTGGGCGGCTTCACGCCTTGCGCCATCTATGAAAATCGCCCCTCGCCCTGTCGTGAATTCCTGATGGCGCTGGATGATCCCGAGCAGGATACGGCCTGTGATCGTGCCCGTGAGCGTTGGGGGCTTTCGCGCTTGAAGCCGGTCAAGACATTTAAGGTGGAATCATGAGGCGAGTTTTCCTGTTGTGCCTGCCGCTCGTGCTCTCTGCCTGCGCCGGGCCGCGCTGGCAGACGGTCTACCAGTACGAGCCGCCCGTGGGCTCGCAGGCGCAGTCCTGCGCCCAGCGTTGCGCAGAAAACCAGCAGTCTTGCCGGGCTTCCTGCGAGGAGGGCTATCAGCAATGCCTGCGCACGGCGGAAATGGGGGCGCGCGATAGTCATGAGGCGAAGCGTGAGCACTATGAGCTCCAGTTGCAGCTCTGGCAGGTGCAGCAGGTCATGTACGAGGCCGACTGGCGACGTTATGAACACCAGCGCCGTCATATTGAGCAGGACAAGCGCGAGCATGAGCGGCGTTGCAAGGACAGCCCGCAGGACCGCGGCGCTTGCGAAGCGGCGGAGCGCGCCCGCCGCGATCTGAGGCATCTGTCCTCGCACCGCCCCTACGCGCCGACACGTCCTTACGTACCCAGCCTGTCCGACGAGATTGCCGAGGCTCAGTCCCGGTGCAGCCGGGATTGCGGCTGCATCGAAACCTACAACGCTTGTTATGGCGCCTGTGGCGGAAGGGTGATTCCGCATCGGCGCTGCGTGGAGAATTGCCCGGACGATGTGCCGCAATACCAGCCGGAGCGTCCCTGACGAAAGACCGCGATATGACGCAGTACATTTTCAAACGCCTGTTGTTGATGATTCCCACCGTGCTCGGCGTGCTGCTCATCACCTTTGCCGTGACTCAGTTCGTGCCTGGCGGGCCGGTGGAGCAAATGGTGCATCAGCTCCAGCATGGCGGACGTGAGGGCGGTGAGGTCAGCGCGGGAGCGGAGGGCCTTTATCGGGGGGCGCAGGGGCTGGACGAGGAGCGTCTGGCGGAAATCCGGGCGCTCTACGGTTTCGACAAACCGGCTTACGAGCGCTTTTTCATCATGCTCGGCAATTACCTCAGCTTTGATCTTGGCGACAGCTACTTCCAGCACCAGAGTGTGCTGGGGCTGATGGCGGACAAACTGCCAGTGTCCATCAGTCTGGGTTTGTGGACCTTTTTGCTCACCTACCTGGTCAGTATTCCGCTGGGGGTCCGCAAGGCTGTGCGCGATGGCACGCCGTTTGATATCTGGACCACAACCCTGCTGCTGGTCGGCTATGCCATCCCCGGTTTCGTGCTTGGGCTTTTTCTGCTGGTCTTGTTCGGCGGCGGAAGTTTCTGGGACGTCTTTCCGCTGCGCGGACTGACTTCGGACAACTGGTCCGAGTTGTCCTGGCCCGCGCGCATCGCGGACTACCTCTGGCACATGGTGCTTCCCGTCACCGCCATGGTGATCGGCCAGTTCGCGGTCATGACCCTTCTCACCAAGAACAGCTTTCTGGAAGAAATCCGCAAACAGTATGTGCTTACCGCGCGCGCGCGCGGGCTGTCCGAAAACCAGGTGCTTTACGGTCACGTCTTCCGCAATGCGGTCATCCCGCTGGTGACGGGATTCCCGGCGGCCTTCATCGGTGCATTCTTCACCGGCAGCCTTTTGATCGAAACCCTGTTCTCGCTCGACGGGCTAGGCTTGCTGTCCTACGAGGCGGTGTTGCAGCGCGACTATCCGGTCGTGCTCGGCACGCTTTACATCTACACCCTGCTCGGCCTGGTGGCTAAGCTTCTGACCGATCTCAGCTATGCCTGGGTGGATCCGCGTATCCAGTTCAACGCGGTGGAGCGGTAACATGCCGCAGGAGAAAATGAACCAGGCAGCGGCGCCGTTTCTCTCTACCCAGGCTCTTGCCCCCCAAGGAAGAGGGGACGCACATGACCTCACTCCCGGACGCCGGGCCTGGCAGCGTTTTCGCGCCAATCGCCGGGCCTGGTGGAGCCTGTGGATTTTCGCCGCCTTGTTTGGTCTCAGCCTGCTGGCCGAGTTGATCGCCAACGACAAACCGTTGCTGGTCAGCTATCAGGGCGAGCTCTACCTTCCCATCCTGAAGGTCTATCCGGAAACCACATTCGGCGGCGTGTTCGAGACCGAGGCGGACTACCACGATCCGTTCGTGATCCAGCAACTGAGCGCGGACGGCAACTGGATGTTGCGTGCGCCCATCCCGCACAGCTACAACAGCATCAACTACTACACCGATCATCCCAACCCGGCCCCGCCATCGGCGGACAACTGGCTGGGCACGGACGACCGGGGGCGCGACGTGATGGCGCGGCTGATTTACGGCTTTCGTCTGTCGGTCCTGTTCGGTCTTGCCCTGACCGCCATCGGATTGGCCATCGGCCTGCTCACCGGAGCCTTGCAAGGCTATCTGGGCGGACGTTTTGACCTCGCCTTCCAGCGCTTCATGGAGGTCTGGGGTTCGATGCCGGAGCTTTATTTGCTCATCATTTTCAGCTCCATCTTCACTCCCAGCATCTGGTTGTTGTTGATTCTGCTCTCGCTATTCGGCTGGATGGGGTTGGCGGACTACGTGCGCGCCGAGTTCCTGCGCGGTCGCAACCTCGAATATGTGGTTGCCGCGCGCGCCCTGGGGGTGCCTGATCGCGCCATCATGTGGCGGCACCTGCTGCCGAATGCGATGACGCCGGTGCTGACCTTTCTCCCGTTCCGGCTATCCGGAGCCATCCTGGCCCTGACCAGCCTGGACTTTCTCGGACTGGGCGTGCCGCCGTCCACGCCCAGCCTCGGCGAGATACTCTCGCAGGGCAAGGAAAACATCGAGGCTTGGTGGCTATCCTTGTCCGCTTTCGGCGTTCTGGTAGGGTTGCTCGTGCTGCTGATCTTCATCGGCGAGGGCCTGCGCGAATCGTTTGACACGCGCAAAGGTTGACGCGGTTATCGCAGCGAGGGCGCCGCTCCTACGAAAGAGGCTCCGATGGGGATGCGAGGCCTGAAGAAGGCCTGCTCCCGGGCCGATGGGCCCGCCCGAGCGCTTCTTTGTTTGAATTGAAAAAGCCCGCCTGGTGAGGGCGGGCTTGGCGGGTCTGCGGAGGGGCCGGGCGTCAGACGCGGAATTGTGCGACCAAGGCCTGGAGGCGTGTGCCGAGACGGGCCAGTTCTTCGCTTGCGAGGGTGATCTGGCGCGAATTCTCGGCGAGGTGTTCGACCTCGCGGCTGATGACCACGATGTTGTGGCTGACTTCATCGGCCACGGTGGATTGCTCGTTGGCGGCGCTGGCGATGCTCAGGTTCATTTCATTGATGCGCGCGACTTGCTCGGTCACGGCCTGGATGGCCTCGCTCGCCTCGACGGCCATGGAGTTGCCCTTCTGGACCTTGTCGCGACGGTCGGAAATGCCGTGCGCGGTGCGTTCCGCGCTACGCTGGATGCGTTCGATCATGGCCTGGATTTCGCCGGTGGATTCGGCGGTCTTGCTTGCCAGCGAGCGGACCTCGTCGGCCACCACGGCGAATCCGCGGCCATGCTCGCCCGCGCGGGCCGCTTCGATGGCCGCGTTGAGCGCCAGCAGGTTGGTCTGCTCGGCAATGCCGCGAATCACGGTGACTACACGTCCGATGTCGTTGCTTTGGGTCTTGAGCTGCTCCACGTTGTTGACGCCGTTTTCCATCTCTTCCACCAGTTCGTCCAGGTAGTGCCTCAGGCTTTGCAGGCGTGCGTTGATCTGCGCGGCGTGCTCGCTGGTGGAGTCGGTGGACTGGGAGGTGTGCGCGGCATTTTCGGCCACTTCGCGTGAGGTGGCGGTCATCTCCGTCATGGCGGTGGCGACCTGGGTGATTTCCTGCGACTGCTTGTCCACGCCGCTACGCGCGTTATGAGTGATGGCGGACATTTCCTCAGCGGCGGAGGCCAGTTGCACGGTGGAGCTTGCGACTTCGCTGATGATGCGGTGGACCTTGTCCACGAACAGATTGAAGGCGCGGGCGAGCATGTTGCTTTCGTGGCTCTGGTTTTCCGGCAGGCGACGGGTCAGGTCGCCATCGCCCTGCGCGATCTCACGCATGGCGCGGGCGGTGGCTTCCAGCGGACGGCTGATGCTGCTGGCCAGCACCAGACTGAAAATCACACCCAGCACCAGCACGATCACGCCGATGCCAAACAGCGTGAACTCGGCGTCGCCTTTCTGCTTGATGACGGCGGAACGGTCCACCGCGAGCTGCAACATGGCCACCGGTTCGCCATCATGGCCCTTGAGGGTACGCATGGAGACCGCGAAGGGGCGCTTGTCCAGCGTGACATGGAAAACGGCATCTTCATCCTTGCTCGCGATCTTGCGCTGTTCCTCGGTCAGAAGATCCTTCTCCGGCAGGGTGGAATACAGGGACTTCCACTCGCCCTTCAGACGAACTTGGGCGGCCATTTCGACGCCGTAGCGCTCACTGAATTCCTTGACGAAGGATTCGCCCAGATCGAGACCGAATTCGACGCTGCCGACATGCTTGCCGTCCGCGAAGACGGGGCTGAGGCTGCGGATGCCGACCCCGGCGATGCCGGATTCGTAGACGCGCAGGGATTTCAGTTCGCGGTTGACCGCCACCACGCCGGGCCGGAAGGAGGAGAGGTCATCGCCGAATTTCGTCGGCTGATGCATACGCAGGAAAGAAGTGGCATTGGGCAGGTGAAAATGCATCTGCTTGAGGCCGACCTTGCTGCTGATGGCCTCGTACTGCGCCTGCATGGCCTGCTGGAGCTCTTCGCGCTTGCCATCCCGCATGAGCGGGCCGACGTTCTCTTCATTTGAGACCTGGATGGCGAGGATCTCGGCCATTCTGAGTTGGGCCGTCAGCTTGGCATCCAGGCTGTTTTGCAGGTCCGTCAGCGAGTCGCGTTCGTGTCCATCCGCGATGCGGTCGAGAAGATTGTCCTGGAAAGGCAGCGGAGTCAGGATGGCAATGATCAGGAGGCCCACCATGCCGATCATGATGCGGCGCTGGATGGGCTGGTTGTTGAAGGCCTGGAGCATGATGACGGTCCTGTCGGTTAGGGTTACGGGGCAGCCATCAAGCAAGCCACATGCCATGTGTCTTTTTCGAAGGCCGGGTTCTTATACCGGAATTATCGGCTGATGGGCGGATAAATTCAGCTTTTGTATAGCTATGGGCTGAGCGGGATAAGCGTCATGGCATGGGCGGGCGGGCGCTTATGGTTTTTCGTAACCTGATGAAAAACCATGATAAAAGTCACGTTGAATGGAAGCGGCCTGTCATGGGTCAGGGGATGGGGTGTTGTTGTTTTGCAACATGATTTGGCGTTTTATTCGCTGCGCAGGGCTTCGATAGGATCGAGCTGTGCGGCTCGCGCGGCGGGCCAGGCCCCAGCCATCAGCCCGATCAGCAGGGCCAGTGCCTCCGCGATCAGGAGGTAGTCCAGACGCGGTGCAAAGGGCAGAGCGGGAATGGCTAGATGTAAGGCGCCCAGTCCTGCCAGGCCCAGCGCGACGCCCAGCATGCCGCCAAGCGCACCCAGGATGGCGGCTTCGCCAAGAAACAGTCGCATGACCAGTCCTGAAGGTGCGCCCAGGGCCGTCAGCAGACCGATTTCGCCCCGCCTTTCGGCCACTGCGATGCTCATGATCGTCAATATGCCGACGCCCCCGGTCAGAAGCGCGATGCCGCCGAGCGCGCCGACCGCGAAGGTCAGGATGTTCAGCACGCTGTTGAGCGAGGCCAGCATCTGGTCTTGCGACTGCACGGTGAAGTCTTCCGAGCCGTGCCGCTCGCTCAGCCGCCGGGACAGGCGTTTGACCATGGTGTCCGCGTGCTCGTGCTGGTCGTAGAGGATGTCGATCTCCATCAGACCGTCACGGTTGAACAGTTGAAGGGCTAGCGCCGCCGGGAGGTAGGCTGCGTCGTCGATGTCGATGCCCAGCATCTGTCCTTTGGACTTGAGTACCCCGCCCACGCGGAAACCCATGCCGCCGATACGAATCTTTTCGCCCAACGGGTTGGATGCGCCGAACAGGGCGCGCGTAAGCTCGCTGCCCAGCAGGACGACCGGACGTGGCGCGGTCAGATCGTCCTCGGGCAAGAACTGGCCTTGGGCCAGTTCCATGCTCCATACCTTCGGGGCCTGCGGGCCGATGCCGAGCGCCAGGGTGCGCCGACTCTTGCCCGCGTATTCGGCGGTCAGGCTACCGCTGACCACCGGAGTCACCGCTGCCACGCCGGGCAGGTCGAGCAGGCTTTGGGTGTCGGTCAGGGTGAGCGGGCGCTGAGTGTCGATCACGCTGATGGAAAACCCCGTGGTATTGGCCTTGCCGGGGACGATGGCGATCAGGTGGGTGCCGAATTGGGTGAACTGGCTGACCAGATAGCGTTGCAGGCCGGCGCCGAGGCCGGTCAGTACCACCACGGCGGCGATGCCGACTGCGATGGCGAGCATGGTCAGTGCGCTACGCTGGCGCTCGGCGGCCAGCGTGCCGAAGGTGAACCGGACGAGATCGGAGGTGCGCATGTCAGGCCCGCGACGACAGTTTTTTGAGGCGTCCAAGCGTGTTGCCCATGTTCATCGTCCCGTGAGTGCGCGCACCGGGTCCAGGCGCGCGGCGCGGCGGGCGGGAAGCCAGCCGAACAGCATGCCAGCGCCCAGCGCGGTGCCTGCCGCCGCGAGGTAGGCCCAGGCCGGTGTGGTCAGGGGAAAGCCGGGGTAGGCCGAGGCCAGGCCGAGCACCCCGAGTCTGCCCAGCGCCAGTCCGGCCAGCGCGCCGAGCAGGCCGAGCAGCAGAGATTCGAGCAGGAACAGGCGCAGCACCAGCGCGGGAGACGCGCCGAGCGCCATCAGCAGGCCGATTTCGGAGCGCCGCTGA
Organism: Pseudomonadota bacterium; assembly: GCA_040756355.1. Lineage (GTDB taxonomy): Bacteria > Pseudomonadota > Gammaproteobacteria > Halothiobacillales > Halothiobacillaceae > Thiofaba. The sequence goes on along the minus strand of JBFLZK010000006.1, from coordinate 154,416 downwards.
CTAACCGAAACCAGCATCACGTTCATGATGATGATGCCCGCCACGAGCAGGCTGATGGCGGCGATGCCCGCCACGCTCAGGGTCAGTACGCCGAAGATGGCGTCAAACGTGGATAGCACGGCATCCTGGGTGATGAGGGTGAAGTCTTCCTCGCCCTGATGTCGTTCGGTCAGCAGGCGGGTTGCCGAGCGTGTGACGCTTTCAACGCGCGCTCTTCCGTCCACCTCGATCAGGATGCGGAACAGGGCCGGGTTGTTGAACAGGGCTTGCGCGCTGGCGACGGGGATGATGGCGACTTCGTTCATGTTCTGGCCGAGCGAGGTGCCTTGCTCCGCCAGCACGCCGATGACGCGGAAACGCCGGTCGCCCAGCCGCACCCATTCGCCCAGAGGTGAGGCCGTGCCGAACAGCTCGCGTGCCAGGGTGGGACCCAGCACGGCGACAGCCTGGGCTTGGTGGAGGTCCAGTGCGGGCAGGAATTCGCCGCGTGCCATCTTGAGCTTGCGGGTTTGCATCAGTGTGGCGTCCGAGCCGAGCAATGGGGCTTCGCGGGCACGCGCCCCGACGGATACCTGGATCGCGCCGACCGACAGTGGCGAGACTGCGTTGACATGCGGAAGACGGCGCAGTGCGGCGGTGTCCTCCAGGGTGAGGTCGCGTTCGCTCTCGAAGATCATGCCGGGCGGGCCGCCGCCCTTTTCGTTCTTGCCGGGCAGGACAATCAGCAAATCGCTGCCGAGTTGGCTGAACTCGCCCATGATGTAGAGTCGCGCACCTTCGCCCAGCGCGGTCAGCAGAATGACCGCCGCTACGCCGATGGCCGCGGCCAGCGTGACAAGCGCGCTACGCAGGCGGGAGGCCGTGAGCGCGGTCCAGGCGAAGCCGAGCCGGTCACGCGGGATCATGACGCGTCCGAGTCCTGGGTGATGCGTCCATCGTGCAGCACGATGCGGCGTCGGGCACGGGCGCCCATGTCCGGATCGTGCGTCACCATGACCAGGGTGATGCCTGAGGCGTTCAGACTTTCCAGCAGATCCATCACATCTTGTCCGGAATGGCTGTCCAGGTTGCCGGTCGGCTCATCCGCCAGCAGCAGGGCTGGGCGCATGACGGTGGCGCGGGCGATGGCGACCCGCTGGCGCTGGCCGCCGGAAAGCTGGTCCGGGCGGTGATGGGCCCGTTGCGCCAGACCGACGGATTCCAGCGCCTGTTCGGCCAGTGGCTTGCGCTCGGCGGGGGGGCGTCCGGCCAGCATCAGCGGCAGGGCCACATTGTCGAATGCGGAGAGGCGTGGCAGCAGGTGGAAGGACTGAAACACGAAGCCGATCCGTTCACGCCGCAGGCGGGCTCGTTCCAGTTCGTCCAGACCTTGGGTGTCGCGTCCTTCGAGGCGATAGATGCCTTCGGTGGGGCGGTCGAGCAGGCCGAGCATGTTGAGCAGGGTGGATTTTCCGGAACCGGACGGACCCATCAGCGAGATGTATTCGCCCGCGTCGATGTTCAGGTTGACATGGTCCAGAGCATGGACTTCCGCATCGCCCACGGTGTAGATGCGGGATAGGTCGTGCAGTTCGATCACTTGGCAGTTCCGTTCCCGATATCCGCTTCGCGCGCGGGTTCGCCATCCCTGACGCCCGCGTCGTCGAAGTTCAGGACGACGCGCTCGCCTTCGCGCAAGCCCTCCGTCACCTCGGCCCAGCGCCAGTTGGACAGGCCTTTCCTGACCGGACGGCGTTCGATCAGGCCGCGCGCCGGGTCGAACACGAGCACCGCGCCGTCTTCCATGATCGTTTCGCTGGGGATGCGGAGGACGTTGTCACGCCGGTCAAGGACGATTTCGGCGTCCGCGCTGTAGCCGGGCAGAAGGCTAGGCTTGCGTGGGTCGTCGGCCAGGTCGATTTCCACGGTGACGAAGCGGGCCTGCTTTTCCTTGTCCTCCACATAGGCGCCGATGCGCCGCACATGGCCGTCGAACAGGGCATCGCGGAAGGCGTCCAGCGATACTCGCACAGGCATGCCGACACGCACGGAGGCGGCGTCCACTTCATCAATGGGGGCTTCGATGTAGATGCAGCCGTACTCGACAAGGTCGACCGCGGGCGGGGTGGGAATGCCCGGCGGGGAGGGCGCGGTGATCTCGAACAGCTCGCCGTTCAGTTCGGCGATGATGCCGTCGAACGGGGCGCGGACGATGGTGCGCTCAAGCTGGGCGTCGAGCACCGCGAAACGGGCTCGTGCGACGTCGATCTGGGCCTCGCTGGCGTGGCACTGGGCTCGTTGGCTGGTGGCTTGCGCCTGCGCCTTGTCGGCGAGGTCGGCGGAGACCAGCCCGCCCGGTCGCAAGCGCGCCTGGCGTGCAGCCTCACGCTCGGCCTGTGCGGCCAGGGCGCAGGTGGCGCGGGCCTGGGCTTCCGAGGCCTTCAGTTCCTGTTCGGTCAGCGCGCGGTTGGTCTTGATGTCTTCGTTCCACAGTTCGAGCAGCACGTCGCCCTGGCGCACCTGGGCGCCTTCGCGGAAGGGCAGCCGGATAATCTGGCCGCTGACGGAGGGGGAGAGTTTGGCCCGCCGACAGGCGGTGATCGTGCCGGCGCGGGTATTGCTGGCCGTGGCTTCCACCGTGCCGCGTTCGACGATGTGCAGACGTACGCCCGCAGGTTCGGGGCGGTGCGTCCACCACCAGGCGGACGTACCGACGATGGACAGGGCAGCGATCCAGAGAATGCGTTTTCGCATCGGGCAGGCTCCAGGGGGCTGCCCGGCGGCTCAGTCGCCTTGGGGCAGGTCTTCGGGACGGTAGATGGCTACATCGTAGCCGATAGTGCGCAGTCGCTCACCCGCTACGGCGGATAGCAGGCCGCGTGCGCAGTAGAGCAGGACGCGGCGTTCGCGCGGCAATTCCTTCAGGCGCTCGTCGATCTGGGCATAGGGTAGGGCGAGGGCGAGGGCGGGGACGGGCAGGGGATGACGCTCGATCTCGGGTAGTTCACGCAGATCGACGATGAGGTCCTCGCCCGGAGCGGTCACAATCGGCAGGTCGCACAGGCGCGTGGCGCGTTCGGGAATTTTGTCCACGGTCAGCACTTCGGCGGTGTCCAGCGCCTGGTCCAGCACTTCCCAGGGGAAGGCGGCCTCGGCCTTGTCGATGGCGGACTGTGATGCGGCGGCATGTGGTTTGTCGATCAGGGCGCCGCAATACTCCGGGGTGCAGACAGCATGCTGAGCCAGGCCAAGCCGTTCGGCTTCGTAGATGATTTCCTGCTTGTGCATGACGATCAACGGACGGATGACCAGCATGTCGATGGCGCTGTCGATGCGGTTGAGGTTGGTCAGGGTCTGGCTTGCGACCTGGGCCAGGCTTTCGCCGGTGATCAGCGCACCCGCGCGGGCCTTGTGCGCCACGCGCTCGGCGGCCTTGAACATCATGCGTTTGAGCAGCACGCCCATCAGGCCAGGGTCGGTGTGGGTCTTGAGCGCGGCGGCTACGTCTTCGAACGGGACGATGACAAGACGCGGGGTGTGCGAGCGGAGGTGGCGTCGCCAGAGCATGTAAATCTGGGGCAGGACACTGGTGACATGGGCTTCGCCGCCTAGCCGGAAGATGCAGAAATGCGGAAGCAGTCCGCGTCGGATGGCGAGGTAGGTGGCGACGCCGGAGTCGAAACCGCCGGACATCAGTGACAGGCCGGTCCCGATTTCGCCGAGCGGGAAGCCACCCAGGCCTTCGTGGCGGGCGATGATGCGCCATGCATCCAGGCTGCCGTCCGGGTTGCCATGAATGGCGAGGTTGACCGTGACTTCGGGCTTGTGCAGGTCCACCTTGGCGGTCGGGCTCAGTTGCAGCAGGCGTGCGCCCAGTTCGCGGTCGAAGTCGAGCGAGGTGAACGAGGTCTTGCCGGTGCGCTTGGTCAGCGCGCGGAAGGTCTTGCCCGCGATGAGCGGGGCGTAGATGGGGCCGAGCGTGTCGATCAGGTCCATCATGCCCCGGTTGGTCGCCTCGACTGCCTCCAGAATGTGGGCAATGCCGGGCGTGTTCATCAGCGTGGCGCGAATGGCCGACTCGCTGCCCTCGGCGGGGATGATCTCAAGCCGGTCCCAGAGCCGGATTACCTTTGAGCCGGGGGCGTCTTCGCGCATCAGAGTATGCAGGTTGTGCTCAAGCTGACGGATCATCTTGCGGCGCACGCTGTCGCTCTTGATGGTGATTTCGGCGAATAGTTTGACGATGAATTTCATGGCGTTCAGAGCGGGAAAAGGGCGCTATTCTAACCCTTGGCGTGTGCTAGGCTTGCGCGCCGTTTGTTTGTGGAGGCCGAGGTGGAATCGTTGCAGCTCGAATTGGCCCGATTTCTGATTGATGCGGGGCGTTTCTTCTTCTCGCGTGGGTGGGTGCCCGCCACTAGCAGCAATTTTTCCGCCCGGCTGGACGATGAGCGTGCCCTCCTGACCGTGTCCGGCCGACACAAGGGGCGTCTGACCGACGAAGATTTCCTGCGCGTGGCCATCGACAGCGGCTTCTCGCTCGACGTGGGCAAACGGCCGTCCGCCGAGACTTTGCTGCATACCCAGCTTTACGCTCGCGATCCGGCCATCGGGTGCGTGCTGCATACCCATTCCATGCCCGCCACGGTGCTTTCGCGCCTGACCCGGGGTGCGCTGGAGCTTGAGGGCTATGAGTTGGCCAAGGCCTTTCCGGGTGTGGGCAGCCACGAAGCGATGTTGACCATACCGGTCTTTGCCAACGATCAGGATATCCCGCGCCTGGCGGCGGAAGTTGACGCCTGGATTGATATGCAAGGTCTGCCGGTCGGTTACCTGATCGAGGGCCACGGCCTGTATACCTGGGGGGCGACGGTGGATGACGCCGTGCGCCATGTCGAGGCGCTGGAGTTCATGCTTGAATGCGAGTTGTGGCTGAGGCGCGCAGGGTAGGCCTGATGCCTTCGTGGGAGGCCCGCCCTCGGCTCGATGGCCTGATCGTGCCGGGGCGGCATTCCCATATCATGTTTCCTTGAGTTTTAGGCCAGGAGTCAGCTTGTGTCCGAACTGCGTATCTTCGATGAAAACCGCCCCGAGGCGCCTGTCGTTATTCATGTCGATCCGGCTGTCATCACGCGTGAACTGGCTGCGATCGATGTGCGCTTCGAACAGTGGGATGCCAGTCACCCGCTGGCTGCCGACGCCGATCAGGAGACTGTACTGGCCGCCTATCGCGAGGATGTCGAGCGCCTGAACAGGGCGTTCGGTTTCCGCTCGGTGGATGTCGTCAGCCTGCGTTCGGATCACCCGCAGAAAGACGAGTTGCGCGCCAAGTTCCTCAGCGAACATATCCATGACGACTTCGAGGTGCGCTTCTTCGTGGACGGCCAGGGCATGTTCTACTTGCATGCCCATGGCAAGGTCTACGCCGTGCTTTGCACCCAGGGCGATCTGATCTCGGTGCCGTCCGGCGTGACCCACTGGTTCGACATGGGCGAGAGGCCTGATTTCAAGTGCATCCGCTTCTTCACCACGCCGGAGGGCTGGGTGGGGCATTTCACGGGCAGCGGGATCGATCAGCGGTTTCCTTCTTTGGACACCATCGCTTCCTGACTGTCATTGCGAGCCGAAGGCGAAGCAATCCATGACTACCGTCGCGTGGATCGCCACGGGCCTTCGGCCTTCGCGATGACGATGCCACAACGACCGCGGGAGATTTCATGATCAAGGCCATTGTCACCGACATCGAGGGCACCACCTCCAGCATCGACTTCGTGCATAAGGTGCTGTTTCCCTACGCGCGCGAGCGTATCGCGGATTTCGTGCGCGCCAACGCCGACACCCCGGATGTGAGGGAGCAGATCACCGCCATCGGGCGCGAGGCGGGTGATGACCACATTCCGCTGGAGGAGGCTGTTCATCTTCTGATCGAGTGGATCGACGAGGACCGCAAGATCACCCCGCTCAAGGTCTTGCAAGGCATGCTGTGGGAGGAGGGTTACCGCAGCGGGGATTTCACCGGGCACATGTATCCGGACGCAGTCGAGTGGCTGCGCCGCTGGCATGATCGGGGTATTCGCCTTTATGTCTATTCGTCCGGCTCGGTGCAGGCCCAGAAGCTGCTTTTCGGGCATTCCGAGGCGGGCGACCTGACTTCACTGTTCTCCGGTCATTTCGACACGACCGTGGGCAGCAAGCGTGAACCGGAGGCCTATCGCCTGATCGCCGAGGCGGCGGAGCTGGCCCCGTCGGAGATTCTGTTCCTCTCCGACATGCCCGCCGAGCTGGAGGCCGCGCGAGCTGCGGGCATGCACGCCTTCGGGCTCGCGCGCCAAGGGGAGCCGATGTCCACCCAGGCGGCGGCTTTCATCTGGTGCAGAGACTTCGGCGAGGTGGACGCGGCCCTGCACGCGCCCGCCTGAGCAGCCCGGTTCGCGTCACCGGGGAGGGGCGCCACGCCTGTCTTGCGAGTCGCTCAGTGGGTATGAGGTTCGAGCTGGAAACGCTGCTCTTCAACCACGCGGTCAATGTCCGTCATCAGCTTCAGGCTGGCGGCTTCGGCCTCGTTGTAATGCGCGATGATCTGTTTTTGCAGGCTTTCGTCGTCCTGCCAGTTGTCATTGGACTTGGCGACGGCCTGCTGGATGTTGTAGTGCACCGCCGTGTGCGGTTGTTCGATGTCGCGGAACGGCTGCATCCCTGAGCAGCAGGCCTGTCCTTCGCCGTAGTACCACTTGCCCATGCGGCAGGAGCGGTGATCGACCGAAATCGCCTGGGCCTGCGGGGAGTTCGGGCCGGCCAGGAATGCTTGATAGCCGTTCTGCTTGTAGATCATGTGTCCGACCTTGACGGTTGAAGCGAAAATCACGTTCTTGGCATGGCTGACCGACCTGCGTGTGCTTTCCGCTTCTTCGGCGAAGGTGTTGAAGCGTAGCGATACCGCTTCCGCGTCGGACGAAACGGAGGCCATCATGCCCAGCATCTCCTCGGCGTCCCGCATGACCTTGCCGCTATTGCCCATGAAGCGCTCGACTACGGCATGGATATCCTCGGTGGCGCGCTTGGTGTTTTCCGCCAAGGTCTTGACCTCGTTCGCCACTACCGCGAAGCCGCGCCCCTGGTCGCCCGCGCGGGCGGCTTCGATGGCGGCATTGAGGGCCAGCAGGTTGGTCTGATCGGCTATGCGATTGATGAGAGTCAGGATGCCCGCGATCTGCGTGCTCATCTCATGCATGCCGCGCGCGGAACTGCTGGTCTCTTCCGCGAGTTGGCGGGTGCGCGCCGAGGTTTTTACGGTCTCAAGGATCATTTCGCGACCCTGTTCGGCATTTTCAGCCGTTTCACGGGCAAGTTGGGACAGATTTCCCATTTCGGTGAACAGGCTTTCGAAATCGCTTTGCACGCGCTTGAGGTTGTTCAGAACATTGTCCGTGTTGAGCTGCTGCATGTGCGAGAGCAACTCATTGCGCCGGATGTGGGTGGATTGCCTGGACATGGCGTGCAGGGCTTCCCCGATCCGGATCAGGGACTGGTTAAAGGTGCCATGCAGTCCGGCGGCTTGTGGCGTGCGATGAAAGCGGCCTTGCTGGGCCATTTCGAACGAGGTGTTGACTTCGCGCAGAAAGGTTTCGATCTGATCGAACAGATCGTTCATCTCCCAGGCAAGAAGACCGACCTCACCCTGGTTGGGAATCTGGGTGATGCGGTGGGATAGCTCGCCCCGGATGCCTGAGCGCAGCATGGTGATGCCCCGATCCACGGTTTGCAGCAGGGGCAGGAAGCTGCGGTAAAGCGCGATGCTGGCGATGAACGTGATCAGCAGGCTGAACAGCAGGAGATATTGAATGCGTTCGAAGAAGAGCGAAGCGATAAGTAGCAGGAGGGCGGCGCCGTTGAGCAGGATGACCAGCAGGTTCAGCTTAGAGGCCAAGAATAAAGTTTTCATACGCCTTGTGCCTTTGGAGGACATGCTTCATGAGAACCGCTGTCCCTGCGGCAATGGCGTCGCGGCTGCCGGCAGCCTGTTCGGCAGCCAGCATGTCGCGGTAAAGGGGTTCGATGATCCGGATCGCGCCCTCCTCCGGGCGCCGACGGACTGAGAAATAGCCGACGATCTGCCCCTTTTGGTCGTAGTCGGGGGTGACATTGGCCATGACCCAGTAGTGGTCGCCGTTCTTGCAGAGGTTCTTGACGTAGGCGAAGCATTCCTGGCCGGACGAAATGGTGTCCCAAAGCAGCTTGAAGACGCTGCGCGGCATGTCGGGATGGCGCACGATGTTGTGCTGGACGCCGATCAGCTCGCTCTCCTTGAACCCGGAGATGCGCATGAACATGCGGTTGGCATAGGTGAGGCGTCCTTGGCGATCGGTCTTGCTGACGATGAAGTCGGTTTCTTCCAGAAGGACTTCGCGGCCTGTCGGGCTGATCTTGTTCTTCATGGGCTCTCAATCGGTGCGGTAGCCAAGTCGAAGTGGACGACGTTTCGGCATCCGGCCGGTTTTCTTGAGTCCATGTCGGTGAATGAGTCACCGTGCGGGGAACAGGCATCGCCGCGTTTCGGGCCGCGGCGCGCGCCCAGCGCTCATTCTGGCTTATTCTGGACGATTCCTCATCTGGTCCGCCAGACTCCAGAGCGACTGGTAGAGTTCTTCGCGGAACGATGGATCTTCAACAGTCTCGTCCAGTGCGTGGCGCATGCAGTGCATCCACTGGTCGCGCATGTCGGTGTCCACCGCCACCTGCATGTGCCGCATGCGCAGGCGGGGGTGGCCATGACGTTCCATGAAGAGTTGCGGTCCGCCCAGCCAGCCGGACAGGAATTCGAACAATTTCTGCTCGCTGTCGGCCGGATCGCGGTGGATGGATAGCAGGGCCCTGGTTCCAGGCAACTCGCTCATCACTTCGTAGAAACGCTGGGTCAAGCGGCGGATGCCTGCCTCGCCGCCGATCCGATCGTAATCCGTAAGTCCATTCATGTGTGTGATGCCATATCGAATTTGTTAATGGAATATCATTTTAACCGCCAATCCGTATAATCCGCCGCCTTACATCAGATCCCGCTCCTTTTCCAGAGATTCCTTCGTGATCAAGAACCTTCGCAACATCGCCATCATCGCGCACGTCGACCATGGCAAGACCACGCTGGTCGACCAGCTCCTGAAACAGTCCGGCACATTTGGCGAGCGCGAGCAGGTGGGCGAGCGCGTGATGGACTCCAACCAGATCGAAAAAGAGCGCGGCATCACGATTCTGGCGAAAAACACCGCGATCCGCTGGACCAGCCCGCAGGGCGAGGAATTCCGCATCAACATCGTCGATACCCCGGGCCACGCCGACTTCGGCGGCGAGGTGGAGCGTGTGCTGTCGATGGTGGATTCCGTGCTGCTGATCGTGGATGCCGTGGATGGCCCCATGCCGCAGACCCGCTTCGTGACCCAGAAGGCTTTCCAGCACGGTCTCAAGCCGATCGTGGTGGTCAACAAGGTGGATCGCCCTGGCTCCCGTCCGGAATGGGTCATCGACCAGGTCTTCGATCTGTTCGACCGTCTGGGTGCGACCGAGGAGCAACTTGATTTCCCGGTGGTCTATGCCTCCGCCCTCAACGGCTACGCCGGTCTGACTCCGGACGTGCGCGAAGGCGACATGACCCCGCTCTACGAAGCCATCGTCAAGAACGTGCCGGTGCCGGACGTGGACCCGGAGGGGCCGTTCCAGCTTCAAGTCTCCAGCCTGGACTACAACCCCTTCATGGGTGTGATCGGCGTCGGCCGGATCAAGCGTGGCAAGGTCAAGACCAATACCGCGGTCAAGGTCATCGACCGTGACGGCAACATCCGCTCCGGGCGTGTGCTCCAGATCATGGGCTTCCTTGGCCTTGAGCGCGTCGAAGTGGCGGAAGCGCAGGCGGGTGACATCATTGCCTTCTCCGGTCTGGACCCGCTGTTCATCTCCGACACCGTGTGCGACCCGGACAATGTCGAAATGCTTCCCCCGCTGACGGTTGACGAGCCGACCGTGAGCATGTCCTTCCAGGTCAACACCTCGCCGTTCGCAGGCAAGGAAGGCAAGTTCATCACCAGCCGCCAGATCCGCGACCGCCTGAACAAGGAATTGATCCATAACGTGGCCCTGCGCGTGGAGGATACCGAAGACGCCGACAAGTTCCGCGTTTCCGGGCGTGGCGAGCTGCACCTCTCCGTGCTGATCGAAAACATGCGCCGCGAGGGCTTCGAGCTGGGCGTGGGTCGCCCCGAGGTCATCATCCAGGAAGTGAACGGCGTCAAGCAGGAGCCGTACGAGCAGCTGGTTGTCGATATCGAGGACCAGCACCAGGGCGGCGTGATGGAAAAGTTGGGCCTGCGTCGCGGCGAGCTGAAGAACATGGAGCCGGACGGCAAGGGACGTGTGCGCCTGGAGTACATCATCCCGTCGCGCGGTCTGATCGGCTTCCGTACCGAATTCCTGACCGCTACCCAGGGCACCGGCCTGCTGTTCTCGGTGTTCGATCATTACGGCGACTTCCGTCCGGGCACCGTCGGCCAGCGCATCAATGGCGTGCTGATCGCCAACGAAACCGGCAAGGCGCTGGGCTTCGCACTGTTCAACCTGCAAGAACGCGGTCGTCTGTTCATCGGTCACGGCGAGGAGGTGTACGAGGGGCAGGTGATCGGTATCCATTCGCGCGACAATGACCTCACCGTCAACGCGCTGAAAGGCAAGAAACTGACCAACATGCGCGCCTCCGGCACCGACGAGGCCATCGTCCTGACCCCGCCGATCCGCTTCACCCTGGAGCAGGCTCTGGAATTCATCGACGATGACGAACTGGTTGAAGTGACGCCCAAGGCGATCCGCATTCGCAAGAAGCACCTGACCGAGAACGACCGCAAACGCGCCGGCCGCTCCTCCGCCAGCGAGTGACCCCTCATGACCGGCGTGGCCTTCGGAGGCCGTTCGGGCGTGCGCTTTGGATGACATTGCGGCATTCTTGCCCCAATGACTGACCTGACGAAACCCGGCCTGTCCGGGTTTCTGCTTTGAGGACTTTCGCTATGTTCGAGAACCTTAGCCAACGCCTGACCGGCCTGCTCGACAAGATGCGCGGCCAGGGCCGCCTGACCGAGGAGAATATCCAGGACGCGATGCGCGAGGTGCGCATGGCGCTGCTGGAAGCCGACGTGGCCCTGCCCGTGGTGCGCGAGTTCACCGCCAAGGTCAAGGAGCGCGCGGTGGGTCAGGAGGTGCTGACCAGCCTCACTCCCGGTCAGGCCTTCATCAAGATCGTCCACGACGAACTGGTCTCGATCATGGGCGAGGCCAACGAGGGTCTGAATCTTGCGGCCCAGCCGCCCGCCGTGGTGTTGATGGCGGGTCTGCAAGGCGCGGGCAAGACCACCACCGTGGGTAAGCTCGCCCGCCTGCTCAAAGAGCAGAAAAAAAAGGTCATGGTGGTGAGTTGCGACGTCTACCGTCCAGCGGCCATCAAGCAACTTGAAACCCTGGCCGGGCAGGTTGAAGTCGAATTCTTCCCATCCGAATCCGGTCAAGACCCGGTGGCCATCGCCCAGTCCGCCCTGCACGAGGCGCGCATTCGTCACCTGGACGTGCTGCTGGTGGACACCGCTGGTCGCCTGCACATTGACGAGGCGATGATGGACGAAGTGCGTCGTCTGCATGCTTCGCTGAACCCGGTCGAGACGCTGTTCGTGGTCGACAGCATGACGGGTCAGGATGCCGCCAACACCGCCAAGGCCTTCAACGACGCCCTGCCGCTGACCGGCGTGGTGCTGACCAAGACCGACGGCGACGCACGCGGCGGCGCGGCGCTCTCCGTGCGCCAGGTCACCGGTAAGCCGATCAAGTTCCTCGGTCGGGGCGAAAAGCTGGCGGCGCTGGAGGCCTTCCACCCCGAGCGCGTCGCCTCGCGCATCCTTGGCATGGGCGACGTGCTCTCGCTGGTCGAGGAGGCCACCAAGAAGATCGATCAGGACAAGGCCAAGGCTCTGGTGGACAAGGTCAAGTCTGGCAAAAGCTTCGACATGGACGACCTGCGCACCCAGCTTGAACAGATGCTCAACATGGGCGGCATGGCCAGCCTGCTAGACAAGCTGCCGGGTGTGGGCAAGCTGCCGGAACACGTCAAGGCGCAGGCCAACGACCGCGATGTGAAACGCATGATCGCCATCATCCAGTCCATGACCCCCAAGGAACGCCGCAACCCTGATCTCATCAAGGGCTCGCGCAAACGGCGCATTGCGCTCGGTTCCGGCATGCAGGTGCAGGATGTCAACAAACTGCTCAAGCAGCATGCCGACATGCGCGACATGATGAAAAAACTCTCCGGCGGCGGCATGGCCAAGCTCATGCGCGGCATGAAGGGGCGCATGCCTGGCATGCCGTTTTGACAGGTTTTTTGCGGGGTGACGGACTGTGTCGTCCAGGTTTTTTTTCGTGATCTTCAGGTGAGATTCGCGCCAGGTCGGCTTGCGGGATGGTCGGGTACTTGCTGTGTTTGTGTCTTTGCTTGATGTTCGCGCGAGGCATGCATGTCTTGCATTGTCAGGCCTATGAAATGGGATCATTGGTAGGCGGTCAACCTAAGCGCAAGAAAAAGCTTCCCTTTTCCTCCCCGGTGGTTAAAATACCGGGCTTTATTTTGATGGGCCGTGTTCGCGGTCCAGACTTTGACACAAGGTTCGAAATCGCATGGTATCCATCCGCCTGGCTCGTGGCGGCGCCAAAAAGCGCCCCTTCTACCACATCATCGTGACCGACAGCCGCAATGCGCGTGACAGCGGTTCCTCCGTCGAGCGTCTGGGTTATTTCAACCCGGTGGCCCGCGGTCAGGAAGTTCGTCTGCACATCGACGCTGAGCGCATGAACTCCTGGCTGGCCAAGGGCGCCCAGCCGAGCGATCGCGTTGCGTCCCTGTGGAAGGAGTTCGGCAAGGCGCAGCAGGCTGCCGCCTGATCTGTCCGCTTTGGTGGAAGGCTCTGGCGACAGGGTAGGCCGTTCGATGACCGAAGCCGCGCAAAGGGTCTCGCTAGGCAAGGTCCTCGCGGCTTTCGGCATTCAGGGTTGGGTGAAAATTCACTCTGAATCGCGCCCGATGGGTGACATCGGGCGCTACAAGAGTTGGCAGCTCAAGCTCGCGAACGGCTGGACCGGGTTTCGGGTCAAGGCAGTCAAGGCGCAGGGCAAGGGCTTGATCGCCAAGCTGGAAGGGATCAATGACCGCAATCAGGCGGAGGCTCTTTCCGGGGCTGAAATCGCGGTCGATCCGGCCCAGCTGCCACGTTTGCCGCAAGGCGAGTATTACTGGCGCGACCTGATCGGCATGTCGGTCTTGACGCGCGATGGGGTTGCGCTCGGCGAGGTCGATCACCTGCTGGAAACAGGCGCCAACGATGTACTTGTGCTCAAGGGCGAGCGCGAGCGTCTTGTGCCCTACATCGTCGGGCAGGTGGTGTTGGAGATCGATCTTGAGGCCCGCCGGATTACGGTGGACTGGGATCCCGAATTCTGATCCGATGAGTCGGCCAGTACGTCTGGAGGGACGATGAGGATCGAGGTCGTCACCCTGTTCCCTGACTTGATCCAGGCCATCGGTGAGCACGGAATTCCGCGCCGTGCCTGTGAAGCCGGGCTGGTGAGCATTGTCTGTAGGAATCCACGCGATTTCACGGACGATCCGCGCCGAACCGTGGACGATCGCCCTTTCGGGGGCGGTCCGGGGATGTTGATGAAGGTCGCTCCGTTACGGGATGCGATCCACGCCGCGCGTGCGGCTCTCCCGCAGGGCAGTCGTGTGATCGCGCTGACCCCGCAGGGGCGGCGGATCGATCAGGCGGTGGTCAATCGTTTGGCCCTGTTGCCTGGCATGGCCCTCGTTTGCGGGCGCTACGAGGGCATGGATGAACGGGTGCTGGAGTCCGATGTGGACGAAGAGCTGTCGCTGGGTGATTTCGTGCTCAGCGGTGGGGAACCGGCGGCGATGGCACTGATCGATGCGGTCATCCGTCTGTTGCCGGGCGCCCTGGGGCATGCGGAATCGGCGGTACAGGATTCCTTCATGACGGGCCTGCTGGATTGTCCGCACTATACCCGGCCGGAAGCGGTCGAGGGACGGGGAGTTCCGGAAGCATTACTTTCCGGACATCACAAAGAGATCGAGCGTTGGCGCTTGAAACAAGCGTTGGCGCGAACCTGGCGGCGGCGGCCCGAGCTGCTCGCGGTCAGGCGTATGACGGAAGAGGAGCGTCGTTTGCTGGAGGCTTCGCACGAGGAGTGCGGGGACAAGAATGGCAAATTGACGGCAAACGACGATTCGAAGATGAGGTAACGAACATGAGCAATGTGATTCAACAGCTTGAAGCCGAAATGATCGCGGGCATCGAGCGTCCGGAGTTCGCTCCGGGCGATACCGTGGTGGTCAGCGTACGTGTGAAGGAGGGCGACCGTGAGCGTCTCCAGGCCTTCGAAGGCGTGGTCATCGCCAAGCGCAACCGCGGCCTGAACTCCGCGTTCACCGTGCGCAAGATCTCCCATGGCGAGGGTGTGGAGCGCGTATTCCCGCTGTATAGCCCGAATGTGGCCGCCATCGAGGTCAAGCGTCGCGGTGATGTGCGCCGTGCCAAGCTGTACTACCTGCGCGGTCGTACCGGCAAGTCCGCGCGGATCAAGGAAAAGCTCGCCCCGCGCGCGGCTTCCTGATATCGCAGCCCCCGCAAGGGGGCTTTTTTTTGCGCGGTGTGATGAGAGTGTCCGAAACTTGGATGGCCACCCCCTTGGGGTGGCTTCGTCTTTGGGGGGACGGTTCGGCGCTGTGCGGCATCGATTTTGCTCGGTTGCCCGCAAATTGGCTCGCGCCGTCCTCCCTCGCATCGCGCGACGTCGCGTTGGAGCAGGCGGTCATTGCGCTACGGAATTATTTCGATGGCGTCGCTCCCTCCGTGATACTGCCGTCGCTCGCCCCTCGTGGGACCCCTTTCCAGATGGCGGTATGGGATTCCCTGCGGGATATTCCTCCCGCCCAAACATGTACCTACGGTGAACTGGCCGGACGGCTCCGCTCTTCGCCTCGTGCCGTCGGCGGAGCGTTGCGCGCCAATCCCATTCCGATCCTGATTCCCTGTCATCGGGTGGTCGGAGCTCGAGGGCTTGGTGGTTATGCGGGTGCAAGTGCTGAAGGGCAAGCGCGCAAGCGCTGGTTGCTGGCACACGAGGGCGCGGCCTTGAAATTCGATGGGTCGCCCTCAATTTGAGGGCGCTTTGTCTTGCTCAGGAGATCGAAACGTGGACCGTCAAACCGAAACGCTTGAATTCCAGGCCGAGGTGCGTCAACTCCTGCACCTGATGATCCATTCGCTCTACTCCAATCCGGAAATTTTCCTGCGTGAGCTGGTTTCCAATGCCTCCGATGCCTGCGACAAGCTACGCTTTGAGGCTCTGGGGGACGGCGCGTTGTACGAGGATGACGCTGAGTTGCGCATCGAGCTGGCTTTCGACAAGTCGGCCCGCACCCTCACTGTGCGTGACAACGGTGTCGGCATGAGCCGCCAGGAGGTCATCGATAACCTTGGCACGATCGCGCGCAGCGGCACCAAGCGTTTTCTGGAAGGGCTGTCTGGGGACCAGGCCAGAGACGCCCAGTTGATCGGTCAATTCGGCGTTGGCTTCTACTCCGCCTTCATCGTGGCTGACAAGGTGGATGTCTACGCCCGTCGGGCCGGTCTTGCCGCTGAACATGGCGTGCACTGGAGTTCGGAGGGCGCAGGCGCGTACATCCTGGAGAACATCGAGCGCCCTGCCCGTGGCAGCGAGATTGTCCTCCATCTCAAGGAAGGCCAGGATGAGTTTCTTGATGGATGGCGTCTGCGTAACATCGTCCACCGCTATTCCGAGCACATCACTTTCCCGATCATGATGGCCGCCGAGAGCGGGACGGACGGCGAAAGCGCCGCGATGGAGCGCGTCAATCAGGCCACCGCGCTGTGGGCGCGTCCGCGCGCCGAACTCAAGGATGAAGACTACACCGGCTTCTACAAGCAGGCCTTCCACGACTGGGAGGATCCGCTGGTCTGGACCCACAACCGGGTCGAGGGTCGCACCGAATACACCAACCTGCTCTACATTCCCGGCCGCGCGCCGTTTGATCTGTGGGACCGCGATGCCAAGCATGGCATCAAGCTCTATGTGCGCCGCGTGTTCATCATGGATGATGCCGAGCGCTTGCTGCCCCGTTACCTGCGCTTCGTGCGCGGGGTGGTGGACGCGGCAGACCTGCCCCTCAACGTTTCGCGCGAGATCCTGCAATCTTCCGAGGTTCTCAACCAGATCCGCCAGGGCCTGACCAAGCGCGTGCTGAACCTGCTGGAGGAGCAGGCGAAGGATAAGCCAGAGGTTTACGCCAAGGTCTGGCCCTTGTTCGGGCGAGTGCTGAAGGAAGGCATCGCCGAGGATTTCGCTCATCGCGAGCAACTCGCGCGCCTGTTGCGCTTCGCTTCCACCCACGCCGACAGCAAGGGTCAGGACGTATCCTTCACCGACTATGCGGCGCGCATGCCGGAAGGGCAGGACGCAATCTACGTGCTGACCGCGGAGAATGAACACGCGGCCCGTCACAGCCCACACCTGGAGAGCTTCCGAGCGAAGGGGCAGGAGGTTTTGCTGCTGACCGACGCGATCGATGAATGGTTGCTCGCGCACTTGGCCGAGTTCGAAGGTAAACCGCTCCGCAACATCGCGCGCGAGGACGCCTTGCCCGTGCACGAAGGGCCGGAGCCGGATGCTGAACGGGCCGATGTGCTCAAGCGTATCGAGAAAGCGCTGGAGGGCAAGGTGAAGGAGGTGCGCGCCTCCAGCCGTCTGGTGGACTCGCCCGCCTGCGTTGTGCTTGGCGCCCATGATTTGCCCCAGCATCTGCGTCGTCTCTATCGCGAGGCCGGTCAGTCGATGCCGGAAAGTTTGCCGATCCTGGAAATCAACCTGGAGCATGCCCTGGTTGGTCGCATGCTCGCGGAAACCGATGAGGAGCGTGTGAGCGACTGGTCCGGAGCGTTGCTTGGCATGGCTCTGCTGGCGGAGGGGGCGCACCTCGAAGATGGCGCGGCCTTCGTGCAACAGATCAATCGCTTGATGACGGGCAAGATGCAAGGCGCTGTGTCATAATTTCGCCATCTGAAATGGTTCCGGACAGCATCTTGATTCGACAGCGCACGCTCAAAAACGTCATCCGCGCCAGCGGGATCGGCCTGCACACCGGTGAGCGCGTGACGCTCACCCTGCGTCCGGCCATGCCCAATACCGGCATCGTTTTCCACCGCACCGATCTTGCCAAACCGGTGCAGATTCAGGGTTATCCGATGAACGTGGGTGAGACCACGCTTTCGACAACCCTGGTTAAGGACGGGGTGAAGATATCCACGGTCGAGCACCTGATGTCGGCGCTCGCCGGGCTTGGCATCGACAACCTGCACATCGAGCTGGACGGGCCTGAAACGCCGATCATGGATGGCAGCGCCAGTCCATTTGTTTTCCTCATCCAGTCTGCCGGGATCGAGGAGCAGGAGGCGCCCAAGCGTTTCATTCGCATCAAGCGTCCGGTCGAGGTCCGCAATGGCGACAAATGGGCCCGTTTCGAGCCGCACGAGGGCTTCCGTGTGTCGATGACCATCGACTTCAACCACCCTGTGTTGAACGAGACCGCCCAGCGTGCGGAAATTGACTTCTCCACCACGACCTTCGTCAAGGAAGTCAGCCGCGCGCGTACCTTCGGTTTCATGAAGGATCTGGAAATGATGCGGGCGCAGAATCTGGCGCTGGGCGGCAGCCTGGAAAACGCCATCGTGGTAGGGGATGAGCATATCCTCAACGAAGATGGCCTTCGCCTTGGCGATGAGTTCGTCAAGCACAAAATCCTTGATGCCATCGGCGATCTTTACCTGCTGGGGCACAGCCTGATCGGTGCGTTCACCGGCCACAAGACAGGTCATGCCCTGAACAACGCCCTGTTGCGCGCCCTGCTGGCGGACCATGATGCTTGGGAGGAAGTCACCTTCCAGAACGATGCTGAACTGCCAATCGCCTACCATCATCCGCTGATGGCCGCAGCCGCCTGACGGCTTCCTGCGGGCGTTGATGCCGGGGCCTGCGAGGCCTGGTCGTCCACTCAAGACGCCACTCAAGACGTTAGAGCACGTCTTTCACCTATTGCGGGGGAGTGGCTCCTCCCGCCACCTCGGCTTCAGCAGGTAATCCATGTCGGGGAGGTGGCGCTTCTTCCACTACTTGTCGCCGCGCATGCCGCGCGCCAACCCCCGAAGGGCGTCGCCCAGTTTCTCGTCCGCGATGCAGCGGGCGGCCTGTTCAACGGCGTCGGCGCACGCCGGGGATGGGCGCTGGGGATGGCGGGGAAACGCTTTTGCGGGCGGTATCGCAAGAGTGCGCCACGCTACCCGCACTGGGGCCTCCTTGCCCAGCAGCCCGCGCGCGGCTTCCAGCAGGGCAGGGGCATGAAAGCGTAGCGGTGTGATGAGCGCTTGCGTATCGCAGGCGAGCACCAAGGAACCCGCGCGTACATTGAGCAGAAACACATGTGTGGCAAGCTCACCGGGCAAGTTCGCGCGCAACGCCCGCTCCAGCATCTGGCGGCGCTGGATGTGCGCAAGCAGCGAGGGGGGCAGGGCAGGGCGATGGAGGGACATTGCGATCATCTTCATGCGGGGGGTCAGCCTACCAAAGAGGAAGCCCCTGGTCTAAGATGACGCGATTTTGCCGCCACGCGGGCGGCCTCAAGGAAAAGTGTTCGAGATGATAGGCAAGCTGTTCAGCAAGATTTTCGGCAGTCGCAACGACCGCATCCTTCGCCGTCTGCGCAAGCAGGTCACCGCCATCAACGCGCTGGAACCGGCCATGCAGGCCCTGTCCATGGATGAACTGGCGGGCAAGACGCAGGAATTCCGCGACCGTCTGGCGCAGGGGGTTACGCTGGACGATCTGCTGGTCGAAGCCTTCGCCGTGTGCCGTGAGGCCAGCCGCCGCGTGCTCGGCATGCGTCATTTCGACGTGCAGTTGATCGGTGGCATGGTGCTGCATTCCGGCAAGATCAGTGAGATGCGCACGGGCGAGGGCAAGACACTGGTCGCGACCCTGGCCGCCTACCTCAACGCACTGTCCGGCAAGGGCGTACATGTGGTCACCGTGAACGACTACCTCGCCCGTCGCGATGCCGAATGGATGGGGCGGCTTTACAACGCCCTCGGATTGAGCGTTGGCATCGTGGTGCCCGGCATGGACGGTGACGCCAAGCGCGACGCCTACAACTGCGACATTACCTACGCCACCAACAACGAGCTGGGTTTCGACTACCTGCGCGACAACATGGCCTTCAGCCTGGACGATGTCATGCAGCGCCCGCTCAACTTCGCCATCGTGGACGAAGTGGACTCGATCCTGATCGACGAGGCGCGCACCCCGCTGATCATCTCCGGCCCGGCGGCTGACAGTTCCGAGCTGTATCACGCCATCAACGGTCTGATTCCCGAGTTCAGGCGCCAGGCGCGCGAAGAGCCCAAGGAGGACGAGGAACCACTGACGGACGATGAGCGCGGTGACTTCACCGTGGACGAGAAGCAGAAGCAGGTTTTCCTGACCGAACAGGGCCACGAGAAGGCCGAAGACCTGTTGCGCCAGATCGGCCTGCTGCCTGAGGGCGAGAGCCTGTATGACACCAAGAACATCATGCTGGTGCATCACCTCAACGCCGCCCTGCGCGCCCACGCCATCTACCGCCGCAATGTCGAGTACATCGTGCGTGACCAGCAGGTCGTCATCGTCGATGAGTTCACCGGGCGCACCCTGAGCGGGCGTCGCTGGTCCGAGGGGCTGCACCAGGCCATTGAGGCCAAGGAAGGCGTACCCATCCAGGCGGAAAACCAGACCCTGGCCTCCATCACCTTCC
Source organism: Pseudomonadota bacterium (assembly GCA_040756355.1). GTDB lineage: Bacteria > Pseudomonadota > Gammaproteobacteria > Halothiobacillales > Halothiobacillaceae > Thiofaba. Next base: position 134,480 of record JBFLZK010000006.1, on the reverse strand, counting down.
AGAATTATTTCCGCATCTACGACAAGCTGGCGGGCATGACCGGCACCGCTGACACCGAGGCGCCGGAATTCCACCAGATCTACGGCCTGGAAGTGGTCATCATCCCGACCAACAAACCAGTCGCGCGGATTGACCACGGCGATCTGGTCTACCTGACCGCGGAGGAGAAATACGAAGCCATCCTCGCCGATGTGAAGGATTGTCAGTTGCGCGGCCAGCCGGTGTTGGTCGGAACCGCCTCCATTGATGTGTCCGAACTGCTGTCCGAGCGTTTCAATAAGGCCGGTATCGCGCACAACGTGCTCAACGCCAAGCAACACGAGCGCGAGGCGGAGATTGTCGCCGACGCGGGGCGTCCTGGCGCGGTCACCATCGCCACCAACATGGCCGGTCGCGGCACGGACATTGTGCTGGGCGGCAATCTGGAAATGGAGCTTCTGGCCCTCGGCCATGTGGACGATGTTGCCAGGGAAAAGGCGCGCGCGGACTGGCAACAGCGTCACGACGCCGTGCTCGCCGCGGGCGGTCTGCACGTGATCGGTTCCGAACGTCACGAATCCCGGCGCATCGACAACCAGCTTCGCGGTCGTTCGGGCCGCCAGGGCGATGCGGGCTCCACTCGCTTCTACCTGTCGCTGGAAGACAACCTGATGCGTATCTTCGCATCGGATCGCGTCTCCAGTCTGATGAAAAAGCTGGGCATGGAGCCCGGCGAGGCCATCAGCCACCCTTGGGTCAGCAAGTCGATCGAGAATGCCCAGCGCAAGGTGGAGGGGCATAATTTCGGCATCCGCAAGCATCTGCTCGAATACGACGACGTTGCCAACGACCAGCGTAAGGTTGTTTACAGCCAGCGCCGTCAGTTGATGGAAAGCGAGGACATCAGCACGGCGGTTGCTGCCATGCGCGAAGATGTGCTTGCCGCAGTCTTCGCACGCTTCATTCCGCCCGGCAGCCTGGACGAGCAATGGGATGTGGTCGGTCTTGAAAGCCACCTGGGCGAAGAATTCGGTCTGCTTATGCCGATCCGCCAGTGGCTGGATGAGGATGCTGATCTGCACGAGGAAACCTTGTTGCAACGCATCCAGCAAGCCTTCGCTGAGGACTATGCGCAAAAAGAGATGCAGGCAGGATCGGACGGTCTGCGTCGTTTCGAAAAGAGCGTCATGCTGCAAGTGCTCGACCACCTCTGGAAGGAGCATCTGGCCGCGATGGACTACCTGCGCCAAGGCATCGGCCTGCGCGGCTACGCGCAGAAGAACCCGACCCAGGAATACAAGCGCGAGGCCTTCGAGCTGTTCACCGCCATGCTTGACCGTATGCAGCATGACATTGTGCAGATCATCTGCCGTGTTCAGGTTCAGCAGCCCGAAGCCATGGCTGCGTTTGAAGAGCCTCCCGTCAGCGGTCCGGTCGAGACCCGTCACGATGCCGCCTCCACCTGGGGCGATGACGAAGTCGTCGATGCAAGCTTCGGCGAGCAGCCCGAGAAGGACGCCCCCTATGTCCGTGAGGGCGAGAAGTTGGGCCGCAACGATCCGTGCTGGTGCGGCTCCGGCAAGAAATACAAGCATTGCCACGGCAAGCTGAACTGACCAGGTGCGTGGCTCGATACGGAGAGCCACCCAGGGCACAGAAGACACAGAGCTCGACAGGCCAAGGGTTACAGGCCAAGAATGACCGCCCGATGAGCCTTTTCTCCGTGGATTCTGTGGCTGGACGTATGAACATCCCCCATCCGAGGTTTCAATCATGCCCGTCAATCTGACCGCGCCCGCTCCCGGTAGTCTTCTGCCTGTCAAAGGCGTTCAGCTCGGCGTGGCCGAGGCAGGCGTGCGCAAGGCCCATCGCAAGGACCTGCTGGTGATGACTCTGCCGGAGGGGGCGCGCGTGGCCGGGGTCTTCACCTTGAACCGCTTTTGTGCCGCGCCGGTGACCCTGTGCCGCCAGTTCCTCGCCGCCGGTCAGTCGATCCGCGCGCTGGTCGTCAACACGGGCAACGCTAACGCGGGCACGGGCGAGGACGGCATGGCACGCGCGCGCCGTGTGTGCGAAGCGCTGGCCGGTCAACTGGGCTTTGAACCGGAGCAAGTGCTGCCGTTCTCCACCGGGGTCATCATGGAGCCGCTGCCGGTCGAGCGTATCGAGGCCGGTCTACCCGTCGCCATCGCCAATCTCGGCGAGGCCAACTGGGAAGTCGCCGCCGAGGCGATCATGACCACCGACATCGTAGCCAAGGGCCTGTCTCGGCAAATCGAGATCGACGGTCGGACCGTTACCGTGACCGGCATCGCCAAGGGTTCCGGCATGATCCACCCGAACATGGCGACCATGCTCGGCTATATTGCGACCGATGCCGCTGTCGACCAGTCGCTGCTGGACAATATGCTGAGGGAAATCACCCAGGTTTCCTTCAATCGCGTGACCGTGGACGGCGACACGTCCACCAACGACAGTTTCATCCTGATCGCCGCCGGCGCCTCCGGGGTGAGCTTCGACAGCGAGCTGGCGGCGGGCTACCAGGCGCTCTACGACGCTGTGCGCGAAGTCTCCGTGTTTCTCGCCCAGGCCTTGGCGCGCGACGGCGAGGGTGCGACCAAGTTCGTCACCATTGAGGTTTCCGGCGGGCGCGATGGCGGAGAATGTCTGAAAGTGGGCAAGGCCATCGCTCATTCGCCGCTCATCAAGACTGCGCTGTTCGCCTCCGACCCCAATCTTGGCCGTCTGCTGGCTGCCATCGGGTATGCGGGAATCGCGGATCTGGACGTCAACACCGTGCGTCTGTGGCTGGGGCCGGTCTTGGTGGCCGAGCACGGCGGTCGTCATCCGGGCTATGTCGAGGCCGAGGCGGCGGCGGTGATGAAGGAGTCCGAGATCGTCATCCGTGTCGATCTGGGACGGGGCGACGCCAGTGAGACGGTCTGGACCTGCGATTTTTCCTACGACTACGTCAAGATCAACGCCGAATACCGCAGTTGACCGATCCTGCGGTGGAAGGGCGCATGAACCGGCCTCCCCTTCGCGTCGTTTGCGCCGTCATCCAGCGCGAGGACGGTCGCATCCTCATCGCCCGACGTCTTCCTCATCAGCCTCTCGGCGGCCTGTGGGAGTTTCCCGGCGGCAAGCTGGAGCCCGGCGAGTCCGAGCGGGATGCGCTGGCCCGCGAGATGGAAGAGGAGATCGGTTTGCTTCCGCTGCGCGCGGGGCATTGGATGGATGTCCGCCACCATTACCCGGAGCGCGAGATCATCCTGCATGTCTGGAGGGTGTCCGGCTGGACCGGAAAACCCGAGGGGCGCCTGGGACAGCCTCTCGAATGGCGGCTCCCGTCGGAGCTCAAATCGCGCGAATTCCCTGCCGCCAACCTTGCCATCGTCAATGCCCTGGCCCTGCCGCAACGTTGCCTGATTACCGGAGACGCGGCCTCGGATGCGGATTTTCTGGCGCGCCTCGACATGGCCCTCGCGAGGGGCGTCGGCATGGTGATCCTGCGCGGTGAGCGTGCGTTGGCCCTGGCCGAAGAGGCGCGTGCCCGTGTCCATGGCGCGGGCGCGCAGGCCATCCTCAATAGCGCTCCGTCCGACGCGCTCCAGCTTGGCATGGATGGCGTGCATCTCAACCGGCGACGCCTGATGCATCTGACCGCCAGGCCGACGAATCTGGCATGGGTGGGCGCCTCTTGTCATGATCCCGCTGAACTTGCGTGCGCGACGCGCCTTGGTCTGGATTACGCCTTTCTTTCACCCGTCCAGCCCACCGCCTCCCACCCCGAGGCCGAACCGCTGGGCTGGTCGAGGTTCGCCGAGCTCGTCAGAGATCATGTGATGCCTGTGTACGCCTTGGGGGGGGTCGGAGAGGACCAATTGCAGGCGGCCTTGGCCCATGGCGCGCAGGGCGTGGCGGGAATCCGGGCATGGTGGTGAACGCCGCTCACATAACGTCACATTTTTTGCCTACACTCCATGTCGCCCATCGGGAACCGCTGAAATAGCTGACGGTTCCCCTCTGTGGCAGGATGCCGCAGCGTGAGTGACGGCCAAGTCGTTGATTTGCTGGTTTCGTCGCATACAAGCGGCGCGATGAGACGAGCTGAACTGAACAAAGCCAGGGATGGTCTTGCTCAATATTTCCGTACCCCCCCTTGGAGTGAGGCAGGCATCATGATTCGCGAACAATTGGATACCACCCTGGATGCCCTCAGGCAGCAGCGCGACGAAGTTCGCGTGCAGCTCTACCTGCTGGGCATGGAAATGCGTGATGAATGGTTGGAGGCCGAGCAGAGCTGGGATCGGGTTCTTGCCGCCGCGCAGAAAGCGCGCGAGGCGAGCGGGGATCAACTGGACGAGATGATGGCCTCATTCCGTCAGCTTGCCGACGAGCTGGAAGCCCAGTATCAGCGCATCAAGCCGATGGAACGCTTGTCCGAAGGGCTCGATGAGCTTCGCAAGAAGCGCGATGAGCTTCGTGTGCAGGCTCATTTGATGAGCATGGAGGCACGTGAGGAGTGGGAGGAGGCCGAAGCGGCCTGGGAGCGTCTGAGCCAACGTTTTGTCGAACTTAGTGAGCGCAGCGGCCAGAAACTTGAAGACGTCGCTGGTGAATGGCGCGAGCTTCTGACGGATGCCTCCGCGCGCATCCAGCGTTTGGCGGAGCGCCTGAAGGGGTGATGAAACTCTGCAAAACACCATTCATGGTGTTTTCGGATCAGTCCGCCGCGAAGTGAATTCGCGGCAGGCTCAACGAGTCAACGGATTGCGCCCTTGTTTACGTTGGACATCCGTGTTCCGGGCAGAATGCCCTGCATTTTGCAGAGCATCCTTAAGCCCGCGCACGGTTATCGGCTAACCTTCTCCGCCACGAAGAAGTCCAGCGGGAGGAAGGTCATGTCGATGAACGATGCCAAATGGTGGCTGGGCAGCGCGGTTGTCATCGCTGTGCTGCTGTTCGTGTTGCAGCACGATTTTTCCCGCCTGCGCGCGCCGGATATCCCTTTCGCGGGGCGCGTTGTGGTTCTCCCCGCTCCTCAGTGCACGCCGGTAGGCGGGCCATGCATGGTGAGCGACCCGCCGCGCGCGCTGGTCTTGGAAATGGCCGGTGATGTCCGTCCCCTGCGTCCCTTCGACCTGCGCCTGCGCATCCCCGACGAGGCACTCAAGGACGCTGGCGCGGCCAGCGTCGATTTCATCATGGTCGGCATGGATATGGGGCTCAATCGTTACACCCTGACCCGGCAGTCCGATGGTGTTTTTTCCGCCAAGGTCATTCTGCCGGTGTGCAGCATTGGTCGTAGTGACTGGATGGCGAAGGTGAGCGTGGTGGTCGGTCATGAAATGTGGGCGGCGGATTTCCCCTTTACCGCGGAATCATCCTCGGGGCACGCCCGCTGATCCGGCGCGCCCCCGTTTCCGCGTCGCCGGGGCGGCCCGGTTCATGCCCGGAGCAGCACGTAGACCGCGCCGGTGCCGCCGTCCATCGGACGCGCGGAGCAGAATGCAATGACATCGTCGCGTTGCGGAAGCCAGCGGTTGAGAAGACGCTTGAGTTTGCCCTGGCCGCTGGCCGAGTGGTAACCCTTGCCGTGGATGATGCGTACGCAGCGATGGGTGGTATGGCGTTGTTCGTTGAGGAACAGGGTCAGGGCGATGCGCGCCTCGTCGGCGGTGTGGCCGTGCAGGTCGAGTGCGGCGCCGACCGCGAACTGGCCACGTCGCAGTTTGCGTAACACTTGCCGGGAGACGCCATCGCGCAGGTAGAGCAGCACCTCGCCATGCTCCAGTTCGCCGGGGTCGTAGTCGCTCAGCATGTCCTGGATAATGGCCGCCCGGTCCAGCTCGCGCTGGCGGGGGCGCGCGGAGGGGCGCGGCGGGCGGTGCTCTACCCGGTCATGCGTGACCGGGCGGATTTCTCCGCTCAGGGTGCCGATCTCGGCGCGGAACAGCCGGATATCGTCCTCGTTCATGATGCTGTCGCCGGGTGGTTGGAGCCGTGGATGCCGATCAGTATAGTGAGTGCTCCTCTCAAGGCCACGATGGGTTTGCATGGATATCCTGATTTCCAACGACGATGGCGTGCATGCCCCTGGTATCCGCGCCCTGGCCGAGTCCATGCGTCCGCTGGGCCGGGTTGTCATCGTCGCGCCGGATCGCGATCGCAGCGGCGCCAGCAATTCGCTCACCCTGTCGCGCCCGCTGCGGCCCAAGCAGCTCGAACCCGATGTGTGGGCCGTGGACGGCACGCCGACCGACTGCGTTCACCTGGCCCTGACCGGATTGCTGCCGTTTACACCGGACATGGTCCTGTCGGGTATCAACCACGGCCCCAACATGGGGGACGACGTGCTCTACTCCGGTACCGTGGCCGCCGCCATGGAGGGCCGCTCGCTCGGCCTGCCCGCGATCGCGGTCTCGATGGAGAGTTTTGAGCCGGAGCATCTGGAGACGGCTTGCCGCGCCGTGCGCCAGCTTGTCGAAGGCATAGGCAGCCACCCGCTGCCGCGCGACACGCTGTTGAGCGTCAACGTGCCGGATCGTCCCTGGGCGGCGATCCAGGGCCTGCGAGCCACCCGCCTGGGCAAGCGTCACCCCTCTGCGCCGATGGTTCCGGATCGCGATCCGCGTGGCAAGAGCATTTACTGGATCGGCATGGCTGGCGCGGCGGCCGACGATGGCGAGGGCACCGATTTCCACGCTCTGCGCGAAGGGTATATCTCCGTCACCCCCATCCACTTCGACATGACCCGCCACGATACTCTGGGTGCGCTTGGCGCATGGCTACCCGATGTCGTTACGGCGTGACCCCGTGCTGCGCGGCAGCGGCCTTACCGCGCCCCGGGTGCAGGAGCGCCTGATCGAGCGCTTGCGCACGGCGGGGATCGAAAACGAAAAGGTTCTGCGTGCGATGAGCCGCACGCCTCGTCATGTGTTCATCGATGAAGCGCTCGCCAGTCGGGCCTACGAGGACACGGCCCTGCCCATCGGTCACGGGCAGACCATCTCCCAGCCCTACACCGTCGCGCGCATGAGCGAGGCCATCCTGCGCGATGGAATCCCCAATCGGGTGCTGGAGGTGGGCACGGGCTCGGGCTATCAGACGGCCATCCTGGCCGAGCTGGTCAACCAGGTGTTCAGCATCGAGCGGATCAAGAGCCTGCTCGATCAGGCGCGCGCGCGGCTCAAGCTGCTTGAGCGTTACAACGTACGCCTGCGTCATGCCGACGGCTGGCAAGGCTGGGCCGCGCACGGGCCGTTCGACGCGATCCTGGTTGCCGCCGCGCCGGACGTGATTCCGCCGCGCCTGCTGGAGCAGATCGCCGAAGGAGGACGCATGGTGATTCCCGTCGGACCACAGGGCGGGGCGCAATCGCTCCTGATGATCCGCCGGGTGAACGGCGTGCTGAAGGAGGACATTCTGGAGGCAGCCAGTTTTGTGCCGCTGGTGAGCGGGGAGGTCGCGTGAGGCTGTTCGGTTCCTTGTATGACCGTGTGATCGGCTGGGGGCGGCACCCGCGCGCACCATGGTTTCTCGGTGGCATGAGTTTCGCCGAATCGTCCTTTTTCCCGATCCCGCCTGATGTTCTTCTGGCGCCGATGTGCATCGCCCGCCCGTCCGCCTGGTGGCGGCTGGCCCTACTGACGACCGTGGCATCGGTGGTCGGAGGTCTGTTCGGCTATCTGCTGGGCGTCTGGTTTTTCGATTTGCTGACGCCCTGGATCGAACGCATGGGTTATGCCCCGGCGCTTGAGAAGGCCCGCGTCTGGTTCGCCAACTGGGGTTTCTGGGCCGTATTCCTGGCCGGGTTTTCGCCCATCCCCTACAAGGCCTTCACCATTACCGCAGGCGCCATGGGGATGCCATTGTTGCCGTTCCTGCTGGCCTCTTTCTTCGGGCGTGGCGGGCGTTTCTTCCTGGTCGCCTGGCTGATGTCGCGCTTCGGTCCGGCTTTCGAGCCGCGTCTGAGGCCCTTCATGGAATGGCTGGGTTGGGGGGCGGTCGTCATCGTACTCGCCGCCTATCTCCTGGCGAGGCATTGACGGGTACGCATGCGCTGGATTCTCGCCTGCTGCCTCCTGCTGGCGCTGGCCGGTTGCGCGGGGCCTTCGGTGCGCGATTTTCCGGATGGCGGGGTGCATGTCGTCCAACGCGGCGAGACGCTGTACTCCATCGCCACGGCCTACGGACTTGACTGGCAAGCGGTGGCGCGCATCAATGGTCTGCGGCCGCCGTACGCCTTGAACGTCGGGCAGCGCATTCGCTTGGGAGCGGGCGGCGTCAAGAGCGCGGCCACGGGGGATAGCGGAGACACTTCCGCCGAGGGGGCGATCGGCTCCATCGACTGGCGCTGGCCCACCGAGGGACGCGTGGTCAGCACGTTCCAGGCTGGACACGCCACGCGCAAGGGGATCGATATCGCCGGTCGGCTCGGTCAGCCGGTTCATGCGGCGGCGGCGGGCGAGGTGGTCTACAGCGGCTCCGGGTTGCCGGGGTATGGCAAGCTCATCATCCTGAAGCATGACGCGCGTTTTCTGAGTGCATATGCCTATAACCAGGACTTATTGGTCAGCGAGGGGGATTATGTGCACGCTGGGCAATTGATTGCCAAAATGGGGCATGCCGAGGCGGGCAAACCGATGCTGCATTTCGAGATCCGGCTCGATGGCAGCCCGGTCGACCCGCTGCGGCAGCTTCCACGCCGGTAGCGGCCCTCCACCCTAACGGAATATGTCCTATGAGCATGCATGAAGACACCCAGGACACCGACGCCATCGATATGATGGAGGACGCTCCCCATCTTGAGCCGGGCAGCGTGCTGGATACGGAAACCGAGGGCTTCGTCGCCCAGCCGGACACGGAGGAAGAGCGCGATGAGCCGGGGGAAGGTCAGGGTTTCAGCGCTGGCAGCTATGGCGCCGAAGGCCCCGATGTCACTCGTCTGTACCTGAACGACCTGGAATGTCACGGTTTGCTGAGCGTCGAGGATGAGCGGCGTTATGCGCGCCTGGCGCGCGCCGGGGATGCCGCCGGGCGCGAAAAGATGATCGTCAGCAACCTTCGTCTGGTGGTCAAGATCGCGCGCCGCTACATGCATCGAGGGCTGGATCTCGCCGACCTGATCGAGGAGGGCAACCTCGGCCTGATGCGCGCGGTTGAGAAATTCGATCCCGAGCGCGGTTTCCGTTTTTCCACCTATGCCACCTGGTGGATTCGTCAGACCATCGAACGCGCCTTGATGAACCAGGGACGCACGGTGCGCCTTCCGATCCATGTCGTGAAGGAAATCAACACCTACAATCGCGCCGCCCGCAAACTGTCCCAGGAGCTTCATCACGAGGCCACTCCAGAGGAGATTGCCGGTAGCCTGGATCGCGAGCTGGACGATGTGATGCGCCACATGGCCTATGGTGAGCGCATCACCTCCATCGATACCCCGCTGCGCGGCGATCCGGATCACTCCTTGATGGAAATGATTCCCGACGAGCACAACATCGATCCAGCCGACCTGTTGCAGGGCGAGCTGGTGCATGGTCGAGTGGACGTCTGGCTGGCGCGTCTGGATGCGAAGCAGCGCGAGGTGGTGGAGCGTCGCTTCGGTCTGCACGGGCATGACCCGCACACACTGGAGGCGATTGGCGACATTCTCGGCGTGACCCGTGAGCGGGTCCGCCAGATCCAGCTTGACGCCCTGCGTCGCCTGCGCCGGATGATTACGGCCGAAGGCCAGTCGGCCGATACCATGCTCGAAGAATGAGCATCGTCCCCCTGCTTGCCGTCCGAGATCTCGGTCTTGCCTTCGCCACGCCCGCCGGTGAGCGCGAGGTGTTGCGCGGGGTGAGTTTCGAGGTGCCGGAAGGCGGGCGGGTCGCGCTGGTTGGTGAGTCGGGCTCTGGCAAGACCGTTACCGCGCTGGCCATTCCGCGCCTCCTCGATCCGCGCATTGCCCGTTGCACCGGAGGCGCCATCCATTTTGGCGGCGAAGACATGCTGGCCGTGCCTGAAGCTCGCCTGCGCGCCCTGCGCGGACGACAGATCGGGATGATTTTCCAGGAGCCGATGAGTGCGCTCAACCCGCTTCATCCGGTGGGCAGGCAGATCGGCGAATCGCTGATCGTGCACGAGGGGCTCAAGCCCGCCGCCGCGCGCGCGCGCGCCATCGAACTGCTGGATCGGACCGGTATCCGCGAGCCCCACAAACGGGTGGACGCCCTGCCGCACCAGCTTTCCGGTGGGCAGCGCCAGCGGGCCATGATCGCGGCCGCGCTGGCCTGTCGCCCCAGACTTTTGATCGCCGACGAGCCCACCACGGCGCTCGACGTGACCCTGCAAGCGCAGATTCTGGAACTGCTGGGCGAGCTTCAGCGCGAGATGGGCATGGCGGTCCTGATGATTACCCATGACCTGCCGCTGGTGCGGCGCTTCGCCGAACAGGTGGTCGTGATGCGGCATGGCGAGGTGGTGGAGAAGGGCACGGTCGAAAGCGTGTTCGGCGCGCCAGCGCATGATTACACCCGCCTGCTTCTGGACAGCGCGCCGGTGCGAGACATCGCGCCTCCGCGCGATGAATCGCTGCTGTTGGACGCGCGTGGCATCGCCTGCGTGCGCGGCGCATCGTCCGGCTGGTTTCGTCGCCGTCCGGGCCAGACCGTGCTCAAGGATGTCGATGTGAGCCTGCGTCAGGGAGAAACGCTGGGCGTGGTCGGCGAATCCGGCTCTGGCAAGACGACCCTGGCGCATGTCCTGTTGCGCCTGTTGCCGGGCGAGGGACGGGTCGTCATCGCCGGGACCGATTGGCGAGGTCTGCGCGGCGAGTCCCTGCGCCAGGCGCGCCGTCAGGCGCAGGTGGTGTTCCAGGACCCGTTCGCGGCGCTTTCGCCGCGCATGAATGTCGAGCAGATCGTCGGCGAGGGCTTGCGCGTGCATGAGCCCGCGCTGAGCGCCGGGGCGCGTCGGACACGGGTGGCCGAGGTGCTGCGCGAAGTGGGCCTGGGCGAGGATGCCCTGTGGCGTTACCCGCACGAGTTTTCCGGCGGTCAGCGCCAGCGCATCGCCATCGCCCGCGCCCTGGTCTTGCGTCCGCGCCTGATCGTGCTGGATGAGCCGACCAGCGCGCTGGACGTTTCGGTACAAAGACAGGTGCTCGGTTTGTTGCAGGATTTGCAGCGCCGCCATGGTCTGAGTTATCTGCTCATCACCCATGATCTGCGCGTCATTCGTGCCATGGCGCACCGCGTCCTGGTGCTGCGCGAGGGGCGGGTGGTGGAGCAGGGGGAAACGCTTGGCCTGCTCGCTCGTCCGCGTGAGGATTACACCCGGGCCCTGATCGAGGCCGCCGGGCTGATGCAGGATGCCGCATGAGCGCCCACCCCATGCCCATTCGCGTCATCGGACTTGATTTGGACGATACCCTGTGGGCCATCGAACCGGTCATCCGCCGGGCCAACCAAACCCTGTTCGACTGGCTGGATGTCCGTTACCCGCGCATCACCCGTGGTCACACTCCGGACAGTCTGCATGCCATCTGCCTCGACTACATGGCGGCTCGCCCCGGGCGGAAGCATGACCTGACCACCCTGCGTAAAGATTTCCTGCGCCACCTTGGCGGGCAGGCCGAATACGCCGAGGACTTTGCCGAAGCCGCGTTCGATGTTTTCTACGCCGCGCGCAACGCGGTTGAATGGTTCCCGGAGGTGGATGCCGCGCTGGCGGAACTCGCGCGCGGCCATGTCCTGGTCGCGTTATCCAATGGCAATGCCTGCATCGAACGCACCGGGCTGTCTCGCTACATCCGGTTGGCGGTCAACTCCGCCGAGGCGGGGGCGGGCAAGCCGGACCCCGCCATGTTCAGGCTCGCGCTGGAGCGACTGGGCGAAGAGCCCGGCGCCATGCTGCATGTCGGCGATCACCCCGAGCACGATGTGCTTGGTGCGCGCCAGGCCGGGGTGCGCGCCGTGTGGCTCAATCGCGGCGGTGCGAGCTGGCCTGGGCATCTCGAACCGCCGCTGGCGGAAATCCGCGATCTCGGACAGCTTGTCGGAGTTGTGCGGGGAAAAGGGGCGGATTGATGTAAAATCACGCGAGAACAGGACTTCTTTCATTCTCCCTTACCGCCTGGAACCCACTTGATACGCACCAGCCTCCTCGCTGTCCAGCAGGCCGCTCGATCGGCTTTCATGGTAATCTTCAAACCATTCACCGCGCATCGCGCCGTCTACAAGAACAAACCGAACTCCGTGTCTTCTCTCTCCAACACGCCCGTCATCCCGCGTGACCAGCACACCGTCTCGCGCAAGCTCATCAGCAAAAACGCTCTCACTGTCCTCTACCGCCTGAACGAAGCCGGTTATCGCGCCTGCCTGGTTGGCGGCGGCGTGCGGGACGTGCTGCTTGGCCGCGAACCGAAGGACTTCGACGTCGCCACCGATGCTACGCCCGAAGAAGTGCGCCGCCTGTTCCGCAATTGCCGCCTGATCGGTCGCCGCTTCCGCCTGGCGCATGTGCTGTTCGGCAAGGAAATTGTCGAGGTCGCCACCTTCCGCGCCTCGGGCGATGACGTGCCGGGTCGCGCCGCCGACGAGAGCGGACGCCTGCTGCGCGACAACGTCTATGGCAGCCTGGAAGACGACGTGCAGCGTCGCGACTTCACCGTCAACGCGCTCTACTACGACATCGCCGATTTTTCCGTACTCGACTATGTTGGCGGCATGCAGGACTTGCAGGCTGGCGTCCTGCGTCTGCTGGGCGATCCCGCAACCCGCTATCGCGAAGATCCAGTGCGCATGCTGCGTGCCGCCCGTTTTGCCGCCAAGCTTGGCTTCCGCCTGCATGAAGACACCGAACAGCCGGTCCATGAACTCGCCGTATTGCTGGAGGGCATTCCTCCTGCGCGCCTGTTCGATGAATGCCTGAAACTTTTCCATACCGGCCACGGCGTCGCTTCGCTGCACGAGCTGCGCCGTCTCGACCTGCTGCGCTACCTGCTCCCGCCGGTGGATGAGGCACTGGGCCTGACCCGTGACGAAGGCGCGGCGCTGCACTTCATTGAAACCGCGCTGGCCAACACCGACCGTCGCGTGGCCGAAGACCTGCCCTTGTCCACCGCCTTCCTGTACGCCGCCCTGCTGTGGCCGGTGGTGGTGCTGCGCGCGCAATACCTGGCCCATGCGGGCCAACCGGACTCCGTCGTCCTGCAACTGGCGGGTGATGAAGCGTTGGCCATGCTGCAAGGCCGTGTGGCCATTCCGCGTCACCTCCAGGTACTTACGCGCGAAATCTGGGAGATGCAGCCGCGTTTCACCCAGCATCAGGGGCGCTCCGTCGCCAGCCTGCATGGTCATCCCCGCTTCCGTGCGGCCTACGATTTCCTGCTGCTGCGCGCCCAGAGCGGCGAGCCGCAGGCGTCCGAGCTCGCCGGATGGTGGCGGGCCTACGTTGAAGCCGCCCCGGAGGACCAGCAGGCCGCTGCCGGTCCAGGTGGCGACGCTGGCCGCAAGCGTCGTCGCAGCCCGCGCCGCCGCAAGGGCAAGGGTTCCAGCGCCAACGGCGAGTGAGCTGATGGGCTCCATGGCGCGAGCCTGGATCGGTCTGGGCGCCAATCTGGGTGACCCCGTCGCCCAGGTGCGGCGCGCCATTTCCGCCCTCGGCCAGGCGCCGCGAACCCGCCTGCTGCGTACATCGAGCCTCTATCGTAGCCCGCCCATGGGGCCATCCGATCAGCCGGAATACGTCAATGCCGTGGCCGAGATCGAGACCGCGCTCGATCCGGATGCACTGCTGGATGCCTTGCAGGGGATCGAAAATGCGTTTGGTCGCGTACGTCTGCGTCGCTGGGGCGAGCGGGTGATCGACCTCGACATCCTGGTCTACGACCGGCTCCAGCTCCGGCATGAACGCCTGATCCTTCCGCATCCGGGCATCGCCGAGCGCGCCTTCGTCCTGCGTCCACTGGCCGAACTGGCCCCCGATCTGGACATTCCCGGCTTGCCGTCCTTGTCCGCTATGCTGTCGGCCCGTGCCGACGATCCCTGTGAACCGATGGAGGAAGACCGATGACGGGCCGTGCGCTGACCCTGAACGATATCCGCGCCATGAAGGCGCGCGCTGAACGCATCGTTTGCCTCACTGCCTACGATGCCAGCCTTGCGCGCATGACCGAGGACGCTGGCACGGAGCTGGTCCTGGTCGGCGATTCGCTGGGCATGGTCGTACAGGGGCATGACACCACCATCCCCGTCAGCCTGGACGAAATGGTCTATCACACCCGCTGCACAGCGCGCGGCCTGTCGCGCGCGCTCTTGATCGCCGACCTGCCATTCATGAGCTACGCCACCGCCGAGCAAGCCATGCACAGCGCCGCGCGGCTGATGAAGGAGGGCGGTGCGCACATTGTCAAACTGGAGGGCGGCGCGCCCCAGCTTGAAACTGTGCGGGCGCTCGCCCGCCAGGGCATTCCGGTCTGCGCCCACCTGGGGCTGACTCCGCAATCGGTACACAAGCTGGGCGGCTACCGTGTACAGGGGCGCGGGGAAATGGCCGCCGAGATGATGCTGGAAGACGCGCGCGCTCTGGAGCATGCCGGGGCGGACCTTCTGATCCTTGAATGCATTCCCTCCGCCTTGGCCGAACGCATCACCCGTGCACTCGCCATCCCGGTGATCGGCATTGGCGCGGGCCCCTCCTGCGACGGTCAGGTGCTGGTCAGCTACGACCTTCTGGGCTTCACGGCTCGTCCGCCCAAATTCGCCAGCAATTACGCCGCGACGCACGGCGCGCCGGACAAGGCGCTCAAGGCCTTTGTCGACGACGTGAAACGGGGCGATTTTCCGCGTCCCGAGCATGGTTTCGTTTGAATCGACCCTGCGCGATCCTCTGTAGGAGCGGCGTCCCCGTCGCGATATGCTGGGGCCCCGCATCGACCCCATGACTTTCCTGCACATATTCCATGCGAACCGTCACGTCCATCCCCGATCTGCGCGCTGCCGTGCGCGCCCTCAAGGCCCAAGGTAAACGAGTCGCCTTTGTGCCCACCATGGGTAATCTGCATGCCGGGCATCTGGCACTGGTAAGGCGTGCGAGCCAGGTCGCCGATGCGGTGGTGGTGAGCATTTTCGTCAACCCACTGCAATTCGGCCCGCACGAGGATTTCGAACGTTATCCGCGCACTGAGCAGCGCGATGTCGTCATGCTGACCGAAGCGGGCGCCCAGTTGCTGTTCCTGCCGACTGTCGATGCGCTATACCCGCATGGCAAGGATTCCTGCACGCGGGTCGAAGTGCCTGGGTTGTCCGACATCCTCTGCGGCGCGGCCCGGCCCGGTCATTTCGTCGGCGTGACCACCGTGGTCGCCAAACTGTTCAACCTGGTCCAGCCTGACTCAGCGGTGTTTGGCGAAAAGGATTTTCAGCAGCTTGCCATCCTGCGCCGCATGGTCGCGGACCTGGACATGCCGATCGAGATGATCGGCCAGCCGACCGAGCGTGAGGCCGACGGTCTGGCGATGAGCTCGCGCAATGCCTATCTGAATGCCGACGAGCGCGCACGCGCGCCCCTGATCCATGCGACCCTGTCGGATCTTGCCGAGCAGGTTCGCACCGGTCGGCAGGACTTCGAGACGCTGGAGGCCGAGGGGCGCGCCGCGCTGGAGGTTGCCAATTTCCGCGTCGATTACGTCGCCATTCGTCGGGTGGACGACCTGGCAGCCCCGGCGTCGCCGGATGACAAGCTGGTCATCCTCGTCGCCGCGCGGCTTGGCCGTACCCGCCTGATCGACAATCTACGGGTCTGAGGCGGGGCGGCGGTGGAACTGAGTGATCTGATCGGCAGCGTGGCCGCCACCCTCACCACCATCGCCTTCGTGCCGCAGGCGATCAAGACCTGGCGCAGCCGCCATGCGCGCGACCTCTCGCTCAGCATGTTCCTGATCTTCACCCTCGGCGTGGTGTTCTGGCTGGCCTACGGCCTGCTCATCGGCGCCTGGCCGATCATCATCGCTAACACCATCACCACCGCCCTTTCGGGAAGCATCCTGTTCTTCAAGCTGCGCTACGGGTAATCGCATGAGTCTGCGTTTCGTCGTCCTCCTGCTCGGACTGGTCTTCCTTCCACTCCAGGCGGCGGAGCGACCCCCGCTCGCCGCCATCGCCAGCGCCCATCCGCTCGCCACCGAGGCGGGTTTCGCGGTGCTGAACGCGGGCGGCAACGCCTTCGATGCCGCCGTGGCCGTCAGCGCCGCGCTGGCGGTGGTGGAACCCTACAGCTCCGGCATCGGCGGGGGCGGGTTCTGGCTGCTGCATCAGTCCGAGGACGACCGCCAGGTGATGCTTGATGGCCGCGAACGCGCACCGCTGGCCGCGCACCGGGACATGTACCTGGATGCCAGGGGCGAGGTGATCCCCAGTGCCTCCATGGACGGTGCGCTCGCGTCGGGCATTCCCGGCGTACCCGCCGCGCTCGATCATCTGGCGAAAGAGTACGGTCGCCTGCCGCTGTCGAAGTCCCTGGCCCCCGCCATCCGCCTTGCGCGCGAGGGCTTCCCCGTCACCCCGCATTACCGCCGCATGGCCGCCTTTAGGCAGGATGCCTTCGACAAGGACCCGGAAGCCTCCCGCCTGTTCCTGCGCGACGGCCAGCCGCCGGAACTCGGGCATGTCATCCGCCAGCCGGAACTGGCCGGGGTGCTGGAACGCATGGCGGAAGAGGGCGCGGATGGCTTCTACCGGGGCGAGATTGCCGAAAGTCTGGTCGCGGGCGTGCGCAAGGCAGGCGGTATCTGGACCTTGCGAGACCTTGCCGAATACCGCGTGATCGAGCGCGAGCCGGTGCGCGGCCATTATCGCGGCTACGAGATCATCTCCGCCGCGCCGCCATCCTCCGGCGGCATCGCGCTCGTCACCATGCTCAACATCCTCGCGGGCTATGATCTCAAGGCGCTGGACGAGGCCGGGCGCATGCACCTGATCGTTGAAGCCATGCGCCGTGCCTACCGCGACCGGGCGGAATACCTGGGCGATCCGGATTACATCACCATTCCCATCCAGCGCCTGCTGAGCCCGTATTACGCGGACGGCCTGCGCGCCTCCATCCGTCATGACAAGGCCACCCCCAGCGCCAGCCTGCCCGGCGCGGTGCGACCCGAGGGTGGCAACGACACCACCCACTTCTCCATTCTCGATGCGGACGGCAACGCCGTCTCCGCCACCCTGAGCATCAACTACCCCTTCGGTGCTGCCTTCGTCCCGCCCGGCACCGGCGTGTTGCTCAACGACGAGATGGACGACTTCTCCATCAAACCCGGCGTGCCCAACGCCTACGGCCTGGTCGGCGCGGAGGCCAACGCCATCGCGCCGGGCAAGCGCATGCTCTCCAGCATGACGCCTACCTTCGTGCGCAACGACGACCGCCTGGCCGTGCTCGGCTCGCCCGGCGGCAGCCGCATCATCACCATGGTCCTGCTCGGCGCCCTGGAAGCTGTGAACGGCAAGCCGCCGATGGACTGGGTATCCCGCCCGCGCTTTCACCACCAATACCTGCCGGATGTGATCCAGCATGAACCGAATGCGCTGGATGGCGCGAGCCGCAAGGCGCTTGAGTCGCGTGGTCATGCCATGAAGGAGCAACAACCCTGGGGCAATATGCAGGCCGTGCTATGGGATAAGGCACGCAATACCGTGGAAGCGGCGAGCGACCCGAGGGTGGAAGGGATGGCAAGGGTGAGTGGTGGCCGCTAAGCCCAGCCTGCTCCGCCAGGGAGCAACAGGTCAGCGCCGTGTCTGACCAGCGCTTGTGCAGTCATAACGCCTTTGACTCTCTGAAAAAACAATGAGTTACCATGTTATTGGTCTTGTTTCACGGCAACTTCTTATTGAGTTATGCGGCGCTTGCGCCGTATAAAACACGTTAAGCTCAGATAGCCATGAGCAACCCGAGTACCTCTATCGCTGTAACAAACTGGTGTTTCAGATAATGCTGTTGGCTTGTTGCGAACTGTTGCTTTTTCAATTCTCTAGAAAGTCGCTCTAGTTGCCTATGCAAATGAAATCTAACATGGCGGTCAACCGGACCTGCGCGAAAAGCCGCGCAGGCCGGTTACCTCTACGTTAGATGCAAACGAAGCATAACCCTGCGCGCCGCAAAAGCCCGAGCGATACAGTCACACTGCGCGGATGACCTCCACGTTAAATAAAAAGGCCGCCCGATGGGCGGCCTTCCTGTTTGCGCAGGCGCGAATGGATCAACCCGTATTCCGCATCCCCGCCGCGATGGCGTTGATGGAGCGGAGCAGGGGTTGTAGCCATGTTTCGCGCTCTTCGTCGGTGAGGTTTTCGTCGCGGTAGCGCTTGAGCAGGGTGATCTGGATGTGGTTGAGGGGGTCCAGGTAGGGATTGCGGCGCTGCATGGATGTGCCGAGCACGGGGTCGATCTCGACCAGGTCTTCCACTCCGGCCACGCGCAGCACTTCGCCCAGGGTGCGCTGGTATTCGGCGCTGATCATGCCGTACACCTGTTCGGCCATGTCGCGGTCCTTGACCAGTTCGGCGTATTCGCGGGCGATGTTCATTTCGCCCTTGGTGAGGGACATCTGGGTGTTGCGCAGCAGGCTGTGGAAGAAGGGCCAGCCTTCAAACATGGCGCGCAGCAGGTCGAGCTGGTCCGGATGGGCCTTCTGCCATTGTTCCAGGGCGCTGCCGATGCCGAACCAGGCGGGTAGGGTGTGGCGGGCCTGGGCCCAGCCGAACACCCAGGCGATGGCGCGTACGGAGTATTTGGAGATGTCGCCCTGCTTGCGGTGCGAGGGGCGGGAGCCGATGTTCATCAGGCCGATTTCGCGCACCGGGGTGGCTTCGTAGAAGTAGGGGATGAAGCCGGGGGTGCGGTCGGTGAGTTCGCGGTAGGCCTCTTCGCCGTAGCGGGCCATGTCGGCCATGGCGGCTTCGAATTCGGGTCGCGGGCGGGGCAGGTCCATGACGCGGTGGCGGGTGGCCTTCATGAGGCCGGTGGCGCCCATGACCAGTTCGTAGATGGCGGTTTCGGTGTTGCTGTATTTGGAGGACAGCACTTCGCCCTGTTCGGTGAACTTGATTTGGCCGAGCACGGTGCCTTGCGGCAGGGAGAGCATGGATTCATGAGTGGGGCCGCCGCCGCGTGCGACGGTGCCGCCGCGTCCGTGGAAGAGGCGGAATTCGACGCCGCGGGATTGGGTGAGTTGCAGGACCTTGAGTTGGGCCTGGTAGAGGTTCCAGACCGAGGCGAGTACGCCGCCGTCCTTGCAGGAGTCGGAGTAGCCGAGCATGACTTCCTGCATGTTGCCGGAGACGTTCAGCAGTTCGCGGTAGGTCGGGTTGTCCAGCAGCAGTGTGAGGACTTCTTCGATGTGCGCGAGGTCTTCGATGGTTTCGAACAGCGGCGAAATCAGCAGGTTGCAATAGGGTTTGCCGTCGTCGCCGAAGCCCGCCAGACCGGCGAGATGGGCAAGGTACATGACTTCCATGACGTGGCTTGCGGCGTGAGTCATGGAGATGACGTAGGCGCCGAAGGCTTCCGCGCTGACGTTTTCGCGCATGGTGCGCATCACTTCGAACACGCGCAGGGTCTGGGCGGTTTCCGGGGTGAGGGCGGAGGCATCGACCGCCGGGGCGTTGCGGCGTATGCGCTCGGCCAGTACGCGCAGGCGGCCATGTTCGTCATGTTCGGCATAGTTCAGGCCGGGTTCGACCTGATCCAGAATTTCGGCCACGGCGTCGGTGTGGCGGGTGGATTCCTGGCGGATGTCGAGCTGGAGCAGGTGGAAGCCGAAGGTTTCCGCCAGGCGGATGAGGTCCTTGAGGTCGGCATCGGCCAGCAGCGCGTCGCCGTTCACAATCAGTGAGTCGCGAATGCGGTAGAGGTCGGCGATGAATTCGGTGGACGCCTGGTAGGCCTCCGGGGGCAGGGGGATCGGGTCGCCATCCTTGAGCCGACGCACGTAGTCCAGGTTGCGGCTCAGGCGGTAGTGCATGATCCGGAGCTTGGTGCGGTAGGGTTCGTCTTCGAAATGCTCGTCGCCTTCGGTGCCGAACACGGCTTCGACAAAGCGTTCGTCGCGCTCAAGCTGGAGTTGGTTGAGGCAGATGTCCGGGCACAGGCTGATGGAGTGGGTCAGGGTGCGACCGAGGGCGAATACGCGCTGACGGTATTCCTCCAGCACCATTTCGGCGGCCATGGCGACGGCTTGCTCGGTGGTGTCGGGGGTGACGAAGGGGTTGCCGTCGCGGTCGCCTCCGATCCATGAGCCAAAACGCAGGAAGCTCGGTGCGCTCACCTGCTGGGCAAGGTCACGGCCAAAATTGGTGTTGATGGCCTTCTCCAGGTAGCGATACACCGTGGGCACCGCACTGAAGATGCTTTGACGGAAGTAGTACAGGCCCTGGCGGATTTCGTCTTCGACTTTCGGGCGCACGCTGCGCACTTCGTTGGTTTTCCACAGGGCGAGGATGTGGGTCTTGATCTGGGCGACGATGTCGCCGCGTTCGGTCTCGCCAAGGCTGGGGCGGTCCAGTTCGTTGGAGAGCAGGAAGACGCGGCGCTGTTGGTCCATGACCGTGCGTCGCTTGGCTTCGGTGGGGTGGGCGGTGAAGACCGGGATGTATTGCAGGTGATCGAGAAGCTCCTGCAATTGCCCCGCCGTCATGCCTTCCTTGCTGAATTCGCGCAGGGTGTCGTGGAATGAGCCCTTCCACAGGTTCAGGCCGCGCCGCACCATGCCGCGGCGCTGCTGGTGCATCAACTCTTCCTCGGCGATGTTGACCAGGCTGAAATAGATGCTGAAGGCGCGGATGACTTGGGTCAGCTTGGGCGCGGGCAGCTCTTCGATCTGCTCCATCAGGCGGGCATGGCCGCGCGGGCTGTACTGGAGCCGCTGACGGATGAAGCCCTTGCGCAGGGTCTCGACGGCGTCGAAAACCTCTTCGCCAGCTTGCTCAAGGACGATTTCGCCGAGCAGTTGGCCAAACAGCTTCACGCGCGCGCGCAGGGCGGCGTCGTGCTTGGAGGAGGCGGGGCGTTTGCGCATGGGCGTCGATTCCAAGGTTCGGCTGCTTCCGCGGGGCGGATGCAGCAATGGCTTCACAAAGGTTGAGCATTATAGCCGCAATGCCGCGCATGCCGCGCGCATGTATCGTTCGATGTCAGGCACGATCAATACGAGGAGCAAGCAATGCGTATCGGTATCTACGGTCTTGGTCGCATGGGCGCCAACATGGCCCGTCGCCTGGCGAGGGCGGGTATTGAAGTGGTCGGGTTGAATCGCAGTCCCGGCCCGGTCGATGAGTTGCGCGCGGAGGGGGCGAGCTTTCTGCCCGCTTATTCGCTGGATGAGTTTATCGATCAGTTGCCCGCGCCGCGCATTATCTGGCTGATGCTGCCTTGCGGTGCGCCGACCGAGGATGCCATCGCCGCCGTCCTGCCGCGCATGGCGGCGGGCGATTTGCTGGTGGACGGCGCCAATGCCTTCTACCAGGACACCCAACGGCGCGGGGAGGCGATCATGCCGACCGGCGTGCGTTTCATGGATGTGGGCGTGTCCGGGGGCATTTGGGGGCTGCGCAACGGGTATTGTGTGATGGCGGGCGGCAGTCGGGAGGATGCGGCGCGTATCGAACCTGTTCTCAAGGCGCTTGCTCCGGCGCATGATCGTGGCTGGGCGCATGTCGGGCCGCTTGGCGCAGGTCACTACACCAAGATGGTTCATAACGGCATCGAATACGGCATGATGCAGGCTCTGGCCGAGGGCTTGGCCTTGCTCAGGGCGAAGGAGCCGTTCGATATCGATCTGGCCCAGGTCAGCGAGCTGTGGCGGCATGGGTCGGTGGTGCAGAGCTGGCTGCTTGATCTGACCGCCGAAGCCTTGGCAGGCGATCAGCAACTCGCCTCCATCGCGCCGTTTGTCTCGGATTCCGGCGAGGGTCGCTGGACCGCCAAGGAGGCCATCGATCTTGGCGTGGCCGCACCGGTGATTTCGCTCGCCATGCACATGCGCTTCGCCAGCCAGGGGAACGCGGATTACGGCAACAAGTTGCTGGCGGTGATGCGTCGCGGCTTCGGCGGACATGCCATCGGCAAGGCGGAGTAAGGCCATGCCCAGCGTCATGTCCGGGGGCGTGGCCTCGTCCGGCGGGTTGAGCGGCCTGGCTCATCCATGCGTCTTTGTCATCTTTGGCGCGACCGGCAATCTTGCCGTCAACAAGCTGTTGCCAGCGCTCTATCATCTTGACCGCCATGGTCGGCTGGCGGCCAGCATGAGCATTGTCGGTTTTGGACGTCGTCCCTGGAGCGATCAGCAATGGCGTGAGGATGTGGCCGGCGCCTTGCGCGAACAGCTTGGCGCAAATATCCAGGAAGACGTGCTTGGCCGTTTCGTGTCTCGCTTGCGCTTTGTCGAAGGTGATCTTGGCGCGGCGGATGATTACCGGCGTCTGCGTGAGCGCCTGACCGGGGGCGGCGAGAGTATCAATCTGATCTTCTATCTCGCCATCGCGCCCGATATGTACAGCGTGGTCAGCGGTCATCTGGGCGAGGCGGGTCTGCACGACGAGTCATCCGGCTGGCGGCGTCTGGTGGTGGAAAAGCCCTTCGGCTATGACCTGGAAAGCGCAAAACTGCTGGATGCCCGCCTGCACCGGCATTTTGCCGAAAGCCAGATTTTCCGTATTGACCACTACCTGGGCAAATCGACGATCCAGAACATCCTGGTGTTCCGCTTCGCCAACCTGTTCCTCGAACCGCTGTGGAACCGCAATTACATCGACCACGTGCAGATTTCGCACGCGGAGGACAAGGGCATCGCCCGCCGCGCCGGTTACTACGACCAGGCTGGGGCCATGCGCGATATGATCCAGAGCCACCTGTTGCAGATGCTCACCCTGGTGGCGATGGAGCCGCCCGCGAGCCTGGAGGCCGAGGCCCTGCGCGACGAGAAGGTGAAGGTACTGCGTTCCATACGCCCGATTCCGCCGCGTGCGGTGCATGCCCACGCCTTCCGCGCCCAGTACACGCGCGGCACGGTGCGTGGCAAGCCGGTGCCGGGCTATCTGGAGGAGGAGGGCGTGGCGCCGCACAGCACCACCGAGACCTACGCCGCGCTCAAGCTCTACATCGACAACTGGCGCTGGCGCGGGGTGCCGTTCTACATCCGCACCGGCAAGCGTCTGCCCGAGGGCAGCTCGATGGTGAGCATCCGCTTCCGTCACCCGCCGCAGCAATTGTTCCGCGAAACGCCGATCGAGCAGCTCAAGCCGAACTGGCTGCTGCTCGGCATCCAGCCCTGCGACAGCCTGAGGCTGGAGGTTCAGACCAAGCGCGAAGGCCTGGAGCTGCGCACCACCACCACCCAGCTTGACGCGACTTACTGCGAGAGCGAAGCCGCCCGGCTTGGCGCCTACGAGGCCCTGCTGCTGGACGTGATGAGCGGCGACCAGTCCCTGTTCCTGCGCTACGACGAGGTGGAGTGGGCCTGGCGCGTGGTCGATCCGGTGCTCAAGGTCTGGGCGCAGGAGCGCGATTACATCCACACCTACCCGGCGGGAAGCTGGGGGCCGGAGGAGTCCTCGCGCCTGTTCGATCAGGACGATCATGCCTGGCGCAACAGCCTGTGATGACTGGCTGGCCTGTCTGAATACCGCTAATGTTGAAACAATCACGCCGTTGATGAGGAAGTCATGACCCGCCCCACCGAACTGCCCGCCTGGAAAGCCCTGCAAGACCATCACGCTTCCATCCGGGGGCTGCACATGCGCGAGCTGTTCAGCGAGGATCCCGATCGCTTCGAGCGCTTCAGTCTGCGCGCCGGCGAGTTGTTCCTCGACTACTCCAAGAACCGGATCACCGATGAAACCATGAGGTTGCTGGTCCAGCTCGCACGCGAGGCGGACGTGGAGGCCTGGCGCGAGAAGATGTTCTGCGGCGAAAAGATCAACTTCACCGAGGGGCGGGCGGTGTTGCACACCGCCTTGCGCAATCGCAGTAACAGCCCGATCTTTGTGGACGGGCAGGATGTGATGCCCCAAGTGAACGAGGTGCTGGCGCGCATGCGGGCCTTTTCCAAGGCAGTGCGTCGTAAGGAGTGGCTGGGCTATACGGGCAAGCCGATCACCGATGTGGTCAACCTTGGCGTGGGCGGCTCCGATCTTGGTCCCAAGATGGTCTGCGAGGCGCTTGGGTCGTACGCCCAGCCGGATCTGCGCGCCCATTTCGTTTCCAATGTCGCGCCCTCGGACATCATCAGCACCCTCAAGCAGGTGAACCCCGAGACCACGTTGTTCATCATCGCTTCCAAGACTTTCACCACTCAGGAAACCATGGTCAATGCGCACACCGCACGGCGCTGGTTCATGGAGGCTTGCGGCGATGAATCGCAGGTGGCACGACACTTTGTCGCCGTATCCACAAACATCAAGGCGGTCAGTGCCTTCGGCATTGCGCCGGAGAACATGTTCGAGTTCTGGGACTGGGTTGGCGGTCGTTATTCGCTCTGGTCCTCGATTGGCCTTTCCATCGCTCTGCACGTCGGCTTCGAGCATTTTGAGAAGATGCTCGAAGGTGCGCATGCCATGGACCGCCATTTTCACGAAGCCCCCCTCAAGCTCAACATGCCGGTGATTCTGGCCCTGCTCGGTATCTGGTACGCCAATTTCTTCGGCGCCGAGACTCAGGCTGTGCTGCCCTACGGCACGCGCCTTCGCTCCCTGCCGGCCTACCTCCAGCAGGCCGACATGGAGAGCAACGGAAAGTCGGTGGATCGCGATAGTCAGGCTGTGGATTACAGCACGGGCGCGATTCTCTGGGGCGGGCATGGCACCAACGGCCAGCATGCCTTCTTCGAGCTGATGCACCAGGGGACGCGCCTGATTCCCTGCGACTTCATCGTCGCCGCCAATACGCACAACCCGGCGGGCGACCAGCATTCGATGCTGATAGCCAACATGTTCGCCCAGACCCGCGCTCTGATGTGGGGACGGACCCAGGACGAGGTGGAGGCCGAAATGCGCGCGCAGGGTGCGGATGAGGACACTATCCGCTGGTTGGCCCCGCATAAGACGATCCCCGGCAACAAGCCCAGCAACACCATCCTGATGAGAGATCACACGCCTTATACCCTGGGCATGCTCATCGCCCTCTACGAGCACAAAATCTTCGTCCAGG
The DNA here is from genome assembly GCA_040756355.1 of Pseudomonadota bacterium. Classification (GTDB taxonomy): domain Bacteria; phylum Pseudomonadota; class Gammaproteobacteria; order Halothiobacillales; family Halothiobacillaceae; genus Thiofaba. Next base: position 109,316 of record JBFLZK010000006.1, on the reverse strand, counting down.
GCATCGTCTGGCGGCTCAATTCCTTCGACCAGTGGGGGGTGGAGCTGGGCAAGCAGATGGCCAACAGCATCCTTCCGCGACTTAAGGGGGATGGCGAGGTTCGCGATTACGACGCCTCTACCAATGCGCTGATCGGTATGGTCAAGGGCATGACGCATCCTTGATTCAGTGGTCAGTGGTCAGTGGTCAGTGGTCAGTGGTCAGTGGTCAGTGGTCAGTGGTCAGTGGTCAGTGGTCAGTGGTCAGTGGTCAGTGCAGAATGGCCGGATGTGGTTTTATGCTGACCACTGATTACCGGCCACTGACCACTTTCTTGAGAACATGAAGCTACTCGCCATTGATACCTCCACCGAGGCCTGCTCGGCCGCCTTGCTGGTCGAAGGGAATCTGCTGGAGGAGTACGCGCTCGCGCCTCGTCAGCATACCCAACTGATCCTGCCTATGGTGCAGCGTCTTCTGGCTGGCGCCGGAGTAAGCCTCAATCAACTGGACGGCATCGCCTTCGCGCGCGGCCCCGGGGCGTTTACGGGTCTGCGTATCGCCGCGGGCGTGACCCAGGGCTTGGCCTTTGGCGCGGAAATCCCGGTGATGCCGGTCTCCAGTCTAGCCGCGCTGGCGCATGCCGCGTGGCGCCTGCACGGTGCGGAGCATGTGCTGGCGGCACTGGATGCGCGCATGCACGAGGTCTACTGGGGGGCATGGCGAGTGCGCGGGCCAGGGGAGGCCGAAGCGCTGGGCGCGGAGCATGTCATCAGGCCGAGCGATCTGGCCTCGCCGGAGGGGGATGGGTGGTTCGCCGCCGGTCCCGGGTGGGCGGCCTATGAGTCGATTCTGTTGCCGCGTTTCGGCGCGCATCTCGCGGGGCGCGACACGGACATGCTGCCGCGTGCCCATGATGTGGCGATGATTGGCGCGAACCAGGTCGCCCGGTACGGTTGGCGTCCGGCCACGGAGGCGCAGCCGGTCTATCTGCGTGACAATGTGGCCGTCAAGCCTGGTCAGATGTGACGTCATTTTGACGGCCTCGCCCTCAAGGGCTGTAAAGACAGCGTTCAACATCGCGCAAAGCCCGTCATGACGGGCTTTTTTATTTCTTGGCATGGAAATGGCTTTGGGCAGGGGGCGCGCCATGAGGTGCGCAGAATCCAGGAGGACTCGCCATGAGCCTGAACATGACCGCCAACATTCTTCGTCGTCCCATGCCGCTTCGTGAGCTGCGTGCCCTGCGCGCCGCGAACGCGTCCGCCGAACTGGAGCAGCGTCGCCAGCAGGCTATCCTGCGTTTGGCGCGCCAGTTGCCCAGCGCGCTGGAAATCGAGCCGATGCTGATGATGTTCGCGAGCAGCGTCCAGGGAGCGATCCCGTTCGATGGGCTGCGCTTCGACGGAGAGTGCCCCGGCGCATTCCAGGGCCATCAGCATGTGTTTTGGGGTGAGGATGCGCGTAACCATGCCGAATATCGCCTGAGTGTGAACGACGAGCCGATGGGGCGGATGACGTTCATGCGGGATCGTCCGTTTTCAGGCGAGGAGTTGGAAGTCTGCGAGGATCTCCTGGCCTACCTTCTCTATCCCCTGCGCAATGCCATGCTTTACCAGCACACCTTGAAGCTGGCTACCGTCGATCCGCTCACAGGAATCGGCAACCGTCTTGCCTTCGATCAGGCGCTCGCGCGCGAGTTGGCTCGCCTGGAGCGCCATGGCGGCGGGCTTTCACTGATGTTGCTGGATATGGATGGCTTCAAGCAGGTCAACGATGCTCATGGTCACCCGGTCGGTGATGCCTTGCTCAAGCAGTTCGCCGGGGTATTGAGCGCCACCGCGCGCGCTACGGACATGGTGTTTCGCTTCGGCGGCGATGAGTTTGCCATCCTGATGCCGGAAACCGGTGAGGATGGCGCCCTGCGCATGATGGAGCGCCTGCGCGAGGTGATGAGCGCCGCGCCTCTCGCGCACGGTAATCTGTTCATCCCGCTGCGCGGAAGCATGGGCGTGGCGCACTGGATGCCGGGGGAGGGGGTCTCGCGCATGATAGAGCGCGCCGATGCCGCGCTCTACGAGGACAAGCGTCAACGTCGCCAGGTCGTTGCCGTCGCGTGATGAAGGGCTGCGTGCGGGATGATGCATTGGTACACTCGGACCCGTCATTCCCTTGACCATCCCTTTTGATGAGGAGCACAAGCCATGGCGGAGAAGAAGCCGGAACCGGCGGCGGAAGAGCAAGCTGATAAAAAGTCGGGAGGCGGTGGGAAACTGATCGTCATCCTGTTGATCGTCGTCATTCTCCTGTTGGCCGGTGTCCTGGGCGGCGGAGCCTGGTTGCTGATGAGCGGTAAGCTGGGCGGCGCGCCTGCCGCGCCAGTCGCGGAGCAGCATGCCGAGGATGGTCACGGCGATGATGGTCATGGCGAGGAAAAGCCGAAGAAGAAAAAGAAGAAGGAAGATGACCCCCATGCCGCACCCACCTACACCGTGGTGGGCGACGAGAAGGCGCCGTTCACGGTCAACCTGGCCGAGACCAGCGCGGCCGATTATCTCCAGGTCGAAGTGCAGGTTCTTTCAAGCGATCCCGCCGTGCCCGCCGCCATCAAGTCCCATCTGCCGGCGCTCAAGGCTTCGCTCAACGCCTTGTTCAGCCAGCAGAAATCCACCGAGATAAAGACTGCGCAAGGGCGCGAGCAGCTTCGGCAGCAGGCGCTTGAGTCCGTGCGCAAGGTGCTTGAGAAGCAGGCAGATGTCGATCCGGAGTCGATCGAAGACGTGTTGTTCACCAGCTTCGTGATGCAGTAAGGCGGCGCGATGGCCATCGATATTCTCTCCCAGGCTGAGATTGACGCCCTCCTGACGGGCGTTGACGGCGGTGACGTCGAGACCGAGACCGGCGTGGAAGCCGGTCGCAAGGAGGGGGTTCACTCTTACGATTTCACCAGTCAGGAGCGCATCGTCCGCGGGCGGCTGCCTACGCTGGAGATGATTAACGAGCGTTTCGCGCGCGCGTTCCGTATCCGCTTGGTGAGCATGTTGCGCCGCACGGTCGAGATCTCGATCGAGGGCGTGCGCATGAACAAGTACGGCGAATGGGTGCACAGCCTGTTCGTTCCGACCAGTCTGACCATTGTCCACATGAAGCCGCTCAAGGGCATTGCCGTGTTCATGATGGAGTCGCGCCTGGTCTACACCCTGGTCGACAATTTCTTTGGCGGGAGTGGCCGTCATTCCAAGATCGAGGGCCGGGAGTTTACGCCCACCGAACTGCGCGTGATCCAGCGCGTCTTGCAAATCGCCTTCGAGGAGATGCAAAAGGCCTGGTTGTCGGTCTTGCCGGTCCATTTCCAGCTGGTCAGTCATGAGATGAACCCGCAGCTTGCCAACATCGTCGCGCCGAGCGAAGTAGTGGCGGTTTGCGCCTTCCGTATCGAACTGGAGGGCGGTGGCGGTCAGTTTCATCTGACCATTCCCTACAACATGATCGAGCCCATCCGCGATCTGCTCGATGCCGGTGTGCAGAGCGACCGGGGCGAGATCGATGAACGTTGGTCGCGCTCGCTCAAGCGGGAGTTGGGCAGCGCGCGTTTGAAAATGAACGCCCACCTGGGCGAGGCGCATTTGAGCTTGTATGACGTGTTGCACATGAAAGCTGGCGACGTCATTCCGATCGATATGCCCGAAAACGTTGAGCTGAGGATCGAGGGAGCCACCGTGTTTCGCGGCAAGTGGGGCGTCCATCGCGGTAATGCGGCGGTAAAGATCGGCGAGATCGTGCGCCCCGAAGAACATCATGAATCCAAGCCGGGAGCCAAATGACATGGCCAGTGACAATGCAAACGAAATGGACGACTGGGCAGCGGCGATGGCCGAGCAGGCCGAGGCCGAGTCCAAGCCGCCCGCCGTCCAGCCGGGCGGCTTGGGTGATGATGCCGGTCCGACCGGAAACCCCGAGGTCAACCTGGAGGTTATTCTCGATATTCCGGTGGCCCTTTCGCTGGAGATCGGGCGCACCCAGATCCCCATCCGTAACCTGCTTCAGCTCAATCAGGGCTCCATCGTCGAGCTTGACCGGCTGGCGGGCGAGCCGCTGGATGTGCTGGTCAACGGTACCCTGATCGCCCACGGCGAAGTGGTTGTGGTGAACGAGAAATTCGGCATCCGCCTGACCGATGTCATCAGCCCGGCCGAGCGGGTGAGGCGCCTCAAATGAAGCGCCTTATTCCGGCGTTGCTTCTGGCAGTCGTGCCGCTGGCATCGGTCGCCGCCGAGGTTTCGGCCCCCGCGGCGACGATTGGCGGGGGGGCGGATCCCCTTTCCGGCGGCTATCTGGTCAAGCTGACTCTCAGCCTGCTTGGGGTGCTCGCCTTGCTATTTGTCCTCATCGGACTGATGAAGCGTTTCGGCGGTCTGCCGCGTGCCGGGCGGCAGCAGGAGATCGCTGTGCAGGGCAGTCTCGCGGTCGGTCCGCGTGAGCGGGTGGTGTGGATCGAAGTGGCCGGGCATCAGCTCGTTCTGGGCGTGACCAGCGGCCAGATCGAGCCGCTGCTGCATCTTCCTCCGGATGCGGTTCCGGCCAGGCCGGTGGCGCCGTCGGCCGATCCGCTGATGGAGGCCGCGCCCATTGGGCGTTCGCGCGGAGGGGAGTTCGATCAGGTGCTGGCGGGCGTCGAACTGCGGGGCGAGCGTCGATGAGCGTGTTCATGAAGGCGTTGCGTTGGCTGCTCTTGTTGCTTCCCCTGTTGCCTGGACTGGCGCTTGCCGAGCCGGGCTTGCCCGTGGTGACGGTCAAGGAGTTGGCGGATGGCGGGCAGGGTTATTCGCTGACCCTGCAAGTGCTGGCGTTGATGACGGTCTTGACCTTGCTGCCGTCCGCGCTACTGATGATGACCTCGTTCACTCGTATCATCATCGTCCTGGCCATCCTGCGACAGGCCATGGGTACGCCGATGACGCCTTCCAACCAGATTTTGCTTGGTTTGGCGCTGTTCCTCACGCTCTTCATCATGGCGCCGGTGTTCGAACGCTCGTGGACCGAGGGCGTCGCGCCCTATCTGAATGAGCAGATGGAAGCCCGGCCCGCCATTGATGCGGCCGCCAAGCCGTTGCGCGAGTTCATGCTCAAGCAAACGCGCGAATCGGACATTGCCCTGTTCGGGCGCATCGCAGGCCAGGAGACCTTCGAGTCGCCCGATCAGGTGCCTTTCACCACCCTGATGGCGGCCTTTCTGACTTCGGAGTTGAAGACGGCGTTCCAGATCGGCTTTCTGATATTCATACCCTTTCTCATCATCGATCTGGTGGTCGCCAGCGCCCTGATGTCGATGGGTATGATGATGCTTTCGCCCATGATCGTGTCCCTGCCATTCAAACTCATGCTGTTCGTGCTGGTGGACGGTTGGGCGTTGATGATGGGCACGCTCGCGGCAAGCTTCTACACCTAGCGATGCCGACGCCATGACGCCCGATACCGTCATCGACATCACCCGCCAGGCGCTGGAAGTCATCCTTCTACTGTCCCTGCCGCTTTTGCTGACCGCGCTGGCCGCGGGTCTGTTGGTCGGTATCTTCCAAGCCGCCACCCAGATCAACGAAATGACCCTCAGCTTCATCCCCAAGCTGCTGGCGATGGTGGTGGTTCTTCTGCTTACCGGCTCATGGATGTTGGGTGTGCTGGTCGATTACACCAAGCGGCTTTTCGACTCGATCCCCGGCTTGATCGGCTAGCGCCATGCAGCCACTGGTATTGCCCATCGAGGACATCATGGCCTGGATGGGGTTGTTCGTCTGGCCTTTCCTGCGTATTGGCGCCTTGCTGATGGTCGCGCCGCCGTTCAGTACGAGCAGCCTGCCGGTGCGGGTGCGCATTCTCGCCTCGCTGCTGATCACCCTGATGCTGATGCCCCTGGTTCCTGAAGCGCCCAAGGTCGATCCTCTATCGCCTGAAGCCGTCCTGATCGCCGCCCAGCAGATCATGATCGGCATCAGCATGGGCTTTATCCTGCAACTGGTGTTCGCTGTGTTCGTCAACGCGGGGGAACTCATCGCGCTGAGCATGGGATTGGGCTTCGCGTCCACCGTCGATCCGCAAAATGGCGTCAGCGTGCCGGTTGTCAGCCAGTTCTACACCATCGTCGTGACCCTCTTGTTTCTGACCTTGGATGGACACCTGATGTTGCTTGAAATGCTGGCCGACAGTTTCCGCCTGCTGCCGCCCGCGATCCCCGTGCTCGATCCCGCCTCGCCGGGCCGCGAGGTCTGGTGGCAGGTGGCGGGCTGGGGCGCGACCATGTTCGAGGGGGCCTTGTGGGTGGCATTACCCGCTTTGACGGCGTTGCTGATGACCAACCTCGGTCTCGGCGTTATCACCCGCGCCGCGCCGCAACTCAACATTTTCTCCATTGGTTTTCCTGTGACCATGGTGGTCGGTTTCATCATGCTGCTTCTGGCCGCGCCGATCGTGAGACCGCAGCTCGAACGCCTGCTTGAGCAGGGGCTGATCGTCATGCGTCAGTTCCTGGGCGGCTGAGGAGGCGCGCATGGCGGAGGCTGAAAGCGGTCAGGAAAAGACCGAAGACCCAACCCCAAAACGGTTAAGGGAGTCGCGGGAGAAGGGGCAGATCGCACGCTCGCGTGAACTGGGCACGACTTTCGTGTTGCTGGCCTCGGCCGCCGGTCTGCTGTTCCTCGGTCCATGGATCGGCGGCGCCTTGCTCAACGAGATGCGCGTCGGACTGAATCTGAGCCGCGAGATGATCTACGACCCAAGCTGGATGACCCGCCAGCTTGGCGAGATGGTCTGGCGAGGTTTCCTCGCCATCCTGCCTCTTATCGCCCTTCTGGTGGCGGCGGCCCTGCTGGCGGCGGCGATGATGGGCGGTATCAATTTCAGCTGGCAGGCGCTGGCGCCCAAGTACGAGCGCATCAGTTTCATCAAGGGCATCCAGCGCATGTTTGCCATGCGCGCCCTGGTTGAGCTCATCAAGGGCATTCTCAAGTTTCTACTGGTCGGCGCGGTTGTCGCCTTGGTGCTTTGGCTGGATTTGGACGACCTTCTGCGTCTAGGCTTGACTGAGCCGCGCGCGGGCATGCAGGCAGGCATGGAGATGATCGGCTGGGCCTTCCTTCTGATGAGCGCGGCGATGATCCTGATTGCTGCCGCTGACGTGCCTTACCAGCTTTGGGAGCACATCAAGCAGTTGAGGATGACCAAGCAGGAGGTCAAGGACGAATTCAAAGAGACCGAAGGCAAGCCGGAGGTCAAGCAGAAGATCCGTCAAATGCAGATGCAGGCGGCTATGCGTCGCATGATGCAGGAGGTCCCGAAGGCCGATGTCATCATCACCAACCCGACGCACTTCGCGGTTGCCCTGCGTTATGACAGCGAAATCAGCGACGCTCCCGTGGTCATCGCCAAGGGACGCGATCTGGTGGCCGCGCGCATCCGTGAATTGGGCGAAGAGCATGGTGTGCTGATCTTTTCCGCCCCCCCGCTGGCCCGCGCGCTCTATCAGACCACCGATCTCAACCAGCCGATTCCCTCCGAACTCTACCGCGCCGTGGCTCAGGTGCTGGCCTATGTCTACCAGTTGCGCGAAGCTCGTCGACAAGGCGCTGTGACGCCGCCCCGACCTGACGTGGACGTGCCTGAAGGGCCATGGACGGACTCGGGAAGCGCTGGATAGGGCCTACAGGAATCGCGCCGGAATCCCCGCAGGGGCTCCATCCACTACAGCCTGGCGGCTACCTGTGGCCGATCCCGCAAACCATGGGTGGCTCACACGAACCTCAAGCACTGTAAGAGCTTGAGGTTCGGAGATCGTCGCGGACGTGTGCCGCGACAAACCGCGTTGAAAAAGGGAACGCAACCCTTTTTCATCGGTAGTCGCCAGAGATGGCTCTTATTCGACGGCGATGCCCAAGGTCAGCATCAGGGTGCCGACGATCACGGCCTTGAGTGTCAACAGACCGGCAATAGCGGCGTGGACAATGCGCCACGGGGTGTGCTTTTCGAAGCTTTCGTTCATTGCAATAACCTCATGAAAGTTTGTGATTGATGGCAAGATCCAATTTATCATCAATCTTGAGTGATTCAATGGGGTATGCGTGAATTTTTTGTGATGCGGGCACGATTCATGCTTGGGTGAGGCTAAAGCCCAGAGGGCGTTTACCTTTCCGCGTGAGGAATCATGAAACTTGCTGACCTGAGCCTGCCCCGGATCGACTCCAAAGCCCTGATTGGGCAGGCGCGCGCTTGGCGCGGGCGCGGTTTGGGCGCGCCGATGATCATCGTCATTCTTTTGGCGATGATGGTCATGCCGCTGCCTCCCTTCCTGCTTGATACCTTCTTTACCTTCAACATCACCCTCAGCTTGGTGGTGGTGATGGTTGCGGTCTACGTGTTGCGGCCACTCGATTTTGCGGTCTTCCCCACCATCATCCTGCTCTCCACCTTGCTGCGCCTGGGGCTGAACATAGCCTCGACGCGCGTGATCCTGATGGAAGGTCACAACGGCCCTCAGGCGGCGGGTCATGTGATCGAATCATTCGCGGAATTCGTGATCGGCGGTAACTTCGCGGTCGGCGTGGTGGTATTCATCATCCTCGTCATCATCAACTTTGTGGTAGTCACCAAGGGCGCGGGGCGTGTATCCGAGGTCAGCGCGCGCTTCACCCTGGATGCGATGCCCGGCAAGCAAATGGCGATTGACGCGGATCTCAACGCCGGCCTGATTACCCAGGACGAGGCGCGAACCCGTCGGGCCGAGGTGTCCCAGGAGGCGGATTTCTACGGTTCGATGGACGGTGCCAGCAAGTTCGTGCGCGGCGATGCCATCGCGGGCATCCTGATTCTCATCATCAACCTGATCGGCGGTCTCATCATCGGCATGGCCCAGCATGACATGAGCTTTGGCGATGCCGGCAAGACCTATACCCTGCTGGCCATCGGTGATGGACTGGTAGCGCAAATTCCCGCACTGCTGTTGTCCACTGCCACCGCCATCATCGTCACACGCATGACCCAGTCGCAGGATATGGGCGAGCAGATCGTCAAGCAGATGTTTGCCAATCCCAAGGTACTGGGTGTGAGCGCGGGCATCATGGGCGGCATGGGCCTGGTGCCAGGCATGCCCAATCTGGCTTTCCTGAGCTTGGCTGCGCTGGCGGGCTTTGGCGCCTGGTGGATGGCGCGCAGGCACGAGGAGGCAAGCCTGGCGAAGCCGCCGGTTCCCGTCGAGTCCGCGCCGAGCGCGCGGCCAGAGACCCGTGAGCTGACTTGGGAGGATGTGCCGCCTGTGGATGTGATAGGGCTGGAAGTCGGTTATGGACTGATCCCGATCGTCGACCGTAACCAGGGCGGGCAGCTCATGCCGCGCATCAAGGGTGTGCGCAAGAAGCTCTCGCAAGAGCTTGGCTTTCTGATCCCGGCCGTGCATATCCGCGACAACCTGGACCTTTCGCCGAATGCCTACCGTATCAGCCTGCATGGCGTGCCTATCGGGCAGGCGGACATTTACCCCGATCGTGAAATGGCGATCAACCCTGGCCAAGTGCACGGCGCCTTGCAAGGCATTGCCACCAAGGATCCTGCCTTCGGGTTGGAGGCGGTCTGGATTCCGGTCGTCGACCGCGAGCACGCTCAGGCGCTGGGTTACACCGTGGTCGATGCGAGCACGGTGATTGCCACGCATCTCTCTCAGATTCTCCAGGACAATGCGCAGGAATTGCTGGGTTATGAGGAAGTCCAGCAGCTTCTGGAGTCTCTCAAGCAGAGCGCGCCCAAGCTGGTGGAAGATTTGGTGCCACGCGCCTTGCCTCTGACGACCGTGGTCCAGGTGCTGCAAAACCTGCTGGAAGAGAAAGTTCCCATCCGCGACATGCGCAGCATCGCCGAGACCCTGGCCCAGCATGCCCAGCGCAGCCAGGATGCGGGACAACTCACCGCTGCCGTGCGCGTTGCTCTGGGGCGGATGATTGTTCAGAGCATCAATGGCCTGGCGCCGGAGCTGCCGGTCATTACCCTAGAACCAAGTTTGGAACAGTTATTGCTTAACACTACCCATGGCACGGGCGATGCCGGACCGGGTCTTGAGCCCGGTCTCGCGGAGCGTCTGCACCGCTCACTCAGCGAGGCGGCGCAGCGTCAAGAAAGCAGGGGTGAACCCGCTGTGCTGCTGGTCGCGCCGCCGCTCAGGCCGTGGCTGGCGCGCATGTTGCGTTACGCCATTCCGGTCTTGCGCGTGCTCAATTATCAGGAAGTGCCGGAAAACCGGCAGATCCGGGTCGTGGCCAGTGTTGGACAGTGAACTGAAGATTGACGGGGGCGGGCTGAACCGCGCCCGAACATGAAGGAGAGGACCGCATGAAAATTCGACGCATTACCGCCCCGGATATGCGCCAGGCGATTCGCCGGGTGCGCGAGGAGTTGGGCGCGGACGCTGTCATCCTTTCCAACAAGCGACTTGACGATGGCGTCGAGATTGTCGCCGCCCTGGATGTCGAAGCCAGCCTGCAACAGGCCGTCAAGAAGTCGTCGAGTTCGACCATCAAGAGCGCGCCCGCCAGCCTGGCCTGGCCGCCCGCGCCTCCGGTGCGCGCGGTCGGCAGGCTGGATCTGTGGGAGGACGAACCTCTGGACCGTAGCGCGCCGGCTCCTGTCAGCTCGCGCGAGCGAGCCGATGCCATGTCGTGGGCCCACGTCCCGACTCAGCCTGAAGTTCAGCCCGAGCCGTCCCCCGAGCAAGAGGGTGAGGTCGGGCGAGCGGTTTCGCCGCTCAACGCGTCGCATGAGCCGGTGGCTGACGAAGATCTTCCCGATCCCTATGCACGCGACCGCGAGCGCGCGCAGGCCCGGCTTGCCGCCGCATCGGAACACCCCGCGATGCCTTTCGCCGAGGCGCCGCCGCCGCACTCACCTCGCGTGGAGCGCCTTGAAGAAGAAGTGCGAGGTTTGCGCACCTTGATGGAAAGCCAGCTCCGTGTGCTGGAATGGAGGCGATACGCGCGTCACCATCCGCTTCAGTCCGAACTTATGCGTCGTCTCGGCGCCATGGGGCTGGCCCCTTCGCTGGCGCGGGATGTGGTCGAAGAAATTGGCGATGCGGCGCTCGGCGAGCAAGGCTGGGATCTGGCCCTGCGCGCATTGGGTGGACGCATTCAGGTCGCGGATGACGATATCACCGAAAGCGGCGGCGTGTTCGCCCTGGTCGGCGCCACCGGCGTGGGCAAGACTACCACCGTGGCCAAGCTGGCGGCGCGTTTTGTCATGCGCCACGGTCGTAAGGACATCGCTCTGGTCAGTACTGACAATTTCCGTATCGGCGCTTATGACCAGTTGCGCGCCTATGCCCGCATTCTCGATGTTCCGCTCTATGTGGCCGAGGACGCGGCGAGTCTGGCGCGTACCCTGGACGGCTTGTCGGACCGCCGTCTGGTGCTGGTGGATACAGCCGGCATGAGCCAGCGCGATACCCGCCTGATGGAGCAGATGCGTCATCTGCGCTCCGCTTCTTCGCGGTTACAATCGCTGTTGGTGATTTCCGCCAGCGCCCAGCGTGCCATGACACGCGAGGCTGTCCAGCGCTTCAGTCACCTGCCGTTGGCGGGCTGTGTGCTGACCAAACTGGACGAAGCCGGTCAGCTAGGCGATGCTTTGAGCTCGGTGATCGAGGCTCGTCTGCCGGTGGCTTGGCTGGGCATGGGCCAGCGGGTGCCGGAGGACCTTGCCCAGGCACGTGCCGAGCGACTGGTGGCGCGCGCGGTTGAGTTGATGCAGCAGGACCTTGACGACGAGATGAGTGAAGAACGCATGAGCTGGGACTGGAACGGAGCGGCCGCCCATGGTTGAAGCAGGCGCCGATCAGGCACAGACATTGCGCGCCATGCGCGAGCTTCGCCCTGTCCAGGTTCTCGCAGTCACCAGCGGTAAGGGCGGGGTCGGCAAGACCAACGTTTCCGTCAACCTTGCCAGCGCGCTTGCCCGGCATGGGCAGCAGGTCATGCTGATGGATGCCGATCTTGCGATGGCGAATGTGGACGTGCTGCTGGGTATCCATCCCAAGCTGAACCTCTCGCATGTCATTGACGGCACCCACAGCTTGCAGGAAGTGATCGTCGAGGGGCCGTCCGGTATCCACGTCGTTCCGGCCTCGTCCGGCGTCAAGAAAATGGCCGACCTGGGGCCACGTGAAAACGCCGGTTTGATCCACGCCTTCAGCGAACTGACAATCCCGCTCGACACCCTCATCATCGATACTGCGGCGGGCATCTCCGACAGCGTCGTCAGCTTCGCCCGCGCCGCGCGCGAGGTGCTGGTGGTGGTTTGCGACGAACCGGCCTCTCTGACCGACGCTTATGCCATGATCAAGGTGCTCTCGCGTGAACATGGCGTGGAGCGCTTTCATGTGATCGCCAATATGACCCACACACCGGATGAAGGCCGGAAATTGTTCATGAAACTGGCCAATGTCTGCGACCGTTTTTTGGACGTGACCCTAAACTTTTTGGGCGCCGTGCCGTTTGATGAGTATCTGCGCAAGGCGGTCCAGCGCCAGCAGCCCGTCGTGGAGGCTTACAACGCCAGCCGCGCCGCGCGCGCCTTCACGCAGATGGCGGAGCGCATTGCCAAGTGGCCGCGCCCGAGCGGCCCCGATGGGCGGCTTGAGTTCTTTATCGAACGGCTGGTCCGGTTCACCGGCGAACGGAGCGCGGCGGCATGAACGCACGTGCGATGTACGTCCAGATCCAGCATGGCGACCCTGGTGAGCTGGTGCGCCAACATGCTGGTCTGGTCAAGCGCATCGCTTTTCATCTGGGCGCGCGGTTACCGCAGAGTGTGCTGGTCGAGGACCTGATCCAGGCTGGTATGATGGGTTTGCTGGAGGCCGCGCGCAGCTACCGCGAAGGGCAGGGCGCAAGTTTCGAAACCTTTGCCGGTATTCGTATTCGGGGCGCGATGCTGGACGAGGTGCGCAAGCACGACTGGACGCCACGCTCCGTGCACCGCCGCAGCCGCGAGGTGAACGAAGCGATCCGTACCCTGGAGGCCAAGCTTGGACGCGAGCCGCGCGATCAGGAGGTGATCGAAGCCCTGGGCATGACGCTCGACGAATATCACCAGATCCTCACCGACAGCGCCGGGGCCTCCCTGTTCAGCCTCGATCATGGCGGCGAGGATAACGAGGATGTCACTCACGACATTGAGGATGATCGCCCGAACCCTGAAGCCGTATTCATGGATGACAGTTTCCGCACCGATCTTGCCAAGGCGATGGCCGAATTGCCGGAACGGGAGCGGATGGTGATGTCGTTGTATTACGTTGAGGAGATGAACCTCAAGGAAATCGGCGCGGTTCTCGGCGTGAGCGAATCGCGCGTCAGTCAGATCCATGGCAAGGCGATGATGCGCCTTCGTCAGGCGCTGACGGACTGGCGGGCGGACAACTGATTTTGAAACTTGGGTGGCCAAGGCCACCGGGACTGGAGACTCGATAGTGGACCGAAACATGAAGATTCTCGTGGTGGACGACTTTTCCACCATGCGACGCATCATCAAGAACTTGCTGCGCGAACTCGGCTTCACCAATATCGACGAGGCCGACGACGGTTCGACAGCGTTGCCGATGCTGAAAACCGGGCAGTACGATTTTCTGGTCACCGACTGGAACATGCCCGGCATGACCGGCATTGACCTGCTCAAGGCCGTGCGTTCCGACCCGGATCTGGTCAAGCTGCCGGTTTTGATGGTCACTGCGGAAGCCAAGCGCGAACAGATCATCATGGCCGCACAGGCCGGAGTGAACGGCTACGTTGTCAAGCCGTTCACCTCGGGCACCCTCAAAGAGAAGATCGAGAAGATTTTCGAGCGCTTGGGCTGATCGAAGGAAACCTCATGGGCAGCATCATTACCGACGAGCGCCTGCGCTTTGCCGAGCAACTGTTCGAGGCCATGCGCCAGGGGGACGAGCAAGGCGCTGCCGTCGCGCTTGCCGCGCTGGCCGATGCGCGCGATTCAATGCTGTTCCAGGAGATTGGCAGCATCACCCGCGACTTGCACGATTCCCTGCGTCAGTTCGCCGAGGACAACCGGCTTTCCCAATTGGCCTCGGAAGAGGTTCCGGATGCGCGCGATCGCCTCCGTTACGTCACCACGCTCACCGAGCAGGCCGCCAATCGCACGTTGGAGGCCGCCGAGCAGGCCCTGCCGCTGACCGCCAATCTGGTCAGCCGCTCGTCTCGCGTGAGTGAACGCCTGGCGGCGCTGAAGCAGAAATACCCAGACAATCAGCCTTTGCTCGACGCCATCGGTCCCGTGGAAATCTACCTGGCCTCCGTCAACCTGGAGGGTGACAAGGTTCATGCCTGCCTCAACGAGGTCATCATGGCGCAGGAATTCCAGGATCTGACCGGGCAATTGTTGTCCAGAGTCATCACGCTTCTGGAACATCTGGAAGACGAGATGGTGAAGTTGATTCGCGTGGTGGGCGCGCCCGCCACGCAAAACGCATCCTCCGACGAAGACGCCACGCGCGCCGAAGGCCCGGCCTTGCCCGGCGCGGGCGCGGGTGTCATGCGCAACCAGGATGATGTCGACGATCTGCTGGCCAGTCTCGGGTTCTGATCCGGGCTTATTGGAGTATTGCCATGTCCCTCAACGCCGACCCGGAACTGTTGCAGGATTTTCTCGTCGAGGCGGGCGAATTGCTCGACCGGTTGGACGAGCAGCTCATCGAGCTCGAACGGGCCCCCGATGACCGCGAGTTGCTGAATGCCGTTTTCCGCAGTTTTCACACTATCAAGGGCGGCGCGGGGTTCATGGATGTCCATCCGCTGGTGGAGGTCTGTCACCGCGCGGAAGACGTGTTCAACATGCTGCGCAATGGCGAACTGAGCGTCGATGCCCGATTGATGGACGTCATGCTGCGGGTGCTTGATACCCTCAAGATCATGTTCGCGGCCCTGCGCGAGGGGCGCATGCCGGACAATGCCGAACCCGCCCAGTTGCGTGAAATCGAGGCGCTGATGACGCCCGGGGCCGCGCCCGCCGAGGAAACGTCCGTAACCCCGCCCGCGTCGTCCCAGGCTGCCGCGCCTGCCGTCAGGGGGGACGCGGTAGAGCGGGCCTACCTCGACATGCTGGGTGGTTCGGAGTCCGGCGTGGCCGCGCAAACGGACCCTGCGGAAGGTCAAAATGGCTCGGGTTCCGAATACATCACGGAGGACGAGTTCGAAAGCCTGCTCGATTCCATGTACGGCTCCGGCAAGGGGCCATCCTCCGAGGCCGCCGCGCAGGCCGCTCAGTCCGCGGCGCAAGCGTCGTCCGGTTCGCCTGGCGATCTTATCACGGAGACTGAATTCGAGCAGTTGCTCGATTCCATGTACGGCGCGGGCAAGGGACCTTCCAGTGAAGCGGCCGCCGCAGCAGCCGCCGCTGCGGCGGCGGTTCCCCCGGCGCAGGCCCCGGTCGTCAGGCCGCCGCAGGCCGCGCGCCCAGCATCGGCCCGTGAAGATTCCTCTCAGGGGCACGATGCCGCCAAAGCGGACAGCTCCAAGGCCGCCCAAGCGACCGAGAAGCCCGAGTCCAGCGTGCGTGTTGATACCGAGCGCCTGGATGCCATCATGAACCTGGTGGGCGAGTTGGTGCTGGTGCGCAACCGCCTCAACACGCTCAAGAGTGGGTTTGAGGATGAACAGGTCGGCCAGGTCATCGCCAGTCTGGACATGGTGACCGCGGACTTGCAAACCGCGGTCATGAAGACCCGCATGCAGCCGATCAAGAAGGTCTTCGGGCGTTTCCCGCGCGTGGTGCGTGACGTGGCGCGCATGCTCGGCAAGGAAGTTGACCTGGTGCTGGAAGGGGAAGAGACCGATCTTGACAAGAACCTTGTTGAGGC
>JBFLZK010000006.1:0-93339 GCA_040756355.1 Pseudomonadota bacterium | reverse complement strand
GGGAAGAGACCGATCTTGACAAGAACCTTGTTGAGGCGCTGGCCGATCCGCTGGTTCACTTGGTGCGCAATGCCGTCGATCACGGCGTCGAAATGCCGGATGTACGCGAATCACAAGGCAAGCCGCGAGTAGGGGTTGTGGTTCTGTCCGCCGCGCAGGAGGGCGATCACATCTTGCTGACCATCCGTGACGATGGCGCGGGCATGGACCCGGACAGGTTGCGCCGCAAGGCCGTCGAGAAAGGGCTGATGGACGCTGATTCCGCCGCCCGCCTGAGTCCGCGCGAGTGTTTCGACCTGATTTTCGCGCCCGGCTTCTCGACCAAGGAGCAGATCTCCGACATTTCTGGTCGTGGGGTGGGCATGGATGTGGTCAAGACCGCCATCGCCAAGCTTTCCGGCAGTATTGTCATCGACTCCATGCTGGGCGAAGGCACCACCATCGCCATCAAGGTCCCGCTGACGCTTGCCATTCTGCCGACTCTCATGGTCGTGGTGAACAATCGTAAGTACGCCATGCCGCTTGGCAACGTCAATGAAATCTTCGAAATGGAAGGCAAGGCCACCAACACGGTTGACGGTCAGCGCACCATCACGGTCCGCAATCGCGCTCTGCCGCTGTTCGATCTGCGCCGCTGGATGGCCATTCATGGCGAAACCGCGTGCGCCGACGAGATGGGCGCCCAGATCGTCATGATCCAGATCGGCGCGCAGAATATTGGAGTCATTGTAGACCGCGTGCTTGGCCAGGAAGAGGTTGTGATCAAGCCGCTAGGCGATTTGCTGCATGGTCTGCCCGGCTTCGCCGGGGCGACCATCACTGGCGATGGCCACATTGCCTTGATCTTCGATCTGCCCGGTTTGCTCAGGCATTACGGGCACCGTCGGGGCGAGCGGCTGGTGATATGAGGGGCATGAGGCGGGCGAAAAACGCCTGTGCGGGGAGCGACTCATGCGTATCCTGATCGTCGATGACTCGACCTTTTTCAGACGCCTGTTGCGCGAACTGCTGGCGCGCGAACCGGGGTTTGAGATCGTGGGCGAGGCGGCGGACGGTCGGCAGGCCATTGAGATGGCCTGTCGGCTCAAGCCGGATGTCATCACCATGGATGTCGAAATGCCGGGGCTGGACGGCATCAGCGCCACTCGACAGATCATGGCGCGTTGTCCGACTCCCATCCTCATGATCTCCTCGCTCACCCGTTACGGTGCGCGTGCCACGCTGGACGCGCTGGAGGCGGGCGCGCTCGATTTCATGGCCAAGCTGGATGAGCACGGGGAAAATTGCCTCAGCCGTCAGGCGCCTTTGCTGTTTGCCAAGTTGCGCTTGCTGTCCGGTCGGCGCTTGGGCGCGGCGCGTTCCGTGCCCGAACCGGCGCGCGCGGTCCCCGCGCGGTCAGAGCAGACCATCCCCGATGCGCCCAAGGCGGAAGCGACCCGTGCCGTCCCATCCGTTGGTGGCGGAGAGTGCGCGCGCGTGCTCAATCCACGCGGCATTGTCATGGTCGGCGCATCCACTGGCGGCCCGGCTGCGGTGCAGAAGCTGTTGCAAGGCATCCCGGCTTCGTTTCCTGTACCCATCGTTGTGGTGCAACACATGCCGCCGATCTTCACGCACGCCTTTGCCGAGCGGCTCGACCGCATCATTCCCTTGTCGGTAAAGGAGGCGCACGAGGGGGAGCAGCCTTTGCCGGGGCATGTCTACATTGCTCCTGGCGGGGTGCATATCCAGCTTGCCGCCTCTCATGGCAAGCCGGCCTTCAGCCTCCGAGAGCCTCAAGCGAACGAGCATTACCGCCCGAGTGTGGATGTCGGCCTCAGTTCCGCCGCTCAGGTTTATCGCAGCGATGTGCTGGGTATCGTGCTGACGGGGATGGGCAACGACGGCGTGCTCGGCGCCCGCGCACTCAAGGCCGCGGGCGCCAAAGTATGGGCGCAGGACAAGGAGAGCAGTGTCATCTACGGCATGCCGATGGAGGTTGCCAAGGCTGGACTGGCGGATGCTGTGATGTCACTGGATGAGTTGGCATCCTGCTTGCTACGTTGTGTGCGATGAACATCTGGACCATAGCCAATCAAAAAGGTGGTGTTGGCAAAACCACCACAGCCGTGTCCCTCGCGGGCTGGCTGGCCCTTTCCGGCCAGCGAGCCCTGTTGGTGGACATGGATCCCCATGGTTCGCTCACAAGCTACCTTGGGCTCGATCCTGAGTCGCCCGGCGCGGGGGTGTACACCCTGTTCAGGGAGGCGAGCGAGGGCCGTGTGGCCGATGCGCATGCCGCCGTGCATGCCACCTTCCATCCCAATCTTGGGCTGATGCCCGCGCATACCGCGCTCGCCACGCTCGATCGTCAGCTTGTCGGGCGCGAGGGCATGGGATTGGTCCTGGCCCGCGCCCTGGCGCGCCTGGCCGATGATTTCGACCATGTGCTGATCGATTGCGCTCCGATTCTTGGGGTGGGAATGGTCAATGCGGTCGCAGCGTGCAACCTTGTCATCATCCCCACGCAAACCGAATATCTGGCCTTGCGCGGCCTTGATCGCATGCTGCGTACCTTGGGCATGATGCAGCGTTCGCGTTCCACCCGGCTTGACTACCTTATTGTGCCGACCATGCACGATCGGCGTACCCGCGCGGCCCAGCAGACACTGGCCACGCTTCAGGCCCGGCATGGTCCGCGCTTGTGGCCGGGCGTGATCCCGGTGGATACCATGTTGCGCGAGGCCAGCAAGCTTGGGCGTCCATTGCCTTTTTTGCAGCCGGAGGCGCGTGGATCGGTGGCTTATCGTGAGCTGCTTGACGCACTCATGTCGCGCGACGATACCCCGCGCCTGAGGAGGGTATCGTGAGTTTCAGCGGCGGTCATGGTCTGGTGGCTGAAAACGAGGCGATCCGCGCATACCTCTACGGTTTGCTGGATGCGGAGCCGCAGCCCTCGATTCATCCCCCGATCCCGTCTGAACAGGGGTGGAGACGTTTTCGTCGCGGCCGTCTGTGGTTGGCGCTGCCGCGTCATCGCGTGCTGGCCGTGACCTTTCCGCCCCATCTGATGCGTCCGCTTCCGGATGCGCCGGAGGAGGTACTGGGCAGTGCCGAGTGGGGCGCGCGCAAACTTCTGGTGCTCGACCCCTCGGTCATCATGGACGATCGCGGAACACGTCCGGAAGGGCTGTTCTGGCATGGGGTCCTGGTTGTCCTGGACGGGGGCTGGTGGGCGCTGGCCTGCGATGATGAAGGCGATGAATGGACGGCCCTGCCGGAGGGTGCTCTACTGCGCGAGGGCGGCGCGTCGCGCCCCTGGCTGGCGGGTGTGCATCCGGATTCGGCCACGGTGCTCATTCATCCGGACGGATTGACGACCGGCTTGCGGTCTTGAACTCGAAAACACGGGGATCGGAATCATGACCATGTCTGAAGAGAACGCGCAGGCCGAGCGGCCAACCCGCTGGGTGGCCTTCCAGTTGGCAGGCGAGACCTACGCGGTCAATGTGCTGAGTGTCCACGAAGTGCTCAAGAACGCCGAGCTCACGCCGGTTCCGGGTGCGCCGGAGGCCGTGCTCGGCATCATCAACCTGCGGGGCAACGTGGTGACGGTGATCGATGGCCGCCGCCGCTTCAACCTGCCGAGCGTGGCGGTGACGGATGCCACGCGCACCCTGATAGTCGAAGTCGAAGGCCAGGTTCTCGGTCTGCTGGTCGACAGCGTGGCCGAGGTGATCGAGCTTCCCGCCGAAGAGGTGGCCGCCTCGCCGACGGTCAATTCCGATGAGAACGCGGTGCATATCCAGGGTGTGGTCAGCCGCCCCGGCGGCCTGGTGATTCTGCTCAACCTGGATAACCTGACCCACACCATTCGCCTGCACGGATGAACGGAGAGACAGCCGCGTGGCTGCCATGGATTGCATGGGTTGCCCTGGGGTTGGCCTTGTTTTGGCAGGGGCGGCGTCTGGCGGCGCTGCAACGGCGTCTGGCGGCGGGCGAGGCCGAGCTGGCGGATCTCCGGGCATGGAAAGAGGCTAGCGAGGGACAGTTCGCACAAGTTGCCCTGGATGCGTCCGCGCTGCGCGCCAGCACCGTGGGCTTCGGGCAACAACTGGAGCGCCTGGAGCGCGCCCAGGGCTTGTTGGAGTCGCATCTGGGCAGCGTGCAGCACAATGGCGTGCAGGAGGCCAACTATGCTCAGGCCATCCGTCTGGCGGCGCGGGGACAGGTTGATGTCGAAAGTCTGGTGCGGGATTACGGTTTGCCGCGCGGGGAGGCTGAGCTACTCCTGCGCATGCATCGGAAAGAAGACGAGTAGCTACGCACGCCGTCCGGATCAGTTTTTTGGATGCTCTTCCGTCGCCCCATCGGCGCGGATGGCAATCCTCTCCTTCATGTCTTCTTCGCGGCCTGAGAGCTTGAGCGCGAAGGCCAGCACCTCCGCCACGGCTTGGTAAAGCGCACGCGGAATCTCTTCCCCGAGCTCCAGGCGGGCCAGAGTCTGCGCCAGTGCAGCGTCTTCGTGCAAAGGCACGCCGTGCTCGCGAGCAGTTTCGAGGATGCGCTCGGCCACCTCCCCCCCGCCCTTTGCCACCACGCGTGGCGCGCCGCCTCCGTCGTAGTGCAGAGCGACCGCGATGGGCGGCGTGGACGCGCGGGTATGACTCATGGACGCCTCGAAAAGCGGGCTGAACGCGAGGCGGGCATCTGGGGCATATGCATCTGCCTGCGTGGGGATTGCAACACCGCACTCTCACCCACCCCTTGTCCATTCGAAGGGGGTGTCTCGGGGGGGCGCCGCAGGGTTAGCGTGAGACTCGCGAAGCCAGCTTGCGCCGCCCTCCCTTGTGGGGGCTCTTTTTGGGAGATGGGCAGGGTGAGGGAAACGATCATGGCGGCTTGCCGTTTCATGCGTCGGGGTGGCGATGCCATGATCTCAGGCTTCTCGCAGCCTTGCACTCCGCCCTCTCGCGACGGTATTTCGAGGCTCCCGATGTTTTGAACGCTGCCCATGTTCAGGCGCTCAGGTTAAGCAAGCCGCCGCTTGGGCGGGGACGGTCGTCGTCGCGTGGGGTCCCTTGGCCCGGGTAGCAGGCCAGGTGATCGATCTCAAGGCCGGTGCGTTGAAGACCGGCATGAAGCAGGTCGAGATGGTCACGCAACTTGCCGAGGGTATCCGGGCGCTCTGCCCAGAGGCGTACGTTCAAGTGTTCGCCGCGCATCAACACGCTGGCCCGCAAGGGGCCGAGCGGCTCCATGCTGAAATCGAAATCCAGCCGCCATCCCTGTTCGGCATCGCTGGCCGCTCCCCCCTGGTGCGCGCCCTCCCGTTCGAGACGAAGGCGCAGGGCGGTATCGGCCTGATTGGCGGGCAGGGGAAATTCCATGACCCATTGCGGTTGCTCACCACTCTGGCTTTGCAGGCTGGTGAGCTGGTTCAGATGCACGCGCGCCAGCGCTCCTTCCACCGCCTGTCTGAGGGTATCGGCCAATTGCGCGGGAGACGATGCTGCGGGTGCGGGAGTGGCATGCTCGGGTGTGGCGGGTTGGCCGCGCGCGGCGTGCTGCGCGCCTGGTTCAGCGAGGGTGCGATAGGTGTCAAGCATTCCCTGGCGTCCGTCGGTCAGCGTAACGGTTTGGGGCTGGGTCTGTGCGGCTTTTTGTGGCGGGTTCCCGGAGTCGAGGGGAATAGCTAGGGTCTGTTGAGACGGGGCCTGGGGCGGCGTTGCGGAGGGGGGCGGTGCTCCCGTTGGGGAGAAAGAGGCTTGCAGGGCTGAGTTGGGGATGGGATTTTGGGGCGGCGACACGGCTTGCGACGCCGGTCCGGGGCTTCCTTGCGCGAGTGTGGCCGGGGCTTGCTGGAGCAGGGATGGCTGTGCAGCCGCGCCCGGCTGGCTTGCCGTCGGGGCAGAGGCCTGGGGTGTGGCGGCCTGGGCGCTCTGCAAACTGGCCAGCGCGCGCAGCAATGAGGCTTTCAGGTCGCCCTGCTGGAGTTCGCCGCGGGCAAGGTTGCTCTCCAGGAACAGCCCGGAGGCCCGAACCTGTTGCTCAAGTCTGGTTGGGTCGACAAGCTGGCGCAGGTTGGGGAGCGCTTCCCGCAATTGGGCAAGGGCCTGGCGCTGGGGCTCGGGAAGATCGGGGGCGTCGCCCAGACTTTTCAGCATGTCGCCCAAGCGGGCCAGCAACTGGGGATCGGCGCCCTTGGGCAGGGCTTGTCGCAAGGCTTGATCAATCGAGGCCTGTTGGGCAGCGCCCTGGTGTTGCATGACCCGCAATTGCGGCGGCGGGCCCGGCTGCATGACCTGCAATTCAAGCCGGTCGCCCTCGGCGAGGGCCATCGGCGCCTTGGCGCTGACCTCCAGGCCGTTAATGTCGAGTTTGGTCATGCCCGCGCCGTTGTTGCCCAGCACGACGGCTTGCAGAATTTCGCCGGTTTTCCATGCGTTGGCGATAGGTTGCGCCTGCATCGGCGTGGCCGCGCCGGTCAGGTTGAGCCGGGGTTGGGCGGTGCCGACGCCCAGCATATCGGGCATGATGGGTGACAAGGTTTTGACATCCTTAAAGGGGGGTGGTTAACTCAGCCCCAATTCCACACGAAACTAGCATAACTCAAGGATTTGGCATGCAGCCGAACACGATTCTGGTGCTGGGTGATGATAACGGGCGCATGGAGGAAATTCTCCGCTTGCTGAGCTTTGCGGGGGTTGAAGGGCAGGCCGGAGGGGATCTTACGTCAGACAATTGGCGTGCGGTTCTGGTCGTTGATGAGGTTGTAGACCGGCATGTCGAGGCCCTGCGGGCGTGGATCGAGCGTGCTTTGCCTCTGATCCTGATCGAGTCGGTGAGAGGGGCTAGGGGGGCGCTGCCAGCATCGAGCTGGGTCGCCCGGCTCGGCTGGCCGCTACAGCATGCCGCTCTGCATGCCGCATTGCGTCAGGCGGATGCCTGTCACCCGGCGCGCCGCCCCGCCGATTTCCGTCCGCTGGTGGGGCAAGGCCCGGCCATGCAGCGGGTGCGTCGCATGGTGCAGCAAGTCGCGCCCAGCGAGGCCACCGTGTTGATTCTCGGTGAGTCCGGCACTGGCAAGGAAGTGATCGCGCGCAATGTGCATCAACTCTCGTCCCGGCGTGACAAACCGTTCATCCCGCTCAATTGTGGCGCGATTCCGGCTGAATTGCTGGAGTCCGAACTGTTCGGCCACGAGAAGGGCGCCTTCACCGGCGCGTTCAGTTCTCGCCCCGGGCGTTTCGAATTGGCGGAGGGGGGAACCCTGTTCCTCGATGAGATCGGTGACATGCCCCTGCCGATGCAGGTCAAGCTGTTGCGCGTTTTGCAGGAGCGCACTTACGAGCGGGTGGGAGGGCGCGAGCCGCGCAAGGCCGATGTGCGTGTGATTGCCGCAACCCATCGGGACCTGGAAGAGCGCATCCGGCTGGGGGAGTTCCGTGAGGATCTCTATTACCGGCTCAATGTGTTCCCGATCGAGACCGCCCCCCTGCGGGCCATGCCCGAGGATTTGCCATTACTGGTCGAGGAAATGATCGCTCGCCTGGAGCGCGAGGGGCGCGGCTGTCTGCGGCTGGAGCCTTCGGCGTTGGCAGCCCTGCGCCAGTACCCTTGGCCGGGTAATGTGCGCGAACTGGCCAACCTGGTTGAGCGGCTCGCCATCTTGTTCCCGGACGAGTCGGTATCGGCCTCTGACTTGCCGATGCGGTATATCGACGGCCTTGACCTGGGGGCGCTGGAGGAGGTCGGGTGTGATGCTCCGTCCCCGGATGCTCATGTTTCGGGGCTTGCTGACGATACATGCCTTCCATCCCCATCGTCGGGTACGCTCCCGGTCCGGCTTCAGGGCGCGCCGGAAACGTTCAAACTGCCAGAGGAGGGGGTTGATCTGAAAGGTCTGCTCGAAGATCTTGAGGTGAGTCTGATCCAGCAGGCCCTGGATCGAACGGAGGGCATTGTGGCGCAGGCCGCACGTCTCCTCGGGATTCGGCGGACCACTCTGGTGGAAAAGATGCGCAAGTATCAGCTTGCGCGCGATGTGGTTGAATCCTGATTGGTACGTTTTGTGCTTTGTATGTCTTGATCTTGCCGCAATGGCGGGTATTGGAAACGTATTTTCAATAGTCCGTCACATGTCATGGATGCCTTGCGGGAATAGAGTCGATGTCTGGCGACGGTCCGGGGACAGTTGTCGAGGCAAGATGAGTTGAAGAGGAATGGATGGCCTCTCCAACATCCTGTCAGGGGAAATGTAAACATGTTCGGAAACCTGTCCATCCGCGCCCGCCTGAATTTGCTGGCCGCCCTTGTGATCGTCGGCAATCTCATCATTGCCGTGACCATCTGGGTGTTCGTCGGTCGTTTCGCGGACAATTTCGATCAGTACAGCCGTGTCGGCGAGCCGCTGGAGCGCTACGCACTGATGATCGAGCGCGACCGGAACGACGTTTCGCGTTCGACTCGCAACGTGTTCCTTGGCGATGACCATGCCAAGAATCTGGCGCGCCTGGAGGTTCTGGAGCGTGAAATTGCCGCGCATTTCAGTGCGATGAACGCGGGTCTTGAAAGACTGGCGGTCTCGGATGCCGATGAGGTGAAGAAACTCCGTGGGTTGATCGAAAAATCCCGTGCGGATTCGCATGCCTTTGTGAAAGAGGGTATTGCGGCGGTGCGCGAGCTTGTCGGGCGGGAGCGCACGTCCGAGTTGCTCCAGGCGCGCTGGAAGGCATACAGCCAGACCGCCACGCCGTTGGCGATGCAGTCCCGCGACAGCAGCAAGGCGCTGGAAGAGGGCATTGGCATTTTCCTGCATCGGATCGAGCAGGAGGCGGAGGACAGCAAGTCCATCCTGCGCACGGTCCAGATCGTGGCCACCGGGCTTGTGACCGTGGTCGGGCAGATTCTGTTCTTCCTGATTTCACAGGGCATTGCTCGTCCGGTCGACATGCTGCGTACAACCATCCGTGATATCGAGGCGGATAGCGATTTGCGCCGTCGGGTGAAGTGCAAGGCGCGCGACGAGCTGGGTACGGTGGCGGCCTCGCTCAATGCCATGCTGGACAAGTTCCAGGACAGCATCGTGCGAGTGTCCGGTTCCTCCGATGTGCTGATTCAATCCTCGCACGGGGTGAAGCGCATCGCCGATGACGTGCTGCATGCCACCCACCAGCAGGAGGCCGAAATCAGCCAGGTTGCCGCTGCCATGCACGAGATGGCGGCATCCATCCAGGAAGTCGCACGCAATGCCCAGCATGCGGCGGAGCATGCCACCACTGCGGAAACCCAGGCCGTGAATGGTCGTGATGTGGTCAGCAGCAGCGCGCATGCGATCCAGGCCCTGGCCAGCGAGATCGAGCAAGCTGCGGACGTCATTCATCATCTTGAGCAGGACGGCAACCGCATCGGGATGGTGGTTGAAGTGATTCGCGGCATCGCGGAGCAGACCAATCTGCTGGCGCTCAATGCGGCGATCGAGGCCGCGCGCGCCGGTGAGCAGGGGCGCGGTTTCGCGGTGGTGGCTGATGAGGTGCGCAACCTTGCCAGCAAGACGCAGGCCTCCACCCAGGAAATCCAGCGCATGATTGAATCGCTCCAGCAGCGCACCAACGAAGCGGCGGCGGTCATGCATGCCGGCCAGGAGCGTGCCCGCGAGAGCGTCAATCAAGCTGTCCAGGCCGGTGAGGCCTTGAGCGTGATTACCGGAGCCATCGGCCAAGTCAATGAGATGACCAGCCAGATCGCTCACGCCACCGTGCAGCAAAGCCAGGTTGCGGAGGAGATTTCACGCAGCGTGACCAATATCTCCGGTCTGGCCCGGGGAGCGACTGAGGAAGTCGCGCGTGCGGTCAACAGCAGCGAGGAGTTGTCCCGTCAGGCCGATAATCTGCAAGGACTGGTGCGTCAGTTCCGCGTGTGAACAAAAGGCATGTTGTGCAACCGGGCGGCCTCGTGCCGCCTTTTTTCATGCGGACGGCGGTGTTTTCGGAGTAATTGGCCCGCTTCGTGCTTAAACATACCCATCAAGCGATGGGAGTCTGACCATGAGCGACATGAGCATCCACAATGTACTGAGCCAGATGCGCGCGATGCGCGCCCAGGCGACCGAGAACTTGCGCGGCGGCGAGGCTGGCGGAGTGGACAAGGTTTCCGGCGGCGAGGATTTCGCGACTCTCATGCGCCGGGCGATTGACGGTGTCAACGATCTCCAGAAAACATCCCGCCAACTGGAAACCCGCTTCGAGGCGGGGGACCGTGACGTCGATTTGACGCAGGTCATGTTGGCGGACCAGAAAGCCAGTCTGGCCTTCACCGCGGTCAGTCAGGTGCGCAACAAGCTGCTGACCGCCTATCAGGACATCATGAGCATGCCGGTCTGAGCCGGGCGTGACACGAGCGTAGTGGAGTAACGAGCATGGCCGAACAGGTTCAAGCAGCGGATCAGACGATGATGTCCGTCCCCCAGGAGACGGGCGCCGACGCCGATCCGGCCCCAAAACGCCCGGCATGGCTTGAGCAGGTCGAGGCTGTCACCCAGTCCAAGAGTTTCCGGCAACTGGGGGCTCTGATCGGTCTGGCGGCGCTGATCAGTTTTGCCGTTGGCTTCGTGCTCTGGTCCGGCAAGGGTGCATCCGGCATGCAGCCGCTGTACGCCGGCATGGCGCCGCAAGAAGCCGCGCAAGTGGCCGATGCGCTGCGCGCCACTGGGGTGAAATTCGAAATCGATCAGTCCACGGGCCAGATCATGGTTCCGGCTGACAAGCTTCATGAACTGCGTCTGCAATTGGCCGGTCAGGGCTTGCCGGGCAGTCCGGTCGGCTTCGACGCCCTGCACAAGGAGCCTAGTCTGGGCGTCAGCCAGTTCATGGAAACCGCGCGTTACCAGAATGCGCTGGAGAACGAGCTGGCCAATACCATCGCTTCGCTCAACCCGGTCGATACCGCACGCGTACATCTTGCCATGCCCAAACAGTCGGTGTTTGTGCGTGATCGTCAGCCCGCGACTGCCTCGGTCGTTGTAAAGCTGTATCCGGGACGCATGCTGGAGCCTGCCCAGGTTCAAGCGGTCGTCAATCTGGTGGCGGCCAGCGTGCCGAACATGAAGGCGGCCGATGTCACCGTGGTCGATCAGACCGGGCGCCTGCTGAGTGAGGATATCGCCAATTCGGGGGTGGCCCTCAACGGTCGTCAGTTCGAGTACCGCCGCAGGCTGGAGCAGAACTACACCGGTCGTGTCGAACAACTCCTTCAGCCATTGCTGGGGCCGGGGCGTGTGCGAGCGCAGGTCAACGCGGAACTGGATTTTTCCGAGCGTGAGGGGACCAGCGAGCGCTACGGTCCGAGCGAGGGCAAGGTGCGCAGCGAGCAGCTCTCCGATCAGGTCAATACCGTTGGCAATGGCAACGCGTTGGGCGGTGTTCCCGGGGCGCTCACCAACCAGCCTCCGGGCGGTGGAACCACCAATCCGCCTGGCGGCAATGGCATCGGTCCTCAGCCGTTGCTCAATCCGGATCAGTACATGCAGATGCTGCAAATGCCGGCGCAGAGCAACAAGACCCAGACCCGCAATTTCGAGGTTGACCGTGACATTCAGCACACCAAGGTAGGGCCGGGCGAACTCAAGCGTCTGACTGTGGCCGTGGTGCTGGATGATCGGATCGTGACCAAGGAGAATGGCGAGGTCGAGCGCAAGCCCATCGCCGATGAGGAATTGGCCAAGTTCACCCAGCTTGTGAAGGAGGCCGTGGGCTTTGATGAGGCGCGCGGTGATCGGGTGACGGTCACCAATGTGTCGTTCAGCGGCGAGGAGCTGGTGGCGGAAACACCGCTCTACGCGCAGCCTTGGGTGTGGGACTCTGCCAAGCAATTGCTGCTTGGTCTGGCGGCCCTCATCATCTTCCTGGTCATCGCCCGCCCGTTGCTTGCAACCTTGCTTGGCGAGAAGAAGAAGGAAGAGCCGCAACTGGGCGAGATGGCTGCGCTGCCGCCGGGCGAACAGCAGCTCGCCTTGCCCGGAGTGGAGGGCGAGGCGGCAGGCGAGGACAGCGAAGAAGCCATCAAGGCGATGGCTCACGCCGCCGCTGAGGAAGAGGCGCTGCTTGCCATGCTGCCCGCCAACGAGGGGTACATGCAGAAGATCGAACACCTGCGCAAGATGATCGAACGCGATCCGCGCCTGGTAGCCACTGTCATCAAACAATGGACGCGCGAAGATGCCTGATAACGTCAACATCCAGACCGGCGCCGAGAGCGCGCCCGCGCCGGATCCCCTTGAAGGCCTCAAGGGTCCCGAGCGGGTCGCCATCCTGCTGATGGTGCTGGGCGAGCACTCGGCCACGCATATCTTCCGTGAGCTGGACCCGATCGAGGTGCAGAAGATCGGCAAGGCGATGGCGGTCATCCCCAACATCACCCGACCGCAGATTCAGGCGGTGGTGGATCGTTTCATCAGCGACATGGAAGGCCAGACCGGCCTCGCCCTGGGAGCGTCCGACTACATCCGCAACGTGTTGGTCGGCGCGCTCGGCGAAGATCGCGCGGGTAGCCTGATGGATCGCATCATGCTGGGCGGATCGGGCGGCAAGAAGCTGGAGTCGCTCAAGTGGATGGACGCGCGCTCGATCGCGGAAATCATCCGTTACGAACACCCGCAGATCATCGCGACCGTGCTCTCCCACCTGGAAGGCGAGCAGGCGGCGGAAGTGCTCTCCATGCTGCCGGAGAACATTCATGGTGATCTCATCATGCGCGTTGCCACGCTCGACTCCATTCCTCCGCAGGCACTGATCGAACTGGACGACATCATGGAGATGCAGGCCACCGGGGAGTTGGGAGGAAAATCGTCCAAAGTCGGCGGGGTGCGGGTCGCGGCGAGCATCCTCAACAACGTCGAGACCAGCATGGAGTCCCGCATCATGGAAGAGGTCAAGGGCGTGGACATGGAGGTCGGTACGCAGATCGAGGATCTCATGTTCGTTTTCGCCAACCTTATCGATGTGGACGACCGCAGCATCCAGACCCTGCTGCGCGAGTTGCCGACCGACAAGCTGCTGCTGGCATTGAAGGCCTCCGATCAGGAGCTACGCGAGAAGTTCTTCAAGAACATGTCCAAGCGCGCCGCCGAGATGATGCGCGACGACCTCGATGCAATGGGTCCGGCCAAGCTCAGCGAGGTCGAGGCCGCGCAGAAGGAAATCTTGCAAATCGCCCGTCGCATGGCCGAGGAAGGCAGTATCAACCTCGGCGGCGGCGAGGAGATGGTGTGATGCGCCAGCATGACGCTGCAAGGGGCGCGGCATGAGCGACACGCCGGTCAGCGTCAAGCCGCCGCGCCTGATGGCGGCTGGCAGTCATTCGGTCGCGCCCTGGCAGCCGCCGAGCATGGATCCCGTGCCGGTCGATGAGTGGATCGAACCCGAGGCTCAAGTTACCGTGGATGAGGTGGAGGAAGCCCCGCCGACCTTGCCGACCGCGGAGGAAATCGAGGCGATCCAGCGTGAGGCTTGGCGCGAGGGCTACGAGGCCGGTCGTGCCGAAGGAATGGAGGCCGGACGAGCCGAGATCGATGCCCTTGCGTCGCGCTGGCAGGCGATGATCGCCAGCCTGGCCCAGCCTTTCGATGCCGCTGATGGCGATTTGGAGTCCGCTCTGCTGGAGCTGTCCCTGGCCCTTGCCCGGCAACTGGTTCGACGTGAGTTGAAGACCCAGCCCGACGAGATCGTCCCGGTGGTTCGCGATGCCCTGGCGGCTTTGCCCGTCTCGGCGGAAGGCATCGTAGTGCGTCTCCACCCGGAGGACGCGGCGCTGGTCCAGTCCGCCCTGCATCCGGAGGCATCCGGTTGGCGGGTTGAAGAGGATGGCGCCATCGGACGCGGCGGATGCCTGGTTGTCAGCAATCATTCACGAGTCGATGCAACGCTTGAGCGGCGCATCGCGCAGATGATGGCGGACGTGTTGGGCGATGCTCGCGAGGAGACCGCATGAGTCGCAGCACGCGGATGGCTGAACGCCTGCGTGAACGCGCCGCGCACCTTCCGCTGCCGCCTCGGCCTGTGGTTGAAGGTGTATTGACCCGCATGGTCGGCCTGACCCTGGAGGCTGAAGGCTGTCGTGCCTCGGTCGGAGAACAGTGCCAGGTCGTCACCCCGGCAGGAGCGTCGGTCATGGCCGAAGTGGTCGGCTTTTCCGGCGACCGCATCTACCTGATGCCGACCGAAGGCACACAGGGTCTTGCGCCCCAGTCGCGGGTCATTCCCACCGGGCGCCGGATGGGCGTGCAGGTCGGCATGGGCCTGCTCGGTCGAGTGCTGGATGGTACGGGCCGACCGCTGGATGGCAAGGGGCCCCTGCCCGCCGGGGAATCCGTGCCGCTCACCGGGCGCGCCATCAATCCGCTCATGCGCGCCCCGGTGCGCGAACCGCTGGATGTCGGTGTGCGT
This sequence comes from Pseudomonadota bacterium, assembly GCA_040756355.1. Lineage (GTDB taxonomy): Bacteria > Pseudomonadota > Gammaproteobacteria > Halothiobacillales > Halothiobacillaceae > Thiofaba. The sequence continues at coordinate 78,916 of JBFLZK010000006.1, read as the reverse complement.
GCCATCAACGCCCTGCTCACGGTCGGACGCGGTCAACGCATGGGGCTGTTCGCAGGCTCCGGCGTGGGCAAGAGCGTGCTGCTGGGCATGATGACCCGCTACACGCGAGCCGACGTGATCGTGGTCGGCTTGATTGGCGAGCGTGGTCGCGAAGTGAAGGAATTCGTACAGGAAATCCTTGGCCCGGATGGATTGGCCCGTGCAGTGGTGGTGGCCGCCCCGGCGGATGCCTCGCCGCTCATGCGCCTGCATGGTTCCTGGCTGGCGCACAGCATCGCCGAGTATTTCCGTGACCAGGGCCTGAACGTGTTGCTGCTGGTCGATTCGCTCACCCGCTTCGCCCAGGCCCAGCGCGAGATCGGTCTCGCCATTGGCGAACCGCCCGCGACCAAGGGGTATCCGCCATCTGTGTTCTACCGCCTGCCGCAACTGGTTGAACGCGCGGGCAACGGAGAGGAGGGAGGCGGTTCTATCACAGCCTTCTACACCGTGCTGACCGAGGGCGATGACCCGCAGGATCCCATCGCCGATGCCGCGCGCGCCATTCTGGATGGGCACATCCTGCTTTCGCGCGAGATAGCCGAGACTGGACGTTATCCGGCGGTGGATGTGGAGGCCTCGGTCAGCCGCGTGATGCCCGCCATCGTGCCGCCCGAACAGCGCGACGCGGCCTTGCGTTTCCGCCAGCTTGCCGCAACCTACACCCAGAATCGTGATCTGATAAGCGTCGGCGCCTATCGTCGCGGAACGGACAGCCGCATCGACGCCGCGGTGGACATGCATCCTAAGCTGGAGGATTTCCTGCGTCAGGATCTTCGTCATGGCAGTACCATGGCGGAAAGTGTCGAGACCCTTGAAAACCTGCTTCAGCACTAACGGGATGTTGAACGGGGGCTTTTCTGCCCTTTTTCAACTCGACCCGTCGCGGCACGGGGTCGCGATGGCCTCCGGAGATCAAGCACTTATCGCGCTTGATCTCCGAGCAAGCCATTCATGGCTTGCCTTACCAGGATGTTTTTCAACCCCCTGCCGATGGGGTGTTGAAAAGAGCTTCCTGCCCCTTTCGGCGCCCTGTCATAAGGCCAAGAACATGACGTATCCCCAGGCATCGGCTAAATTCTCCGCAGGGGGTATCGACGTATGACCCATCACAAACGTCAGCAGCGACTCGAACGGCTGGGTGAATTCGCCCGCCAGGAAGAGGACAAGGCCGCCCGCCTCATGGCCGAGGCGCGCGCCCGGCTGGATGAACAGGAGCAGCGTCTCGCCCTGCTGGAAAACTACCAGCGTGAATACGCCGCCCGGTTGTCGTTCAACACCGGAGCCAGTGCGGGCGTGTTCGCTTTGCAGAACTATCGCGCTTTTATGGCCCGCATTGAGGAGGCCGTCGTCCAGCAGCGCCAGTCGGTCGAGCGCGCTGCGCGTGAGCACGCCCACACGGTGCAAACCTGGAATGAGCAGCGCACCCGGACCCGCGGACTGGACAAAGTCGGTGAGAAGCTTGCCACCACCATGGCGCGTGAGCAGAACTCGCGCGATCAGCGCGCGCAGGACGAGTTCGCCGGTCGCCTGCATCTTTCCACCCTGACTCCCCACCGAGGATGACATCCATGCAGCAAGGTTTGATCCAGGCACTGATGAGTGTCTTGCCGTCCCAAGCGACAAGCCTTCCATCCTCGGTGATGCAGGGCGACGGGACGGTCGATTTCGCGGCCTTCCTGAAATCCATGGCGCCAGCCCTTGAGCGGCAGCTTGAAGGCATGCCCGCTGAGGTGCGTGCAGGTCTGCTGGCCGAACTGAATCAGGAAATCCGCAACGCCCAGGCCGTCGCCAAGGTCAACAGCCCCGAGGCCAAGGCACTGGATGCCATGCTCACGTCTTCCGGGGCCGCCGCAAGCGATGGTGAGGTGACCTCGGACGATCCTCAGTCCTTGCTCGATCAGTTGCTTGGCATGCTGGGCGAGCAGGCAACCCTGACGATCCAGGGTGAGGATGCCTCCGCATCCGCTCCGGGGTCGGTGTCTGCGCTCGCGTTGGAGGACGGGGCACAGGTCGATGCCTCCGCCGGGCAGACCGCCGGAGCTGTCACGGTCGCGGGCTGGATGACCGCCGTGTCGCCCGCCGTGGAAATGGCGGGTGCGGACCGACAGTCTTCCGCATCCGTCACGTCGGTGGCGGCTTCTCTCGTGCCGGTAGGCATGACACAGGCCGAGGCAAACGGACAGGCCTCCGTACAGGCGAGCATGGACGCGCAGGCAGCCTCGGAGCGTGCATCCGCAGCGTCTCTCACCGTGGCCCGGCAGTCGGTGGCTTCCCGTGCGGAGGAGGCCGCCGCGCGGGAGGCCTTCGTGAGCGCGACGGCGGTGGATGGAGACATTGACACGGCGTCCTTGCAGCAGGCCGCGCAGAAGGTTCTCGGTTCGAATGAACGTCCTGCCATGGAGGCATCCCGGCTCGCCGCCACGCTTCCGCAGGCGGATGATGCTGCTGCGGATGGGGCGCGGGATGGTGTGCTCCAGGCCCTTGCGGCTGGTCTTGTGGGCAAGCCGGGCTCATCCGCCGCCGCCTCGGCGGTCTCCGTCACGGTCCGCGACGTGGCGCAGGCGGTGGAGAGTGCGTCCGGATTGGAGCGCGCCGACAATGAAGGTCCGCTTGCACAAGTGCTGTCGTCGTCCGGCGAGACGGCGCGCGTGCGCCAGGAATTGCCTGTGCTTGAGCGTATTGCTGTCCAGCCGGGACTGTCGCGTGAATTTGGCGAGGCCGTGGGCCAGCGTGTCATGCTGATGGTCGGGCGCGAGATGCAGGGTGCGCGCATCGAACTCAATCCGGTCGATCTCGGCCCGATGGAAATCAATCTGCAACTGCGCGGCAACGAAGCCACCATCCATTTCGCCGCAGCCCATGCCATGACCCGCGAGGCCATTGAGGCCGCCCTGCCGCGTCTGCGTGACCTGCTGGCCGAGCAGGGCTACACCCAGGTCAACGTCAACGTCGGTCAACAGCAGGGCCAGAACCCCAATGCGCAGGCCTTTGGCGGCCAGGGACAAGGGGGGCGATCCGGTCAGGAGGGGGAGGCCGCCCACGCTCAGGGCGGCGAGGAGGCGCAGTCCGCACAGGTCAATCACGTCGAGATGCGTATTCGCGCCAGCGGCGTGGACCTTTTTGCCTGACCTCGGAGTCCATGCCCGCCTGATCGGGCCGAGGGCGGGTCTCCTACAGGCCTTATCAGGCTGCTGAAATACTTGTTTCAGCAGCCTGATAAGGCGGGACATGGATGTCCCGCACGCAAGTCGATCACGTCAGTGATTGATTTGCGGATACCGGGTCCGGGCATGTACCGGTCCCGGTATCGCTGAAAAACTCAAGGAAGAGGCTTTTCAGCATCTTGCTAGGGGCGGCGGCGCGCTCGCCGCGGTTAACCCCTATCCCTTCTTGTCAAGGCATCCGCGAGCTCTCGTCGGAGCGGGATGCGCCGTGCTCGATAAACTTGTGCAGCGTGGCATCGTGCGCATGGATGAGTGGAAGTAGGGCCGGATCGTCGCAGGTCAACTCGGCGCATAGCCCATCTTCCCGTTCCATCAGTTCTACCTGGATGTTATCGCGCTGTTCGAACAGCATGGCGAAAAGCGGATCCCAGGAGCGAATCGCCCGCCCTCGGGCGAAACGCGCCTTCATATCCGCTGCGTGACGGCGAAGGATGAGCGCCAGCGCGCGGTCGGCGCAGGTGGTGCAGACACGGATGCCGTTCGGAAGTCGCTCGGTCACCCGTTTCAAGGACATGTGCCCCTCGAACAGGGCGGTGATGTCGGCCTGATGAGCCTGGTGCTCCGGATCGCTGCCGCCTCGCCCGTATTTGTAGACTTTCTCGATATCGGCGCTCATCCCGGATTCTCCGTCACCAGCCGCGTGCCGCTCATCCTGTCCTGCAAGGCGCGGCGTTGTGGATCAAGATACATCGCCAGCATCCCCAGCCCGGCTAGCCCCCAGCTTGGAACCGCCCATGTCGCGCGGTACAGGAGCTTGCTCAGGGGCGGCGTTCTTCCTGACTCATCCACAAGCCGCAGACGCCATGCGCGCATGCCCAGCGTTTGTCCGTTCCTGCGCCAGAAAAATACGAAGAACCCCAACGCGGTCAGCGCCAGGACGGCCTGGTAAGCCCCGTGCCATGGGCCGTGCATCGGCAGGGCCTGACCGTGGGTGAGGGGGAGAAGCATGGCGGTTTCCACGAACCACAGCGCGATCACCAGCAACCAGTCGTAGACCAGGGAGCCGATGCGGCGGATGAGCCCGGCGGGTTTGGCGTTGAATTGGGGGGACATCGAAAAGCCTGCCGGGCGCGAAGTTTCACTCATTGGGTGTTGCCGTCAGAGCCGCCCGAGCAAGAGCATCAATTGATCGCTGTAGTTGAGCATGGCCCAAGCGCCGAGGATCAGCCCGAAAACGAGCAGATGTCCCCATGCCCCCTTGGGACGCAACACATCGAAGTACTTGATGCCGAGTACCACGGCATTGCGCTTGAATTTCGGTAAAACCAGAAACGCATGGACATAGCGGAAAAGGACCAGCGCCGCATAACCGGCGGCAAGCGCCAGCAGAGCGGAGCGGAAGATGTCGATCAGTTCAAGCTCGCCCTGGAAATACTTCTTGTAGAACAGGGAAAGCATACCGACGAGGATGGTCGCACCTACCGCCACCGAAGCATTGCGAATCATCGCCCGTTTCTGCTCTGCGGCAGCTTCGCTGAGCTGCTCGCGCAACATGGCGATTTTCTGGGTCACCAGCTCGGAGGTTTCATGGCGTGCCTTGTCGATGCGTTCATCCAACGCGTCGCCGAACTCATGCGCGGCAAAACGGATGAGCTCTTCCATGTCCGCCTTGGTGAGACTGCGCTGCGTGCTGATCTCGTGTCCGGCCTTCTCGATAGCCTGTTCCAGCCGGTCCCCCAGATGATCGATTTCTTCTCTAAACCAGTTCGCCATGATGGTCTTGAGGCCGCTGCCTCGGGTATTGAGGATGTGCTTCCACTATAGCAGGCGTCACGGTGTGTCCCTGTTCAGGGCGGCTCGAAAAACCTACTGAACGCGTAGCTGGCGTTAGCCTGCGGACGGATTGCGGCGTCGCATCCTAACGCGAAGCTGGCGAAGCCCGCTCACCCATCGCCTATCTGTTTGATATGTCTCGGGGATTCGCTGCGGGGCTCCTTGCACTCCATCCGCTCGTGACGGTTTTTCGAGGCGCCCTTCAGGCGCATGGCGGGGCCTTGACGAGGGAACCTCCGATCATCCGGCAAGCCTGTTCAGCAGGCGCTCCAGGAATACGAACCGTTGTTCCGGCTCGGTCATGGGGGCGTTGAAGCGTAGCGTATCTTGTCCCCCGAGCTGATAGGTTTTGGGTTCCTGCTGCATCAGTTTGACGATGCTCATGGGGTCGATGGGCGGTTGCGGTTCGAACAGGATGCGTCCGCCTTGCGGACCGGCTTCCAGCTTGCGGATGCCGAGGGTCTGGGCGCGCAGGCGCAGACTGGCTTGACGCAGGAGGTTATGGGCGGCGGGCGGGAGCAGGCCGAAGCGGTCGATCAGTTCCACCCGAATTTCGTCCAGTTCCTGCTGGGTGGCGAGGCTGGCGATGCGCTTGTAGAGAATCAGGCGGGTATGCACGTCGGCCACGTAGTCGTCCGGCAGCAGGGCGGGCAGGCGCAGGTCCACTTCCGCGCCGTGGCGCAGGGGCTGCATGAGCTCGGGCTGCTTGCCGGATTTGATGGCCTTGACCGCGCGGTCGAGCAATTCCATGTAGAGGCTGAAGCCGACCTCGTTCATCTGGCCGCTCTGGGATTCGCCCAACAGCTCCCCCGCTCCGCGAATTTCGAGATCGTGCGTGGCAAGGGTGAAGCCGACGCCGAGGTCTTCCAGCTTTTCAATCGCTTCCAGCCGCTTGACCGCGTCCGGCGTCATGGCCCCTTTCGCAGGCGTGATGAGATAGCAGTACGCGCGATGGTGGGAGCGGCCCACCCGTCCGCGCAATTGGTGGAGCTGCGCCAGGCCGAGCTTGTCGGCGCGGTTGATGAGGATGGTGTTGGCGCTGGGATTGTCGATGCCGGACTCGATGATCGTGGTGCTGACCAGTACGTTGAAACGCTGGTGGAAGAAGTCCGCCGTCACTTGTTCGAGGTCTTTTTCCGGCATCTGGCCGTGGGCGAACTGGATGCGCGCCTCGGGGATCAGTTCGGACAGCTCGCGGGTGATGCGTTCGATGGTGTCGACTTCGTTGTGCAGGAAGTACACCTGCCCGCCGCGTTTGAGTTCGCGCAGGATGGCTTCGCGGATCAGGGTGGTGTCCCAGCCCGTCACCATGGTCTTCACCGCCAGCCGCTCCTTGGGCGGGGTGGCGATGATGGATAGCTCGCGCAGGCCGGAGAGCGCCATGTTGAGTGTGCGCGGGATGGGCGTGGCGGTCATGGTCAGCAGGTCTACCTCGGCGCGCAGGTTTTTGAGCTGTTCCTTGTGGCGCACGCCAAAGCGCTGTTCCTCGTCGATGATGACCAGGCCGAGGTTCTTGAAGCGCACTTCGGGCGAGATGAGCTTGTGGGTGCCGATGACGATGTCCACCTTGCCTTCGGCCATGGCATCCAGCACCTGCTTCGTTTCCTTGCCGGCCGTGAAGCGCGAGAGCCCTTCGATCTTGATGGCAAAGTCGGCGAAGCGGTCGCGGAAATTGCGCAGGTGCTGCTGGGCGAGCAGGGTGGTGGGGGCGAGCACGGCGACCTGGCGGCCGTCCTGCACCGCGACGAAGGCGGCGCGCATGGCGACCTCGGTCTTGCCGAAGCCGACGTCGCCGCACACCACGCGGTCCATCGGCTGGCCGCTGGTCATGTCGCCGATCACTGCGCTGATGGCGGAGAGCTGGTCGGCGGTCTCCTCGAACGGGAAGCCTTCGGCGAAGCGGGCGTAGGCCTCGGCATCGAGCCGGAAGGCGTGGCCCTTGCGCGCGGCGCGGCGGGCGTGCAGGTCGAGCAGTTCGGCGGCGACGTCGCGGGTTTGCTCCATCGCGCGGCGCTTGGCCTTGTCCCAGGCGTCCGAACCCAGCTTGTGCAGCGGCGCGTTCTCCGGATTGGCGCCGGTATAGCGGGAGATCAGATGCAGGCTGGCGACAGGCACGTAGATGCGGTCGCCGCCCGCGTATTCGAGAGTGAGGAATTCCTGCGTCAGCCCGCCGACCTCCAGCACGGTCAGGCCCTGGTAGCGGCCCACGCCGTGGTCCTCATGCACGACCGGCGCGCCTTCGGCCAGTTCGGTCAGGTTGTGGATCAGGCTTTCGGCGTCGCGCGTGCGCTTGACCCGCTTTCCGCGCTGCGCCACGCGCTCGGCGAAGAGCTGGGCCTCGCTGATGATGGCTACAGATAAGCCCTCCCCCCTGGCGGGGGAGGGGAGATAAAGGCCTTCTTCAAGGGGTGCGGTGGCAATGAGGTAGCGCTTGTCGCTGGCGAGGAAGTCCGGCCAGCTTTCGACCGTGTCGAAACGCAGTTCGTGACGGCGCAACAGGTCGCCTAGCGCCTCGCGGCGGCCGGGAGATTCGGCGGCGATCAGCAGCTTGCCGTCGAAGTCCGCGATGAAGGCGCGCAGAGCCTGGGCGGGGTCTTCGCTTCGCGCTTGCCAGCTCAGGTCGGGCAGCGCCTTGGCCGGGAAACGGGCGGCCTGCGGGAAGGCCGGGTCGTCCTCGGCGAGGATGCGCACTTGCAGGCGCTCGAACAGCAGGGTGTCGATCTGCTCGCGAGAGAGAAACAGCATTTCCGGCGGCAGCAGCGGGCGTTCGCGGTCATGGCGGCGTTGTTCATGGCGCTCGCGCGCCTCGCGCAGGAAATCATCCGCCGCCTTGCCGGTGTCTTGCAGGTTCAGGCAGGCCGTCCGGGCGGGCAGGTAGTCAAACAGCGTCGCCAGCCCCTCGAAAAACAGCGGCAGGTAGTATTCGATGCCAGGAAAGGGCAGGCCTTGCTGCAAGCCGCGCAGCAGATCGCGTCCGGCGGTATCGAAGTAGTGGCCCCAAGCCTTGCGCGCGTGCTTGATACCCTCCTCGTCCAGCGGGTATTCGCGCGCCGGAAGCAGGTTGAGCGCCTCGATGGTTTCCAGGCTACGTTGGGTTTCCGGGTCGAACAGGCGCAGGGATTCGATCTCGTCATCGAACAGGTCCACCCGCACCGGCAAGGTCTGGCCGCTCGGGAAGAGGTCGAGGATGGCGCCGCGCACGGCGAATTCGCCGTGCTCCATCACTTGGGTGACGCTGCGGTAACCGGCTTCGGTCAGGCGTTGGCGGAAGGCCTCCACGTCCAGCCGCTGGCCGGTGGTGAGCTGGATGGTGCGTCCACGCACGTAGTGGGTCGGCGGCAGGCGCGTCAGCAGCGCGGGGACAGAGACAATCACCACGCCGCGCTTGAGCTCCGGAAGGCGGTCGAGCGCGGCCAGCCGCTGGGCAATCAGGTCCTGGTGCGGTGAGAAGAGATCGTAGGGCAGGGTTTCGGTGTCGGGAAAGACCAGGATCGGCCATTCGCTTTTGCCGAGGAAGAATCCGAGTTCGGATTCCAGCCGGTAGGCGTCCTGCATGCTCGCGGCGATGAGCAGCACCGGGCCGTCATGACGCTGGACGGTTTCGGCCAGCAGCAGGCTGAGGGCGGAACCGGACGGGCGGCGCCAGTAGAGCGGGTCACGCGGGCGCTGGGGAAGGGGAGGGGTGAAGTGGGTGGTCGCGTTCATGGCGGCATTGTCCCACGCGGGGCGCGCCCAGGTCAGCCGCTGGGGATGAAAAACCCCCGCGCGGCGTCGGCAGGATGTTGAAAAAGGGCTTTCCTGCCCTTTTTCAACGCGGCTCGTCGCGGCACGGGACCAGGACAGCCTCCGAAGGTCTATCGATCATTGAGATTGATCTTCGGGCAAGCCAGTCATGGCTTGCCTTACCTAGGGTGTTTTTCAACACCGCGCCAGCCGTTCGGCCCAGGAGTTGCTGGGCGACACGAGTGAAAGATGACGCCGGATGGGTTCCCTCCCCCTTGAGGGAGGAGGGTTGGAGAGAGTGAACAGCGCCTCGAACCTTACGCCGAGTTCAAACGCGCATCCCCCTTTCCATCTCTCCATCGCAAGGGGGTAGGGGACCACCCCGACACGTTGAGAGAACGGCTAGCAGGCCGTTGAAAAATGTTTTCAACGGCCTGTTAAAGCAAGCCAAGGAAGGCTTGCCCGAAGATCAAGCAACGTAAGTGCTTGATCTTCGCCCTTCGTCACGGGCGTGTACCGGGACGAAGGGGTTGAAAAAAGACAAGGAAGTCTTTTTTCAACATCCTGCTAGTGTGCAGCGAGGTCCGCGCGGGGATATCGATCCGGAGCAGGCGATCAGTGCGCTTCTTCGTTGCCCTTGCCACGAGTGCTGATGCCCAGGAGCGTGTAGGCCGGGCAGAACTTCAGCAGGCCGGTGGCCAGGGGCACGACGCCGACGTAGCCCCACGGGCCGATGACGCCAGCGACGGCGAGGCCGATCAGGCATGCGCCGACGAAGAGACGGATGAACATGTCAACGAAACCAACATTGGCCTTCATGGGCGAATCTCCATTAATGGGAAGCAGGCTGCGCCGCGCCGGGGGCGTTGCGGTGACGGACGCTGTGGATGGTCCGGCGATGCTCAAAATACACCGTGAAACCCGGGTAAATCCACCGTGTGATCGGGGGATCTCCGACCGCAGGGAGTATTTCGAAGGGTTCGCCGTGTTGTTGCATGACCACGGTCATGGACTGGCCGCGTTGGGGAGGAGGGGCGTCGGCCAAGACGATATGGCTTAGTGTCAGCAGGCCGGTCAGGGACGCGGCTTGCGCGGATCGGACAAGGGCAGTGCGGATCAATCGCATGGGTCACTCCTTTGGTGGGCTGCTCGCGGAGTCTAATACAGTCTTTCACGATATGATTCAGGCTCGATTCAAACCGGGCTTTTCATGTTTCGACCCTACGAGTTGTTCATCGGTCTGCGCTACACCCGCGCTAAGCGGCGCAACCATTTCATTTCCTTCATTTCGCTGACCTCGATCCTGGGCATCGCGGTCGGCGTGACGGCGCTCATCACGGTGCTGTCGGTTATGAACGGATTCGAGAAGGAGTTGCGTGAGCGCATTCTCGGCATGGCATCCCATTTGACCATCACCGGGCCGGGTGAACGTCTTGAAGACTGGCGCAGCCTGCTCGGGCGGGTCGAGGGACGGGGCGGTGTGGTGGCCGCCGCGCCCTACACCCAGTCGGAGGCGATGCTGTCGCTTCCGACTGCGGTCAGCGGCGCCATCGTGCGTGGCATCGATCCGGCGCTGGAGGCTGGTGTGACCGATGTCGGCGAGCACATGAAATCAGGTCGCCTGGATGATCTCAAGCCGGGGCAGTACGGTATTGTGCTCGGACAGGAACTGGCGGATGCGCTGGGCGTGGGGGTGGGCGATTCGGTCATGCTGATTACTTCCAATATCGCGGTGACCCCCGTGGGCGCATTGCTGCGCGAGCGGCGTTTTACCGTGATCGGCATGTTCGAGGTGGGCATGTACGAGTTTGATCGCAGTTCGGCCTTCATCCACATCGAAGACGCCCAGAAGCTGTTCCGCCTGGATCGTGCCGTCAATGGCCTGCGCCTGAAGCTGGATGACATGTTTCAGGCCCCGCGTCTGAATCGTGAGCTGGCGGCGGAGTTGGGCGCGGAATACTGGATCAGCGACTGGACCCGTCGTCACGCCAATTTCTTCCGAGCGGTTAAGACCGAGCGCACGGCCATGTTCGTGATCCTGGCCCTGATCGTCGCGGTGGCGGCTTTCAACATCGTTTCCACCCTGGTGATGGTGGTGACCGACAAGCAGGCTGATATCGCCATCCTGCGCACCCTGGGCGCTTCGCCGGGCTCGGTGATGATGGTCTTCATGGTGCAGGGGACCCTGATCGGCGTGGTGGGAACCGCGCTCGGTCTGGCGGGCGGGATGGGTCTGGCGTTCAATATCGACACTATCGTGCCCTGGCTGGAGCATACCTTCGGCATTCAATTCCTGCCTGCGGATGTCTACTACATCAGCGAATTGCCGTCCGAGGTGAAATTGGGCGATGTGACTCGTATCGCCGGGCTGTCCTTCGGTCTGTCGGTGCTCGCCACCCTGTATCCTGCCTGGCGCGCGGCGCGCACCCAGCCGGTGGAGGCCTTGCGCTATGAGTGAGACGGTCATGCGACAGGCGGTCATCCAGTGCGTGGGCGTGGCCAAGACCTATGCCGAGGGGAAGCTCAAGGTCGAGGTGTTGCGCGGAGTGGACCTGTCCATCGGTCAGGGCGAACGCATTGCGATTGTCGGCCCTTCCGGCGCAGGTAAGAGCAGTCTGCTGCAACTGATGGGCGGGCTGGATGTGCCCAGCCAGGGCGAAATCCTGCTAGATGGCCGCGATCTCGCGCGGCTGTCCGAGCGTGAACGAGGGCGTGTGCGCAATGCCTCGCTCGGCTTCGTTTACCAATTCCACCATCTTCTGGGCGAATTCTCCGCGCTGGAAAACGTGGCCATGCCTTTGCTCATCCGCGGTGAATCACCCGCCATGGCGCGCGAAGCCGCCGCCGCCATGCTGGCGCGGGTGGGGTTGGAAAAGCGGCTTCAGCACAAACCAGGAGAGTTGTCCGGAGGGGAGCGCCAGCGCACGGCGCTCGCCCGCGCCCTGGTCACGCGACCGCGCGCGGTGCTGGCGGACGAGCCGACCGGCAATCTCGATTCACGTAATGCCGGGGCGATGTTCGATTTGCTGATGGAGTTGAATGCCGAACAGGGTACGGCCCTGGTGGTGGTGACCCACGACCTCGGGTTGGCGGGGCGGATGGATCGGGTGTTGCGCATGCGGGACGGTGCGCTGGAGGCGGACGCCTGACGGGCGGTCTTGTCTTTCATCTTGAACTACGTCTCATGGGAGACTCCTCCGTGAGTTTGGCCGGTGTTGTTATCCCGCCGTCCGCCGACATGCCCAATACGCGACTCTAACCCCTCGCCGTGGCGGACGGAGACCCCCGTGGTTCACTTGCCCTGGATCATGGCGTAATAACCCACCATGCCGCCTTCCAGGAAGTAATAGTCGGCCAGCCCTGCGTCCTCGATAAAGTATTGCAAGTGTTTGATCTGGTGACCGGCGGCGTCGTAGAAGAAAACCGCTTGCTGGTGCTGGCGGGCGCGCTCGATCACTTCGCGCAGGCGCTTCATGTCGAAGCCGGTTCGAATGTCGCGGGTGGCGAAGATGGATATCCCATCGCTCTGAATGGTGTCTCGCAAGTCGATGATCTGGGCGGAGGGCTGGGTCCGAGCGCGTTCGATGAACGTCTTGGGGGAAAGCAGATGGGCCTTGAATTTGCTCTCGCCGATCAGTGCCTTGGGGTCAAGCTCCGGCTTGTCGAGCAGGGTCGTCAGCTTTGGGTTCGCGGCGGCCCAGTCGAAAATGCCGCCGTCGTAGGCAATGGCATGCGTCGCCTTGGCCATCTGGCGCGCCTTGATGGCGGCCTGATAAGCCTTCTCGCAGGTATGGCCGTTGCAGTAGAACACCAGCGCCTTGCTTGATTCGCCGCTCAGGGTCTTGATCCGGTCCGCGAAGGCGCTGTCCGCCAACGGGATGTTGCGGGCGTCCTTGATGTGCATGATGCCGTACTCGAAGGGCGAGCGGACATCGACGATGGTGAAGTCGCCAAAGCGGGCCGTGAGATCGGCGGTTTCGATGATCGAGACTTCCGGGTAGTTCTTGCGGAAGGGGAAATCGCTGTCCGCAGCCTGGAGGGAGACGATGCTGCCCGAGAGCAGGACGAATGTGGCGAGCACGAGGCGCTTGAGCATGATGACTCCTTGGTGAGGGGCCTCGAAAACCTGCGTCCGGCATTGCGAGCGAAACGGCCTCTTCAGCGTACCGCCGATGAAATGGAGCGCGGGAGCCGGGTATTCGCGTCGATGGTTTTCGAGTCGCCCTGAGTGAGTGCCGAAGGTCTTGCTGACCTTTCTGTCGTTATCCGTCCGGTCTGGATATGACCGAACGGTTCCGAGCTTAGCGCCACTTTGGAGTCAGGGTGATAAAAGTCCCTGATAAGGGCATGGGTAAGCGCTGAGCAATTCAGCGCTTCTTGGTCGAGTCATGAATGCGCCGATGCGAACAAGGGTGTAAGCCCTTGATTCGCGGATCCCGTCGCGGACATGTGCCGCGACGAGGCGAGCTGAAAAAATCCATGGACGGATTTTTTTCAGCATTTCCACAGGGAAAGTGAATCAGTCACCCACGGGCGGCTCATCCGGGCGGATGGGCACGGTGCGTATGCCGGCCTGCGGCAGGCCGGGCTCGTAGATGCGCTTTTTGCGCTTGCGCAGGTGCAGGGCGATATGCAGACGCCAGAAACCGTGGATGCCGTAGTAACCGATGACTGCGGTCAGGATGGAGAGCATGAAATGCCCGAGCACCAGGGGCATGCCGATCGAGGACAGGTTGTCCCAGACCCAGCTCCATTCGAAAGATTCGGGCAGGGTGCGGAGTTCGCTCTGGACAATCAGGTTTCCCAGCCAGTAGGCGGATAGTTCGATCGGCACCATCGTGAAGGGATTGGTGAGGAAAACCATCAGCACCGCGAGCGGCAGGTTGGCGCGCAGCCAGATGGCCAGCGCGGCCGCGATCGGGCTTTGGAATGGGAAGGGCAGGAAGGCGGCGAACATCCCGGCGCCGAAGGCCCGTGCCACGGAATGGCGGTTGAAATGCCAAAGGTTGGGGTCGTGCAGGAGATGCGCGAAACGCTCGAAGAGTTTGTTGCCACGAAGGGTGTCGGGGTGCGGCGCGATACGGCGGAAGAGTTTCTTCGGCATGGGGACGTGACTCGAAAGATGATGCGTTTATATCGTGCCGTTCATGGCGGGCGCAATCATGCGCTTCCTCGGGTCATGGCATCCTGCTCGTCCATGCCTGCCGCCGGTTCGGCGGAAAAGGCCGTCTGCTCGGGGAATCCGAACGCGGCTTCGCGCAGCATGGCCAGCTCATCGCGCAGGCGCGCGGCCTCTTCGAACTCCAGGTTGCGTGCGGCGGTGTACATCTCTTTTTCCAGTTGTTTGATCTTTCTGGCGGCCTGTTCGGGCGAGGCATAGGCGGCCCTGGGTTCGGCCACGCGCCGGGTCTGTCCGGGGCGCGCGCCAGGGATACGCGCGTAGCCTGCATCGAGAATGTCTTCGATGCTCTTGCGGATACCCTGCGGGGTGATGCCGTGCGCCTGATTGAAGGCGATCTGCTTGGCGCGGCGGCGTTCGGTCTCGTCCATCGCCCGCTGCATCGAACCGGTGATCCTGTCCGCATAGAGGATGGCCTTGCCGTTCACGTTGCGCGCGGCGCGGCCGATGGTCTGGATCAGCGAGCGTTCGGAGCGCAGGAAGCCTTCCTTGTCGGCATCAAGGATGGCGACCAGCGACACCTCGGGGATATCCAGGCCCTCGCGCAGCAGGTTGATGCCGACCAGCACGTCGAAGGCGCCCAGGCGCAGGTCGCGTATGATCTCCACCCGCTCCACCGTATCGATGTCCGAGTGCAGGTAGCGCACCTTCACCCCATGCTCGTGCAGGTATTCGGTCAGATCCTCCGCCATGCGTTTGGTGAGGGTGGTGACCAGCACCCGCTCGCCCTTATTGGCGCGCAGGGTGATCTCGGACAGCACGTCGTCGACCTGAGTGGCCACCGGGCGCACCTCCAGCACCGGGTCCACCAGCCCGGTCGGGTGCGCCACCTGCTCGACCACCCGGCCGCTGTGCTCCAGTTCATAGTTGGCGGGGGTGGCGGAGATGTAAATGGTCTGCGGCATCATCTGTTCGAATTCGTCGAAGCGCAGCGGGCGGTTGTCCAGCGCCGAGGGCAGGCGGAAGCCGTAGTTGACCAGGTTCTCCTTGCGCGAGCGGTCGCCTTTGTACATGGCGCCGAGCTGCGGCACGGTCACATGCGACTCGTCAATCACCAGCAGGGCATCCTTCGGCAGGTAGTCATAAAGACAGGGCGGCGGCTCGCCGGAGGCGCGCCCGGAGAGGTAGCGCGAGTAATTCTCGATGCCGCTGCAATAGCCAAGCTCCGCCATCATCTCCAGATCGAACTGGGTACGCTGCTCCAGTCGCTGGGCCTCGACCAGCCGGTCGGCGGAGCGCAGTTCGGCCAGACGTTCCTTCAACTCATCCTTGATGAGCTCCATCGCCTTGAACAGGCGCTCCTTGGGTGTGACGAAGTGGGTGGAGGGGTAGATCGTGTAGCGCGGCACGCGGTGCAGCACCTCGCCGGTCAGCGGGTCGAACAGGGTGATTTGTTCGATCTCATCGTCGAACAACTCCACCCGTACGCCCTCGCGGTCGCTTTCCGCCGGATGAATGTCGATCACATCGCCGCGCACGCGGAAGGTCCCACGCCGGAAGTCGAGGTCGTTGCGTGTGTACTGCATGTCCGAGAGGCGGCGCAGGATGGCCCGCTGGTCAATGCGCTCGCCCTTGCTCAGGTGCAGGATCATCTTCAGATAGGCCTCTGGATCGCCGAGGCCGTAGATGGACGAAACGGTGGCCACGATGATGACGTCCTTGCGCTCGAACAGTGACTTGGTGGCGGACAGACGCATCTGTTCGATGTGCTCGTTGACCGAGGAGTCCTTCTCGATAAAGGTGTCGGACGCCGGTACATAGGCTTCCGGCTGGTAGTAGTCGAAGTAGGAGACGAAGTACTCCACCGCGTTGTCCGGGAAGAACCCTTTCATCTCGCCGTACAACTGCGCGGCGAGTGTCTTGTTGTGCGCCAGGATCAAGGTCGGGCGCTGGACCTTCTGGATCACGTTGGCGACAGTGAATGTCTTGCCCGATCCGGTCACCCCCAGCAGGGTCTGACCGGCAAGGCCTGCCTCCAGACCCTCGACCAGTTGGCGGATGGCCTCGGGCTGGTCGCCGGCGGGGGCGTAATCGGATTTCAGCTTGAACATTTTCGCCTTTCGGGGGTCGGACATGCGCCGCAGGTTACGTTAAAATGGGCAAATTTTGTCGGGTTCCCGCGCTTTGGCGGGGCCTTTGCGTGAACTTTCGAGGCCAGTCACTTGGACATCCATCTGTCGCATCGCGTTCAGCGTGTTCGACCATCCCCTACGCTCGCCGTCTCCGCCCTCGCCGCCAAACTGAAGGCCGAAGGCCGCGACATCATCAGCCTGGGCACCGGCGAGCCGGATTTCGACACCCCGCGCCACATCCGTGACGCCGCCATTGAGGCCATCAACAAGGGCTTCACCCGCTACACCCAAGTGGACGGCATCCCCTCGCTGAAAAAAGCCGTGATCGACAAGTTCGAGCGCGACAACGGCCTCAAGTACGCACCCAACCAGATCCTCGTCTCGGTCGGCGGCAAGCAGAGCTTCTACAACCTCGCCATGGCCCTGCTGGACGAGGGCGACGAGGTCATCATCCCCGCCCCGTACTGGGTCTCCTACCCGGACATGGTGCTGCTGGCGGACGGCAAGCCTGTCATCGTCGAGGCCGAACAGGCGCAAGGCTTCAAGCTGCTGCCCGAGCAACTGGAAGCGGCCATCACCCCGCGCACCAAGCTGTTCGTCATCAACAGCCCCTCCAACCCGACCGGCGTGGCCTACACCCGCAAGGAACTGGAAGCGCTGGGCGAGGTGTTGCGCCGTCACCCGCAAGTCATGATCGCCACCGACGACATGTATGAAAAGATCCTGTGGGCGGACGAGCCGTTCTGCAATATCGTCAATGCCTGCCCGGACCTGTACGAGCGCAGCATCGTCCTTAACGGCGTGTCCAAGGCCTACGCCATGACCGGCTGGCGCATCGGCTACGCCGCCGGTCCGGTCAAGCTCATCAACGCCATGGCCAACGTCCAGTCGCAGAGCACATCCAACCCCACCTCCATCGCCCAGGTGGCCGCCCAGGCCGCGCTGGAAGGCGGTGATGCCTGCATCGCGCCGATGGTTGAAGCCTTCAAGAGCCGCCACGACTACGTCGTCGCCGCGCTGAACGCGATGCCCGGCGTTGCCTGCCTGCCCAGCCAGGGAGCCTTCTACGGCTTCCCCGACATGAAGGCCGTCATCGCTCGCATGGGTCTTAAGGACGACGTCGAACTCTCCAACAAACTGCTCTACGACGCGGGCGTCGCCGTGGTCCCAGGCTCCGCCTTTGGAGCGCCGGGCCATGTCCGCCTGTCCTACGCCACATCCATGGAACAACTGGAAGAGGCGATGCGCCGCATGGCGTCCGCGCTCTCATAATCGTTCTGTCACAAAGGGCGTTGACAGAGGTAAGAAAGCCTCTATAATGCGCCCCCACACAAGCCACTCCCCTGTGGCGCAGCGGTAGCGCAGCGGACTGTTAATCCGTTGGTCGTTGGTTCGAATCCAACCGGGGGAGCCAGTGTTTAGCGCCCGTAGCTCAGTTGGATAGAGTATCTGGCTACGAACCAGAGGGTCGGAGGTTCGAATCCTTCCGGGCGCGCCACCATCAGCAAAAGGCTCAGGCATCAGTGTCTGGGCCTTTTGTCTTTTCTAGGCTCTTTACGTTTACCGCCACGTTTACCAGCGGCCCTCGCTAGCTGGGCGCTGTCTTGTTGTCTGATCCTTTCCTTGTCCTATTCGGGTACCTGTGCTGCGTCCATTGATGCTCACGTTTACCGGCCCAATCACAAGTGGTGTCGCCGCCTGCCTGGGAGCAACCGAGGGGGTTGAGCCGTTGGGAATGAGGCGCGCTTCTTGGCATAGACCAAGGCCCCCCTGAGGCGGGTGAAAACCACGGCGACATCCAGGCAGTGATCCGTCAATCTCAAGCGCTTGCAAGATTAAGCATCCGGCTTGCTCCAAGCGGCTGGTTTGGAATAGTGCGACATCCCCGTTGTCTCACACATGTCGTTCGACCAGATTGTTCATGTTGTGGCTCCTGGTGATAGTCGGCAATTTCAACATCGTGCGCCCCGGCCCAGCGGAAACAAACGCGCTACTTCATTCATGCCACGAAACGCTTATGCAGATCCGGGAAAAGCGACTGGGCAAACCAAACAGGCAGGGCAGGATAGAGGTCGCGGGACTTAGGTGTCGGGCTCTCCACCAGACCAAGCTGGATCGCTTGAGCCCATCGGCCATATCCCACCGGCAGAGTTTGAGGCACTATGCGAGCAGCGTCAGGCAAATGACCGCTACGCCGCCTGGCTCAAACCCGATAGCCTCCGCGTTTTCCGGGGCGGTTCAATACAGAATGACGTTCGACTTTGTCGGCCCCCCAGGCTGCTCATGTCCGAGGCTGATTTGATCCGCCGGGAATGACTTCTCCTCCGAATGACTCGGAGCCCCTTCCGGCTCCTTGTCCTGCTCGCGGGATTGTGGATCGACTGGCTCGTCGATATCGTCGGCATGATCCTTTTGCTGCGCAGGCATCGCCATGAACATTTTCGACCCCGCTGCTACGCTGGAGCATCTGCCGCCGTTCGACCGTCTGCCGGATGCTTTGCGTGCGCGTGCGTTGGCGGCGCTGGATGTGGTCTATGTACCACGCGGCAAGCTGTTGGCTCAGGCGGGAGTGGCTCCGGAGGGGCTGTGGCTGATCGCCAAGGGTGTGGTGCGCGAGGCCGACGGGCCGGAGGGCGAGCAGCTCTACGGGCCGGGGCAGACCGTCGGGTCTCAGGCGCTGTTGCAGGGGAGTCATCCGCGTGCGCTGGAGGTCCACGAGGAGTTGATCGCGCATTTGCTGCCGGCGCATGTGTTTCATGACCTTGGCGAGCAGCATCCTGCTTTCCTGAACTACTTCCGCGAGGATCTCGAAACCAAGCGCCGTGCGCGCGCCGAGGCGCAGGAGCGCGGCGCGCTGACCATGCTGCTGCATACCCGGCTGGGCGAGGTGCATCTCTATCCGCTGCCGCGCCTGCCCGCCCCGGTGTGTCTGCGTCAGGCGGCTGTCGGGTTGCACGCCCTCGATGCCAAGGCCTTGCTGGTGGAAGATGCTGCGGATGGGTTCGGCATGCTGACTCAGAGCGACGTGGTGGCCGCCCTGGCAGCGACGGGAGACGTGGATGCCGTGTTGACTCCTCATCGGCCCTTGGTGGCTTTGAACGAGGATGATGACCTCTTTGCCGCCTTGCAGGCGATGCTGCGCCACAACATCAGTCAACTGGTGGTCTGGAAACGGGACGGTTCGGCGGGAGTGGTCCGGCAGAGGGATATCCTAAGTCTGGTGGCCAGTCACGCCCCCCTGCTGGATCGCGAGATCGAACGCGCGGTCAGTGTGGATGCCCTGCGCGACGTGGGCGGCCATCTGGTCGAGCTGGTGCGTGGGCTGCACGGGCGCGGGGTGCGTGCACGCCACATCAGCGCTTGGGTGAGCGAACTCAACGCGCGTCTCTATGCCAAGGCTTGGGAGCTGACCGCGCCGGAAAGCCTCAGGCAGCGGAGCTCGCTCATCCTGATGGGCAGCGAGGGGCGTGGCGAACAGCTCTTGCGCACTGATCAGGACAATGGATTGCTGCTTGCCGGGGATGCTGACGAGGAAGCCGCCGAAGTCGCTGGCAAGACGCTTGTCGATGCGCTCGAAAGGCTCGGTCTGCCGCGTTGTCCGGGCGAAATCATGCTCAGTAATCCGGCCTGGCGCCTCAGTCCGCCGGTCCTGCGCGAGACCTTGCGCACCTGCGTCGCCAAACCCGACGGCGAGGCTTTGATGCGGCTCGCCATGCTGGCCGACGCGCGCGCGGTAGCAGGGGACGGAACGCTGATCGGGACGCTGCGCGCCGAACTGCATGCCCAACTGCGCGCGCAGCCGACGGTGCTGGCGCGCATGGCACGGCAGATCCTCGCCTTCGACACCCCGCTCGGCGCCTTCTCCGGCTTTGTGCTTGAAAAGGGCAGCCACCGGGGCGAGCTGGACCTGAAAAAGGGCGGTCTGTTCCCGATCATGCACGGGGTGCGCGTGTACGCACTGGAGGCCGGGGTGGAGGAAACCAACACCTTCGAGCGAATCGAGCGCCTGCGCAAACTTGGTCGCTTCGACGAGACCTTCGCCCGTGATCTGGCAGGCGCCTACGACTTCCTGCTTTCGCTGCGCCTGGGGGCGATGCTGGAGCAGGTCGCCGCCCGGGAGATGCCCATCGACACCCATGTCGACCCGCAGCGTCTCAATCACTTCGAGCGCGATCTCCTGCGCGATGCCCTGCGCACGGTCGAGCGTTTCAAGCGGCTCGTGCACCATCACTTCAAGCTCCAGCTTCTTAGCTGATGCGCCCGGCGGGCTGACGCCCCGCCAGTATCAACCTTGGTCTAAGCTCGGACGACGCCCCGGACGGGAGCATCGCCCGTGCACGAACACGCTCATCAAGACCCACACAGGGATGGTTCGTACGCCCCAGGAGGACATGGCTCGCATCATGCCCGCATGGTGGCTGATTTCCGTCGCCGGTTCTGGATTTCGCTCGTACTCAGCCTGCCTGTTCTCGCTCTCTCGCCCGGTTTGTGGGGCTTGTTCGGCATGCCCGCGCCGCTCGTCTTCGAGGGCGATCGACTCGTCCTTTTCCTTGTCTCCAGCACGGTCTACCTGTATGGCGGTTGGCCCTTCCTCAAGGGGTTGGTCGGCGAGCTGCGCCAGCGCGAGCCCGGAATGATGACCCTCATCGGCGTGGCCGTCAGCGTGGCTTGGCTGTATTCCAGCGCGGTGACCTTCGGCCTGCCCGGCATGGGGTTCTACTGGGAGCTCGTTACCCTGATCGACGTGATGCTGCTGGGGCACTGGATCGAGATGCGTTCGGTGATGGGCGCTTCCGGCGCGCTGGAGGCGTTGGTGCGGCTGCTGCCGGGCGAGGCGCATCGCCTGCGTGCTGACGGCGTGGTCGAGGGCGTGCCGGTCGGTGAGCTTGCGCCGGGCGATCGGGTGCTGGTGCGCCCCGGCGAGCGTGTTCCGACTGACGGGGTGATCGTGGAGGGCCGTACCAGTCTGGATGAATCCATGCTCACGGGCGAATCCCGCCCGGTCGAACGCGGTGTGGGGGAGGATGTCATCGGCGGCGCGCTCAACGGTGAGGGCGGAATCACCCTGGAGGTCCGCAAGACCGGCGCGCAGACTTATCTCGCCCAGGTGGGCGAGATGGTGCGCCGGGCGCAGGCATCTCGTTCGCGCAGCCAAGATCTTGCCAACCGCGCGGCGCTTTGGCTGACCGTGATCGCGCTGAGCGTGGGCGCGCTGACCCTGATGGCCTGGCTCGGCGCCGGTCGCGAGTTCGAATACGCCATCGAGCGGGCGGTAACGGTCATGGTCATCACCTGCCCGCATGCCTTGGGCCTGGCGGTGCCGCTTGTGGTGGCGACGAGTACCAGTCTGGCGGCCGGTAGGGGCCTGCTGATACGCGATCGCGCGGCTTTCGAACGGGCACGTTCACTAAACGCGGTAGTGTTTGACAAAACCG
This sequence comes from Pseudomonadota bacterium, assembly GCA_040756355.1. GTDB lineage: Bacteria > Pseudomonadota > Gammaproteobacteria > Halothiobacillales > Halothiobacillaceae > Thiofaba. The sequence continues at coordinate 57,468 of JBFLZK010000006.1, read as the reverse complement.
GTACCCTGACCGAGGGGCGCTTCGGTCTTTGCGCGCTCCTGCCTTTGGGCGAGCTGGACGAGGATGCCTGCCTGCGTCTGGCTGCCGCGCTGGAAAGCCGCTCTGAGCACCCCATCGCACGCGGTATCGCCCGTGCCGCGGAGGAGCGCGGCATCGATTGGCCCGAGGCTACGTCCTACCGCAACCTGACTGGGCAGGGGGGCGAGGCGCGTGTCGAAGGGCGGGCGGTGAAGGTGGTGAACGAGAGCTATCTGCGCGAGGCCGGTATTGCGGTCGGACATGAGCGCCTCGCGCAATTCGCCATGGAGGGCAAGACCCTGGTCTTCTTGCTGGTGGACGAACGGCCCGCCGCCGTACTGGCGCTTGCCGACGTGATTCGGCCAGAGTCGCGCGAGGCGGTGGATGCGCTCAAGGGCATGGGCATCCGCTGCATGATGCTGACTGGCGATTCGGAAGCGGTGGCCCGTGCCGTGGCGGGAGAGCTTGGGCTGGACGAGGTGTTTGCCGAAGTGACGCCCGATCGGAAGGCGGCCCGGATCGAGGAGGTTCAGGGCCGTGGCCTGCGGGTGGCGATGGTCGGCGACGGCGTCAACGACGCCCCGGCCCTGGCGCGCTCCGATCTTGGCATCGCGGTGGGTGCGGGCGCTGATGTTGCCATCGAATCGGCCGATGTGGTGTTGGTGCGCAGCGATCCGCGCGATGTGGTTGCCATCGTGGAGCTGTCTCGCGCCACTTGGCGAAAGATGGTGCAGAACCTTTTGTGGGCGACGGGCTACAACGTGGTGGCGATCCCCCTGGCGGCGGGCATGGCGGTGGCCTGGGGGGTATTGCTGAGCCCGGCGGCGGGGGCGGTGATGATGTCCTTGAGTACGGTGATTGTTGCGGTGAATGCGCGCTTGTTGGGGCGTTTCGGCTCGTCGCGGCTTCACGATGTTGCGCAGATCTCGCAGTGGGGCAGGTCGTCCTCGTTGAGCAGCGGGGTCAGTACCGCGCCGCGAAGAAGGTTGGGGCGGTAGACGGTGCAGCCTTTGAGTCCCAGTTCGTCGGCCTTCTCGTACAAGCGTACGAAGTCTTCGAAGGGGTAGTCCGGTGCAACGTTGATGGTCTTTGAAATGGCCTGATCGACGAAGGGCTGCAAGGCGGCCTGCATGTGCAGGTGGTCGAGCGGGGCGATGGCGGCGGCTTCCATCAGGGCGGGCGGAACCCCTCCGTGGCCCTGTTCCCGCCAGAGTCGGACAGCGGCGTCTTCGACTTCGAACCGGCGGGTCGCGTCCGGCGCGAGCCGCACTTCGCGCACTGCGCGCGAGGCGTAGATCGGCTCCAGCCCACTGGAAACATTGTCCGCCAGCAGACTGATGCTGCCCGCCGGGGCGATGGCGAGCAGGTGGCTGTTGCGTATGCCGTGCGCGGCGATGCTTTCCCGGAGATCATGCGGCAGGTCGAGGATGAAGGGGCGGTGTAGGTAAGCGCCCCGCTTGAAGAGGGGGAAGGGGCCTTTCTCGCGGGCCAGTTCGACGGAGGCGCGGTAGGCCGCGTCGCGCACGGTGCGCATGATTCCGGCGGCTTCGCGACGGGCATGCGCGTTGTCATAACGCAGCCCGAGCATGACCAGGGCGGAGCCGAGCCCGGTGATGCCGAGTCCGATCCGGCGGCTGCCGAGCGCCTGTTCGCGCTGCGCGGGCAGGGGGTAGCGGGAAAGATCGATGACGTTGTCGAGCAGGCGTACGGCGGTCTCCGCAGTCGCGCCCAGACTGTCGTGGTCGATGCTTGCTCCGGACGTGAAGGGCTCACGCACGAAGCGGACGAGGTTGAGCGAGCCCAGGTCACAGGCGCCATAGGGCGGCAAGGGGATTTCGCCGCAGGGGTTGGTGGCGCTGATGCTTTCCTGCCCGCCCAGGTTGTTGAGTCGGTTGATGCGATCGATGAACAGCACGCCCGGTTCGGCGCTGTCATACGCGTTGCGCATGATGAGCCGCCATAACGCCCGAGCCGGGATGCGCTTGAACACCCGGCAGGGTACGGGGTCGTCGCGCCCGGTCCAGTTGCGGAGCAGGGTTTCACCCGGCCCGTCGGGCAGAGCCTCGGCGGGGAACACAAGCGGCCACTCCGCGTCCATCCGCACGGCATGCAGGAAGTCCTCGCCGATCTGTACCGAGATGTTGAAGTGGCGCAGCGCTCCGGCTTCCTGCTTGGCGCTCGCGAAGGCTTCGATATCGGGATGATCGCAGCGCAGGGTGGCGATCATCGCGCCGCGCCGCGCGCCCTGCGAGAGTACGGTGGCGCACATGCTGTCCCAGACCCGCATGAACGACACCGGTCCGCTGGCGATGCCCGCCGCGCTGCGGGTCAGGCTGCCCGCCGGGCGCAGGCTGGAGAAGTCATAGCCTGCACCGCCGCCCTGCTGCATGGTCAGCGCGCCTTCCTTGAGAGCCTGGAAGATGCCGTCCATGGAGTCCTCGATGACGCCCATGACGAAGCAGTTGAACAGGGTCACATGGCGTTCCGTGCCTGCGCCGGCCAGGATGCGCCCGCCGGGCAGGAAGCGAAAGCCGTCCAGGATCTCAAAAAAGCGGGCGGCCCACGGGGCCCGATCGCGCGGTTCGACGCTCGCCAGGGCATCCGCCACGCGCCGCCAACTGTCCTGAATGGCGTTCTCTCCGGTCTGACGGTATTTCACTGACCATAGCGTGCGCGCAAGTTCATCCATCGCCGTACCTCTCGGGCGCTGGAAAGGGGAGCCGATCGAGTATGGCACATGACCAATCGCCCGCCGTGCCAAGGCGGCCAGACAGGGGCGTCGTGAAGAGAATGCTTGGCTTCCGTTGCGCGCGGTGCTATTTGTTTAACCAAGGATTCATGAAAGGCTTCGCCCGAGGTGTTCGGGCATGACGAGGAGACGACCATGCAGCTTCCACTGCAAATTACCTTCCGGGACATTCCGCCTTCAGAAGCCATCGAAGCCGCCATCCGCGAAAAGGCGCAGAAGCTTGAGCGCTACTTCGACCGCATCACCTCGATGCGCGTGACGGTCGAAGCGCCGCACAAGCACCATCACAAGGGCAAGCTGTACGAGATCAGCATCGACATCACCATTCCCGGTCATGAAATCGTCGTCAGCCGCGACAATCACGACAAGCACGAGCACGAAGACATCTACGTTTCCATCCGCGACGCTTTCGCGGCGGCCCAGCGTCAACTGGACAGCCATGTGGGAAAGTTGAGGGGTGAGGTGAAGTTCCATGAGGCGCCCGCTCATGGTCGCGTGATCGAGGTTGCTCCCGATCACGGCATCATCCAGACCCCTGATGGGCGTGAGATCTATTTTCATCGCAACAGCGTCGTGAATGGGGATTTTGACGATATGCCCAAGGGCGCCGAAGTGCGCTTTGCCGAAGAAGACGGAGAGAAGGGGCCGAAGGCCAGCACCGTGCAACTGATCGGCAAGCACCACATCGTCGGTTGATCGGTGCGGTCCCGCGTCAGGGACCCTGATGGATCGCAGTCGTAAGGGGACCCCGCCGGGTTCCCTTTTTTGTTTTCAGCGAGGGTGGACCCATGACATCGCCGACAGGCCGCTATGAACTCATGAGTTGGTCGCGTTTTGCCGATCTTTCCCGAGTACTGGCCGAAAAAATCCGTGTTTCGGGGTATCGGCCCGACATGATTGTCGCCATCGCGCGCGGTGGAGTCGTGCCCGCTCGCGTGCTGTGCGATTACCTGGACGTGATGGATCTGGCCTGTGTCAGGGTCGAGCATTACCGCGCCCGTCGTCAGGCGCCGGAGGCGCGCGTGAAGCATCCGCTCAATGCGTCGGTGGATGGCTTGCGCCTGCTGGTGGTGGACGACGTGAGCGATACCGGCGACAGCTTCATCGCCGCGCTGGATCACATCGGCGCCATCGGCCATCCGTCCGAAGTGAGAACCTGCGCCGTGCAGCACAAGAGCGTGTCGAAATTCGTGCCGGATTATTACGCCAACGAGATTACCGAATGGCGTTGGGTGACCTACCCCTGGGCGGTGGTCGAGGATCTGGGCGAGTGGATCGTCGCGGAGGGTCTGGAACGGGTCGATCCCGAAGTCATTGCACGGGTTTTGTGGCAACGCCATGAAGTCGAGGCTACGCGGGAGCAGATCGAGGATGCCTTGCACGGCTTGCGTTTCGGGGCCTGATGCCGCGCCCTCTTGATGGATCGGGCGATTGAGCGGGCAAAGGATGTGTTGCGGGAAAGCATCGTTGGATGCGTGGCTGCCGTGAAAATATTCTTGACTTTGAAAAATGGTCTACTTTCTAAGCGGTTATTTATGGCTCATGCATTGCGAGTCGCTCAGTGAGATCTGGGCAGTGATGGCTCGTTTCCAGACGCGCTCCCGCTGGGCGCGACTCCTCGGTCCGGCGGTGACATCGTTTCCTCCAAACGCTTGCAGGCATGGAGATCGTCATGCAGTCCAACGCATTGTCCTCGTTATTCAAATCCAAGGTTCATCGTTACGCCGACATTCTGAGCACCAGCCTGCGGGGCGGCATGGCTCCGCCCACGCAGGCGATGGAGTTGCGGCGTTCGCCGCTCGCGGCGGTTTTTGAGCAGATTTTCACCGACCGTGAGCGGCTGGTCGGTTTGCTGGATCAGCAGTCAGACATTCTCAAGAAATCGACCAACGTCAACATCTACACCCAAATCTTCCATGCCTCCCTGCTGGAGGCGCTGAACAAGCTGGCTTCGGCCTCCACCGCGACCGAGGAGATGGCGAGCACCAGCCGGTCGGTCGCCCGGAGCGCGGCGGAGGCGGCAGCCCTGGCGGAGGCCAGCGCGCTGGAGGTGAGCCACGGGGTGGGCGATATCAGGCGTCTGGCGGATGAGGTCATGCTCATCGGGCAGTCCGTTGAAACCATGACCTCCGCCATGACCGCCTTCATCGACAACACGCAGCGTATCGTGCAGTTGACCGATGTGCTGCGCGGCATTGCCAACCAAACCAACCTGCTGGCCCTGAACGCCTCTATCGAGGCCTCCCGCGCGGGCGATGCCGGACGAGGCTTCGCCATCGTCGCCGATGAGGTGCGCACGTTGGCGACCCTGTCGGCTGATGCAGTCAGGGAGATCGGCGATATCAGCGACCGGATCGCCAATGAGTCGGTTCTGGTGCAACAGGCCGTCGGCAAGGGGCGCGGGCATCTTGGCCGGGTGGACGAGGCCATGCACAAGACGATGGATGTGCTCAGTCATGCCAGCGAGTCGGTCACGCTTTCGAACGATTACATCCAGCAAATTGCCGTGGCCGCCGAGCAGCAAAGCGCGGTCAGCCAGGACATGGCTCGCACGCTCGCGCTCATCAGCCATGAAACCGACAAGCTCGATTCGTCCATCAACGGCCTGGAAGGCGTGATCGAAACGGTGGTCGACGGCATGGGCGCGCAGTTGAAGACCTATGCGTACTGGCCGTTCGACGAGGTGCTGCTTTCGGTCGCCATGTCCGATCACGTGCTCTGGGTGGAGCGGGCCACCAATTTTCTTGCGCCTCATCCCCATGAGCATGTCGTGCTGAGCGATCAGCACACATGCCGTCTTGGGCAATGGCTCGCGGGCGTCGGGAAGGAGCGCTTTGGCGACTCTGAAACCTATCGCAGCCTGATTCCTCTTCATGACCGGATTCACTCCCTGGGAATCGAAATTGCCGATCTGGCCCGGCAAGGGCAGCGTCAGCAGGCAGAGGCCAAGGTCGGGGAACTTGTCCGGTTGCGGGATCAGGTGCTTGAGAAGCTGTCGGCCCTCAGGCGGGAGGTCATGCACTGGCAGCGGGACGCCGTGATTGAGTCTTCGTCGCAACCGATCCTGGTGGGGTGAGCGAGGGCTGACGGCCAGCGGCAGCGGCTCGGGCGTGCCTTCCGTCTCAGTCGGAGGGCGGGCACGCCAGTCGCGCGAGGATCAGGCGCGCAGGAGTTCCCCAATCTGACCTTCGGCGGGTGTGTCGCAGCGCAGGCTCAGGCTCAGGGCCTTTTCTTCGTCGTTCAGAGGCTCCGCATCCCGGATTTGGGCGTCCAGCACAGCCAGGGTCGCCTCGGATGGGTCTTTGCCCGCGGCGGCGCGGGCCATCAGGCGTTGGCGCAGAATTTCATCCGGGCATCGCAGGTCGAGAATATTGAACGGCACAGCCAGCTTGTCGGCCAGCGCCCGCGCGGCCTGGCGCGGGGAAGCCTTGATGTGGGTGGCATCAAGGATGACGCCAAACCCCGCGCGCACCGCGCCTTCGGCCAGCTCCAGCAGGCGGGCGTAGGTCTGCCCGGTGGCCTGGGGGGCATAACGACCGGCAAACAGCGCCTCCTCGCCGCGCTCCGGGAACAGACGCTGGCGTTCCAGGTCCGAGCGGATCCGGATCAGGTCTGCGCTTTCAGCCAGGATTAGCGCCGCGTGGCTTTTGCCACTGCCGGAAAAGCCATGGGTGATGAACAGGCGCGGCTGGCCGGGTTGGGTGTAATGTTCGGCCAGATCCACGTAGCGCGCGTAGCGGGCGCGGGCTTGAGCGATCTGTTCGGGCGTACCGCCAAAGGCGACGCCGAGCAGGGCGACCTTGGCTCGTACCATGGCGCGGTAGGTCTGGTAGAAACGCAGCAGTTCCAACCCCGCGTAGTCGCCGGTCCGCTCCAGGTAGCGGTTGAGCAGGCGGCGGGCATGGGCGGGAAGCTGGCGGTCTTCCAGGTCCATCAGCAGGAAGGCCAGTTCGCTCATCGTGTCGATCCAGCGGAAGCTGTCGTTGAACTCGATGGCGTCGAAGATGACGATGGAATCATCCACCAGGGCCATGTTGCCGAGGTGCATGTCGCCGTGCAGTTCGCGCACGAAACCGTCACGCTTGCGCGCGCTGAGGGTTTCGCCAAGACGCGCATAGGCCGCTTCGGTCCAGAGGCGCAGGCGTTCGAGCTGGTCGTGGCGCGGCGTGTCGGATGGATCGAGTAGCGGCTTGATCTGTTCGAAGTTCTGCGCCATTGGAAAATGCACGGTGGACGGTTCGCCGAGCGCGCTGTCCATGGCGACCACGGGCGCGGCGGCATGGAAGGCGGCGATGCGTTCGGCCAGTTCGTCCATCCGCTCCAGCGGCAGCCCCTCGCGGGTCAGAACCTGGTCAAGCTGGGCGCCGTCCGGGAAGCGTTTCATGACCACCGCTGTCTCGATTGGCTCGCCTTCGCCATCCAGGCGCGGGTCTTCCGGCGTGCCGTGAATTTCCGCCACCTCAAGGTAGAGACCGCCGCCCAAGGCGCGGTTGAGGCGCAGTTCCTCGTGGCAGAAATGGCTGCGCCGGGCAGCTTCGGTAAAGTCGAGGAAGCCGAAGTCGACGGGTTTTTTCAGCTTGTAAGCCCGCTCGCCCGCCAGAATCACGGAGGAAATATGGGTTTCGATCAGGCGCGCGTCCGGGTCCTGGGTCTGGAGGCGTTTGAGCAGGGCTTGAACGAGGGTGCGGTGCTGGTCGAGTGCGGCGGACATGGGGGCTTCACATAAGTTAATATGCGGCAAGCATAAAACAGCCATCGAAGTGCATCCATTCCCATGACCGCCCGGCGCACTGCGTCCCGTTCCGTCAAACGCGGCATTCTCTCCGTCTTCATCAAACTGACGCTCGCTCTGGCGATTGGCGGAGGCGTGCTGCTTGCGCTTTACGCCGCGCATCTTGATCGTGTTGTCCAGGAGCGTTTTTCCGGCAGCCTGTGGGCCTTGCCCGCCAAGGTCTACGCGCGCGCCATGGAGTTGTGGGCAGGCTTGCCGCTGGCTCCGGCCCAGCTCGAACGCGAGCTGGCGCGGCTGGGTTATCAGCCTGTGGAGGGCGATCCCCGCCCAGGCCAGTTCCGCAGGGCGGGTGCGGAGTTCGAAGTTCACGCCCGTCGCGCCCAGCATTTTGACGGTGAAGAACCGGAGCGCCTGTTGCGGGTGCGGTTCGAAGGCAACCGCGTGGCCGGGCTGTGGGATGCCGAGCGCAAGCCTGTCGCGTTGGCGCGGCTTGACCCGCCGGTGATCGGAAGCTTCTATCCCGATAAGCAGGAAGATCGCGTTCTGCTGCGCTTGCAGGACACGCCGCCGTTGCTGGTGGATACCTTGCTGGCGGTGGAAGACCAGTCGTTTTTCAAGCATGGCGGGGTTAATCCGCTCGCCATCCTGCGTGCCGTGGTCGTCAATCTGGTCAGCGGCTCCGTCAGCCAGGGCGGTAGCACCATCACCCAGCAACTGGCGAAGAACTTCTTCCTCAGCAACGAGCGCACCATGACGCGCAAGCTCACCGAGCTGCTCATGGCGCTGGAGATGGAGTGGCATTACAGCAAGGAGCAGATTCTGGAGGCTTACCTCAACGAGGTGTGGCTGGGCCAGGATGGCAGTCGTGCGATCCACGGCTTCGGCCTGGCCAGCGAATTCTATTTCGGTCGTCCGGTCGCCGAGCTTGCCCCAGAGCAGTTCGCCTTGCTGGTCGGCATGGTCAAGGGCGCGTCTTTCTATAACCCGATCCGGCATCCCGAGCGTGCGGCCGAGCGGCGTAACGTCGTGCTCGGAGTGATGGCCGAGCAGGGGCTGATCGCGCCCGAGGCGCGGGACATCCTGCGTCGGCAGCCGCTGGGTCTGCGCGCGGGGACGGCCCAGGCGGGGGCGGGCGTCGTACCGGCCTTCATGCAGCTCGTCCGCCAGCAACTCAAGCAGGAATATGACGAACAGGCGCTGCGCACCCTGGGCCTGCGCATCTATACCACGCTCGATCCGGAGGCCCAGGCGCAGGCCGAGCTGGCGGTGTCCGCGCAACTTCCGCAACTGGAGAAGGCGCGCAAACTGCCGGAAGGAAGCCTGCAAGCATCGGTGATCGTCAGTGAGCCGACTTCCGGTGAGGTGCTGGCCTTGGTGGGGGATCGCAACCCGCGCTTCGACGGCTTCAACCGTGCGCTTGACGCTCGCCGCCCGATCGGGTCACTGGTCAAGCCCGCCATTTACCTGACCGCATTGGAGCAGCCGCAGCGTTACGGTCTGGGCGCCCTGATCGACGACAGTCCCTTGACCCTGGAGCAGCGCGGAAGCGCACCCTGGTCGCCGGAAAACTATGACCGCAAGTATCGCGGCGAGGTGCCGCTCTATCGGGCCTTGGCGCATTCGCTCAACCTGCCCGCGGTCCGCGTCGGACTGGACCTTGGTGTGGAGCGGGTGGCGGCTACCATCAAGCGGCTTGGCGGGCGCCCGCCGGAACAACCGACCCCGGCCATGCTTCTCGGCGCGGTGGACATGGCCCCGCTGGACGTGACCCAGATGTACCAGACGCTCGCCGCTGGTGGTTTCCAGACGCCGCTGCGCGCCATCCGCGCGGTGCTGGATAGCGACGGACGTCCTCTGGCGCGCTTTGCCCTGACCGTGCGTCAGGCCGCGCAGCCCGCACCGGTGTTTCTGCTGACCACGGCCATGCAGGGCACGGTGCGCGAAGGCACCGCCGCCGCGCTCGGAAAAGCCCTGCCGGGCTTGCAGATGGCGGGCAAGACAGGCACCACCAATGACTTGCGCGATAGCTGGTTCGCTGGTTTTTCCGGCGACCGTCTGGCCGTGGTCTGGGTGGGGCGTGACGATAACCAGCCCACCAGGCTCACCGGCGCCAGCGGCGCCCTGCCTATCTTCACCCAGCTCATGCGCGCCTTGCCGCAGCAGGCACGCTCCACCCAAGCGCCGGAGGGCGTGGAGTGGGTGGCGATCGATCCCAGCACTGGCTTGTTGGCCGCGCCGGGCTGTCCGGGGGCGGTCAACCTGCCCTATATTCAAGGCGCCGCGCCGCAGGAATTCAGTGGCTGCGGCGATGCGCCCGTGGATGCGGGCAGTAATGAAGAATCCCTGCTTGATTGGCTCAACCGGCTGACACAATGATGATCCGACGTCTCGCTCTGCTTTCCGTGGCCGCCCTCGCTCTTGCGGCTTGTTCTCCCGCCCCTTCCGTGCGTCAGTCCATCGACCAGCCAGTCGTAAGACCCCTACCCGCGCCGCAACCGGCCGTGCCGAAGGAGCCCATGGTGCGCACCCTGCCTGGCGCGGGCCTGAAGGAGGCTCCCTTGACCGCGAAGCCTCTGGGTCCCGTGGTTCCCGTCACTCCAGCCGAGCCGCTGACGCCGAGCATTGAGCGCGCTCCGGTCGCCGAGTTGCCCGTCGTCGCTGCGCAGACGGCCACACAGTCCGCGTCTCAGGCCGCGATCAAGGCTGCTCAGCCGCCTTTGGCCCAGGTCGCCGCCGCGCCCGTGCAACTGGCGCTGGCCGCTCCTGCCGCCACCGGCGGCCCGGCGGCGATGGCGCTGGCCAAGCGCGCGGATGGCGAACTCAAATCCAACGACCTGATGTCCGCCGCCGCCACGCTTGAGCGCGCGTTGCGCATCGAGCCGAACAATGCGGCACTCTGGTCGCGTCTGGCCGAGGTGCGCCTGCGTCAGGGCGACAGGGCGCAGGCCGAGCAACTGGCGCTCAAGTCCAGCGGACTTGCGGGCGCCGATGTCGCGCTCAAGGCGCGCAACGAGCAGATCATCGCCCAGGCGCGCGGGCACTGAATACGGCATGGGCGGCCCTCCGCTCCATCAAGGAAGGCGAGGAGATGGAGAAAGGGCTTCAATGAAAACGCAAGCCTCCGACCTGCTAGGACCGCATGGCCCCTTCGCCGAGGCCAACCCCCGTTTCGCGGTGCGAGAATCGCAGTGCCGCATGGCGGATGCCGTGGCCGACGCGCTCGATGAGCAGTCCACTCTGGTCGTCGAGGCGGGCACGGGAGTCGGCAAGACCTACGCCTATCTCGTACCCGCCATGCTGCATCCTGGCAAGGTGATGATTGCGACCGCCACCCGGCACCTTCAGGATCAGTTGTTCCTCAACGACCTGCCCAAGGTCAAGGCCATCCTCGGCGCAAGCCGCGATGTAGCCTTGCTCAAGGGGCGCTCGAATTATCTCTGCCGTTATCGGCTTGAGGGCGTGAAAACGCTGGAGTTCATCAGGTCCAGCGAATTGCGTGAACAGTTGCGCGCCATTGATGACTGGAACATGCGGACCAGAAGCGGCGATCTGGCGGAATGCGAGGGCGTTCCCGAGGGTTCGCCGATCTGGGGCATGGTCACCTCCACCACCGACAACTGCCTGGGCAGCGACTGCCCGGACTACCAGGAATGCTTCGTGTTCGAGGCCCGCCGCCGCGCGCAGGAAGCCGACCTTGTGGTCATTAACCACCACCTGTTCTGCGCCGACGCCGCCCTGCGCGAGGAGGGCTTCGGCGAGTTCCTGCCGGAGGCCGACGCGCTGATCTTCGACGAAGCGCACCAGCTTCCCGAGATTGCCAGCGCCTTCGCGGGTGAGACCCTCACCTCGCGCCAGTTGCTGGATCTTGCCCGCGACACGGTCAACGAGCAGATGCGCGACGCGCCGGAAATGGCCGCCCTGCGCGATCTGGCCGCCGCGCTTGAAAAAACGGTGGCTGACTTCCGCATCGCCTTCGAACTGCGGGCCCAGCGCGATGCCTGGAACACGGTGCGCGAACACGCACCCGTGAGCGAGGCGCTGCATGCCCTGGAGCAGACTCTGGGCGAATTGCGCGCCGGGCTGGAACTGGCCGCGCCGCGCGGCAAAGGCCTGGAAAACGCGCAAAAACGGGCTGAGGCCGCGCTCGCCTTGTTTGCCCGCTTCAGCCAGACAGAAAACAGCGAGGAGGTGCTCTGGTACGAACTGAGTGCGCGCGGCTTCGCCCTCCATGCCACCCCTCTGGACGCTGCGGCTGGGCTCGCGCGCGCGCTGCACGGGCGGCCTCGCGCGCTGGTGTTCGCCTCCGCAACGCTGACCGCGCAGGGCCGCTTTGAGTTCTTCACCCGCCGCGTCGGGTTGCCTGCCGATACCACGACTCTGCGCCTGGACAGCCCCTACGATTACCCGCGCAACGCCGTGCTCTACCACCCGCCTGGCATGCCGGAGCCGAACAGCGCGCACTATGTCCGCGCCGTGGTCGAGGCTGCCCTGCCGGTGCTGGAGGCCAGTCAGGGCCGTGCCTTCATGCTCTTCACCAGCCACCGCGCACTCAAGGAGGCGGAGCAGCTCCTGCGCAACCGCCTGACCCACCCGATGCTGGTTCAGGGCGAGATGCCGCGTCATCGCCTGATCGAGCGCTTCCGCGAACTGGGCAATGCCGTGCTGTTGGGCACGCAAAGCTTCTGGGAGGGGGTGGATGTGCAGGGCGAGGCGCTGAGTCTGGTCATCATCGACAAGCTGCCCTTCGCCATGCCAGATGATCCGGTGCTCAAGGCGCGCATGGACGCACTCAAGAAGCAGGGGCTTGCGCCCTTTGTTCACCATCAGTTGCCGCAGGCCATTCTTACCCTCAAGCAGGGTGCGGGACGACTGATCCGGGGCGAAGAGGATCGTGGCGTGCTGATGCTGTGCGATCCACGCATTCGTAGCAAGGGCTACGGCAGACAGTTCCTGGACAGTCTGCCGCCGATGCGGCGGACCCAGTCGCTGGAAAAGGTGCGCGATTTTTTCGCGCAAGCCTGATCTCGATCGCTTGGCCCTGACACGGGCGGCTCGAAAAATCGTCACGAGCGGATGGAGTGCAAGGAGCCCCGCAGCGAATCCCCGGCACATATCATGTGGATAGGCGAGGGGTGAGCGGGCTTCGCCAGCTTCGCGTCAGGACGCGACGCCGCAATCCGTCCGCGGGTTAACGCCAGCTACGCGTTCAGTAGGTTTTTCGAGCCGCCCACACGCCCACAGGCGGCGTGAGCCAAATCATGCGCCTGGCCGCCGCCTTGCCCCGCGAGGGTGGAAGGAAACGAGGGGGCCCGGAAGGCGGGGGCTGCCCGGCGCATGATTTCAGGGCGTGTGGGATGTCGACACCTTTGACATTCCTTTGGCAGGAAGCCCTTTTTCAACTTCCTGCTAATCTCCTCGAACCACAAAAGGGGATGGGCGTGGCATGAAGCGTTTCGACAAAATCATTCTGGCGACCCTGATCGCCCTGCTGGCGATGACCGTGGCTTATGTGTTCCGGCATATGCCTGCCGAAACCAGCGCGCCTGCGGTGGCGGATGCTCCTCTTCCCGCGCTCGCCCCGGTGGTTGAGCCGGTCTCGCGCCCGGAGTCCAAGCTCCCTGTGGTTGTGGATGCGTTGTCGCAGGGGCCAGAGGCGCTCAGCCTGCGGCGATCGATCGAATTTGGCGAAAACAATGAAATCTGTCTGATGTTCTCTTCGCCGCTGGTGGAGGGTGACAGCGTTCGTTACGCCGATTTCCTCCGCTTCGAGCCGGAGCTCAAGCCAGCCTTGCGCACGGAAGGCTCTCGCCTCTGTTTCTCCGGTCTTCAGTACGGCGTGACCTATCAGCTACGCGTGCTCGGCGGTCTGCCCGCCGCCAATGGCGCGAAACTGGCCGGGGAGGACTCACTGGCCTTCAGCCTTGGCGACTACCCGGCGCGGGTCGCTTTTGGCGGCGGTTTCATCCTCCCGCGCGAGGCTCGCGACGGCCTGCCGGTCAGCACCACCAATATCGATAGACTTGAGTTGACTCTCTACCGGGTGGGCGACCGCTTGCTGGCGCGCATGCAGCAGGCCTTTGTCGATCAGACGCAGATGATGCGCTACGAGGCCGATGTGATCGGAAACGACAGCGGCGAGCGGGTCTGGAGCGGCACGCAGTCGATCAAGAGCGAGCGCAACAAGGAAATCCGCAGTCTCATTCCTTTGCCCGAGGTCATGAAGCAGTCCAGGCCGGGCGCCTACTTGCTGGTGGCAAGGAACGCGGCGGAGAAAACGTCGGCCGGGGAAGGCGAAGACTGCGAATACGATGAATGCGAGGATGCGTCCTCCGGGCGTTATGCCGCGCAGTGGATTGTGCAGACCGATATCGGACTCACCTCGTTCCGTGCCGAGGATGGCCTGACCCTGAGCGCACGTTCACTGGCGAGCGCGCGCCCCATGTCCGCCGTGCGCCTGACTCTCATCGCCCGCAACAACGAGGAGCTTGGCTTTGCCGAAACGGATGCGGACGGCATGGTCCGCTTCCCCGCCGGCCTGCTGCGCGGCGAGGGAGGCATGGCGCCGGTGATGGTCATGGCCTACCGCGACGGCGATTTCGCCTTCCTTGACCTGCGTCGCCCGGCGTTCGATCTGTCCGATCGCGGCGTGGAAGGGCGCGCGCCAGCCGGTCCGCTGGATGCCTTCCTGTACACAGACCGGGGCATTTACCGTCCGGGCGAGACAGTGCACATGGTCTCTCTGCTGCGCGATGCCGCCGCGCATGCCCTGAGCGGGCGGACTGTCGTGGTCAAGCTGATGCGTCCCAATGGCAAGGAGTACCGCCGTTACACGCTCAAGGATGAGCATCGCGGGGCGGTGCAGGTTTCCGCGCAACTTCCCGCCAGCGCCCAGCGCGGCTCATGGCGCGCCGCGCTGCATGTCGATCCCGAAGGCCCGGCCATCGGTGAGGTCGGCTTCGAAGTGCAGGATTTTGTCCCGCAGCGCCTGGCGCTGAGTCTGGGTAAGCCGCCCGCCATGCTCAGGCCGGGCGAGGATCTCAGCATGCCGGTTGAGGCGCGTTTCCTGTATGGCGCGCCCGCCTCGGGTCTGGGCGGCGAGGCGGAGCTGATCCTCGAACCCGATCCGGCGCCTTTTCCGAAGCATAAAGGCTTCCGCTGGGGGCGCGACGATGAGCGTTTCAATGCCGACCGCGCCGTGTTGGAGATGGCCGATACCGACAAAGAGGGCCGCACCGTGGTCACAGGCGTGCTTCCCGGCGGACTGGAAACCAGCCTGCCGTTGCGCGCGGATATCGGTATCGCGGTGCGCGAGCCGGGCGGGCGCTCGACGGGCGAGCACATCCATGTGCCGGTACGTAGCCGGGATGTCTATCTCGGCCTGCGACCCCTGTTTGACGATAGCGTGCCGTACGGGCAGCAGGCCGCGTTCGAGGTCATCGCGGTGGACGCCGAGGGGCGTAGGGTTGCGGCGTCTGATCTTGAGTACCGCTTCCTGAAGGATGATTCGATCTGGCAGTGGCATCGCCAGGCGGACGGGCGCTGGCAGTACGACCGGATTCGGCGTGACAAACTGATGGCCCATGGGCGGGCCGCTCTGCCCGGTGAGGTCGCGCTTGTGCTCAGACAGGCAGTGGACTGGGGCGAGCATCGGCTGATCGTGCGCGACCCGGGCACCGGGGCCGAGGCTTCCGTGCGGTTCTATGGCGGGTGGTACGGTTATGGGCAGGAAGCCTCCGTGGATCGACCGGATCGACTCAAGATTGCCGCCGACCGGCCGGGCTACGGCGTGGGCGATGTGGCGAGGCTGCATATTGACGCCGATTTCGCGGGCGAGGGGCTGTTGGTGATCGCCAACGAGCGGGTGCATGAGGTGCGTAATTTCAGCATTCCGGCGGGCGGAGGCGATATCGATGTGGCGGTCCGCCCGGAATGGGGCGCTGGCGCCTACGCCATGGTCACGCTTTATCGTCCGTTCACGGACAAGCTCGGTCATGCGCCGGTTCGCGCCGTGGGCGTGGCCTGGCTTGGACTGGACCCCGGCGCGCGGACGCTCGGCGTGGAGGTTCAGTCGCCCGGCAAGATCAAGCCACGTCAGACCATTGAGGTGCGGGTCAAGGTCAGTGGCGGCAAACAGGCGCACCTGACCCTGTCCGCTGTGGATCAGGGCATTCTCCAGCTCACCCGCTTCCAGACCCCGGCGCCGCACCGGTACTACCTCGGTCAGCGTCGTCTGGGCGTGGGCATGCTGGACGATTACGGACGCCTGATCCGCGGACTCGCGGCGCTGGGCGAGGGGGAGGGCGGCGACGGCTTCGGCGGCAAGGGGCTGGACGTGGTGCCGGTCAAGAGCGTGGCGCTGTTCTCCGGTCTGGTCGATGTCCCGGCGGACGGTGTGGTCCGGGTGTCGCTGTCGATACCCGACTTCCAGGGCGAGCTGCGCCTGATGGCGGTGGCCTACGATAACGACAAGACAGGCTCCGGCGAGGCCCGTCTGACGGTCCGCGATCCGCTCGTGGCCGAACTCATCCTTCCACGCTTCCTCGCGCCGGGCGACGAGGGGGCGGCGACCGTGCTGCTGCACAATGTTGAGGGCGACGCGGGCGAGTATCGCGTGGGTGTGAGGGGGCAGGGTTCGGCGACGATGACGGGCGGGGAACGTCGTATTCCGCTCGCCCAGGGCAAGCGCGAGGTCTACACCGTACCGCTCAGGGCCGTCGATATCGGTATCGCGAACCTGACCCTGGAGGTCAGCGGTCCGGGCGGTTTTGTCATCAAGCGCGATTGGCCCCTCCAGGTGCGCGCCGCACAGCAGCCGGTCAGCGAAGAGCGCGTGTCGGTACTCAGGCCGGGCGAGGAAGTGACGCTGGGCAATGAATTGCTGCAAGGTTTCCTGCCCGGATCGGCCAAGGCCGGGGTGAGTTTCTCGCGATTCGCGGGCATGGATATCCCCGGTCAGTTGAAGTGGCTGGATCGATATCCCTACGGTTGTCTGGAGCAGACCACCAGTCGCGCCATGCCGCTGCTTTATTTCAATGACATGGCGGCGCTCACCGGCCAGAAGAAGGACAGGCATCTGGATGCGCGGGTGCAAGACGCGGTGGACCGCGTGTTGAGCATGCAGACTCCGAATGGCGGCTTTAACATGTGGGGAGGTTGGGGCAGCGAGGCCTATGACTGGATCGGTGTGTTCGCGATGGACTTCCTCTATCGCGCCGCCGATAAGGGCTTCGACGTGCCGCGCGCTCCGCTGGAACTCGGCCAGCGCTGGCTGGATCGCGTCCAGCGCGGCGGCGATGCGGACGCGCGCGCCTACGCCGCCGCCCTGCTCGCGCCGCGAGGCTTGTCCAATGCCGCCGATCTGCGCTATTTCCATGACCAGAACCCGCCCTCGTCGGCTATCGGCTGGGCGCATCTGGGTCTGGCCTTGCAGGCGGTGGGTGAACGCAACCGCGCGGTGTCGGCGTTCAAATCCGCCAGCCTGGCACTGGATGAAACCCACAACGGGCGTTATCGGACCAGCGCCTACGGAACCCGCGTGCGTGACATCTACGCGCTTGCCGCCATTCTTGGCGCGGCGGGGCAGGGCGGCATGGCGCCCGGCGTGCTTGCTCGTTCGGTCAACCTTGAGCATCGCGCGGCCTGGACGACTACGCAGGAAAAGGCCTGGATGCTGCTCGCGGCGGCGGAACTGGCCCGTAACGCAGGCAAGACCGGCGTGCGCGTGAGCGGGGAGGCGATGCCGTCCGGAGACCCCGTGGCGCGCGCGCTGGACGCCGAGTCGCTCGGGCGTGGCGTGAAGGTGCGCAACGAGGGTGAGGGCGAGTTGTTCCAGATCCTGTCGGTGGAGGGTATTTCGTCCGCTCCTCTGCCCGCGTCTGCCGCCGGGATGAGTCTCAGGAAGGAGATTTTCCATCTGGATGGAACCCCCGCCGATCCCGCTACGCTCAAGCGCAATGATCGCCTGATCGTGGTTCTCAGCGGGGAGACGAAACCCGAGAACGAGGGGGAGTACGCCATCATCGACCTTTTGCCCGCCGGCCTTGAGATCGAGGCGCGGCTTCATCCCTCCAGCACAGGCTACCCTTGGTTGAGAGGCCTGACCCGCAACAACATCAGTGAGGCGCGGGATGATCGCTACATCACTGCCTTCACCCTGCCCACCTATGCCATGGAAGAGGATGAAAACGGCGAATACACCTGGAATTACGGTCAGGATCTCTATGCCTTCAAACAGGCCTATCTGGTGCGCGCTGTAAGTCCGGGGCAGTTCACCCTGCCTGCCGCCGTGGCGGAAAACATGTACGCGCCGAAGATTCAGGCCCGTACCGGGATGAGCCGTATCGTCATACGGGAATGACGATATTGAATGGGCCTGGCCTGCCTGTGTGGCGGGGTCGGGCGGCCATGGGGCTGGCCGGGTTGATGACGGCGGTGGTCGTGCTGTGGGCGTTGGACGCGCTGTTTCCGCCAGATATGGGCCGTTACGAGGCGCGTTCCACCCTCGTTCTGGATCAGCGCGGCCAATTGCTCCGTCCCTTCCCGACGCGGGAAGATACTTGGCGTCTGCCCATTGAGCGGGATGGAGTGGATCCGCTCTATCTCGCCATGCTGGAGGTCGTCGAGGATGGGCGCAATGCCTGGCATCCCGGCGTCGATCCGCTCGCCATCCTGCGCGCTTCCGGCCAGATGCTGCGTTATGGACGTCCCGTGTCCGGGGCATCCACGCTGGACATGCAGGTCGCCCGCTTGCTGGAGCCCAAGTCGCGCACGCTGGGGAACAAGCTGCGCGAGGCCTTGCGCGCGCTTCAGTTGCGCGCGCGCCTTGGTCGCGCGGGGGTGCGGGACATCTACCTTACGCTGGCGCCTTACGGAGGGACGCTGGAGGGGGTGCGTGCCGCGAGCCTTGCCTGGTACGGCAAGGAACCGACCCATCTGACGCCGGCCGAGGCCGCCTTGCTGGTGGCTTTGCCGCAATCGCCCGAGCGCCTGCGCCCGGATCGTCACCCCGAGGCGGCGAAAAAGGCGCGCGATCGCGTGCTTCAACGCGTCGCCGAGGCGGGGGTGATCGCCCCCGATGTGGCCGCGCACGCCCTGAGCGAACCCGTTCCGCGTTTTCAGCGCGCCATGCCGAGGCTGGCGCCGCATCTGACCGAGCGACTAGCCAGCCGGGCCGGGGTGGCGGCAGTCATCCCGAGCACTCTGGATGGTACGCTCCAGGCCGCACTTGAGTCGCTGGGACGCGCTTACCTGTCAGGTCTGACTCCTGGTGACGATCTGGCCGTGGTCGTGCTCGCTCATGCGGATGCGCGACAGGGGCCGCGCTTGATCGCCCATCTGGGCAGCGCCGATTGGCATCGATGCCAGCTCGACTTGAGTCAGGCGGTGCGCTCGCCAGGTTCTACGCTCAAGCCCTTCATTTATGCACTGGCTTTTGACGATCTTTCGGTGCATCCCTACACCCTGATCGAGGATGTGCCCAAGAGCTTTGGAAGCTGGCGTCCCGATAACTTCGATCATGCATTCCACGGGGTCGTGACCGCCCGCGAGGCCTTGCAGCGTTCGCTCAATATCCCGGCGGTCAGTGTACTGGAACGGGTCGGGGCTGCGCGCATGAGCGCCTTGTTGCAGCAGTCCGGCGCAAGGCTCACTCTCGCGGGCGGAGTCGAGCCTGGTCTTCCTCTGGCGCTGGGCGGGGTGGGTATTCGCCTGATGGACCTTGCCATGTTGTATGCCGCCCTGGACGGTCAAGGTCGGGTGAGACCGGTGCGTATGCGGGCGGACAGGCCCGAGGAGGGCGCTTACCGGCTGGTCGGCGAGGCCGCGGCCTACAGCGTGCTGGACATCCTCCAGGGCAGCGCCGTACCGGCTGGCGTCGCGGCGCGACGAGCTTTGCAGGAAAGCCGCAGGATCGCATTCAAGACGGGTACATCCTTCGGTTACCGCGATGCCTGGACGGTCGGAGTGTCGGACGATTACACCGTGGCGGTCTGGGTCGGGCGACCCGATGGCGCTTCCATGCCTGGCGCCATGGGTCTGAACAGCGCCGCACCCCTGATGTTCCGGGTTTTCGACCTGTTGCCGCCCGATCGTGGCACGCGACGTATGCCCGACAACGGCAACCATGCCCTGTTTCAACGTCAGCCGCCGCCCGCCCTCGCTCGACTTGAGATGATCGATGATGCCGCCGCGCGAGCGGCACGCCCGCGTGAGCGGCTTCGCATCCTGTTTCCGCCCGATGGTGCGGGAGTTGAGCCTGTCGATGACGGCATCGCGTTGCTGGCCGAGGGGGGTAAGCCGCCCTTGCGCTGGCTGGTTAACGGGGTTCTTCTTGAAGAAGGTGCGGCGTTCTGGCATCCGGATGGGGACGGGTTTGCGGAAATCGTAGTGCTGGACGACGAGGGGCGTCGCGCTCGGACCCGGATTCGGGTGCTCGGGCCGTGAGCCGATGCAGGGCTTCAATCGCTGCGATTGAATTTAATCACCGCAGGCCAAGTCCGGATGCACTAAGGTTGAGTTGTCGTTGAACAACGAACCGTATCAATGAGGTGAAGATCATGGCCAAGAAAAAAACCGCCGCGCCGGGCGCCATCAACATCGGTCTGGACGACAAGCAGCGCGAGGCGATCGCTGCCGGGCTGTCGCATCTGCTGGCCGATTCCTATTCGCTGTTTCTGATGACCCACAATTTCCACTGGAACGTGGTCGGTCCGCAATTCAATGCACTGCACACCATGTTCGAGCAGCAGTACACCGAGCTGTTCGCAGGAGTGGATGAGATTGCCGAGCGTATTCGTTCACTGGGCGTTGAAGCGCCGGGCACGTTCAAGCAGTTCGAGAAACTGGCGTCGTTCGCCATCCCCGAAGGCAGCCTGAACTCCAGCGCGATGCTGGTCGAGATGGTCAAGGGGCAGGAAGCCGTGGTGCGTACCGCGCGCGAGATTTTGCCGGTGGCGGACAAGGCCAACGATCAGCCGACACTGGATCTGCTGACCCGGCGCATGGAAATTCACGAAAAGAACGCCTGGATGCTGCGTGCGATGACGCAGGAATAAGGGCCGCCAGGCAGACGTCGATTTTCCCGCCATCCCACCGGGCACCGGCCTGTGGGGGTATAGGCTTGGCAGGGTGTTGAAAAATACCCTGCCAAGGCAGGTCATGGATGGCTTGCGCGAAGATCAAGCATTGATCTTCGGAGTCTGTCGTGGCGGGGCACATTCATGTGTCATGTCCTGCTGGGAACGCCAAGCGTTCCATCACTGCGCTGTGTAACGACGTTGACGTATGCCGCGATGCCTTCTAACAGGATGCTGAAAAACTCATCCATGAGTTTTTCAGCTCTACCGAGTCCGGTACATGCTCGGACTCGGTAGCGACAAATCAATCACTTGCGTGGTTGATTTGCGAGCGGGACATTCATGTCCCACCTCGACAGGCTGCTGAAATGTGTATTTCAGCAGCCTGCTAAGCCTGCGTCCGGAGGACCTTGCGTCATGGACGCCGCAAGGGCCTGAGAGGAGGGCGAGCGAGTTGAAAAAGGAAGGAAAGCCCTTTTTCAACATTCTTCCAGGGTGCGCAGCCTCGGATTTATCGGCTTTGCGCCAGAACTTTCCGGTAAAACCCGACCAGCCGCTCGGCGACGCGATCTTCTTCCCATTCGTCGGCGGCGATGATGGCGCGAGCCGCCAGTTGTGACGCAAGATGCGGATGCCCGAGCAGCTCCAGGACACGATGGGCGAAACCTTCCACTTCATGCGGGGCCACCAGACATCCCTCGCCCTCGCGCACGATGTCCCGTGTGCCCATTTCCGCGACCGCGACCACGGGCAGGCCGAGAGCGAGAGCTTCGATCAGTACCAGCCCCTGGGTCTCGGTGGTGGACGAAAACACGAAGGCGTTCGCCGCGCGGTAGAGCGCTTGCAGTGCGCCATCACGGGGCAGATAGCCGACGAAGCGCACCTGCCCGGCGATACCAAGACGCTCCACTTGCTTGCGCAGGCGGCCCTCCGCCGGGCCCTCGCCCGCGAGGACGAGGCAGGCATCCGGGCGTTCTTGCAGGACGACCGAGAACATCTCGATCAGGAATTCGATGTTCTTTTCGAAGGCCAGACGGCCCACGAACAGAAGCATGGGCTGTTCCGGGGCGAGGTCGAGCGCGGGGCGCGGATCCGGCGCCTCGGGCGCTCGCCAGGCGGCAAGGTCGATGCCGGTCGGGATGACTTCGATGGGTGTGCGTACGCCGTACCCGAGCAATTGGTCGCGCATCGCCAGCGAAGGTGAGATCAGCGCGTCCACTGCCTGACCCTGGCTGACCGTCAGCCGTCGAGCCGCCAGGCGCAGCAGCAGGCCCGGCAGGAATGGAATGTAGTGTTCAAGATATTGTTCGAAGAAGGTGTGGTAGGTCTCAACTACCGGAATGCCGAGTTTGCGCGCCATGCGTACCCCTGCGTAGTGCGCGGCGAACGGGGTATGAATGTGGAGAAGATCGAATGAACGGTCCGAGAGCGCCTGGCCGATGCGTTGCAGCTCGCGCCAGTGGATCAGGCGGTCTTCCGGATCGAACATGACTTGCCGGGAAGGCAGGCGGATGAGGTATTCCGGATCGTCGTGCGGGTGCGGGTAGGCAGGGGCGATCAGTGTGACTTCATGCCCGAGGTGGCCTAGCGCGGCAAGTGTGGTCTGGATGGATGTGGAAACGCCGTTCACGCGCGGGAAATAGACGTCGGAAATCATCAGAAGGCGCATGCCTTGTCCTTGCGAGGTGGCGGTCGGGTAAAATTTTGTCATCATCCGATGGTTTTGTGACAGCCCCTTGAAATACAGCTGAAATACAGACCATTGATCGTTCCTGTTCCGTCGCCGACGAGCGAGCGCGGCTCCACGCCAGTGCCCGTTTCATTTCCCGATTCACTTTCCGTGTCAGGAGCCAGATACATGCGAGCCATGCTGATGACCGCGCCGGGCGGTCCCGAAGTCCTGCGGATGGCAGAGGTCCCCGAGCCGAATCTGACCCGGCCGACCCAGGTCAAGCTGCGTTTGCGCGCGGCGGGGGTCAATCCCGTCGATGCCAAGCTGCGTGCGCGTGGCGTTTTCTATCCCGATGGGCTGCCCGCCATTCTCGGCTGTGACGGTGCGGGCGAGGTTGTCGAGGCAGGGGCTGAGTCCGGCTTGCAGATCGGCGACCGGGTGGCCTTCTGTCACGGCGGTCTGGGCGCGGCGCCAGGTAGTTACGCAGAGTTCAAGGTGATCGAGGCCATGGAGACGGCGGTGATTCCGGCGGGGGTCGATTTTGAGCAGGCTGCGGCCTTGCCCTTGGTGTTGATTACGGCCTGGGAGTCGCTGATGGACCGTGCGCGCCTGCAACCGGGGCAGACGGTGCTGGTGCTCGGCGGTGCGGGCGGGGTCGGGCATATCGCGATCCAGCTTGCCAGGTTGCGCGGCGTGCATGTGCTCGCGACCGCGGGGACGCCGGAGAAGGCGGCCTTCGTGCGTCGCCAGGGAGCCAGCGGGGTCGTCCAGTATGCATCCGAGGGGCTGGTTGAAGCGGTCATGCGCTTGACTGGCGGGCGAGGCGCCGATGTGGTGTTCGATACGGTCGGCGGCCCCCTGTTCGCTCAGGCGGTGGCATGCGCGGGCTATGCCGGTGATGTGGTGACCTTGCTGGAGCCGCCTGCCGATGCCCCCTGGAAGGAAGCCCGCGAGCGCAATCTTAGGGTCGGGTTCGATCTGATGCTGACGCCTATGCTGCGCGACCTGCCCGAGGCTCGGGCTCATCAGGTGAACATTCTTCGCCAGGGGTTGGAAATGCTGGCCGATGGTCGCTTGAGCGTGCATGTGGACGAGGTCCTGCCGCTGGAAGAGGCTGCGGAGGCGCATCGCCGGGTCGCCGCTGGGCATACCCAGGGGAAGCTGGTGCTGGCGATGGGTTGATCGCAGGAGGTACGGGGCGGCTCTGCGGGGTAGGCGGCCAGGCGGGGGGCGCCTACCCCATGGGCGATTTGGGCGCGCGCCTTTGCCGTGCTCTGGCGGTCCCCCGATGGGCGCGTGATGTCAGCGAACGGGTTTGTCCGGAAGCGGCATCAGCAGGGCTGCCCAGGATTCCATGTCGAGATCGTGTTGGTCGGCGTCCAGGGCGATGCCCAGAAGGTAGTGCTTGCCAACGGGCAGGGACCAGCGTACCTGACCGCGCAACAGGAAGGTGCCCGGCTGGTCGTCCAGTTTGATCCAAAGCTCGACCGGCACATTTTCCGCAAGAGGCTGTTCGGTCTGAAGCTGAATGCCGCGTACTGAAATGTCGCAGGCGATGCAGGGCAGGGTGCGCGGAGGGCTGTCGATGGCATGCAGAAAGAGCGAGGCCTGGTTCGACAGCCTTGGAAAATGACGGCGCTCGGTGCTCGGTGCGTGCATCTTAGCGTCCTCCTTTTTCGAGCTGCTGACGTAGAAGATCCAGTGCATATCCGTGACGCTCCTCCTCGAACACCGGGCGTGTGCGGTTGGCGAGGGCGTCGTCGATGAACGCATCCAGAGGACGGTCGAGGATGGGGCGTTCAAAACGGTCGGCAAGGACCACCGCGCCACGCCGTTTATCGATGTGGAATATCTTGAGCCTGCGCGGGGGTTGTTCCTCTCCGAGATAGACCAGGAACCACTCACCCGGCTGGACTGCGGCGCGTAGGAAGTCATCCAGCGTTTCCGCCGGAATCGTGGTGAGTGTGTCGCCTTTGCGTCGGGTGGCGGGCATGGTCCGCGGTACGATGCCGGTTTGCGCGGCGCATTGGCTGAGGGTTTGCAGTTCTTCGCGCAGCCGGGCGATGGCCTGAGCGCCTTCGAGGGGGTGAAGCTGGCGCGCTTCGAGCAGGGACTGCATGGCGTTGAGCGTTTCGAAAATGGTCGGCAGATCGCGCACCGGGAGGCCAGTTTGGCGGGCCAGATTGTGCATCAGCTTGCTGGCCTGCTCAAAAATGGCGGAGTGGATGCCGTCGCCTTGGGCGAGGTTGAGCAGCAGCGGTCCCCAGGTGCGCAGCAGGAATGCGCGTGCGCCGTCCGGCAGACGGCGTCCGGCAAGGGCCTGGCGAATGCTTTCGGTGGCGGCCTCGCGGGCTTCGGCAAAGGGGATGACCAGCGGCGCTTCGTGTCCCCGTGCTGGCGGCGGGGGCGACTCGGGGGCGGCGGGCGGCTCTTCGGGTTGGGCGAGCGGGGAGGGGGTGCCTGCTCGCAGGGCTTCGAGTGTGAGACTGAAGTCGCCGAGATCGCGCTTGAAGTGCTTTGCCAGGGCCTCCGTGAGCGCCAGCAGGTATTCGTGTTCGGCGGCCTCCGCTTGGGGAAGGCGGTCGCCCAATTCCTGCCAGAGGCGCCGGACGGGGTGGCGCAGGTCGCTGATGACCGCAGGGTCGATCAGGGCGGCCTTGAGCAGCGGCAGGTAGAGGCAGGCGAGCGCGTCCCGGTCCTGCGGGCGTAATGTTTCCCGGCTCAGAGCGCCGTAGATCAGGGCGCCCATCAACTCCATCGGGCGCTTGAGTTCGGGCGGGATGGTACAGCCGTCCGGCAGACGCGGCAGGCCTTGCGACCACAGGCCGGGGCAGCCCTCGGGCCGGGCCATGGCCTCGTTCTGGATGCGTTCGAGCTGGAGAAGCAGGGCCGGAAGGTCGAGCCGTCCGGTTGCGTCCGGTGAGGCGATGAGCGCTTCATCGTTCTGGCTGTGCAGTTCGTTGCCTGCCAGCAGGTCGTCGACTTCCTGATAGAAGTCACCGAGCGCGGGCGCGAGCAATTGGTCCAGCAGGCGGATGACAAGGGTGTTGATGGTCGGTGGAGCGTTGTATTCCGCGAGTGATCGACCCAATGCATGGGTCAGCATCTTGGGGTCCAGCCCATGCGCTGGGGGCAGGTCGGGGCGTGCCCGCGCCTGGGGCGAACGCAGTCGCTGGCGGATGGATTCGATCAGGGGCAGGTGAAGTGCTTCGATATGGCGAGCGAAGGTTTCCAGCCCGTGCCAGGACGCTTCGTTCAAACCCATGTCATTCTGCATGGGCTCATCTTCCCGCATCCAGTCCAGGAGCAGGATGTTGGAGAGTCGGTGCGGCCAGGGCGTGCGCAGGGTGCGCAGGAAGCGCAGGGTATCCAGGTGCAGGTTGACGCGCTCGCCGTCCTGTGTGCCCCCGGCCAGGGCGAACAGCAGGTCGTCGGTCTGCAACAGGATGGTGGCGAAGCAGTATTCCAGCGATTCAAGAATCGGTGCGATCAGTCCGTCCCGTTGCGCCGTTTTCATGGCGTCAATCTCCGCTAGCGCCTGGTTGGGCGCGGCATGGCGTGAATCCTGACGCAAGAGGCGGGTGCATCATCTGCCGCCTCCCAGCAGGTGCGTTTCGGCGCGTTCCAGTTCTTTCTCCGATCCGTAGAGGATGAGGATGTCGTCAGCCTGGAGCACGGTGGAGCTTTCGGGCATCAGACCCTTGATTCCGCCCCGTCGGATGGCGTCGGGGAGCACTTCCAGGCCCTCCAGTGCTTCGCCGAGGGTGCGTCCAACCGCCCAGGCGTCGGACGGCAGGTTGATGCTGGCGAGCGCGCCGCGCAGGGCGTGAGCCGCATCCACGGAATCACCGCGTCCCTGGAAGATGTGCCGCAGCAGGCTGTAGTTGTCGTGCCGGATGCGCTGGGTGCGGTGGAAGATGCGTCGCATCGGGATACCGATCCGTGTCATCAGGTGGGTGGCGAGCATCAGGCTGGCTTCGAAGGCATCCGGCACGATGGCCGTGGCGCCGGCTTCGATGATCTCGTCCATGCGGTTGATCGACAGCACACGCACCAGCACGGGCAGATCCTTGTAGTACAGCCTGACTGCGTTCAGGGTGCGGATCGCCGCCGCCGCGTCGTGATGGGTGATGACCAGCGCGCGCGCCTTGTCGATCCCGGCGGCGCGCAGCAACTCGATGTGGGTGGCGTTGGCAAAATGGACGTTGTAGCCCGCGCTTTGCGCCTTCTGGATGATGTCGGGGTCGACTTCCAGGGCGATGTAGGGGATGTCCTCCTGGTCCAGCAGATAGGCCAGGTTCTGGCCCACACGACCGAAACCGGTCAGGATGACGTGGTTTTCGAGCTCCGCGCCTTGCTGGGCAATCTCTTCGCGTCGCTCGACATACGTCTGCCGGTAGCCGCGCACGACGGATTTGGCGATGCGCCCGTTGTAGCGAACCAGGAAAGGTGTGGCGAGCATGCTCAGCAGTACCGCCGTGAGCACTACCTGGATGGCGTCCTGCGTCAGCAGGTCGCCGCGCGAGGCCAGCGCCAGCAGGGCGAAGCCGAACTCGCCGCCTTGCGCCAGTACCAGGCCGGTGCGCAGGGCTACGCCGGGTTCCTCGCGCAGGCCGACGCCGACGCCGAAAATGATCAAGGCCTTCATCAGCACCAGCGCCGCCAGCAGGCCGATGGCGGGCAGGATGAATTCTGGCAGGGCATGCATGTTCAGCAGCATGCCGATGGTGATGAAGAAAAGCCCCAGCAGCACGTCCTGGAACGGGCGGATATCGCTCTCGATCTGGTGCCTGAACGCGGTTTCGGAAAGCATGATCCCAGCCAGGAAAGCGCCCAGCGCCATTGACAAACCGGCGGCCTGGGTCAGGGCTGCGGAGGACAGGGCGACCAGCAACACGGCCAGTGTGAACAGTTCGGGCGAGCGCGCCTTGGCGATCTCGTTGAACATGGGTCTCAGCAGCCAGCGTCCGGCGGCGAGCAGGATGGCGGTCACGACCGCGCCCTTGAACATGGCGACCGCCAAGTCCTGGCCGATATGATCGCCGCCCGCCGCAAGCGCGGGAATCAGGATCAGGAACGGGATCACAGCAAGATCCTGGAACAGCAGGATGCCGACTGCCGCGCGCCCGTGGCGGGAATTGAGTTCGATCTGTTCGGCCAGTAGCTTGATGACGATGGCGGTGGAGGACATGGCCAGCACGCCGCCCACCACCAGTGCGGCGGGCAGGCTCAGGCCCAGTCCGAGCGCGGCGCCGCCCGCCACCAGCGTCGTGACGATCACCTGGGCCCCGCCCATGCCGAGAACCGCGCGACGCATGGCGACCAGCCGTGTCAGGGAAAACTCCAGACCGAGGGTGAACAAGAGAAAGACCACCCCGAATTCGGCCAGCACGCGCGTGTTTTCCGTATCGTCCACCCAGCCCAGGGCGTGAGGGCCGATCAGAGCGCCGACACTCAGGTAGCCGAGGATGGGCGGCAGGTTCATGCGGCGGAAAAAGGTGACCGCCAGCACGGAGGCCGCCAGCAGAAGGAGAACGTCGGTAAGTGCGTCGTGATGCATGGAGTGAAGTTATCGGGGCGCTTGGGTGATGGCAAGCTGCGTTTGAATATCGGGGGGGGCGCTCTATCATGGCGTCACTCTGTGACAGGCCATCATCTCCCATGACCGTGAATTTTCCTTCCGCTACCTCCCGTCCGGTCGTTCTGTCCGGCATCCAGCCTTCCGGCAACCTGCTCATCGGCCATTACATCGGCGCCATTCGCAACTGGGTGACATTGCAGGACACGCATGACAGCCTGTTCATGCTGGTCGACCTGCATGCCATCACCGTGCGCCAAGACCCGAAACTGCTGCGCGAACGCAGCCTTGATTTCATCGCCCTCTACCTTGCCTGCGGAATTGACCCGGCCAGATCCACCCTGTTCGTGCAGTCGCATGTCCCGGCGCATGCCGAGATGGGCTGGTTGCTGAATTGCTATGCCTACATGGGCGAACTGAACCGGATGACTCAGTTCAAGGACAAGTCGGCGCAGCACGAGGCCAATATCAACGTCGGTTTGTTCGACTATCCGGTGTTGATGGCGGCTGACATTCTGCTCTACCAGTCCAATCTGGTGCCGGTCGGCCACGACCAGAAGCAGCACCTGGAGCTTGCGCGCGATCTCGCCATGCGCTTCAACAACCTGTACGGCAAAGTCTTCACCGTGCCCGAGCCGATGATCCCCGAGGTCGGTGGGCGCATCATGAGCTTGCAGGACCCGACCAAGAAGATGTCCAAGTCCGATCCTAATGAGCAAGCTTCCATCGCTCTGCTGGATGATCCCGCCAAGGTGCGCAAGAAGCTGATGCGCGCAGTGACGGATTCTGAAACCGAAATCCGCTATGACCCGGAAACCAAGGCAGGGGTGTCCAACCTGTTGACCCTGCTCGCCACTGCGACCGGGCAATCCATCCAGCACTGGGAAGCGCAACTGGCCGGACAGGGCTACGGCAATCTGAAGAAGGCCGCCGCCGATGCCGTGGTCGCCTTCCTCGAACCCGTCCAGCAGCGTTATCGTGAACTGCGTGGCGAAGGCGGCGAGCTGCTGCGTCTGCTCAACGATGGCGCGGACAAGGCCGCCGCGCGTGCCGAAGTGACCCTGCGCAGCGCCATGGACGTGCTCGGCTTCATCCCGCGCAAATAAAGACCATGGACGCGGCGTCCTACGCTCTCGGCGATCTGCGCGGCCTGTTGCCTCCTCGGCTGCGCGACAGTCACAAAGGTGATTTCGGACATGTGCTGGTGATCGGCGGCAATCACGGTATGGCCGGGGCCGCGCGACTGGCGGCGGAGGCTGCCGCGCGCCTTGGCGCGGGGCTTGTCAGCGTGGCGACACGCGATTCCCATGCCCATGCGCTAGGCACGGGGCGCCCTGAGCTGATGGTGCATGCCGCTGAGACGGACGCGGCGCTAGAGCGTCTGCTGGACCATGCCACGGTCATCGTGCTTGGGCCGGGGCTGGGATGCGATGCCTGGGCGCGGCGCGTATTCGACGCATCTCTGCGCAGCCCCGTTCCGCAAGTCGTCGATGCGGACGCACTCAACCTGCTCGCGCTCACGCCATTCCGGGTCGCCTCCTCGACGATGCTCACGCCCCATCCCGGTGAGGCCGCGCGCCTGCTCGGCACGGATGCCGCCACGGTTCAGGCGGATCGTGGCGGCGCGGCCCGCTTGCTGCGCGAACGTTTTGGCGGAACATGGATCCTGAAAGGCGCGGGTGCCCTAGTGGCTTGCGAGGGCGGTTTGCATCGCTGTGTCCATGGGCATCCAGCCATGGCGAGCGGAGGTATGGGCGATGTCCTGTCCGGCATCCTGGGAGCTTTGTTGGCCCAAGGCATGGGGCTTTGCGAGGCGGCCCGTCTTGGCGTGGCCCTGCATGCGGCGGCGGGTGAGCGGGCCGCCGTTCGGGATGGCGGACGGGGCCTGCTGGCGCTCGATCTATTGCCCTACGCCCGCAGTCTTCTGGAAGAAACCTGCCCATGCTGAATTTGCATCTCCCCGATGAGTCCTCCACTCAGCGTCTGGGACAGGCCTTGGCGCGGGCCGCGCCCCGCTCCGGCTGGCTGGCGTTGCATGGTCAGCTCGGCGCGGGCAAGACCACGCTGGTGCGCGCCTTTCTGCGCGCCTTGGGGTATGAGGGCCGGGTGGTCAGCCCGACCTATACCCTGGTCGAACCGTACGAGTTAGCCGATCGCCGCGTTGCGCACTATGACCTCTACCGCCTGAACGACCCCGAGGAGTTGGAATGGATGGGTGCACGCGAGGACTTTGGGGAGGGCTCCCTATGCCTGGTTGAGTGGCCGGAGCGCGGCGAGGGCATCTTGCCTCCACCCGATCTGGTCATCCGGCTGGAGCATGAGCCTGAGGGGAGGCGCGCCGAAGTGTTTGCCTTGAGTCCGGTTGGTCAAACTTGGCTCACCAACTTGAAGGTCGGCTGAAGAAAAGCAACATATCTTCTTAAAACCATTGAACTTTGTTTCTCTCTTGGCTATAAAGTGGGGCATCGAGACCTCTGTAAGGGGAGGTGATGCATGAGTTCACCCATCCAGATTCACGCCCGTCGCCGTTTCCTGCTCGGATTGCTGGGCGGCGGCGCATCCCTGCTCTGGCTGCCCGAGTCGGCCTATGCTGGTGTGCGCCCCGTGGTCGACGGCGGCGAAGCTAGCGTCAGTGAGCGCGGTACGCGGCTCGTTTTCAACTTGAGTTCGCCCGCCGATCACAAGATCTTCGCCCTTTCCAAGCCTGACCGTGTCGTGCTCGACTTGAGCGAAACCGCGCTGCCGAAAGGTCTTGACCTGCGCCTGCCGGAGGGCGCGGTGGTCTCCCGTCTGCGCAGCGGTGTGCAGAACGGCCATGATCTGCGCCTGGTACTTGATCTTCATCAGCCCGCCAAGCCGAGTGCCATCATGCTTCCGGACCCCGACGGCAAAGGTTTCAGGCTGGTGATCGATCTTGCACACAAGCCGCTGGGCATGCCGGTCGGCGTGACCAGGACAGAGGAAGCATCGCGCGTCGTGGCCGAAAAGCCCTCCGCGCGCGTGGCCGAGCGTACGCCCGAGCCTGTGCCTCAGGCGTCGCGCGCAGGTTTGCGCGATCTCGTCATCGCCATTGACGCCGGGCACGGCGGCAAGGATCCCGGTGCGGTTGGCCGAGATGGCACCCGCGAGAAAGACGTCACCCTTGCCATCGCCCGCAAGCTTGAGTCCATGCTGCGTGCCGAGCGCGGTTTCAAGCCGGTGTTGACGCGCAACAAGGATGTTTTCATTCCGCTGCGCGAGCGTACCCGTATTGCTCGCAAGCATAAGGCCGACATGTTCATCTCGCTGCATGCGGATGCCTTTAGCGATCCGGATGCGCGTGGTGCGTCGGTGTTCTGCCTGTCGCTCAATGGCGCTTCCTCGGAGGCCGCCCGCTGGATGGCTGACAAGGAAAACGCCGCCGACTTGGTGGGCGGCGTCAGTCTCAACGATCGCAACGACACCTTGGCCTCCGTGTTGCTGGATCTTTCCCAGACGGCCAGCATGCAGGCCAGTCTGGATGCCGGTCAGCGCGTGCTCACAGAGCTCGGTGAAGTTGGTTCGGTGCACAAGCGCAGCGTCCAGTCGGCTGGCTTTGTGGTGCTCAAGTCGCCGGATATTCCCTCCATGCTGGTCGAGAGCGCCTTCATCTCCAATCCGGAGGAGGAGCGCAAGCTGCGTAATCCCGCGCACCAGGAGCAGGTGGCCCGCTCGGTATTCCGGGGTCTGCACAGCTACTACGCCAGCAAGGCGATGGAAGGCACCCACTTCGCCATGCTGTAACCGAAGGCTGCCTCGCGCCACTCCATCGGCCCCGCAGTCTTCCTGAGGGAGCGTCGTCCCGGGGCGGCGCGGCCTTGGCGCGTGCGGGGGTTATCGCGGCGGGGGCGCCGCTCCCAGGGGCGTGGGTGATGTAGGCGGTCCGTCCTCGGGCCGAGCGGCGCTTGATCATCCCGCCCATCTCCACCATGCTGGGCGGCCTTGCTGTTTCAACGCTCCACTCTCCAGGCATGTCCGCTATCCAGGTTCTTCCCCCGCAACTCATCAACCAGATTGCCGCCGGCGAGGTGGTCGAACGGCCTGCCAGCGTGCTCAAGGAATTGGTCGAGAACAGCCTGGACGCGGGCGCGACCCGGATCGAGGTGGATATCGACGGCGCGGGTGTCAAACTCTTGCGCGTGCGTGACGACGGCGGCGGCATCCCGCGCGACGAACTGCCGCTTGCCATCGCCAGCCACGCCACCAGCAAGATCCGCAGTCTGGACGACCTGCTCCGCGTCGGCAGCTTCGGCTTCCGGGGCGAGGCGCTCGCCAGCATCGCCTCGGTTTCGGATTTCAGCCTCACCTCGCATGCGCGCGGTGCGGAACACGCCTGGCGCATCCACAGCCCCGGCGACCCCGCTCATGCCGAGATTGCGCCCGCCGCCCATCCGCGAGGCAGCACGGTCGAGGTGCGCGACCTGTTCTTCAATGTCCCCGCCCGGCGCAAATTCCTGCGCGCCGAGCGCACCGAGCAGCATCACCTCGACGAAGTCTTGCGCCGCATGGCCCTTGCCCGCAGGGATGTTGGTTTCACCCTGCGCGTGGCGGGGCGGACATTGTGGCGCACGGAGGCCGAAGAACCGGTTGAGGCGCGCTTGTCGGCCATTGCCGGGGCGGATTTTGCCGCCAGCGCAGTCTTTTTCGAGCAGCGGATCGATGGGCTCGGACTGTGGGGCTGGCTGGAACCGCCCACCCACGCGAAAGAGCGCACGGATGTCCAGCACTTCTTCGTCAACGGCCGCGCGGTACGCGACAAAGTCATCATCCATGCCGTGCGCCAGGCCTATGCCGACGTGCTGCATGGTGCGCGCCAGCCGTCCTACGTGCTGCACCTTGAACTCGACCCCGAAGGGGTAGACGTCAACGTCCACCCCGCCAAGCTGGAAGTGCGCTTCCGCGAGGCGCGCCGGGTGCACGACTTCCTGTTCTCCACCCTCCACCGCGTGATCGCCGAACTGCGGCCCGCCGAGGCTGGGCAGCGGCTTGCTCCTGCGCTGGGGCTCGGCGACCTGGAGCGACCCGCGCAGTTGACGGGTATGGATTGGGTCGCGCCGCGTCAGAGCGGGTTGCCGCTTTCTCCAGCCAGCACAGGTGGAGCCGATCAGGCGTACCGTTTCCCGAGTGAGAACTACCGTTCACCAGGTATGCCGCAACCCGGCGTCGTTCAGGACACTGTGGCCGCCTATCGAGCGCTGGCCGAGTCGTCCGCCGCGCCAGTCCCGACGGAAGAAGCAGCAATTCCTCCGCTTGGCTACGCCATCGCCCAGTTGCATGGCATCTACATCCTGGCCGAAAACGCCGAAGGCCTGATCGTGGTGGACATGCATGCCGCCGCCGAGCGCATTGCATACGAACGGCTCAAGCGCGCGCTGGAGGAAGATGGTATTCGTCGCCAGCCGCTGCTTGTCCCGCTGCCCTTGGAGGTGGATGCTCGCCTGATGGACGCGGCGGAGGAGGGGGGCGACGCCCTGCGCAGGCTCGGCCTTGTACTCGATCCGATCGGTCCGACCACACTCGTCGTGCGCGAGACGCCCACCCTGCTGGCCCAGGCGGACATCGCCCGGCTTGCCACCGACACCCTCGACGAGATCGCCCGCCACGGCGACTCCCGCCGGATCGAACAGGCTCTTCACGCCGTACTCTCCCGCATGGCCTGCCACGGCTCCGTGCGCGCCGGTCGCAAGCTCACCGTCACGGAAATGAACGCCCTCTTGCGCGACATGGAAGCCACCCCTCGTGCGGACCAGTGCAACCATGGTCGCCCGACGTGGACGCGGCTAACGATGACGGATCTGGATAGGCTGTTCATGCGCGGGCAGTGAGCGTTGTGATATTAACGTGATGCGTTATCTTGACCCATGATCAAGATGTTCATATGCAAGGATATGGAAGTCTTGTACGAGGAAAGGCGAGTGGCCCGGTTTGTTCAGATCGAGCGGGCGGCGCTGCGTAAGCTGGAGCAACTCGACCTCGCCGAGGTCATCGAGGACATGCGCGCCCCGCGCTCGCGCGCCAAGGACCGGCGGGGCCGTGTCCCAATATGGCCAACATTCATGTCCGCTCGCCTGAGCTCAAGAATCTCTGCTGCCCGGCAACTGTGGGGCGACTTCATCAAGGGCAAGAACAATGCCTCCGCTGCGGCACTGCTATTGCGAAAGATCAGTCAACATCATGCGCCCCAGATCGGGGGCGAGTGAGCGCACAAAACTGTCTGTGAGGTGTTGTGTGTCACGATACACACCGATACCCGTTGAGGTCATTGCTCGGCATATACCTTCGGGGCAAACCAGCGGCGCAGGGTCGATGACGTGTATATTCGGGAATCGTGCGGCTGCATCACGCAGGTTCTGCGCAACATTTAAAGGTGTGGGGTCGGTGTTTTCTTGACGGCAGGCGTGCTCAGGCAATAACTCATCATTTTCTAATGTGCGTTCGATACACGAGGGGCCATCAAACGAAAGCCATGGTGTGCCGACGATGACATATACCCACTTGGACGACTTGCTTAAGCGCGAAAAAAAACGCGAACTTCCTTCTCGCCACTGCTCATCAAAAAATCCATAACTTGCGGCGCTTCCGAGAACCACAACTTCTGGTTGCATCGCTTCAATGTCCCGAAGAGCTTTTTCACGCCATTCGAAACATGCGTAATATTTTCCGCCTGCAGGGCGGTAAACATATGTTTCATCAAGTATGGCGCACGCGGATTTGGTATGTACGACCAATCGCCATTGCGGTTCAGAAAAACGTTCTCGAACTGCGGAAAACCACTGAGCACCGATGCTGTCGCCTAATAAAACAACCGTCTTTTCGTAGTTTTTTTGATTGAACATGCACGGGGTTAGGTCGCTTGATCGAATAGAGGTGTCACAACCCATGTCGTATATTACGGGATGATCTAGTCTGGTTTTTTCGTATTTCGAAAGGGTTCTTTGAATGGCAGGCGGGCTAATGTATGGCTCTATGTTCATCCATAAGGTATAGACAAAACCCATCATTAACACGCTGAGTAAAATAACCTGGTGTGGGCGGGTGTTTTGAAGCTGCGCCTTCCATAATGGTCGCTCTACGTAGCGATAGCTAAAGTCGGCTAAGATCAGGGTGATTGCAAGCATGAGGGCGATCTTGGCTGAGTGGGTGGTAAACCCAAGTGCCGCACTTAGCTTGAGCACAGGCCAGTGCCAAAGATAAATCGAATAAGAGCGATTTCCAATCCAAATCATGCTGGGTGCGCACAGAAATGATCTCTGTGTTTCTGTGCTTCCGGCGCGAATGATAAGGGCTGTTCCGATTGCGGGTGCAAGTGCCCAAAGTGGAGGATGCGACAAGTCTTCTGAGGCTAGTGTTGCGCTGGTCAGTAATAATCCCATGCCGATCCATAGAGGTATGTTTTGAAGCTGTGTGTTAGTTTGTTTTATACCAAGTGCGGCGAGTGATTTTTGAATTGCGTTGTGTTCTTCTCTGGGTGTGTTGGATTGTGAATTTGTTGTCTGTGTTACAAATACAAGAGCACCTAAAGCAAACTCATACATGCGCGCTGGCATAAGGTAAAATGCTAGCGTGCTGGAAAGGCTTGAAACATATAGGCTGCCTATGAATAAAAAAAACAGGATTAAGGATAGAGGTTGGGCGAGGCGGTAAGATGGTTTCCCGTGGCGCAGGCTGGGGGGCAATATTAACAGAAGCAAAATTAGAGGCCAGATAATATAAAATTGTTCTTCGACACCCAGCGACCAAGTGTGCAGGAAAAGATCGCGGTTTGCAGTCTCGTCGAAGTAGTCGTAATCGCGAAAGGCGAAGAACAAATTGCTGCTCCAAATAGCGGCATAAGGTGTGGATGAAAGCATTCCGATAGCCTCTTTATCGGGCAGAAGGAGGCTTGCGGCAAGCGCGGTGATGACAATGACGAGCAGAAGCGCTGGAAATAGTCGTCGTAGTCGTCGCGAGTAGAATAGACTTAATTGAATTCGTCCTGTGTTGCGGATTTCGTTGAGTAACAGGGCGGATATGAGGTAGCCCGATAGAACGAAAAAAACGTCTACACCGACAAAGCCACCACCAAATGGAGGAATCTCAGCATGAGCAAAGACAACCAGCAAAACGGCGACGGCGCGGAGGCCTTGTAAGTCGGGCCTAAATGAGATTTGTTGCATGGCGGGGTGTTTTGAGTGTATGCAATTTTCAGTTTAAGTAATCTAATGTTGTTGTGCGATTGTGTTTTGGTGGGTTATAATTTGAGGTTAATCCTTTTGTTTAAATCCCTGTTTAATTCGTTGTCTTGACTGCGCGGGTCGGTTATTTGCCTGGCAGCGCCCACAAGCTGGTGCTGTT
The DNA here is from genome assembly GCA_040756355.1 of Pseudomonadota bacterium. Lineage (GTDB taxonomy): Bacteria > Pseudomonadota > Gammaproteobacteria > Halothiobacillales > Halothiobacillaceae > Thiofaba. The sequence goes on along the minus strand of JBFLZK010000006.1, from coordinate 21,294 downwards.
TTTCGGTCTCTAGCAGGCTGGTTTCATGTTGTTTGGTGATGCCGTCGGAGAGTGCTCGGCAAGGGGCTCAGTCGTTCATCATCTGGTCTTGGTGGGGCTGTTCGTTGTTGTAGTGATATAGGTAGCTGTCGATGTTGATCTGCACCTGTTCTGCGCCCTCGTACCATGTCGTACGCCCGCCACCAGGAAATGCTCAGCAGGGTGGGGCAGGCGCTAGACGAAGCCATGGCGGCGCTCTTGCGCCGAACATGACTCAAGCGATCCGCATGCTCGGCTGGTAGCCATCCAGGTCGCCGTTAGGCCCGAATCGCGACTCACCGTCGAAGGGTGGAGGCACAGTCGGCGGGCAATCTCCCGCGGGCTCAGCTCAAGCCCAAGAAGGGCTCCATCTGGTATCGTTGTTTCCGGGGTGGGTGCCGATAGTGCCTCATGTGCTGCCTGGTTCGATTGGGGTGAGAGCTATCGAACCTAGGGTAACTGGCTTCCCCCGGCGCCAGCCTTAGGCGTAGCACTTGGATTCTGTGAATTCGCGGGTAACTATCGTATCGGCACAACCTTTTTGTATGCAATCCATCTGGCTCATGGGGCCCACCGCTTCCGGCAAGACCGGGCTGGCGCTGGAGCTGGCCCGTCGTCTTCCCGTCGAGTTGATCAGCGTCGATTCGGCGCTGGTCTATCGCGGCATGGATATCGGTACAGCCAAGCCGGATGCAGCGACATTGGGTGAGTTTCCGCATCGCCTGATCGACATCATCGACCCGGCGGAGTCCTATTCCGCGGCGAAATTCCGCGCGGACGCGCTGGCCGCGATGAAGGAAATTCACTCGAGCGGAAAGATCCCGCTGCTGGTCGGCGGCACCATGCTGTACTACCGCGCCTTGCAGGACGGGCTGGCCGATCTGCCCGCGTCCGATCCAGCGGTGCGCGAGGCGATTCAGGCCGAGGCGGCGGAGCAGGGCTGGCCGACCATGCATGCGAAGCTGGCCGCAGTCGATCCGGTGATTGCCGAGCGCCTGCATCCGAACGATCCACAGCGCATCGGTCGCGCGCTTGAAGTATGGCGGCTGACCGGCGTGCCGCTGTCTGAATGGCAGGCGCGTGGGAGGGAGAAGGCGGCGCCTGATGTGGGGCGGGTGTTGAAGATCGCTTTGTTGCCGGAGCGCGAACTTCTGCGCCAGCGGATTGCCGAACGTTTTGAACTGATGCTTCGCGAGGGCTTCATCGAGGAGGTCGAGGCCCTGCGAGCGCGGGGCGATCTGCACCTTGGGCTGCCGTCCATGCGCGCGGTCGGTTACCGCCAGGTCTGGGAATTTCTGGATGGCGCCCATACTCATGAACGCATGGTCGAGCTTGGCATCACCGCCACGCGCGGGCTTGCCAAGCGCCAGATGACCTGGTTGCGTGGCGAGCGCGAGTTGAACGCGGTCGCCGCGGAGTCCGATCCGGATGTTCTGGCGCTCGCCATCGGCAATTGGCTGGAAGGGGGAGCGCCGTTTCAAATCCTCGCCGGTAAGGCCGATCGCGAAACATCCTGCTAACATCCCGATTCAAACGCTTTACAAGGAATAATTACATGGCCAAAGGCCACACCCTTCAAGAACCCTTTCTGAACGCCCTGCGTCGCGAGCGCGTGCCGGTCTCTATCTATCTGGTGAATGGCATCAAGCTGCAAGGCCAGGTTGAATCTTTCGACGCCTATGTCGTCCTGCTGCGCAATACGGTCAGCCAGATGGTCTACAAGCACGCGATTTCAACCATCGTGCCCGCGCGTCCGGTGCAGATGGATCTCCCCGAGGGCGCCTTGGACGGCGAAGAGTTCGGTCAAGACGCCTGATGGAGCTGTTCGAAAGGCCCGGCGCCCGCACGATGGAGGGCGAGCGTGCCGTATTGCTGCATGTCCGTTCGCGTTCTGACGAATCCCCGGAAGCGCTGGATGAGTTTGTGGAGCTGGCGCGCTCGGCGGGAGCGCGAATCGAGACCGTGCTGGTCGTCACCCGCACGCAGTTCGATGCGCGCACTCTGATTGGCAGCGGCAAGGCCGAGGAGCTGAAGATCGAGGTCGAAGCTCACAAGGCCGAGCTGGTCATCGTCAACCACGAGCTCTCCCCCAGCCAGGAGCGCAACCTTGAAAAGCTGCTTGGTTGCCGAGTCCTGGACCGCGCCGGGCTGATCCTCGACATCTTCGCCCAGCGCGCCCGCTCGCACGAGGGCAAGTTGCAGGTCGAGCTGGCTCAGTTGCAGCATCTCTCAACCCGCCTGGTGCGCGGCTGGACCCACCTCGAACGGCAGAAGGGGGGCATTGGCCTGCGCGGTCCGGGCGAGACTCAGCTTGAAACCGACCGGCGCCTGGTCGCAGTGCGGATCAACCAGCTCAAGCGCCGCCTTGAGAAAGTGCGTTCGCAGCGGCAGGAGGGGCGCAAGGGGCGCCAGCGCGCCGAGGTGCCGACAGTCGCCCTGGTCGGGTACACCAACGCGGGCAAGTCCACCCTGTTCAACCGCCTGACCGAGGCGGGCGTGTACGCCGCCGACCAGCTCTTCGCCACCCTGGACGCCACCTTGCGTCGGGTCGAGATGCCCGAGGGCGGAGCGATGGTGTTGGCGGATACGGTCGGCTTCATCGCCGACCTGCCGCACGAGTTGGTCGCGGCCTTCCGCTCTACCCTGGAGGAGACGCGCGAGGCCAGTCTGTTGCTGCATGTCGTCGATGGCCAGGTGGACGGGCGTGATGAGCGCATCCGCGAGGTTGAACACGTGCTACAGCAGATTGGCGCGGATCAGACGCCAAAGCTTGAGGTGTTCAACAAGATCGATCTGTTTTTCCGTCCGCCGGGCATCGATTATGACGAAAGCGGACGCCCGCGCCGGGTATGGATCTCGGCGGCCAAGGGGTTGGGCATCGATCTGCTGTTCAAGGCCATTGGAGAATGCCTGGCGGAAGAAACCGTGCGGCTCGACCTGGATCTGGCTCCCGGCGAGGCGCGTTTGCGTGCGCGCTTGCATGCCGAGGGCGCCATTGAGCGCGAGCGTATGGACGATGAAGGCCGTTGGCATCTGGACATTCACCTGTCGGCGGTGCGCTGGAATCAGCTTCTGGCGCATGAGCCCGGTCTCAAAACCGTGCTGGAGCGGGGGCATTCCATGTTGCCCTTGCAGGCAGCCTCCCCATAAAATCGACACCCTTTGATTCAAAAGCCCTTTGCGAGGACATCGTATGGCGTGGAATGAGCCTGGCGGCGGCGCCCAGGATCCGTGGAAATCGCCCCGTCGCGGCGGCGGTGACGGCCCGAATGTCGAACAATGGCTCAAAGAGCTTGGGCGCAAGGTCGGCGGCGCGGGCGGCGAGGGCCCCGGCGCGGCGGGAATCGGCCTCATTGCGGGCATCGGCTTGGCCTTGTGGCTCGCATCGGGCGTTTACATCGTCAATGACGGCCAGCGCGGGGTGGTGATGCAGTTCGGCAAGTACACCGGCACCAGCCTGCCGGGGCCGCACTGGCACTTGCCGTATCCGGTCCAGACTGTGCAGACGGTGGATGTGGATCAGTTCCGCAGCAAGCAGATCAAGACCCAGATGCTGACCGCCGACGAGAACATCGTCGATGCCGAAGTGGCGGTGCAGTACAACGTCAAGGATCCGGCGCAGTATCTGTTCAGCATTCGCGATCCGGACGTCACCCTGGCTGATGTCAGTCAGAGCGCGCTGCGCGAAGTCGTCGGCAAGAACACCATGGATTACGTGCTGACCGAGGGTCGGGCCGAGGTGGTTACCCAGATCAAGGGCGCTATCCAGGATGCGCTGGACGCCTATGCGACCGGTCTGGAAGTGAAGTCCGTCAACCTCCAGGATGTGCAGCCGCCCGAGCAGGTGCAGTCAGCCTTCGCCGACGCCATCAAGGCGCGCGAGGACGAGCAACGCTTCATCAACGAGGCCGAGGCTTACGCCAATGAAGTCATTCCTCGCGCACGCGGTCAGGCGACTCAGGTGGTCGAGGATGCCCGTGCCTACCGTGCTCGCGTGAGCAAGGCCGCCGAGGGTGAGTCCAAGCGGTTCGAAGACCTGCTGGTCGAGTATCGCAAGGCGCCGGAAGTCACCCGCAAGCGGCTTTATCTTGAAACCATCGAGGGTGTGCTGGGCAGCAGCAGCAAGGTTGTGATGGACGTGAAAAACGGCGGCAACGTCGTCTATCTGCCGCTCGACAAGATGATGCAGGGCGGCAAGGCCGCCGATCACCGCGCCCTCGATCCGGCGTCCGCCATGCCCGCCGCGCCGACGGTCACATCGCCGAGCGCGCCGCGTGCTGATTCGAATTCGCGCGCACGCATCGACCTGCGTTCTCGGGAGGCCCAGTAAATGATCGCGCGCAACCTTGTTCTGCCCGCCCTCGCGCTGGTCGCGGGCGCGGTATCCATGTCCGCCTTCACTGTGCGCGAGATTGATCGTGTCGCACTGTTCCGACTGGGACAGATCGTCAAGACCGATTTTGAGCCCGGTTTGCACTGGAAAGTCCCGCTGATGCACAGCATTCGCCGTTACGACGGTCGCTTGCTGACCCTGGGGACCTCGCCCGAGCGCTTCCTGACCAGTGAGAAGAAGAACGTCATTGTCGATGCCTTCATCAAGTGGCGCATCGCCGATGTCGGCACCTTCCATCGCTCCACGCGCGGTGACGAGCGTGTGGCTTCCGCGCGCTTGTCGCAAATCGTCAAAGATGGCATGAAGAGCCAGTTTTCCAACCGCACCATTCGGGACGCCGTGACCGGCGCGCGCGGGGAAATGATGGATAGCGTGCGCACTGCCGCCAATGTCGAGGCCGCCAAGCTGGGCATCGAGGTGGTGGATGTGCGCATCACGCGCATCGATCTGCCTGCCGAGGTCAGCGATTCAGTTTATCGCCGGATGGAGAAAGAGCGCGCCACGGTCGCCAAGGCCTTCCGATCACGCGGTGAGGAGCAGGCCAGGAAGATCACCGCCGATGCTGATCGCCAGCGCGAGGAGGTGCTTGCCAGCGCCTACTCTGAATCGCAGCAGATTCGAGGCGAGGGTGATGCCGAGGCGGCACGCCGTTATGCCGAAGCCTACGGCAAGGACAAGGAATTTTTTGAGTTCTACCGCAGCATGCAAGCCTACGCCAAGTCCTTTGGCAGCAAGGACGACGTGCTCATATTGCAACCGGACAGCGCCTTCTTCCGTTATTTCGGCGGCCCGTCGGGCGCTGATCGCTGATAGCGGGCGGGCAGGTGTCGGACGATTTCTGGGCCGCCATGGCCTTGGTGCTGGTGATCGAGGGCATGCTGCCCTTCATCAGCCCGCGCATTTATCGCCAATCGGTCGAACAGCTCGCCTCGCTGCCCGAGCGTGCGCTGCGTCTGGTCGGCATGGGAAGCATCCTGCTTGGACTCCTTTTGCTGGGCATCGTGCGCGGCTAATTTTGGAATCATTTGCATGAATCAGGAAAACCGTTGGTTGCTGCCAGCCGGTATCGATGAACTGCTGCCGGAGGCCGCCTGGGCGACCGAGGCGCTGCGTCGGCGTCTCCTCGACCGCTTTCGTGCCTGGGGTTACGAACTGGTCATCCCGCCGATGGTGGAATACGTCGAATCCTTGCTCATCCATCCAGGCGATGATCTGGATCTCTCCACTTTCAAGCTGATCGATCAACTCAGCGGACGCCTGATGGGCATTCGTGCCGACATGACGCCGCAGATGGCACGCATTGACGCGCACAGTCTGCACCAGGACGGTCCGACCCGGCTCTGCTACCTCGGCACGGTCCTGCATGCCTTGCCGGATGGCTTCGCGGGCACCCGCGCGCCGATGCAGGTCGGCGCCGAACTCTTCGGACACACCGGGGTGGCGAGCGATATCGAAGTCCTGCGCCTGATGCTCGACACCCTGGATGCGGCGGGCGTCGGCGATGTCTGGCTGGACCTTGGCCATGTCGGTATTTTCCGCGCGCTGGCCTGCCAGGCGGGTTTCAGCGCGGAAGACGAGGGCGTGTTCTTCGATCTGCTGCAACGCAAGGCCATTCCCGAGATCGAGGCCTTCATTGCCCGACGAGCCCCGGCAGGGGCTCTCGCGGCCATGCTGCGCGCACTGCCAGACTTGCATGGCGAAGGAGTGGCTCTGCTGGATCGCGCCCGCAGTCTGCTGACGGGCGCCGGGAGTGATGTGATCGAAGCGCTGGACAGTCTGTCCGCCGTGGCGGATGCGCTGGCAGAGCAGGGCGCGCGCGTGCGCCTGCATTTCGATCTGGCCGAGCTGCGTGGCTATCATTACCACACCGGCATTGTGTTCGCCGCCTATGTGCCGGGGCAGGGCCAGGCCATCGCCCGCGGTGGACGTTACGACGGCATTGGCGAGGCGTTTGGCCGCGCCCGCCCGGCGACCGGATTTTCCGCCGACGTGCGTGCTCTGGCCGCGTTTTCTGCGCCGGATGGCGCGCAAGCGGACGCGATTCTCGCCCCGTCCGGGGGCGATGCGGCGCTGCGTTCCTTGATCGCCGATCTGCGCGCGGACGGCGAGCGCGTGATCGAGCTGCTGCCAGGCCAGCCGCGTGATGCTGCCGTGCGTGCCTGCGGACGTGTCATCGAGCGTCAGGGCGATGCCTGGCGCATCCAAGAATTACCCAAAGTTTGAGATTTGACCGTCATGGCCAAGAGTATCGTGGTTCTGGGCTCCCAGTGGGGCGATGAAGGCAAGGGCAAGATTGTCGATCTGCTTACCGATCAGGTCGCGGCTGTCGTGCGCTTCCAGGGCGGACACAACGCCGGGCATACCCTGTGGGTGAATGGTGAGAAGACCGTCCTGCACCTTATCCCCTCCGGCATCTTGCGTGAGGGGGTGGAGTGCATCATCGGCAACGGCGTGGTGCTGGCGCCGGATGCGTTGATGAAGGAAATGACCCAGCTTGAGGCGCGTGGCGTGCCGGTGCGCGAGCGCCTCAAGCTATCCGCCGCGTGTCCCCTGATCCTGCCGTATCACGTCGCCATCGACCAGGCGCGCGAGCGGGCGGCGGGGCGCGGTGCGATCGGCACCACCGGGCGCGGCATCGGTCCGGCCTACGAGGACAAGGTCGCGCGCCGCGCCTTGCGCCTTGTCGATCTACTGCATCGTGAGCGTTTCGCGGAGAAGCTGGGGTCGGTGCTGGACTACCATAACTTCGTTCTCAAGAATTACTTCCACGCCGAAACTATCGACTTTCAGCGTGTCCTGGATGACTGCATGGGGTATGTCGAAACGCTCGCGCCGATGATCATTGATGTGACGGAGTACCTCGACGAACTTCGTCGCTCCGGCAAGAACATCATGTTCGAGGGCGCCCAGGGCACCCTGCTGGACATTGATCATGGCACCTACCCGTTCGTTACCTCCTCCAACACCACCGCCGGCGGCGCGTCCACCGGTTCCGGCGTCGGTCCGCTGAAGCTGGATTACGTGCTTGGCATCACCAAGGCCTACACTACCCGCGTCGGCGCGGGCCCCTTCCCGACCGAACTGGAATACAACGCCGCCGAAGACATCGGTGACCCGATCGGCAAGCACCTTGGCACCAAGGGTCATGAATTCGGTGCGACCACCGGGCGGCAGCGCCGTTGCGGCTGGTTCGATGCGGTCGCCCTGCGCCGCGCGGTGCAGATCAACAGCATCAGCGGGCTTTGCCTGACCAAGCTGGACGTGCTGGACGGACTGGATCATCTGCGCCTGTGCGTCGGTTACAAGGTGGACGGGCAGGTGGTGAAGGCGCCGCCGGTCGGTGCGGACGGTTTCGCCAGCATCGAGCCAGTCTACGAGTCGATGCCGGGCTGGAGTCAATCCACCGTCGGCATCAAGCGCATCGAGGATCTTCCGGAGGCCGCGCGTGCCTACATCCGCCGCATTGAGGAGGTCTGCGGCGTGCCGGTCGACATCATTTCCACCGGGCCGGATCGCGAGGAAACCATTGTCCTCCGTCATCCTGTCCACGGCTGAACGGTGGGGCGGGGCAGTGAAACGTTGCTTGCACGCCACCCCGGCCCCTGTTCTCAATCCTTCCATTCCGGCATCGATGGGCGGCTTGCGTTATGCTTGCGCCCTTGATCCCGCATGCCGCACCAGCGAGTCCATATCCGCATGACCTCCCAACGCGATCCCCACGCCGAGCGTGAGGCGGAAAAATACGAAAACCCCATCGCCAGCCGCGAGATGATTCTCGACCTGGTCAAGGCCCATTCCGGGCCGATGACCTTCGAGCGCCTGCTGCTGGACCTTGGGTATGACGAGGATGATCGTATCGAGGCCCTGCGCCGCCGCCTGCGTGCCATGGAGCGTGACGGGCAGATCATCCGCAATCGTAAAGGCGGCTACATTCCCCTGCAGAAGGGCGAACTGGTGCGCGGGCGCGTGATTGGCCACCGTGACGGCTTCGGATTCCTGGTGCCGGACGAGGGCGGCGATGATCTGTTCCTCTCCGCCCGCCAGATGCGCGCCCTGCTGCATGGCGACCGTGTCGTGGCACAGGTCATCAATGTCGACCACCGCGGTCGTCGCGAGGGTGCGCTGGTGGAAGTGCTGGAGCGCGCCAATGCCGAAGTGGTCGGGCGCGTGGTGCTCGAATCCGGCGTCGCCTTCGTCACCCCGGATAACAAGCGCATCACTCAGGATGTCCTGGTGCCGACCGACCAGCTTGGCGGAGCGCAGGATGGCCAGATCGTGCGCGTGCAACTGGTCGAGCAGCCAACCTTCCGCAATAAGCCGGTTGGCCGTGTGATCGAGGTTCTGGGCGACCACATGGCGCCCGGCATGGAAATCGACATGGCGATCCACACTTACGGCCTGCGTAATGCCTGGCCGGAGGATCTTCTGGATCAGATCGCCGGTCTCAACGAAGAAGTGAACGAGAGCGACAAGCACGGTCGCGTTGACCTGCGGGATACCCCGTTGGTCACCATTGACGGCGAAGATGCGCGCGACTTCGATGATGCGGTCTACTGCGAGCCGACCGCCAAGGGATGGCGCCTGGTGGTGGCCATCGCCGACGTTTCGCACTACGTCACCGTGGGCAGCCCGCTGGATCGCGAAGCCTTCATGCGCAGCACCTCGGTGTACTTCCCGGGGCGCGTTATCCCGATGTTGCCGGAGATCCTCTCCAACGGCCTGTGCTCGATCAACCCGCATGTCGATCGCCTGTGCATGGTCTGCGAAATGCTGATCAACCGCGAAGGCGACATCATCCGCTCACGTTTCTACGAAGGCGTGATGAAGTCCCACGCGCGCATGACCTACACCCAGGTCGGCAAGATCCTGCTCGACAAAGACCCGGCGCTGCGCGAGCAATATGCCGCCCTGGTGCCGCAGTTCGAGGCCCTGCACGGGCTTTACAAGGTGTTGTTCGAGGCGCGCAACCGTCGTGGCGCGATGGATTTCGAGACCACCGAGACCAAGATCCAGTTTGGCGAAGGACGCAAGATCGAGGCCATCGTGCCCTACGAGCGCAATGATGCGCATCGCCTGATCGAAGAGTGCATGATCGCCGCCAACGTTGCGGCCGCGCGTTTCCTTGAACGGCGCAAAATTGTCGGCCTGTATCGCGTGCATGACCGTCCCGCCGCCGAGAAGCTGGGCGATCTTCGCACCTTCCTTGGCGAACTAGGCCTCTCGTTGGGCGGGGGCGAGAAGCCGGAAGGCGTCCATTTCAATGCCGTGCTCCAAGCCGCCAAGGGTCGTCCGGATGAACACCTGATCCAGACCGTGGTCCTGCGCACCATGAAGCAGGCCGTCTACTCGCCGGAAAACATCGGCCACTTCGGCCTTGCGCATAGCCAGTACGCCCATTTCACCTCGCCGATCCGCCGTTATCCGGATCTGTTGGTGCATCGTGCCATCCGTCATGTGCTGCGTACCGGCGGCGCGGAAAACTTCCCCTACGTGCATGACGAGATGGGCCTGATCGGCGAGCACTGTTCGAACAACGAGCGCCGCGCCGACGAGGCCACCCGCGACGCAACCGACTGGCTCAAGTGCGAGTACATGCAAGATCATGTCGGCGGCGTGTACGAGGGTGTGATTTCGGCGGTGACGTCGTTCGGTCTGTTTGTCGAACTCAAAGGCATTTTCGTCGAAGGTCTGCTGCACATAACCGCACTGGACAAGGACTACTACCACTTCGATCCGGTCGGTCATCGCCTGGTCGGCGAGCGTAGCGGTCAGGTCTATCGCCTGGGTGATAGCGTCACCATTCAGGTCGCCCGCGTCGATCTGGACGAGCGCAAGATCGACTTCATCCTGCCGCGCGGTGATGTGGTCCCGGCTCCGCAAGCTTCGGGCGGGGAGGCCGAACACCCGGACGACGTCCAGGATGGCGATGGCGTCCCGGCCAAGAAGAAGCGCCGCCGTCGGCGCAAGGGCAAGGCAAAGGGCGAGTCCGGTCCCGTGTCGTCTGGCGACGAACAGCCCGAGGATCGTGATGTCGACGAGGAAGCCTGGCCGGAAGACGACAACATTGGCAACCGGATCGAAGACGTGCCGCAGCTTCCCATCCTGGATGCGCCCGAGGAAGAAGAGCTTGACGAGGTGAACGGAAATTCCGTCGATTACGTTCCACCCGTCGCGCGGGACAAGGACAAAGTGCGCAAGCGCCGCCGTCCGCCGCGCCGGAAAAAGGCTGAATGAGTCTGCGTAGAGGACGCTCCCATGGTCGTGATGGCGCCGTGGCCCCGGCGATGGATGAACGTGAGAGCGGGCGGGGGGGCGGCCAGGGGGGCGATGACTGGCTTTTCGGTCTGCATGCCGTCGAATCCGCCTTGCGTCACGACCCGCAGAACATCATTCGCCTGCTATGCGCCGAGTCGCGCCGGGACAACCGCCTTCTGGCGATCGAAAAACTGGCGAGCGAGGCCGATGTGCGCATCACACGAGTTGAGCCGCGTGAGCTTGACCGCCTGACACGCGGCGATCGCCACCAGGGAGTCGCGGCGCAGTATCGAGCCGCTCCTACGCATGACGAGAACGATCTGTACGCCCTGCTGGATCGTCTCGAAGAGCCTCCGCTGTTGCTGGTGCTGGATGGCGTAACAGACCCGCACAATCTTGGCGCCTGTCTGCGCGTGTCCGATGGCGCGGGCGCGCACGCGGTGATTGCGCCCAAGGATCGTGCGGTCGGGCTTACTCCGACGGTTCGCAAGGTCGCCTCCGGTGCGGCGGAAAGCACCCCCTTCGTGCAGGTCGTGAATCTTGCTCGCACGCTTGAAACCCTCAAGCAGAAGGGTCTTTGGGTGATCGGATTGGCGGGCGAGGCCGATCATAGCCTTTACGCCAGCCGCCTCGCGGCCCAGCCGTTGGCGGTGGTGATGGGAGCCGAAGGCGCAGGCATGCGCCGCCTGACCCGCGAGGCCTGCGATGAGCTGGTCAGCCTGCCGATGCTGGGTTCGGTCGAAAGTCTCAATGTTTCCGTCGCCGCCGGTGTCAGCCTGTACGAAATCCGCCGACAACGCATGATGGTCAGCGCCTGACTTTGCCATCGTCCGGTCCTCGCGTATAATCGCGCGCTTTCTCGCGCCCCGGCCTTGCCGGAGTGCGTCCACCCTGCCTGATCGCTTCCGGGACAACTCCAGGTGACACGTCCGGGCGGCAGGCTTTATCCGTAGGGAGTATCCAATGCGACACTATGAAGTCGTGTTCCTGGTTCATCCGGACCAGAGTGAACAAGTCCCGGCCATGATCGAGCGCTATCGCGCCATGATCGAGGCCGAGGGCGGCAAGATCCATCGCCTCGAAGACTGGGGCCGTCGTCAGCTCGCCTATCCGATCGCCAAGATCCACAAGGCTCACTACGTGATGATGAACATCGAGTGCGGCCAGAAGGAGCTGAACGAGCTGACTGAGGCCTTCCGCTTCAACGATGCCGTTATCCGCAATCTCGTCATCAAGATGGACGGTCCGGTGACCGAGCCTTCTTTCATGATGAAGGAAGAAGAGCCGCGTCAGCGCCGCTCCTTCTCAGATGAGAACTCCGAAGAGCAGCGTCCGCGCCGCTCCTTCTCCGACGAGAACTCCGAAGAGCAGCGTCCGCGCCGTTCCCAGGAAGACAACGCGGCTGATGCCGTCTGACAGGCCGAGGTAGAGACATGTCCCGTTATTTCCGTCGCCGCAAGTTCTGCAAGTTCACCGCCGAAGGCGTTGAGCACATCGACTACAAGGACCTCAACACACTGAAGGGCTTTCTGACCGAGACCGGCAAGATCGTTCCGAGTCGCGTCACCGGCACCAAGGTGCGTTACCAGCGTCAACTGGCCGAAGCCATCAAGCGTGCGCGCTTCCTGGCCCTGCTGCCCTACACCGACAGCCACTGAGGAGAGTGAATCGTGGAAATCATTCTGCTGAGCAAGGTTGAAAACCTGGGCAACCTGGGCGATGTGGTCAAGGTTCGCAACGGTTATGCCCGAAACTTCCTGATCCCCTATGGCAAGGCCAAGGCCGCCACCCGCACCAACGTGGCCGAGTTCGAGGCTCGCCGCGCCGATCTGGAAAAGGCTGCCGCCGACGCTTTGGCCCATGCCCAGGCGCGCGCTGTCCAGTTGGAAGGCGTTGCTGTGACCATCGCGGGCAAAGCCGGTACCGAGGGCAAGTTGTTCGGCTCCATTGGCACCGCCGAGATCGCCGATGCGATGAGCGCCGCCGGTCACGCCGTCGAGAAGCGTGAAGTGCGCATGCCCAATGGCCCTCTGCGCGCCGTGGGCGAGTTCGAAGTCGAGCTGCATCTGCATACCGACGTCAATACCATCATCAAGGTTAATGTCATTGCCGAAGCCTGATGGCTCGCCCGTGACGACGACCCCGTGATGATGAGGGGCGCCCGTGAGGGCGCCCCTTCTTTTTTGCATCCCGTCTATCGGTGCGCCGCATCCGCGGTTAGAATGCCGCTTTAATCCCTGTGCGTGACTTCATGCATCTGACGACCATCGATCTCGTCCTTCTCGGTATCATCGCCTTCTCCGCACTCATCAGCATCCTGCGCGGATTCATGAAGGAGATGATTTCCCTGTTGTCCTGGGTGGCGGCATTTGTCGTCAGTATTTTCTACGCCGCCCATCTTGCCCCCTTTATGCCCGCCAGCATGGACATGCCTTCGATGCGCCTTGCAGCGTCCTTCCTCATTCTCTTCATCCTGACCCTGATCGTCGGCGGCATCATCAATGCCGTGGTGGGCCTGCTGGTCAAAAAGACTGGTCTTTCGGGGTCGGATCGCAGCATCGGCGTCGTGTTCGGGCTGGTTCGAGGGGTGTTTCTCGTGTCTGTATTGATCCTGCTCGGCAGCCTGACGCCGATGCCGCAGGATCCCTGGTGGAAGGAGTCGCAGGTGATCCAGCACCTGACCTCCGTCGCGCTGTGGATGCGCGACCTGCTTCCGAACGATCTGGCGCAAAACTTTAGACTCTGACTATGTGTGGAATCATCGGCATCGTCGGGCGCAGCCCGGTCAACCAGACCATCTACGACGGTCTGACCATTCTCCAGCATCGCGGACAGGATGCGGCGGGCATCATCACCAGCGATCATGGCCGCCTTCACCAGCGCAAGGACAACGGTCTGGTCAAGGATGTGTTCCATACCCGCCACATGCGTCAACTCATGGGTAACATGGGAATTGGCCATGTGCGCTACCCGACCGCGGGTTGCGCTTCCGCCGCCGAGGCCCAGCCGTTCTATGTCAATGCTCCCTATGGCATCGCCCTCGGACACAACGGCAATTTGACCAATGCCGACGAGCTGCGCGAGGAGCTTCAGGAGCATGACCTGCGCCACCTGAACACCAATTCGGACTCCGAGGTGCTGCTCAACGTCTTCGCGCACGAGATGCAGCGCTGCGGAAAGCTGGTGCCGACGCATGACGACGTGTTTGACGCCATCGCCCGTGTGCATCGTCGCATCAAGGGTGGCTACGCCGTGGTGGGACTGATCAACAGCCAGTGCGTGTTTGCCTTCCGTGATCCGTTCGGCATCCGTCCGGTGTGTTACGGCGTGCGCGAAACCGAACAGGGGCAGGAGGTGCTGATCGCTTCCGAGAGCGTCGCGGTCGATGCGCTCGGGTTCGAACTGATGCGCGATCTTGAGCCGGGCGAGGCGATCTACGTCGGTAGCGATGGCTCCATCCATACCCGCCAGTGCGCCGACCATCCAAGCCTCGCGCCCTGCATCTTCGAGCACGTCTATCTGGCCCGCCCGGACTCCATCATTGACGGCGTATCGGTCTACAAGGCGCGCATGCGCATGGGCGTGAAGCTGGCCGACAAGGTCAAGCGCGAGTGGCCGGATCATGACATCGATGTCATCATCCCGATCCCGGACACCAGCCGCACCGCCGCGCTGGAAATGGCCGTCGCGCTCGGGTTGCCGTACCGTGAGGGCTTCATCAAGAACCGCTATATCGGTCGCACTTTCATCATGCCGGGTCAGGCGCAGCGCAAGAAATCCGTGCGTCAGAAGCTCAACGCCATCGATCTGGAGTTCCAGGGCAAGAACGTCCTGCTGGTGGATGACTCCATCGTACGTGGCACGACCTCCGCTGAAATCATCCGCATGGCCCGCGAGGCCGGGGCCAACAAGGTCTACATGGCCTCTGCGGCGCCTCCGGTGCGTCATGCCTACGTCTACGGCATCGACATGCCTGCTCCGGACGAGCTCATCGCTCACGGACGCACCGAACAGGAAGTGGGCGCGGCCATCGGCGCCGACCGTCTCATTTACCAGGAGCTTGGCGATCTGATCGATGCCGTGCGCCAGGGCAACCCCTCCATCACTCGCTTCGATTGCTCCTGCTTCACTGGCGAATACGTCACCGGCGATGTCAGCGAGGAATATCTGGCCTCGCTGGCGGATGCGCGTGCCGATGGCGCCAAGTTACCCAAGCAGGAAGGCCGCTCGCGTGACATTGTTGCCGTCGGCCTGCACAACTCGGACTGACGGTGATGCGTGCGTGGTTACTGGCATGTCTGCTGGTCGGGCTGGGCATGAACGCTCAGGCGGGTGATTCGCTGTCGCCGCAAGCGCTCAAGGCCTCGAATGCCGTGCGTGCCGTTGAGGCCCAGTGGCGGCAGATGGGGCAAGTCTATGTTGTCGTCAGCATCGGCGTGCAGCGTCTTTACCTGATGCAGGACGGTCGTCTGCTCAAGACCTACCCGGTCTCCACCTCCGCCTTCGGTCCCGGCGCGAAGGAGGGAAGCAACCAGACCCCCCTCGGCCTGCATCGCATCAAGCAGATGATCGGTGCGGACGCACCGTCCGGGATGATCTTCAAAGGCCGCAAGCCGACGGGCCGCGTGGCCGAGATCATCAAGGACCCCATCGACGTGCCCGAAGACGACGTCACCACCCGCATCATGTGGCTGGAAGGCCTGGAGCCGGGCGTCAACCAGGGCGGCAAGGTGGATTCCTACAAACGCTACATCTACATCCATGGCACGCCGGAAGAAGGCCTGATCGGTCGTCCGGCTTCTCATGGCTGCGTGCGCATGCTCAACGCGGACGTGATCGACCTGTTCGCCCGGCTGGGCGAGGGTACGCTGGTTTATATTGCGCCCTGAGTTGGCCCCCCGGCCAAAACTCAACCCAAACTGCCTTGTAGGGTGGAAAAGCGCAGCGCCTTCCACCAAGCGAGGAGTGGTGGAAGGCGCTGCGCTTTTCCACCCTACGGCTCGGATCCTTATCGCACCGTAATCCCTGACCGTCCTGCTAAACTGCCCCAAAAACACGCTTGAGGCAGTCATGCACCCGGACGACAAACAAACACTCGGCTTTGACACCCTCGCCATTCGCACCGGCCACCATCGCACGCCGGAAAACGAACACGGCGAGCCGATCTTCCCCACCTCCAGCTTCGTGTTCGCCAACGCGGCGGAAGCGGCGGCGCGTTTTTCCGGCAGCAAGCCGGGCAATATCTACGCCCGCTTCACCAACCCCACCACCCGCATCTTCGAGGAACGCCTCGCCGCGCTGGAGGGCGCGGAGGACTGCGCCGCCACCTCATCCGGCATGGCCGCCATCCTCAGCCTCGGCCTTGCGCTGCTCAAGGCGGGCGACCACGTCATCGTCTCCAAACAGGTGTTCGGCACCACCACCGTGCTGTGGAACAAATACTTCGGCAAGTTTGGCATCGACATCACCCATGTCGACCTGACCGATCTGGACGGCTGGCGCGCCGCGTTGCAGCCCAACACCCGCCTGCTGTTCCTTGAAACCCCGTCCAACCCGCTGACCGAAATCGTCGACATCCGCGCGCTGGCGGACATCGCCCATGAGGCAGGCGCGCTGCTGGCGGTGGACAACTGCTTCTGCACCCCGGCCCTGCAACGCCCGCTGGAACTCGGCGCGGACGTGGTCATCCACTCCGCCACCAAATTCCTCGACGGACAGGGCAGGGCGATTGGCGGCGCGGTCTGCGGGCCGAAAGCCATCACCGATGAAATCGTCGGCGTCCTGCGCACCGCCGGACCGACCATGGCCCCGTTCAACGCCTGGATCTTCCTCAAGGGACTGGAAACCCTCAACCTGCGCATGAAAGCCCACAGCGCCAACGCGCAAAAACTGGCCGAATGGCTGGCCGCCTACCCGCGCGTGTCCAAGGTCTACTACCCCGGATTGGAAAGCCACCCGCAACACGAACTCGCCAAGCGCCAGATGAAGGGATTTGGCGGCATCGTCGGCTTCGAGGTCGAAGGTGGCCGCGAAGCCGCCTGGAAGGTGATCGACAACACCCGCCTGTTCTCCATCACCGCCAACCTGGGCGACGCCAAAAGCACCATCACCCACCCGGCCAGTACCACGCATGGGCGACTGACCGACGACCAGCGTGCAGCGGCGGGTATCAAGGAAGGGCTGATTCGCCTGGCCGTGGGGTTGGAGGATGTGGAGGATTTGATTGGGGATTTGGAGCGGGGGTTGGGGTGATCTTTTTAAAAAATGTGGGATATAAACACGAAGTATCTGAACTGAAACTCCGTAGGAGGAGGTCAATACGGTCAAGGTTTTTGGAAACCATGGGAAGGTGGAGCGCGATTTTTTGGTTCGTTTCTGTATGCGGGGTGGCTAATGCAGCACCCTTTGCCTACATTAGCAACTCGGAAGATGGCACTGTTTCAGTGATTGATCTTGCAACCGATAGCGTTGTGAAGACGATTGCGGTTGGGGATCGGCCGCTGGGTGTGGCGGTCACGCGTGATGGCAGCAAGGTCTATGTCACTGATCTTCATGAGCAATCAATCACCATGATTGATGGACATAATCATACGGTGCTGGCCAGAAAGTCGCTCGTCATGACACCAAGGGCAGTGGCTGTTAATGCGGCTCAGTCACGGGTTTATGTGGTCGGTAGCGACCCTAGCCGAAAGAAACCCCGCTCATCCTTGGTTGTGGTGCTTGATGCCAGCACGTTGGAGCCGTTGGCTCAGATACCACTGATGGGTAAAGAAGATGCCATTTATATGGCTGTGTCACCTGATGATGCGCATGTCTGGGTGTCCGTCGGGGAATACGAGGTGGCCGTGATTGATGCTGCCACTAATACCATTAGCCAAGAAATCACGGTTCAAGCAGGAAGTTTGAGCCCGTTAGTTTTTGGTGAAAATACCCGCATGGCCTACGTAGGGGGGCGCAGCAACTTGGTTAAGGTGGATACCTCATTCAATCCGCCCGGCTTTCATAACATTCATATGATGGCAGGGGGTGAAACCTATGGCCTCGCCCTGAACGCGGCAGGTGACCAAGCCTATGTTTCCAAAGATGGATTAGGACTTGATATCTATGATCTGACTAATGGAAAACGACTGGCCTTGGTCAAGACTGGAAAACATCCCGGCGCCGTGGCTGTACACCCAGATGGTAGTCGTATTTATGTGATCAGTTCGACCGAAAACACGGTAGAGGTTGTGGATGCGAATACATTCGCCGTGGTGGGTAGTATTCCAGTTGGCAAGTCCCCTATTGTGTTCGGGCAATTCGTGCAGCCCACAGCGGTGCACGGTCTGAATGTGATGGAGGTCTCCAAGTTTATCGTGCTCTTGTTACTTGGGGCCTTCCTGCTGTTTGTCGTCTTCCAGTACTTTCGGTCGCGTTGAAGCAGGGAAAGCTAACGTAACCAACGAACAATACTTTGCGTAAGGCGGATAGATCCTAATCACGGCATACACCGAGGTGGCTATGGGCGGGGCGACGTTTGTATGTGGTTCGTTTGAGGGTAACGATAAATCGGCGAGTCCGATTGTTTCTGTGATGGAGGAAGCCTTTGTGCAGGCTTTCGGGCGCAAGCCGCGTGGTCGCCTGGCGCGTTGGTTGGCTGCGCGGCTGGGGCGCGCGTCCACGGGGGAGGTGGCGCTTGCCGAGGAGGCGATTTTGCATGTCCGCTTCAATGAGGAAGGCGAGATTCCCCCCGCGATTGCCGCACGCTTTCTGCCGTTTTTCGAGCGCTATCAGGCGCGTTTGCTTGGGGAATTGAATATCCCGGACGATGTTGATTCGATATGGCCTTTCGTTACGCCGACCAGCAAGGCGAAATATGGCTTTGTGCGTGATGCGGGCTGGCATTTGTATTGCCTGCATGATCTGATTCCGGCGTGCAGGATAAGTATGGATGAACAGCTTCCGATTCAGGTGTTGTGGTAGCCCATGATTGAAAACCCCTGCCCATGCGGCTCTGGCCAAGCTTATGCGTCTTGTTGCGGGCGTTTTATCGACCAAGGCGTGTTGCCCGAAACAGCCGAGCAGTTGATGCGCTCGCGTTATATCGCCTTCACTCAGGCCAACGAGCCTTATCTGCTGGCGAGCTGGCATGAATCCACGCGGCCTGTGGCACTGGGTTTTGAGGCCGATGAGCCGGTGCGGTGGCTGGGGCTACGGATCGACAAGGTGGAGGCGGGCGGTGCGCAGGATGATCGCGGGGTGGTGTGTTTTGTGGCGCGTTCGCGTGTGGGCGGCGGGCGGGTGCAGCGCTTGCAGGAGTGCAGCCGCTTTGTGCGCGAGCAGGGGCGCTGGTTTTATGTCGATGGCGATGTGCGCGTCTGAGGCTGCCGGGGTGGTAGAGGCGGCATAGGGGTAGGCTCGGGTGAAGCAAAGGTCCTTGTCGTCATGAAGTTCCGTCCTTATCAGAAGGAAGATTCGTCAACCATCATCCGGCTTTTCACCTCGGTCTTTTCGGATTCCGAAGGAGAGGCGGAGGGGGCGTTGATCGGTCGTCTCGCCAGTGCGCTTCTTGAAACGACGGATGAGCATGATCTTTTCAACTTTGTGGCTGAGGTGGATGGCAAGATCGTTGGTTCGGTTTTCTTCAGTCGCTTGAGCTTTGAGGATGCCATCCAGGCCTTCATTCTGGCGCCGGTGGCCGTGCTCACGGACTATCAGGGTCAAGGCATCGGTCAGGCCTTGATCCGCCATGGTCTGGACGAACTCAGGACATGCGGGGTGAGGGTTGTGCTGACGTATGGTGATCCGCGCTTCTACGGCAAGCTCGGTTTCCAGCCGGTATCGCACCATGTCATACGCCCTCCGTTCGAGTTGTCGCTCCCCGAAGGATGGCTTGGTCAATCGCTTGACGATGCGCCCATTGAATCGCTGTCCGGTTGTTGTGGCTGCGTTGCGGCCTTGAATGACCCGGTCTATTGGTAGCCTGGATGATGGGTTTGTCGATGGCCGGGCGGGTTGTCCATGCGATGTCGAAAGCCGGGGCCTGGCGTGATGAATAGCTGCGATATCTTGCGCACCCTGTTCAAGGCCGCGCTGGGCTCGGTGGATGGCCGTGCCCGGGTTTCGGAGGCGTTGAGCAAGGGCGAAAGCTCGTTCGGGGCGGTCATCGCCATCGGCAAGGCGGCGTCTTCCATGCTTGAGGGGGCGCTGGAGGTTTTGCCCGCCACGCCCGCGCTTCTGATCACCAAGGATGGGCACATTACACCCGCGCTGCGCCATCATCCCGGTGTGGAGATCATGGCATCCGGCCATCCGCTGCCTGATGCGCGCAGTCTGGATGCCGGGCGTCGTCTGCTGGATTTCATTGCCGCCGCGCCTGCGGATCGTCCCGTGCTGTTGTTGCTCTCCGGCGGGGCGTCCAGTCTGGTCGAGGTGTTGCCCGAGGGTGTGACGCTTGCCGACTGGCGGCGCGCGAATGCCTGGCTGCTGGGCGGCGGGCTGGATATTCACGCCATGAATGCGGTGCGCAAGCGTTTGTCCTGCATCAAGGGCGGGCGCTTGCTGGAGCATCTGGGCGGGCGTCGTGCCGTGGTGCTGATGATGTCCGATGTGCCGGGGGACGATCCCGCCAGCATCGGCTCCGGGCCGTTGTCGCTTTGCACGGAATTGCCCTTGCCGGATGAATTGCCGGACTGGATGCGCGATTTGCTCGATGCCGCGCCGCCCATGCCTGCGGCGAACGATACTCGCTGGGCGTCGGTCGAGACACGCATTCTCGCCAGCAATGCCACGGCGCTGGATGGCGCGGTGCGGGCCGCGTTTTGTCTGGGGCTGCCCATCCATCGCCATGATTTTTTGTTGCGTGGCGATGCGGCGGAGGCTGGCGTGTGGCTGGTGCGTCAGCTTGTTGACGCCGCGCCCGGCGTTCACTTGTGGGGCGGGGAGACGACGGTGAACCTGCCGGAGCAGCCGGGACGGGGCGGACGCAATCAGCATCTGGCCCTGAGCGCGGCGCTTCAGCTTGCAGGGCAGGCGGGCATCACGCTGCTGGCGGCAGGCACGGATGGCACGGACGGGCCGACGGATGATGCGGGCGCGTGCGTGGATGGCGCCACGGCGGCAGCGATTCGCGCGGCGGGCATCGCCCCGGAAGATGCCTTGCGCCGCGCGGACAGCGGGACTGCGTTGGCTGTCGTGGATGCGCTGGTTCGCACCGGGCCGACGGGGACGAATGTGATGGATGTGGTGCTGGCGTTGAAGGTGCTCTGATGTCACATGGCCGACTCCCTCCCCCTTGAGGGGGGAGGGTTGGGGAGAGGGTGAAGGATGTCTGGTCGGAGCTGAGGACGCCGCCTCCTCTCCCCAGCCCCTCTCCCGCCAGGGGCGAGGTTCAATGCGATCCTAATAAATGTGAAATTGAGCCCCAGCCCCTCTCCCGCCAGGGGCGAGGTGCTTTTCTCTGGACTGAAGATGCCCAGGGAATGTCGATGCATTTGCTAAACTGCGCGGCATTCGTAAATGCCGAGCCCGCCATGAAGAAAATCCGTACCCGTTTCGCGCCCAGTCCCACCGGCTATCTGCATATCGGCGGGGCGCGCACCGCGCTGTTCTCCTATCTCCATGCCCGTCGCCATGGCGGTGATTTCATC
>JBFLZK010000005.1:0-145270 GCA_040756355.1 Pseudomonadota bacterium | reverse complement strand
CATGTGAAAGTAGGTCACCGCCAAGCACCTATCCAACCCCTTGAGTAAATACCTCAGGGGGTTTTTATTTTCACGCCTCTCAACACGTGCAACACGTGCGCAAACCCTGATCCCTCAGGCGCTTGTCAAGAGCCTCCAGGCGCTCCGGCGTTCCAATGTCGTCCCACGCTCCGAGATACAGCTCGCCGCTAACTTTTTCCTTTGACGCTGCATTTCGAAGTAAAGGGGCAAGCTTGGCTGTGCCGATAGGGAGCTTGTCAAAAATTGACGGGCTTAAAACTGCAATGCCGGTATAGGTGTGCATCGCCTCGCCTGAGTTTTCTATGACCCCGCTTGGAGAAATAAAAAAGTCTCCCTGTGGATTGTGCTCTGGATTTCGGGTTAAAACGAGATGGGCAAGTCCTGTGATGGGGAACTTTAGTTTTTCAAGGGGGTAGTCTGTCCAAATGTCGGCGTTGATAGTCAGAAAGGGTTGCTTTCCGAGCAGAGGCAGGGCGCGGTTCATGCCCCCGGCTGTTTCAAGACCGCTCAGGCCTTCGTGTGAGTAGGAAATGCGTACCCCCCAGCGGCTCCCTGTTCGCAATGTGGCGTGAATTTTTGCGCCGAGGTGAGCTGTGTTGATTACAATTTCTCTAAACCCGCTGTCAGCAAGTTGCTCAATGTGATGGACGATGAGCGGTTTACCTCCCGCACTCAGTAAGGGCTTGGGCGTTTCATAGGTAAGTGGCCTCATCCGTTCGCCTTTGCCGGCCGCAAGAATCATGGCTTTCATGGGCGATAATCCGTGTTTTCCAAACGAAGCTCCAGCCACGCCATGAATGTATTGAACTCTGGGTAAGGTTGCAGCGCCTTCCGGAGATTTTTCAGGGTCAAAGGGATGTCTTTCAGGTACCCAGATTTTCCATCCCGATGGTGCAGTCGGGCGAAGATTCCAAGTACCTTCAGGTGGCGTTGTGCGCTCATCCAGTTGAAGTCATCCCAGAACCTATCCCATGCCGGGGCTGGGGATGCTTGGTCAACGAGTAATTCATGAAATTGTCTTGCCCAGCGTATGACATCGGACTCGGGCCACTCGATGTAACTGTCCCTGAGCATGGAAATCAAATCGTATGTTATAGGGCCGACAACGGCATCCTGAAAGTCGATCACGCCAGGAGAGTTATTGGCGGTTTGCATCAGGTTGCGGGAATGAAAGTCACGATGAACGAATGCCTTATTTTGGCCGAGAGCGCGTTTTGTCAGGTTCTCGTACACTTCGTTGAGAAGGGTTTTTTCGTTGGCGCTGAGTGATATGCCGAGGTGATGCTCAATAAACCACTCTTCAAACAGTCGCATTTCGCGCATTAAGAGCGTGCTGTCGTAAATGGGCAGCGAGTCGGTGGGGCAGGCCTGGATCTGACAAAGAGTGTTTATCGCTTTCCCGTAGAGGGCGTTCGCAGTATTTGGAGTTAGTTCGGATAGGTAGGATTTATGTCCGAGGTCTTCAAGAAGCATCAATCCGCGCACTTCACAACAGGCGTATATGTGCGGCACATGAATTTTTCGACTTTCGAGAATGTGTGCAATACGCACGAAAGGCCGAATATCCTCGTGCTCTGGCGGGGCATCCATGACTATGCGTGTTCCGTCCTGGGTATGGATGCGCAAGTAGCGCCTGAAGCTTGCATCGGATGATGCTGGGGTGATGGCGTTGAACGTGATTCCGATCTCTTCGCTTAGCCAGCCCCGAATCAATGTGGTGCGGTCATTCATTTCTTGTGTGTGTTGTTCAGATAAAGAGTGCGGCCAAGCCAAGCAGGATGGATATCAGCCCGATGGAGGTGGTGCGCCAGCCGAGGGCGAGTCCGCCCACCAGCATGGATAGTGCGATCTTGATGAGGGTGTTGGTGAACGCGGCGATCAGGATGGCATTGCGCGCGGTTTCGAGGGGCAAATCCTGGAGGCTTAGTCTGGCGGTCGATAGTGTGAGCGCATCCACGTCGACCACGCCCGATACGAGTGCTACGGCATAGAGTCCGCGGTCCCCAAAGTGGGCATGGGCTCCACTGGCGAAAAGCATGATGAGAGCGAGCAGTAGGCCGAATTTCAGCGCGGGCCCAAGTTCAAAGGGGTTTTGCTCCGCTCGATGTCCCTCGGATGCCTCATCGGGTGCATGTCTGCGCCACAGCAGCCATGCACCGCCCAGCATGGACAAGAGCATGATCAACAAGGGCAAAAGTAGCGGGGTTAGCAGTTCCGGATTGATGGCGGATGCTTCAATCAACACGCGGGGAAACATGATGGCGCAACCGGCCAAAACGCCAGCGGCCAGGATGCGTGGCGGGTACAGCCCTTTCGCGGCGTGGCGGGAAAGGCTCAGCGTGACAGCGGTGGACGAAATCAGCCCGCCCAGCAGGCCGGTCAGCATGATGCCTCGGCGGGAGTCCGTCAGCTTTATGGCGAAGTAGCCAAGGAACGAAAGCGCCGAGACCAGTACAACCATCCACCAGATGACGTGGGGGTTGAGCGCCTGCCACGGTCCGTAACCTTGATTAGGCAGCAAGGGGAGCATGACGACGGAAATGAGTAGGAACTTCATGGCGGCCTGAAGTTCGTCGGCACTCAGGCGCTCCAGCCATGCGTGCAGCACGGACTTGAGTCCAAGCAGGATCGTGACGATGACCGCCGTGGCTGACGCAACCAGGGGGTAGCCAAGTGTGCTCAGAAGGCCAAGGCTTAATGTCAGCAGCAGTGCGACCTCGGTCGTGATGCCGCGCTCCGTGGGATCGCGAATCGACGATAGCCAATAGCTGGCGACGATGAGCGCAGCGAAGCTTGCGAAGGCGATACCCGCGAATACGGGGGTAAGCGGACCCGACAGCAAGCCGATCAATCCGCCCAAGAGTCCCGCCAGGGCAAATGTGCGTATGCCAGCCACGCGCTGGCCTTCAAGCGCGGCGCGATCATGCCAGCCACGCTCGGCGCCAATAAGCATGCCCACAGCGAGGGCAATGCCAAGTTGCTGGAAAACGAGGATGCGATCCATCTGTTTATTAGAGCTTATCCGGCTTGGATTTACATCCCGATATCGGATGCCAGGCAGGCTTGGTGCATGACGGAATGATGTATGATAAGCATATTAGAGAATTTTATATGGAGGCCGCATGCTGCTTTTTCGCCAGCTTTTCGATCCCGCAACATGGACCCTGACCTATCTTTTGGCTGATCCGTGTACGCGCGAGGCCGTCATCATCGATCCTGTGCTGGAGCAGGTTGATCGTGATGTCGCAGTCATCCGCGAGCTGGGCCTGACCCTGCGTTACATACTTGAAACGCACGTTCATGCGGATCATGTCACGGGAGGCGGGGGCCTGCGCAAGGCCTTGGGCGCCCAGTTTGTGGCGGGCCAGGGGACAGGTTTGACCTGTACTGATGTGTTGATGGGCGATGGAGAATCGCTGGCGTTCGGGGACCATGTCATCCACGGCATCGCTACTCCGGGCCATACCAATGGCTGCATGAGCTATCGTTGGCGCGACCGCCTGTTTACCGGAGATACTTTGCTGATTGATGCATGCGGGCGGACCGACTTTCAGGAGGGTAGCGCCGAGAAGTTGTATGACAGCCTGCAAAAGCTCCTGGCCTATCCAGATGAAACCCTGGTTTTCCCGGGGCATGATTACAACGGACGCAGGGTCAGCACGGTCGGTCAGGAAAAGGGTATCAATCCTTATATCGCGGGTCTGGATCGCGCTGCTTTTGTCGCCAAGATGAGCGCGCTGGACCTGCCAAGGCCTCGCCGCATCGATGTGGCAGTTCCGGCCAACAAGCGTTGTGGCGAGGCCGTCTGAAGTGGGCAAGGTCACGATCATCGGCTCCGGATTTGCCGCGCTCACCGCCGTGCGAGCCTTGCGCAAGCAGTCTCCCCAGCTCGAAATCACGCTCGTCGCGCCGAAAGCGGAGTTTCTCTATGCGCCGAGCTTGATATGGATTCCTTCGCGCTTGCGCGCGGGGGAGGATCTGCGTATCGATTTGAAAGCATTCCTTGCCCGCCATAGCGTCCGCTTTCATGCCGGGCGCGTGATAGGGCTAAAGGACGGCGGGCGGGTCGTCTTGACCGACAACGGCGAAATTGCGAACGACGGCCTGATCATTGCCAGCGGCGGGCGCTTCGTGAAGCGGTTGCCGGGTATCGAGCATGCCATCACCTTGTGCGAGGGAGTCGATGCGGCGGAACGGATTCGCGATGCGCTCGATGGCATGAGCGAAGGCGTCATCGCGGTTGGCTTCGGGGGGAATCCGAACGAACCATCTGCCGTGCGCGGCGGGCCGATGTTCGAGTTGTTGTTTGGACTGGATACGTTGTTGCGTCGCCAAGGGCGGCGCGACAAGTTCAAGCTGGTTTTTTTCAATCCGGCCGCCCGCCCAGGAAACCGGCTGGGCGAGGCTGCGGTCGATGGGCTGCTCAATCGCATGGCCAGGCTTGGCATCGAAACCCATCTTGGGCACAAGATGGTCCGCTTCGAGGCTGGAAAAGTGGTGACCGAGGGCGGAGAGTTCGCCGCCGACCTGATCCTTTTCATGCCGGGCATGACGGGCCCGGCATGGCTGGAGGGGAGCGGGTTGCCGCTCTCGCCCGGTGGTCTGGTCCAGTCGGACGAACACTGTCGCGTCGCGGGCTTCGAGAGGGTCTACGTAGCGGGTGACTCCGGAAGTTTTCCGGGGCCGGAGTGGGCGCCCAAGCAGGCGCACATGGCCGACCTCCAGGCTGTGGCCGCGGCAGGCAATTTGTTGGCCGAAATGGCCGGGGCGGCGGTTGATAAGACTTTCCGTTGGGAGTTGATATGCATCGTGGATACTCTCGACAAGGGGATTCTGGTCTTTAGGAACGACAGGTTCGGCTTCATCCTCCCGCCTTGCCGTCTATTCCATTGGGCGAAACGCCTGTTCGAGCGGATGTACCTGCGCCCTTACCGTTGATCGTGCGGGCCCCGTCCGATGTGCGCGTTGGCGTCCGCCTCGGCTTGAGGTACGCTGGCGTGCTCTGAAAACCTGGGGGTTGCCGTGTATACCCTGCCGCGCCAGTTGCTCGATCTTTGCCTGCTTCGCGTGGGGCCGCAGGAGCTTCCCGGAGACGCTCGCCTGCCCCTCTGGCTTGCACTGGCCTATGTGCTTGTGGGCGGCATCGTGTTGTCCGCTGAGAACGGCTTTGGCGAGGGCATGGCCCAGGCCGCGCTGGATGCGGCGCTTCTTGCGGTCTTTGTGTTGTCGATTCTGCGAGTGCGCGAGCGCCCGCAGCGCTTTAATCAGACCTATGCCGCCCTGATGGGCATCAATCTGGTCATCGCCCTGGTTTCCTGGCCGTTGCTTGTGATCTCGACGGATCAGGTCGCGGCGACGCTAAGCCCCGCCCAGATGGGGCTTCTGGCCGTTCTGGTCTGGAATCTGATCGCCCAGGGGCAAGTGCTCCGTAGCGCATTGGATACCAGTGCTGGAGTTGGCCTGCTGTTGGCCTTCGTCTATTTCCTTTTGACCAGCCTGCTGCTGGTCGCCCTGTTTCCCGGTGAGGCGCCCGTGACATGAGGCAGTCCATTCACATCCTCGGCATCGGCGGCACGTTCATGGGCGGCATCGCCCAGTTGGCCCGCGCGGCGGGTTACGTGGTCAGCGGCGCGGATGTCAATGTCTATCCGCCGATGAGCGATCAGCTTTCCTCCGCAGATATCCCTTGGGTCGAGGGCTATGACCCTGCTCAGCTAGCTGGTCTTGGGGCGGGGTCGTCCATGGAGATCGTGGTTGGCAATGTGATGAGACGCGGCATGCCTATCGTCGAGGCGATGCTGGATCGTGGGCTGAATTACACCTCCGGACCGGAATGGCTGGGACGTAACATCCTGCGCAACCGTTGGGTGCTGGCCGTGGCAGGCACGCATGGCAAGACTACCACCAGCGCGATGTTGGCCTGGATCCTCGAATGCGCAGGGCTCAACCCGGGCTTTCTGATCGGCGGGGTTCCGAACGATTTTGGCTGTTCCGCGCGGCTTGGCGAGGGGGGCTTCTTCGTCGTCGAAGCGGATGAGTACGACACGGCCTTTTTCGACAAGCGTTCGAAGTTTGTCCATTATCGTCCGCGTACCGTCGTCCTCAATAATCTTGAGTATGACCACGCCGATATCTTTCCCGATCTTGCCGCGATTCAGACCCAGTTCCACCACTTGGTGCGTATGATCCCTGGCGGCGGCCTGATTGTGCGTCCGTCGAACGATGCGGCGCTGGATGCGGTGATCGGGCGTGGTTGTTGGACGCCGGTCGAAACCATTGGCGCAGGCGGAGCCTGGGCGGTCGGCGAGGCCAGTGTCGATGGCTCGCGCTTCGAGGTGCGGGTCGATGGTCGCCGCATGGGGGAGGTGGTCTGGGGCCAGCTTGGCGCGCATAACGTGCACAACGCGCTGGCCGCGCTGGCAGCCGCCCGCCACGCGGGCGTTCCGGTCGCGGTCGGCATCGAAGCCTTGTCGCGTTTCAGTGGTGTGAAACGGCGTCTCGAGGTTCGCGGCGAGGAGAGCGGCGTAACGGTTTATGATGACTTCGCCCACCATCCCACCGCCATCCGCGCCACGCTTGAGGGTTTACGCGCCAAGGTGGGCGCGGCGCGTCTTCTGGTGGCGCTCGATCCGCGTTCCAACACCATGCGCATGGGTGTGCATGCCGACGCGCTTGCGCCCTCGCTGGGCATGGCGGATGCGGTTTGGCTGTTCCAGCCAGAGGATGTGGGCTGGGATGTGCGTCGGGTGGCCGAAGGTCTGGCCTGTCCAAGCTGGACGGGCGGCGCAATTGAGGCCATGGTGGATCATCTGGCCGCGTATGTGCGCTCGGGTGACCATGTTGTGCTGATGAGCAACGGAAGCTTTGGCGGCGCCCACGCGCGCTTGCTGAAGGCTCTGCGTGTGCGGGACAAGCCGGAATCCGGGGCGTGAACGCACAGCGTGTCTTCTTGGGGATTACCGGGGCTTCCGGCCTGGTCTACGCCGAGCGCTTGCTGGAGTGCCTGCTTGGCGCGGGGAGGCGAGTGGAGTTGTGCGTGTCTAGGGCGGCGCACCAGGTCGCGGCGCTTGAGATGGGGGAGTCCTGGCCCTCGCGGCCAGCCGAGCTAAAGGCCTTTTTCCTTGAGCGTTTGCCGGAGTCGTCTGGTCGATTGACCGTGTATGGCCGGGAGGACTGGCTTGCTCCGGCGGCCTCCGGCTCTAACCCGCCGGACGCGGTGGTAATTTGCCCCTGTACCACGGGCACGCTGGCCGCGATTGCTCAGGGGTTGGGCGATTCCCTGATCGAGCGCGCCGCCGACGTGGCGATCAAGGAGCGGCGCGACCTGATTCTCGTCCCGCGCGAGGCGCCGTTTTCCGCGATCCATCTTGAGCACATGCTCGCGCTGGCGCGTCTGGGCGCGGTGATCCTTCCGCCCAATCCCGGCTTTTATCACCGGCCCCAGACCATCCAGGACCTGGTTGATTTTGTCGTGGCCCGTATTCTGGATCATTTGGGCGTGCCGCATGCCTTGATGGCGCGCTGGGGAGACGATGCATGAACCTGCCGACGACCTTGCCGCTCTTTCCCTTGCATACGGTGCTCTTTCCCGAGGGTGATTTGTCGCTGCGGGTGTTCGAGACGCGCTACATCGACATGGTCCGCGATTGTCTGCGCGCGGGTGCGGGCTTCGGGGTCTGCCTGATTCGCGCGGGGAGCGAGGTGGGTGAGCCGGCCATGCCCTACACCATCGGGACTTCGGCGCAGATCATCGATACCGGCATGCGCGCCGAGGGTTTGCTGGGTATTTACACGCGAGGCCAGCGCCGCTTCCGTATCCGCTCCATGACCGCGCGAGCAGACCTGCTGGTGATGGCCGAGGTCGAGTGGCTGGACGACGCGCCGGTGCGGAAGCCCCCACCCGAGCCCTTGCGGCAATTGCTCGCCAGTCTGCTGGAGGTCGAAAACGAAACGCGCCCGGTGCTGGTGGCCGGACCGATGAACGATGCGCGCTGGGTGGCCTATCGATTGGCCGAGCGTTTGCCGCTCAAACTGGGTGAACGGCAAATCGTGCTGGAAGCCGAGGACATGGATGAGGCCGTGGCCGTGCTGGAGGCCGCCGCTCGTCGGCTGGGATTATGGAACGGATGAGTACGATCACCCATTTCGATGGGGGCGGTTTTGCGCGCGCGCTGGCCGGACCTGGTCTTTGGATGGTGGCTTTCTGGGCGCCGTGGTGCGGTCCCTGTCAGGCCTTCGCGTCGGTGTTCGAGGCGGCTGCGGCGGATCATGATGATGTCCGCTTTGGCAAAATCAATGTCGATGAGCAGCCCGCCCTCGCCGAGCAATTCGGTGTACGGTCAATTCCCATGCTGATGGGGGTGCGTGATGGCGTGGTGCTTTACTTGCAGGCGGGGGCGTTGTCGGAGGGGGATCTTGCGACTCTGGTAGGGCATCTCCTGTCGGTTGACATGGGTGAGGTGCATGCGGCGCTGGCCAGCCAGCAGGGCGACAAGGCGTGATCTTGGTCATCGCGCAGATGGCCTTCATGGTCCTGATCGGACTATGGTGGCAGAAAGCCAGGCCCGGTGGCTGGGAGGCGGCGCAAGCGCGCGGCGCGCTCACTACGTTGGTTTACTACGTGCTGCTGCCTGCGTTGGTGCTGGCGGTTCTGTGGCGCGCGCCGCTGGGGGGGGACAGTCTACGCATCGCCATGCTGGCGGCGCTCGGCGTGCTTGCCAGCATGGCGGCGATGGCGTTGATCGCGCGCTTCATGACGCTCACTCGCGCCCAGACCGGCGCCCTGCTTTTGGCCGCATCCTTCCCGAACGCGACCTATCTCGGCTTGCCTGTGCTGGAGTCCTTGTTTGGCGACTATGGGCGGGCCGTGGCGGTTCAGTACGATCTGTTCGCCTGCACGCCGCTCCTTTTGAGTCTTGGTATCGCCATTGCGGTGTACTTCGGGCGTCCCCACGGCAATCAGCCGCTGTGGCTTGGAATGCTCAAGGTTCCCGCCCTGTGGGCGGCCCTGCTCGCGTCGGCGCTCAACCTCGGCGGCGTGCCGATGCCCGCGTTGCTTGGCGGCATACTCGACCGTCTGGGCGCGGGGGTGGTGCCGCTGATGCTGATCGCGCTCGGCATGGGGTTGCGGCTGGATGCCCTGCAGCCCGCCGCGCTGGCGCGGGTCAGTCCGGTGCTTCTGATTCAGCTCGGTTTCGCGCCGTTGCTGGTTTGGGGGGCGGGCTTGATGCTCGGTCTCGCGCCCCCATTGTTGACCGCCGTTGTGTTGGAGGCCGGCATGCCGGTGATGGTGCTTGGTCTGGTGCTGTGCGACCGCCACGGCCTGGATACGGGCCTGTACGCCGCAGCCGCCACCCTTTCCACCCTGCTTGCCTTGCTTACCCTGCCGTTCTGGCATGGTGTGAGCGGGGTATGACCGAATGAGGCTTGCCATGACGATTTGCAAAGACAAGGTCGTATTTATCCACTACACCCTGCGCGACGACGAGGGGCAGGTGCTGGATAGCAATGTCGGCGACGAGGCGTTGCCGTATCTGCACGGCCACGGCAATCTGGTCGCCGGGCTGGAAAAGGCGCTCGAAGGTCGTGCCAGCGGTGCGTCTTTCGAGGTCAGCGTGCCGCCCGCCGAGGCTTATGGCGAGCGCGACCCCGGCGGCATGATCGAAGTGCCGCGCGGGTCGCTCAGCGAGGATGTTGAACTTGAAGTCGGCAATCGGGTTCAAGCCATGGGGCCGGAGGGTCGAATGGAGTTCATGATCGCCGGTTTCGACGACGACATGGTGCTGTTGGACGGCAATCACCCGCTGGCGGGCCTTACCTTGCACTTCGAAGTCGAAGTTGGCGCGATCCGGGACGCGCATCCGGACGAGATCAAGCACCATCGGGTCCATCCGGCCGGTCATCACCTGATGGTGAGCGACTCATCGTTTGACGAGCGGGCGGTTGCTTCCGAGTGATGCTCGAATACCGTCTTTGTCCGGCGAGCCCGGAAACCCGCGAGTACAGCCTGTCCGTGACCATACCCGACCCGGCGGCGGGGGGGCAGCGTCTGGCCATGGCGGCCTGGACGCCGGGCAGCTACATGGTGCGCGATCATGCGCGGCATGTGACCCATATCGAAGCCATCGATGGAGCGGGGCGCGCGGCGCCTTTGACCTGGATCGACAAGCAGACCTGGCAGGTCGCGCCTTGCACCGGGCCGCTCACGATTCGCTGGCGGGTGCATGCCCATGAGCTCTCGGTGCGTACAGCGCATCTCGACACGCTTTGGGGATTCGCCGATGGTGCGGCACTGTGGCTGCGTCCGCTCGGGCTGGAGCGCGAGCCTTGTCGGGTCGAACTCGTGCGCTCGGCCAGCCCTTTCGCGCAGGCTTGGAGAGCCGCGTCGATGTTGGAGCCCGTGTCGGTCGATGCGGATGGATATGGGGTCCATTGCGCCGCAAATGTCGAGGCCTTGCTGGATGCGCCGGTTGCATTCGGGCCGTTGAATGAGCAGGTCTTCAACGTGCGAGGCGTGCCGCACCGCTTTGCCTGGCTTGGGCAGGTCTCTTTCGATGAGGAGCGCCTGATCGCCGACCTGGCGCGGGCCTGTGAAGCGGTGATGAGTCTGTTTGGGAGTGGCCCTCCGCCGTTTGCGCGTTACCTGTTCCTTGCCCTGGTCACGGGGGATGGCTATGGCGGACTTGAGCATCGCGAGGGCACGGCCTTGCTGTGCCCTCGCGGTCATTTTCCGCAGGCCGGGGAGGACGTGCGCGGTGCGGCGTATCGCGAACTCCTCGGGCTGTGCGCGCATGAATACCTGCATGCCTGGCTGGTCAAGCGCATTCGCCCCTCGGCATTGATGGCTGCCCCGGATGGCGCCTTGCCCTTGCAGGGCGAGGCCTACACGCGCTTGCTCTGGCTGTTCGAAGGCTGGACCAGTTACTACGACGATTTGATCTTGGCGCGAGCAGGACTGATCTCGGCGGAGGAGTATCTGGAAACCCTCGCCGTTACCATGAGCCGGGTCCGCCGACTTCCGGGGCGGTTGAGGCTGTCGCTGGAGCAGGCCAGCCTCACGGCCTGGACGCGTCTGTACAAGGCTGATGAGAACAGCGCCAATGCGAGCATCAGTTATTACACCAAGGGTGCGCTGTTCGCATGGGTGCTGGATGCTGAGCTGCGCGCGCGCGGCCAAGCTCGAATCAGTCTCGACGATCTTCTTGCGGCGTTGTGGCACGAATACGGACTGGAGGGGCGTGGCATTGGAGAGTCGGGGCTTGAATCCTGGCTCGCGGCGCACGCCGGATTGGAGCTGTCTGATGTGTTTGAGCAGGGTCTGCGTGGTCTTGGCGAGCTTGGGCTCGAACAGGCCGCCGTCGCTCTGGGGCTGCGCCTGAGCTGGGAGCCCGAGCGCGAGGGCCCCTGGCTGGGCGCCGAGATCAAGCCGGGGGCGCACGGGGAGGCCATCCTGGGGACGGTCTACAGTGGTGCGGCAGCCGAGCGTGCGGGGCTCGCGCCGCGTGACGCGCTACTTGCGGTGGACGGGGTGCGCGTGGATGCCATCGGTCTGGACGCCATGCTGCGTCGTTACCGCCCGGGGCGCACATTGCGTGTGCATGCCTTCCGTCGCGATGAATTGCTGGAAACGCGCTTGGTTCTGGATGCGCCGCCCGCAGTCCGTGCCCGGCTGTGTTTCGACAGCGAAGCGGATCCCGCGCGTTCGGCCCTGCGCGCGCGCTGGTTGGGGGGCGCGGCGGACGACTGAGGGCGCGCGTGGTGGCCAAATCCCGCTCCCCGGCGCGACGGCGTGGCCTGTCAGGGGGCTGGCGCTGGCTGGTCGTCGTCCGCGACCGCGAAGGAAATTTCCACACGCCGGTTCATGGCGCGGTTTTCGTCGCTGGTATTCGGTGTCAACGGTTTGTGCTCGGCCATACCGCGCGCCTCCAGCCGAGCCGGATCGATGCCCTGATGGCGGATCAGCGCCTCCACAACGGTGGCCGCGCGGGCGGCGGAGAGCTCCCAGTTGGAGCGGAAGCGCGCGCCTGAAATGGGGCGGTCATCGGTATGGCCGGTCACGATGATGCCGCCGGGAATATCGCGCGCTGCCAGGGCGAGTTTGTTGAGAATGGGAGCGAAGTCGGTCTCCAGATCGGCGCTTCCGGAGGGAAAGGAGGCCTTTTCCTGCAAGCGCACGATGATTTCGGTGGCGCGCCGTTCGATGGTCAGTTTCTGTGCGCTGATCTCGTTTTCCAGCAGTGCGCGCAGGCGCTCCGCATGAGCTTCCGCGCGTTGCTCACCGGGCGAGGGAGGGCGGGCGTCCCCGGCGTCCGTGGACGGTTTTTGCGGTTCGGGCGGGGGCGGAAGGGCGCGCTGGTTTTGCAAGATGCCATCGCCGCCCAGCGCCACGCGCATCGATTGGGCGATCTCCCGATATTTTTCCGCATCCATTTCGGCAAAGGTGAGCAACAGCGTAAACAGGCAGAGCAGCAGCGTCATCATGTCCGCGAAGGTGGTCATCCAGGCAGGCGCGCCACGCTTGCAGCTCGGGGACGGGGAGTGGGGCGGAATCATGCGCGCTCCGGATCGCTTGGCGGCGGCATGGTTTCCTGGCGCTCGTGCTCGGGCAGGTAGCTCATCAGCATCTGGCGCAGCAGGAGCGGGTTGGTTTGTTCCATCAAGCTACCAATGCCCGCCAGGATCATGGTTTTCTGTAGCGCTTCGTTCTGGCTGCGCAGGGCCAGTTTCTCGGCGATGGGCAAAGCGATGGCGTTGGCAATGACCGCGCCGTAGAGGGTCGTCAGGATAGCGACGGCCATGGCCGGTCCGATCTTTTTCGGGTCGTCCATCTGCGCCAGCATCTGCACCAGGCCGATCAGGGTTCCGATCATGCCCATCGCCGGCGCGACGTCGGCAATTGAGCGGAACATGCGCTGGCCGACCTCATGGCGTTGCAGGGACTGGTTGATCTCATTGCTCAGGGTGGCGTGGATGATCTCTTGCGGCTGACCGTCAATGCTCATCTGGATGCCTCGCCGTAGAAAGGGGTTGGCGATCTCCTCTTCCTCCAGTGCGAGCAGGCCGTCGCGGCGGGCGCGCTTGGCCAGCTCCACGATCCGGTCGATCAGAACGACGGGCGGTTCGTCCGGGCGGGCCAGAACTTGGGCTGCCACTTTGAACGAGTTGGCGAAATGCCGCCAGGACACCATCGCCAGTGTGATGGCGAAGGTGCCGCCGATCACCAGCAACAGACTTGCGAGATCGAAGAACATCAGCACATTGCCGCCAAGGGCGATGGTGCCAATCACGACGCCGAGCGCGGCGAGAATGGCGAGCAGGGTGGTGAGTTCCATGCATGGCTCCAGGATGGAAGGGGCGGGACGGCGGCACGGAGACGCTTTCCTGAAGTCTATAATGCCAGCCATGGCAATTCAGTCTCTACGGCGGCTTTCCCGCGCCGATTCCAGAACCGTGTTCCGATCTGATCGCCGGCTTGATCTGTGGCCCGTCGTGTTGCATGCGCTGGCGGACGGTCGTTGGCACGCCATTTCACGCTTGGGGCGAAATCCGCTCGGGCGGACTGGGTGGCGCCAAGTGTTGCGTGGCTTCGTACTGCTGGGCGCGCCATTGCGGTTCGACCCGGCGCGAGGGGTGCGACTGACGCACGCGCTCACGCCGCTCTTGGGGCAAGTGAGCATGCGTACCGCGATATCGGTGGAACGCCATGTTCAGCTTGATTCAACCAATAGCCACATGTTGCGTGCTCTGGGACGGGGGTTGGCGCACCCGCGTGCCTGTCTGGCCGAGGCGCAGACGCACGGACGCGGTCGGCGTGAGCGAGGCTGGCTGGCCCCGTTGGGCGGCGCCTTGAACTTGAGTGTGGCGGTTCCCGCTGCGTACCCGCTGGGGCGCGAGGCCTTGTCGCTACGGGTCGGGGTCGAGGTGGCCGAGGCCCTGCGTGGGTTGGGGGCTCGTTCGGTGCAGATCAAGTGGCCCAATGATCTTGTGGCGGAGGGGGGCAAGCTTGGCGGGATATTGATCGAGGGGTGCGGGGCAGGGGTGGTGATTGGCATCGGGATCAACCACCACATGCCCGCGCTCTGGTTACGGCGCATCCCGCAGCCGGTCACCAGCCTCGCGCGCCTCCGGGGGGCGTTGTTGCCTGCGCGCGAGCGTGTGCTTACGGCGATTCTGAGAGCCTTGCACGCCGCGCTGGCATCATGCGATGAGACATGGCGGGCGCGTTTCGACCGGCTGGATGCGTTGCGAGGCGAGCCTGTGCGGGTCATTGAGGCGGATGGCATGGTATGGCATGGCATGGCGGTCGGCGTTGATGCCAGAGGAGCCCTTCGCGTGCGGGTTGGCGATGGCGAGCGCCTGTGCCACGCGGGGGAGGTCAGCATCAGGCTGGAGGGCGGGCATGCGGCTGTTGGTTGATGCAGGAAACAGCCGCTTGAAGTGGAGGCTGGTCGAGAACGGACGGGTCGTTTCGCAGGCGGCATGCGACCATCGCGGAAGACGGGCCGATGAGGTACTTGCGCAGGCCTGGGCTGTGTTGCCGGAGGCGCGAGAAATTTTTGTCGCCAATGTCGCGGGCGACGGCGTGCGGCGAGCCATCGAGGATCATGCCGCGCATCGCTGGCCCGGCGCCAGGCTGGTCATGCTTTCCGGGCGGACGGGTGCTCCTGATGTCCGGGTGGCCTACACGGATCCGACGCGGTTCGGTATCGATCGGCTGGCGGCCCTGGTGGCGGCGAGGGCCTTGCGCCCGGGGTGTCCCGTGTTGGTGGTGGATGCCGGGACCGCCGTCACTATCGATGCTCTTGATGCGCGGGGGCGGCACCTGGGGGGATTGATCATGCCGGGGCGCAGGCTGTTGTCGGAAGCGCTGGGGGGCGGAACGTCGGCCCTCGGTGCGGCGCTCGACTCACGGGTTGAATGTGCGGACGAAGAGTTGCAAGTTTCTACGGCTGCGGGGATCGAGGCCGGCATACGACGCATGTTGTGCTCTGGGGTGTGGGGGGCGATAGCCGCCATTCAGGCACGAGGCGAGGCGCCCTTCGAGGTTATCCTGACTGGCGGTGATGCCGCCGAGGTCGATGCATGCGGCGAGGGCGCGCGTGAAATACGGGCGGATCTCGTGCTGGATGGTGTGGCGCGTATGGCGGAACGGTTTGCCGAGACGCCTGGAATCGCATAGAATCCGCGCCCGTCGCCGGCATAGCACAGTTGGTAGTGCAACCGCCTTGTAAGCGGTAGGTCGTGAGTTCGAGTCCCACTGCCGGCACCACGCTTGACAGGCGCATGACGCTTTTGCAGAATGCGCAACTCGTTTGACGACGGTGGGGTTCCCGAGCGGCCAAAGGGGGCAGACTGTAAATCTGCTGGCACTGCCTTCGAAGGTTCGAATCCTTCCCCCACCACCAGTTTCGCTGCCTGTTTGTGTAGACAGGGGCAGCGGTTGATGGGAATTGCTCCCTAGGCGGGTGTAGTTCAATGGTAGAACCTCAGCCTTCCAAGCTGATGACGTGGGTTCGATTCCCATCACCCGCTCCAGTTCTTGCTCTTGTAGCTCAGTCGGTAGAGCGCGTCCTTGGTAAGGACGAGGTCACCAGTTCGATTCTGGTCAAGAGCTCCATTCTTTTGTTCATTGTCCCATCGTCCATTTGACCCAGTCGGGGGTGTTTCATGGCTAAGGAAAAGTTCGAACGTACGAAACCGCACGTGAACGTAGGCACCATTGGTCACGTTGACCATGGCAAGACCACGCTGACCGCGGCGCTGACCAAGGTGGCTGCCGAGACATTCGGTGGTGAGCTGAAGGCGTTCGACGAGATCGACAAGGCGCCGGAAGAGAAGGCGCGCGGCATCACCATCTCCACCTCGCACGTGGAGTACGAGTCTGCGAACCGTCACTATGCGCACGTTGACTGCCCGGGCCACGCCGACTACGTGAAGAACATGATCACCGGCGCGGCGCAGATGGACGGCGCGATCCTGGTGTGCTCTGCGGCGGACGGCCCGATGCCGCAGACCCGCGAGCACATCCTGCTGTCCCGTCAGGTTGGCGTACCGTACATCGTCGTGTTCCTGAACAAGGCCGACATGGTGGACGACCCCGAGCTTCTGGAGCTGGTTGAAATGGAAGTTCGCGACCTGCTCTCCAGCTACGACTTCCCGGGCGACGACACCCCGATCATCATTGGCTCCGCGCTCAAGGCGCTGGAAGGCGACCAGTCCGAAGTAGGCGTGAAGTCCGTGCTGCGTCTTCTGGAAGCTCTGGATACCTACATCCCGGAACCGGAGCGCGCTGTTGACGGCGCCTTCCTGATGCCTGTGGAAGACGTATTCTCGATCTCTGGTCGCGGCACCGTAGTGACCGGCCGTATCGAGCGCGGCATCATCAAGGTTGGTGAAGAAGTCGAGATCGTCGGCATCCGCCCGACTGTCAAGACCACCGTCACGGGCGTGGAAATGTTCCGCAAGCTTCTGGACCAGGGTCAGGCGGGCGACAACGTTGGCCTGCTGCTGCGTGGCACCAAGCGTGACGACGTTGAGCGCGGCCAGGTTCTGTGCAAGCCGAACTCCGTCAAGCCGCACACCAAGTTTGACTGCGAAGTGTACGTACTGAGCAAGGAAGAAGGCGGGCGTCACACCCCGTTCTTCAATAACTATCGTCCGCAGTTCTACTTCCGTACCACCGACGTGACGGGTGCCTGCCAACTTCCGGAAGGTATCGAGATGGTGATGCCGGGTGACAACGTCGCGATGACCGTCACCCTGATCAACCCGATCGCGATGGAAGAAGGTCTGCGCTTCGCGATTCGCGAAGGCGGTCGTACCGTCGGCGCCGGCGTCGTCGCCAAGATCCACGAGTAATTCTCGCTGGTTGCTCCGGGATTGTCCGGAGCACTTGTCAACATGCGGGGAATCCGTTAGGATTCCCCGCTTTCCTGTAAAGCGCACGTTACAGGGCAGTAGCTCAATTGGCAGAGCGACGGTCTCCAAAACCGTAGGTTGGGGGTTCGATTCCCTCCTGCCCTGCCACCTTCGGGTGGTGGGTGCCAAGAATTCACTGTTTTAGAAGCACTATCCAGATGGTCGCAAAGACTGAAGCGTCGGCGTCAGCGCTGGACAACATCAAGCTCGCGCTTGCCCTCCTCGTCTTGCTGGCCGGGGTGGTCGGTTTCTATTGGTTCGAACAGGTCGCGCTGGCGTGGCGCGTGCTGGCCCTGCTTGGTCTTGCTGGCCTGGCTGTCGGGCTGGTAGCGCTGACCCCGATGGGGCGTGGCCTGCTCGGTTTTTCCCGCGAGGCTCGCACCGAGCTGCGCAAGGTGGTGTGGCCGACTCGTCAGGAAACCCTGCAGGTCACGCTCTCCGTGCTGGTGCTGGTGCTGATTGTCGGGATCTTTTTGTGGCTCGTGGACGCGCTGCTCTTTTGGGGTGTGCGCCTGATCACGGGGCAGGGGGGCTAAGCGATGACCATGCGATGGTACGTGGTTCAGGCCTTTTCTCAGTATGAGAATGCGGTCAAGCGCGCGCTTGAGGATCGCATTCAGCGTGAGGGCATGCAGGATCGCTTTGGCGAGATACTGGTGCCGTCCGAAGAAGTGGTCGAGATGCGGGATGGTGTGCGCCGGAAGAGTGAGCGCAAGTTCTTTCCCGGGTATGTGCTCGTTCAGATCGACATGAACGATGAGGCGTGGCATCTGGTGCGCTCTGTGCCGCGTGTTCTTGGTTTTATTGGGGGTACGCCTGAGCGGCCCGCACCGATCAGTGACAAGGAGGCGGATGCCATCCTTGATCGGATGAAGGAGGGTGCGGAGAAGCCCCGTCCGAAGACCCTGTTTGAGGTTGGTGAGATGGTTCGCATCTGCGAGGGGCCATTCAACGACTTCAATGGCGTGGTTGAGGAAGTCGATTACGACAAGAGTCGCCTGCGTGTCGCGGTGAGCATTTTTGGTCGCTCCACCCCGGTGGAGCTGGAATTCGATCAGGTCGAAAAGGCCTGATCGTCAACGGGGAGCCGATAAGGCGTTTGTACCCAAAGAGAGTGAAACATGGCTAAGAAAGTCCAAGCTTATATCAAGCTTCAGGTGAAGGCCGGTCAGGCCAACCCCAGCCCCCCCATTGGCCCGGCGCTGGGTCAGCATGGCGTCAATATCATGGGCTTCTGCAAGGAGTTCAACGCCGCGACCCAGGGTGTCGAGCCGGGTTTGCCGCTTCCGGTGGTCATCACCGTATATAGCGACAAGAGCTTCACCTTCATCACCAAGACCCCTCCGGCCACTGTGCTGATCAAGAAGGCGGTCGGTATTCAGAGTGGTTCCAGCAACCCGAATACGAAGAAGATCGGCACCATCACCCGTGCCCAGCTCGAAGAAATCGCCAAGACCAAGATGCCTGATCTGACCGCCGCCGACATGGACGCCGCCGTGCGTACCATCGCGGGCAGCGCGAAGAGCATGGGTCTGAATGTGGAGGGTGTGTAATGGCCAAGCTCACCAAGCGCCAGAAAATGATTCGCGAGAAGGTCGATGCCACTCGCGCCTATCCGGTCAAGGAAGCCTTCGGCTTGCTCAAGGAGTTGGCGACCTCCAAGTTCGTCGAGTCTGTTGATGTGGCCGTGAACCTGGGTGTTGATCCTCGTCGCTCCGATCAGGTTGTGCGTGGTTCCACCGTGCTGCCGCGTGGTACCGGCAAGGTTGTTCGCGTGGCGGTATTCGCTCAGGGTGCCAATGCCGAGGCCGCCAAGGCCGCCGGCGCCGATATTGTCGGTTTTGAAGACCTGGCGGATTCCATCAAGGCCGGCAACATGGACTTCGACGTGGTCATCGCGACCCCGGATGCCATGCGTATTGTCGGTCAGCTCGGCCAGATTCTGGGTCCGCGCGGCCTGATGCCGAACCCGAAGGTGGGTACCGTCTCCATGGATCCAGCAGGCGCCGTGCGTAACGCTAAGGCCGGTCAGGTTCGTTACCGTACCGACAAAGCAGGCATCATCCACTGCACCCTCGGCAAGGTGAGCTTCGACGAAGACGCCCTGCTGGAAAACCTGAATGCCCTGCTGGCTGACCTGAACAAGGCCAAGCCGTCTGCGGCGAAGGGTATCTACATGAAGCGTGTGACGGTTTCCACCACCATGGGCCCTGGGGTGATGGTGGATCAGGGGACTCTGTCCATGTGATGAATTCGCGGGGTCTTGCGACCCTGCAATGATTTGGCCTGCCGGAGTGCTCCGGTTGCGTCCAAGACCGCAGGTGCGGCCGATGCGTCGGCGGCTTAATCATGCCTGCGCAGACGGTGAGGCCCAGGGTTTTTGCCTGGTGTGACACCGTAGGGTGGGGTGGCGTCATCGCTCGCAAGAGAGTTGCGCTTGCCCCGATTCGAGGCGAAGCATGGGCCTTGAGGCTCGTGCGAACCGAGGTTATTTCAATGGCACTGACGTTCGAACAGAAACAAGTTGTCGTCGCTGAAGTAGCCGAAGTCGCCGCCAAAGCTTATTCCGCCGTTGCGGCGGAATATCGCGGTATCTCGGTCGAGAAACTGACCGCGCTGCGTGTGAAGGCCCGTCAAGAAGGCGTTTACCTGCGCGTGGTGAAGAACACCCTCGCTCGCATCGCGGTGCGCGGAACCGATTTCGAGTGCATGGCCGAAGGGATGGTAGGTCCCCTCGTTCTTGCTTTCTCGATGGAGGATCCGGGCGCTGCGGCGCGTTTGATGCGCGATGCGGCCAAAGAGAATGACAAGCTCAATGTGAAGCTCGTTGCGCTCAGCGGTCAGCTCATCGCTGCATCCGAGATCGATCGTGTGGCCAATCTGCCGACTCGCGACCAGGCCATCAGCATGCTCATGTCTGTCATGCAGGCTCCGGTTGCCAAGTTCGTCCGTACCCTCAACGAGGTTCCGGGCAAGCTGGTCCGCACGGTTGCCGCCATCCGCGATCAAAAGCAAGCGGCTTAAGACTTACGGCAATCCAACAACCCATTCGCTTTTAGGTACATAACCATGGCAATCAACAAAGAAGACATTCTGGAGGCTATCTCCAACATGACCGTCCTGGAGATCGTTGATCTGATCTCCGCGATGGAAGAGAAGTTCGGCGTATCCGCAGCTGCAGCAGTGGCCGTCGCCGCCGCCCCGGCTGCTGGCGGCGCTGCCCCGGCCGCTGAAGAGAAGACCGAGTTCGATGTCGTCATGACCTCCTTTGGCGAGAACAAGGTCAACGTGATCAAGGCCGTTCGCGAAATCACCGGTCTGGGCCTGAAGGAAGCCAAGGACATGGTTGAAGGCGCTCCGTCCACCGTCAAGGAAGGCATTGCCAAGGCCGACGCCGAAGCCGTCAAGAAGAAGCTCGAAGAGGCTGGCGCCAAGGTCGAGCTCAAGTAATCCCGTTCAGTTTCGCTTCGCGAAACACGGGTATCCGGCTGGCGGCTGTTGCCGCCGGCCTTTTTCCGCTTGATGGGATGCAGGCGAGGAGCCGACTTTTGAGATGGGCCGACAAGTCCGGAGGCCCATGCCAACAGTCTGCTGTGGTTTTAATGACGCCTAGCGTCGCTGAATAGTGTTACCTCAGAGGTAGTCGATGACGTACTCCATCACCGAGAAGAAGCGCATCCGCAAGGATTTCAGCAAGCGCAAGTCCATTCTTGCGGTGCCGAACCTGCTGGCGACCCAAATCGATTCTTATCGCGATTTTTTGCAGGTAGAAAACCAGTCCGCCGCGCGCGAGGCCATGGGTTTGCATGCCGCGCTCAGCTCGGTGTTTCCGATCAGCAGCTACTCAGGTAGCGCGGCGCTTGAATATGTCAGTTATCGCTTGGGTGAGCCCGCCTTCGATGTCAAGGAATGTCAGATTCGCGGTCTGACCTATGCGGCTCCCTTGCGCGTCAAGATGCGCCTTGTGATCTACGACAAGGAGGCTCCGGCGGGTAGTCAGGTGGTCAAGGATGTGCGCGAGCAAGAGGTTTACATGGGCGAACTGCCGCTCATGACCGA
Source organism: Pseudomonadota bacterium (assembly GCA_040756355.1). GTDB lineage: Bacteria > Pseudomonadota > Gammaproteobacteria > Halothiobacillales > Halothiobacillaceae > Thiofaba. Next base: position 124,273 of record JBFLZK010000005.1, on the reverse strand, counting down.
AACCGGCACCTTTGTCATCAATGGCACCGAACGTGTCGTGGTGTCCCAACTGCATCGATCGCCCGGCGTGTTCTTCGACTCTGACAGGGGCAAGACGCACTCCTCCGGCAAGATTCTCTTCTCTGCCCGGATCATTCCTTATCGCGGTTCATGGCTTGATTTCGAGTTTGATCCGAAAGATCTCCTGTTCGCTCGCATTGATCGCCGCCGCAAGCTGCCGGTCACCGTTCTGTTGCGCGCAATCGGCATGGAGAACGAGGAAATCCTCGCAACCTTCTTCGAAACCACCAGCTTCAAGTTGCTCTCCGCGACTGAGGTGAAGGTTGAGCTTGTCGTCGATCGCCTCAAGGGCGAGAACGCCCCGTTCGACATCAAGGTCGGCGACGAGGTGCTGGTCGAGGCCGGGCGTCGCATCACTGGCAAGCACCTGCGCGACCTGAAGAAGGCTGGCGTAGGCGCCCAGGTGGCCCCGGTCGACTACCTGATCGGGCAGACCCTGGCGCACAACGTCATCGATCACCGTACCGGTGAGCTGCTGGCCAGCGCCAACGACCTGGTCACCGCCGACCTGCTGACCGCCATGCGCGAGGCGGGGATCAACGAAGTCCGCACCATCTACTTCAACGACGTCGATCGCGGCCCCTTCATCTCGACCACCCTGCGCTCCGACTCCACCGCAAGCCAACTCGAGGCGCTGGTTGAGATCTACCGCATGATGCGTCCGGGCGAGCCGCCCACCAAGGATTCCGCTGAAGCCCTGTTCGGCGGCCTGTTCTTCTCCGAGGATCGCTACGACCTGTCCGCTGTCGGCCGGATGAAATTCAACCGTCGCGTGGGCCGCGATGAGATTGTTGGTCAGGGCACCCTGTCCAAGGAAGACATCCTGGACGTGATCAAGGTCCTGATCGACATCCGTAACGGCAACGGCACCGTGGATGACATCGACCACCTCGGTAACCGCCGTATCCGTTCCGTCGGCGAGATGGCCGAGAACGTGTTCCGCATCGGCCTGGTGCGCGTCGAGCGCGCGGTCAAGGACCGCCTGAGCCTTGCCGAGAGCGAGGGCCTGATGCCGCAGGAGCTGATCAACGCCAAGCCGGTGGCGGCCGCGATCAAGGAGTTCTTCGGCTCCTCGCAGCTGTCGCAGTTCATGGACCAGAACAACCCGCTGTCGGAAGTGACCCACAAGCGCCGTGTTTCCGCGCTCGGCCCGGGCGGCCTGACCCGCGAGCGCGCCGGCTTCGAGGTCCGTGACGTGCACCCGACCCACTACGGTCGCGTGTGCCCGATCGAGACCCCGGAAGGCCCGAACATCGGCCTGATCAACTCGATGGCGGTCTATGCCCGCACCAACGGTTACGGTTTCCTCGAGACCCCGTACCGCCGCGTGGTCGAGGGAAAGGTGACCGCCGATGTCGACTACCTGTCCGCGATTGAGGAAAGCCAGTACATCATCGCCCAGGCCAACGCGCGTCTGGACGAGGTTGGTAACCTGAGCGACGCTCTGGTCGCCTGCCGTCAGGATGGCGAATTCACCCTCGCCACCCCGGACCAGGTCCAGTACATGGACATTTCGCCGAAACAGGTGGTGTCCGTGGCGGCCTCGCTGATTCCGTTCCTGGAGCACGATGACGCCAACCGCGCGCTGATGGGCGCGAACATGCAGCGTCAGGCCGTGCCCTGCCTGCGCGCCGACAAGCCGCTGGTCGGCACCGGCATGGAGCGCGTGGTGGCGGTCGATTCCGGCGCCTCCGTCGTCGCTCGTCGTGGCGGTGTGGTCGAGCGCGTCGATGCGACCCGCATCGTGGTGCGTGTGAACGACGAGGAGACCGCTTCCGGCGAGATCGGCGTCGACATCTACAACCTCACCAAGTACACCCGTTCCAACCAGAACACCTGCATCAATCAGCGCCCGATCGTCCACGATGGCGACATCATCGCCAAGGGTGACGTACTGGCCGATGGCGCGTCCGTCGACCTCGGCGAGCTGGCGCTGGGCCAGAACATGCTGGTCGCGTTCATGCCATGGAACGGCTACAACTTCGAAGACTCCATCCTGCTGTCCGAGCGCGTACTCAAGGAAGATCGCTTCACCTCGATCCATGTCGAGGAGCTGACCTGCGTGGCGCGTGACACCAAGCTCGGCCCCGAGGAGATCAGTGCGGACATCCCGAACGTCTCCGAAGGCCTGCTCAACAAGCTGGACGAGTCCGGCGTCGTATTCGTCGGTGCGGAAGTGCGCCCGGGCGACATCCTGGTAGGCAAGGTCACGCCCAAGGGCGAAACCCAGCTGACTCCGGAAGAGAAGCTCCTGCGCGCGATCTTCGGCGAGAAGGCGTCCGACGTGAAGGACACCTCCCTGCGCGTGCCGCCGGGCATGGAAGGCACCGTCATCGACGTGCGCGTTTTCACCCGCGATGGCGTCGAGAAGGATGCCCGCGCCAAGGCGATCGAAGAGGCTGACCTTGATGATGTCCGCAAGAACATCAAGGACCGCATGCGCATCATCGAAAACGACATCTTCCAACGTGTCGAGGCCATGCTGGTCGGTCAGGTGGCCGACGGCGGCGCCGGTCTGGAGGGTGGCAAGAAGGTCACCGCCGCCGCGCTGGCCAAGATCAAGCCGGAGCAGTGGTTCGATATCCGTCTGGCCGACGACGGTGCGGCCGCCGAGCTCGATACCTACAAGAGCCAGCTTGATGAGCAGCGAGCCGAGGCCGAGCGGCTGTTCGCCGACAAGAAGTCGAAGATCCAGCAGGGTGACGATCTCGCCCCGGGCGTGCTGAAGATGGTCAAGGTGTATGTGGCGGTCAAGCGTCGCATTCAGCCGGGCGACAAGATGGCGGGCCGACACGGCAACAAGGGCGTGGTCTCCATGATCGTGCCCGAAGAAGACATGCCGTACATGGAAAACGGCGCAGCGGTGGATATCTGTCTCAACCCGCTGGGCGTACCCTCACGCATGAACATCGGCCAGATCCTTGAGGTTCATCTGGGCCTTGCCGCGCGCGGCATCGGCCACAAGATCGCAGCCATGCTGGAGCTTGAGCGTGAGAAGCAGCTCAAGGAGCTGCGTGACTACCTGGGTCAGGTATACAACCATCGCGGCGAGAAAGATGTCGATCTCGACAGTCTGAGCGACGACGAGCTGATCGCCATGGCGAAGAACCTGAGCAAGGGCGTGCCGATGGCGACCCCGGTGTTCGAGGGCGCGCACGAGTCCGAAATCAAGCACATGCTGCGCCTCGCCGACTTGCCGGAAAGCGGCCAGATGTACCTGTACGACGGTCGCACCGGCCTGCGCTTCGAGCGCCCGACCACCGTCGGCTACATGTACATGCTGAAGCTGAACCACCTGGTTGACGACAAGATGCACGCCCGCTCCACCGGTCCGTACAGCCTCGTCACCCAGCAGCCGCTGGGCGGCAAGGCGCAGTTCGGCGGTCAGCGCTTCGGTGAGATGGAGGTGTGGGCGCTGGAGGCCTACGGCGCGGCCTACACCCTTCAGGAAATGCTCACCGTCAAGTCGGACGATGTGAATGGCCGCAACAAGATGTACAAGAACATCGTGGACGGCAATCACCAGATGGAAGCCAGCATGCCGGAGTCGTTCAACGTGCTCCTGCGCGAGATCCGCTCGCTCGGCATCAACATCGAGCTTGAGCAGGAAGACTGATCTACCCCGCCTGGGCGGCGCATTACCGAAGATTCGGAGGATGCGCCGTCCCATGCTGCATTATTGAGATATTCGCCATGAAAGAACTACTCAACCTGATGAAGCCCCAGGCGGCGGAAGAAGAATTCGACTTCATCCGCATCTCCCTGCCGTCTCCGGACATGATCCGCTCATGGTCGTACGGCGAGGTGAAGAAGCCTGAGACCATCAACTACCGCACCTTCAAGCCGGAGCGCGACGGCCTGTTCTGCGCCAAGATCTTCGGCCCGGTGAAAGACTACGAGTGCCTGTGCGGCAAGTACAAGCGCCTCAAGCACCGCGGCGTGGTGTGTGAGAAGTGCGGCGTCGAGGTCACGCTTTCCAAAGTGCGTCGTGAGCGCATGGGGCATATCGACCTCGCCGCGCCCTGCGCCCACATCTGGTTCCTCAAGTCGCTGCCCTCTCGCATCGGCCTGATGCTGGACATGACCCTGCGCGACATTGAGCGGGTCCTGTACTTCGAGGCTTTCATTGTCACCGAGCCTGGCCTGACCCCGCTGCAAAAAGGCCAGTTGCTCAACGACGAAGAGTACCTGGACGCCATCGAACAGTATGGCGACGAGTTTGAGGCACGCATGGGCGCCGAGGCGCTACACGACATTCTCGGCAAGATGAATCTTGACGAAGAAGCCCGCAAGATGCGCGAAGAGCTGGCCGAAACCGGGTCCGAGACCAAGATCAAGCGCATCTCGAAGCGCCTGAAGCTGATCGAGTCCTTCCTGGAGTCCGGCAACAAGCCGGAATGGCTGATCCTGACCGTGCTGCCGGTGCTGCCGCCGGACCTGCGCCCGCTGGTTCCGCTGGACGGCGGGCGTTTCGCCACCTCCGACCTGAATGATCTGTACCGCCGCGTCATCAACCGCAACAACCGCCTCAAGCGTCTGCTGGAACTGAATGCGCCGGACATCATCGTGCGTAACGAAAAGCGCATGCTGCAAGAGTCCGTGGATGCGCTGCTGGATAATGGTCGTCGCGGTCGTGCCATCACCGGCACCAACAAGCGCCCGCTCAAGTCCCTGGCTGACATGATCAAGGGCAAGCAGGGCCGTTTCCGCCAGAACCTGCTGGGTAAGCGCGTGGACTACTCCGGTCGTTCCGTGATCGTGGTCGGCCCGACCCTGCGCCTGCACCAGTGCGGTCTGCCGAAGAAGATGGCGCTGGAGCTGTTCAAGCCCTTCATCTTCTCCAAACTGGTTCGTCGCGGTCTCGCCACCACCATCAAGGCCGCCAAGAAACTGGTCGAGCGTGAAGGGCCGGAGGTATGGGATGTGCTCGAAGAGGTCATCCGCGAGCATCCGGTCCTGCTGAACCGCGCGCCGACCTTGCACCGCCTGGGGATCCAGGCCTTCGAGCCGGTCCTGATCGAAGGCAAGGCGATCCAGCTGCACCCTCTGGTTTGCTCCGCGTTCAACGCCGACTTCGACGGTGACCAGATGGCGGTTCACGTTCCGCTGTCGCTGGAGGCGCAGATCGAAGCCCGCGCCCTGATGATGTCCACCAACAACGTGCTGTCCCCGGCCAACGGCGATCCGATCATCGTGCCGTCGCAGGATATTGTGCTTGGCATCTATTACATGACGCGCTCCAAGATCAACGGTAAGGGCGAAGGCCTGGTCATGGCCGACCTGGACGAAGTCCAGCGCGCCTACGACACCGAGCAAGTGGAGCTTGGCACCCGCGTCAAGGTCCGTATCACCGAACATCGCCGCAACGAGGCGGGCGAGTTCGAGCCGGTACGCTCACTGATCGACACTACCGTCGGTCGCGCTCTGCTGTACCGCGTCGTTCCCGCCGGCGTGCCCTATGAACTGGTCAACCGCGATATGGGCAAGAAGGCCATTTCGGGCCTTCTGAACTGGGTTTACCGTCATATCGGTCTGAAAGAAACGGTCGTGTTCGCGGACCAGTTGATGTACACCGGCTTCCGTTTCGCGGCGCGTTCCGGTATCTCCATTTGCTCCGATGACATGCGCGTGCCGGACCTGAAGGCCAAGCTGTTGGCCGACGCCGAAGCCGAGGTGAAGGAAATCCAGGAGCAGTACAACAGTGGTCTGGTGACCCAGGGCGAGCGCTACAACAAGGTGGTCGACATCTGGTCCCGCGCCAACGACCAGATCACCAAGGCCATGATGGAAGGACTCTCCACCGAGGCTGTGATTGATGCGCAAGGCAATGAGGTTCGTCAGAACTCCTTCAACGCGATCTACATGATGGCGGATTCCGGCGCGCGGGGTTCCGTGGCCCAGATTCGCCAGCTTGCGGGAATGCGCGGCCTGATGGCCAAGCCGGACGGCTCCATCATCGAGACGCCGATCACCGCGAACTTCCGTGAAGGCTTGAACGTCATCCAGTACTTCATTTCCACCCACGGTGCGCGCAAGGGCCTGGCGGATACCGCGCTGAAAACGGCGAACTCCGGTTACCTGACCCGGCGTCTGGTCGATGTCGCCCAGGACATGGTCATTACCATCGACGACTGCGGTACCACCAGTGACGGCCTGCGCATGACCCCGGTGATCGAAGGCGGCGATGTGGTCGAGGGTCTGGGCGAGCGCATCCTCGGTCGCGTGACCTCCAAGGACGTTCTGGCGCCTGGCGGAAACGCAACCCTGATTCCCGCCAACACACTGATCGACGAGGCCAAGGTGCGCCAGATCGAGGAGGCCGGTGTGGATGAAGTCTGGGTCCGCTCTCCGATCAGTTGCGAATCCCGTTGGGGTGTGTGCGCCAAGTGCTATGGTCGCGACCTCGCGCGTGGTCATCAGGTCAACGTGGGCGAGGCGGTCGGCGTCATGGCGGCCCAGTCCATCGGTGAGCCGGGCACCCAGCTCACCATGCGTACCTTCCACATTGGCGGCGCGGCATCCCGTTCCGCGGCAGCCAGCAGCGTCGAGAACAAGACCTCCGGCAGCGCCAAGTTCCACAACGTCAAAACCGTCACCAACCGTGACGGCTACCTGGTGGCCGTGTCCCGTTCCGGCGAGATCGGCGTAGTGGACGATCATGGTCGCGAGCGCGAGCGTTACAAGATCCCCTACGGCGCGGTCATTCGCGTCAAGGAAGGCGATCAGGTGGCGGCGGGCTCCACCATGGCGGTGTGGGATCCGCACACTCACCCGATCGTCACCGAGGTGGCCGGTTATGTCCGCTTCATCGATTTCGTCGAGGGCGTGACCGTCAACTCCCAGGTGGACGAGATCACGGGCCTGTCCTCCAAAGAAGTCACCGATCCGAAGCAGCGTGCTGGGGCGGCCAAGGACCTGCGCCCGATCGTGAAGCTGGTTGACGAGCATGGCAAGGATCTGAAACTTGCGGGCACTGACTTGCCGGCCAACTATTTCCTTCCGGGGCGCGCCATCGTCAACCTGAACGACGGCGACCGCGTGGAGGTGGGCGACTTCGTGGCTCGTATCCCGCAGGAATCCTCCAAGACTCGCGACATTACCGGCGGTCTGCCGCGCGTCGCCGACCTGTTCGAGGCCCGCAAGCCGAAGGATACCGCCATCTTGGCCGAAATCTCCGGCACCATCAGCTTCGGCAAGGAGACCAAGGGCAAACAGCGCGTCATCATCACCGCCGAAAGCGGCGACACGCACGAGGAACTGATTCCGAAGTGGCGTCAGGTGAACGTGTTCGAGGGCGAGCATGTGACCCGTGGCGAAGTGATCGTGGACGGTGAATTGAGTCCGCACGACATTCTGCGCCTGCGTGGCATCGAGGAGATGGCCTCTTACCTGACCAAGGAAGTACAGGACGTCTACCGTTTGCAGGGCGTAAAGATTAACGACAAGCACATCGAAGTGATCATTCGCCAGATGTTGCGCAAGGTCGAAATCATCGAGTCCGGCGACTCTGGCTATATCGGCGGCGATCAGGTCGATAAAGCCCGCATCCTCGAAGAAAACCGCATCCTGCTCGAAAAGGGCAAGATGCCTGCGCAGTACCAGCCGATATTGCTCGGCATTACCAAGGCATCGCTGGTCACGGAATCTTTCGTGTCCGCAGCCTCCTTCCAGGAAACCACCCGCGTTCTCACCGACGCGGCGGTTCGCGGCGCGGTGGACGAACTGCGCGGCCTGAAGGAAAACGTCATCGTCGGCCGTCTCATTCCGGCCGGCTCCGGGCTTGCTTACCATCAGAGCCGTCGTGACGAACGTCGGCGTCATATGCAGGAAGCGCTCGGACTCGTCGATCTGGGCTCCGAAGCCCCGGTCGAGGTCGCGGTAGCAGGCGACCCGGAAGAGGAATGAACCGACGGGGGCGTTAAGCGGCATTGACAGACAAGGGCTTGATCTCTAGAATCCGGCCCCTTTCAATGCGGTGCTATGGCTTTCTTGCTCCGGCTTGTTTGCCTGGCGTTCTTAAGGCCCCGCTTGAACCCATTTGCTGTTGGAGAAGTTTTTAGATGGCAACAGTCAACCAGCTGGTGCGCAAGCCCCGCACGCGGGTGAGCGAGAAGTCCAATGTGCCCGCGCTGCAAGGTTCACCCCAGCGTCGCGGTGTGTGCACCCGTGTTTACACCACCACCCCGAAGAAGCCGAACTCCGCGCTGCGTAAGGTCGCCAAGGTGCGTCTGACCAATGGCTTCGAAGTCATTGGCTATATCGGTGGCGAGGGTCACAACCTCCAGGAGCACTCCGTGGTCCTGATCCGTGGCGGTCGTGTAAAAGACCTTCCGGGTGTCCGTTATCACATCGTGCGCGGTTCGCTTGACTGCCAAGGTGTGGCCAAGCGTCGCCAGGGCCGTTCCAAGTACGGCGCCAAGCGTCCGAAGGGTTAATTTTTTTCAGGGTAATCAGAGATGCCAAGAAGACGTGAAGTGCCGGTCCGCCAGGTCCTGCCGGATCCCAAGTTCCACAACACGATGATCACCAAGTTCATGAACATGATCATGCTCGACGGCAAGAAGGCTGTCGCGGAAAGCATCATGTACGGCGCGATCGATTCCATTGCCGCGAAAGGCAAGGGCGATGCGGTCGAGCTGGTCGAGCGCGCCCTTGAGAACGTGGCCCCGGCGGTCGAGGTGAAGTCTCGCCGCGTAGGCGGTGCGACCTACCAGGTTCCGGTCGAGGTCCGCTCCGTGCGTCGCACCTCTCTGGCGATGCGCTGGATCATCGATGCCGCCCGCAAGCGTGGTGAAAAGGACATGAAAAACCGCCTCGCAGGCGAGATTCTGGACGCAGCCGAGAATCGCGGTTCCGCGGTCAAGAAGCGTGAAGATACTCACCGCATGGCCGAGGCCAACAAGGCCTTCGCACACTTCCGTTGGTAACCAAGAGACTCGACCATGGCGCGCACTACCCCGATTGAGCGATACCGCAACATCGGCATCATGGCCCACATTGATGCTGGCAAGACCACGACCACCGAGCGCATCCTGTTCTACACCGGTGTAACCCACAAGATTGGTGAGGTTCACGAAGGCGCCGCCACCATGGACTGGATGGAGCAGGAGCAGGAACGCGGCATCACCATCACCTCCGCTGCGACCACCACTTACTGGAGTGGCATGGATCGTCAGTTCGAGCAGCATCGTGTCAACATCATCGATACCCCGGGTCACGTGGACTTCACCATTGAGGTGGAGCGCTCACTGCGTGTGCTCGATGGCGCCTGCTTCGTGCTGTGTGCCGTGGGTGGTGTGCAGCCGCAGTCCGAGACCGTATGGCGTCAGGCCAACAAGTACGGTGTACCGCGTCTTGCGTTCGTGAACAAGATGGACCGTTCCGGCGCGGACTTCTTTCGTGTGATGGAGCAGCTCAAGCAACGCCTGGGCGGCAACCCGGTGCCCTTGCAGGTGCCGATTGGCGCCGAGGACAATTTCGAGGGCGTGGTCGATCTGCTGCGCATGAAGGCGATCTTCTGGAATGAGGACGACAAAGGTCTGACCTATGAAGAGCGTCCTATTCCTTCCGAGCTCCAGGCCAAGTGCGATGAGTATCGCGAAAAGATGATCGAGGCCGCCGCCGAGGCGTCCGAAGAGCTGATGGAGAAGTACCTCGAAGGTGCGGAACTGTCCATCGAAGAGATCAAGGCTGGTCTTCGCAAGCGCACCATCAATCTGGAAATCATTCCGGCCCTGTGCGGTTCCGCGTTCAAGAACAAGGGCGTGCAGGCCATGCTGGATGCCGTGATCGAGTTCCTGCCCGCGCCGACCGAGGTGCCGGATATTCGCGGCATCCTGCCGGACGAGTCCGAGGGTGTGCGTAAGTCCAGCGACGATGAGCCCTTCTCCGCTCTGGCCTTCAAGATCATGACGGACCCGTTCGTCGGCACCCTGACCTTCTTCCGTTGCTATTCCGGCGTGGTGAATGCGGGCGATACCGTGTACAACCCGGTTAAGGGCAACCGCGAGCGTGTCGGTCGTATCCTCCAGATGCATGCAAACAGCCGTGAAGAGATCAAGGAAGTGCGTGCTGGCGATATCGCCGCCGCTGTTGGTCTCAAGGATGTCACCACTGGTGACACTCTGTGCGACATGAACAATGTCATTACGCTTGAGCGCATGGAGTTCCCCGAGCCCGTGATCTCCATCGCGGTCGAGCCGAAGACCAAGAGCGACCAGGAAAAGATGGGTATCGCCCTGTCCAAACTGGCCGCCGAGGATCCCTCCTTCCGCGTGCATACCGACGAGGAGTCCGGGCAGACCATCATCTCCGGCATGGGCGAGCTGCATCTTGAGATCATCGTCGATCGCATGAAGCGCGAGTTCAAGGTTGAGGCCAATACCGGCAAGCCGCAGGTGGCCTATCGCGAGACCATCCGCAAGATGGTTGAGCAGGAAGGCAAGTTTGTGCGCCAGTCCGGCGGTCGGGGCCAGTACGGTCACGTCTGGCTCAAGATCGAGCCGAACGAGGAAGGCAAGGGCTTCGAGTTTGTCAATGGAATCGTGGGTGGCGTGGTTCCGCGCGAATACATCCCGGCCGTTGGCAAGGGGGCTGAGGAGGCGCTGCAAAACGGCGTGCTCGCGGGCTTCCCGATGGTGGATGTCAAGGTCACCCTGTTCGATGGCTCCTACCATGACGTCGACTCCAACGAAATGGCGTTCAAGATTGCGGCCTCCATGGGTATCAAGGAAGGCTGCCAGAAGGCCAGCCCGGTTCTGCTGGAGCCGATCATGGCGGTCGAGGTCGAAACACCTGAAGATTACATGGGTGATGTGATCGGCGACATCAACCGTCGCCGCGGCATGGTCCAGGGGATGGAAGACTCCTTCGGCGGGATCAAGAAGATCAAGTCGGAGGTTCCGCTGGCCGAGATGTTCGGCTATGCCACCGACCTTCGTTCCGCCACCCAGGGTCGCGCCAGTTACTCGATGGTGTTTGCCAAGTACGCCGAAGCTCCGCGCAACGTGACCGAAGCGGTCATCAAGGGCGCCAAGGGTTAAATTTCAGTATTTAGAGGTTTGAATAGTCATGGCTAAGGAAAAATTTGAACGTACGAAACCGCACGTGAACGTAGGCACCATTGGTCACGTTGACCATGGCAAGACCACGCTGACCGCGGCGCTGACCAAGGTGGCTGCCGAGACATTCGGTGGTGAGCTGAAGGCGTTCGACGAGATCGACAAGGCGCCGGAAGAGAAGGCGCGCGGCATCACCATCTCCACCTCGCACGTGGAGTACGAGTCTGCGAACCGTCACTATGCGCACGTTGACTGCCCGGGCCACGCCGACTACGTGAAGAACATGATCACCGGCGCGGCGCAGATGGACGGCGCGATCCTGGTGTGCTCTGCGGCGGACGGCCCGATGCCGCAGACCCGCGAGCACATCCTGCTGTCCCGTCAGGTTGGCGTACCGTACATCGTCGTGTTCCTGAACAAGGCCGACATGGTGGACGACCCCGAGCTTCTGGAGCTGGTTGAAATGGAAGTTCGCGACCTGCTCTCCAGCTACGACTTCCCGGGCGACGACACCCCGATCATCATTGGCTCCGCGCTCAAGGCGCTGGAAGGCGACCAGTCCGAAGTAGGCGTGAAGTCCGTGCTGCGTCTTCTGGAAGCTCTGGATACCTACATCCCGGAACCGGAGCGCGCTGTTGACGGCGCCTTCCTGATGCCTGTGGAAGACGTATTCTCGATCTCTGGTCGCGGCACCGTAGTGACCGGCCGTATCGAGCGCGGCATCATCAAGGTTGGTGAAGAAGTCGAGATCGTCGGCATCCGCCCGACTGTCAAGACCACCGTCACGGGCGTGGAAATGTTCCGCAAGCTTCTGGACCAGGGTCAGGCGGGCGACAACGTTGGCCTGCTGCTGCGTGGCACCAAGCGTGACGACGTTGAGCGCGGCCAGGTTCTGTGCAAGCCGAACTCCGTCAAGCCGCACACCAAGTTTGACTGCGAAGTGTACGTACTGAGCAAGGAAGAAGGCGGGCGTCACACCCCGTTCTTCAATAACTATCGTCCGCAGTTCTACTTCCGTACCACCGACGTGACGGGTGCCTGCCAACTTCCGGAAGGTATCGAGATGGTGATGCCGGGTGACAACGTCGCGATGACCGTCACCCTGATCAACCCGATCGCGATGGAAGAAGGTCTGCGCTTCGCGATTCGCGAAGGCGGTCGTACCGTCGGCGCCGGCGTCGTCGCCAAGATCCACGAGTAATACATACCATGGCGAAGCAAACTATCCGTATCCGCCTGAAGTCGTTCGATCATCGTCTGATCGACCGCTCTGCAAGCGAGATCGTCGATTCCGCCAAGCGCAGTGGCGCGCGTGTGAAGGGTCCTATCCCTCTTCCCACCAAGACCGAGCGCTTCACAGTTCTGGTTTCCCCGCACGTCAACAAGGATGCGCGCGATCAATATGAGCTTCTGACGCACAAGCGTCTTCTCGAAATCGTTGATCCGACTGACAAGACCGTTGATGCGCTGATGAAGCTCGACCTCGCCGCAGGCGTGGACGTGCAGATTAAGCTTAACTAACAGAAAAATTTCTGTTATAGTGCGCGACTCGCTCGACCTGGAGGGTTAAGCCTTCCGGGTCGTGGCATTTTTTGCTGTTCATATTTTTGGCTTGGCGTCGGTCAATCGTAATCGGCGCTGTAACGAGGAATAAAACATGTCGCTAGGTGTTGTCGGTCGTAAGGTCGGCATGACCCGCGTTTTTGATGACGCGGGCATGTCCGTTCCGGTCACCGTGATCGAAGTGGCGCCCAATCGCGTAACCCAGGTGAAAACTCTGGATAGCGATGGCTATACCGCCCTTCAGGTCACCACGGGTGTGCGTCGTGCGACTCGCGTGACTTCGGCTGCTGCCGGGCACTTCGCCAAGGCGGGTGTCGAGGCCGGTCGCGGTCTGTGGGAGTTTCGCGTGGGTGCGGACGTGCTGTCCCAGTATGCCCCGGGTGCGCAGATCTCCGTTGAACTGTTTGCTGCCGGTCAGGCGGTGGATGTTACCGGTACCAGTATCGGTAAGGGTTTTGCCGGTACCGTCAAGCGTCACAATTTCCGTACCCAAGATATGACCCATGGTAACTCCCGCTCGCATCGCGTGCCGGGCTCCATTGGTCAGCGTCAGACTCCGGGGCGCGTATGGAAAGGCAAGCGCATGGCGGGTCACATGGGTGACGAGACTGTCACGGCGCAGAACCTCACCGTGGTGCGTGTCGATGCCGAGCGCGGGCTGTTGCTCGTGAAGGGCGCCGTGCCGGGTTCCGAGGGGGGTGATCTGATCGTCCGTCCGTCCATCAAGGCGAAGAAAGGGGCTCAGTAATGGAGATCAAGCTTCAGAACGGCGGCTCCGTGCAGGTTGCTGACGGCGTCTTTGCTCGTGAATTCAACGAAGGTCTGGTGCATCAGGCGGTTGTCGCCTACATGGCGGCTGCCCGTGCGGGCACCAAGGCTCAGTTGACCCGTGCCGAAGTGCGCGGCGGCAACGTCAAGCCCTGGCGTCAGAAAGGCACCGGTCGTGCTCGTCATGGCTCCACCCGCACCCCGATTTGGCGTACTGGTGGTCGTGCCTTCGCCGCTCAGCCGCGCAACTACGAGCAGAAGATCAATCGCAAGGCCTATCGCGTTGCGATGAGCTCGATTTTCTCCGAGCTGGTGCGTCAGGGTCGTTTGATGGTCGTGGATGCGATCGATGTCGAGGCGCCCAAGACCAAGTTGGTTGCTTCCATGCTCAATGGCATGGGTGTCAAGGGCGTGACCCTGCTGGTGCCCGAGGTTGTGAGTGAAAACCTGTATCTCGCAGCGCGCAACCTGGGGGATGTTGGGGTTCTCGATCCGCGTGCTTTGGATCCCGTGAGTCTGGTGGGCTCCGACCAGGTGGTCATCACCGTGGGCGCCCTGAAGATGGTTGAGGAGTGGCTGTCATGAATGCTGAACGCATCCTTCAGGTCCTGCGTGCCCCGCATGTGACCGAAAAAGCTTCCCTTGTGAATGCCCTGGCTGGTCAGCATGTCTTCAAGGTCGCCACTGATGCGACCAAGCCGGAGATCAAGCAGGCCGTTGAGTCCCTGTTCAAGGTCACTGTCGAGCAGGTCCGTGTGGTCAACATCAAGCCGAAGAGCAAGCGCTTCCGATTCAAGGAAGGCTCTCGCAAGGCCTGGAAGAAGGCCTACGTGACCCTGGCGTCTGGTCAGACCATTGATTACGGCGTTGGCGCCTAAGCTCGCGAGGATCGAAAGTCATGGCTCTTAAGAAAGCAAAACCGACCTCGCCGGGCCGTCGTGGCGCGGTGATGATCGACAAGTCCCACCTGTGGAAAGGTTCCCCGTGGGCGGCTCTGGTTGAGAAAAAAACCAAGTCTGGCGGTCGTAACAACAACGGCCGCATTACCACCCGCCACATCGGCGGCGGTCACAAGCAGCAGTATCGTGTCATCGACTTCAAGCGTGACAAGGACGGTATTCCGGCGGTGGTCGAGCGTGTCGAGCACGACCCGAACCGCACCGCCCACATCGCGCTGCTGAAGTACGCCGATGGCGAGCGTCGTTACATTCTGGCGCCGAAAGGCATTGCCGCCGGTGACGCGGTTGCATCCGGTGTGGACGCCCCGATCAAGGTCGGCAGCTGCATGCCGTTGCGCAACATTCCGGTCGGCTCCACCGTGCACGCGATCGAGTTGAAGCCGGGTCGTGGTGCTCAGCTCGTCCGCAGCGCGGGCGCCTCCGCCCAGCTCGTGGCCCGCGAAGGCGCCTACGCGACCCTGCGTCTGCGTTCCGGCGAGATGCGCAAGGTTCATGTTGAGTGCCGCGCCACCTTGGGCGAAGTGAGCAATCACGAGCACAACCTACGCAATTACGGCAAGGCTGGCGCCAAACGCTGGCTGGGTATCCGCCCGACCGTGCGCGGCGTGGTCATGAACCCGGTTGACCACCCGCACGGCGGTGGTGAGGGCCGCACCTCCGGCGGTCGTCATCCGGTCACCCCGTGGGGCGTTCCGACTAAGGGTTACAAGACCCGCTCCAACAAGCGTACTGACAAGTTCATCGTGCGTCGTCGCACGAAGTAATCGAGGGATTCCAAGGTGCCGCGTTCATTGAAAAAAGGTCCCTTTGTGGACCATCACCTTTTCAAGAAGGTTGAGGACGCTGTCCAGCAGGGCAACAAGCGTCCCATTAAAACCTGGTCCCGTCGCTCCATGATTCTGCCGAACATGGTGGGCCTGACCATTGCCGTTCATAACGGCAAGCAGCATGTGCCGGTCCTTGTGACCGAGCAGATGGTTGGTCACAAGCTCGGCGAATTCTCCCCCACGCGTACCTACAAAGGTCACGTGGCGGACAAGAAAGCCAAGCGCTAAGGGGTGACGAGATGCAAGCTACCGCCGTACACAAATACGCACATATTTCGCCCCAGAAGGTCCGCCTGGTCGCCGACCTTGTGCGTGGCAAGCATGTGGCCGAGGCTCTGATGATCCTCAAGTTCACCAACAAGAAGGCCGCGGGCCTGGTGAGCAAGGTCATTCAGTCCGCCATCGCCAATGCCGAGCACAACAATGGCGCTGATATCGATGCCCTGCGCGTTGCCGCCATCAGTGTGGACGAGGGTCCCGTGATGAAGCGTCTGCATGCCCGCGCCAAAGGGCGTGCCAACCGCATCGTCAAGCGTACCAGTCACATCAATGTGACTGTCGCCGAGAAATAAGGGAGCACTCGTATGGGTCAGAAAGTACATCCGACGGGTTTCCGTCTCGGCGTGTCCACGCAGTGGAGCTCCACTTGGTTCGCTGACAGCAAGTCGTTCTCCAAGTATCTGAACGACGATATCAAGGTGCGCGAGTACTTGAAGAAGAAGCTTTCTCACGCTTCCGTGAGCAAGATTCAAATCGAGCGCCCCGCGCGTTCCGCATTCATCACCGTACATACTGCCCGTCCGGGCATCGTGATCGGCAAGAAGGGTGAGGACATTGAACGCCTGCGTGCCGAGGTCGCCCCGATGCTGGGCATCGATGTGGCAAACGTGAAGGTGAATGTCGAAGAGATTCGCAAGCCGGAAATGGACGCTCAGCTGGTGGCCGAAAGCATCACTCAGCAGCTTGAGAAGCGCATCATGTTCCGTCGTGCCATGAAGCGCGCCGCTCAGAACACCATGCGTCTTGGCGCCCAGGGCATCAAGATCATCATGTCCGGGCGTCTGGGTGGCGCCGAGATCGCGCGTACTGAGTGGATGCGCGAGGGTCGCGTTCCTCTGCACACCCTGCGTGCCGATATCGACTACGGTTTCGCTGAAGCCAAGACCACTTATGGTGTCATCGGCGTGAAAGTGCTGGTGTACAAGGGCGAGGTCTTCGGTGTTCAGGATTCCGCGGCCAAGAAGGCCAAGGGCTGAGTTGAGGTTTAAGCCATGTTGATGCCAAAACGTACGAAATTCCGTAAGCAATTCAAAGGCAAGAACCGCGGTCTGGCCCAGGTCGGCAACGAAGTAAGCTTCGGCGAGTTCGGCCTCAAGTCCGTCGAGCGCGGCAACCTGACCTCCCGTCAGATCGAGGCTGCCCGTCGTGCCATCACTCGCCGCGTCAAGCGTGGCGGCAAATTGTGGATTCGCGTGTTTCCGGACACCCCGATCACCACCAAGCCGCTCGAAGTGCGTATGGGTAAGGGCAAGGGTAGTGTCGAGTACTGGGTGGCCAAGATCCAGCCGGGCAAGATGCTTTATGAAATCGAAGGTGTTTCCGAAGACATCGCACGCGAGGCCTTTGGCCTTGCCGCCGCCAAGCTTCCGGTCAAGACCACCTTTGTGATCCGGACGGTAATGTGATGAACGTGAAAGAACTTCGTGGCAAGTCTGCGGACGAGCTGAATCAGGAGCTGCTTGCCCTGCGCAAGGAGCAATTCAACCTGCGTATGCAGGCAGGCCTTTCCCAGGCCGTCAAGCCGCATCAGGTGCGTCAGGTGCGTCGTGATATCGCGCGCATCAAGATGGTTCTGGGCGAGAAGGCGGAGGGTTGATGATGACTGAAAAAACCAAGAGCACCCTGATGGGGGTCGTCGTCAGCGACAAGATGGACAAATCCATCACCGTCCTGATCGAGCGCCGGGTCAAGCACCCGGTCTATGGCAAGTACATGACGCGTTCTACCAAGCTGCACGTGCATGACGAGAACAACGAGTCTCGCATGGGCGACAAGGTGGAAATCGTCGAGTGCCGTCCGGTCTCCAAGACCAAGGCGTTTAACCTGGTGCGCGTTGTCGAACGCGCCACCGCGGGTTGAGGACTAATCCATGATTCAGATGCAATCCGTGCTGGATGCCGCTGACAACAGCGGCGCCAAGAAAGTGCAATGTATCAAGGTGATTGGTGGATCCCATCGTCGTTATGCTGGCGTGGGCGACATCATCAAGGTGAGCGTCAAGGACGCGATCCCTCGCGGCAAGGTCAAGAAAGGTGACGTGTACAACGCTGTTGTTGTGCGTACCGCCAAGGGCATTCGTCGCCCGGACGGTTCTGTCATCCGCTTCGATGGCAATGCCGCCGTATTGCTGAACAACAAACTCGAGCCGATCGGCACGCGTATCTTTGGACCGGTCACCCGCGAACTGCGTGGTGAGAAGTTCATGAAGATCGTATCGCTGGCGCCGGAAGTGCTCTGAGACGGGGTGCTTATAAGATGCGCAAGATTCGTAAAGGCGATGACGTCGTTGTCATCACGGGCAAGGACAAGGGCCGCCGCGGCTCGGTCCTGAAAGTAGGGGCCGACAACCGCCTCGTGGTCCAGGGCATCAATCTGGTGAAAAAGCACCAGAAGCCCAACCCGATGGCCGGTGTGGCAGGTGGCATCATTTCCAAGGAAATGCCGATTGATATTTCCAATGTGATGCTGTTTAATCCCGCGACCCAAAAAGGGGATCGGGTTGGCTTCCGTACGCTGGACGACGGGCGCAAGGTGCGCTTTTTCAAGTCCAACGGCGAAGTCGTTGACGCATAAGGTGCGCCCATGGCCAGACTACAAGACTACTATCGCCAGACCGTTGTGAAGCAGCTTCAGGAGAAGCTTGGCATCACCAACGTCATGGCTGTTCCGCGCCTGGAAAAGATCACGCTCAACATGGGGCTTGGCGACTCCGCGCGCGACAAAAAGGTCATCGAAAACGCGGTAGCCGAACTGTCCGCAATCACTGGACAGAAGCCGGTGGTGACCTACGCACGCAAGTCCATCGCAGGGTTCAAGTTGCGTGAAGGCATGCCGCTGGGGGTCAAGGTGACCCTGCGTCGCGAGCACATGTACGAGTTTCTGGATCGCCTGATCTCCATCGCTACCCCGCGTATCCGCGACTTCCGCGGTCTGAACCCGAAGTCCTTCGATGGGCGCGGCAATTACAGCATGGGTGTGCGCGAGCAGATTATTTTCCCGGAAATCGATTACGACAAGATCGATGCATTGCGTGGCATGGACATCACCATCACCACCTCCGCGCGTTCCGACGATCATGCCCGAGCTTTGCTTGAGGCTTTCGAATTCCCGTTCCGTCGCTGAGGGTTGAACGATGGCAAAGACTTCTATGCTGATGCGCGAGAGAAAGCGCGCCAAGCTGGTTAACAAGTTCGCCGCCAAGCGCGCGGAACTCAAGAAGGTGATCGCGTCCGAGGAGACCTCCTTCGAGGATCGCATGGTCGCAATTGCCAAACTGAGCACGCTTCCGCGTGACTCCAGCAAGTGCCGTCAGCACAATCGCTGCGAAGTGACCGGTCGCCCGCACGGCGTTTACCGCAAGTTCGGCCTTGGTCGCAACAAGCTGCGCGAGCATGCCATGAAGGGCGAGATCCCTGGTCTGCGCAAGGCCAGCTGGTAATCCGGAGACTGTTTAAATGAGCATGAATGATCCTATCGCCGATATGCTGACCCGCGTTCGCAACGGTCAGACGGCGCGTAAGGCCGAGGTAACCATGCCGTCCTCCAAGCTCAAGCTGGCGATCTGCCAGGTGCTGAAGGATGAAGGTTACATCGCCGATTTTCAGGTCAGCAGTGACGTCCGTCCTGTCCTGACCATCAAGCTGAAATACTTCGAAGGCCGTCCGGTCATCGAGAAGATCCAGCGCGTCAGTCGCCCGGGTCTGCGTATTTTCCGCGGGGCGAACGAGCTGCCCAAGGTCCTGGGTGGACTGGGTGTGGCCATCGTTTCCACCTCGCATGGCGTGATGACCGATCGCGTCGCTCGTGCCGGTGGGCACGGCGGCGAGGTGCTTTGCACCGTTTGCTAAGAAATCAGGTAACAAGCAATGTCCCGAGTCGCAAAACAACCTATCACAGTGCCGAAGGGCGTCGAGGTGGTACTGGATGGTCAGGTGCTGCGCGTGAAGGGCCCTAAGGGCTCTCACGATCTCAGCATCAATCCGCAAGTCAACGCTGAAATCAAGGATGGCGCCATCCAGTTCAGCCCGGTGAACGAAGAAACCTCTTCCAACGCCCTTGCGGGGACCATGCGCGCGATTGCGCAGAACATGGTCACTGGCGTGAGCGCCGGTTTCGAGCGTCGGCTGCAACTGATTGGCGTGGGCTATCGCGCCCAGGCTCAGGGTGCGGTGCTAAACCTTGCTCTCGGATATTCCCATCCGATCAACTACGCCCTGCCGAAGGGTGTGACCGCCGAAACCCCTTCCCAGACAGAAATTGTCATCAAGGGTGTCGACAAGCAGGTCGTTGGTCAGGTGGCGGCCGAGATCCGCGCCTTCCGTCCGCCGGAGCCGTACAAGGGCAAGGGCGTCAAGTACGCGGACGAAACCGTCCTGCGTAAGGAAGCGAAGAAGAAGTAAGGTGCCAGCATGAACGCCAAGAAAGAACAACGTCTGCGCCGTGCCCGCCGCACGCGCGCCAAGATCAGCGAGCTCGGCATGCCGCGCCTCTGCATCTACCGCACCCCGCGTCATATCTATGCACAGGTTGTCGCCGCCGATGGCGCGCAGGTCATCGCAAGCGCATCGACCGTCGCCGCTGATATCCGTGGCGCGGTGAAGTACACCGGTAATGCTGACGCGGCTGTCGCCGTAGGGCGTGCCATTGCCGAGAAAGCCAAGGCTGCCGGTATCGAAAAGGTCGCTTTTGATCGTTCCGGTTTCAAATATCACGGTCGTGTGAAGGCGCTGGCGGATGCCGCGCGCGAGCACGGCTTGCAGTTCTAAGGGTATGACGATGAAGGTTGAAGCCGAAAACACCAGCACGGACGGCATGATCGAGAAGCTCGTGTCCGTGAATCGCGTATCCAAGACTGTCAAGGGTGGCCGGATTTTCTCTTTCACCGCGTTGACCGTGGTGGGGGATGGCAATGGTCGTGTCGGTTTTGGCTACGGCAAGGCGCGAGAAGTGCCGGCCGCTATCCAGAAATCGCTAGAGAAAGCCCGGCGCAACATGTTCAATGTGGCCTTGAACGGCGGCACGCTCCAGTACGACATCAAAGGTCGTCACGGCGCGGCGTCGGTGTTCATGAAGCCCGCTAGCGAAGGTACTGGTCTGATCGCCGGCGGCGCCATGCGTGCCGTCTTTGAAGCCGTGGGTGTGCGCAATGTTCTCGCCAAGTGCGTGGGCACCCGCAACCAGATGAACATGATTCGCGCGACCATCAACGGCCTGCGCGACATGAACTCACCCGAGCGCGTGGCTGCCAAGCGTGGCAAGCGCGTGGAAGACATCCTGGGTTAATGCCATGAGCAACAAGAAAATCAAGGTGAAGCTCGTCAAGAGCCTCAGCGGTCGCCTGGAGGCGCACAAAGCCTGTGTGCGCGGTTTGGGACTGCGTCGCATGAATCACACGGTCGAGGTTCTCGACACCCCCGAGAATCGCGGCATGATCAACAAGGTTTCATACCTTCTGAGCGTGGAGGCTGCCTAAAATGCGCCTGAATGATCTCAAGCCTGCTGAAGGCAGCAAAAAAGCCCCGCGTCGCCTCGGTCGTGGTATCGGCTCCGGTCTGGGCAAGACCAGCGGCCGTGGTCACAAGGGTCAGCATTCTCGTACCGGTCACTTCAAGACCGGTTTCGAGGGTGGCCAGATGCCGATGCAGCGCCGTCTGCCGAAAGTCGGCTTCGTTACCCTGAAGTCACTCATCAGCGCCGAGCTGCCTCTGTCCGCCCTGAACAAGGTCGAGGGTGATGAGGTTACTCTCGAAACCCTCAAGGCGGCTGGCGTCATTCGCCGCGATGTGCGTTACGTGAAGGTCGTTCTGTCAGGCGAGGTGAGCAAGCCGGTGGTTCTCAAGGGCGTCAAGGCGACCAAGGGTGCCGTGGCCGCAATCGCCGCCGCCGGTGGACGGGTGGAGTAACACGTGTCTCGCAACGCAGGCATCGCTGCGCTGGCTGGAGCCGGTAAGCTTACCGAGCTCCGCCAGCGCATTTTTTTCGTTCTGGGCGCCCTGGTGGTGTTCCGGATCGGTACATTCATTTCCCTGCCTGGTATCGATGTCCATGTCATGGAGGCTCTTTTCGAGCAGTCCCGTGGGTCGATTCTCGACATGTTCAACATGTTTTCGGGCGGGGCCTTGGAGCGCATGTCGATTTTCGCGCTGGGTGTGATGCCCTATATCTCGGCGTCCATCATCGTGCAGCTCCTGACTGTCGTTGTGCCGAGTCTGGAGCAACTCAAGAAGGAGGGCGACGCGGGGCGTCGCAAGATCACGCAGTACACGCGTTATGGCACCGTCGTCCTGGCCTTGTTCCAGGCGTTGGGCGTGGCCATTGCCTTGCAGGGGCAACAGGTCGGCGGGCAGCCGCTGGTCATGAACGCCGGAGTCGGCTTTCTCATGACCGCAACCATCACGTTGGTGACAGGCACCATGCTGCTGGTGTGGCTGGGTGAGCAGATCACGGAGCGCGGTATTGGCAACGGCATTTCGCTGATCATCTTTGCCGGTATCGTCGCGGGCCTGCCTTCGGCCATCGGGGGCACCTTCGAACTGGTGCGTACCGGTGAGATGAACCTGCTGGTTCTCCTGTTGCTGGTTTTGATGGCGGTTGCCGTTACCGGCTTTGTCATCTTCGTAGAGCGTGCGCAGCGTCGTATTACCGTCAACTATGCCAAGCGCCAGCAAGGTGGTCAGATGGTCGGTGGGCAGACTTCTCATTTGCCACTGAAACTGAACATGGCCGGTGTGATACCGCCGATCTTCGCGTCCAGCATTATTCTTTTCCCCGCGACCCTGGGGGATTGGTTTGGCAGGTCCGAGGGCATGGAGTGGCTTAAGGGCCTTGCCTCCACGCTCTCTCCGGGGCAGCCGCTTTATGTGATGTTGTACGCCGCCGCAATCATCTTTTTCTGCTTCTTCTACACCGCGCTGGTTTTCAACGCGCGTGAGACTGCGGATAACCTGAAGCGCTCCGGTGCGTTCGTTCCTGGAATCCGACCTGGTGAACACACTGCGCGTTATGTGGATGGCGTGCTGACCCGCTTGACGTTCTGGGGCGCGATTTACATCACCCTGGTTTGTCTCTTGCCCGAGTTCCTGATTCTCTACTGGAACGTGCCGTTCTATTTCGGTGGCACCTCGCTGCTGATCATCGTGGTCGTTCTGATGGACTTCATGGCACAGGTCCAGGCTCATCTGATGTCTCATCAGTATGAGGGTCTGATGCGCAAGGCGCACATGCGCGGACTTGGCGGTCTCGGCGGCGGTCGCTAGTTTACAAAACTCAACCTATTGAATTAATGAGGCGCGGTGGCTATAATCCCGCGCTTCCCGTTTTTCCTGGGGGAAAATCATGGCACGTATCGCTGGTATCAACATTCCGGTGAACAAGCACACTGTCATCGCTCTGACTTCGATCTACGGCATTGGCTCGACTCGCGCCAAGCTGATCTGTGAGAGTGCTGGCGTGCCCACCAACGCCAAGGTTCGCGATCTGGTTGAAGCCCAGGTCGAGGCCCTGCGCGCGGAAGTGGCCAAGTTCACCGTGGAAGGTGACCTGCGCCGCGAAGTCTCCATGAGCATCAAGCGTTTGATGGACATGGGGTGCTATCGTGGTTTGCGTCATCGTCGCGGTCTTCCGGTTCGCGGTCAGCGCACCAAGACCAACGCGCGCACTCGCAAGGGTCCGCGTCGCCCGGTCAAGAAGTGATTCGGGCTCAATACTCCTGAACTCAGAGTAGGATTTACATGGCTAAAGCATCGGCTCAGTCGCGTAAGAAAGTGAAGAAGGTCGTCACTGACGGCCTTGCGCACATTCACGCGTCTTTCAATAACACCATCATCACCATCACGGATCGTCAGGGGAATACCCTGTCCTGGGCCACTTCCGGCGGCTCCGGTTTCCGTGGTTCTCGCAAGAGCACCCCCTTTGCGGCCCAGGTTGCCGCCGAGCGTGCGGGCGAGGCTGCCAAGGCCTACGGCCTGAAAAACCTTGATGTGCTCGTCAAGGGGCCGGGGCCGGGCCGCGAGTCCGCGGTACGTGCGCTCAACAATGTGGGTTACAAGGTCGGCAGCATCACTGATGTCACGCCGATCCCCCACAACGGTTGTCGTCCCCCCAAGCGCCGCCGCGTGTGATGGAGTATTGATCAATGGCACGTTATATCGGTCCCAAGTGCAAACTGAGCCGTCGCGAAGGCACGGATCTGTTCCTCAAGTCTGGCGTTCGCGCGCTGGACAGCAAATGTCATCTGGATCGCGCCCCTGGTCAGCATGGTGCTGCCGGACGCCGCCCGAAGATGTCCGACTATGCCCTTCAGTTGCGTGAAAAGCAGAAGCTGCGTCGTATTTATGGTGTGCTTGAGCGCCAGTTCCGCAACTACTACAAAAAGGCCTCTAGCCTGAAAGGCTCCACTGGCGAGAATCTTCTACGTCTGCTTGAGTCCCGTCTCGACAACGTGGTCTATCGCATGGGCTTTGCGTCCACCCGTGCCGAGGCGCGTCAACTCGTCAGCCATAAAGCGATTTCCGTGAATGGTCAGACGGTGAACATCCCGTCTTTCCAGGTCAGCCCGGAAGACGTGGTCGCGGTTCGCGAAAAGTCTCGCAAGCAGCAGCGCATCTCCGACTCCATTGAGCTGGCCGGCCAGCGCGGCGGTGCTCCGGAGTGGATGACTGTCGATGCCTCCAAGTTCGAAGGCGTCTTCAAGCGCCTGCCTGACCGTGCCGACCTGCCCGCCGACATCAACGAGTCGCTGGTGGTCGAGCTTTACTCCAAGTAATCCTGAGGTCGATACCTCATGCAGGCTACTATGAACGAACTGCTCAAGCCGCGTACGATCCAGGTCCAGGCGCACAGCACACGTCAGGCGCGGGTTGTGCTCGAACCGCTGGAGCGTGGCTTTGGCCATACGCTCGGCAATGCCCTGCGCCGCATCCTGCTTTCCTCGATCCCCGGCGCTGCCGTGGTCGAGGCGGAAATCGAGGGCGTTGTACACGAGTACACAGCCATCGAGGGTGTGCAGGAAGACGTCATCGAAATTCTTCTCAATCTCAAGGGTTTGTCTCTTGCGTTGCACGGTCGCGATGAATCGACTCTGTCCGTGCGCAAGCAAGGCCCGGGAGTGGTGACCGCTGCCGACCTCAAGGGCGATGCCGCGATCGAGATTCTGAATCCCGATCATGTGATCGCGCACCTTAACAAGGAAGGCGCGCTGAACATGACTTTGCGAGTTGAGCGCGGACGTGGCTACGTCCCTGCTTCTCAGCGTCGCATCGAGGGTGAGGAAACGACGACGATCGGGCGCCTCCGTGTGGACGCTTCTTTCTCTCCGGTGCGCAAGGTGGCCTACGCCGTCGAGCGTGCTCGTGTCGAGCAGCGCACCGACCTCGACTCCTTGGTGCTCGATATCGAGACCAATGGCGCGATTTCCCCCGAGGACGCCATCCGCAAGGCGGCTGGAATCCTCCAGGATCAACTCGCCGTGTTCATCGATCTGAAGGCTGAGAGTGTCGAGCGTCCAGCGGCGCGCGAAAGTGGCATCGATCCGGTTCTGCTGCGTCCGGTGGATGATCTGGAGCTGACCGTTCGCTCCGCGAACTGTCTGAAGGCCGAGAATATCTACTTTATCGGTGATCTGATCCAGCGCACCGAGATCGAGTTGCTCAAGACCCCGAACCTTGGCAAGAAATCGCTTACCGAGATCAAGGACGTGCTTGCCAAGCATGGTCTTTCCCTCGGTGTAAAGCTGGAAAATTGGCCTCCGGCCGAGCTCCAGGCACTCTCTGACAAGTCCGCCTGATCGGGGCGGATGTGTTGAAGGAATAAAGATAATGCGTCACCGTAATATTGGACGTCAGCTCAGTCGCGATGCAGAGCATCGCAATCTCATGCTGCGCAACATGACCAACTCGCTGTTCAAGCACGAAGTCATTCGTACCACCCTGCCAAAAGCCAAGGAGCTGCGTCGCATCGCCGAGCCGCTTATCACCTTGGCCAAGGCGGATAGCGTGGCCAATCGTCGTCTGGCTTTCGCCCGCACCCGTGACAATGACGTGGTTGGCAAGCTTTTCACCGACCTTGGGCCGCGCTTTGCCAAGCGCCCTGGCGGCTATGTCCGCATTCTGAAGTGTGGTTTCCGTGCGGGCGACAACGCCCCCATGGCCTATGTCGAGCTGGTTGATCGCCCGGTTGCGACCGAGGAGTAAGGCGGTTCCCTAGGGGGCTGGCTTGTTCATGAAAAGGCCGGAGAAGTATCTCCGGCCTTTTTGTTTTGTGTTGCCCGCTCTTGGGTGTGGTGGGCAAAAAGATGTGGCGGGCAAAAAAAGGCACAAAAAAACCGGCGATTTGCCGGTTTTTCTTAGTGTCTGAGAGAAAGATCGATCAGGCCATGGCCTTGATGTTCGCGCTCAGGCGGCTCTTGGCGCGCGCCGCAGTATTGCGGTGCAGGATGCCCTTGTTGACCATGCTGTCGATGACTGGCTGGGCTTCCTTGTAGGCGTTTTGGGCAGCGGCTTTGTCGCCGCTCCAGATGGCCTTCAGGGTTTTCTTGATGAAGGTGCGAACACGGGAACGCAGGGCGACGTTGCGAACACGGTTCTTCTCGCTCTGGCGAATGCGCTTTTTGGCTGATGCGTTGTTGGCCACGGATCTTCTCCTGGGAATTCGGACCGCGATGCGGTAGGTATTGCAAATATGAGGCGGTGCATTATCCGCTTATCCATGGGCTTGTCAAATATGGTGAGTTGAAAGAGAGCGTGTCCGGGGATTTTCATATCTTGCCCCGCTGCCTCAAGGGGAGTGTGACGGCCTATGGAGACCAGCCACTGATTGTGATTGAACTCCGAGCAAGGTTTGCCCAGCGATGGCAATTTCAACACCCTCGCTGCCAGATCGAGGCGGGTAGGCAGGGGGTTGAAAAATCATTCTTCAACACCCTGATAAAGTGCCGGGTATGAGTGATGAAGAAAACATTGTCCAGGTGGCGGTAAACGCCCCGCTGGACACCCTTCTGGATTACCGCGTCCCCTACGCCTTGCGCGAGCGCGGGGTGTGGCCGGGCATGCGTGTCCTGGTCCCGCTGGGAGCTTCGGAACGCTGGGGGATCGTGATTGGCGGTGCGTATTGTCCGCTCGATGGCGAGAGGCTGTTGCGCGAACTGATCGATGCCCCCGATGTGGACGCCATCCTTTCGGTTGATGATCTTCGCCTTGGAGGTTGGCTGGCGGGCTATTACCACGCGCCCCTGGGGGAGGTGTTGGCGATGATGGTTCCAAGTGCGTTGCGCGGAGGTGAAACTTGGCGCACACCGGACCGGCATGGTTGGGCATTGACCGAGAATGCGCCCATGATCGTCGCGCGCGCCGCGCGTCAAACCGAAGTCCTGAGTCTTTTGCGCGAGGCAGGCGGGGCGCTGGGGGACGAGGCGCTACGCGGAAGACAATCGACCTTGCGTGCCCTTGCGGAACGCGGATGGGTACGTCGCGCAATACTGGCAGAGAGTGTGGTTGCCATCGGGCGGGGCCAGGGCGTAACGCTCAGCGACGAGCAAAGACATGCGCACGAAGCCATTCGCGCGTCCCTGGGGCGCTATGCCGCGTGGTTGTTGCATGGCATCACGGGCAGCGGCAAGACGGAGGTGTATCTTGCGGCGGTGGAGGACGCGCTTTCGCAGGGGGCGCAGGCGCTGGTGCTCGCGCCGGAGATCGCGTTGACTCCACAGTTGGTGGCACGTTTCCGTGCGCGCCTGGGTGAGCGTCTTGTCACCTTCCATTCGGGAATGCCCGACGCCGCGCGTCGCGATGCCTGGCTTGCCGCGCGCGCCGGGCGGGCCAGCGTGGTGCTTGGGACTCGCTCGGCGGTGTTCGTGCCGCTGCCGCGCCTGGGTTTGATCGTGGTTGATGAGGAGCACGATAGCTCCTATAAGCAGCAGGATGGCGCCCGCTACCATGCACGCGACGTGGCGGTTGTGCGTGCAAGCCAGCGCGGCGTGCCGATAGTGATGGGTTCGGCCACTCCTTCCCTGGAAAGTCTGGCCAATGTGGCGGCGAGACGCTATGGCCTGTTGCGCATGAGCCAGCGCGCAGGTGGGGCTCGTCTGCCTCGGATCGAGATGCTGGATGTCCGTCGTCGTCCGATGCGTGACGGCCTTTCCGCGCCTTTGATCGAGCGCATGACGGATCATCTGCTGGACGGTGGGCAGGTGCTTCTTTTCCTCAACCGTCGTGGGTATGCGCCAGCGCTGACATGTCATGTTTGCGGCGTGGTAGAGGAGTGTCGTCATTGCAGCGCGCCGATGACGGTGCACTGGGGACGGCAACGTCTGGTCTGCCACCATTGCGGCGCCGAGCGAATGTTGCCGAAGGCATGCGGCGGATGTGGCGAGTCGGATTTCGATATGGGAGGACAGGGCACAGAGCGGTTGGAGCAAACGCTCCTGGGGCTTTTCCCCGAGTTTCCGCTGGAGCGGATCGATCGCGATACGACGCGTCGCAAAGGTAGCCTGGAGGCCAAGCTTGCGCGTGCGCGTGATGGTGAGGCGCGCATTCTCCTGGGCACGCAGATGCTGGCCAAGGGGCATGATTTTCCAGGTGTGACGCTGGCTGCGGTGCTGGATGCCGATAGCGGGTTGTTCTGTAGTGATTTTCGCGCCCCTGAACGACTGTTGCAGTTGATCGTCCAGGTGGCGGGGCGTGCGGGGCGCGCCGAGCGCAAGGGCGAAGTCCTGATCCAGACGCATCAGCCGGACCACCCGTTGTTGCAGGCCTTGATGAGGGGAGGTTTCGACGCCGCCGTCGAGGAGCTCATGAAGGAGAGGCGAATCGCGGTCTTGCCGCCCTTCGCGTATTTGGCCTTGTTGCGCGCCGAGGCACGAGACGCGGGACGCGGGGCGGCGTTGCTTGAGCGTTGCGCGCGCTGGCTGGCGGAGTTCGGGCGCGAGCTGATCGTGTGGGGGCCCGCGCCAGCTCCGCTGGAACG
The DNA here is from genome assembly GCA_040756355.1 of Pseudomonadota bacterium. Classification (GTDB taxonomy): domain Bacteria; phylum Pseudomonadota; class Gammaproteobacteria; order Halothiobacillales; family Halothiobacillaceae; genus Thiofaba. The sequence goes on along the minus strand of JBFLZK010000005.1, from coordinate 95,797 downwards.
GCGCGCGGGCCGGTTTCGCGAGCAGCTCATGCTGTCTTCGCGGCGGCGGGATGTGTTGCATGAGGCTCTTGACGGGCTTTTCGTTGCGATCCGGTCCTGGCCCGAGTCCAAGGGTGTGCATTGGGGGGTGGACGTCGACCCGCAGGACTTGGGGTGAGAAAAATGCGTGCGCGGGTTCACGCACATGTCGGCGGCTGGTTAAAATGCTCGATTGCATTGAACCCGTGATGGTGATTTTCCGTGAAAGAACAGCTTGAAAGCCTCCTCTCCCGAGCGCTCGAAACCTTGCGTGGCGAAGGGCTGAACTTGCCGGGAAGCATCCAGCCCGTGCTCACCCGCGCCAAGGATCGCACCCACGGCGACTTCGCCAGCAACATTGCCATGCAGTTGGCCAAGCCGCTCGGCATGGCCCCGCGAGCTTTCGCCGAACGCCTGATTGCCGCGCTTCCGCAGGCAGCCTTGCTGGAGAGGGTCGAGATCGCCGGGCCGGGGTTCATCAATTTCTTCGTCCGCGAGTCCGCCGTGTTCGACGTAGTTCGCCAGGTGCTGGAGTCGGGCGAGGGCTACGGGCGCTCCGCCGTTGGCGCAGGGCGCAAGGTCATGGTCGAGTTCGTCTCAGCCAACCCGACCGGCCCGCTGCACGTCGGACATGGGCGCGGCGCCGCCTACGGCGCAGCGGTGGCTGATCTGCTGGCGGCGGTCGGGTTTGATGTGCACCGCGAGTACTATGTCAACGATGCCGGTCGCCAGATGCACATCCTGGCGACCTCGATCTGGCTACGCTATCTGGAGTTGTGCGGCGCCGAGTTTGCTTTCCCGTCCAACGGCTACAAGTCGACCGGCTATATCTACGATATCGCGCGCAGGCTGCATGCTGAGCATGGTGATGCCTATGCCGTGCCTGTCGAGCGGGTTTTCGAGGGCGTGCCACCTGACGAGTCGCCCATTGAGGGGCAAGGCGGCGACAAGGAGCTACACATCGATGCGCTGATCGCCCGCGCCCAGGAATTGCTGGGCGATGTGCGTTACCGCTATATGTTCGATTTGGGTCTGAACGTCATCCTTGACGATATTCGCGACGACCTTGAGGAGTTTGGCGTCTGCTTCGAGCATTGGTATTCGGAGCGCGGCCTGGCCGAGCGCGGCGCGGTCAATCGCGCCATCGAGCAGTTGCGCGAGCGCGGCCACATCTACGAACAGGAGGGCGCGCTCTGGTTCCGCTCCACCGGCTTCGGCGATGAGAAGGATCGTGTGGTGCAGCGCGCCAACGGCCAGATCACCTATTTCGCCTCCGACATCGCCTACCATCTGGAGAAGTATGAGCGCGGCTTCGAGCGCATGATCGACGTCTGGGGCGCCGACCACCATGGCTACGTGCCACGCGTGAAGGCCGCCCTGAGTGCGCTTGGCTATGACCCTGCCAAGCTTGATGTGCTGCTGGTGCAGTTTGCCATCCTCTACCGCGGTGGTGAGCGGGCGCAAATGTCCACCCGTTCCGGCGAGTTCGTCACCCTGCGCGATCTTCGCGGAGAAGTGGGTTCCGATGCCTCGCGTTTCTTCTACGTCATGCGCAAGAGCGAACAGCATCTGGATTTCGATCTTGATCTGGCCAAGAGCCAGTCCAATGACAACCCCCTGTACTATATTCAGTACGCTCATGCCCGTGTGTGTAGTGTGTTGCGCCAGCTTGAAGGCAAGGGCTGGTCGCATGACCGAGTCCGCGGCGAGGCATCCTCCGCGCGTCTGGAGCTTGAGGGCGAGGCGGAATTGGCGCGCCAGATCGGGCAATATCCCGAGCTTGTGCTGCGTGCCGCCCAGGCGTGCGAGCCTCATCAGCTGGTCCATTATCTGCGCGAACTGGCGAGCGGCTTCCACAGCTATTACAACGGCCATCAGTTCCTGGTCGAGGATGATGAACTGCGCGACGCGCGGCTGAATTTGATTTTGGCCGTGCGTCAGGTCATCAGGAACGGTCTCGGGCTGTTGGGAGTGTCTGCGCCCGAGAGCATGTAAGCTTCGGCGGGCATTGATCGATGCAGGCCATGGATGGGTTGCATGTTTCGGACGCAAGTCGTTCCGGAACGAATCCTTTGAAGCAAGGGCAGGAGGGCCTTCTTCAGTCATGACTTGCCAGAAAAGCACTACGCGGAGATACACAGCATGGCGCAAGCCCGACCCAAGCAGGCCAGCCGCAAACGCCCCTCCGGGCGTCCGGCCGTGCCGCCCGCCCTGTGGGCGATGGTGGGGGCGGTGGTCATTCTGTTCGCCGGGCTGTTGATCTGGCTGAGTGGGCGCGAGCCGCAGCCCGAACAGGTTGGCCGGGAGGCTCGGCGAGAGCCTCCGCCCCCGGTATCGGACAAGCCGGGCCCGTCACGGCAGGATGCGCGCGCCGTCGCTGCGGCGCCTGCCAAAGAACCTCCCAAGGAACTGACGCCGCCTCCGCCGCGCTATGAGTTCTACCACATGCTTCCCGCGCAGAAGGTTGAAGCGCCGCTGCCCGCGCCGGGGCATGCGGTAGAGCCCCCCGCGCCGGTCGAGTCGCCGACCGACGCACCCCCTCGGGCCTCCGACGCATCGCCCGTCCAGCAATCTGCGGCTGTGGTAACGACTCGTTTCGAGCTTCAGGTGGGTTCCTTCCGGCGTTATGAGGAGGCTGATCGTCGCAAGGCCGAGCTTGCCATGCTTGGGTATTCGGCCAGTATCCAGTCCGCCAATGTCAATGGCGAGAATTGGCATCGGGTCAAGATCGGCCCCCTGCCCGAAGCTGAGGCGCGCCGGGCCAACGAGCGCCTCAAGGCGGTCGGAATGAATCCGCTCGTGGTCAAGAAGAGCGGCTGAGCAGCAGGCCATCGGATCGCGTGCTCAATCGATGTGATAATGCTTGCGCAGCGGCTCGCGGATATCCCAAGTGCATGAAAGCCCGGCAGGGAAACTTGCCAGATCGCCGACGCCTATTTCCAGCGGCTCGCCGCCATCCGGCGTGACGATCACCCGGCCTTCGACAATATAGCTTGTCTCCCTGGTGTCGTAGCTCCATGGAAAGATGGATGGCCCCTTGCTCCAGATGGGCCAGTGCTCGATGCCGAGGCGTTGCAGTTCGGCCTCGTCGGGGCGGCGGATGGTGATACGAGCGCCCATCATCACTCCTTCATCAAAACTCCATGCGAAGTTAACACGGCTATGGCGGAATGCCCCGAATAACATTCGCGGGGGAAATTTCCCATGCTCAACTACCGTAGTGTGTTCATTTCTGATGTCCATCTTGGTACCCGTGACGCCAAGGTGGACTACCTGATCGACTTTCTTTCGCATGTCCAGTGTGAGCGGCTCTATCTGGTTGGCGACATTCTGGATGTGTGGAAGATGCGCTCCGGCGGCTGGCGCTGGCCGCGCGTCAAGCATGAGCTGATCCAGCTCTTGCTCAAGCGTGTGCATGAAGGCGTGGAGATCGTATACGTACCGGGCAATCACGACGAGGCAGTGCGTTATCTTGGAGACGGCGAAGCATTCGGCATCCGGATCACCAGCGAGCTGGTGCATGAGGGGGCGGACGGTCGGCGCTGGCTGGTGGTGCATGGCGATGGTTTTGATGCCGTGTTGCACTGCAATCCGCTGATGCGCGTGGTCGGCGACATGGGCTATGAGCTGCTGATGCGTCTGGCGCGGCTGACCCACGGTATCCGGCGCCTGTTCGGCATGCCCTACTGGTCGCTGGCGGCCCATGTGAAGGGCAAGATGAAAAACGCCATGCAATACGTCGAGCAGTACGAGCAGGCGGCGCATACCCATGCCCGTGAGCATGGCTACGACGGCATCATCAGCGGTCATATCCACCATGCACATGTGTGGGCGATGGATGGTGTGACTTACGCCAACTGCGGCGATTGGGTGGAGAGTTGCACAGCGCTGGCGGAAGACGCCAGCGGCCAGTTCCACCTTCTGCATTGGGCGCGCGATCACCTTGAACTTCTGGACGGTGCGCGTGGTCTGGAACGTGACGAGTCCGAAACGGCGCTTGCCGCCGCCTCCTGAGTGCACGCCACGCTTAGGGGCGTCATGCAGAGCGCTTCGTTTGGCGCCCTGTCTATTTCAGCCCCATTTTCTCCAGCCGGTAACGAAGCTGGCGCAGGGTCATTCCCAGGGCTTCGGCCGCGCGTGTGCGATTCCAGCGGTGCGATTCCAGGGCCTGGATGATCTGGGCGGACTCATCATCAATTGTGCTGGCCTGCGGCGTCACCGGTGTGATGGTGGCAGTGGGCGCGGGGGTGTTCCCGAAGGATAGATCCCCGCGCTCAATGGCTCCGCCTTCGCCCAGCGCGACGGCGCGTTCAAGAATGTTCTCAAGCTCCCGTACGTTGCCGGGGAATGTGTGGCCTTCGAGTGCGTGCAGGGCGTCCGGCGCGAGGGCGCGTACCGGCTGATGGTCGCGTTCGGCCAGTCGCCTCAGAATGGCATGGGCCAGTGCCGCAATGTCTTCCGGATGCTCGCGGAGGGCGGGTGCGTTGAGCTGGATTACGTTCAGCCGGTAGAACAAGTCCTGACGAAACTCGCCTTCCTGTACGCGCTGGGCCAAGTGTTTGTGCGAAGCTGAAATGACGCGTGTATCAACGGGTTCTTCGCGGGTTGCTCCGACCGGGCGCACGGCTCTTTCCTGTAAGGCGCGCAACAGCTTGACCTGGACCGCGAGCGGCAGATCGGCGACTTCGTCGAGAAACAAGGTCCCGCCGTGCGCGGCCTGGAACAGGCCGGGTTTGTCCGCGCTGGCGCCGGTGAAGCTGCCTTTGCGATGACCGAAGAGTTCGCTCTCCATCAGCTCCGCCGGAATCGCGCCGCAGTTGATCGGCACGAACGGAGCGGCGGCGCGCGGTCCTAGATCGTGGATCAGGCGTGCGATGACCTCCTTGCCAGTGCCGGATTCACCCTGGATGAAAATGGGGGCCTGGCAGCGCGCCGCCTTGGCGATCTGGGCGCGCAGCGCCTGCATGATGGGGGCGTCGCCAATCAGGCGGTCGCTTCCTTCGCCTCCGGTCGCGCCGGGGCGGATCGGGCGTAGCCGGAGCGCGGTTTCCACCATGCCGCGCAAGCGCCCGAGGTCGAGCGGTTTGTTGACGAAATCGAAAGCGCCGGATTTCAGCGCGTCAATCGCGCTCTGCATGTCACCGTGCGCGGTGATGACTGCGACCGGTAAGCCGGGGTGACGCTGTTGAATGTAGCGAACCAGCTCCAGTCCGTCGCCGTCCGGCAGGCGCAGGTCGGTCAGGCAGAAGTCAAAATGCCCCTCCTCCAGTGCGGCTTGCGCTTCGCCAAGGTTGGCGGACGGACGGGTCTGGATGCCCATGCGCTCCAGGCTGATGCCGAGCAGGGTGAGGATGTCGGGTTCGTCATCGACGATCAGGGCGCATGGTGGGCGGTGGGTCATGCCTTGTCTGCCTTATCGTCCGGGCTGGGTTCGCGACGTGGAAAGGTGAGTCGAAAATAATGCCCGCCTTCCGCTTTCTGATGATATTGCAGGGTCAGCCGGTTGGCATCCGCCAATTCGCGGGCGATGAACAGGCCCAGACCATTACCTTTTTCATGGGTGGTGAAAAACGGTTCAAACAGGCGGTCGCGTAGTTCGGGGGGAATGCCCCGACCATTGTCCCGAATCTCGATGCAGGGACGTTGTTGCGCGCCGAGCAGGCGGACATCAAGGTTGATGCGCGCGGGGGCATCGGCGGGTTTCCCATGCAGCAGGGCGTTGTCCAGCAGAATGGTGAGGATTTGCTCCAGGTGGCTGGCGTCGCTCATGGCATGGATATTTGGCGATGCGTCCAGCTCCAGGCGAAGGTCTTCCCGCATGTGGGCTGCGCGGTACTGCTCCATGAAGCGAGCCAGCCAGGGTGCGAGTTCAAGGCGCTCCGGGCGCGCGCGCTTGCGTCTTGACGTCAGAAGAATGTTTTCGACGATGCGGTTGATCCGTTCGACCTGATTGCGAATGATGCCCAGCAGACGCCGGTCTTGATCGCCCAGCGGGGCTTCTTCCAGCAACTGCCCCGAGTGGCCGATCGCACTCAGCGGGTTGCGGATTTCGTGCGCGATGCTGGCGGTCAGGCGGCCCATGGCTGCAAGCTTGTCGTGCTCCATTTGCGCCATGATCTGGGCGTCGTCCTCGATGAACAGCGCCACGGGCCCGTGCGGGTCGTCGGTCAGCGGCGTGATGCGTACATGCAGTCGCTCCGGGTGGTCGATGCGGATGATCGCCAGGCTGTCCTCCGGCTGTTCACGCCAGGCGTAGAGGGCTTCGGCTAGTTGGGGATTGATCGTTGCCAGGGGGGGCGGAGGAAGTCCGCCGCCGCGGCGGTAACGCAGCAAGCGCTGGGCGGCGCCATTGGCATGGTGCGTCCGGCTGTCGCCGTCGACCACCACGACGCCCTCGCGGTTACGTTCCAGGATCAGGCGATTGAGCTGAGTTTCATTCGCAAGGTCGATGCCACGCTGCTCCGCGAGGCTCTGGGCGGCCTCCATGCGGCGCGCCAGGGAGCGGGCCAGGATGGCGACGGCGAACAGCGCCAGGCCGTGCAGACCGGCATGAGTGAACAGCATGTCGGCCTTGTCCGAATTGCGCGCCGCCCAGAACGCCAGCAGCAACAGATGGACTCCGCCGAACGCCGCGAACGCCAGGGCCTCGCGTCCGCTCAGCAACAGGGCGGCGTAGGCCATGTGGATAATCATCAGTATGTGGATGTTGCCGGAAGGCGCGTCGCTGATGTGTCCCAAAAGCCCCAGGACCAGCAGATCGACAATCAGGCCGGAATGCAGGCGTTGCTCGTAGCCGCCCATGCGCAGCTCGTCCAGCGTCAGCAGGAATAGGGCGAACAGGCCGTAGCCCGCCACCATGAGGATGAAGGGGTCCAGTCCCGTGATGTTGAACAGATCGTGTTGGCTGGTCAGTGCGTGACCGGCCAGAAGTGCTGCCGCAACCACCAGTCGGTAGGCATTGAAAAAACGCAAACCACGCCAGTTGAGCGCGGAGGGCGATGGCTCGGCGTGCGCGGCGTTCATGCGACGAAGTCGGGCGTGGCTGGTCCGTGCGGGCGGACCAGCAGGCTATCAGGCCAAGGGGGCGGCCATGTGGTCAGTATCGTGGCGATGAGTGCGTGGTAACACATGGGAGCTAGTTTCAGGTTGGGTTGAGAAAGGTGCAAGCCTCGCGGCAACGTCTGCCGGGTCGTGGGCGGGGTGATTTGTCCCCGTGACTCGATTACATCAAAATGCAGGATTGATCCGAACGAACGTACCAAGAGGCGGAATCCGCGCATGAATCTGCATGAATACCAGGCCAAGATGCTGCTCCGGGAGGCTGGCGTGGCCGTGCCCGAGGGGCGTTTGATCCGCGTCATTGACGATGTGTCGCCCGCGCTCGATGCGCTCGGGGGCGGGCCGTGGGTGATGAAGGCGCAGGTGCATGCGGGCGGGCGCGGCAAGGCGGGCGGCGTGCGGCTGGTGGAAAGCGCGGAGGAGGCGCGGGCCTTCATCGAGGGCTGGCTGGGTCGCCGACTGGTCACGGTTCAGACAGGCGCGGCGGGACTGCCGGTCGATGCCCTATATGTCGAGCCTGCCACCCGCATTGCGCGAGAGCTCTACCTGAGCCTGGTCATTGATCGGGCTACGTCGCAGGTGACCTTTATCGCCTCGGACGCGGGCGGCATGGACATCGAGGAGGTCGCCGAGAAGACCCCCGAGCGCATCCATACACTCAGGGTGCATCCCGCCGTCGGATTGATGCCCTACCATGCGCGTAAGCTTGCCTTCGCGCTGGGTCTCTCGGGTGATGCGGCCAAGGCCTTCGGCCCGATGCTCAAGGGGTTGTATGACACCTTTGTGCGGAAGGACGCCAGCATGCTGGAAATCAACCCGCTGGCCGTCACCGAGGAGGGCGATCTGTTGGCGCTGGACTGCAAGTTCGTGCTCGACTCCAACGCTGGTTATCGCCAGCCTGCCATTGTGGCGATGCGTGACGAGGCGCAGGAAGACCCGCGTGAGCGCGAGGCGGGCAAGCACAACCTCAACTATGTCACCCTGGACGGCAACATCGCCTGTATGGTCAATGGCGCGGGCCTTGCCATGGCGACCATGGATCTGATCCAGCTCGAAGGCGGCACGCCCGCCAACTTCCTCGACGTGGGTGGCGGCGCGACCGCCGAGCGCGTGGCCGAGGCGTTCAAGCTGATCCTGTCGGATACCAAGGTGCGCGTCATCCTGATCAACATCTTCGGCGGCATCGTGCGCTGCGATCTGATCGCCGAAGGCATTCTCCAAGCGGTGCGCGAGGTCGACCTCAAGCTGCCGCTGGTGGTGCGCCTGGAAGGTACCAATGCCGAGCAGGGTCGCGCCATGCTGGCCCAGTCCGGTCTTGCCATCATTGCCGAGACCGACCTGACCCGTGCCGCGCAGGCGGCCGTTCGAGCCGCCCAAGGAGATATTTGAGATGGCGATTCTTATTGATGGCAACACCCGCGTCATCTGTCAGGGGTTCACCGGCAAGCAAGGCGCCTTCCACTCCGAGCAGGCCATTGCCTACGGCACCCGCATGGTCGGCGGCGTCACCCCGGGCAAGGGCGGCAGCACCCACCTCGACCTGCCGGTGTTCGACACCGTGGCGGATGCAGTCAAACAGACCGGAGCCGAGGCGAGCATGATCTACGTGCCCGCACCCTTCGCCGCCGACGCCATCCTGGAGGCCGCCGACGCAGGCATCCGCCTGATCGTGTGCATCACCGAGGGCATCCCGGTGCTCGACATGCTCAAGGTCAAGGCCGCGCTGAAGGACTACCCGGACACCCGCCTGGTCGGCCCGAACTGCCCCGGCGTCATCACCCCCGGCGCCAAGGGCAGTGGCTGCAAGATCGGCATCATGCCGGGATACATCCACACGCCGGGGGCGATCGGTATCGTCTCCCGCTCCGGCACCCTGACCTACGAGGCTGTGCACCAGACTACCGGGGCGGGCCTGGGTCAGAGCACCTGCGTCGGCATTGGCGGCGACCCCATCCACGGCATGAACTTCATCGACTGCCTGCGCCTGTTCGAGGCCGACCCGCAGACCGAGGGCATCATCATGGTGGGCGAGATTGGCGGCAGCGCCGAAGAGGAGGCCGCCGAGTTCATTCGCGCTGAGGTCAGCAAGCCTGTGGTGGCCTACATCGCCGGGGCAACCGCGCCGAAAGGCAAGCGGATGGGGCACGCAGGCGCTATTGTCGCGGGTGGACAGGGGGGCGCCGAGGCCAAGTTCGCCGCACTGGAGGCCGCCGGTTGCCACATTGTCCGCTCGCCGGCGCGCATGGGCGCGCGCATGGCCGAAGTGCTGGGGCGCTGAGCCCCTCTCCCCTAGAGTTTCCAAAGAGGGTTTTCATGGCCGTCCGTATCGCGCTCGCCCAGGTCAACATGACGGTCGGCGACATTCCGGGCAACACCGAGAGGGTCGTGCACTGGACTCGCCGCGCGGTCGACGAGTATGGCGCGGATCTGGTCGTTTTTCCTGAGCTTGCGCTCAGCGGCTACCCCCCTGAAGATCTGGTCAAGCGCTCCGACTTCATGGCACGCATCAATCAGGCGGTCGAGCGCCTGAAGGTCGAGCTTCCTCACGGTATCGGCGTGGTGCTCGGCCTGCCCGAACAGGTAGACGGATATCGCTACAACAGCGCCATTGTGCTTCATGACGGCATCGTGCGCGCGAGCTACCGCAAACAACGCCTGCCGAATTACGGTGTGTTCGATGAGCTGCGCTATTTCACGCCGGGGCACGAAGCCTGCCTGATCGATGACTTCGCCGCGCTGACCATCTGCGAGGATATCTGGCATGCCGAGCCCATCGCTCAGGCGGTCGGCGAGGGCGCGCGCGTCATTCTCAGTCTCAATGCATCGCCCTATCAGAGTGACAAACCTCAGCGGCGCGAGCACATCCTGCGCGCACGGGCCGTTGAAAGCGGTCGTCCGGTGGTCTACGTCAACCTGGTCGGCGGGCAGGACGAGCTTGTGTTCGATGGCGGCTCGCTGGTGACGGATGCAACAGGCGAGGTGGTCTACCGCCTGCCCGCCTTCGAAGAGGCGCTGGGCTGCGTGGAAGTGGATGCCGACGGTATCGTGACGCTCATCGAGCCCTCGCGCGCCGAGCCTATCCCCGAGACGGCGGCTATCTACCGGGCGCTGGTTCTGGCCGTACGCGACTATGCGTGCAAAAACGGCTTCGATGGGGCGTTGCTGGGGCTTTCCGGGGGTATCGACTCGGCCCTGACCCTAGCCTTGGCGGTCGATGCGCTGGGGCCCGCGCAGGTCGAAGCAGTCATGATGCCCAGCCGTTACACCTCGGACATGAGCCAGGAGGATGCCGAGGCCCAGGCCGTGGCGCTCGGCGTGCGCTATCACGTGGTGCCTATCGAGCCTTCCTTTCATGCCTTCCGCCAAATGCTTTCGCCGGTGTTGCACGGTCTGCCCAGCGGGGTGACCAATGAAAACTTGCAGGCCCGCTCGCGCGGCGTGGTGCTGATGGCGCTCTCCAATGCCAGCGGCAAGTTGCTGCTCACCACCGGCAACAAGAGCGAGATGGCAGTGGGCTATGCCACCCTCTATGGCGATATGGCCGGAGGTTTCGCGCCGCTCAAGGATGTGCCTAAAACGCTGGTTTACCGGCTGGCCGAGTACCGTAACACCTTGACTGGCAATATCCCCAGGCGCGTCATCACGCGCCCGCCCTCGGCTGAGTTGCGCCCGGATCAGAAGGACGAAGACAGTCTGCCGCCCTATCCCGTGCTGGATGCCATTCTTGAGGCTTACGTCGAGCGCTTGGAAGGGGTGGACGAGATCGTCGCGGTCGGCTTCGACGAGGCTACCGTGCGCCGCATCGTGCGCATGGTTGATCTGGCCGAATACAAGCGCCGCCAGGCCCCGCCGGGCGTCAAGATAACCTCGCGAGCATTCGGGCGCGAGCGCCGGATGCCGATTACGAACGGTTTTCGGCACTGACTGGGGCGCTTTTCCAGGCTTCGATGAAGGCATGGGCCGGCATCGGGCGACTGAAAAGATAGCCCTGGCCCATGCGGCAGCCTTCCCTGTTCAGGAAATCCGCCTGCTCCTCGCGTTCGATGCCTTCGGCGATGATTTCCAGGCCCAGGGTGCGCGCCAGCACGATGATCGCGCGGCTGATGGCCTCGTCGTTGCTGTCCTTGCCGATGTCGCGTACGAAAGACTGGTCGATCTTGAGTCTGTCCAGCGGCAAGCGTTTGAGCGAGGACAGGCTGGAATGTCCGGTGCCGAAATCGTCGATGGCTATCTTCACGCCCAGGGCCTTGAGTCGGCCCAGCGTATCCGCCGCCTTGACTGGCTCTCGCATGACGGTGGATTCGGTCACTTCAAGTTCCAGCCTGTGCGCATCAAGGCCGGTATCGAGCAGTGTTTGACGGACCTTGGGTAGCAGGTGCTCTGGCTCGATCTGACGCGCGGAGAGATTGACCGAAATCCGTGGCAGCATTCGTCCTTGCTCATCCCAGGCGCGGGTCTGGCGGCAGGCCTCGGCCAGAACCCAGTCACCGATTTCGCCGATCAGGCCGCTTTCTTCCGCCAATGGAATGAACTGAGCGGGCGGTACCAATCCGATGTCAGGGTGTTGCCAGCGGACCAGCGCCTCAGCGCCGATCCACTCGCCGCTGTGCAGGTCGATCTGCGGCTGATAGTGCAGCACCAGCTCGCCTCGCCGGATGGCGCCGCGCAGCGCGTTTTCCATGACCAGCCGTTCCCGCACCCCGGTCGAGAGCGCGGCGGAGAAAAAACGGAAGGTATTGCGTCCCTGATTCTTGGCCTCGTAGAGGGCAAGTTCTCCATTCTTGAGCAAGGTGTCGGCGTCTTCCCCGTCGTCCGGGAATAGGGAGATGCCAAGGCTCGCGGTGACGATCAGGCTATGGGGGCCGACTTCGAGCGGTTCGCCGAAGCTTTGCAGAAGACGCTGCGCCACATGGCTGAGCTTGTCCGGGGTGATGTCTTGCTCCAGCAGCAACACAAACTCGTCGCCGCCCGCCCGGGCCAGGGTTTCCCCCGGTGGTATGGCAGCCGTCATGCGCTGTGCGGCAAGTTTCAGCATGGCATCGCCGACCGTGTGGCCGAGTGTGTCGTTGATGTTCTTGAAACGATCGAGATCCAGGTAGATCACGCCCACCTGACAGCCCTCGCGCCGCGCGCGGTTGATTGCGTGCTCCAGTCGGTCATGCAGCAGCCAGCGGTTGGGCAGGGTGGTCAGCGGGTCGTGATGGATCAGAAAGCTCAGGCGCTCGGCCTGTTCGCGGCGCTCGGTGAGGTCGCTCCAACTGCCTGAGATGGTTCCCCCGCCGGGCTTGGCGCGACGGATCAGTTCGTCGCGGATGTGGCGCACATGACCTTGGGCGTCAATCAGCCGGTATTCGTGTGTCAGATGCCCGGCTTCGCGTAGTGCGCCAAGAGCGGCTCGTGCCGACCCAAGATCCTCCGGGTGGATGCGCGCTTCCCACCATCCGCGCTCCAGGGCCTGTTCCGGCGTGAATCCGAACAGGGTGCGGATATTGTCGCTGACCCAGTCGGGCACGATCTCGCCGTCGGGCGTTTCGCGCATGGAATAGAGCACGACCGGGCTTGAGCCGAGTATGTGGTCAAGGCGTTGCGCGGTGCGCTCCAGTTCCGCCGTGCGCAGGCGCACTTGCCAGCGCAGCAGGGCCGTCATGACAAAGAACAACGCTAGAAGGCCTCCGCCTCCGATCAGGGTCAGGCGCGCCCAGTCCGGCAGCAATATGTCCGGCGGTGGCAGCATGGCGCGGCGGAGGGCTGAAAAGTAGATGGAATCCGGATTCTGACGCCAAGCCGCAAGATGAAGGTCGATCTGTGCCAGAAGGTCGGCATGGCGACCCTTGGGGGCGGCGAAGAATAGTCGGCTTGGCATCACGATCAGAGGCGTTTCACGCAGGCCGAAGCGGTTCGCCTCGCGTTCGCCATAGAATTGGTTGCCGATGACGGCGTCGGCGCGCCCGTTCATGGCCAGCTCGAAGGCCTGTGCCAGGGTATCGGTCGGCAGCAGCTCGAACTGGCCGCCAAGGCCTTCCATCATGCGCCGCAGGTAGGCCTCCTGCACGCTGTCGCGCAGCACGGCCACGCGCCTGCCGATCAGGTCGGGCAGGGCCTGGATCGCGCTGCCCGGCGGCGCGTAGATTTGCGACCAACTATGCGCTACGCCGATCTCGTGGAAATCGAAGCGCTGGCTTCGTTCGGCGCTGATGGCCACGTCCGGCATCAGGTCCAGCACGCCTGCTTCGAGCATCGTCAGGCAGTCGTCCCATTCGCAGTCGACATAATGCAGGCGCCATCCCTCACGCATGGCGATTTCGTGGATGATGTCGGCGAAAAACCCTGCGGGTCGCCCTTCGGCGTCGCGGTAGATTTTGGGGGCGTTCTGATACATGCCAAGCGTAACGTCCCGCGTGGGCGGGATGGTGGCGAGCCCGGCGTGTGGGAACGCGAGCATGGCGATCAGCGCGGAGGCCCGGAGGAGGCGGCCTGGTCGTGCGATGCTCGGCATGAAGAGTCTCACCTGCGTGGAGGCATGGTGTGGAAGTGTGGATGGCGAAGCAATGAGCTGAGTCTAGCAGGATGCGGAAAAACTGCCTCTGTGCCGTTTTTTATCAGCAAGCCGACTTGTCGATGCCTAATGCGTTGCGTGCGGGGCGTCGTTCTCAGTCGCGGAAAAAGCGTTTCAAATAGCGCCCGGTGTGTGATTGGTCCATGCCGGAGACTTCGCGCGGCGTGCCTTCGGCAATGATCCGTCCCCCCCCCTTGCCGCCTTCGGGGCCCAGGTCGACGATCCAGTCGGCGGTCTTGATGACATCCAGATTGTGCTCGATCACGACTACGGTGTTGCCGTGGTCGCGCAGGGTGTGGATCACGCGCAGCAGTTGCGCCACATCGTGAAAATGCAGGCCGGTGGTGGGCTCGTCGAGGATGTAGAGGGTGCGTCCGGTATCGCGCTTGGACAATTCTTTAGCAAGTTTCACCCGCTGGGCCTCGCCGCCGGAGAGGGTTGTGGCGTTCTGACCCAGGCGCAGGTAGCCAAGGCCGACTTCCTGCAAGGTTTGCAGCTTGCGCGCGATGGAGGGCACGGCGCTGAAGAATTCGACGCCGTCCTCGACGGTCATCTCCAGTACGTCGGCGATGGTCTGCCCCTTGTAGCGTATGTCCAGCGTCTCGCGGTTGTAGCGCTTGCCGCGGCAGACCTCGCATTCCACGTATACGTCCGGCAGGAAGTGCATCTCCACCTTGAGCACGCCGTCGCCCTCGCAGGCTTCGCAGCGCCCGCCCTTGACGTTGAAGCTGAAGCGGCCCGGCCCGTAGCCGCGCGCGCGGGACTCCGGCGTGCCGGCGAACAGCTCGCGGATGGGGGTGAACAGACCTGTGTAGGTGGCTGGGTTGGAGCGTGGGGTGCGTCCGATGGGGCTCTGGTCGATGTCGATGACCTTGTCGAAGTGCTCCATGCCATGCACTGTATCGAAGGGCGCGGGCGATTCGCTGGCGCCGTTGAGGCGCTGGGCTGCCAGTCTGTAGAGCGTGTCGTTGATGAGGGTGGACTTGCCGGAGCCGGACACGCCGGTGATGCAGGTGAACAGACCGACCGGCAGGCGCAAGGTGTCGCCTTGCAGGTTGTTGCCGCGCGCGCCTTCCAGCACCAGCATGCGCTCCGGATCGGCCGGGGCAGTTTGCGCCGGGGGCAGGATGGCGAGACGGCCCGAGAGGTAGGAGCCGGTCAGGGATTCGGTATTGGCGGCGATTTCGTCCGGGCTGCCCGCGCCAATGATCTGGCCGCCGTGCACGCCCGCGCCGGGGCCGATGTCCACCACGAAATCGGCGGCGCGGATGGCATCCTCGTCGTGTTCGACCACGATCACGGTGTTGCCTAGTTCGCGCAGACGAGTGAGTGTGCCGAGCAGGCGGTCGTTGTCGCGCTGGTGCAGGCCGATGGAAGGCTCGTCGAGGATGTAGGTCACGCCGACCAGGCCGGAGCCGATCTGGCTGGCGAGGCGGATGCGCTGCGCCTCGCCGCCGGAGAGCGTGTCGGCGTTGCGGTCCAGCGAGAGGTAGTTGAGGCCGACGTTGACCAGGAAACCGAGGCGGGCGTGGATTTCGCGCACGATCTTGTCGGCGATGGCGGCTTTCTGGCCGGGCAGGTCAAGCGTGGCGAACCAGTCCGCGGCTTGGTCGACCGGGAGCGAGGTGATGGCGGGCAGGTTCAGCTCGCCGACCTTCACGTGGCGCGCGGTGCGGTTGATGCGCGCGCCATGGCAGGATGGGCAGGGCTGTTCGGATAGGTATTTCGACAGTTCTTCCCGTACCGCCAGGCTGTCGCTTTCCCGGTAGCGGCGCTGCATGTTCGGCAGCACGCCTTCGAAGACATGCGTGCGCTTGACCGTCGCGCCGCGCTCGCCCAGGTAGTGGAACTCGATCTCTTCCTTGCCGGAGCCGTTCAGCACCACCTGACGCACCTTTTGCGGAAGCTCCTGCCAGCTTGTTTCCGGATCGAAGCCGTAATGACGCGCCAAGCTCTGGATGATGGCGTAATAGTAGGCATTGCGACGGTCCCACCCCCGAATCGCGCCGCCCGCGAGCGAAAGCTCTGGATGGCCGACCACCTTGGCCGGGTCCATGAAGCTCTGCACACCGATGCCGTCGCACACCGGGCAGGCGCCCTGAGGGTTGTTGAACGAGAACAGTCGAGGCTCCAGTTCGGTCAGGGCGAAGCCGCACACCGGGCAGGCATGGCGGGCGGAGAAGGTGATGTCGATATCTCCTTCGTCCATGCTGGCCACCCTGGCCACGCCCTCGGCGAGGTTCAGCGCGGTCTCGAACGATTCGGCCAGACGCTGGGCCATGTCCGGGCGAACCTTGAAGCGGTCCACCACCACCTCGATGCTGTGCTTGGATTTCGGGTCCAGTTCTGGCGCCTGGTCCAGCTCCATCACTTCGCCGTTGATGCGCGCGCGCAGGAAGCCTTGGCCGCGCAGGGTGTCGAACAGGCGGCGGTATTCGCCCTTGCGCGCGGACACCACGGGCGCGAGCAGCATCAGTCGACGCTCCTCCGGAAGGGCGAGCACCATGTCCACCATCTGGCTGACGGTTTGCGCCTGCAAGGGCAGGTCGTGGTCCGGGCAGTGGGGGGTTCCGGCGCGGGCGAACAGCAGGCGCAGGTAGTCGTAGATCTCGGTGACCGTGCCGACCGTGGAGCGCGGATTGTGCGAGGTGGTCTTCTGTTCAATGGAAATGGCGGGTGATAGTCCTTCAATCAGATCCACGTCCGGTTTGTCCATCATCGACAGAAACTGGCGCGCGTAGGCGGACAGCGACTCCACGTAACGGCGCTGGCCCTCGGCGAAAATGGTGTCGAAGGCGAGCGAGGACTTGCCCGAGCCGGACAGACCAGTGAACACGACCAGCTTCTCGCGCGGGATATCGAGATCGATGTTCTTCAGATTGTGAGTGCGGGCGCCGCGGATACGGATCAGGCTGGTGGTCATGGCAGGCGATAGCCGGGGATTGTCGATGGACGGAATGGGTTAATATAGCGCGGATCAAAGGCAAGCAACCCGCTGATTTTTCGGGTGCGTATTTCGGGAGAGAAGGCATGGCGCGTGGCGTGAACAAGGTGATTCTGGTCGGCAACCTGGGGGTGGACCCGGAAACGCGCTACATGCCGAGCGGCGGCGCGGTCACCAATCTGCGCATCGCCACGTCCGAGAACTGGACCGACAAGAGCGGTGAGAAGCAGGAGCGCACTGAATGGCACCGCGTGGTCCTGTTCGGGAAGCTGGCCGAGATCGGCGCGGAATACCTGCGCAAGGGGCAGCAGGTTTACATTGAGGGTTCCCTGCGCACACGCAAGTGGCAGGACAAGGATGGCAAGGACCAGTACAGCACTGAGATCGTCGCCAGTGACATGCAGATGCTCGGCGGTCGTGGCGGCGGTGCGAGCTCCGACAGCGGTTTCGATGCGCCGCAGCGTTCCCAGGCTCCGCGCCAGTCAGCCCCCTCGCAATCCGCAGGCCGTCCGCAGGAGTCCCGCCAGCCCGCGCCGCAGCAGGATAGCGGCTGGGGTGGCGGGTTCGACGAGGATGATATTCCGTTCTGACCGCAGTTCGGCCATGCGCTTGGCATCGAGAGGCCATGGTCGGCGGGGATGAGGCGCGTCGGGAAGGCGTTTTTCTTCGGCTCGAAGTCGGGGCGGCGGGATCGCCTCGCGTCATGTGTTGATCGAGAGGATTTCATGCGAGGTCAGTTGTACGTCATCTCCGCGCCGTCCGGCGCGGGCAAAACCAGTCTTGTGAAGGCCTTGCGCGAGCATCTTCCGGGCATCGCCGTGTCGGTCTCGCACACCACGCGCGCCATCCGCCCGGGCGAGGCGGATGGCGTGCATTACCATTTTGTCGATCATGCCGCTTTCGAACGGATGGCGGCTCATGGCGAGTTTCTTGAGCACGCACGGGTGTTTGATCATTACTACGGCACCTCGAAGGCTGCCGTGGATCTGAACCTCGCGGCCGGTCAGGACGTGATTCTGGAGATCGACTGGCAAGGCGCCCGGCAGGTCCGAACGCTCTTCCCCGAGGCGCTCGGCATTTTCATTCTCCCGCCTGCGCGTGCCGTGCTGGAAGCGCGTCTGCGTGGTCGTGGTCAGGATGGCGAGGACATCATCGCCCGCCGTATGCGCGATGCGAAGACCGAGATGGAGCATTATGCCGAGTTCGATTACCTCATCGTCAACGACGTTTTTGACGAGGCCTTGCACGAACTGGCCAGCATCTTCCGCGCCGAACGCCTGAACCTTGCGCGCGCCCAGGCTCGACATGCCCGCCTTATCAATGAGTTGCTGGCATAATCCGGTGTTGTGCGTATAGAATGCGCGGTTCGCAATACAGAGTTGACTGGAGATTTCCATGGCACGCGTGACCGTCGAAGACTGCCTGAAAGACGTTGGCAATCGCTTCCATCTGGTGGTGATGGCCGCCAAGCGCGCCCGCCAGATCGAGGCCGGAGCCCAGCCGCTGGTGGAGCCGGACCGTGACAAGCCGACCGTGATCGCTTTACGCGAGATCGCCGAAGGCAAGGTCACCCAGGCCGTGCTGGACGAGGTGCATGTTCACCAGCCGGTTCGCTCGCGCATTTCCGACTTCGAGATTCGCGACGAGCTGAACGAATTCCGTGGCGACGAGGAAGAAGGCCAGTCCCCGCGTCGCGCGCCCGGCAGCGACGAGGCCTAAGTCCGGCGTGGCCCGAGCCACTGCGTCTTCCATCCCCGGCCCGCTTGCCGGGGATGTCATTTTCGCCCCGCTTGCCGAGGCGCTTGCCGAGTACATGGAGTCCGCCTGCATCGAGCGGGTTTCCCAGGCCTATGTTTTTTCCGCGCACGCCCATGAGGGACAGACGCGGGTTTCCGGCGAACCATACATCACCCATCCCGTCGCCGTGGCGGGCATTCTTGCCGGGCTCCGTCTGGACGAGAAGACCATCATCGCGGCCCTGTTGCATGACGTGATCGAGGACACCCCGACCGCGCGCGACCAGATCGCCTCCGAGTATGGCGATGAGGTGGCGCACCTGGTTGACGGGGTCAGCAAGCTCGACCAGATACGCTTCAAGTCCAAGGCTGAGCAGCAGGCCGCCAATTTCCGCAAGATGATGATGGCGATGGTGGAGGACGTGCGCGTCATCCTCATCAAGCTCGCAGACCGGTTGCACAACATGCGCACGCTGGGCGTCATGCGACCGGACAAGCGCCGCCGCATCGCGCGCGAGACGCTGGAAATCTACACCCCCATCGCCAACCGCCTGGGACTCAATAATCTGCGCCATGAGCTGGAAGACCTGGGCTTTCAGGCCATGCACCCCATGCGTTACCGCATTCTGGAACAGACGGTGCGCAAGGCGCGCGGTAACCGCCGCGAGGTGATGCAGAAAATCGAGGATGCCTTCAACGCGCGCCTGCACGAGGAGGGTATCCGGGCCGAAGTGCAGGCGCGCGAGAAGCGCCTGTACAGCATCTATCGCAAGATGGCGCAGAAACACCTGCCATTCGAGGAGGTGTTCGATGTGTTCGCGGTGCGCATTGTTGTGGAGAGCGTGGATACCGCTTATCGCGTGCTGGGCGTGGCGCACAACCTCTACAAGCCTCTGCCTGGGCGATTCAAGGACTACATCGCCATTCCCAAGGCCAACGGCTATCAATCCCTGCACACGGTGCTGTTCGGCCCGCACGGCATCCCGCTGGAAGTGCAGATACGCACTCGCGAAATGCATCAGTTCGCCGAAAGCGGCATCGCCGCCCACTGGCTCTACAAGGCCGCAGGCGACCAGAGCAGCACCACCCAGGCGCGCGCCCGCGAATGGCTGCGCGAGTTGCTGGACATCCAGCGCCAAGCGGGCAACCCGCAGGAATTCCTGGAGAGCGTCAAGGTCGATCTGTTCCCGGACGAGGTCTACGTGTTCACCCCGATGGGCGAGATCATGGAACTGCCGCGCCGCTCCACTCCGGTCGATTTTGCCTACGCGGTGCATACCGGGGTGGGGGATACCTGCGTGGCCTGCAAGATCGACCGTCAGTTTGCGCCGCTGTCCAGCATTCTGCGCAATGGCCAGACCGTGGAAATCATCACCGCGCCGGGCGCCACCCCCAACCCGAATTGGTTGAGCTTCGTCGTCACCGCCAAGGCGCGTACCCACATCCGGGGTTTTCTCAAGGGCATGCATGACGAAGAGGCCGTCCAGCTCGGGCGTCGCCTGCTCGATAAGGCGCTGGATGCGTTTGGCGCCGATCTCGCGCACGTCTCTTTCGAGCGGATGCAGGCCTGCGTGACTGAATACCATCATCAGAGCGCGGAAGAACTGTTCCGCGAGATTGGACTGGGCAACCGGCTGGCTTCCCTGGTGGCGCACTGGCTGACCGCCGAGCCCGGCGAGCGTGGCGGAGAAGCGGGCGCGGGAGCGGTGGCCCCGCTCGTGCTCAGCGGTGCGGAGGGCATGGTGGTCAGTTTTGCCAAATGCTGTCATCCGTTGCCGGGCGACGAGGTGGTCGGCTTCGCCAGCACCGGGCGTGGTATCGTTGTGCATCGCCGTCAGTGCAACAACATTGCCGAGCTTGCCACTCACCCGGAGAAATGGTTGCCGGTTGAGTGGGCGAGCGAGATGAGCGGCGACTATCAGGCCGAGATCGGTATCAACGCCAAGAACCTGCGCGGCGGGCTGGCCCGCATGGCCAGCGCGATCGCGGAACTGGGCGCGGACATTGACGATGTGCGCTTTGACGATCGCGACCACAATGTCACCGTCATCACCTTCCTGATGCGCGTGCGCGACCGTACCCATCTTGCCAACATCATGCGTCGCCTCAAGCGTGAGCCCGCCATCCTCAAGGTCTGGCGGACCTGAGGGCGCGCCCGCATCGAGGATGCAGGCGTCTGGCGATCAATGCACCAGCCCAACGGCCCGGGGGCTGCGTCTCTACGGACAGTCCCGTGGGGGCGGCGTCCCCGCTGCGAAAATCGCCCTGGCGTGGCATCGGGCCCTGGTGCACACGGGGTGCAAGGGAGAGCGCTTCTACACCTTGGTAAGGTTCCGGTTTATGCTCCTCGCGTTCACAAGATACGAGGAGCCCCGCATGTCCCGCACCACCATCCAGACCGAACACGCGCCGCAGGCTATTGGCACCTATTCCCAGGCTGTCCGAGTGGGTGACACCGTTTATCTTTCCGGCCAGATCGCGCTCGATCCAGCCAGCATGCGGATGGTGCAGGACTCCATCGAAGATGAGATCCATCAGGTATTCAAGAACCTGCGCGCGGTGTGCGAGGCAGCCGGCGGCTCGCTTAACGATATCGCCAAGCTGAATATTTTCCTGACGGATCTTGGCTACTTCGCCACCGTCAACGGCATCATGGCCGAATACTTCGCTCAACCTTATCCGGCCCGTGCCGCCGTCGGCGTCGCCAGCCTGCCGCGTGGCGCGCGGGTGGAGGCGGATGGGGTGATGGTGGTCGGTGCGCACGAGGCGGATGTGCTGCCGTAAAAGGGTTGTTCGCGAAACGAAGGTTTGTTGGACAGGGCGACCCCGTGGGGGTGTGTTCTTTTGGCTACTTTGCTTGCACGACAGACGCCGTCTGGAACGGTGTTGGGATGCGAAGCATCACCCGAAGGGCTGATGACAAGGATGTCATCAGCAACAAGAAAAGT
Organism: Pseudomonadota bacterium; assembly: GCA_040756355.1. GTDB lineage: Bacteria > Pseudomonadota > Gammaproteobacteria > Halothiobacillales > Halothiobacillaceae > Thiofaba. The sequence goes on along the minus strand of JBFLZK010000005.1, from coordinate 74,536 downwards.
AGCTCGTCCGCTTGCGCTTGCGCATGTCCAAAGAGACAACCTTCAAAGCGGGCGAAAAGTCCTTCAACGGTTCTTCAAAGCCGCTTTGAGACAGGCTCGTGAGCTATTTCGCCCGCCATACGGACAGCGCTTCGACCCGCCCGGATCGCACGCGGGCGAGCCCCTTTTCTTGCTCGTCCAAGAAAAGGGGCGAAAAGATGGACGCCCCCATGACCGCGCCCCTTCGGGGCGCCCGTGTCTGGCATGCCCGTCAGGGGGCCGGTTCCACGGGACTTCCTGTCCCGGGGAACCTCAAACCGCCATCCATGGCTGTTTGACCCCCTGCCAGGCACGCCAGCCACGGCGCGGCCGAGGGGGACCCACTTTCCCCAGTCTTGTCATCCAGCCTGTCCGACAAACCTTCGTTTTGTGGGCGCCATCCCGCGTCAGTAAACGCCCTTCATCCCCTCTGGTCTCTTGCGGAACCGCTTGTAGCTCCACTGGTACTGCGCCGGTGCAATCCGGATGCAGGCTTCCACGCCGCGATTGAGCGCGGTGGCGGAAACATCGACATTCGCGTCGTAGAAATCCGCCTCCGCCGGAATGAAGTGCAGGCGGAAGCCTTCGCCGCACGGCAGGCGTTCGGCGAAGGTGAAGAAGCTCTTCGCATTGCCACGTCCGGCCAGGCGGGAGGCCAGGACCATGGTGAAGGCTGGCTGTCCGAGAAAGGTCGCGAATACACCCTGGCCGTCAGTCGGCACCTGGTCGGGCAGGATGCCGATCACTTCCCCGCGTTTGAGTGCTTGCAGCAGGGCCTTTACGCCCGAGGCATCGGTCGGAACAAGGGTCGCTCCCTGTCTTTGGCGCGCTTCGCGCATGGGGGCGTCGAGCGCGGCTTGCTTGGGCGGCTTGTAGAGCGTGGTCATGGGCCACCGGCTGGAAATGAATTGCCCTACCAGCTCCCATGCGCCGATATGTGGGCCGAGCAGGATGACGCCGTAACCCTCGGCGCGAGCCATCTCGACGGCTTCCAGCCCTGGCGTTTCACGGATGGTTTCGAGCAGTTTGCCCTGGGGCCAGCGCCAGAACGGGCCGATTTCGGTCAGGGTCTTTCCGGTTTCAATCAGGCTTTGTTGTTCGAGGCGGCGGCGTTCGTCTGTGTGCATGTCCGGGAAGCACAGCTCCAGATTACAGCGGGTGACGTGGCGCATGCGACTTGGGACAATGCTCGCAAGCCATCCGATGGCGGCCCCGAGGGTGTGGTTGGCGCGCAGCGGGAGCGCGGCGAGCGCGTTGAGAAGCCATCCGACCCTGCGTGCGCTCATGCCGCGTCGTCCTCGCCCGAAGCGCCCTCCAGTGGCTTGGCCTGATCGCCGAGCGCCGCCAGGGCACGTTCCAGCCCATCCTCCATCAACGGGCGCAGGGCCTGGCCCAGGCTCTTGAACAGCATGTGGTGCTGCATCTCCTCGTCAGCCAGCAGCAGCTTCAGGCGCTGGCGCTCGGTCGGCTTGGAGAAGCAGGCGGGGCAGTTCTCGGCGATCACTGGCAGGCGGGCTTCAAGGGCAAAGTCGCGGGTCTGGCGTTCGCGCACCAGGGCCAGAGGGCGGATGATGCGCACATCGCCCGCATCGTTCAGGTAGTGCAGCTTCATGGTGTTGAGCTTGCCGCCGTGGAAGGCGGACATGAGGAAGCTCTCGGCGATGTCGTCCAGGTGCTGACCCAAGGCAAGCACGTTATAGCCGTGTTCACGCGCGGTCTTGTACATCAGCCCGCGCTTCATCCGCGCGCAGAAGGCGCAGTAGGAGTCGCCGCGCATGTGCTCGTTGGCCAGATCGACGATGGGCGCCTCGACGTAGTGGTAAGTCACGCCAAGCTCGGTCATGTAATCCTTCAGTGCCGCCGGGGAGAACTCCGGTGTCTGCGGATCGACGGTCATCGCCGCCAGTTCAAACCCGAACGGTGCATGGCGTTGCACATGGCGCAGCAGGTGCAGCAAGGTGAGCGAGTCTTTGCCGCCGGACAGGCCGATCACCACCCGGTCGCCCCCGTTGACCATGCGGTAGCGGGCCATGGTGCGGATGGCGGTCTTGAGCAGTTTTTTCGGCAGGCGGGGGATGAAGTCGGTCATGGGGAGGATCAAGGCTGCAAGCAGGGTATTCTAAACAAAACCGCCTGACAGGACCTCGCCATGCGCACTCTCTACCCGCCCATCCAGCCCTACAATAGCTTCCTGTTGCCGGTCAGCGACCTGCATTCCCTGCATGTGGAGGAGTGCGGCAACCCCGACGGTTTACCCGTGGTGTTCCTGCACGGCGGGCCGGGGGCGGGCTGTACCGAGAATCATCGCCGCTATTTCGATCCGAACCGTTACCGCATCGTGCTATTCGATCAGCGCAGTTGCGGGCGCTCCACCCCGCACGCGGAACTGGCGGACAACACTACCTGGGATCTGGTCGCGGACATCGAGCGCATCCGCGAGCGCCTCGGCATCGACCGCTGGTTGGTGTTCGGGGGGTCCTGGGGCAGCACCCTGGGCCTCGCTTATGCCGAAACCCATCCCGAGCGGGTGAGCGGCTTGATCCTGCGCGGCATCTTCCTGTGCCGCCCGCGTGACATCCACTGGTTTTATCAGGAGGGGGCCAGCGCCATCTTCCCGGATTACTGGCGCGACTATCTGTCTCCCATTTCCGAGGCCGAGCGCGGCAACCTTCTGCATGCCTTCCATCGTCTGCTGACCGGTCCTGATGAACTGCGCCGCATGGCCGCCGCCAAGGCCTGGTCGTTGTGGGAGGGGCGCACCGCGACCCTGCTGCCGGATACGGCCACCACCGACTACTTCGGCGATCCGCATGTCGCGCTTAGCCTGGCGCGTATCGAGAACCACTACTTCGTGAACGACAGTTTTCTGGAACCGGACCAGCTCTGCCGCGATGCCGGGCGATTGAAGAGCATTCCCGGCATCGTCATCCATGGCCGTTATGACGTGGTCTGCCCCATCGAGCAGGCATTCGCCCTGTGCGCGGCCTGGCCGGAGGCGCGCCTGAACATCATCCCGGACGCCGGGCACGCGGTCAGCGAGCCGGGCATCACTGACGCCCTGTTGCGCGCCACCGACCAGTTCGCGGACTTTCTTGAGGAACAAAAGCAGTGATCGGCTTGTTGCAGCGCGTCAGCCAAGCGCGCGTGGATATCGACGGCAAGATCGTCGGCGAGATCGGCCCCGGCCTGCTGGTGCTGGTGGGCGTGGAAAAGAAGGACGCGGAGGCCGAAGCCGACCGCCTGTTGGAGCGCCTGCTCGATTACCGGGTGTTTCCGGACGAGGCAGGCAGGATGAATCGCTCCCTGCGCGACACAGGCGGGGGGCTGTTGCTGGTTCCGCAATTCACCCTGGTGGCGGACACGCGCACGGGCACGCGACCGGACTTCGGAGCGGGGGCCAAGCCGGATGTGGCTCGCTGGCTGTTCGAGTACATGTGTGTGCGCGCCAATCACACACACCCTCATGTCGGCTGTGGCCATTTCGGGGCCAATATGCAGGTCAGTCTCACCAACGACGGGCCAGTGACCTTCTGGCTGCGGGTAGAAGCGGACAGCAAGTGACCGCAGCGCGGACACGACAAAGAAAGGGGGCGCATGGGGGGCGTCCGTTCGCTCAATGTGTTGGCAATGTGTTGGCGAAGGCCAAAAGCGCCCCTTCCTCAAGGGGAGGGGCGTCATGTGCCCCGACTTTTCACCCTTGTCGGCCAAAATGCCTTAGCCGAACGGCTAGGCGCGGCGGCCCTTTGTGCAGGCCGACGCGGGGTTTGGGGTCAGACCTGATCGCTGGGCGTCTCGCCCTCGTATTTTTTGTGCAGCTTCACAGGTTCCTGCTTCATCGACTTGCGCATGCGGATGTTGAGCATCTCCACCATGACGGAGAAGGCCATGGCGAAGTAGACATAGCCCTTCGGCACATGCACATCGAAGCTCTCGGCCACCAGCAGTACGCCGATCACGACCAGGAAGCTGAGCGCCAGCATCTTCACGGATGGGTGTTTGTCCACGAAGTCGCTGATCGGCCCGGCTGCGAACATCATCACCCCCACCGCGGCGATGATGGCGGCCACCATCACTGGCACCTGGTTGACCAGGCCCACGGCGGTGATGACGGAGTCCAGCGAGAACACGATGTCGATCAGGGCGATCTGGATCAGGATGGCGAAGAAACTGTTGGCGGGTTTCACCTCCCCATCGCCATTCTCTCCTTCGAGCGCGGCGTGGATTTCCATGGTGCTTTTCCAGATCAGGAACAGGCCGCCGCCGAGAAGGATCAGATCGCGCCCGGAAATCTCCTGGTCAAGGACCGTGAAGATGGCGCCGGTCAGACCCATCATCCAGGACAGCGTGAGTAGCAGCAGGATGCGCGTGATCATGGCCAGTGACAGCCCGATGTAACGGGCCTTGGCGCGCAGATGTTCGGGCAGGCGACCGACCAGGATGGCGATGACGATGATGTTGTCGATGCCGAGGACGATTTCGAGGGCAGTCAGGGTCAGGAAGGCAACCCAGACGGATGGATCGAGCAGAAACTCCACGAAGGACTCCAGAAGGATGTTGAATGGCGGGATTATACGTGCGCGGGACGGATCGTCGCAGGCCTGGCTTCGTGGTTGCCCGCCGGGGCCCGGCGGGTGTAGGGTTGACAGGATAAACACATGGGCCCTGAAAAGGCCTGCAAACCCAACGAGGAGTCCTCCATGACCGTCGACCATCACGATCTCGCCCATGAATTTCCCGAGCACAAGGAGCGCATTCATCAATTGAAGATGGACGATGCTCACTTCGCCAAGCTGTTCGATGCCTATCACGACATCAACAACGAGATCGAGGTGCTTGAGAATAATGAGGTGCCGACATCCGACGAGCGTTTTGAGGCGCTCAAGAAGCAGCGCCTGGCGCTGAAGGATGAGCTGTACGGCATGCTGACCGCCTGAGCGGCGGGCTGAGCGCTGGATCGTCTCTCCGGGGCCGCCTCCGGGTTGTTTCAAAAGCGCTTTGAAACAGCCCGGAGGCGGCCCTTTTCATGCCGCAGTTTCGAGCCGGAGTGCGAGCGAGCGAGCCTCCCCGATTCGCGCCAGAAAGGCGTGACCGCCACAGGCAACGATGGTGGAGCCCGCTGGAAGCAGTGCTTCGAGCCCGCCCTCGTAACAGCCGGGCAGGCCCTCGGGGCTGGCGATGCGTGAGGGGATGCCCCAGTCTTCCAGCAACGGGACGGCGGCAATCGCGGCGGGCGGCAGCCCTTCGAGTATGAAGCGGGAGGGGCGCGGGCGGAAAAGAGGCGGCGATGCCGTTTCCAGCATGGCGAGCAAGGGGCGGTGCGCCCGCTCGCTGGCGCAGAGGTGAATCAGCGGCGCCAGGCCCAGCCCCTCGGCGGCCAGCAGCAGCGGCCCATCAGGAAGAGGGAGCGGGGCGCCGTCGATGCGGACCCGAAACCTCGCCCCGGGGCGTGGCGCGTTTGCGGACAGCAGTTCGATACGCCCGCTCGAAGGCGGCATCATCGGCCATAGCCGCAGGCCTTCGTCTGTCGTCAGCCACTGCCCGGGGCGGAGGGGTGTTCGCTCCGCAGGCCAGCCCAAGGTCAGGCGGGTCAGTGTGCCGAGAGGCGCCTGATCGAGCAGGTCGGGCGTGATATCCATGACCGCGGCGGCGTGACGGAGAGGTGGTCCGTCGGTTCAGTCGGCCGCGCGCGGCGCGGGGTGGAATGGATTTTCGGCGCAGGGAAGCTGTTCGGCGCGCCCGCCGAGGAAGCCGCGCAGGGCCCGCAGGAAATCATCCGGTGTTTCCACATGCGGCCAGTGGTGCGCCAACGGCAGGCTTACCACGCAGGCGCGCGGGAAGCTTTTGTGGATCAGTCCGAGGTCAGCGTCGCGCACATAATCGGAGTGGCCGCCGCGAATGAACAGGGCCGGGCCGTCGTACAGACGGTCCAGGAACGGCATGTCGTTGAGCTCATCGTAGGCCTGTTCCAGCGCGTGCAGGTTGATGCGCCAATGGAAGCGCCCGTCCGTGTCGCGGCTTAGATTGGTGAGCAGGAAGTCGCGTACCGCGGGGTTGGCGATGTGAGCGCCCATCGCCTCCGCGGCTTCTCGGCGCGAGCCGATACGCTCCAGCGGCACGGCGTGCATGGCGGCGAACAGTTCAATGTGCAAAGGGGGATAGGCGCGCGGGGCGATATCGACCACGCTCAGGCTGCGCACGCGATTGGCTGTGCGACTGGCGATCAGCATGGCGACTTTGCCGCCGAGCGAGTGACCGAGAAGGTGGGCGCGCTCGATGCCGAGACGATCCATAAGGCTCAGGGTATCGCCAGCGATGTCGGTGTAGCGGTTGGTTGGGGCATGCGCCGAGTCGCCATGGTTGCGCAGGTCCGGAATGATCACCCGCCAAGTGTCGGCCAGTTTGGCGGCGATACCGCGCCAGTTGGCGCTGGAGCCGAACAGGCCGTGCAGGATGACGAGCGGCTCGCCTTGGCCGAGGATGTCGTAATGCAGCTTCACGTGGTGGTCCGCATGGAGGGTGCGGGCAAGGATACTACGGCTTGGGTTTACTACGGCTTGGGATGTGTTGGCGCGGGCGTCTGTCGGGATACTGAAAACCGCATCCTTGAGTTGTTAAACCATGCCGAATCCAGTACACGCACGGACTCGGCATGTGCGAATAAAGGTCTTGCTCCGTTGTTCGCGTTGGGGCATCCCTGTTCCAGGGGGCTGCTGAAACAGGTATTTCAGCAGCTCATCAGGCTGGAAAAATCAATCACTTGGCAGGATTGATTTTGGGCACGCCATCCATGTCCCGCCGCAAGTCGATCACGTAAGGGCGGCTCGAAAAACCTACTGAACGCGTAGCTGGCGTTAGCCTGCGGACGGATTGCGGCGTCGGATCCTAACGCGAAGCTGGCGAAGCCCGTTCACTCCTGGTCTATCTTCTTGATATGTCTCGGGGATTCGCTGTGGGGCTCCTTGCGCTCTGTCCGCTCGTGACGGTTTTTCGAGGTGCCCGTAAGAGATGGATTTGCGGATACCGGGTCCGGGCGTGTACCGGCCCCGGTATCGCTGAAAAACTCAAGGAAGAGGTTTTTCAGCATCTTGTTGGCGGCCCTGCTAAGCGGGATGCGCTTCGTGTCCATACAGTTTGTGATACAGCCCGCGTTGCGCCAGCAGATCGTCGTGCGCGCCCTGTTCGACGATGCGTCCGTTTTCGAACACCAGCACGCGATCAGCCTGGCGCACGGCGGACAGTCGATGGGCGATGATGAGTACGGTGCGGCCCGCGAGGGCTTCGCGCAGTTTGGCATGCACGCGCGCCTCGGTGGCGTTGTCGAGCATTGATGTGGCCTCATCGAGGATGACCACGGCGGGCTCGGTCAACACCATGCGGGCGATGGCCAGCCGCTGGCGCTGGCCGCCGGAAAGGCGCACCCCCTGTCGTCCGACCACAGTGTCCAGCCCTTCTGGCATGGCTTCCACCGTATCGCGCAGTTCGGCGATCTCCAGTGCGCGCCACAGCGCTTCGTCCGATAGCGTGCGGCCCAGCGTGAGGTTGGCCCGCACGCTGTCGTTGAACAGGGTGGGTTGTTGCAGTACGACGGCCACATGCTCGCGCACTGTGGGCAGGCCGATTCGTTCGATGGGTACGTCGTCGTACAGCACCTGTCCGGCCTGCGGGGTGTACAGGCCCAGAAGCACTTGGGCCAGAGTGGATTTGCCGCCGCCGCTGGCTCCGACCAGGGCGACTTTTTCGCCGGGGGCGATGTCCAGATTCACGCCGTCCAGCACCGGCGGGTCGTTCTGCATGCCGGCCATCCCTGACCGCCCTCCCTCGGGCGGGTTTGCGCCCGTGTCGCGCCCGCTTCCCGACGACCCTCGATGCGCTCCAGTCACATCGGTGTAGGCGAAACGCACATCGCGCAGGCTGACAGCCACCGTGTCGCGGTTTGCGAAGGGGTTTCGTTCGGCTGGGTAATCCGGTTCCTGCTTCAGCGCGGCCAGTGCGTTGAGTCGGCCCAGCGCGGCTTTGGCGCCGTACAGGCTGAACTGCACGTTCAGGAGTTCCTGCACCGGTCCCATCATGAACCACAGGTAGCCGAACACGCCGATCATCACGCCGATGGAAAGGTCGGAGAACACCACGGTCAGCATGGCCACCGCGCGGAACACGTCGAAGCCGAACAGGAAAACCATGAACGACAGGCGGTTGAGCGCGTCGCTCTGCCAGGCGTTGGCGATGGCGTGGTCCTTGACCCCGCGCGCAAGCTCGGTGACGCGTGTCAGATAGTGCTTCTCGCGGTTGGCGGCGCGAATCTGCTGGATTGCCTCCAGAGTCTCGGTGAGGGACTGCTGGAACAGTTCGAAGGCCTTGTTCTCACGCTTTTTCAGTTCTTTCACCCGCTTGCCCATCTTCATGGTCAGCAGGATCACCAGCGGGTTGAACAGCAGGATGATGAGCGCCAGCTGCCAGTGCAGCCAGAGCAGTACGGCGGCGGTTCCGACCAGCATCAGCACGTTGACCAGGAAGCGCGCCACGGTCTGGCCGAGGAAGCTGTCGATGGTCTCTACGTCCGTGTTCAGGCGCGCCGCTGCGCCACCGGAGCCAAGCGACTCGTATTCCGCCATCGACACCCGTCCAAGTCGGTCGAGCAGGGCCCCGCGCAGGCGGAAGCTCACGTCCTTGCTGATCTCGGTGAAGGCGCGCATCTGCCATACGTTCAGACCTAGCGCCATCAGGCGCAGGAGCAGGGTGAGGATCATCACCGCCACCACGTACAGCACCGGGCCGTGCCAGCCTTCCGGGAATAGCGCCTGAGTGGCGTGCACTAGCGGACCGGGCTGGTTCAGCAGCACTTCATCCACCAGCAGCGGCAGCAGGATGGGCAGCGGTATGCTGACCGCCGCCGCGAGGATGGCGACGATGTGCGCGCGCGCCAGCGCGGCGCGGTGTTCAAGCGCCCATTCGAGGATGTGCCGCCAGGTGAAGGTTTGCATGCGATGTGTTTCCGGAGGGGGCAGGCGAAAGTTTATCCGTAATTGAGCAGGCTGATGGATTCTTGCCTATGCTCGGAGCAGGGAAATCGAACGTTCGCCTCCACATTACAAAAGGGTTTCCTCATGCACGTTCTCATTACGGGCGGCGCCGGCTTCATCGGCAGTCATCTGGTCGAGCATCATCTCGCGCTGGGCGATACGGTCCACGCAGTGGATGACCTTAGTACGGGCCGCGAAGAGAATATCTCGGCCTTCCTGACGCATCCGCGTTTCCGTTTCAGTCGCCATGACATTCTGACTTGGAGTGAGTTGGAGCAGGCGGTTGGATGGGCCGACCGGATCTACCACATGGCTGCCGTGGTGGGCGTGTTCCGCGTGCTGGAAGCGCCGATCAAGGTTCTGGCGACCAATATTTCCGCGTGCGAGCGGCTTCTGCGCGCGGTGGTGCATGGTGGCTGGAAGCCGCAGGTGGTAGTCGCATCCAGTTCCGAAGTTTACGGGCCGCAGGGGCGCATGGCCTTGCACGAGGAACTGCCGCTGGTCATTTCGCCGGGCGCGCCGCCGCGCTGGAACTACGCCATCAGCAAGCTGGCCGATGAGGCTTTCGGTATTTCCTATGCTCGCCAGCACGGGATTCCGGTGGTCGTCGCGCGGCTTTTCAACACGGTCGGTCCGCGCCAGACCGGACGCTATGGCATGGTGGCGCCGCGCTTCGTGAGGCAGGCGGTACGCGGCGAGGCGCTGACGGTGTTCGGCGGGGGGCAGCAGACGCGCGCTTTCATCGATGTGCGCGATACCGTGATGTTTCTCGACCAGCTTGCCGAGCAGGCTACTGCGGAGGGGCTGATCGTCAATGTAGGGCGCGACGAGGAAATCACCATTGAAGCCCTGGCCCGGCGGGTGATCGAACGTGCCGGTTCCAGCTCCGGCCTGCGTCACCAGAGCTACGAAGAGGCCTACGGCCAGGTGTATGAGGACATTCCCCATCGGCGCCCTTCGACCGTGAAGCTGCATTCCCTGACTCGCCATCGTCCCGTGTGGACGCTGGATGCCACGCTGGACGATCTGATCGCGCGCGCGCGCGACGAGGAGAACTGAAACATGGCAACCGTGCCTTATTTTGTCATCAGCCCCAACACGGTCCTCAGCGTGGCGGGGTTGCTGCATGGTCCCGACAAGACCGTCCCTACGCCCGCCGAGGATTGGCGTCAGGCCGTCGTGGATGTGGTCATCCCGGCCTACAACGAGCAAGCCAACATCGTGTTGACGCTTGAATGCCTGCTCCGGCAGACGCTCAAGCCGCGCAGGATCGTGCTGGTGGACGATGGCAGCCAGGACCACACCATGGAGTATGCCCAGTCCTTCGCCGCCGAGAACGGTCTGCAACTCGACCTGATCCGTCGCGATCGTTCGATCGGCAAAACCCCCACCATCAAGCGTCAGGCGCGTGAATCGGATGCCGATGTCGAACTGGTTCTGGATGCCGATACCGTGCTGGCCTCGGACAATTACATCGAACGCCTGGTGCAGGAGCTCTACCAGGGCGTGGGGATTGCCAGCGCCTGCGGCGTGGTCATGCCGATGCGCGAGAAGGACCGACGCGAGCGTATTCAGGGCGAGCGCATCGCGGCCTTCCTGAGCGCTCACCCCGATGCGTCTCTCTATCAACCGGGCGGGACCTGGTGGCATCGCTTCAACCGCAATGTCACCAACCTCTACCGGGGGGAGCTGTATGCCTTCCTGCAACGTTTCATCTACAAAGGCCAGATGAGCAACTTTGGCAGCATCACCAACCCGGTGGGCTGCGCGGTCGCCTACCGGCGCAAGTACATCAAGGATTTGTTCGACACCTACGAGCCGATTCTTGGCGATGATCTGACCAATTCCGAAGATATCTTCATCGGCTTCGCTCTGCTCAACCAGGGCTACCGCAACATCCAGTTGCAGGATGTCACCGCCCTCTCGCTTGAACCGGAGGCTCGCAACCTGCCGAAGCAGATTTATCTCTGGTCGTCGTCCTTCCTGCAAAGCTGTTACTACTTCGATGACCTGATGCGCAGTCCGTTCAAGACCCTGCGCCGATGGCGGCATCGCCGCGCGGAGCAGAACAACCCGGACATTCAGGAAAAGCGCAAGATCAAGGAAGCCTACCGGCAGCCGTTCGGCGAGGCCTTCACGCGCGAGTACGGGCGACCGATGGGGTGGGTGCTGTTCATGTCCGCAGCCGAAAAGGTTTTCTTCCCGACCGCCATCATCATCATGGCCTTGCTGCAATGGTGGGAGGCGCTGGTCATCACCCTGATCGCCGAAACCGTGCTGTCGGTCGGACTGATGGCGGCGCTGACCAAGACCGAACGCTTTCGCACCATCTTCAAGGGGCTGCTGATGACCCCCGTGCGTTATCTCAGCCTGCTCTACGACATGGTTACCATCAGCCGCTTTGCGGCCGACCTGTGGCTCACCGGTAATAGGAACTGGCGCAAATGAACATCACGACCATCGGAACCCGCGCGGCCCTGCTGCTCTGCCTTGCCTCGCCGACCTGGGCCGCTTCCCCCATCGATGCCGCCGCGCGGGCGGAAGGTGAACAGCGCTGGGCGGATGCGGCCCGGTATTACCGCGAGGCGCTGGGGCAGCAACCGGATGATGTCGGACTCTGGAAGCGCCTGTCGGATGTCGAGGCCCGGCGCGGTCAACCTTTGGCTGCGGCCCAGGCGCTCGACAAGGCGGCCAGCCTGCGTCCACAGGACGGCGCGCTGGCGTTCGACGCCTCGCGCGCGTGGGCGCAGGCCGACAAACCCGCCGAGGCGCTGGCCGCCTGTCGGCGCGCCGACAGCCTGCGACCGGGTGAGGAGGAGATCCTGCGCACCTGCGCCTCCCAGGCGAACTGGGTGGGCGACTCTGCGCAGTCCGTCCATTTCTGGCGTGCTCTGCTGGCCAAGCACGCGGGCAAGCCCGAGGATCGTCGCCAGTATGCCCAGGCGCTGGGTTGGTCCGGGGAGCTGGACGAAGCCGTGCGGGTCTACCGCGACTATCTGGCCGATGCGCCTCAGGATGCCGAGGCCTGGCTCGATTACGCCAAGGTTCAGAGTTGGCGCGGCGATTACGCGGCGGCCGACGCTGCCTTGAGTGCGTACCGCGAGCGTTTCGGTGAGACTCGTGAGTGGCACGCCGTTCGTGCCCGCATGCTGGCCTGGGCCGACTGGCCGGATGCCGCCGCCGCGCATGCCGATCCGTTACTGGCCTCCGCGCCCGACGATTACGAACTCAACTACACCCGCACCTTGATCCTGCGCAATGACCGACAGCCTGATGCCGCGCTGGCGAGCCTTGATCGCGTGCAGGCGTTGCGCCCCGAGTCGCGCGACACGCTGGTTCTGGTCCGCGCCACGCGTACGGCCCACCGGCCCGCCGTGAGCGCGGGCGCGACCTTCTACTCGGACGCGGACGACATCGATATCGCGCGCGCCGAACTTGGCGGCGTGTTGCCGCTCAATGCCCGTACCGCCCTTTTGGCGGGCGTTGGCACGGAATCGAACAAGACCGTGTCCGGCAGCCCCTTTCTCACGCTGGATGGAGAGCGTCGCGCGACCTTGAGTGATGGCTGGCTGGGGGCGCGCCATCGCTTTTCGCCCGCGCTTGGCATGGAGGCGCGCGTCGGCGCGGTGCACATGGACGATTACGGCGAGCGGCTGATCGCTACCCTGCGGGCCGATCTGCGGCCATCCGATCAACTCAATTTCGTCCTGCTCGGCGCTCGCGCACCATTCACGCCATCGCCGCTGGCGGTTTCTCACGCCGTGATGGCAAACCAGATCATGGCGCAGGCCTACTGGCGCCCGACTCTGAGCAGCTACGTTGATGCCTACGTAGCCCGGGCCGACTTGAGCGACGGCAATCGCCGAAGCGAGTTTTACCTGGCTCCGCGTCTGGTCGTGCTGCGTGGCCAGTCCCTGAATCTGGATGCGGGCGTTTCTGGTCACTGGATGGATTACGCCCGCCAGCTTGGTCATGGCTATTACGACCCCGACGATTATCGCCGTTATGCCGTCAACCTCTACGGTTACTGGAAGATCAGCGACGATGACGGTATTTCGCTCAAGACCAGTCTCGGCTGGCACAAGGATGCCGGCATGACGGATTACAAGTTCGGCGAGGACGTGGTGCTGGAGGGTTTCCTGGGCATCTACCGGAACACCTATGTCCATGCCCAGCTCGGCTACGCCGGGCGCAGCCAGACGACCGGCAGCTACGATGCCTGGTCCTTCATGCTCAACCTGACCCAGCGTTTCTGAGGGTGTCGCCATGAGCATCCGCACGGATATCCGGATGGCCGTGATCGGCATGGGCTATGTCGGCCTGCCGCTTGCGGTCGCCTTTGGACGTCACTGGCCAACGCTGGGCTTCGATGCCAAGACGGCGCGCATCGATGAACTGAAACGCGGTTATGACCGCACCGGCGAGATGGATGAGAGCGTGTTGGCAACATCTTCACAGTTGCGCTTTTCATCGGACGCCAGGGACCTTGCCGATGCGACGGTGTACGTGATCGCCGTGCCCACGCCGGTCAACGAGGCGCGTCAGCCCGACTTCGAACCGCTGGTCTCGGCCAGCGAAACCGTGGGGCGTGTGTTGAGCGCGGGCGACGTGGTCATTTACGAATCCACGGTCTACCCAGGGGCCACCGAAGAGGTTTGCGTGCCTGTGCTGGAGCGTGTTTCGGGTCTGGTCTTCAATCGTGATTTCCAGGTGGGCTACAGCCCGGAACGGATCAACCCCGGTGATGGGCGGCATAGCCTTGAAAACACGGTCAAGGTGACATCCGGTTCCACCCCGGAGTGCGCCGCGTTTGTCGATGAACTATACCGGCGCATCGTCAAGGCTGGTACGTTCCGCGCCGAAAGCCTGCGCGTGGCGGAAGCGGCCAAGGTGATCGAAAACACGCAGCGCGACGTCAACATCGCGCTTATCAACGAGCTGGCCATGTTGTTCCATCGGCTGGGCATGGATACCCGCGCGGTGCTGGAGGCGGCTGGCAGCAAGTGGAATTTCCTGCCCTTCCAGCCCGGATTGGTCGGGGGGCACTGCATCGGTGTCGATCCCTACTACCTGACCTATAAGGCGCAGATGGTAGGGCATCATCCGGACGTGATCCTGGCCGGCCGCCGGATCAACGATGACATGGGGCGCTACGTGGGCGAGCGGGTCATCAAGCTGATGGCCCAGCATCGTGTGCCCCTGGCGGATGCGCGGGTGCTGGTGCTTGGTCTGACTTTCAAGGAAAACTGCCCGGATATCCGCAATTCACGGGTCATCGACATCATTGCCGACTTGCGCGAATACGGGGTGCGAGTCGATGTGCATGATCCGCTCGCGCTTCCGGACGAGGCGCGTGCCATGTACGGGCTGGAGCTGGTGGCGGAGCCGGAGGCCGAGGCCTATTCGGCGGCGGTGGTTGCGGTCGCGCATCAGGCTTACCGCGACCGGGGAGCGGACTGGGTGCGCGCCCGGCTGAGGCCGGGTGGCGTGATCTTTGACGTCAAGGGTATCCTTCCGCGCATGGCCGTTGATGGCCGTCTCTGAGATTCGTCATGACCGCCACCCGCCTGTTCACCATCGCGCTTCTCCTGATCGGCCTGTCTGCCTGCGGCCAGAAGGGCGCGCTCTATGTGCCCGACAAGCAGGCTGGACAGCAGGGCATGACCGAATAGGGCGGGAGAGCCCTTCTTCAACATCCTTGCTGGAGAGCGACGCGACACATGTCAACATCGTTGCATGGAGCAACGATGGAACGCCTTGCGTTCCCCGCAGGACGGGGCACATGGATGTGTCCTGCCGCGATGCCTCCCCAGCATCATTCAGTCGCAGTGCTTGATGCTCGCGTGAGCCATCCCTGGCAGGGCGCGTCTCGATTCGCTCCCGGCGAACCGGTATAGGATAATCGTCGGGCTTTTCACCCCTCGAAACGAACCCATGACAGCTCCCTTCGAAGCCTTTCTGCCGCGCGACGGCGTCCTGCATGCCGAGTCCGTGCCTCTCGCCGCCATCGCTGCCGCGCATGGCACTCCGACTTATGTCTACTCCCGCGCTGCCATCGAGGCCAATTTCCGCGCCTATGACGCGGCTTTCGGCGCGCATCCGCATCTGGTCTGCTTCGCGGTCAAGTCGAACAGCAACCTCGCGGTGCTGAATCTGCTCGCGCGCCTGGGGGCGGGCTTCGACATCGTCTCCGGCGGCGAGCTTGAGCGTGTGCTGGCGGCAGGCGGCGAGGCAAGCAAGGTCGTGTTCTCCGGCGTCGGCAAGAGTCGCGCGGAAATGGCGCGGGCGCTGGAGGTCGGCATCCGCTGTTTCAACGTCGAGTCGCTGCCGGAACTGGAGCGCCTGAACGAGGTGGCGCTGGGCATGGGCAAGCGCGCTCCGGTGAGCCTGCGGGTCAACCCGGATGTGGATGCCAAGACCCATCCCTACATTTCCACAGGTCTGAAGGAGAACAAGTTCGGCATCGGCATTGAGGAGGCCGAAGAGGCCTATCTGCGCGCCGCCGCGCTGCCGGGGCTCGCGGTGACGGGAGTGGACTGCCACATCGGTTCGCAACTGACCACGCTGGAGCCCTTTCTGGATGCGCTGGAGCGTGTGCTGGCCCTGGTCGGGCGGCTCGCCGCGCGGGGGGTCCGACTGCATCATCTCGATCTTGGCGGCGGCCTGGGCATTCGTTATCGCGACGAGACTCCGCCCGCGCCAGATGAGTTGATCGGCTCCCTGATGGCGCGGCTGAAGGATTCGGGGCACGAAATCATCGTCGAGCCCGGTCGCTCCATCGTCGGTAACGCGGGCGTGCTGCTGACCCGGGTGGAGATGCTCAAGCACAGTCCGCACAAGGACTTCGCCGTGGTCGATGCGGCCATGAATGATCTGATGCGCCCGGCCCTGTACGGGAGCTGGATGGACATCCAGCCGGTCGAGCCGCGTGAGGGCGAGCCGCGTGAATATGACGTGGTCGGTCCGGTCTGCGAGACCGGAGATTTCCTCGGCAAGGGCCGTGCCCTGACGCTCGCCGAAGGCGATCTGCTAGCTGTGATGGGTGCGGGCGCCTACGGCTTCACCATGAGTTCCAACTACAACACCCGCCCGCGCGCCGCCGAGGTGATGGTGGATGGTGCGTTCGCGCATCGGGTCCGTGAGCGCGAGTGTCTGGCCGACCTGTGGCGCGGGGAGAGCGTGCTCCCGTGAGCATGATTCACTGGGCGAACACGCATGCCGCTCTTTGGCGTGCCCGTCGTCAGGTGCTGAAGGCCGTGCCGGAGGATGACCTCGATATACCCCCGCTGGAAAGCCTGCTCGGCATCGAGCGCCAGAAGATCGCCTTGATCGGCAACCTGCGGCGTTTCGCCTTGGGGCAATCCGCCAACCACGCCTTACTGTGGGGTGCGCGCGGCTGCGGCAAGTCCTCCCTTGTCAAGGCCGCCTTCGGCGTGCTTCGCCATGAAGGGTTGCGGCTGGTACAGATTGACAAGGAGGACTTGCTCGATCTGCCGGATGTGGCCGATGAGTTACGTCATCAGCCGCATCGCTTTTTGATTTTCTGTGACGACTTGAGCTTCCAGCCAGGAGAGCCAGCCTTCCGCGTGTTGAAGACTGTGCTGGATGGCTCCATCGAGAAACCGCCCGCGAACATTCTGCTGGTCGCGACTTCCAATCGCCGTCATCTTGTCCCTGAACGCATGGCTGACAATCTCGCCGCGACCTATGTCGATGGCGATCTGCATCTTGGCGATGCGACCGAGGAGCAACTTGCCCTGGCCGACCGCTTCGGCCTCTGGCTATCGTTCTATCCGCCGGATCAGGATACCTTCCTTGCCATGGTCGCCGCGCGGGGTGTGGAACTGGACGAGGGGGCGCGGCTTGAGGCCATCCGTTTCGCCACGGCGCGGGGTGGGCGCAGTGGCCGGGCGGCGCGCCAATTTGGCCAGGCGCGCACTGTCGGCGACGATCTCTCATGAATCCCTCCGCCACCCCGCCCGAAGTCCGGGAGCCGCCTTCCGAAGGTCGTTCGGACAGCTTCATGCGGCGTCTCCTTGGCGCGAAATGGGTGCTGCCACTCATCACCCTGGTCCTGTTCATCCTCGCGGTGGCGGCCATTTATCACATGCTGCGTGAAATCAGGCCGGCTCATCTCTGGGCCGAATTGGCGGCATTGCCGTCCTACAGCCTGGCGCTTTCCGTTCTGTTCATGGCGCTCAGTTTCCTGTTCATGGTGGGGTATGACGCTTCGGCCCTGCGCTACATCGGCAAGAAATTGCCCTTGCGGACAGTGAGTCTGGCCTCGTTCACCGGCTATGCCTTCTCTAACACCATCGGCATGGCCCTGGTCTCCGGCGCTTCGGTCCGTTATCGGATCTATGTGGAGGCCGGGCTGGACGGGATGGACGTGGCACGGGTGGCCGCCTTTTGCGCGTTGTCCTTCGGTATCGGCGCGCATGTGGTGGCGGCGATGGGGTTGGCCTGGCAGCCGGAGCTGGTGGCCGATCGGTTGGGCTGGTCGGCGGAGGCCCTGCGCCTGCTCGGCATCGGCGGGTTGGCGCTGGCGGGCCTGATCCTCGCCTGGCTGATGGTCAGGCCGCGCAGCGTGACGATCTGGCGCTGGCGCTTCGCCCTGCCGGGCTGGCGCTTGAGCATGGCGCAGCTTGGCATCTCGCTGGTGGATATCGTATTCGCCGGGGCTTGTCTGTACGTGCTGCTTCCGGAAGGAAGCGTGCCGTTCGGCGCCTTCATGCTGGTGTTCGTGGTGGCGATGGTGGCTGGTGTGGCCAGCCATATTCCCGGCGGTCTGGGGGTGTTCGAGGCCGTCATGCTGTCGGCCCTGCACGAGCACGTCCCCGCTGAGCAGCTTACCGCCGCGCTGGTTGTGTTCCGTGCGGTTTACTACCTGTTGCCGCTGGTGCTGGCTTCCGGGCTGCTGGCCTGGCGCGAACTCTCCGGCCCTGTGTTGCCTGCACTCGCGGTGGCGCGCAAGCTGGGCGACTGGAGCGCGCGCCTTGCGCCGCCCGCCATGGCGGGGCTTACGTTCCTCGCCGGGCTGATCCTGCTCGCTTCCACAGCCACCCCCGCCATGCCTGGCCGCCGCGAGATCCTGGAAGCCACCGTGCCGCTCATGCTGATGGAGGCTTCGCATGTGCTGACCGCTCTGGTCGGTCTCAGTCTTCTGATCCTGGCGCGAGGTCTGCAACGGCGTCTGAATGGCGCTTACATCATGACCCTGGTGTTGTCGGTGGCGGGTATCGCACTCAATTTGACGAAGGGTGTCGACTACGAGGAGGCCATTATTCTCGGGCTGGTGGCGCTTGCCTTGGTGGCGAGCCGCAAGGAGTTCTATCGGCGCACTCGCCTGCTCGACTCGCCGTTCTCGGGGGGCTGGCTGGCGGCGGTCGTAGCGGCGGCGGCGGGGATGCTGGCGGTGGTTTTCTTTTCGTTCAAGGACGTGGAATACAACCATCTGCTGTGGTGGCAGTTCGCTTATGAACAGGATCTCGGGCGGGCCCTGCGTGCGACCCTTGGGGTGGGTCTTGGCGTGGTTCTGCTCGGCCTCACCTTGTTGTTGCGCCCGCCGTCGCGTGTGCCGCACGAGCCCAATCCCGCCACCCTGGCGCATGCCGAAGCGATCATTCGCGTGCAGGACAATGCCTATGCAAACCTGGCGCTGCTGGGCGACAAATCGATCATGCTCAACGAGGATGGTGATGCCTTCATCATGTTCGGCAAGCGCGGCGGAAGCTTCGTGGCCATGGGGGATCCGGTCGGACCCGCCGCGTCGGTGGAGGATCTTGCCTGGCGTTTCCGTGAGCTGGTCAGCCGCGAGGGGGGGCGCATCGCCTTTTATCAGGTGCGACCGGAAAACCTGCCTATCTACCTCGACATGGGGCTGATGCCGCTCAAGATCGGCGAAGAGGCTGTGGTTGATCTGACGCGCTTTTCACTTGAAGGCAAGCAGGGCGAGGACAACCGTCTGCAACTCAATCGCGGTATGCGCAAGGGGCTGGCGTTCGAACTGACGCCTGCGGCGCGCGTGGATGAAATCATGGCCGATTTGCGGCGCGTTTCCGATGACTGGCTGGAAAACCGCAAGGCGCGTGAGAAACGCTTCTCGCTCGGGTATTTCGATGAGGCCTACCTGCGTCGCTTCGATACCGGCGTGCTGCGCCTGGAGGGGCGAATCATCGCGTTCGTCACCATCCTGCGTACCGATACCCACGGTGAGGTGGCCCTTGATCTGATGCGGCACGTTTCCGATGCGCCGAAGGAAACCATGCGTTTCCTGCTACTCAAGCTGCTCATGCATTTCCAGGCCGAGGGCTACCGGCGCTTCTCGCTTGCCATGGCGCCGCTCTCGGGGCTTGAGGATCATCCTTACGCACCGGTCTGGCAGCGCATCGGCGCGATGATCTATCACCGTGGCGGTCCATATTACAACTTCCAGGGATTGCGTCAGTTCAAGGACAAATTCAAGCCGGACTGGGAGCCGCGCTACCTCGTCACTCAGGGCGGGTTACACCCGGCCGTGATCTTGACCGATGTGGCTGCCTTGGTCAGCGGCGGGGTGCGCGGGGTGTTGGGCAAGTGATCGCACGAGCCTGGATCGTCGGGCTGTCGCTGGCTCTCGGATGGGGATTGGCACAGGCGGACGAGCGTTTCGAGATGCCCAGCCGTGAATTTGGAACGCTCTCCGTGAGCCTGCCGGAGGCGGGGCAGGGCAAGGGGGTGGCGATTCTTTTTTCCCCGGCCTCTGGCCCTTCCGAAGCCGAGGACAAGGCAGCCGAGGCGTTGCTTGCCCAGGGTTTGGCCGTGGCCGTGGCCGACACCGGCAAACTGTTGACCTGGGCGCGCCAGAACGAGGCTTGCCTTGATCTGGCCAGCGTTGGTCAGTGGTTGAGCCAGACTTTGCAGCAGCGTATGGGGTTGCCGGAATACCGCCCGGCGCTCATGGCCGGACGCGAAGAGGGCGCCTGGGCTGTGCATGCCCTGCTGGCGCAGGCGCCGGACGATGTGTTCGCCGGAGGGCTGAGCGTTGGCTTCGTACCGGGCAACCCTAGCGGGCGGCCCTTGTGCGACCTCGATGTGGTCGGTCCCGACAGGCATGTGTCTCCGGGTATGCCGTTGCATGGCTGGTGGCAGGTGGCCGATGAGCGGCGGGTCCGTTTCGATGCGGCGCGTTATGCCCGCCAGGCGGCCATCGCCAGCGGTCGAGTGCCGTTGGAGCCGCTCTCCTCCAAACCCTATGCGGATATGGTCGCCTTGGTCCTGAAGCCGCGCGCTTCCGCAGGTGTTGCGGGTATCCCCGTTGTCGAGGTGTCGCGTCACAGTCACTCGGGCGTTCTGGTGATTTTCTACTCTGGCGATGGGGGCTGGCGCACGATCGACCGTCGCCTCGGCGACGCGCTTGCGCGCGACGGTTATGCCGTGATCGGAATTGATGCATTGCGTTACTTCTGGCGTAGGCGTACCCCGGACGGCGTGGCCGCTGATCTGGCTCGTCTGATCGAGCACTATCGCGAGGCCTGGGCGCTGGACCGGATTGTCCTGGTCGGCTATTCCTTTGGCGCCAATATCGTTCCCTTCGCCTACAACCGTCTTCCGGAAGAGCTGCGCCAGCAGGTGCGCATGGTGGCCCTGCTGTCGCCCGAATTGAGCACCGACTTCGAGATACACATGGCCGGATGGCTTGGTCAGCAAGCCAGCGGTCAGACAGCCATGCCGATTTTGCCGGAGGTCCTGCGCATTCCGGAGCAAGCTGTGTTGTGCGTGCATGGCGACAAGGAAGCCGCCAGTACCTTGTGCACTCATCCCGCCTTACGGCAGCGCGAGATCGTTGTTTTGCCTGGCGGTCATCACTATGACGATCGCTACGATGCGCTGGCGCTCAGATTGGTGGATGCGGTGTTGCGGCGCTTGCCGTTGAATGATTGAGTCGCAAATAAAAGGCGCTCCGCGCCCACCGCGCATCTGAAATGCGATGGGAACGGAACGCCTTTGTCCTCTCCAAGAAGCCCTCCCTGTGCCGGGAAGGCGTAAGGTCTAAAGCATTTTCAGTGCCAAAGGTTATCTGGTTTTGCCTCCGGGCTTTGCGCTCCGTTAAGTGATTGATTCGCGGATGCCGAGTCCGGGGGGGCGTCGTCGTCGGCATGGATGAAAAAACCAAGGAAGAGGTTTCTCGGCATATTGCCGAGGGCTTGTGGCGCTGGTCGGCGCACCCTTGCTCCATAAGGGTGCGTGGCGCACTGAAAGGGTGTGAGCCAAGGGGGCTTGTGGCGCGGCATTCAGGGAGAGTCGGGCGGGGGTTATACCCGCATTGTTCCTTTCAATGCGATGGGCGCCACGCTGGCCGGTATGATCGCCTCACGCCTGAAGCGGCGACCCGCCAGGGCGGAGCATGGCGTTTCCGCGCGGGTGAAAACGCCGGAACGGTGCTTTTAGGCAACCTTTGAGCGGAATACCCACCATGGAACCGACGACTCAATTGCTCCTCGCTGTGCTTGGCGTGGCCCTGATGTTCGGCGCGGCGGCGCAGGCCTCGCGCGTTTGCCTGCCGGGCGGGCTGCGTGAATGGGTGTTGAACAACGATCGCGGTCGCCTGTCGGCCTATCTTGTTGCGGTTGGGGTGGCGATCATCGCCACCGGTCTGGCACAAGCCTTGGGCGGGCTTGACCTGAACGAGACCAAGCCACCTTATCGCAGCGGGCAGTTCGCCTGGGGCCGCTACCTGATCGGCGGCTTCATTTTCGGGGTAGGGATGGTGATGACGCGTGGTTGCCCGGCGCGCAATCTGGTCAAACTCAGCCAGGGCAATTTGCAATCGCTGCCGGTGTTGATCGTGATGGCTCTGGTGGCCTACGCGATGACCCGGACCTCGCTCTATGCTGACGGGTTTGCGCCCTGGATCGGCTGGATGTCGGTCGATTTGGGCCGTTTCGGCATCGTGCATCAGGATCTCGCCAGCCTGCTGGGCGGCGGCGCGGCCCTCAGCCTGACCCTTTCATTCGCTATTGGCGCGGTCTTCCTGTTACTCGCCGCGCGCGCACTGTCGCCACGCCAGGGCGTCACGGTCTGGCTGGGCGCGGGGCTGGTCGGGGTGGCCGTCGCGGCAGCCTATGCTTTGACCGGAGGTACGCTGGGCCAGGCGGCGCTGGAGGCTGCCGGGTTGATGGATACGCCGCCGGAGGGGATGGGTGTCCAGTCCTTCACCTTCAGCGCGCCGTTGGGTGATGTGGTGCACTACCTGAGCAACCCGTCCCATACCCCCGCCATCACCTTTGGCGTCGTCGCGGTGGCGGGCGTGCTGGGCGGGGCTTTTCTGAGCGCACTGGCGCGGCGTGAGTTCAAGCCGCTGCCGTTCGGCAATCGGCGCGAATGGCTCATCACCCTGACCGGCGCGGTGTTGGTGGGTGTGGGCAGCGTGCTGGCGATGGGTTGCACTGTCGGGCATGGCTTCAGTGGCGTCGCTACCCTGGCGCTGGGCTCCTTCCTTGCCCTCGCCGCGATCGTGGCGGGCGGCGTCACCGCGCACAGGCTGAGTGTGGCGCTATCGGGCCGCTGAAACACTTGTTTCAGCCGTCCTATAGAGCGGGGCATGGATGTTCCGCACGCAAGCGTTTGATTCGCGGATGCCGAGTCCGGACATGTAACGGACTCGGCATGGCTGGGAAACTTGAGGACGAGGTCTTTCAACATCCCGCCGAGAGGCTCAGTCTTTCGTGGCGAAAGCGTCGAGTAGCGCGTACAGCGCTTCGCGCATGGCCGGGTAGGCCTGCGTCTCCTCGCGCATGCGGCACGCATCCTGCATCCAGCGGCCCTGTCCTTCCGGCGGGATCAGGTAGGCCGCATCCTCCCGGCAGAAGTGCTCCACCATTCCGGCGGTGGTTTCGATGTGGCATTGCAGGCCCAGCGCTCTGCCGTCCGCCGCGAGGAACATCTGGTTCTGACAGCCCTCGCTTTCGGCGAACAGGGTGGCCCCTGGCGGCAGGTCGAAGGTGTCTCCGTGCCAGTGCAGCACGCTGAGCG
Source organism: Pseudomonadota bacterium (assembly GCA_040756355.1). Classification (GTDB taxonomy): domain Bacteria; phylum Pseudomonadota; class Gammaproteobacteria; order Halothiobacillales; family Halothiobacillaceae; genus Thiofaba. The sequence goes on along the minus strand of JBFLZK010000005.1, from coordinate 51,485 downwards.
TGTCCGGCAGGGGGAGGATGTCCGCCACCCGGCGGATGGGCCAGAATCCGACTTCCCGTTCGCGGTGCGGGTATACCGAGCCGCCCAGGGTCATGGCGATCTGCTGCGCGCCCAGGCAAATTCCCGCGACCTTCTTTCCCTTTGCCAGTGCGTCGCTGATAAGAGCCCGTTCCAGTGGTAGCCAGGGGTGTTGGGTGTTGTCATGCACGCTCATGTCTCCGCCCAGGACGATCAGCAGATCAAGCACCTCGGCATCGGGCAGGGGGTCGCCTCGATAGAGATGCCGGATATCTGTTTCGTGCCCGCGCTCGGATGCCCAGGACGCGATGCTGCCCGGGCCCTCGTGGGCCATGTGTTGGGTGATGGCGATGTGCATGGATGCAGTTTCCTCGTGATATGGAAGGCCTGCGTGCGATGAAGCAAATCCTGTTCCATTGATTCATAGTTAATGGCTATTAATGGAATCCTTAATTTCAATTTCCATCTATGATTAAGGCGGCCTAACCTCGTCTTTGTGCCCGATGAGGGCGAGCGATTCCACCTCCATCCGTGACCATGTACGAGGAATGACCATGTTTGAAAACCACGAAGGCCAGCGTGTCCCGAATGTCGTGTTCAAAACCCGCCAGGAACACCAGTGGGTTGATGTGAGCAGCGATGACATCTTCAAGGGCAAGACCGTGATCGTGTTCTCCCTGCCGGGCGCGTTCACCCCGACCTGTTCTTCCAGTCATGTGCCCCGCTACAACGAGCTGGCCCCGGTGTTCTTCGAGAACGGCGTGGACAGTATCGTGTGCATGTCTGTCAACGACACCTTTGTCATGAATGAGTGGGCCAAGGATCAGAACGCTCCAAACGTGCTTTTCATCCCGGACGGCAACGGCGAGTTCACCGAGGGTATGGGCCTGCTGGTGGACAAGGACGATCTTGGCTTTGGCAAGCGTTCCTGGCGCTATTCCATGCTGGTGAAGGACGGCCTGGTCGAAAAGATGTTCATTGAGCCGAATGTGCCGGGCGACCCGTACGAGGTTTCCGATGCCGACACCATGATGGATTACATTGCGCCGAATGCCGCCAAGCCTGCTTCCGTGTTGGTGTTCAGTCGTGAAGGTTGCCCGTTCTGCGCGCGTGCCAAGGGTATGTTGACCGATGCCGGCATGGCGTACGATGAGATCATCGTCGGCGATGCCGTAACCATTCGCGGCCTGCGCGCGGCCAGTGGACGCGAGACCGTGCCGCAGGTGTTCATCGATGGCGAGCACATTGGCGGTTCTGACGATCTGAGCGCCTGGTTCGCCGCCAGGTGATCCGTCCCTTGCCATTCATACGTGTGAAAACACGTTAGGGTCTGATGGACTCGCGGACCGCCCAAGGTGGTGGTCCGACTTAATTCAAAGCATTCAGGAGACACGCATGAGCAGCCCCAGAACGTATGACCTGATCGCCCTCGGCGGTGGTAGTGGCGGCCTTGCCGCGGCTGAGCGCGCGGCCCAGTTGGGCAAGCGCGTGCTGGTGGTGGAACCCTACGGTCTGGGCGGGACCTGCGTGAACCTGGGTTGCGTGCCCAAAAAGGTGATGTGGTACGGCGCGCAGATTGCGCACGCCATCCATAACGCCGAGGGTTTCGGCTTCGATGTCGAGCTGAAGGGCTTTTCCTGGCGCAAGCTGGTCGAGGGCCGTCGTGCCTACATCAAGATGATCGGCGATTGGTGGGAAGGTTATGCCACCAAGGATCTCGGCATCGAGCGGGTCAGGGGACATGGTCGCTTCATCAATGCGAGCACCATCGAGGTGAGCGGCGAGCTCTACACCGCGCCGCACATCGTGGTCAGCACCGGCGGTCGCCCCTTCGTGCCGCCAGTGGCCGGGGCGGAGCTTGGTATCACCTCGGACGGCTTCTTCGCCCTGGACGAGCAGCCCAGGCGTGTCGCCATTCTCGGCGGTGGATATATTGGGGTCGAGATTGCAGGACTGATGCGCGCCCTTGGCAGCGATGTCACCCTGGCCGATATCGCTCCGCGCATTCTGATGCCGTTTGATCCGATGCTCAGTGAGACGCTCCAGAACCACATGCGTGATGAGGGCATCAAGTTGCGCCTGCCGTTCCGCTCTGCCGGATTGCGCAAGACGGATGACGGAATCGTGATCGATGGCGCCGAAGGCGAGGCGCTCGGTCCGTTCGACGCAGTGATCTGGGCCGCCGGGCGCAAACCGAACACAGACGCTATCGGGCTTGATGCGGCGGGCGTCGAGGTGCAGCCGAACGGTTTCGTCCTGACCGATTCTTTCCAGAACACCAACGTGCCGGGCATTTACGCCATTGGCGACATCACCGGTCGCATGGCGCTGACACCGGTCGCGGTCGCGGCGGCCCGCCGCCTCGTGATGCGCCTGTTCGCCGGGCAGGCGGAATCCAGGCTGGATTACGACAACATTCCAAGTGTGGTCTTCTCCCATCCGCCGATCGGTACGGTGGGCATGACCGAAGCCCAGGCGCGCGAGCAGTACGGCAGCGCCGTGACGGTCTACCAGACCGAGTTCACGCCGATGAAATACGCGCTCGCCGCGCACAAGGCGCCGACCGCCATGAAGCTTGTCTGTGCTGGGGTAGGCGAGAAGGTAGTCGGCGTGCACATCATCGGCGATGGCGCCGATGAGATGCTGCAAGGCTTCGGGGTGGCGGTTAAGGCTGGCCTGACCAAGGCCGACTTTGACAATACCATCGCCATCCATCCGACCAGCAGCGAGGAGCTGGTGACGCTCAAGACGCCGAATCCAGCCTGAGGCGGATGGCGCCTTCCATGAACGCTGGCTATGCTGGGTGCATGGTCAACGTTCCCTCCCGCCTCGCCCGTGCTTCCATGCTCAGGACCTTCCTGCTGCTGGCGGGGGTTTGCACGTCCAGTGGCGTGTGGGCGGCGGAGCCCGATGTTTCGCCAACGCAAGGCGATGAGCCTTGGTACGATCGCGCTCATGCCGGCGCTTCCGACTGGCTGGTGGGCGCGGCCGCGCGCTTGGACAGCTTCTTCGGCGATCCTCGCGCGATCGAGGAGGATTATTCGGAAACCTACATCCGTCTGCGGGTGGGTATGGGGTATTCGCGTCTGGACGAAACCGAGTGGTTGAGTCAGGCCTATGCAAAAGTGCCCCTGCCCCGTCTGAGCCGTCGCTTGAATTTATATGTCAGCGGCGGCGCGGAGGACGAGTCGCTGGCCGCCGATCCCAAGGAATCCCTGCAAAAGACGGAGCGCTCCACAAGTCTTGGCGTGCAGTATGTTCTGGACGACAGCGCGCGCGGTCGCTGGAGCCTGATCGGCAGCTTCGACCCCTCGCTCAAACTGCGTTACCGCTACCTCCAGCCGCTTGGCAGCGACTGGTACGCGCGCTACACGCAGACTTTTTACTGGGACGAAGACAAAGACACGGGCGCCGCCCTGCGCGGCGATATCGAGCGGCTGCTGAGGCCTGACACGCTGCTGCGCTTTACCCTGGATGGCGATTATTGGGATGGCGAGGACGGCTTGCGCTGGACGGCAGGCGGCGCGCTTCTGCAAAAACTGGATGCCCGCGCAGCTCTTGCCTATGACCTGAGTGTCAGAGGGGTTTCACGTCCTGACTGGGTGATAGGACAATATCGGGCCGGGGTGCGCTATCGGCGCAATTTCTTCCGGAGCTGGATGTTCTACGAGATCGAACCGGCCCTGCGCTGGTCGCGGGATACGCATGTGGTCGGGGATCGCATGCGATTCGATCCGGTCATTTTCATGCGACTGGAGTTCCAGTTCGGGGATGTGCGCGGCCTTTAGCCGGGAGGTTTCATGGAGGGTATGCTCGGCTCGCGAAAGGGAGAGTTTTTTGACAGCCTGAACGGCTGGAGCGCAGATCGGACTCGTTAAATCTCTCCTCCAAGATAAAAGGACACGGGAAGGCGGCTCCGACGATCCGTGATTATGCTCCTCGGGCACGCCAGCCACGGCGTGGTGGTCCTGGGCGAATCGCCCTTCAGGCTTGGGCTTCCCCGGCCGGTCAATGCAGCCCTCTTTTGCGTAGTCTTGACGGTCGCCCCGCTCCCCGGGGCATGGAGCGAGGGCGTGGCTCGCCCCCTCCATGCATTCATGGTCTGTGCGGAGGAATCGCTCGACTCGCCGGGACTCAGGGCGCCTGTTTTACCTCGGTGATGGTCAGCGCTCCGTTGATCGACTCGGCCCGGAAGCGGATGCGGTCGCCTGCCTTGAGCTGGTCGAGAAGGGCGGGGTCCTGCGGGCGGAACACCATGGTCATGGCACCCATGCCGATATTGGGCAGGGGGCCGTGCTTGATGGTGATCTTGCCGGCGGACTTGTCCACTTTGCGCACCTCCCCGTCGGCCATGTCCTGCCGCATGGTCTCGTTCCGCGACATTTCCATGTGTTGGGCCATCCCCTCCGGGGTGGTGTGGTCGTGGCCCGCGTGGCTTTGAGGCGCGGCTTGGGACTGTGTGCCCAAGGCGATGAAAGCGGCGGCGGTGAGTGTATTCAGGGTTTTCATGTTTATGTCCTCGTCGTGCGTTTGATCAGTGATGGCCGCCATGGCCTGAGGGCTTGCGTGCGGTCAGCGTAATGGGGACGTCCGGGCTGGAAGCGGCGCGCTTGGGTTCGGGCAGGGGCTCGCCCCGCCACTCCCAGGCGCGGGCTCCTCTGGGCTGGGGGTAGTGACCGGGATCCTTGTAGTCGTTGCGCGCCAACCCCTTGCGGATCTTCACGGTGCTGAACATGCCGCCCATGCCGATCGGACCGAACTGGCCATGGCCGGTCATCATCGGCAGGGTGTTGTCGGGTAGTGGCATCTCCATCTCGGCCATGTCGTGCATGCCTCGCTCACCCATCACCATGTAGTCGGGAATGAGCTTGCTGATCTTCTCGGCGATGCCGCGATGGTCCACGCCGATCATGGTCGGCACGCTGTGACCCATGGCATTCATGGTGTGGTGCGACTTGTGGCAATGGAATGCCCAGTCCCCCTCTTCGGTCGCGTCGAACTCGATGGCACGCATCTGGCCGACAGCGATATCGGTGGTGACTTCTGGCCAGCGCGATTCCGGACGTGTCCAGCCGCCGTCCGTGCCGGTCACCTCGAACTCGTGGCCATGCAGATGAATGGGGTGGTTGGTCATGGTCAGGTTGCCGACGCGGATGCGCACCCGGTCGCCCAGTCGGCAGACCAGCGGGTCGATGCCGGGGAACACGCGGCTGTTGAAGGTCCACAGGTTGAAGTCGAGCATGGTGTTCACACGAGGTGTGTAGCTGCCCGGCTCGATGTCGTAGGCATTGAGCAGGAAGCAGAAGTCGCGGTCCACGCGCATGAAGTCGGGGTTCTTCGGGTGAACAATGAACAGGCCCATCATGCCCATGGCCATCTGGGTCATCTCGTCCGCGTGCGGGTGGTACATGAAGGTGCCGCTGCGCCGCAGGGTGAATTCGTACACATACGTCTTGCCGGGCGGGATGGCGGGCTGGGTCAGGCCGGCCACGCCATCCATGCCGTTCGGCAGACGCTGGCCGTGCCAGTGGATGGTGGTGACCTCGGGCAGGCGGTTGGTTACGAACAGGCGCACCCGGTCGCCTTCGACTGCCTCGATGGTCGGGCCGGGGCTCTGGCCGTTGTAGCCCCACAGGCGAGCGTTCATGCCGGGCGCCAGCTCGCGCACCACGGGCTCGGCCACCAGGTGGAATTCCTTCACGCCGCGGTTCATGCGGAACGGCAGGGTCCAACCGTTGAGGGTGATAACCGGGTTGTAGGGGCGACCGATGTTCGGGGGCAGGGGCGGCTGGGTGGCGGCGCTGTCCACAGCGACCGCCTCCGGCAAGCTCGCCAGCGCGCTCTTGTGAACCAGACCGCCGCCGAGGGCGGCAAGGCCGGTTTTCATCAGGAAGTCTCGACGGGAAACCATGGGGTTCTCCTCAGGTGTCAGTGGTCGCCCGCCGCCGCATCGCTCGCTGCAGGACGGGGGGCGGAAAGGCTGAAGGCCACGGGGGATCCGACAGTCAGGGCCATGCGCAGGTCGGTCTCGGCGCGCCAGTAGTCGCGCTGGGCCTCGATGGCGCCGATCACGGACTGGATTTGCTCGCGCGCGTCGGCCAGCAGCTCGAATACGCCGATCAGCATGCCGTTGTAGCGGAGCACGTTTTCCTCCGCGATTTGTTTCCGCAGTGGCACGATCTCGTCGCGGTAATGGCGGGCGAGGTCGAAGGCGGTGCGATAGCGCAGGTACGACTCGCGACCCTCCGAGCGGGCGCGGATGGCGGTCGCACGGACGTTCTCCACAGCCTGCGTGTAGACCGCCTCGGCCCGCGCCACCTTGGCATCGCCCCAGTCAAAAAGGGGCAGGACAAGTTCGATCTCGTAGCCACGCTGGATGGGGGCCTCGTTGGAGGTGTTGTTCATTACCCCGGCCTCCAGCACGTTGACGAAGCGCGTGGCGCGGGTAAGCCCGAGCGACTTCGCCAGGCCTTCCGCCCGCTGCTTCGCAAGCCGCACGTCCAGCCGCTCGCGGATGGCGCGTGCCTCGATCTCTTTGCCATTCCAGGAGGAGCTGGCTGGCAGGTCTGGTAAGCGATCGGGAAGCCTGAAGGCGGTTTGTTGGCCCCACAGGCCAAGCAGGCGAATCAGTCGCTCGCGCGCCTCTTCCGTCTGCAAGCGGGCGAGGGCCAGGCGGGCGGTGGCGTCGGCGAGGAAGCTCTGCTCGCGGGCCTGTTCCTGCACGCTCCAGTTGCCTGCTTCGGTCATGCGCTTGCCAAGCATGGCGCTGGCCTCGGCGGCCTCGCGGACCTGCTGCCAGTACGTCTCCGTCTGCCCGGCGGAAACCGCGTCAATCCACGCCTTGCGGGTTTCAAGCGCGATGCTCGCGATTTCACCAGCTACGCGCAGCTTGGCCTCCTCCACTCGGCGCTCCTCGATCGCGGTGCGCGTCGGCATGGTTAGGAGGCCGAAGATGTCGAGCAGGAAGGTGCGTTCAATCTCGATCTCGCCACCCCGTTCGAGTCGCCCGTAGCTGAACCCTGGGTTGCGCAGTCGCCCGGCCTGTACGCGGTCGGCATCGGCGATGCCCAGTTCGGCCAGGGTCATCTGCAATCCAGGGTTGTTGAGCAGGGCGATGCGCACGGCAACATCGGCGTTGAGGGGCGAGGCGGTTAGCAGGGACTCGATCTTGGCTATGGTCTGTTGTCGGCGCTCCGGGGTGCTGGCTGACTGAAGGGTTTGTCGTTCGCCGGTGGTAAGGCGTGCGTCGAGCTGGGTCTGGACATCGCCAAGGCCTGAGTCCTCCAGCAGGGTGGCGCAGCCCGGCAGGGTGACGAGTGCAACGGCGAGCAGACCGGTCGCGGCCAAGGCGGACGGATGGCGCGGCCTCATGGCTTGCCTCCGTGGCCGTGCGGTGGGTGTTCGCCCAGGGTGGCGGGTGTCATGGGCATGTGTCCCATGTGCCCTCCCAGTTGGCGGATGGTGTCGTTCATCGCTCGCCAGGCGGCAAGTTCCGCTCGGCGGAAGGGGGCGTAATCATCAAAAACCGAACGGTAGTGCACTGTCGGTACGAGCGCATCGGGTTGTTCCGGGCCAGGCGCGGGAGCGGCCAGGGTTGGCGTGGACGTGATCAGCACTAGGGCGCAGGCGCGCCCATGTCTTGCAAGGGTGTGCATGGTTGATGCTCCGTGAGAACCGGTGGGGCCGGGGCGGCGTGCGCCACGGTGCGAAGACGGCGTTACACGGAGGCGGGCGGTCGCTCGGGCAGGTCGAGGGTCAGGGAGACGAAACGGGCGTCGATGAAGGGGATGGGCGCGGAAAGAGCGCGCTCGCCGACAAGATCGTATGCTGAGAGGGTGGTGAAGTGGGAGAGGGCGAAGCAGTGCGGGCAATCGTCGCCGAGGGCTGAGGAGGCGTCGTCGCCCGCCTCATTCATGACCATGCCGTCGTGGTGATGGCAGACTGCCGCCTCGTGTTCCGTAGTGACCATGGCGGTGGCGTGGTGCATGCCAGACACGCACACGCTCATGCTGACCCCAGCCGCCCCCTGGAAGGGAAGGATCAAGACGAGCAAAAGCCGCAAGATGCGTTTGAGCATGTCCATGAAGCGTGGGCGCTAGTTGGTCGATCATGAAAACCAAGCTAGTAGATCAACTATGCGCGCGCAAGTTTTCAGGCTGCCGGTGGGGCGATGGATGAGTCCATCACCCCTGTCTCCTCGGTCGCCGTGTCGACCTGCCCATGCTCTTCAAGTACGCCGCGCAGGCGGGTGCGGGCTTCCTCGACGCCCTGGCCGCTGAGGCTAGAGAACAATTGCACGCTTACCCCTGGGGGCAGAGCATGCCCTAGCTTCTGCAACACGCCCATGGCAGCCCCGCGTGACAGCTTGTCGGACTTGGTCAGCAGGATGTGTACCGGCAGGCCGCGCTGGGCGCAGGCCTCGATCAGCATTTCGTCGAAGGGGCGCATGGGGTGGCGGATGTCCATCATCAGAACCGCCAGCTTGAGACTCTGGCGGTGGCTGAAGTAGTCGTCCATGACGACGCCCCAATTCTGGCGTATTTCCTTGGGCGCTTCGGCATAACCGTAGCCAGGCAAGTCGATCAGCCGACGGCTTTCGTCGAGTACGAACACATTCAGGAGCTGAGTTCGGCCGGGGCGCTTGCTGGCGCGCGCCAGACCCTTCTGGGCGCATAGGGTGTTCAGCGCGCTGGATTTGCCCGCGTTGGAGCGCCCCGCGAAGCAGATCTCCGCGCCACGGTCGGCGGGCAGATGGGCGGGGTCCGGGGCGCTTTTCAAGAAATGGGCGCGGGCGAAATAAGCGCGCAATTGAGGGTTTTCTTTTTCCATCCATGCATTCTATGTCACTTCCATGGTGGAAAAGCGGTGTCGGGGGGGTAAAATCCCTGCGTTTTTGTGCACAGGGAACCGCTGGAGTATCCAGCGGTTCCCCAGAACCCTGGAGTAGGCCCATGACCCGTCGCCTGAGCGTTCCCTTGATTCTCGCCGCCGTGTTCTCCGTATCGGTCGCCCAGGCGGCGGGTGATGCCGCCATCGGTCAGGCCAAGGCCATGGTGTGCGCCGGTTGTCACGGAGCCGACGGCAACAGCGCCAATGGAGCGTTTCCCTCTCTTGCAGGGCAGCATGCTGATTACATTGCCCACCAGTTGTCCGATTACAAGTCCGGCAAGCGCGCAAACGCCTTGATGGTCGGCATGGTCGCTCCGCTGAGCGCGGAGGATATGCAGCATCTTGGCGCGTACTATGCGGCGCAAACCCGCCAAGCTCTGGCCGCCGATGGGCAGGATGCGGCTCTGGTCGCCTTGGGGCGCAGACTGTACGAGGCAGGCCGCCCCGAGGCCGGGGTGGCGGCCTGCGCCGCCTGTCATGGCGCGCTGGGTCATGGCAATCCGGGCGCGGGCTACCCGGCGCTTCGCGCCCAGCACGCGTCCTATGTCGATATCACGCTCAAGGCCTTTCGCGATGGCTCGCGTGCCAATGATATGAATGCGATCATGCGCCAGGCCGCAGCCAAGCTGACCGACGAGGATATCCGCGCGCTGTCCGCTTACGCGGCCAGTCTACGCTGATGACCTCCGGGCCGCTTCCGGAACCAATCCATGACAAGGCGCTCCAATCCGGGGCGTCCTTCTGAAATCCCGCAGATGCATACGTCCCACGCCCGTCCCTCCCGCCCTTTGATGGCCTTTCTCGGCTCGATGAACCTGGCCATCACGCTCTTGGTGGCGGTCGCGCTGGCCTCCGTCATTGGCACCGTGCTCCAGCAGAATCAGGCTTATGGCGATTACCTGATGAAGTTCGGTCCGTACTGGTTCGACGTGTTCCGCATGCTGGGGCTCTACGACGTCTACTCGGCGCCCTGGTTTCTTGCCATCCTTGGTTTTCTGGTGGTCTCGACCAGTGCCTGCGTGATCCGTAATACGCCGAACATGCTGCGCGAGATGCACGACTATCGTCTGCAAACCCAGGAAAAATCCTTGCGCGGCATGCATGAGCACGCCGAGTGGAAAGTGCCGATGAGCGTCGAGGCGGCGGCCATCGAAGGGCGCCGCCTGCTGCGCGAGGAAGGGTTCGAATTGCGCGAGAAACGAGTGGACGAAGGCTATCTGATCGCGGGGAGCAAAGGGGCCGTCCAGCGTCTGGGGTATATCTTCACCCATGTAGCCATCGTCATTATCCTGATCGGCGGCGTGCTCGATTCGCGCATCTGGCTGGCGCTCAAGGAGGCGAGCGGACAACTCAGGGTCGAGACGCGCGCGGCGCCGCTTTCCCAAGTTCCGTCCGAGAGTCATGTCGCGGTCGATAATCCGAGCTTCCGGGGCAATGTGAATGTTCCCGAAGGAGAGCGGAGTTCGGTGCTGTTCCTCAACGTGCGGGATGGCTATGTGGTGCAAAACCTCCCTTTCGCCATCGAGGTGAAGGATTTTCGCATCGAACATTATGACAATGGGATGCCCAAATCTTATGAGAGCGATCTGGTCATCCACGATCCGGATCGTGCCGACCACCCGGTTGCGCAGACCATCGCTGTCAACAAACCAATGATCTACAACGGGTACGCCATCTATCAGGCCAGCTTCGGAGATGGCGGGTCGCGGCTTCACATGCGGGCGTGGCAGTTGCGTGGACAATACGGTGTCGCGCAAGAGGTCACGGGTGCGGTATTTCAGGATCTGCCCTTCACCCTGGGCGGGGAGCGCTACACTGTCGAATTGAACGATTTCCGCCTGTTCAATATCAATCCGGCGCCGGGCGAGGACGGCAAGGTCGAGCAGAAGAACTTTGGTCCGAGCATGGTTTTCCGCGTGCGAGATGCCGCCGGTCAGGCACGTGAATATGAAAACTACATGTCTCCGGTTGTCATGGAGGGCCGCCCGGTGTTCATTTCGGGAGTGCGCGAGAAGATCGGCGCACCGATGAGTTACCTCTATATCCCGGCTGATCGTGACGGATCGCTGGATACCTTCATGGCCTACTACGCGCGCTTGCACGATGCTGAGCGCGTGAGGTCCGCCGTCGAGGCCATGTTGCGTGAGGTCAATCCGGAGGCCGCCAAGCTGCCCGCCGCCATTGAGGCCATTCAGGCCATGGTGGGGCGTTTCGCCGACGGAGGGTATGACGCCGTCGGTTCGGATCTGGAGCAGCGCGTGCCCCAGGAGCAGATCCAGCAGGCCTTCGAGACCAGTGTGCGCGTGCTGCAAAGTGTGCTGGGCCGCATGTTTGTCGAGCTGCTTGAGGAGCGAGGCGTCACCGGACTTGGTGAGAGCGATGAGCGCTTCCTCGCTGACACGGTCGCGGCGATTAACGCCCTCGCGCTCTATGGCTCGCCGATCTACCTGCACATGACGTCCTTCGAGCAGATTCAGGCATCCGGCCTTCAAATCACCAAATCCCCTGGCAAGGCGGTGGTGTATTTTGGCAGCGTGTTGTTGACCCTGGGGGTCTTCATGCTGTTCTATCTCAATCCCCGTCGAGCCTGGGTGCTGGTGCGCAAGGACGAAGTTGGCGCACGCTTGCTGCTCGCCACGACCAGCCATCGCAAGACCATCGATATGCAGCAGGCCGCGAGCCAGTTGCAACAAACCCTTGGCGAGCGCCTGACAGGCGGGCGGCGATCCGCCGCCGCCGCTGCGCGAGTCTGAAATACGGAGACATCCATGTCCGCCCATTCCGAAGCCCTTCGCTCGCCGCATGAATCGAGGCGCGCCTCCCGCCGCCAGCCGCTCGACATCGTATGGCTTGCAACCGTGCTGCTGGCTGGTTTTGGCGCCTTGGCATTGTTCAGCGAGCGGATGGATGTTTACGAAATCGCCATCCTCGCCGGAAGCGCGCTGAGTCTGGCCGCCCTCGGCTGGTACTGGAGCGGCGTGCGTGGTCTGACCCTGGCGGTCGCGGTGCTGAGCGCGCTCGCCCTGTGGCGCTACGGCGTGCATTTCGGCGACCAACTTTCCGTCGGGCGCGATGCCCTTGCCGCGGCGCAGGGCAAGGACTTTTTCCTGAAGTTCCTGGTTTCCAGCCAGAGCGCCATCATGTGGATGAGCGCCCTCTACGTGGGAGCCACTTTCACCTACTTCCTTGCCTTGTTTGCACGCTCCGAGTACATCGGGCGGATCGCCTCGGCGCTCGTCTGGTCGGCTACCGCTTTGGGTTTCACCGGTCTGATGGCGCGCTGGCGCGAGTCCTACCTGATCAACGTGGATTACGGCCACATCCCGGTGAGCAACCTCTACGAGGTGTTCATCCTGTTCTCCGTCATTACCGCGCTGATCTACCTGTTCTATGAAGGCCGTTATCGCACCCGCAACCTGGGCGGCTTCGTGATGCTGGTGATTTCCGCCGCCGTGGCCTTCCTGCTGTGGTACACCTTCGATCGCGGCGCCAACCAGATCCAGCCGCTGGTACCCGCTCTCAACAGCTACTGGATGAAGATTCACGTTCCGGCCAACTTCATCGGTTACGGCGCCTTCGCACTGGCGGCGATGGTGGGTATCGCCTACCTCATCAAGCACAAGCTGGGGGGAGATGGCGAGAATGACCGTCTTCCGAAGCTCGCGGTGCTGGATGATCTGATGTACAAGTCCATCGCGCTGGGTTTCGGCTTCTTCACTGTCGCTACCATCCTCGGCGCGATGTGGGCCGCCGAGGCCTGGGGTGGCTACTGGTCTTGGGACCCGAAGGAAACCTGGGCGCTGATCGTGTGGTTGAATTACGCGGCCTGGTTGCACCTGCGTCTGACCAAGGGTTGGCGTGGAACGCCGATGGCCTGGTGGGCAGTGATCGGATTGTTCGTCACCACCTTCGCCTTCCTCGGTGTGAATATGTTCCTGTCTGGTCTGCACTCCTACGGCACGCTGTAGTCACGTCTGAAAGAGGTCATGCTTCATGCGCAACGGAATGATGAGTCGATTTGCTTTGTTGTTTGCGGCCCTGCTCGGGTTCGGCGCGCTCCATGCCGCGCCGGTCGAGGAAATGGTGCATTACGAGATCATTGACCCGCCGGTTCCCGTACGGGCTGCAAGTGGTGAGGTCGTGGTGCAGGAGCTGTTCTGGTATGGCTGCGGGCATTGCTACCATTTCGAGCCGACGCTCAACGCCTGGCTGTCCAAAAAACCTTCCGGGGTGCAAGTCGAGCGTGTTGCAGTGCCGCTCAACATGAGCTGGGTCCCGCTCAGCAAGGCGTATTACGCGCTCAAGCAGCTCGGCGTCGCGGATACGCTCCATGGCGCGATGTTCGATGCCGTCCAGCGTGATCGCCGACCGATGCGTACTGCGGATGAGATCGCCGATTTCGTCGCCGCCCAAGGGGTGGATCGGGATGCCTTCCTGAAGGCTTTCAACGGGTTCATGGTCGATAGCGAAGTACGCAAGGCGGGCCAGTTGGCCGCCCAGTACGGCATCAGCGGCGTGCCGGCGATGGTTGTGCAGGGCAAATACCGCACATCCGGGAGCCTGGCGGGCGGCAATGAAAAGATGATCGAGGTCGTCGAAACCTTGATCGCCAAGGAACGCGGGAAGTAGTCCTTCCGGGGTCGACTCCGAGGCGGGTAGCAAGGTTCGCTCATGCAGCTTCGAGAGAGGCTCTGGGCGCGGGCGATAGGCGCCAGACAAGGCTTTTTCAGCACATTTACCCTACGGCGGGCTCATGACAACCACTGCCCAACTTGTCGTCCGTTGCCTGGAGGCCGAGGGCGTTGACATCATCTTTGGCGTACCGGGCGAGGAAAACCTCGATCTCCTGGATGCCTTGCTCGAATCCACGATCCGTTTCATTCCCACCCGCCACGAGCAAGGCGCGGCCTTCATGGCCGATGTGCACGGTCGCCTGACGGGCCGGGCCGGGGTATGCCTGGCGACGCTGGGGCCAGGGGCGACCAACCTCATCACTGGCGTGGCGGACGCCAACATGGATCATGCTCCCTTGGTCGCTATCGCCGGGCAGGCTTCCACCGAACGCCTGCACAAGGAATCCCACCAGGTGCTTGATCTGGTGGAAATGTTTCGCCCGATCACCAAGTTCGCGACCCGCGTGCTGACTCCGTCCACGGTGCCTGAAACCATCCGCAAGGCATTCAAGCTGGCGCAGTCCTCCAAGCCTGGCGCGGCCTTTGTCGAACTGCCCGAGAACATTGCCGAGATGGCGGCTGACGGTGCGCCGTTGCCGCATTCGGAGAGTCATCGTCCCGGCCCTTCCGAGCAGACGGTAAAAGAAGCCGCAAGGCTGATCTCGGACGCGAAGAACCCCATCATCCTGGCTGGTAACGGAGTGATTCGGGCGGCTGCGCACGGAGCGCTGGCCGCCTTCGCCGGGCAGCTCAACATTCCCGTGGCCAACACCTTCATGGCCAAGGGCGTGATTCCGTTCAAGCATCCGATGGCGCTTGGAAGTGTGGGGCTGCAAGCCAAGGACTACGTCGGCGTCGGCTTCGACCATGCGGACCTCATCATCGCCATTGGTTACGACGTGGTGGAATATCACCCGCACCTCTGGCACCCGACCCGCGATCGAGCCATCCTGCATATCGACGACACGCCGGCCGAGATCGATGCCCATTACGGCGTGACGCTGGAAGTACTGGGCGATATCGGGCTTTCGCTGGAGCGCATCGCGTTGCGCGCCAGACCGCATGAAGGTCAGGCGCTGCGTAAATTGCGCCAGATGTTGATCGCCGACATGGGCGAGCATGCTCGTGATGCCATCTTTCCGCTCAAACCGCAAAAATTGATCTGGGACCTGCGCACGGTGCTTGATCTGCGCGACATCGTCATCTCCGACGTTGGCGCGCACAAGATGTGGCTGGCACGCATGTTTCGCTGCGAGCATCCCAACACTTGCCTGATATCCAACGGTTTCGCCAGCATGGGCATCGCTCTGCCGGGCGCCATCGCCGCCAAGCTGGCGCGGCCTGAACGCACCGTGGTGGCCGCCACCGGGGATGGCGGTTTCCTGATGAACGTGCAGGAACTGGAAACCGCCGTGCGGCTGGGAACGCCCATCATCGTGCTGGTCTGGAACGACGGCGGTTACGGATTGATAGAATGGAAGCAGATGGCCCAGTTTGGCCGCCCGGCCTTCGTCAAGTTTGGCAACCCGGATTTCGTCAGGCTGGCAGAATCCTTCGGGGCGCGCGGCTACCGCGTCGGTCCCGAACTCTCCTTGCAGGATGCGCTGCGCGAGGCGATTGCAAGCGATGCGGTCTGCGTCATTGACGTGCCGGTCGATTACAGTGAAAACCTCAAGCTCACCGCACGGCTTGGCGAAATGGTGTTCCCGATGTGAAAACCGCGACTCATGCACAGACGGTTTCCCCACATCCGGCGGTGCCGCCCGGTCAGCGCCTGCGCTTGCTCAGTTACAACATTCAGGTCGGCATCGCAAGCAAGGCTTACCGCGAATACTTCACCTCCGGCTGGAAGCATGTACTGCCCAGCCCCGAGCGCCGTCGCAACCTGGACCGCATCGCCGAGGCCATCAGCGCGTTCGACATCGTGGGTTTGCAGGAGGTGGATGCAGGCAGCCTTCGCAGCGAATTCATCAACCAGGCCGAATACCTGGCCGAGCGTGCCGGATTGCCGTTCTGGAAACATCAGACCAACCGTGACCTCGGCCATCTGGCGCAGCACAGCCTGGGAATGATCGCTCGTCACCAGCCGCACACGGTCGAACACAGGCCTCTGCCGGGCTGGCTTCCGGGGCGAGGCGTGATGCTGGCCCGCTTCGGAGGTCCGGGCTCCGAGTTGGTGGTGGCGGTCATGCATCTCGCGCTTGGGCGTGGTTCGCGCATGCGGCAGATGGATTATGTCGCCGGTTTGCTGGCCGACGAGCCGCATGCCATCCTGATGGGCGATTTCAACTGCCTGCCACATGCCCCTGAGTTAAGGATGCTTCAGCGTCGTACCGGTATGCTGCTTCCGGACGAGGAGTTGCACACCTTCCCGAGCTGGAGGCCGAACCGCATGATCGACTATATTCTGGTCAGCCCTTCTTTGCGCATGCGTCATGCGACGGTGCTGCCCCTCCCGCATTCCGACCATCTTCCGCTGGCGGTCGAGGTCGAACTTCCCTCTGGACTGATCGTTTGAGGCTGTCATGAGCACGCGCGAAGGCGATGGCGAAGATTGGAAGACCCGCTACCTGGATACCCTGCGTACCCTTGAGGAGCGCGACGAACGCCTTGGCACGGCGGATGAGCTGGTCCGTCTGGCGCTGACCCGGCTCTCGCTGGCGGCCGAGAAGGCCTATCCGCCCCTTGAGGGGCGTCTGTCCGTGCTGCGCCGCGAAGTCAAGGCGGCCCCGGAAGGCCAGTTGCCCATGACACGCATGCTCGGTGAGTTGCAGGTCGTGGTGAACGAGCTTCGATCCCTGGAGGCGCGCAGCGAGGATGTTGGCGAACCTGTCGGCTCGTCAGGAACCGAGCCCGATCTTGATGATCGTGTCGTGCTGGCCCGTCGTTTTCTCGCCGTGCTACTGGAAAAACTGGCGCTCACGCACGAGCTTGAGCGGCGCAAGTCCGATTTGCTGGAACAGCTCGGGCTGCCGGACGAGGGTCAGGCTACCACGGTGCTCATTGATCGCACCGCCAGTCTTGTCAATGACATGCGCAAGCAGCTTGAGCATGAAAAGGACGACCTTGCCGGATTCCTCAAACAGCTCACTGATACCCTCAACGAGCTAGACCGCGATGTCCAGGCCGACATTGACCTGATGCGCGAAGACAGCGGTACGCGCCTGTCGCTGCATGAGGCTGTCGATACCCAGATGCGCGGGCTTGAGCAGGACATCACCACCGTGGATGACGTGAGTCAGCTCAAGGGCATCATCAGCACTCGCCTTGATCGCCTGCGTCTGCACATGAACAGCCTGCGAGAGTCCGAGGCCAGCCTTGTCGCGCGCATGGAAAGCACTACATCGGCCATGCGCAGCCGAATTGTCCGGCTGGAGAAAGAAACGGAGGGCTTGCGGGAGAATCTGCGCGTAAGCCGTGAACGCATGCTGGTCGACGCCTTGACAGGCATTCCCAACCGCCTGGCGCTGGATGAACGGATCAAGCTCGAAGTGGCGCGCTTCAAGCGCCACAAGCAGCCCCTCACCCTGGCGGTCTGGGATGTCGATCATTTCAAGAACATCAATGATACCTTCGGGCACAAGGCCGGTGACAAGGCGCTGCGCATCGTCGCGAGCAAACTGGCCCAGCAGGTGCGCGAGACGGATTTTGTCGCCCGCTATGGCGGCGAGGAATTCATCATGCTGTTCATCAACACCAGTGCGCCCGATGCACTGGTCAAGGCTAACGATATTCGCGAAGCGATCGCCGCCGCTCCGTTTCGCTATGGAGACAAGCCCCTCACGATCACGCTTTCCTGCGGTCTGAGCCAATTGCGCGCCAACGATGCCATCGAAAGCCTGTTCGAGCGCGCCGATGCCGCGATGTACACCGCCAAGAAGAACGGGCGGAATCAGTGCGTCGTGGAGTGAGTTCGGCCTGGCTTGCAATGAGGTCAAGCTGACCGCAAAATCTGACTCCACCCCCGGCCCGGCGTGGCCGGATTCCCGCCAGCCACGAAGGAGACCTTGCGTGAGCGACAATATCGTTTACCTGTCCGACGCCAGCTTTGAGCAAGACGTCATCAAGAGCGACATGCCCGTTCTGGTCGATTACTGGGCCGAATGGTGCGGCCCATGCCGCATGATCGCCCCCATCCTCGACGAAATCGCCGCCGAATATGCCGGTCGCGTCAAGGTCGCCAAGCTGAACATCGACGAAAACCCTGCCACTCCGCCCAAATACGGTATCCGCGGCATTCCCACCCTGATGCTGTTCAAGGACGGCGCGGTTGCGGCTACCAAGGTCGGCGCGCTGTCCAAATCCCAGCTTGCGGCTTTCCTCGACGGCCAACTCTGATCAAATCCTCCCCCTACGCTTCGTCCGCATGTTTGCTGGACGGAGCGCGGCGGGCATGATAGATTTCACGCACGGTTGGCATTCGTCCGCCGTTCAGCGCGCACGCCGCATCTTCATCCGACTCCCTCCTGCTGTGACCGTCCGGTCCTGGCCCTCTCGCATTCAAATCTTCCTTCGCATGAATCTGACCGAACTCAAGAAAAAACCGGCCGCCGAACTGTTCGCCCTGGCCGAAAGCATGGGAATTGAAAACGTTTCCCGCGCCCGAAAACAGGACTTGCTGTTTACCATCCTCAAGGCGCATGCCAAGACCGGTGAGTCCATCTACAGCGATGGCGTACTGGAAATTCTTTCGGACGGCTTCGGTTTTCTGCGCACGCCGGATGGATCCTACATGGCAGGCCCGGACGATATCTACGTCTCGCCCAGCCAGATCCGCCGTTTTGGTCTCCAGACCGGCGACAGCGTGTCTGGCACTATCCGTCCGCCCAAGGACGGTGAGCGTTATTTCGCCCTGCTCAAGGTCGATACCATCAACTTCGAGCCGCCCGAGAACACCAAGGGCAAGGTGCTGTTCGAGAACCTCACGCCGCTGCACCCGGAAAAACGCTTGCGCATGGAGCGAGGCAATGGCAGCACCGAGGACCTGACTGCGCGAGTCATCGATATCGTCGCGCCCATGGGCAAGGGCCAGCGCGCCCTGGTGATCGCCCCCCCGAAGGCGGGCAAGACCATGATGTTGCAGAACATCGCCCAGAGCATCACCGCCAATCATCCCGAGTGCTACCTGATCGTGCTGTTGATCGACGAGCGCCCGGAAGAAGTGACCGAAATGCAGCGCACCGTGCGCGGCGAGGTCATTGCATCCACGTTCGATGAACCGGCCACCCGCCACGTTCAGGTCGCCGAAATGGTTATCGAAAAGGCCAAGCGCCTGGTCGAGCACAAGCGTGACGTGGTCATTCTGCTCGACTCCATCACCCGTCTCGCACGTGCCTACAACACCGTGCAGCCGTCCTCCGGCAAGGTCCTGACGGGCGGCGTGGACGCCAACGCACTTCAGAAGCCCAAGCGCTTCTTCGGCGCGGCGCGCAATATCGAAGAAGGCGGGAGCCTGACCATCATCGCCACCGCCCTGATCGATACCGGCTCCAAGATGGACGAGGTGATCTACGAGGAGTTCAAGGGCACCGGCAACAGCGAGGTTCACCTCAATCGCAAGATCGCCGAGAAGCGCGTCTACCCGGCGATCGACATTAACCGCTCCGGAACCCGTCGCGAGGAACTCCTCACCGACGTGGAAGAAATGCAGAAGATGTGGATCCTGCGCAAGTTTCTCCACAACATGGGCGAGCTGGAGGCGATGGAATTCCTGCTTGATCGACTCACCAAGACCAAGACCAATAATGAGTTCTGGGATGCGATGAAGCGTTGAGGATTGCGACGCCGCGAGGAAGAAAAATGCGGCCCTCGCTCAGAGGGGCGCACTCAGCGGAGCGGCAAAGACCAGGGCGCATCGAAAAACCTTTCGGGGCGCCCGTGCGCCACGGGGTTGTGTCGCCGTCCAATCGCGCAAGCGATTGAAATGGAGGGAGTTCATCGCGGTTTTCCCGCGTGATCTCCCTCCTTCTTGATGGGGGATGGCTTCGTCGCCGCCCTTGGCATCCGTCGCCGCCATGCTGTGCGCGGGGCCGTCGGGCGTCAGGCCTCGCGGGTGATGGCCCTCCAGCCGATATCCTTGCGGTAGAAGCCGCCTTCGAAGCTGATCTTGTCCGCAGCGGCGTAGGCGCGTTGCTGAGCCTCGCGCACGGTCTCGCCGAGGGCGGTGACGCACAGCACACGTCCGCCCGCAGTGATGATCTCGCCCGCTTCATTGGTTGCGGCGCCCGCGTGGAAGACCTTGGCCTGATCCGGAAGGGGCATGTCCAGGCCATGAATGATGTCCGCTTTCCGGATTTCGCCCGGATAACCGCCAGCCGCCATGACTACGCCCAGCGCCACACGGGTGTCCCAAGTTGCGTCAGCTTCATCGAGCCTGCCGTCGATTCCGGCCTCAAGCAGGTCGACGAGGTCGGATTGCAGGCGCATCATGATCGGCTGAGTTTCCGGGTCGCCGAAGCGGCAATTGAACTCCAGAACCTTGGGGGCGCCGTCTTTGTCGATCATGATTCCGGCGTACAGGAAGCCAGTGTAGGGCAGGCCGTCCAGCGCCATGCCTTGCACGGTCGGTGTGATGACCTCGTTCATGATGCGTGCTTCGATTTCTGGAGTGACGACCGGGGCCGGGGAGTAGGCCCCCATGCCGCCGGTATTGGGGCCTTGGTCACCATCGTCGCGGCGCTTGTGGTCCTGGCTGGTGGCCATGGGCAGGACGTTTTGCCCGTCCACCATGCAGATGAAGCTGGCTTCCTCTCCATCCAGAAATTCTTCGATGACCACTCGCGCCCCGGCCTGACCAAACTGACCGCCCAGCATGTCTCGCACGGCGATTTCGGCCTCGTCCCTGGTCATTGCGACGACCACGCCCTTGCCCGCCGCCAGACCATCCGCCTTGATGACGATCGGGGCGCCGCGATCATGAATGTAATCCAATGCCGGATTCAGCTCGGTGAATACTTGGTATTCGGCGGTTGGAATGCGATGACGGGCGAGAAAGTCCTTGGCGAAGGCCTTGGAGCTTTCCAGTTGGGCAGCATCGCGGGTGGGGCCGAAGATGCGCAGCTCGCCGTCACGGAAGATGTCTACCACACCGGCGGCAAGCGGCGCTTCGGGGCCGACCACGGTAAGGTTGATGCCCTGGTTCTTGGCGAAGGTGAACAAGGCGGGCACATCGGTTGCGCTCAGGTCGATGTTTTCACATTTCATCTCGCGAGCCGTCCCGGCGTTGCCAGGGGCGACAAAAACCTTGGAGACGCGCGGCGACTGGGCCAGTTTCCATGCCAGTGCGTGTTCGCGTCCGCCTGAACCGATCACCAGGATCTTCATGCAGTATTCCTCTGGGTTATCTTTGCGTCTATTGTAACGGTGAAGCGGCAGGCGGTCTGCCGTGCAAAGGTGAGAAACATGAGTCTGCTCAAAGAATTCCGGGAGTTCGCCGTCAAGGGAAATGCTTTCGATCTGGCCGTGGGCGTCATCATCGGTGCGGCCTTCGGAAAAATAGTCGATTCGCTGGTGAAGGACGTCATCATGCCGCCGCTTGGGTTGATGCTCGGCGGAATCAACTTCAATAACCTTTTCATCGTGCTTGGGGATGGCCAGTTCGCCACGCTCCAGGCTGCCAAGGATGCGGGGGCGGCTACGCTCAACTATGGGGCCTTCATCCAGACCATGGTGGATTTCACCATCATCGCCTTCGCCATTTTCATGGTCATCAAGCTGATGAACCGTCTGCGCCGTCAGGATGAGGCCGCTGCGCCCGCCGAACCGCCCGCTGAACCGATGCCGTCGGAAGAAGTCATGCTGCTGCGCGAAATCCGCGACAGCCTCAAGAAGTAAGCCCCTGACAAGAGGCTCGCCACGTCGTTCATCGCTGGGGGGCAACCGTTGCTGATGCGGAGTACGCCATGGGTGGCCGCCTTGAAAAGGGCGGCAAGCCCTTTTTCAGCGCAGTTGCTAGAATGCGCCCTTTCCTCATGATCTTCGGCACAAAACAGGCTCAAGGCGCTTTCCATGTCCTCCGTTTCCCATGAATTCCTGAATTACGCGCTTGAGCGCGAGGTCTTGCGCTTCGGCGAGTTCACGCTTAAGTCCGGGCGTGTCAGTCCGTACTTCTTCAACGCTGGTCTTTTCAATACTGGCGATGCCTTGAGCCGCCTTGGGCGTTACTACGCTGAAGTCATCATGCGTTCCGGGCTGGAGTTCGACATGCTGTTCGGGCCGGCCTACAAGGGCATTCCGTTGGCCGCCGCGACCGCTGTCGCGCTGGCCGAGCATCATGGGCGCGACCTGCCCTGGGCCTTCAATCGTAAGGAGGCCAAGGCGCATGGCGAGGGCGGAAGTATCGTCGGTGCACCGCTGAAGGGCCGAGTGCTCATCATCGACGATGTCATCACGGCGGGCACGGCGATCCGTGAGTCGCTGGCCACGATCCAGGTTGCGGGCGCTCGGGCCGTCGGCGTGGCGGTGCTTCTGGATCGCCAAGAGAAAGGCCAGGGGGCCTTGTCGGCGATCCAGGAGGTGGAGCGCGAACACGGGCTTGTGGCATTGTCGATCGCCGGCCTCAGGGATCTGGTCGACTTGATGCGCGCCGAGCCGAAATTCTCGGCTCACCTGGGCGCGGTGGAGTCCTATCGCGCCAGTTACGGTGTGTAGGCGGGGTCCTTTTTTAGCATCCCGCTAGTGCTCGCGGGGCGGTGTCGCGCGAGCGGCGGCCCAGGCAGCGGCGAGCCAGCCGATCATGAACAGCACGCCGCCGACCGGTGTCACCATCGCAAGCCAGTGCACGCCGCTGAAGACGTACAGGTAAAGGCTGCCGGAAAACAGCAGGATGCCGCCGAGCCAGGCCCAACCGGCCAGCCCTACTCCAGTGGCCTCGGGACTTTGCCGGAGCCAGAGGCCTGCCGCCAGAAGGGCGAAGACGTGCAGGAACTGGTAAAGCACGGCGGTGTGATAGATATCCAGCAGGGCTGGGCTCAACACCTTTTTAAGGCCGTGCGCGCCGAACGCGCCGAACGCGACGCCCAGCCCGCCGAGCAGGGCGCCCGTCAGCAGAAAGAGGCGGGCAGTGGTCGGAGGCATCAATCGAGGTAATCGTCTTCGATGGCCTTTTTCAGGCGGCGCTCTTCCATGAGGTCATCGAGGCGGCGGCGCGCATCCTTGTTCAGCGCGGCCTTGGCCTTGAGGGCCTCTTCGTTGATGTCCACGGTCTCTGGCGGGGTCCAGAGATCTTCTGCCATGTCTTCGATGGATTTGCGATTGCTCATGTCGGCCTCGCGCGGTTAAGACAACTGGAAGGTTGGGTTACTGAACAATCTTCAGGCCTCCGGCTCATTTTCAAGCCCGTGCTCGCGCAGTTTCTTGCGCAGGGTGCCTCGGTTTATGCCGAGGCAGGCGGCGGCGCGCGTCTGGTTGCCATCGCAGTGGCGCATGACGCACTCCAGCAGCGGGCGCTCGACCTCGCGCAGGACCAGCGCGTAGAGATCACGCGGCTCATCCCCCTCAAGGGTGCGCCAGTAATGCTCCAGAGCCTGACTGACGGCCTCGTGCAGCGGCGTGTTGGGCGGGTTCATGCAGCCTCCTGCGAGCGGTCCGGGGACGCCGAAAAATACTGGATGAGCGTGCTGCGTTGGTCAGCGGCGTCATCGAGGGTCATGAATTGGCCGCGAAGATTATCGCCACCGGGCAGGTGGGCGCAATACCAGCCGATGTGCTTGCGCGCAACACGTGCGCCCTGTGCCTCTCCGTAGAGGTCGTAGAGCCCGTCCAGGTGCGCGAGCATAACCCTTTTCTTCTGCTCCATGGTTGGCTCTTCGGGTGTGCGTTCGCCTTCCAGCGCCGCGCGTAGAGAGACAAACAGCCAGGGCCTCCCAAGTGCGGCGCGACCGATCATGATGCCGTCGGCGCCGGTATGCCGGAGCACGGCCAGGGCCTTGGCGGGTGTATCGATGTCGCCGTTTGCCCACAATGGCAGTTCGATGACTTCGCGGATCGCGCGGATCGTGTCGTACTCGGCTTCGCCCCGGAACATGTCGGCGCGGGTGCGGCCATGGATCGCGAGGGCCCGGATGCCCGCGGCCTGTGCGATGCGGGCAATATTGACGGCATTGCGCCGTTCGGGGGCAAGTCCGGTGCGGATTTTGAGCGTGACCGGCGCCTCCACGGCCCCGACCACGGCTTCCAGAATGCGGCCTATCAGGACCTCATCGCCGAGCAATGCCGACCCCGCCGCTTTCTGACAGACTTTCTTGGCAGGGCAGCCCATGTTGATATCGACGATCTGCGCACCCTGGTCCACGCCATGTCGAGCCGCGTCCGCCATGCGCGCGGGGTCGTTGCCGAGGATCTGAATGGCGCGCGGTTCAGGCTCGTCTTCGTGCGGGCGGCGCAGCAGGCTTTTGCGCGTATCGCGCAGACGCGGGTTGCTGGCGGACATTTCACCCACGGCAAGCCCTGCGCCAAAGCTCATGCATATCTGGCGGAACGGGCGGTCCGTAACCCCCGCCATGGGGGCGAGGGCAAGAGGGGCGGCAAGTTGGTAAGGGCCGATGCGCATGAGAGGGTATGGAGGCTCAGGGGCGCCGGATGATAGCGGCAAGACCCGCGCCCTTCAATTGCGCCACTTCAGGTCGGCGGCGGCGCACGGGCGGCTGAAGTAATAACCCTGGGCCGACGCGCAGCCCAGCGAGATCAGGCGTTCGACGTGTTCGGCTGTTTCGACGCCTTCGGCAAGCACGTCAAGCTCCATGCTCTGTCCCAGGGCGAGCACGGCGCTCACGATGGCCTCATCCTGCGGGTCGGTCAGCATGTCGCGGACGAACCCCTGGTCGATCTTGATCCGGTTCAGCGGCATGCGTTTGAGGTAGGACAGTGAGGAATAACCGGTGCCGAAATCGTCGATCGACAGCCGCACGCCCATCGTGCGCAGGGTTTCCAGTTTGCGCACGGCTTCCTCGGGGGCGTGCAGGATGGCGCTTTCGGTGATTTCAAGTTCCAGATGATGGCCCGCGACGCCAGTTTCGTGCAGCACCTGGCGGACGTCCTCGTTCAGGCAGCCGAAACGCATCTGCACGGCGGATACGTTGACTGCGACGTAGTCCAGCTTGCGACCCTCGTTGCGCCAAGCCTTGAATTGGAGGCAGGCTTCACGCAACGCCCAACGCCCAAGGCGGATGATAAGCCCGCTGTCTTCCGCGATCGGAATGAAGCGCGCCGGGCTGATCCAGCCCCACTCCGGGTGATGCCAGCGGGCCAGCGCCTCCATGCCGACCCACGCGCCGTCGCACAGGCGCACCTGGGGCTGGTAGTGCAGGGTGAGCTCGCCATGCCCGGTCGCGTTTCCGCGCTCGCCGTCCGGAGTGGACAGGCGCTCCAGCGCGAAGCGTAATCCCGCTTCCAGTCGCAGCCGCTCGGCGGCGGCCTGTTCCATGTCGTCGGAAAAGAAGTGGTAGGTGTTGCGGCCTTCCGATTTGCTTTTGTAGAGGGCGGTATCGGCGCGCTGCATGAGGATTTTGGCGGTTTCCCCATCTCGCGGATAGAGGGCGATGCCCGCGCTGGCGGTGATGAACAGGCTGTTTCCTTCCAGCTCGAACGGGGTGCTGAACGACTCCAGAAGCCGCTGGGCAGCGTGTGCGACATCGTGGGGCTCGCCGACATCCTCGACAAGGAGGGTGAATTCGTCCCCGCCCATGCGCGCCAGGGTATCGCTCCCGCGCAGGTGTTCGTGCAGGCGCAGCGCGACGGCTTGCAGCAAGCGGTCGCCGAGCTCGTGGCCGAGGCTGTCGTTGATCGTTTTGAAATGATCGAGGTCAAGAAAGACCAGGGCCAGTTTTTGCCGGTCTTTTTCCGCGCGCCGGATGGCTTGTTCTACCCGCTCGATGAACAGGAGGCGATTGGGTTGACCCGTCAGCGGATCGTGATGGGCAAGGTGCATGAGCATGCTCTGCTGGCTGGCGAGCGTCGATGCCATGTCGTTGAAGGCGGTGGTCAGTTCGCCCAGCTCATCGTGAGAGCGGTCGGTGGGCGCTTGCGCGTCAATGTTGCCCGAGCGGATCTGGCGAACGGCGGTAATCAGGCGCGACAGCCGCTGGCGCAGGACATTGCTGAGAGCCAGCGAGGCCAGGAACAATCCGGCGACGAGCGCTAACAAGGCGCCTCCGATCTGGATGTATTCGAGAACCTGATAGCGCTTGGCCAGGGCTTCGGATGGCAGGCCCAGCGCGAGGTAGGCGTAAGGCTCGCGCTCGGGGCCGAGAGGGGCATAGGCGTAGAGGGTCGGCTGCCCGGTGGGGGATGGCAGTTCGAAGGTGGTGGGCGGGCCGCCTTGCAGCAGGCGTTTGCCAAGGGGCGTTTCGGAGAGGCTGGAGCCGAAGGCGGAAAACGCTCCTTCGGCATTCGGACTCAACAGGACACGCCCCTGGCGATCAACGACGATCAGATGGCTCTCTTGTCCGTGCAGCGCGAGCCGCGCGCCTTCGCTGAGCATGCCAAGCTCGATCGATGTAGCGGTCAGCATCACGACTTGCCCATCGCGTACCAGCGGGTAGGCCATGCCCAGTACGGGGGTGCGCGTTGTCTTGCCAACGGTGTATTCGCCCACGGCGAACGCGCCGGTGCTCATCGCACGCTGGTAGTAAAGCCGCTCGGACAGGCTGTGGTGCTTGCCGGGAGCCTTGGCGTTGCAGGCGACCTGGCCGTCAGGCCTTATCACGAGAAGGTTGGCGAGTGTGTCCCTGACCGGGTGGTACATCTCGGCCAGCCGAGTTTCGCAGGCGGGGTTTTCCATGGCCTGAAGCGCGGGGCTTGCGGCGAGCACGCCGAGAAGATACTGGGTTTGGTCGATGACGGCCTGGTGGCGCTCGGCCAGACGCTGGGACTGGATGAGAAGGGTCTGTTCGGTTTGCAGAAGCGCTTCGTGGTGGTATGCCTTGCCAAGGAGAAGCAGGGCGAAGAGGGCCGGGATCGCGCCCAGCAGGGCGGGCAGCAGAAGCTTGAGATGAAGGTTCAGGCTGAGTCCCGGCATCATTCCTCCAGTGTGCTTAACTCGCCCGGATTGTCCGTCCACTGGACCGCGCATCGTCTCGGCTTATCCGTAAATGAGTTTTGGCAGCCAGGTGGCGATCCCCGGCCAGAAGGCGAGGATGATCAGCATTGCGAGTTGCAGCCCGATGAACGGTAGCACACCTCGGTAAATCTCGGGTGTGGCGATCTGGGACGGGGCCGCTCCGCGCAGGTAGAACAGGGCGAAGCCGAAGGGGGGCGTGAGGAAGGATGTTTGCAGGTTGATGGCGATCATCACGCCAAGCCAGACCGGGTCGATACCCATCTGCAACAGGATGGGCGCGACGATGGGGACGACGACGAAGATGATTTCGATGAAGTCGAGCATGAAGCCGAGCAGGAACATGGCCAGCATGACCACGATCATGGCGCCGATAGTGCCGCCGGGCAGGCTGGATAGCCAGGCATGCACCACTTCGTCGCCGCCAAAGCCGCGGAACACCAGCGAGAATACGGATGCACCGATCAGGATCAGGAACACCATGCTGGTCATGCGGACCGTGGCGCGCGCAGCCTCGCCCAGCACCGGACGTGAGAGCCGACCCCGTAATCCGGCCAGCAGCAGCGCGCCGGACGCGCCCACGGCGGCGGCCTCTCCCGCCGTGGCAATGCCGCCGAGGATGGAACCGAGCACAGCGAAAATCAGCAGCAGCGGCGGCCAGAGCGCCTTGAGCAAGGCGGCGATGGGGACAGATGCTGTCCCGGCTGTTTCGGCGGGCATGCGCGCCGGATGGCGCCAGGCCACCCAGCCAAGGTAGAGCGCGTAGAGCACGACCAGTAGCAGGCCGGGGATCAGCGCTCCTGCGAACAGGTCGCCGACCGAGACAGTCTTGGGTGCGTAAATGCCCTGTGCGATCTGCGCCTGGCTGTAGGCGGAAGCGAGTTGGTCGCCGAGCAGCACGAGAATGATCGAGGGTGGGATGATTTGGCCCAGGGTGCCCGCCGCGCAGATGGTTCCACAGGCCAGGCGTGTGTCATAGCCGCGCTGCATCATGGCGGGCAGGGCCAGAAGACCCATGGTGACTACGGTGGCGCCGACGATCCCGGTGCTTGCGGCAAGCAGGGCGCCGACCAGCAGTACGGCGAAGGCGAGCGAGCCGGGGCGCTGGCCCGCTAGTCCCGCAAGGCTGCCAAGCAGGTCTTCGGCGATGCGCGCCTTCTCCAGGATCACTCCCATCAGGATGAATAGCGGCACGGCCAGAAGAGTGTCGCTGCCCATCGCACCGAACAGGCGGTTGGGCAGGGCTTCCAGCAGGCTCAGATCGAAGGCTCCGAGGAGGTGGCCGAGCAGGGCGACCGACAAGGATACGCCCGCCAGGGTGAATGCGACCGGGTAGCCGAGCATCAGTCCGGCAAATACGGCAAGGAAGAGCAGAAGCGGCCAGAGAGCTTCCATGTTCAGACCTCGGTACGCAGCGGGTCAGCAGGCGTGGGGGGCGCGCCCAGGATGACGCCGATGGCGCGCAGCGCTTCGGCCAGTCCTTGCAGGATCATCAGCGCGGGCATGATCCACAGCAGGCTCTTGAGCAGGTAGACGAAGGGCAGGCCGCCGGGTTCGCGCGATCCTTCCATCAGGCTCCACGACGCCAGGACGTAATCCGTGCTCAGCCACAGGATCAGGCCCATGACCGGCCATAGCAGGAACAGGACGCCGAACAGGTTGATCCAGGCCTGTCCGCGCGGGTTCAGGTTGCGGTAGAACACATCGACCCGCACGTGGTCGTCGTGCTTGAGCGTGTAGGCCGCGCCGAGCATGAACAACAGGGCGAACAGGTAGGTCACCCCTTCGCCCAGGGCGGTGAAACTCAGACTGAAACCGTAGCGCAGGGCTACGACAAGGACGGTGAGCGCCACCATGCCGTAGGCGAGCCAGGCGACGGTGCGCCCGGTCCACTCGGCAAGGCCGTCCAGTATGTGGATCAGGCGGTTCATTCGGGCAGTTCGGGGGCGCCGCGCGCGTGGGCGGCGAGCAGGCGAGCGAAGGCGGACGGATCTTTGGTGTGGGTCAGCTCGCCTTCGCGGGGGAAGTGCATGTCGATCAGGCGCGAGAGCCAGAAGCGCAGCGCTCCGGCGCGCAGCATGGCGGGCCAGGAAGCGTGTTCGGCGGCGGTGAAAGGTCGCACGTCGGCATAGGCGTTCAACAGGGCGGCTGTGCGCGCCGGGTCCAGTTCGCGGGCTTCGGTGACGCACCAGTCGTTGACGGTCACGGCAACGTCGTAGAGCAGGGCGTCAGTGCAGGCGTAGTAAAGATCGATGATGCCGGTGAGCCGCGCGCCTTCGAACAGGGCGTTGTCGCGGAACAGGTCGGCGTGAATCACGCCGCGCGGCAGGGCATCGTGGCGGTGGCTGAACTGGAATGTGATCTCGTCGTCCAGCCGCGCGGCCTCGTCCTGGTCCAGGCGGTCGTGCACGCGGGCGACGGCCTCGCGCCACCAGTGCGGTCCGCGCGGGTTGGCGCGTTCGCGCGGGAAGGACTGGCCGACTCGATGCAGGCGCGCCAGCGTCTGGCCGATGGCAGCGCACTGTTCGGCATCGGGGTGATCGATGGAGCTGCCGGTCAGACGTTGCACCAGAGCGGCGGGTTTGCCGCACAACTCTCCCAGATAGTGTCCCTGGCGGTCGGCCAGCGGGTGGGCGGTCGGCACACCGTGCTCGGCGAGGTGGGCCATGAGTTCGAGAAAGAACGGCAGTTCGTCGCGTCCGAGCTGCTCGAACAGGGTAAGTACGAAGCGACCTTCGGTCGCGGTCACGAAATAATTGGTGTTTTCGATGCCCGCGCTGATGCCTTGGTATTCAACCAGCGCGCCCGCGTTGAAACCGGCGAGAAAGCTTTCCAGCTCGGGACGCTCGACTTTTGTGTAGACCGACATGGGAGATGATTACCAGCGCATCAGGATCCATTGGGGGATGACCGGCGATTTCTGCGGGTCGCTCTGGCGGGTTTCCAGTTCGCCGTCGCCGTCGTTGTCGATCAGGTAGTAGGGCGGTGCGTCCTTGGGGGTGATTTTTACCATGTAAAGGCGGCCCTTGATCCGGTACTCCTGTACGTTTTGTCCGTCGGTCTGGCGGATGGTGATTTCCGGCTCGGGCATGTTGTTGTCCGCCGGGTTCGCGCTCGGCGGCGGAGTGTCCTGGGACAGGGCGGGGGTGGCGACGGAGAGCAGCAGGGCGGCGCCCAGGGCGAGATCTTTGCGCATGGTCATAGCTCCAGCAGAACCCGCTGCTCCTCGGGCGAGGGCGTGAGGCTGCGGTTTTGATAAAAGTCGAAAATGGCGTTCAGCACGTCATGGGGGTCGTCCAGTAGCTGGAATAGCTCCATGTCTTCCGGGCAGATGGTTCCCTGGGCGATCAGGGCGCCGCGGAACCAGTCCAGCAGTCCGCCCCAGAAGGCGCTGCCGACCAGAATGATGGGGATGCGGCGAGACTTGCCGGTCTGCACGAGGGTCAGGATCTCGGCCAGCTCGTCCAGCGTGCCGAAGCCGCCCGGAAGCACCACGTAAGCCGAGGCGTACTTCACGAACATCACCTTGCGCGCGAAGAAGTGCTGGAAGTGCAGGGAAATGTCTTGATAGGGGTTATCGTGCTGTTCGTGAGGAAGTTTGATGTTCAGCCCGATGCTGGGCGCGATCCCCGCCTTGGCTCCCTTGTTGGCCGCCTCCATGATGCCGGGGCCGCCGCCGCTGACGACCGCGAAGCCTGCGTCGGAGAGCTTGCGGGCGATCTCCACTGCCTGTTGGTAGTATGGGTTGTCCGGCGTGAAGCGTGCCGAGCCGAAGATGCTGACCGAAGGTTCGATGCTGGAGAGCGTCTCGAAGCCGGTGACGAACTCCGCCATGATCTGGAACACCTTCCAGGATTCGCGCGCAAGATGGGCGGAGTCCTTGGGCGGGCGCGCGGTGCGGTGGGGCGGGTGGTGGGCCATGGGGGCGGAATGATCGGGGCTGTCGCTCATGCGCGTGGTGGCCTTGTGTGACGGCTCGGAAAAAGTCCGAAAAAGGTAACATGGAGGCCGGTTTGCCGGAAGAATGCCCATGCTCAACAACGTTCTCGTCCTTGTCGACGGTTCCTCCTACCTGTTTCGCGCCTTTCATGCCCTGCCGCCGTTGACCACGCGCGAGGGGACGCCGACCGGCGCCCTGCACGGCGTGCTTTCGATGATCCAGAAACTGGTGTTGGACGAGCGACCCAGTCATGTGGCGGTGGTGTTCGACGCGCCGGGCAAGACTTTTCGCGATGAGATGTATCCCGAGTACAAGGCCCATCGCCCGCCGATGCCGGACGAGCTGAGGGTGCAGATCGAACCGTTGCACGCGGCTATCCGCGCGCTCGGCCTGCCGCTGCTGATTGTCGAGGGCGTGGAGGCGGACGACGTGATCGCGACCCTCACCCGTCAGGCGCGTGAGCACGACCTGCCCGTGCTGATCTCGACCGGCGACAAGGACATGGCGCAACTGTCCGGCCCCAGTGTGATTCTGATCGACACCATGAAGAACACCCGCATGGACCCGTCCGGGGTGGAGGAAAAGTTTGGCGTGCCGCCGGGGCGCATCATCGACTATCTGGCCCTGATCGGAGATGCCAGCGACAACGTGCCCGGCGTGAAGGGTTGCGGCCCGAAGACGGCGGTGAAGTGGCTTCAGGAATACGGTTCGCTGGACGGCGTGATGGCCGCCGCCGAAGGGATGAAGGGCAAGGCGGGCGAAAACCTGCGGGCGGCGCTGGCGCATCTGCCTTTGTCGCGCGAGCTGGTGACGGTGCGCGATGACGTGGAGCTGCCGGTGAGCATGGAGGAACTCAAGCCCGTCGCGCCAGACCTGCCCGCCCTGATCGCTCTGGCCGAGCGTTACGAGTTGCAGCGTCACCTCAAGGCCTGGCAGGCGAAATTGGAGGGCGAGGCAGGGGCGGTCGCCACTCCATCGCCCGCTGCAGCGCCATCGGGTGAGCCTGAGTACAGCGCCATCCTCGACGAGGCCGCCCTGGATGAGTGGCTTGAGCGACTCGAAAGCGCCGATCTGATGGCCTTCGACACCGAAACCACCAGCCTTGACCCGATGCAGGCCGAGATCGTCGGTCTCTCCTTCGCGGTGCGGGCGGGCGAGGCGGCCTACATCCCCGTCGCCCACAGCTATCCGGGCGCGCCGGACCAGCTCGACCGCGCCGCCGTGCTGGAGCGCCTCAGGCCGCTGCTGGAAAGCCCGAGGCACGCCAAAGTCGGCCAGAACCTGAAGTACGACGCCCATGTGCTGGCCAACCACGGCATCCGGCTCGCGGGTATCGCGCATGACACCTTGCTCGAATCCTATGTGCTGGATGCCGGGCAGAACCGGCACGATCTCGACACGCTGGCCCGCCGTCACCTCGACCACGAGAACATCAAGTACGAAGATGTGGCGGGCAAGGGCGCCAAGCAGATCCCGTTCGAGGCGGTAGCCATTGAAACCGCGACCGACTACGCCGCCGAGGATGCCGACATCGCCTTGCGTCTGCATGCTGCGCTGTGGCCCTGCCTGGCCGTCGAGCCGGGCCTGAGGCGGATCTACGAGACGATTGAGATGCCCCTCCTGCCGGTGCTGATGCGCATCGAGCGCAATGGGGTGCGGATCGACGTGCCGAAGCTCCGCCAACTCAGCCATGAGCTTGCGACCCGCATGCACGCGCTGGAGAAGCAGGCGCACGCGCTGGCGGGCGGGCCATTCAACCTCGCCTCGCCCAAGCAGTTGCAGGAAATCCTGTTCGACCGGCTTGCCCTGCCGGTCGTTGGCAAAACGCCCACGGGGCAGCCCTCCACCAACGAGGATGTGCTTGAACAGCTCGCCGAGCAGCACGAACTGCCGCGCGTGATCCTTGAACACCGGATGCTGGCCAAGCTGCGCAGCACCTACGCCGACAAGCTGCCGGAGGCGATCAACCCGCGCACCGGGCGCGTCCACACCATGTACCAGCAGGCAGTCGCTTCCACCGGGCGGCTCTCATCCACCGACCCCAATCTCCAGAACATCCCGGTGCGCAGCGAGGAGGGACGGCGCATTCGCCAGGCCTTCATCGCGCCGGAGGGGCAGCTCATCCTGTCCGCTGATTATTCGCAGATCGAGTTGCGCATCATGGCGCATCTCTCCGGCGACGCGGGCTTGCTCAAGGCCTTCGCGGAAGGGCAGGACATCCACCGGGCGACCGCCGCCGAGGTGTTTGGCGTGGCGTTGGATGCGGTCAGCGACCTCCAGCGTCGCGCCGCCAAGGCGATCAACTTCGGCCTGATCTATGGCATGTCGGCCTTCGGACTTGCGCGGCAGTTGTCGATTCCGCGTGCCGAGGCGCAGGCCTACGTCGATCTCTATTTCGCCCGCTATCCCGGCGTGCGCCGCTACATGGAGGAGGCGCGCGAGAAGGCGCGCGAACGGGGTTACGCGGAGACCCTGTTCGGTCGCCGTCTACAACTTCCCGACATCCGCGCGCGTGATGCGCGCCGCCGCCAGCAGGCCGAACGCGTGGCCATCAACGCGCCCATGCAGGGCACCGCGGCGGATATCATCAAGCGCGCCATGATCGAGATTGACGCCTGGCTGGCGGATAGCGACTTCCCCGCCCGCATGATCATGCAGGTGCACGACGAACTGGTGTTCGAGGTCCCCGGCGATCAGGCCGATGCGCTGGCCGGGGCGGTCAGGGTGCGTATGGCTGCCGCCGCCGAACTGGCCGTGCCGCTGGTGGTGGATGTGGGGTGGGGAGTGAATTGGGGCGAGGCGCACTGAACTGTGCCGGATCGGGCGAAAAAATCGCGGCTGGCGTGAACTTTTTCCGCGCGCCCTGTTCGAACCGTACAAGCCCGTTGCAACGGCGGGCCAAGACGCTACCTCGCTGGATCGCGGGGCCCGTCCAAAAAACTTCTCAAGGCGCCGTATGGCGCCTTTTTTTTATGCCGAACGAAAAACGGCGCGCGTCTTGGGTCTCCCCAAGGCGCGCGCCGTGCGGGCGAGGTCGCTCCAGCGGTTACTGAGGCTTTTTCGGCGGGTTGGCGAGAATGGACTCGGTGATGCCTTGGGCCCAGGCCTTGTAGTACTTGGCGGTGTAGTGCTGGCCGTCGGTGGTCTTCCAGTCGCCGGGCTGGGAGAGCTTGGTGGAGTCGATGTAGGTGCAGGGTGCGACGTTTTCGGCCAGGAAGTCATTGACGCGCTTGACCAGTTCCGGCTCCTTGTTGAAACGCTTGCCGCCCTGGCCCCAGCCCGGACCGGCCCAGTAGCACTGGGCCCCGGTTTCGTTGATGACGCGGGTGAGCGCGGTCACTTCCTGATAGGCCCAGCTCTTGGGGAATTCGGGGTTGGCATAGGAGCCGATGGTGTCGCCGATTACGACCAGAATCACATTGGTCTTGTCCTGGGTCATGACATCCTTCAGCACTACGCCTTCGGCATTGCCGAGGACGGCGTTGGCCGGTTCGTTGTCGATGCGTTCGGCGCGTCCGCAGTCGGTCGGCGCGGGCTTGATCCACTTCATGGGGGACGCGCCGCAGACGCCGATCGAATGGACCTTGGCGCCTTGTTCGACAAGCTGCTCGTGGAGCGGGTTCATGAGGTAATGCGGGGTAGCCATATGGCTTTCGCCGATGACCAGGAAGGTCAGGCCGGCGAGGGCGGCGGTCGCGGACATGGAGTTCTCCTTCGGGTGGGTTGCGTGAATGGATCGGGGGGCGGACCCGATGGATCATGCCCGGCCCGGAAGCAGTCTGCTATGGTTGCCACTGGCCTTGGGCGAATATTCCAATGCGCCAGTCGGTGTAGTCGGGTGTTTTCTGACCGCCAAGGCTGAAGCCGACCCGCCATTGTCTGTCCAGCGGCACGGACCCTTCCAGTCGGGCGTGGTAGACTACGCCCTGGTCATCGGAGGCGGCGTATTTGCCAGGTTCTTCGCCCGTCAGCGGATTGCCGTCGGCGGCGTCCTGGCGGTTCCAGTTCCAGCCCAGGCCTGCAAGAAGGCTCAAGTCGACATCGCCAAGTCGGGTTTCGTAATTGGCGATGGCGCCGAGCTGGAGGTAGCCGCGCGGGCTGAAGTATCCGCCGTGTCCGGGCTCGAACGCGCTCAGGTTGCGGTCGTAGCGGGTGGCGTAGATTTCCGGGCCGAGTGACAGGCCTGGCAGTGCGTCGATGGGGTGCAGCGCGCGTCCGTAAAATTCGAGCTTGTGGTTGTCGGCCACGTTTTCGCCGCTCAATTCGGCGGCGGTGAGGGAGGCCAGACTGGACCAGCCTTCATACTGGAGGTTGGCGCTGAGCGTGGCGCCGCTTTCCAGCACGCGGCCCCAGCGCAGGCCTGTCAGCGGATCGGTCTTGCCGCTGATCGACAGCAGGCTGGATTCGTTGGCTCGCCGGAAGGCAAGGATGCCCAGTCCAAAATCCGGGGTGTAGTAGCTGATCCCGGCTTCACCGATCCAGGCCGGCTCCAGAACACCGCCCGCCTGGGTTTTGCCAGCGCCCAGCCGATAGACGAAACCGCTTTCGCTGTGATGCAGCCAGAGAGCGTAAGCGCCCAGCGCCTTGTCCGCCTCGACCCGCTCGGCGTGATCGTCGGTATCGATGGCGCTCAGACGGAGGCTGAACTGGTCCTGTTCCCCTTGCCATATGCCTGTCAAAAGGCTGCCACGCTGGCTGAGACGACCTTCGCCGCGTTCTCCGCTCTTTTCACGGGTCATCCCCTCAAGCTTGACGCTGATGCCCGGCTCGGGTCCGCCCGCCTGGGCCGGGGCGATGGCGAGATGCCCTTTGCCATCCACGGTGAATTGTGTGCTTCCCGCTTGGATGGCGGCACGGATTTCGGGGCTGAGCATGGCGTTCAGTGGTCCGGGAGTGGCGTCGGACGCGCTGACCAGGTCGCTGTAACGCTTCAGCTTGTGCAGGCTGAAGAACAGGCCCTGCGCGTTGCTCTCGCGCGGGGTCTTTTTGTAGGCGGCGCCGAATTGACGGGCGGCATCTTCGTATTTCCCGAGGTGGTACTGGGCCCAGCCCAGCATCTCCACACCGTTGATGTCGAGGTTTTTGCCCAGGCCGAGCAGGATCTGTTCGGCTTCCGCGTGGCGGCCTTGCTCGGAGGCCGCCCTGGCCTTGTTGATGGCGTAGTTGGAGAGCAGTTGTCGGGTTTCGTCGGACTTGGGGTCCATTTTCTTGAGCACGGCGTCCACTTGATCGAGGCGGTTGAACTTGATGAGTACGTTGCCCCAGATGGCGTAGTACTCGTCATCGTCAACCAGCTCGGCGGCTGTGCGGGCTGCTTTGATGGAAGTCTCTTCCTCCTTGAGATCCATGGCGAGATAGGCCATGGCTCCCATGGTGCCAATGTCCTCCATGCGCACGGCGTCATCCCAGACGGATTTCATGAGGTTCAGGGCGTCGGCCTTGC
Source organism: Pseudomonadota bacterium (assembly GCA_040756355.1). Lineage (GTDB taxonomy): Bacteria > Pseudomonadota > Gammaproteobacteria > Halothiobacillales > Halothiobacillaceae > Thiofaba. The sequence continues at coordinate 15,468 of JBFLZK010000005.1, read as the reverse complement.
GTCCCTCGTTGAGTGCGCGGGCAATCTCGTTCTGGGTGCGGTCGTAGCGCTTGAGGCTCTCATCGCCACTGGCCTGGCGTGCCGCCAGTGTGTCGCCCGTGATGGTTCCTTGCGCGGGCGCAGGGGCTGACGCCGCCGTGCGGCGCGGAGTCTTGGGCGTTGCGCTCGGGCTGGAGGCGGGCGGGCTTTTTTGGGGCGCCTGCGGCGCGGCGCGCGCGGGGGCGCTTGTCGGCTTGTCCGGGGTCGGTTCCGCCCGGAGCGCGGGGGTTGCTGTCGCCGCCGGGCTGACTTCGATGCGCGAGGGCAGGGGAATCATTTCTACATCCGCCCACGCGGCGGGCTGAAGTGCGAGAAGGGGCGAAAGAAACAGGGCGCGGTTCATAGCAGGGCCTTGGAGCGTGTCAGGGCGATGCGGGTCAGCAGCATCAGGGTGCTGCCATAGTAGTCCTTGGAGTCGATATCCAGCTTGGGGGGCGGCGGCGCGGATGGGGTGCAGGCATCCAGCATGCCGCGGATCGCGCGTTGACCAAGCGGCAGAGCATAGGCGGCTTGCTCGCCATTGACCAGATCCGTCCAGCCGGGGGCCTCGTCGCTGGGCCAGGCAGACTTGAAGGCCTGTGTCAGCTCAGGGGTTTGCAGGCCCGCCAGGCAAAGGTAGAGCGGGACACGCACGACTTCAAAACCAAAACGGCGCTTTTCGACGTCAGCGGGGAGTTCGAGTCGGCCATCGGGATGGAATATCACCCAGTCCGGTGGCGTTCCGTGCGCTCCAAAACGTGCCATGTCGAGCAGGCGCAGGCCGCTTTGGGTGAGCCCTTTCCACAGCGGGTCCGGATCGACGCGGTCGAGGACGGTAAAGGCCGGGAAAACCCAGTAGGACGGGTTGAGCGTGAGGCTGTCCTGGTGTTTGAAGCCGTGCTGGGCCGGGAGCAGCAGGGGGCCGACCCCGGCGTGGTGAATCACGCTTTCGCGCAGACGGGCGGCGATGACGCGGGCTTCCTCGCGAAGACCGCGCTCATTCCAGCGTTCACCGGCCAGGGCCAGGGCCCAGGCGATCAATAGGTCGCCATCCGTGGCGTTGTTCCAGTCCGTGATGTGGGGGGCGGTGGATTCGTCCCAGCGCCAGGCGAACAGTTTGTCGTCGCGCTGGAGTGTTTTTCGGGTCCAGTTCCAGAGCGAGTCGAAGGTTGGCCGGTCGCCTGCGGCCAAGGCCAGCAGCATGCCGTACCCTTGTCCCTCGGAGTGACTGATGCCGCGGTTCCCGGTATCGGCCACGCGGCCTTCGGCGCGGACGAAGGCCGTTTTATAGGCCTGCCAGTCTGCGGCGCTCAGTACGGGGGGCTGTTGCTCGCCGCAGGCGACCAGCCAGCATCCCGTGATGAGGGCGATGAGCCAGCGCATGACGGCTTTAGTCCATCATTTTTTGCGCCCGCTGGCGAAGAAGAAGCCAGCTCAGGGTCGCAAGGATGAGGACCAGTGTGAGCGCCAGGACGGCCACCAGCCAGGGATGGTCGGAGAAGAAGTAGTCCGGCTTGCTCTTGCCCGGGACCTCGCCGATGAAGCTGTGCTTGACCGGCATGGCGTTGGCAATGGCTTCGCCGTCCATGCTCCAGAGCGTCGCGGCCCCGGCAAGACCGGCCCAGGTGGAGTGCTCCACGAGGCGTTGGGCGCCAAGTTGCAGCCGGGTGCCATTGGAGGCGGTCAGGATCGTGACCGGGTAGCCGCCTTTGGCGTCACGATACTGGATGGCTGCGGCGCTGCCGCCCAGGCCGCCGTCAAGGCGAAGCTCGGCGCCGGCAATCTTCTCCACGCTGGAGAGTCGCACGACCGGCTCCAGCGGGTGTTCGGCAAGACGTTTTACGCCTTCGCCAAGGTCGGTCGAGGTCCGGGAGCCTAGCTTGAGGTCTTGCCAGCGTTGCTTGGTCAGGAAAGTTTCCATGTCGTTCCTGAGGTTGGCGGGCAAGGCTTCGTCCGTGCCCACCACAATCAGGCCGTTGAGATTGTCCCGTGCATCGTTCGGGTCGAGAACGCGCAATGCGATGGCGGGTGTCTTGCTGATCTGGCGCAGTTTGGCCATCAGGCTGAATCCGGCGCTGAGGGTAGTCGGGTCGTGATCCGTAAACAGCAGGGCGACGCCTTGCGCATCCGCCATCCGCGAGTAGGGCAGTCCGTTGTACGCCAGCAAGGCCAGATTGGGCTGGGGCATGAATTCGGAGATGTCCGGCAGGCCGATGCGCGAGTCGTCGGAGATGGAAACGAGCAGGTTCTCGGTGAAGATCGGCTGGCAGGCGCCGCCAAGGTCAAGGCCCGTCATGGTAGGTTGGAGCTTGAGCTCGTTGATGCCCTCGCGAAGAGCGGGAATGGGCAGTTTGACTTTGTAGCGAGAGAACTGCTCGCCCTGCGGGCTTTGCATGGGAACGGTGCGGATCAGTTGTTCGTTGAGCAGGAGGTTGAGCCCGGATTTGCGGTCGAAGCCAGCACCATAGGCCAGACTCAGCTCAAGATCGATGTATTGGTCGGCAGGGTCGAACATTTCGCGGAAGGCCCAGAAACGCAGGCGGGCCGGTTCCGGGAACATGCCTTTGAGCGTGACGGATTTGAAGCCGAGGTTGGCGAACGAAGTCCAGCCCTGTTCGGCTGGAATAGGCTTGATGGCCCTATAGGCTTTGTCGGCGCGCAACTGGGCCACGCTCACATCGGATCGCTCGGGCAGGGCCAGGCCAGGCAGGTTGAGCATGGTGGCGGCTTCGAGCACTTCGGCCGGGGTGGTTCCGCTGACGACAAGGATGGCGCGGGAGGGGTCCTGGTCGGCACGGAAAACGCCGACGTAGCCATCCTTGATGCGTCCAAGAATGTCCTGTCCCAGATGGGGGGCGAGCTGGTCGCGGGTGCCGATCAGGACGGCGTCCCAACTGGTTTCCGGGAGTTGCACGCCATGAAAGCGCGCGCGGGGATCGGGCGTGGCGTCCGCGGGCGGTGGGTTTAGCTCGTTGAGCTGGACCGAAACCGGCAGGTATTCGAAGGTCGCGGCAATCGCCTGGCTGACCTGTACCGCGGCTTCGCGCAGCTCCCTGGACTGACCGAGCCCGCCCTTGGGTGTCAGCAACTGGAGTGTGTAGCGATCCATCCAGAGCTTGCGGTCAAAGATGTTCGACAGGCGCGCGAGGGAGGGCTCGATCGGTTTGCGGGTGGTCTTGATGCGCAACATCGATTGCGATGCGTCGATCTGGGTGTAAAGCTCGGCCGCTGTCGGGTCTTCGCATTCGTTGGTGTAGTGCTGAGCCGCGCGTAGGCCGATGGATCGGAAACCTGGCTTGATGGCTTGCGGGGCAATACTCATGCGCGCCGCGTTGTCCGGTTGGCCCGGGCGGAAAGGCAGTTGGGCGATGATCCGTTCGTCCATGGTGACGGCGAGTTGGGAGCGCGGGAGCAGTGAGATGGATTGGGTGTAGACCATCTCAAGGCGCGCTTCCTCGATCTTCAGTCGCTCGGCGACCGGCAGGGTCAGAGCGCGGCGAGACTCGGCCCCGCGCAGCTCAATGGGGGCGCGCGAACCACCATTGAACCAGCCGAACGGAAGGACGTATTCACCGTTCTGTTCGTCAACATACAGGGAGTCCGAGGGGGCGGACTGGGCGGCGGAGGAGAGCATGGCGACCAGCGCCAAGGCCCATGGTGTGGCGGTACGGATGGATGTCATTCTGATTACCCCGGGGTCCTTATGTTCGAGCGGAAATCAAGTCCTGCGCCCGGTTCAGCAGTTTTCTGGCGAACAGGCGGGTAAGGAAGAAAATGTTTTCCAATCCGCCTTCAAAGGCGGTCTTGGTGAGGAAGGCCATGCCTTCGAGCAGGCCGATCCGGCGTTGGCGGCGGCGCTGGTTCGCCTCGTGCAGGTCACTGTCGCCGTAGACCAGGGCGACGATGGCGCGTTGCTGTTCCTGTGTTTCCGGGGTGAACAGCAGACCAAGCTCCCAATGTTGGGCATGGAAGTACTGGTGGCGCACAAGACGCGCGGGGATGTCTTCGGTCTGGCCGTTCCAGGCGCGGATGGCGACGCGCAACTTGACGTGGTCCAGCTTGGGAAGCCCGCGCTCCGTGACGATGCCCGAGCCCCCATGGCTCAGGTCGAGCAAGCGGACAGGAATTTCTTCGTCGTTCACCAGAAGCTTGGCGGGGATGTCGATCACCTGCGCCGGTATACGGTATGCGGCACGCTTCTGCGACTTTTCCAGCATGATGCCGATCGCGGCGAGGGAGTAGATCATGTTTACCGCGGTAATCACCATGGTGAGGATGATGATGCCCATTTCATCGGGGACGAAATACATCCTCACGGCCCCCGCGATCATGCAGATCACATCGAGGATCAGCATCAGGTAAAAGGGCAGGGCGAGCTGGGAGATGAAGTTGTCCTCCAGTCGTTCGCCCTTGGGCGTCACCGCGAAGGCGGGTGAGCGCGGGCTGCGGATGACGTTGACGATGGCGGGCAGGGCGTGCACGGACTGGATGGTTTCGTACAGTTCGGAAATCAGCGGCCAGCGTGTGCGTCCGTACAGGATGTTGGTCAGGATCATGGCGCCGATCACGTGCGGCAGCGCGTAGGTGAGCAGATCCCATGGCAGGAAGGCGTCTACGATCTTGAGCGAGAACAGCAGATAAAGAGAGGGCGCGAGGAAGAAAACGATGCGCGCGAAAGGGAAAAACCAGAAAAAGACCGACGAGGTATAGGCCAACCGCTGCGGCAGGGTGAGGGCGGGCTGTTTCCAAGGGTTTTTGAGCAGGGCGATCTGGGTCATGCCCTGAGCCCAGCGGGTGCGCTGAACGATGAAGCCGGAGAATGTTTCCGGCTGCAAGCCGGCGACCATGGGCTTGCCGTAGTAGACGCTGTTGAGTCCGTGCTGACCGTGCAGGGTCATCGCGGTTTCGGCGTCTTCGGTGATGGTTTCGCCGGAGATGCCGCCGATCAGATCCAGGTGGCTGCGACGCAGGACCGCGGCGGAGCCGCAGAAGAAGGAGGCATTCCAGAAATCCAGGCCGTGCTGGATCACGGTGTAGAACATTTCGTTTTCGCTGGGCATGTGCTCATAGGTGCGCAGGTTGCGCTCCAGCGGGTCCGGATTGATGAAGTAGTGCGGGGTTTGCACCAGGAAGAGTTTGGGGTCCTTGAGGAAAAAGCCGACCGTGTTTTCCAGGATATCGACAGTTGGTATGTGGTCGGCGTCAAGGATCAGGACCAGTTCGCCCCGCGCATGATCCTTGAGCGCGGTATTGAGATTCCCTGCCTTGGCGTGTTCGTTGCGTTCTCGAGTGACATAGATGGCGCCGACTTTCTCGCATAGCTCTTGTAGCTTGTAGTGTCGTTCCCAGGACTGTGCTGAGATGTCTGGGCGGTTGCGGCGCTGAACGGTGCCGCCATCGTCGCAGAGGTAGACCTTGAAACGATGGCGCGGGTAGTGGATCTGAGTGGCTGCCAGCAGCGTCAGCTCAAGCAGCTCAGGGTCTTCGTTATAGGTCGGGATGAGGATGTCGACGGTCGGCAGCAACTCCGGGTCATCCGGCAGTTTGGGCGGCGTGCGCTTGAGCGGGAAGGCGTTCACGAAGGCGCCGATCACGTAGATCAGCAGTCCGTAAATTTCGGCCCCAAGCAGGAGCATGGCGCCAATCGTACTGAACGGGTCGTGGTAGCTGATGGTGTAGTTGATGCGCCAGGAGAAGTAGCGAAGGCTGATGTAGATCGCCAGCATGATGGCGAGCATGCGCAGCCACTGGAAGACCTGGGGGTGAATGTTTTCGAAGCGGTCGATGCTCCACATCATGAGCATCAGGGTTCCAAGGGCGATCCCGACCATGATGCCCTGGGCTTCCGCGCTCATGGGCTGATGGGCCAGCCACATCATGACTAGTGCGATGCCCAGCCACAAGACGAGGCCGTGACGGGAAAGAAAGTGCTCGGCGAAGGTCCTGGCTCCCTGGATCATCAACGGTCAGCCTCGCGATCCGTTCAGCTCGTTCCGGAGCTCAAGCGCAAGCTTGTCAAGTTCGGCACGTAGCAATTCAAGGGTGGGCGGGGCGGATGGAGTGATTGGGGGCGGTGTCGGTGCGGGAGCGGGCAGGCTGGCTTGCTGGCGCAGGCTCATCATCGCGCTCATCCGGGCCAGCAGTTCCCGCATGGCAATAAGCTCGGCATCCCCTTGTCCCGACCAAGCCTGGGGTTCATGAGACACCATGGCCGGGGCTTGAACGGGGGCTTGAACGGGGGCTTGAACGGGGGCTTGAACGGGGGCTTGAACGGGGGCTTGAACGGGGGCTTGAACGGGGGCTTGAACGGGGGCTTGAACGGGGGCTTGAACGGGGGCTTGAACGGGAGCGCGCGGCGCCTGACCTTGCTCGATCAGTAGTGTCAGGAGGGTTTCAAGCTTGCCGTCCAGCGCGTTCAGCCTCAGTTCGACGTCTGGCGCGGCGGGTGTTTCGGACAGCGTCTCGGCGAGGGGCGGCTCTTCCGGCGCCCGAGGCGATTCCGATGGGCTCGCCTCCTTTGCCGAGGTCTCATCCAGGCGGCGTCGCACCATGGCTTCGATCAGATCGGGAAGTTCATTCAGGGTCTTGGTGTGCAGCAGGCGTAACTGGCGAATTTCATCGCCCATCATGTACATGCGCCCGGTAAGCAGGAGCATCAGTCCGGCAAGGGCCCCCCACAGTGGGCCAAGCAGTAGAGTGGCGGCCAGACCGGTGGCTACGGCGGAGAAGGTGAGGAGTCCATTTTTTATCATTGTCGGCAACTTCGTCTTGATGCGGGCGCTACGGAGCCTGTCTGAAATACATTAGTACATTTAGAAGGTATTTCACGTAAGTCAGGCATTCGGTGGCGTTTTGGCACTGGCTTCGGGGGCGTCATGCAAACGCTGTCTGACCATGGTCTCGACGAGGTCGGGCAGGTCGTTCAAGGCCTCTTGGTGCTGCCGTTTGATCTGTTCGAGTTCGCTGCCCAGCAGGTGGGTGCGCACGGTCAGCAGGAGCATGAGGCCGATGGCCGCGCCCCAGAGTGGTCCCATCATCAGGGTGCTAACCAAGCCTGCGGCGACGGCGGCGAAGGTCGTGACTATTCCTTGTTTCATCCAGGCTCTCAGTGACGCTCAGGGGCGTCGTGTACGGTTTTGGGAAGGCGCTGACTCGTTCCTGCTCTCTATTTATTTGTCGTGGCGCGTCGTTTCATCCGCCCAGGGGGGAATGCGCAAGGCATGATCCGGGTCTCCGAGCGGTTCCTGCAGGACGCGCTCGGGGATTTCCCAGATAACCCAGGGAGGAGTTCCCTCTCCCGTATGGAGTTCCTTCTTGATGAAATCGGACATGGATTGGGCGAAGCCCCCTCCATCTTTTGCGAGATTTCCAACTTCGCTCGTCAGGCTATCGGCAAGAAAGTCGGAAAATTGAGCGTTGCGTGAAAACGACGTTCCAACGAGTGTGACACGGTCATTGGCCGTGTCTCCGAACAGGTCGGCGGCGCTGGTCGCCGTGTCGGCTGGCATGGCGGCGAAGCGGTAGGGTGCAACCTGATCCGGTTCGGGGCGCAGGGCTTCAGGCAATGTGTCCAGGCCTGCGAGGCGGACCAGATCTCCCCAGCGAGGGCGGGTTTCTTCCCGGCTGCGTTCGAAGCGCAGCGGCGCGGCGGGTGTGTGGCCCATAGCGTGCATGCGTTCGGCGATGGCATGGGCGGAGGCTTCCGCGCCCGCCAGGGTCCAGTGAGTGTCAGTGCGGTCGAACGCGGCCCCGTCGCGCTGTTTGATTTCGCGCAGCGGGGGGGCGAGGTCAATGGTCTCGACACCGTTGGCGCGTAGCAGGTTCAGCCAGGACTGGCTACGCGCTTCCAATGAGCGCGGACGGGGGAGGTCGCACAAGCGGTCCTGTTCGATGCGAGTCTTGTCCGGAACCAGGGCGACGATCAGGCGGCTGCCCCGCTCGTGCAGGGCGTGGTGAATGGCGATCACGGTCCGCGCGCGCGTTTCGGCGTTTTCTCGCGCCATCGGGTAGCTTTTCAGTTCGTCCATCAGGAACAGCCAGCCAGAGCAGCCTTCGCGCACCCTCGGGCCAAGGTCGTCGAACAACAGCCAGCCAAGTTCGCGCTGGCGGGCTCCGGTCCAGTCGGCCAGCGGGGTCCTGCGCAGGTCGGTGGCCAGCGCCTGCATGGGTTTGCCCTGACTGAACCCGTTCCATCCCTGTTCCTGGGTTTTCTCCAGCTTGCCGTCATGGAGCGCGATAAGGTTGCTGGCGACAAATCCGGCGATCAGCAGAGCGAAAGCGACGATGAAACCCCAGACTTGCCAGGGGCGCCGCAGGAGTTCGCTGTGGATGGCTGCTTGCGACATGGCGTCAGAACTGGAAGTAGAGGAAGGGGGATGCGCCACGGCTGGACATCAGGGCGGCGGCGATGAATAGGCCTGCGATCGGCCACAGGGCGAGAACGTCCCGGACTTTTTCCGGGAGCGGCGCACTCAGACGCTCTCGCCACAACGGCCAGGTGGCGGCCACGGCGGCAAGCGCCAGGGTCAGTCCATGCACGGGGCGCAGGACCGTGGCCACTTCGTCGCTCAGGGCAAAGCCGTGCATGCCGATCTGGCCTTGGTACATGCCCCAAGCCGTGGCGAGATCGGGTGCGCGGAAAAGAATCCATGCGGAGAATACAAAGGCCATGGTCAGGCCCCAGGCCAGGGCGGCGGGCAGTTCGGGGCCGCCATGCCGGTCCCAGAGGCGTTGTACCACCATGGCCGCGCCGTGCAACAGGCCCCAGATCAGGAAGTTGAGGCTGTCGGCTCCATGCCAGAGGCCGGAAATGGCCATTACCAGCATCAGGTTGAGGTAGACGCGCCAGGCAGCCACGCGGCTGCCGCCGAGCGGGAAGTAGAGGTAATCACGCAGCCAGCTTCCCAGTGTCATGTGCCAGCGTCGCCAGAATTCCTGGATTGAGCGCGAGATGTACGGCGCATCGAAGTTTTCCGGGAAGCGGAAGCCCAGCATTTGACCAATGCCGATTGCCATGGCGCTGTAGCCGGCGAAGTCGAAGAAAAGCTGCATGCCGTAGGTGAGCGCGCCCAGCCAGGCGTCGGCCATGCTCGGATCGGGTTGCTGGAAGCAGGCGTCGGCCAGTGGCGCGAGGGTGTCGGCGATCAGGACTTTCATCGACAGGCCGACCATGAAATAACGCAGGCCCGCGGCGACATGCTGGATGTCAAAGGGACGACCGTGCAGTTCATGTTCGACATGGGAGTAGCGCACGATCGGTCCCGCGATCAGTTGCGAGAACATGGCCTTGTAGGCTGCGAAGGCGATGAAGTCGCGCTCGACCCGCACATGGCGCCGATAAGCGTCAACCATGTAGGAGATGCCTTGCAGGACGATGAAGGAAATGCCGATTGGAAGAATCAGGCGCTCCCAGACGAAACCGTGCTCGGGACCCGAGAGCAGGGGCTGGATGAGGGATTCGACGATCAGGTTGGCGTACTTGTAGAAGGCGAGCAATCCGGCCAGGGCGATGATTCCACCGGCAAGCACCAGTTTGCGTGCACGTTGCTGCTCAATGGCGCCCAGCGCGAGACCGACGCCCCAGGCGAGGATGGTGACGCCGACCAGAACCCACAGGAACGATGGGCTCCACCATGCATAGAACACCCAGCTGAAAGCCAGCAGGGTGAAATTGCGCCAGCTCTTCGGGCTCAGGGCATAAGCTAGAAGAAACAGCGGAAAGAAAAGGGTCAGAAACTCAAGCGAGGCGAAGACCATGCCGGACGCCTATCTCCATGGTGGGGGTATCGCGCGGCGCCAGGGGCTTTCGCCGCGCTTGTCCTCAAGGCATCCGGTCCAGTATCGGTTGCAGCCGGGCGCCTGTGGCGGTCGGACGGACCATGAGGGTCCAGCGTTCCCCAGCGCGCAGGCTGCCGAGGTCGGCGGGCTCGCCCGTCTTTGTTCCCTGGCAGTAGAGTTCGACGCTCAGTGCGACGGGGTTGATCTGACGGCGCTTGATGGCGCGGGGGGCGACGTCCTCCACGATGGCGATCTCGCGCCCTGCGACCTTGACCGACGCCGAAGCGCACTCGGAGGCAAGGTTCATCAAACCGAGAGAAACCTTGTGGGCGCTGAAGTCGGTTGGAGTTTCCCGGGCGGTTTCCGTGCGCCATCCAGACGCGCCTTCGTAAACGGCGGCGACGGTCACGAATTCGCTTGGCTGCACGCTGACTTCGATCTTTTTCCCTTGTCCGCCCTGCTGGAGGGTGGCGCCCAGAGGGGAGCGCGCCTTGACGGGCATCCAAGTCGTGCTGCTGGCCGCCGGAGTGAGCTCGATGCGCGCATCCTTGCTTGCGATGACACTTAGGGGGGTGTCGAGCCCATCGACGAAGCGGACGAAGGATGCATCCTCGGCAGGACCGGTCGGGTAAAGCATCGGCTGGTCGGCGTGGGCCGTGCTGAATAGCGTCAGCAGGGCCGCGCCAAGCAGGAGGGTGGAGGGACGACTCATGGCTTGATCTTTATTGGTGGCGAGGCTAGGGTGAAACAAAAGGCATAATTATTTTTTATACCCATAAAATCACACTTAATTTATGGGTTATTTCATTCTCTGGGTTCTTGATAAGTTTTGTCAAATAGCGGGCGGCATTATTCAAGACTTTCTTGATATTTCGGTGAAGGCATCGCGCAATGAGGTGATTCGCGCCGTGAGTGCGTCGTCCGCGTAGGCTGTCGCCGCGCTTCGCCCCCATACGGGATCAGGCCAGGCCGGGTCGTTCTGGAAGCGGGCTACATGATGGATATGCAGTTGAGGCACCCTGTTTCCCAGCGCGGCAATATTCATCTTGTCGGGCTTGAAAAGCGCGCTCATGGCCCTGGCCACGGAACTTGTTTCGCGGATCAGCTGCACTTGTTCGTCATCGCTCAATTCGTGGATTTCTCGAATACCCATGCGCTGGGGGACAAGAATCACCCATGGGTAGGCCGCGTCGTTCATCAGCAGGGCAAGACAGAGCGGAAGGCGGGTGATTTCGAGGGTATCCGCAGCCAGTTGCGGGTGCAGCGAGAAAGCGTTCATGGCGTCGTCGGAGCGGGGCGGGTGCTTTCCTGGGGTGGGCTGACGTGCAGCACAAGGGCGACACGGCGGTTCCTGGCGCGCGACTCCGGGGTGTCGTTTGGCACGACCGGGCGAGTATCCGCGTAGCCGATGGCCCGCATACGCCCGGGGGCGACGCCGCGCGCGATGAAGTAACGCAATACGATGGCCGCGCGCGCGCTGGATAGCTCCCAGTTGGAAGGGTAACGGACGTTGCGGATGGGAATGCTGTCGGTGTGACCCTCAATGGAAATGCCGTAGTCGTTGCCTTTCAGTGCCTCGGCGATCCGGTCCAGCAGCGGCAGGCCGGCCTCGGAGAGGTTGGCTGTGCCGGCGGCGAACAGGATGCTGTCCGGGATCTGGAGATTGATCTGGCCACTTTGCACATTGATCTGAACGTCATTGCCCAAGGACTGGAACGCAGGGTCAAGCTCCGGGAGCGGTGCGTTTTCGGGTTCCTTCGGAGCATGAGTAAGCGGCATGGGCGTGTCGGCGGGCGGGGCATCCGCGGGGACGGATGGTTGGCCCGTGCCTTCCGCCGGGTGAGGCGCGTCGCTCACGGCGTATCGTTCGGGCTCGAAGCTTGAAAACGCGACGATGAACACGAACATGACCAACAGCAGTGACATCAAGTCACCAAAGGTCATCAGCCAGCCGCTTTCGTCCTCGATCTCGTCGCGTGCCGAGGTGTCCCAAGCCTGCTGCCATGGGCGGTTGCGGATCGCCTTGGCGGCATGCTGGGCCGGTAGTCCTTCCTGTTCGACCATGGCCTTGGCCTGACCGCTGGCCTGGGCCATTTCGCCCTTGCCCGCGATCGGCGGGGCGCTCTCGGGGGGGGGGGCGCCAGGCGCGGTCGGCGGGGGCGGCGGGGTCTCAGCCACGGCGAGCGCCTGGCTTGCCGCCGGTGACGGCTTGCGGACGCCCGCCATCATGCAGCTCGTCCTCATACTGGGCCATGAATGAATGTACGGCTTCGCGGATGAAGGCCGGGCTGCGCTTTTCGTGCATCATCATGACCCCTTCGACGACCATGTTCATCAGCATCACGCGCTGTTCCGTACGGCGTTCGAGCTTGAGGGCGACCGGTTTGAACACGAGGTTGGCGAGGGTGATGCCATAGAGAGTGGTAATCATCGCAAGAGCCATGTTCTTGCCGATATGCTCGAAACCGGCCGCATCCATGCCGGAGAGCATGTTGATGAGGCCGAGCAGGGTGCCGAGCATGCCGAACGCGGGCGCGAAACCGGCCATGGTGCGGAAAATCTGCGCCTCGGCTCGCTCGCGCGCGCGCATGCGGGCAATCCGCCATTGCAGCAGGCTGGTGATGTCGTCCGAATTTGATCCGTCCAGCACAAGCTGGATGCCGGTTCGCAGGAATGGGTTCCGGATGAAGTTCAGACGCTCGTCCGCCTTGTGGATCTGCCCCTGGAACATCAGCTTGCTGACTTCGATCAGCTCGTCCAGGTCTTTTTTCGCATACAGCTTCTCGTTGCGCAGCACGATGCCGAACACCTTGAAGACATTGCTCAATTCGCGGATGGGGTAGCTGATGAGAGTTGCGGCAATGGTTCCGCCCAGCACCATGATGAGGCTGGGGAGGTTGAGAAACATCCAGAAGTCGTCGGTGGTGAGCGCGATGGTGCCGCCGATCAGCGCGATGCCGATGAGAATGCCGAGAAGGGTGGAAATATTCATGCGGTAATTCGATTCCTTTCCGTGCCAACATAGTACAAAGGGCGTCTTGAAAAACCTACTGAACGTGTAGTCGGCGTCGGCCTGCGAACGGATGGCGGTGTCGCCTCCTGACGCGGGCTGGCGTGAGCTTAACGCGCAGCGGGCGTCGGTTCGCGCGTGTGCCCGCGACGACCGCTGAGCATAAAGCGCACGCAGTGCTTGATGTTCGTGCAAGCCACCCGTGGCTTGCCCTGCCCGAGTGTCGAAGAGTGTTTTTCAACTCCTTTGCCAAAGCTTTTGCGGGGCGATTCATCGTCCGCGTTATGGCCTGTTTCATTGCACGTGTCTCGCCCATGCGCCTGTACGACAGTCACTGCCACCTTGCCGATCCGCGTTTGGATGCCCTGCGCGAAGGCGTCTTCGCGCGCGCGGCGGAAGTCGGTATCGGGGCCATTCTGGGGGTGTCCGCCGTGATGCATGACTGGCCAAGATTGTGGCGTTTATCGCGGCGAAAGGGTGATGGGGGGCTGGCTATTGCCATCGCCTTGGGGTTGCATCCATGGTTCGGGCACGCGCCGGGGTCGCTCGCGCGTCTGCCGGATTGGCTGGAGCGTACGGGGGCGGTCGCGGTCGGTGAGTGCGGGCTGGACTTCGGCCCCGGTCGCGCACCGCGCGAGGTGCAGGAGGCGCTGCTCTTGCCTCAGCTTCGTCTCGCGCGCGAGCGTGATTTGCCCGTCACCTTGCATGCGCACAAGAGCGAAGATGTGCTGGCCATGCATCTGGCTCGGCTGCCGGGCTTGCGAGGTGTCGTACATGGTTTTCATGGTAGCGCCAGACAAGCGGAGCGCTTTCTGGACCTGGGCTTTCATGTGGGCTTTGGCGCGGCGATCACGCATCCGCGCGCCACGCGTCTGCGCGCCCTGGCGGCGGGACTGCCGCCAGGGCGTCTGCTGTTGGAAAGCGATGCGCCCGATCAGATGCCACATGGCCGCGAAGCGCCGAATGAGCCGGCTTTCCTGGCGGACGCCTTGTCCGTGCTGGCTGGTTTGCATGATCTGTCCCCCGAGGCGATGGCGGCCATCACATGGCAGAATGCCGCCGCCTTGTTCCGATTCCCCGGAGATTGAAGCGATGACCGTTCCCGATATGCACCAGCGCACCCGCATCCTGCTTGGCGATGAAGGGCTGGCCAGGCTGGCGGGCAAACATGTCCTGGTCGCGGGGGTGGGGGGCGTGGGCGGGGCGGTGGCCGAGGCTGTGGCGCGGGCGGGCATCGGTCGCATCACGTTACTCGACCACGATGAGGTGAGCCTGAGCAATCTCAATCGTCAGCTCGTGGCCCTGCATTCCACGCTTGAAAGAAAGAAGGCCGAGGCGATGGCCGAGCGCCTGCGGGACATTCGTCCTGACCTTGTGGTGAGCGCCCGTGTCCAGTTCTTGCGCCAGGAGCAGGCCGAAGGGCTGATTCGCAAGGGGGATTTCGATCTTGTCATCGATTGCATCGACAGCATTGCGTGCAAGGCGGCGCTGATTCATGCCTGCCAGCATCATCATGTGCCGGTCTACTCCAGCTTGGGCGCGGGGGGGCGGCTGGATGTGAGCAAGGTGGGGGTGAGTAGCCTCAATCAAACGCATACCTGTCCGCTGGCGCGCGAGTTGCGCAAGGCGCTGCGCGAGCGCGGGGCGGCGTTGAACAGCCCGGTGGTGTATTCATGGGAAACGCCGATCAAGGCCCTCCCGCACGAGTCGCCGAGCGTGCCCGCGCAGAGGGCTTCGGGCATGGATGCGCAACGGGACGAAGGTCGGGGTGAATCAGTCGGCGACGATGTGGAGGGTGTTCCGGGCGCGGTCGCCCCGGGGCGTCCAAGGGCGGTCAACGGAACGATCAGCTACATGCCGAATCTGTTTGGCATGATGCTGGCTGGCGCGGCGATCACGCACCTGCTCGACGATCGGGGTCGGGGCGAGGCGGCGGGCGTCGAACCAGCCTGAGCGGGAGGTATCAGGCCTTTTCGGCTTCGATCCCGGTGTCTTCCTCTTCAAAGTCCTCCAGGTCCACTTCCCAGTCATCTTCGGACATGTCGACTTTCTCGATGCCCTCGAAGTTGTCGTAGTCATCGGCGAAATCGACATAGTTGTCTTGCCAGAACATCGGGCGGACTTCGGTTTCGCCATCGCCGTTCTCGGTCAGGGCAAAGCAGACCAGCGGTTCGAAGTTCAGGGATTCATCCTCTTCCTTGAAGAAGGCGTACCAGCCATCGGCCGGCATCATCTGGATGATCTTCGGTGCGGTCATGGCATCGGTGTCGTTCATGGCATCGGTGTCGTTCATGGCGTGTCCTCGGGGGTGGTGGGCATGCCCAACGTATAACCGTCATGTGACGGTTTGATGCCAGGGGAGGCTGGCCAGGGGCATGGACGAACCCCGGCTCTCTTGGCGCTTCGGTCAGCGCGGCTCTCCGTCGCGCCGGTATACCAGTCGTCCGGCCACCCAGGCGTGACTGACCTGCCCGTTGAAGTCCCAGCCATGGAACGGGGTGTTGCGTCCGCGGCTGAGCATGGTCGCCGTGTCCAGGGTCCAGGCGGCCTCCGGGTCGAATAGGCAGAGGTCGGCGCGGCGACCGGGGGCGATGGCCCCGGCCTGAAGGCCGAGCAAGGTCGCGGGGCCCGCAGTGATGCGGTGCAGAGCGTCATGCAGGGGT
>JBFLZK010000004.1:0-136315 GCA_040756355.1 Pseudomonadota bacterium | reverse complement strand
GATGTGCTTCTACGGCGCGGAAGGCATGGGCCTGCGCGCGGACAATCTCAAGGTCCACGGCATCGTCGCCGCCTGGACCTGGGGCAGCTACCTGGGCGCGGAGAACATGGAGCGCGGCATCCGCATCAAGACCTCCTCCTTCACCCGCCATCACGTCAACATCACCATGTGCAAGGCCAAGGCCAACGGCAACTACATGAACTCCATGCTGGCCCTGCGCGAAGCCCTGCAGGACGGCTATGACGAGGCCATGCTGCTGGACGTGGACGGCTACGTGGCCGAAGGCTCCGGCGAGAACATCTTCATCATCCGCGACGGCGTGCTCTACACCCCGGACCTGACCTCCGCGCTGGACGGCATCACCCGCAAGACCATCTTCACCCTGGCGGACGAACTGGGTCTGAAGATCATCGAAAAGCGCATCACCCGCGACGAAGTCTACGTCGCCGACGAAGCCTTCTTCACCGGCACCGCCGCCGAAGTCACCCCGATCCGCGAAGTGGACAACCGCCCCATCGGCAGCGGCGCCCGCGGCCCGATCACCGAAAAGATCCAGTCGCTCTACTTCGACGTCGTCCATGGCCGCCATCCCAAGCACATGGGCTGGCTAACCTACGTCGCCTGACCTTGCACCCTCCCCTCGGGGGAGGGCTGGGGAGGGTATAAGCCTCTTCGCATCGAAACGGAGTCAAGACGCATGAACCCGAACACCGCCGCCCACCCGCAGGACTTCAAGACCCCGAACGCCGTCAAGGCCATCCAGGTCAGCCGCAAGGACCTGCCCGTGCACTGCCCGCGCGAAGGCGAAAGCCTGTGGAACTCCCACCCGCGCGTCTACATCCCGGTCGAGGAAAACGGCGGCCGCGCCACCTGCATCTACTGCGGCGCGGTGTACGAGCTGATCGACTGACCTCCGTAGGAGCGACCTTGGTCGCGATCAACATTCGGCCAGGCGCATCGCGGGCAAGCCCGCTCCTACACCACGCAGGCGAGACACCGCATGCAACTCCTGCTCAACAACCCCCTCTGGATCGTCATCATCGTGGTGACCATCCTGCTTCACGTCGCCTTCTTCTTCGGCATCCGGCATGTGCTGCGCAAGGCGAAGGAACCTCAAGATTGATCACATTCTCCCGCAACATCTAGAATGCGATGCCTGTTACGACAGCACACAAGGAATAAACGTGAAAAAAGTCAATTTGATTAGAAATGCCATCATTGCGAGCATGGCTTCGCTAACCCTCGCTGGCTGCGGGGGGGGGGGGGAATCCAGACAGCCCACCATCGACACCAACCGCTCCGACTTTGGTCGCACTTACCACAGGATCAACTCTCGCTTCAGGTGATCAACATTCCCAGCTAACTACCAACAATGGCCTTATTTATAGCTGGGGCAACAATCAGCATGGGCAGCTTGGGCTGGGCGCCCCCCAAGCCGGGAGCGACTCAACCCCACCAGGCTCAATTACAATTCCAGGAACGGTAATGAAGGAGTTTTCCGCAGGCTCCGCCAGTTCTATCGCTTTAGATACAACAGGGAAAGTGTGGTCTTGGGGGCTTAATGAGCACGGTCAATTGGGCTTGAACTCAAAGGACTATGAATTCGCCACCCCACAGACAATCACAGATGGACTAAGCAAGATCATACGGATTGCTTCGGGTGATGCGCATGTGCTTGCCTTGGATGATCAAGGCAAATTGTATTCTTGGGGCTGGAATGGGTGGGGCCAAATCGGGGATGGGACCAAAGGACCATCTATCGGACGGGAAGGCGACAAGATTAAGCCAACACCTGTCGTAATGTCGGCGCTTAACGGGCAACCAGTGGTAGACATCGCCGCTGGATGGGCAACATCAGCCGCTCTGGACAGTGCTGGCCGCATCTGGGCGTGGGGCTACAACTACCATGGAGAAGTAGCTGACGGTACGGGGGGCCCCGGTCGCTATGAGACATTACCGAAACTTATTGACACATCGGTTCTGGGCAGTGGTTATCCGGTCAATATCGAATTCGGCCGCTACCACGGAATCCTTTTGGATAATACCGGACGCTTATGGTCTTGGGGATGGAACAATGTTGGCCAACTTGGCACTGGAAAAACAGCAGACGCACTTCGACCTGAACAAATTCAACTCCCGCACCCTGTCGCCAAGTTCACGGCAGGTAGCCAGCACACACTTGCCTTGGACAATCAGGGAGTGCTTTGGTCTTGGGGGCTTAACGATAATTACCAGCTAGGGGATGGAACACGTATCGATAGAAGATCGCCTGTGCAGGTTGACCTTAGCGCTTTAGGTAACAGTAAGGTCGTTGAAATATCCGCTGGCGACGACTTCTCCCTTGCGCTTGACTCACAGGGGCGCCTGTGGGGCTGGGGAAACAACCTGAGGGGCCAAATAGGGAACACTTCGGGCGTATATTTCAAAACACCCGTTTTCACCCTTCAACGATGAAACTCGTATAGGGCGCTATCCGCGTAGGGCGGAATAGCGAAGCGTATTCCGCCGAATGAAACCGGCACACAAGCAGCGGGTTACGCTACGCTAACCACCCCTACCTAATCCCACCCATTCCCCACCCCATGCGCATCGAACACCCCCACCAACGCCTGCGCGACGGTGGCGCGCCGCCCTGCCACGAGCATCGGGTACTGCAAGCCTGGGTGCGGCTGCGCGCGCTGGATAACCGGCACAGCAAGGCGGAGGGGTTTTTCCCCAAAGCGGTTCAGGCCGATATACCCGCGCTGCTGGCCGAGACGAGACGAGACGAGACGAGATGGAAGGCCTGGCCCACGTGCGCGCAAATAGGGGACAGACTCCAATTTCTACGTTCAAGCTGCCTTGTCCGACTCCGCCATCGCCCGCCGCGCCGCATAGGCCAGAAACGCCGAACGGCTCATGTGCCGTGCCTTGGCCTCGTCGTCGATGGTTTTAACCAAAGCCTCCGGCAGGCTGATATTGATACGCATGGCCCGCGTGTTGATACGCGAGAGGTCGATGTCCGCCAGCAGCCACACCCCGCCGTCCTGATAATCCGGGTGCGTCATCAAATCTTCCAGACGCGAGGGTGGCGGAATATCTTCGTCGCCTAATCCGTAATGGGCCTCGACCGCCTCCTGGATCATGGCGGGAAGCTCCTCCCAGGCATCCGCCGCCGTGAAACAGCCAGGAAAATCCGGGAAGCTCACGCCATGCGCGTGGGTCTCGTCCCCTACGTGGATATAAACCGGGTAGAGCATGTCAATTCCCCCAAGGCCAACCGGCCTGCTTGAAAATGCTGCGCAGGGTGGCGATTGGAAGATCCTTGCGCGGGTGCGGCACGGTAACCTTGCCCGGCCTGTCCGGATGGCGGAACTGCTGATGCGAACCGACCACATGCACGCACTCCCAGCCCTCGGCCTTCAATCGCCTGATGATGTCTGCGCTTTTCATGGCTCAAATTGTATATCTTGCGCAAAGATACACAACTCAAAGTCCGAAAACCGCACGAGCCTGCCCACATGCCGCAGGTTACACTCCGCAACCCCTGTCTAAAAAACAACGCCCCCATGCGCATCGAACACATCCGCCAACGCCTGCGCGACCGTGGCGCGCTGCCCTGCCACGAGCATCGGGTGCTGCAAGCCTGGGTGCGGTTGCGCTCGCTGGATAACCGGCACAGCAAGGCGGAGGGGTTTTTCCCCAAGGCGGTTCAGGCCGATCTGCCCGCGCTGCTGGCCGAGATGGACGGTCTGGCGCGCGTGCGTTCACGGCATGAGGACGAGGACGGCGCGGCGCGCCTGCTGGTGGAGCTGGCGGACGGCCAGACGGTGGAAAGCGTGCTGCTGCCGCGCGATGGGCTGTGCGTATCCACCCAGGTCGGCTGCGCGGTCGGCTGCACCTTCTGCATGACCGGGCGCGAGGGGCTGTTGCGTCAGGTCGGCAGCGCCGAGATCGTCGCCCAGGTGGTGCTGGCGCGGCGGCTGCGCCCGGTGAAGAAGGTGGTGTTCATGGGCATGGGCGAGCCCGCGCACAATCTCGACAACGTGCTGGAGGCCATCGAACTGCTGGGCTGGGAGGGCAATATCGCGCACAAGAACCTGGTGTTCTCCACCGTGGGCGACCGACGTGTGTTCGAGCGCCTGCCGCAAGGCACGGTGAAACCGGCGCTGGCGCTCTCCCTGCACACCACCCGCACCGAGCTGCGCGCGCAACTGCTGCCCAAGGCCCCGCGCATCGATCCCGAGGAACTGGTGGAACTGGGCGAGGCCTATGCCCGCGCCACCGGCTATCCGATCCAGTACCAGTGGACCCTGCTGGAGGGCATCAACGACAGCGCGGAGGAGATCGAGGGCATCGTCCGCCTACTGACCGGCAAGTACGCGATGATGAACCTGATCCCCTACAACACGGTGGACGCCCTGCCGTACCGCCGCCCAAACCGCGAACGCACCGCCGAGATGGTACGCACCCTGCACCGGCGCGGCATCCTGACCAAGACGCGCAATTCCGCCGGGCAGGAGATCGACGGCGGCTGCGGCCAGTTGCGAGCGAGAACGCTGGTACGGATGGATCTGCCCGCGTAGGCGGAGATTGGGCTACTGAGCCAGCTTGATTCAAGAGGCTGGACTGGCAGGCTCATTGTTGCGGCGCGCCTCTCGCAGCATGAAAAGGTAAAGCCCCTCCACCTTCTCGCGCGCCCAAGGCGTTTTGCGCAAAAACTTCAGGCTGGATTGGATGCTCGGCTCATGGGTAAAGCAGCGCACCGGAATGCGGGCGCCCAGCTCGGCCCAACCATAGTGGGCGACCAACGCAGTGACGATCGTCTCCAGAGTGATCCCGTGGAGAGGATTGCGAGGCTGCTGCATGTCACATCCACCGGAACGCTACGGGGCTGATGCACGGTGGGCCATCGGACGCCCCCACGTCACGCCAGCAGCGCATCAACCGCCCCCGCCAGGTCATCGAACACGGGCGTGTTTTCGGGCAGACCGCCCTTGGCCAGCGTGCGCTCGCCCTTGCCGGTGCGCACCAGCATCGGCCTTGCGCCCGCCGCCACGGCAGCCTCCAGGTCGCGCAGGCTGTCACCGATCACCGGCACGCCTGCAAGATCGCAACCGAAATGCCCGGCAATCTCCTCGTACATGCCCGGCAGCGGCTTCCGGCAGCGGCAGTCGGACTCCGGCCCGTGCGGACAGAAGGCGATGTAGTCGACCTCCACGCCATGCTCGGCCAGCAAGGTAGCCAGCTTGTCATGCATGGCGTGCAGGGTGGCCTCGTCGTACAGCCCCCGCGCAATGCCGGATTGATTAGTTGCGATGCCGACCGTCCAGCCCGCCTGTTTCAGACGTGCGATGGCCTCGATGCTGCCCGGCAGCGCCTCCCACTCATCGACCGACTTGATGAAGTCGTCCGAATCCTCGTTGATGACGCCGTCGCGGTCGAGGATGACCAGCCTGCGTCCCGCGCTCATGCCCCGTCCTCCGCGAACGCCTCGTCGATCATGGCGCACCAGATGTGCCCGATCAGGATGTGGCACTCCTGGATGCGGGGCGTGTCCGGAGAAGGCACGATCAGCGCGTGATCGACCCTATCCTTGAGCTCGCCCCCCGCGCCTCCCAGCAAGCCGATCGTGACAACCCCGAGCCCGCGCGCGACGGTCACGGCCTCAATCACGTTGCGACTGTTGCCGGAGGTGGAAATCCCGATCAGAATGTCGCCTTCGCGGGCAAGCGCCTCGACCTGGCGAGCGAAAAGCTGGTCAAAGCCGAAGTCATTGCCGATCG
Source organism: Pseudomonadota bacterium (assembly GCA_040756355.1). Lineage (GTDB taxonomy): Bacteria > Pseudomonadota > Gammaproteobacteria > Halothiobacillales > Halothiobacillaceae > Thiofaba. The sequence goes on along the minus strand of JBFLZK010000004.1, from coordinate 130,550 downwards.
AGGTCAGGGCCGAAGTGTCGGTGGTCAGCGCGATGGCGGGCAGTCCCCGCCGCGCGCGCGCGAAGCGCCCGACCAGCTCCGCCGCGATATGCTGGGCGTCCGCTGCACTGCCGCCGTTGCCGCAGAGCAGGATGCGGGCGCCCCCGCGCAGGGCGCGCACAAGCAGCGCACCCTGCGCTTCGATGGCGCCGAGCCGTTCGCGCAGGGTTTGAACCGTTTCAAGATGGCTGTGAAGGTGGCGAGCCGCCAGTGACATGGCTTATTCCAGACAAGCGCCCGCGACAATCCGCGGGCAGGGTTAAACATTGTAATGTCGAGATGAACCGGCGGCCTACCCCGGACACCGCTCGCCCAAGGATAAGCGAACCCACCCGATGATGGCCCCCGCACGGCCCCGCGCCTCGCATGTCTCGGTTTACTTCGTCGCCTCGCCGCTGCAATACCTGGCGGCGCGCCGGATTGCCGAAGACCACGAGGCCGATGCACGCCAGATCCTGATCCACTACAAACGCGGCGTGACCCCCGTGGTCCGCGCCGAGGACTGGGATGCGAGCGCCTACATGCCCTGGCCTCGATTCGAGCCGCTGCCTGGCCCGTTCGGACGCCTGCGCAGGCTGCGCCGCAATCTGCGCGAGGTGGCCGGGCTGATCGGCCAGACCGAGGAAATCCACCTGCACAGCGCAGTGTTCGACACCGAGGCGATCAACTACTTCGTGCGCGGCCTGCCGCGCCTGACCGGCGCGAAGACGCTGCGCGCACGCATCCTGCCGGATGGCATCATCAGCATCCGCCGCTACCCGCTCACGCTCGCCAAGCGTCTGGCCCAGTGCTTGCGCAAATTGCGGCGACTGGCCGCGCCAGAACTCGACTACGCCTGCTTCTCGGGCGACCGGATCGGCTCGGACGCGCCCTTCGTCGACCGCATTTACACCCTTGCGGGCCTGCCGCACGAATATCCGGCCGCGAAAACCCTCACGCTGGCGCCACTGACCCGCACCGCCGAAGGCGCCATGCCGCGGCGCGCCCTGGTAGTGGGGCAGCCGCTGCATGGCGCGGGGCTGATGGAGCGCGCGGACATGGAAGCCACATCGGCCTCGATCGAGCGGTGGTTGCGCGAACAGGGCATCGGGGAGATCGTGTACAAGCCCCACCCGAAGGACCCGAACCGCGAGTTGATGCGCCCCGGCTACCGCTTGCTGGAGATCGGCGAGGCATTGGAAAGCCATCTCGCCCATACCCCCTATACTCACGTCGTTGGCGCGCGCTCCTCCGCCCTGCCGCTGGCGCGTCAGATTCTCGGCCCCCGGGCCCGTATCGCGGCCTTTGGCTGGAACAGGCTGCGTTTCAAGAACGACGGTGAACGCATCGCCATGGAATCGGCCTTCGATGCGGCCGGAGTGGAGCGTTATCCATGCTGACGACCTGCGCGCGCCTGCGCGAACGCATCCCGCTCATCAACTCCTGGCTGCTCGCGGCCACGGTCTTCACCATTCCAGGCCATGTCGCGCCCGCCTATGCCTTCAGCGCCGTCATGCTCATCCTGTGGGTGCTCGAAGGCCGTTTCAGGGAAAAGCTTTCCGCCATCACCGCCAACCCGGTGCTCTGGATCGTGCTGGGGTATCTCGCGCTCTTTCCTCTCAGTCAGTTGTGGACGGACAACCGCGCCTGGGGCTGGGAGATGACCGGCAAAGAGATATTCTTCTTTCTGTTCCCGCTCTACCTCTCCGTCGCCCGGCGCGAACACATCGGCCTTTACATCGCCGTCTTCATTACCGCCGTCACCCTCAGCGAGGTGCTGGCCTACTACAACTGGTTCCGGATACACCTCTTCCCCTGGCTGCCCGAAGGCATCCAGAACAACAAGGAGGACTGGGACATCGCCCCCTTCGTGAACCACATCATGTACGCCCCGATCCTTGCCTTCGGCGCTTACCTGCTCGGCCACGCGCTGCTATTCACGCGCATGGGCCTGCCCAAGCGGCTGTTGTTCGCGTTCTTCATGTTCACCATGTCGGCAAACCTTTTCATTTCCGGCGGACGCGCGGGCCAGGTCGCGTTCCTGACCATGGCCGGCCTGCTGGTGTTCCAACGCTTCGCCAAGCGTCCCCTGGTCGCCGCAGCGCTGGCTGTCGCCGTGGTCTCGGCAACCTTTTTCGCGGCCTACCAGAGCAGCGACCTGTTCAAGCACCGGGTCGATCTGGCCGTGCATGAAGTCACGGACTATCAGGACAAGGTGAATTCCTCGGTCGGCCTACGGATCAATCGCGCCATCAACTCTTTTCACCTGTTTCTTGAGAACCCCATCCTCGGGGTCGGCGCGGGCGATTTTCCCGAGGCGTACGAGCGCATCAACGCCGAACGCTCGCCAGGCTGGAATACGGGCTGGAACCCGCACAACCAATACATGCTGATGCTGGTCTCGACCGGGTTGCTGGGCGGGGCGGCCCTGCTCATCCTGCTCGCCGCCCCCCCTTTCCTGACCCGCCAACCGCCAGACGATCTACAACGCATCCGCGTGGCGCTGGCGATTCTGGTGGCTGTCATCTGCCTGAGCGAGTCGTATCTGGTCCGCTCCAATACGAGCCTGATGTTCGTTCTGTTCAGCGCCATCCTGTACGCGCGCCTTAACCGCGCCCACCACGCCTCATGATCCCTGGCGGCTCTTCCAGCGGCGCGCCGCGCACCCTCGCCATCATCCATCGCAGCGGGATTGGCGATCTGATCTGGCATATCCCCTATCTGCGCGCCCTGGCCGCGCACAGCGAGGGCGGGCGGATCACCCTGATCGCCCGCCCCTCCAGCCGAGCAGGCGAGATACTGGCCGCCGAGGCATGCATCGAACAGGTCATCGAATTCGATATCCATCCGCGCAAAAGCGAGGCCCGCGTGGGCCGTCACGACGGCCTGAGCGCCCAGCTCGCCTTCGCGCGCGGGCTGCGCACGCAAGGCTTCGAACGCGCGGTAATCCTGGGCGCGCGGGCGCGTTACGCCCTACTCGCATGGCTGGCGGGCATTCCCCGACGCGCGGGCTTCGGCTTCAGCGCCTTCGAACGGTTATGGCTCAACCAACCGCCCTTCATCCGTCCGTATCGTGGCCCCGGCAACTGGGTCTACCCGGAAGTCACCGCTTTCTGCCTGGCCCAGGGCTACACGGATTCGCCGCTGATCCCGAAGATGCGCGTGCTGCCCGCCGCCATGCACACGGCGGCGCAGGTCCTGGACGCACTGCCGCATCCGCGCTATGCCTTCGCCATCGGCGCCTCGGAGGCACGCAAGCACTGGGGCGACGTCCGCTACGCCGAGCTGGCGCAGATCTTGATCGAGTGCGGCGCATCCGTGGTCCTGCTCGGCGGTCCGGCGGAGGAAGCATCCGCCCGGGCCATTGTCGAGCAGTTGCCGGACCACGCGCGGGCACGTATCCGGATCAGCGCCCAGCCCTCCATCCAGACATCAGCCGCACTGCTGCGCCAGTGCGACTTCTGCCTGGGCAACGACACCGGCGCGCTCAACATGGCAGCGGCCAATGACCTGCCCGCGCTGGGCCTGTTCGGCAGCACCCCGCCGCTGCTGCACGACCCGCTGCTGAGCGGCCTGCCCGCGCATGGCATGGACGCCATCACACCGGCGGACGTGATCGCCCGTCTGACCGAACTGGGCGCGCCCGGCCTGGCCCGGACCGGCGAGGCGGTCACATGAAGCGCATCCTCATCATCCGCCTGTCCGCCATCGGCGATGTAGTGTTCGCCTCGCCGATGATCGACGCCCTGCGCCAGGCCCATCCCCGGGCGCATATCGCCTGGCTGCTGGAGCCTGCGCAGGCCGAACTCGTACGCCATCATCCTGGCCTGGACGAGGTCATTGTCCTGCCGCGCGGCGCATGGCGCGCCCTCTGGCGCGCACGGCGCTACGCCACCCTGGCGCACGAGTTGCGGACCTTCGTCCAAACCCTGCGCACGAGGGGATTTGACACCGCCATCGATCTCCAAGGCCTGTTCAAAAGCGGGGTATGGGCGTGGCTGAGCGGGGCACGGCGGCGCATCGGACTAGGCTCGCGCGAGGGCAGCGGGCTGCTGATGACCGAGGTCCACCCGCGCGGCGGCGAGGATGCTCTGATCGGTTCGGAATACCGTTTTCTCGCCGCGCGCCTGGGGCTGGACACCCACGACTTCGCGATGCGCCTCGCCCTGCCGGAGGCCGCCATCCAGACCGCCGAGGCGCGTTTTGGCGAGCGATCACCCATCGTGCTCGCCCCCTTCACCACCCGTCCTCAAAAGCACTGGTTCGAAGAGGCCTGGCGCGCGCTCATCCCCGAACTCGCGCAAACCTTCCAGGCCCCCGTGGTCCTGCTCGGCGGCCCGGACGACCGCGTGGCGGGCGAGCGCATCGTGGCCGACCTTCCCGCGCTCAACCTGTGCGGCCAGACCTCGCTGGCGGAGGCTGCCGCCATCATCCACCGAGCCCGCCTGCTGATCGGGGTCGATACCGGCCTCACCCACATGGGCACGGCGTTCGAGCGCCCCACCCTCTGTCTGTTCGGTTCCACCCGCCCCTATCTGCGCACCGAAAGCCCGGTCACGCGGGTGATTTACCACGCCCTGCCCTGCGCGCCCTGCAAGCGCCGACCGACCTGCGGCGGAGCCTACACCTGCATGCGCGACATCACCCCGGACGAGGTGATGCACCATGCCCAAATCCTGCTTGGGAATGCGTCCGCGCCATGAATATCCTGCACCTCGAAACCGGCATGAACCTGTACGGCGGACCGCGCCAGGTGGCCTGGCTGCTGGAAGGCCTGCATGCACGCGGCATCGGCAACACCTTGGTCTGCCCGCGCGGCGCGGCCATCTCCCAGACAGGCGCGCCGCACGTCGCGCGGGTGGAGGAACTACGCCCGGGACTCGCCGCCCTGCGCGACTTCAACCGCGCGCTGGCCGAACATCGTCCGGACATCGTGCATGTCCACAGCCGCCGCCTGGGGGCCGATTGGTGGGCCGCCTGGGCCGCCCGCCACGCAGGCATTCCCTGCATCATCTCGCGCCGGGTCGACAACCCCGAACCGGGCTGGCTGGCGCGGCGAAAATACGCCCTCTACGACCGGGTGATCGCCATTTCGGACGGCATCCGTACGGTGCTTCTGAACGAGGGTGTTCCCGCCGGGCGCGTGCTGACCGTGCGTAGCGCGGTCGATCCCGCGCCCTACCTTCACAGTTGCGAGCGCGAGGCCTTCCGCGCAACCTTCACGCTCCCGGAAGACGCCATCGTGCTGGGCGTGATTGCCCAACTCATCCCGCGCAAGGGACACCGCCACCTGTTCGCCGCCCTGCCCGACATCCTCGCTCGCCACCCGCGCGTCCAGGTGCTGATTTTCGGCAAAGGAGCACTGCGCGAGGAACTCGAAAGCGAAAGCCGCCGTCTGGGCCTGGACGCCCATGTGCGCTTCACCGGCTTCCGCGCCGACCTGGCACGCTGGCTGCCCTGCCTTGACCTTGTGGCGCACCCCGCCGACATGGAGGGACTGGGCGTATCCCTGCTCCAGGCCGCCGCCGCCGCCGTGCCGGTCATTGCCACCCGCGCGGGCGGCATGCCGGAGGCGGTGCGGGATGGCGAGACCGGCCTGCTGATCGAACCGGGCGACGTGGACGGCCTGCGCGCCGCCATCCTGCGCCTGCTGGATGACGACGCCCTGCGTCGAGGCATGGGCCAGGCTGGACAACGTTACGTCCAGCGGGAGTGCGGCATTGATGCCATGGTGGAAGGCAACCTGGCGGTCTACCGCGACCTGAGCGGCCAAGGGGAGCCCTGATGCGCTCAATGCATCTGATCGCAAGCCAAACGCTGGGCGGCGCGGAAAACTTCTACCTGCGCCTGATCCATGCCCTGCGCGCGCCGGATCACGAAACCCTCGCGGTGCATCGCCGAGGCGCCATGCTTGGCCCCCTGATCGAAACGGGCGTGCGCCGCCATCGGACCAGCATGCTTGGGCCGCTCGACCTGCTGGGCCGCTGGCATATCCGCCACCTCATCCGGCGCGAACGCCCCGACATCGTGCAGACCTACATGAGCCGCGCCAGCGGCATGACGCATGTGCCACGCGACGCGGGCGCAGTGCATATCGCCCGTCTGGGCGGCTTCTACAAGCTCAAGTATTTCCGCCACGCGGACCACTGGGTCGGCAACACGCACGGCATCTGCGACTATCTGGTGCGCAACGGCATACCCGCCGGGCGCGTCCACTTCATCTCCAACTTTGTCGATGAAGGCCGCCACGCCAGCGCGGAAGAGCGCTCATCCACCCGCCGCGCCCTGGACCTGCCGGATGACGCGCTGACCGTCATGGCGCTGGGGCGGTTCACTCGCAAGAAAGGCTTCGATGTACTGCTCGACGCCTTTGCCCGCTTGCCGGACACCCTGGACGGTCGCCCGCTGCGTTTGCTGATTCTCGGCGACGGAGATCTCGCCCCCGCGCTGCGGCGGCAGGCTGGACAACTTGGTCTGGACGCACGCGTGCACTGGGCAGGCTGGCAAACCGAAACTGCGCCCTTCTACGCCCAGGCCGACCTGTTCGTCTGCCCCTCCCGCCACGAACCGCTGGGCAATGTCATCCTCGAAGCCTGGTCGCACGGCGTGGCGGTCGTCTCCACCGCCACCGACGGCGGCACGGAACTCATCCAGCCGGACCACGACGGCTTGCTGGCCGCGACCGATGACGCCCCGGCACTGGCCGCCCGCCTGCGCGAAGCGCTGGAGCACGCCCCCGCGCGAGCACGGCTGGCGGCGGCGGGTCGCGACACCCTTCGCGCGCGGCACAGCCGCGAAGCCATCGTGCGAGCCTACAATGCGCTCTACCGGCAAGCTCTTTCCCATCGCAGACAGGTTTGAAGGCATGAGCCTTGATATCGGCACGTTGATGCACAAACTCCCCTCGGCACGCATCCTGGTCACCGGCGATCTGATGCTCGACCGCTACTGGCACGGCGACACCGCGCGCATATCCCCCGAAGCGCCAGTCCCCGTGGTCCGCGTGCGCGACGAGGAATACCGCGCGGGCGGAGCGGGCAACGTGGCGCTCAACATCACCGCGCTCGGCGGACGGGCCACTGTGATCGGCGCCGTAGGCATGGACGAGGCCGCCACGCGACTCAAACATCTGCTGGAAGACGCGGGCTGCATCACCCGCTTCATCGAAGACGCCAGCCGCCCCACCATCACCAAGCTGCGCGTCATCAGCCGCCATCAGCAACTGCTCCGGCTGGACTTCGAGGAAGATTTCGACGACCTGACCGGGGATCGGCTGCACCGCACCTTCGACATGGCATTGGATGGAGTCAGCGCGGTGGTGCTGTCCGACTACGCCAAAGGCCTCTTGCGCGCACCCGCCTCCCTGATCGAACGCGCCCGATCCCGTGGACTGCCGGTAGTCATCGACCCCAAACGCGCGGACTTCGAAGCCTATCGCGGCGCGACCGTGGTCACGCCCAACATGCAGGAACTCCAAACCGCGACCGGACCCTGCCGGAGCGACGCGGACGTGGTGGAGAAAGGCCTGGCGCTGATGCTCGCCCATGGCATCGACAACCTGCTCGTCACCCGCAGCGAACGCGGCATGACCTTGCTGCGCCAAGACGCCCCCCCGCTGCACCTGCCCGCGCAGGCACGCGAGGTGTTCGATGTGACCGGCGCGGGCGACACCGTGGTCGCCACCTTGGCCGCCGCCCTGGCCGCCGGACTGGAGCTCGCGGACGCCGCGCAACTGGCCAATGTCGCCGCCGGGATCGTGGTGGGCAAATTCGGCACCGCGACCGTCAGCCTGGATGAACTGAGAAGCGCGCAGGAAGGGCAGGCCGCACCCCGCCATGGCGTGATCGACGAGGACACCCTGTCGCGCCAGATCGAGGCGGCGCGCGCGCGCGGCGAGCGCATCGTCATGACCAACGGCTGCTTCGACATCCTCCACCCCGGCCACGTCGCTTATCTGGAGCAGGCCCGTGCGCTGGGCGACCGGCTGATCGTGGCGGTCAACGACGACGCCTCCGTAAGCCGCCTGAAAGGCCCCGCACGACCGGTCAACCCACTCGCCCAGCGCATGGCCGTACTGGCCGGATTGCGCAGCGTGGACTGGGTGACGCCTTTTGCCGAAGACACACCCGAACGGCTGATCTGCCGAATCCAGCCCGACATCCTGGTCAAGGGCGGCGACTATCGGCCCGAACAGATCGCCGGTCACGACTGCGTAGTCGGGCGTGGCGGCGAAGTGCGCGTGCTCGGCTTCGTCGCAGGCTGCTCGACCAGCGCGGTCATCGACACGATCCGGAGCCGGTGAGGGCCGATGCCGCGCCTCTATTCCGCCCTGCTGACCATACTGACCCCGCTGGCTCTCGCCCGCCTGTGGTGGAAAGGCCGCGCCAACCCGGCCTATCGCGAGCGCTGGAAGGAACGACTGGGGCATATCCCGGACCTCCCGGCGCGACCGCGCCTGTGGGTGCATGCCGTATCCGTGGGCGAAACCATCGCCGCCGCGCCGCTGGTCCGGTCGTGGATGACGCGCCATCCGGACTGGGCCGTGTTGGTGACCACCACCACGCCGACCGGCTCGGCGCAGGTGCGCCGCCTGTTCGGCGACACCGTGGAGCATGTCTATCTGCCCTATGACCTGCCGGGCGCGGTACGGCGCTTCTTCGGGCATGCCCATCCGACGCTTGGAATCGTGATGGAAACCGAGCTATGGCCCCATCTTTTCGCCGAGGCCGGAGCGCGATCCATGCCCCTCGTACTCGCCAATGCCCGTCTATCGGAGCGCTCCATGCGGGGCTATGCCAAAGTTGGCGGTCTGGTGCGCTCGACCCTGCGCCACCTCAGCCTGATTGCCGCGCGCGGACCGGATGATGCGGAGCGCTTCATCGAGCTTGGCGCGCACACCGGAAACGTGGAGGCGGTAGGCAATCTGAAATTCGATCTCGATCTACCGCCCGAAGTCAGAGAGCGAGGCCAGGGCTGGCGGTCGGCGGTCGGCGCGGACCGACCGGTGTGGATCGCGGCCAGCACCCATCCAGGAGAGGAGGAGGTGGTTCTGGAAGCGCATCGAGCCATCCTCGCCATCCATCCGGACGCGCTGCTGCTACTGGCTCCGAGGCATCCGGAGCGGGCGAATGAGATTGCCAGGATGATCGAATCCCAAGGTTTCGGGCTTGTCCGGCGCTCAACCCTCGCCCCTTCACCGTCCCCCTTTGCCCTCCCCTCTCTGCTCCTTCCGGCATCCATGCCGGAAACCCCTTCGAATTGCGGCCATCGAGAGCCCAAAGGAATGGGAGGCGGAAGCCAAAGTGTTTTCATGATTGACACCCTGGGCGAGTTGATGGACTTCTATGCCGCGAGCGACGTCGCCTTCGTCGGCGGCAGTCTGGTCGCGCACGGAGGGCACAACCCGCTGGAACCCGCCGCGCTTGGCCTGCCGGTGCTGACGGGACCGCATGTGTTCAATTTCACCGAAATCTACGACGCCATGCTGCCGACCGGCGCGGCGCGAAAGGTCGCGAACGCGGAGGCGCTTGCGGCAACCCTCGCCGAACTCCTTGGAGATGCCGGATGCCGCCAGACCATGGGTGCGACGGGCAGGGCATGGATGGCAACGCACCGTGGGGCGCTAGGACGGCTGATCGAGCGCATGGAGGCGCTGCTGTAGGCGCGGCGAGAACGCCGCGAGGCGGGCGCGTGATGAATCGGCCCGGGACGAGCTCCTACACGTAAGGCGAGGCCTCGCCTCCGGGCCGCGTCTTGAAGCGCCGGTGCATCCAGAAATAATCCGCCGGGCTCTGGCGGGCAAAGCGCTCGATCAGTCCGTTGTAGATCGCGGCGTCCCGCTCCGGATCGCCGGAGGGCAGCTCCGGCGTCGGAAGCAGACGCATGACGAAGCCCCTGCCTTCCGGCAAACGCTCCGGGTAGATGAACACCACCCTCGCACCCGAGGCCTGCGCGATACGCCCCGTCAGCGCCAGTGTCGCGGTCGGCACGCCAAAGAAGGGCGCGAACACGCTGTTGGCGCGCCCGAAGTCCTGATCATAGGCATACCAGCACACGCCGCCTTCGCGCAGGCGGCGCACCAGCCCCTTGAGCTGAGTGCTTTGAATCAGGCTGTGGACGTAACGCTGGCGCATGGTGCGCATGACCCGTTCAAAGCGTTTGTTGCGGGCCGGTTTGTAGACCAGATCGACGGGTATTTTCATCGCCATGAGACGCCCGCTGATCTCCAGCGCGGAAAAATGCCCGCCGATGATGAGCACACCGCGCCCCTCGGCACGCGCCCGCTCGATGTGCTCCAGCCCTTCATAGCGCGCAAGAGGCGCCAGTCGCGCATCCGACCCCCACCAAGCCAGGGCGCCCTCGACCATGCCCATGCCCGAGGCGGCGAAGCTGTCGATGGCGAGCCGTCGACGGGCAGACTCATCCAACTCCGGGAAGCACAGTTCGAGATTGCGTCGTACGATGCGGCGACGACGGGGAATCAGCCGCCAGGCAAGGTACCCCAGCCCGCGCCCGCAGGCTTGCGCGCCGCGCAAAGGCAGGCGCGAGAGCAACCACAAAAGGACCAGTCCGAGTCCCAGGGGCCAGGCGCGCGGATGCAACCACATCATGAGTGGCGGACACGGACGCGGATGCTTTCGCGCACGGAGGCTGGGGAGATTGTGCGAATGAATGCGCACCCGCGCATGCCGATGCCGCCCTAGCGCAGGTCGCGCTGCAACGCTTCGAGGTCAGCCAGTTGCAGCGTGCCCGCCGCACGCTTCAGGCGCAACCCGGCGAGCAGGTAGTCATAACGCGCGTTGAACAGGTTGCGACGAGCCTGGGTCACCTGGCTCTGGGCGGTGATGACATCGACAATGGTGCGCGTGCCCACCTCGTAACCCGCCTCGTTGGCGGCCAATTGGGTCTCGGCGGATTTGAGGCCCTGCGCGTAGGCATCCATCTCGCCCATCTTGGCCGTCACGGCACGGTAGCCATCACGCGTGGCGCGCACCGCCTCGCGGCGTGCCGCTTCGAAGTTGTCCTGCGCCTGCTGGAAGCTGTAGGTCGCCTGACGGGTGCGCGAATCGATGCCCCCGCCCGAATAGAGCGGCATGTTCAGTTGCACGCCAACGCGCGTGTCGTGGCTCTGCAAATCGCCGCCCATGGACACGGCATAGGTATCCTGATAGGCGTAGGAGGCGCTCAGGTTGACGGTCGGATAGTGACCCGAGCGTTGTTTCTCGATCTCGTGACGCGCGATGTCCATGCCCAGGCCGGCGCTCTGGAGCGCGAGATTCTGCCGCTCGGCGAACACGACCCAGGCCTTCGGGTCGGAGGGCTCGGGCGGGAGGGGACTCAGGTCATCGCGCACATCAAGCAACCCCGCCGGTTCCTGCACGGTCAGCACACGCAGCGCTTCACGCGCGTTGTCCAGCGCGGCCTCGGCGCCGATCCGACGGGCGCTGGCCTGATCACGGGCGGAGCGAGCGTCGGCCAGATCAGTGATGGCGACCAGACCAACCTCAAAGCGCTTCTCGGTCTGTTCCAGGCGCTTCTGCGCGGCGGACAGATCGGCCTCGGCCAACCGCAGTTCAGCCTGCGCGCGCAGTACCGCGAAATAGGCCTCGGAACTGCGCAGCAACAACTCCTGCTGGCCGTCCGCGTAGTCCACCTCGGCGCGCTGGGCGATCTGCTCCGCCTGATCGTGCGCGACAAAACGGGCGCGATCGTAAAGCGGCTGCACCAGGGTGACGGAGTAATTGCTGGAGCTGTAGTCAGCATCCAGGGAAGATTTTTTCGGATAGCTCGTCCAGTCGTGCGCAAGCCCCAGAGCGGCGGACAGATTCGGCAGTAACTGCGCCTGCGCCTGCGGCAGCGCCTCACGGCTGGCCAGACGCGCCTGGTTGGCCGCGCGCAGCTTGGCGTCGTTCTGCTCCGCCATGCGATAGACCTCGATCAGCCCCTCGGCGTGCGCGGGCATGTTCGCGGCGACCAGGGCAAGGCCAAGCGCGACGGCCAGATGAACGACCGATGGACGGACCAAAGGCATGGCCGGCGGCACGGGAAGAACCAAGGCTTTCAGCATGGTCGAGCTCCTTATCGCCGGACGGCGGATCACAGGATCAAAACGTGAAGACGGGCTTGGGTTGGGCATGAACGAGGTAGGGCAGGCAAGTCTCGAACAGGCTCTCGGTCTGCCAGACTTCGCCGTCCTCCCCCGCAGGCAGGCGAGTCATGAGCATGGCCTGCATGACCGGCGCGACACCAACGATGACGAACAGGCGACCGCCCTCGTTGAGCATGGCCTTGTAAGCTTCGGGCACGGCGGGAAGCGCGCCGGTCACGGCGATGACATCGTAGCGCCTGCCATTGTCCCAGCCCACGCTGGCGTCGCCGGTTTCAAGGCTCACCGCGCCAAACCCCTGCGCATCCAGCGCAACGCGCGCGGCGGCGGAGAGGTCCCGGTGGATTTCCACGCTGGTGACCTGACCGCCCATATGCGCCATGCAGGCGGCGGTGAATCCACTGCCGGTACCGATTTCGAGCACGGTCTCCCCCGGCTGCACATCCAGCGCCTGCAACATGCGGCCTTCGACGACCGGCGGCATCATCACCTCGCCGTGACCGAGCGGCAGCATGGTGTCGGAAAAGGCCTGCTCGCGCAGGGCCTCCGGCACGAAGGCTTCGCGGCGCACGCCACGCAGGGTGGAGAGGACACGGAAGTCAAGTACATCCCAGGGACGGACTTGCTGCTCGATCATGTTGAAGCGGGCCTGTTCAACGTTCAGCGCGGTCATGGACGCTCAATTCCGATGTATAAAGACAGAGGGTCTTGAAGGTTAAGGGGTTTGCCGACCCCGGGCAAGGGAGGATAAGCGGGTGCTTAACACGGTTGATCTGGGTCGCAAGGTTGGCAAGGCAGATTACAAGCGCGAGCTGCCCGAACTCCGCTCCCGCCTGCTCACGGCGCAGCGTGCGCTCAAGGACGCGGGCATCGGCGTGCTGCTCATCATCGAGGGCATGGACGGCTCCGGTCGGGCGGAGGTGGTCAATCGCCTGCACGAATGGCTGGACCCGCGCGGAATCCAAACCCACACGTTCTGGAACCCGTCCGACGAGGAGCGTGAGCGTCCTCCGTTCTGGCGTTTCTGGCGCGTGCTGCCGGGCGCGGGGGAGATCGCCCTGTTCCTTGGCGGCTGGTATCGCGACATTCTCACCGACGCGGTGCATGACCGCATCCCGGACGCGACCCTGGAGGCCCGCCTGGCTCCGGTGCTGGACATGGAGAGCATGCTGGCGTCCGATCGCACCCTGATCCTCAAGTTCTGGTACCACCTGCCCAGTGAAGCGCAGGAAAAGCGCCTCAACGAGGAGGACACCACGCCGGATGACCGCTGGCCCAGCATCAAAGCCGCCCTGAAAGGCCGCAAAGCGCTCAAGAAATGGGCCGAGCGCATCCTGCGCCGCACCGACACAGCCGAGGCGCCGTGGTTCATCATTGAGGCCGAGGACGATCGCTACCGGGACCTGTCCACGGGTTACACCCTGCTCGAAGCCATGGAAAAGCGCCTCGCCGCCAGCGGAAACCGCCGCGTGGAGCCGCTCCCTCCCCCAGAGCCTGCCCTGCCGCACACCCCGAGCGCGCGCGTCACCGTGCTCGATCACGTCAACCTGCACGCCCATGTGGCCGCCTCCACCTACGAACGGCGCCTGCCGCAGTTGCAGGATACCCTGCGTGAACTGCTGTGGCGGGCGCACGATGCCGGTCTCAGCACCTATCTGGTCTTCGAGGGCTGGGATGCGGCAGGCAAGGGCGGCACGATCCGCCGCCTGACATCCGGCATGGATGCCCGCCTGTACCGCGTGATTCCCTACGGCGCGCCCAGCTCTCATGAACTCGAACACCACTACCTCTGGCGTTTCTGGCGCCAGGTTCCGCGTGCCGGGCGCGTCGCCGTGTTCGATCGTTCCTGGTACGGACGGGTTCTGGTCGAACGGGTGGAGGGTTATTGCAGTGCGGCTGAATGGCAACGCGCCTATCACGAAATCAACGACTTCGAAGCCCAGCTTGCCGCAGCCCACGGACTGGTTCTCAAATTCTGGCTGCACATCTCCCCTGAGGAGCAACTGCGCCGCTTCGAAGAGCGCCAGAACACTCCGTGGAAGCAATACAAGATCACCCCGGATGACTGGCGCAACCGGGAAAAGCGCTCCGCCTACGAACAGGCCGTCAACGAAATGGTGCTGCGCACTGACACCGAATACGCGCCCTGGCGCCTGATCGCCAACGAAAACAAGGAGCACGGGCGACTGCATGTGCTGGAAGCGGTATGCACAGCCATCAAGGAGAGGCTCGCGCAGAATGGCAAGCATCCCCGGGGCGAAATAGCCCTCTGAACCCAAACCGCCCGTGAGGACGCCCCCTCTACCCGATCACAATCCGGGTTGAATTCATGGGGTTACCGTGTTCCAGCCTTGCATCGCGGGACGCCCTCCGCTACCGTGACGGCATTGGCTAGGGGTGCTTTGTCCCTCCCTCCGGACGAAGCTGAGACACACCCTTTGAACCTGATCCGGTTAACACCGGCGTAGGGAAGCCGCGCACGCCTCATCCCGTCCGCTGCCCTGCGCCTTCATTGATATGAGGACACGCGCATGGCCGCCGTCGCAGAAGACATCTTCAAGAAATCCGCGGAACTCTCCGCCGAAGTCACCAAGCCGTTCACCGGCTCCCGCAAGATCTTTGTTGAAGGCTCCTCGCCCGACATCCGCGTGCCGATGCGCGAGATCAGCCAGACGCCAACTCGCATCAACGGCGGCATGGAGCCGAACCCGCCGATCTATGTGTATGACACCTCCGGCCCGTACACCGACCCGAGTGCCTCCATCGACTTGCTCAAGGGCCTGCCCGAGGTGCGTCGCGGCTGGATCGAGGCGCGCGGCGACACCGAACGGCTGACCGGCCCGACCTCCGAGTTCGGCCAGGCCCGTGCCAGCGACCCGAAGACCGCCCACCTGCGCTTCGAGCACATCCGCGCCCCGCGCCGTGCCAAGGCCGGGATGAACGTCTCCCAGATGCACTACGCGAAGCAGGGCATCATCACGCCGGAGATGGAATACGTCGCCATCCGCGAAAACCTCAAGCTGCAAGAGCTGCGCGAGGACCCGCGCTACAAGGACCTGCTGCGCCAGCATCGCGGCATGAGCTTCGGCGCGCAGATCCCGGATACGATCACTCCCGAGTTCGTGCGCGAGGAGATCGCGCGCGGCCGCGCCATCATCCCGGCCAACATCAACCACACCGAGCTTGAGCCGATGATCATCGGTCGCAACTTCCGGGTGAAGATCAACACCAACATCGGCAACTCCGCCACCACCTCCTCCATCAGCGAGGAAGTGGAGAAGATGGTGTGGTCCACCCGCTGGGGCGGCGACACCCTGATGGACCTCTCCACCGGCAAGCACATCCACGAGACCCGCGAGTGGATCATCCGCAACTGCCCGGTTCCGGTCGGAACCGTACCCATCTATCAGGCGCTGGAGAAGGTCAAGGGCAAGGCCGAAGACCTGACCTGGGAGTTGTTCCGCGACACCCTGATCGAACAGGCCGAACAGGGCGTGGACTACTTCACCATTCACGCCGGCGTGCTCTTGCGCTATGTGCCGCTGACCGCCAATCGCGTCACCGGCATCGTCAGTCGCGGCGGCTCCATCATGGCCAAGTGGTGCCTCGCTCACCACCAGGAAAACTTCCTCTACACGCACTTCGACGAAATCTGCGAGATCATGAAGGCGTATGACGTGAGCTTCTCGCTCGGCGACGGCCTGCGCCCCGGTTCCATCATGGACGCCAACGACGCCGCCCAGTTCGGCGAACTGGAAACCCTGGGCGAGCTGACCAAGAAGGCCTGGGAACACGACGTGCAGGTCATGATCGAAGGCCCCGGCCATGTGCCGATGCAGATGATCAAGGAGAACATGGACAAGGAGCTGGAAGACTGCTTCGAGGCGCCGTTCTACACCCTCGGCCCGCTGGTCACCGACATCGCCCCCGGCTACGACCACATCACCTCCGGCGTCGGCGCCGCGCAGATCGGCTGGTTCGGCACCGCCATGCTCTGCTACGTCACCCCCAAGGAGCATCTGGGCCTGCCCAACAAGGCGGACGTGCGCGAGGGCATCATCACCTACAAGATCGCCGCCCATGCTGCCGACCTCGCCAAAGGCTTCCCCGGCGCGCAGCTGCGTGACAACGCACTGTCCAAGGCGCGCTTCGAATTCCGCTGGGAAGACCAGTTCAACCTCGGCCTCGACCCGGACCGCGCCCGCGACTACCACGACGAGACCCTGCCGCAGGAAAACGCCAAGGTCGCCCACTTCTGCTCCATGTGCGGCCCGCACTTCTGCTCCATGAAGATCACCCAGGACGTGCGCGACTACGCCGCGAGCCTCGGCATGAACGAGCAGGAGGCGCTGAAGAAAGGCATGGAGGAGAAGGCCGTTCAGTTCGTGAAAACGGGGGCGGAGGTGTATCGCAAGGTGTGACAAGGCCTTGCCCCCGCATCGCGGCCCGGTTGCCTCAAGGCGCCGGGCCGTTTGCGTTTCTGCGCACACAGAGCGGCCGAAAGCCGCTTGCCGAAACCTGACTGGATTGGGTTGACGGCAAACCCGGTTCAGGCGTCCGCCATGCAAACGGTCAATAGTCACGAAGCCAAGAGCCTGAAATCCTCATCGCTCGCAATCGCCATCAAATGCTCATTGGGCAGGGAAGACTTCAATTTCCGCTCGGGGGACATCCAGCGATTGGCTGTTGAAACAGGGTTTGCGGAACTGCCCGTGCTGCCGAACCACAGCCGGGCGCCTCGAAAAACCGTCACGAGCGAAGAGAGCGAAGCCGGTTGGGGATAGGGGCAAGCGGCGTTCGGGCGTGATGCCCTGATGGAGGGCTGCCACCCCTCAAGGGGGAGAGGGCAGTCCGGCTCATCTTCTAAGCCTTGTCAGGCAAACAACACCTTAGGTGAACCGTTAGTCCGCGCAGTAGGTTTTTCGAGGCGCCCAGCCATCGTCTTGCAGACCTGTCCTGGCATCATCTCGACCCGTTTGACCGGATGCTGGTTTGCCAGGCCCTGGCCATCCCCGCCTACCTGCTGACCACGGATGACATACGGGCCCGATATTCGGATCTTGTTCTTTTCGTGTAGTGTCGTCGCGGTGAGCACGGCGGAAAAGGCCGTGCTGCCCGTGGAGACGAAGGTGGGCTCTACCGGCTGGCCGCAGGCTTTGAGACAGCCATCCAGCCCTGCATGCGCGGACTCTCCCCGCGCTCATCGCACATCGTAGGGTCGCTCCCCTGTTGCAGGCCCTTTCATGAAGCTTCTATGATGCTCTTTTAAAACATTGGCCGTAGCGCCAGCCGGAAGGACTCTCCCACCATGCTTGACCGCATCGTCACCGGGCGCGAGATCGTGCTCAAGCCGACCGATACCATCCAGTCCCGCACCGATACGCGCGGCAAGATCATGTTCGCCAACCCAACCATGATGCGTATCGCGGGCTATGAAAAAGATGAATTGATCGGCGCGCCACACAGCATCCTGCGTCATCCGGACATGCCCCGCAGCGTGTTCTACGTGATGTGGGACATGATCCAGCGCGGCGAGGAATTCTACGGCTTCGTCAAGAACCGGGCGAAAAGCGGCGATCATTACTGGGTTTTCACCCGTGTGGGCGCGCGCAAGGAGACGGACGGCAGCATCAGCGGCTACAGCTCGGTGCGCATCGCCCCCAAGCGCCAGTTCCTGCCCGAGTGGGAGGATGTGTACGCGCACATTCGCGCGGTCGAGGCCAAATTCCCGCGCGATGAACAATGCGCCGAGGGCGCGAAGGTAATCATGGCCTACCTGGCCAAGCGCGGTTACAACAACCTGACCGATTACGTCATCAAGCAAACCTGACTCTCTGTCCATCGATTCCGGCTTATCGCCTCGGGCGTGGCGGCGATAAGCTCACACGTCCATCACGCGAGAGGGGCCCGCAGGGCTTAGACATGACGCATGGGTGGGTGCGGCGTTCCGCGCCTGATTCTTCGTCAAGCGCGAGGCCCCAAATTCAGCCAAACTGGCCGCCTTGCCTGAAAACAACTCACCAGCCGGACGCCCGGAATCACCATGCGCCTTTATCCTTACCCACGCGCGCGAACTTGACCATGCATCTCTGGGTCGATGCGGACGCCTGCCCGAATGTCATCAAGGACATTCTCTTCCGCGCCAGCGAGCGTCTGAAACTGCCGCTCACCCTGGTCGCCAACCAGCCGCTGCGCGTACCGCGCTCGCCGCTCATCCGCGCGCTGGTGGTTCCGGGGGGCTTTGACGAAGCGGACGATGAGATTGCCCGGCGCGTCTCGCCCGGCGATATCGTCATCACTGCGGACATTCCGCTTGCCGCCGCCGTGCTGGATCGGGGCGGTCACGCACTCAGCCCGCGCGGCGAGCGTTACACCCAGGACACGATCCGCGAGCGCCTGCGCATCCGCGACATGATGGAGCAGTTGCGCGACTCCGGCGTACGCACCGGCGGCCCGGCGCCGCTGAGCCAGGCTGACCGGCAGACCTTCGCCAACGCACTGGAGCGACTGTTGCCGCGTGCCTGACAAGATGCTGAAAAACCTCTTCCTTGAGTTTTTCAGCGATACCGGGGGCGGTACATGCCCGGACCCGGTATCCGCAAATCCATCACTTACGCGATCCACTTGCGTGCGGGACATCCATGTCCCGCCTTATCAGGCTGCTGAAACAAGTATTTCGGTAACCTGATAAACCGCTGTTCATGATCCTGACGCGCCCCTGCCTCATCATGACGCCTGCCCATCCATCCGGAAATCTGACATGAACCTGGACCTCGCATCGCTCGACGCGCAAACCGCCTATGCACTGCTGACCGGAGCCATCCTGCCGCGCCCCATCGCCTGGGTAAGCACCTTCGACGCATCGGGCGTGAGCAACCTTGCGCCCTATTCCTTCTTCACCGTCGCCAGTGTCTGGCCGCCGGTGCTGGCGGTGGCGCAGGTAAATCCGCGTGACGGGAGCGACAAGGACACCCTGCGCAATCTGCGCAAAACAGGCGCATGCATCGTCAACGTGGTCAGCCACGCCCAGGCCGCGAGCATGAACGCGACCGCCGCGCCGCTGCCTGCTGGAGTGAGCGAATTCGAACGCTGCGGCATCGCGGCCGTGACAGGCCTGGCGGTGGATGCGCCTGGCGTGGCGGAGGCCCCAGTGCGCTACGAATGCCGTCTGCGCGAGATCGTCGCCGTCGGCGAAGGACCGATGGCGGGCCAGCTCATGCTGCTGGACGTGGTCCATATCAGCATTGCAGATGAAGTGCTGCATGAAGGGCGCATCGACCCCGCCTTACTGGACGCGGTGGGCAAACTAGGCGGAGAGGCCTACAGCAGCACGCGCGACCGGTTTACCATGGCGCGTCCCACCACCTGATACCGCCCGCATTGAACCACACCCCGCTCGATATCCTCCGCGACGTCTTCGGCTACGAACGCTTCCGTTCGCCGCAAGACGAAGTCATCGACACCCTGATGGCGGGTGAGGATGCGCTGGTACTGATGCCGACCGGCGGCGGCAAGTCGCTCTGCTACCAGATCCCGGCCATCGCCCGGCCCGGCGTCGGCATCGTCGTGTCGCCGTTGATCGCGCTGATGCAGGACCAGGTGGCCGCCCTGCGTCAGGCCGGGGTCAACGCGGCCTATCTCAACTCCACCCTGACGCCTGCCGAGGCGCGCGAGATCGAGCAACAGCTTCTGATGGGGGGACTGGACCTGCTCTATGTCGCCCCCGAGCGGCTGATGAACGGACGCACGCTGGAGCTTCTCGAACACGCGCCCATCGCCCTGTTCGCGATCGATGAAGCGCACTGCGTCTCGCAGTGGGGGCACGACTTCCGTCCCGAATACATCCAGCTTTCGATCCTGCACGAGCGTTTCCCCCAGATTCCGCGCATCGCCCTGACCGCGACCGCCGACGAACCGACCCGGCGCGAGATCATCGTCCGGCTGGGGCTGGACCGGGCACGGGTGTTCATCAGCAGCTTCGACCGACCGAATATTCGTTATCGCATCGCGCAAAGTGATGGAGGAAGTGGCGGCAGCGCGCGGGAGAGCCTGCTGCGCTTCATCCGTGAGGAGCACGCAGGCGAAGCGGGCATCGTGTATTGCCTGTCGCGCAAGAAGGTCGAAGAGGTGGCCGCCTGGCTGACGGACAAGGGCGTGCCTGCCCTGCCCTACCACGCGGGCCTTACCGCCGAGACCCGTGAACGGCATCAAGCGCGCTTCCTCAACGAAGAGGGGCTGGTCATGGTCGCCACCATCGCCTTCGGCATGGGGATCGACAAACCCAACGTGCGCTTCGTCGGTCACCTCAACCTGCCCAAGAGCGTGGAGGCCTACTATCAGGAGACTGGTCGCGCCGGTCGCGACGGGCTACCCGCCGATGCCTGGATGAGTTACGGCTTGCAAGACGTCATCACCCTGCGCCAGATGCTGGAGGCCTCCGAGGCAGGCGACGAGCACAAGCGGGTCGAGCGCCACAAGCTGGATGCCATGCTCGGCCTGTGCGAGCTGACCGCCTGCCGCCGCCAGGCCCTGCTCGCCTACTTCGGCGAGAGGCTCGACGAACCCTGCGGCAACTGCGACACATGCCTGGAACCGCCCGCGACCTGGGACGCCAGCGTCCCCGCGCAGAAGGCGCTCTCCTGCGTGCACCGCACCGGCCAGCGCTTCGGCGTGACCTATCTGGTGGATGTGCTACTGGGCAAGGCGGACGAGCGCATCCGGCGCAACGGCCATGATGCCATCAGCACCTTCGGCATCGGCGCAGAGCTGGATGCCAGCGGCTGGCGCGGGCTGTTTCGCCAACTCATCGCGCGCGGGCTGCTGGCAGTCGATCTGGAGGGACACGGCGGCCTGCGACTGACCGACGCCTGCCGCCCGGTGCTGCGCGGCGAGGAAGCGCTGTGGTTACGCAAGGAAATCCGCCCGCCGCGCCGCAAATCCGGCGAACGCTCATCGCCCGGCGGGGGGAAGCCAAGGATGGTTTCCCCCGCCGATCAGGGCCTGTGGGATGCCCTGCGCGCCAAGCGCCGTGAACTGGCGCAGGAACAAGGCGTGCCACCCTACGTCATCTTCCACGACGCGACCCTGATGGCGATGATGGAGGCGCGCCCGATGAGCCTGTCCGCCCTGGCCGAACTGCCCGGTGTGGGCCAGCGCAAGCTTGCGGCCTATGGCGAGGACTTTCTCGGCGTGATCAGCCAGTGCTGCGCCTGAAGACAGAGTGGAGAGAGCGCCCGATCGGCGATGGAAGCGCGCGGATACGGCAGGAATCAAAAAAGGGGAAGATTCGAAGCATCGCCCTCCCCCCGCAAGGGGGAGGGCCCGCCTGACTTATGATTTCGGAGAACCTCGAAAGGTTTTTCGAGGCATCCTTCCGTGTGACTGAAGCAGTCCGGTTCCCGAATCGCGGAGTCAGTCCCGCACGACAATCACCGTGTTCGGACCATAGCCGCCGTAGGCGCCATAGCCATGACCGTGGTGATGCCTGCGATGATGATGGTGTCTGTGGCGATGCTCGTCGCGATCATCATCCACGTAGATGTAACGCACGGGCGGCGGAGCCGGACGATGGTGATGACGGTGGTAATCCGCTCGCTCGCGGTGGTGCATGCGGTGGCCGCGATCATCATAAGCCACCGCCGCGCCAGTCGCGGCGCCCAGCGCGCCGCCGATGACCGCGCCGTCATGACCGCCAAGCTGATGCCCGACGACCGCGCCGACGGCCCCCCCAAGGCCCGCGCCAAGCAGGACTTCGCCGTTATCAGCTCGCGCCGGGATGGAAACCAGCAGCCCCAGGCCAAGTACAGCCACAGAAAAAACCTTCATGATGATCGCTCCGCGAAAGGCGAGGAAACCACTCCCCGCGTACGTCGAGTTAGGCACAACGCCCTCCGAAAGGTTCCCGCCGCAGATCAGCCCAATAACGCGCCGAGTCGTTGCACCGATTGCGCCCCAAGCAAGACTTCCTCGATACATCCGTCACGCACCACCACCACGGCCGGAGTGACTCGCACACCGAAAGCCCTGGACAAGTCCGGCTCGACACCGATATCGACCATTCGGATACGCTCATCCCTTTCCCCCCATTCGCGGATGAACGCGGTCATGTCTTTGCAGGCGAGGCAGCGCGGACTATGAAAATAGAGCAGGACCACCCCGTCTCGCGGCACATTGCCATGCTCAGGCGCCTGTCGCCCTCGCGCCTTACGGGCGCGGCGAAACTCAAGCCACTGCCACCCCAAGGGCAGAGCGATCAGCAGTAGAATCACCACCAGCCCGCCAAGCGCGGTATTCATCATCGCTCCCCCGGAACAATCCGCATGCACTTACAAGATAGTATCCAGGCCAAGCTCGAAGCAGCCTTTTTGCCCCAACACCTGAGCATCGTGAACGAAAGCCAGCGTCATGCGATGAAGGCGGAGAACTCGCACTTCCATATCACCCTCGTAAGCCATGCCTTCGACGGTCAGGCCTTGCTCGCCCGCCACCGCGCGGTCAACAAGGCGCTGGCCGAGGAGCTGGCGGGACCGGTCCATGCAATCACGCTGAATACGCTGACTCCGGAGGAGTGGCAGGCGCGGGGAGGAGAAGTGGAAGCATCCCCGAAATGCCGGGGCGGTTGAGTGCCGCTCAGGCGGCGGCTTCGACGCGGTTGCGACCGCCCTGCTTGGCGCGGTAAAGCGCGGCATCGGTGCGCGAATACACTGCGGAGAACGGCTCGCCGGGCGCGGCCAGCGCCACTCCCAGGCTGATGGTGACGGGGATGAAGCCGCAGTCGGAGAAGAACGGCTCGGCGGCGATGACTTCACGGAGCCGGTCGGCCTCCACGCAAAGCCGATCGAGCGCCTGTGACGGCAGCACGATGGCAAACTCCTCGCCGCCAAAACGCCCGAATGTCATGCCATCCTGAAGCCCCCCGAGGATGCGCTCGGCCACGCCGCGCAGGATGGCATCACCCGCAGGGTGCCCATAACGGTCGTTGACCAGTTTGAATCGATCGATATCGAACAGAATCAGGCCATAGCCCTCGCCGCCCACCTGCTCGATGAGGTAGCGGGTGATGGCGCCCTTGTTGAGCACACCGGTCAGGGCATCGTGCGTGGCCTGGTGTTCGAGCTTTGCGCTGAGCGCGGCGAGCTCGCGGTTGAGGCGGTTCAGCTCTTCTTCCTTGCGGTCGCTGACCTTGATGAGGCGCTGAATTTCCCGGAAAAGCCGCCGGTAGCCGGTGGCCAGGGATGACAATTCGTTGCGCAGCACCTCGGGGGAGGAGGCAGGATCGCCCAACACGGCCTGAGCCTGGGCCAGTTGCCCCAGCTCGGCGTCGAACAGGCTGAAATCGTCCCTATCGTCCTTGCTCATGCACCCCCCCTGTCCGCGCCTCAAAGGCCGGGCATCATGCCACGATGGCCATCGGAATGTAATTGATCGAGGGGAAGTCCTCATGCAGGTCATTGCCGAATTCGAGGATAGTGTCGTCCTCTTCATCGTGATACCAGTGCAGGACGACTTCGTTGGAGCCGGTGGCCGAATTCAGCAGGTCGAAAATATTGAACAGCACCTTGGTGCTGCTGCTGTTGAAATAACGCAGCTCGACATGAACTTCGATACGCTGCCCGTTGGCCTGGGCCAGATATTCGCGCAGGGCCTCGATCACCGGTCCGTAGAACGCGGCGGCGTTTTCGGGATAAGACTCGCCGATGAGCGCCAGACGGTGCGAGGAGAAACGGAAATCGACCTCGGGAGAAGTGCCGCTGGCGGCGATGTGAAGATCTTGCATGGCAGTCGCTCCAGAATGTCTCAGATGATGGCCTTGAGGTAGAAGCCCACCTTGTCAGGGCTTCCCTGATCCTCAATGAAGGTGTATTCGATCGGCGCGCTGGAATCGCGCGCCACGGTCAGGAAGCCAAGTCCCGCGCCCTTGCTGATGGGGTCTTCCTCATGATCCTGGCTGCGGAGTTGCTGCTTGTAGGCTTGCTTGATTTCGTCGTTCGACATCGAGCGGATGGCTTCGAGCTTTTCCCGGACCCTATCGACATGAGCCTGGTCGATATGGTTGCCGCAGATGATGTAGAACTGATCGCCCAGCTCGCCGATGGCCACGGCCCCCAGCGACATCTGCCCTCCCTGCTCCGGGCGCTCGGCATCCACCCCGTAATTGAGGATGTTCTGGGCCATTTCGATGAAGGTCGAAAACACGCGACGGGTTACCGCGCCCTTGGTGCCCTGGGCCTCCAGACGATGACGCAGGGTGTCGCCCATGGCGCCAATCACGTTGTGCGAAAAGTAGCCGTTGAAGTAGAACAGCACGCCGTTACGCAGGGCATGGTCTCGAAACGCGTTGAAAACATCCAATTGCATGATCCCGGACTCTAATGTAGCGAAGGCTCAGACACGGAAACCGAACAGAGTGACGTCATCGCGACGCACCTGTTCACCCTGATAATCGCGGAAGGCCAGCATGACCCGCTCTCCCACATCGGCCAGCGGCCTGTCCCGATGCTCAAGCAGCATCTGGCGCAGACGCTTTTTGCCGAAAGCAATGCGTTTGGGTCCGCCCAGCTGATCGATGATGCCGTCGGTCGTGACGAACAGGCTCGCGCCCTCGGGAAGATGAACGCTACGGTTCATCCAGGCATGATGCATGGCGGTAGTGCGGTAGCCCACGCCCGTGCGGTCGCCATCAAGCTGAGCGACCTCGTCCGCCCCAGGCTCCAGCAAGAACAGCGGCGTCTTGGCGCCAGCCCAAGTCAGCGTGCGCGAGGCACGGTCAAACCAGAGGAAGGCTGTGTCCATGCCGTCATCCGAATCTTCATGCCCCACTGGCTCGCCGTCCTGGGCCAGCGACAGCTTGATCATGCGGTTCATCTCCGCCATCACCTTCGCCGGGTCGCGCGGCTCGCCATGTTGCAGCAAGCGATCCAGATAGGAAGCCATGATGAGCGTCATGAAAGCGCCCGGCACGCCATGCCCGGTGCAGTCGATGACCGCGACGAAGAAACCGTCGTCGAAACTGCGAAAGACGAAGAAGTCGCCCCCCACCACGTCACGCGGCTCCCAGTGCAGGACATGATCGGGCAGGGTGGCGGCCAGATCCTGGCGCGAGGGCCGCAGGAAAGATTTCTGGATCACGCTGGCGTAGTCGATGCTCTCCATCACCAGGCGGTTTTTTTCAGCCTGGAGATTGGTCAC
This sequence comes from Pseudomonadota bacterium, assembly GCA_040756355.1. GTDB lineage: Bacteria > Pseudomonadota > Gammaproteobacteria > Halothiobacillales > Halothiobacillaceae > Thiofaba. The sequence goes on along the minus strand of JBFLZK010000004.1, from coordinate 105,238 downwards.
CGCGCTGACCAGATCGAAGCCGGTGCCTACCCCGATGTAGCGCCCGCCGTCCACCACGATGAAGCCGTCCGACAAGGCCTTGTTGCCCGCTGCGAGGGCCTGGAAGCTGAGTTCCTGAATGGGGGTGTACGCCTCGACCATGAGCGGGCGCTTGTCCATGAACGCGATGCAGCTCTTGCGCCCATAGATCTCCCGCACGAAGGGGCGCGCCATCTCATTCATGAAGATATTGCGGTTGATGATGCCGATGGGCTGATCACCCTCCACGATCGGCAAGCCCACCAGGTCGGCATGCTCGCGAAAAAGATGCATGACGTCCTCGTTCTGATGGGCAGGCGTGGCGACGGGCACATCCAGCTTCAGATCGAGGGCGCAACGGGGAAGCAGCGCGGCGCGGGGCAAGGGACGGGCGGAATGACTGGCTGGCATCATGGCAGCGTTGCTCTCCAGTGGAGGTAGGCGGGGGCGCGCCCCGGCGGTGGAAAACAATGCTGCCGATGCTATACGCCGTTCATTAAACGAGCGTTACACCCACACCAAGCGGGCGCCCGAAACCGCCTCCGAACAGAAGACCGGGGCCAACCCAGAAGCCAGCCAAGCCCCCCCGAGCCCCCCATCAATGAGGCGCTACATATCCTTCGGGCACGCTCGATCCCTCACCGAAGAAGAATTTTTCCATTTCCTGCTCAAGGAACTTGCGCGCCTTGGGGTCGACTGGCGTCAGGCGGTATTCATTGATGAGCATGGTCTGGTGACGCAGCCACTCCTGCCAGGCCTGCTTGCTGACGCTTTCAAAGATGCGCTGCCCAAGCTCGCCGAAATAGGGCGGGCGGTCGAGACCTTCCGCTTCGCACTTGAGACGAGCGCACTGCACCATACGGGTCATGTGGAATTCCTCATGTATTGTTCGATCAGGCGGCGCACGGGGGCCGGTACGCCGGGCAACGGTCGGGCGGGGTTATACCAGAGCATGCGCCCATCATCCATGACCCGCGCATCCGCGCCGACCAGCCTCGCGCGGCGCGGATGGATGTCCAGATGGTAGTGGCTGAATGTGTGCCGTAGCCTGGGCAGCCCCTCCCCCGCAATGCAACCATCCGGCGCGTCTTCTTCGCATGCAGTCTCGGGCAGGCTGTAGAGTCCTGGCCATACGCCAGCCGGCGGACGCCGCTCCAGCAGCAGACCATGTTCCGACTCGATCAGCCACATGACGACCCGCCGCACAGGCAATACCTTGCGAGGACGCGGCGCGGGCAGCTCGTCTACGCGACCATCCCGCAGGGCCGCGCACCCGGACGCCTGCGGACAACGTCCGCAGGCGGGATTGCGCGGGGTGCATAATGTCGCGCCAAGGTCCATGATCGCCTGCGTGTAGTCGGCCACTCTCAGCAATGGCGTGTGGGCCTCCGCGTGACGCCACAGATCACGCACGACCGCCCCCTCGCCCGGCCAGCCCTCGATGCCATGATAACGGGCCAAAACTCGCTTCACATTGCCATCAAGGATGGCATGCGGCAGGTCGAAGGCCTGCGCGAGAATCGCCGCAGCCGTGGAGCGCCCAAGCCCGGGCAAGGCGACCGCCGCCTCAAAGTCGCGCGGGAACGCCCCTCCATGCCGTTCGAGGACCAACCGCGCCCCCGCATGCAGAAAGCGTGCGCGGCGGTAATAACCCAAGCCAGCCCAGCACGCCAGCACCTCATCCTCTCCGGCCCGCGCCAGCGCCTCGATATCAGGGAAACGCGCCATGAAGCGCTCAAAAAAGGGGATGACCGTGCCCACCTGGGTCTGCTGGAGCATGACCTCCGACACCCAGACCCGCCAGGCATCGCGACGACCGCCCTCGCCCTGCTGCCAGGGCAAATCGTGACGCCCGTGTCTATCCCACCATGACAGCAGGCGGAGGGCGAAATCATCCCCTCCCCCAGCCGCCTCCGGCAATCTTGCATGTGATTGAGTCATGCCCTCATGATATCGACTTACGCGGACGCCCAAGGAAATTCGCCATGAATCGTCTGGTCGATTTCATCCGCCGCCTCTTCAGCGGCGCACGATCCACCGCCAGCCTCTACCATCCACGCACCATGCGCGAACGCGGTCTGGCCTGGACCGCCGGGCTGCTGGGCATCACCTACCTGATCGTGATGATCGTTCTCGCCATCCTGTGGAGCATGCCCCCATCCGAGTTCGACACGCGCACGAACGCCGCCCGGCACATGAACGCCGCCCAGAGCGACCCCGTGACCGGCCAGCACACCACCGGCGCCCTGATCGAGATCGCCACGACCTTGCTCGACAAGCCGGGCGGCTACCTGTCCAACGACATCACCCCGCCCGGCCTGCTGATGGACAACATGCCCAATTGGGAATTCGGCGCTCTGGTCCAGGTCCGCGACATGGCACGCGCATTGCGCAACGACTTTTCCCGCTCTCAGTCACAATCGACCGAGGACAAGGACCTGATCGTCGCCGAACCCCAGTTCAACTTCGACAACGCCTCATGGATCCTACCCTCCACCGAAGGCGAATACCGCAAGGCGATCCGGGCGCTAGAGCGCTACAACCGGCGACTGGGCGACGAGGATGCCGGGGACGCACAGTTTTACGCCCGGGCAGACAACCTGCGCGACTGGCTGGGCATGGTGGAAAAACGCCTGGGCTCGCTGTCACAACGACTCTCCGCCAGCGTCGGACAGGAGCGGATCAACACCGACCTTGGCGGCGACCCGGCGGCACGCCAATCCACATCCACCCCCAGCCACCTGATGATTCGCACCCCGTGGTACCGGGTGGATGATGTTTTCTATGAGGCTCGCGGCGCCACCTGGGCCCTGCTCCACCTGCTGCGCGCGGTGGAAATCGACTTCGCACCGGTACTGGAGAAAAAGAACGCACAGGTCAGCCTGCGCCAGATCATCCGCGAACTGGAAGCCACCCAAGCGACCGTCTGGAGCCCGATCATCCTCAACGGCAGCGGATTCGGTCTGGTCGCCAACCACTCGCTGGTGATGGCATCCTATGTCTCCCGCGCCAATGCCGCGCTGATCGACCTGCGCAACCTGCTTTCGCAGGGCTGACCCCGTTCGGACAGGATCATGACCATTCAAGTGAAATTCTTCGCCAGCCTGCGCGAACGCACCGGCAAGGCCGACCTTAGCCTGCCCGCCGAAGGGCTGACCGATACGCGCTCGGTGTGGGCCGCCGCCACCGACTTCGACATGCCGCCCAACACCCTGGTCGCCATCAACCACGAATATGTCGAGCGAGACCACCCCGTCCGAGACGGCGACGAAGTCGCCTTCTTCCCGCCCGTCACCGGAGGCTGACATGACGCATGCGCCGGAATGGATTGAACGCCGCATGCGCCAGCTTGCGCTCGGTCGCAAAGTGATTGCGAGTGGCATCGCACTCTGGCTGGCAACAGGCGCATGGCTGGTCTGGCGTTACCCGTTGATGACCAATCCTCTGCATCTGCTGCGCCAGTTGGAACAAAACGCGCTCGACCCGACCACGCTCTCGGTACTGGCCATGCTGACGCCCCTCCTGTTCGCACTGGTAGGCCTGCTGATGCTTTTCCTGCTGATGCTCGGCCTTGGCAGCCTGACGCAGGAGGCGCGCCTGCTCACGCTCCTACGGGAACGGCGACCAGACTGACGCACCGGCGAGGCAAGGCCAAGCTGGTTCAGGAGAGAGGAAAGTCCTTTTGCAACAATCCGAAAAGGCCGCTACTTTCTCTCGGGACACACCTTCATCGCCCTGTAACCCAAATGCGATGGAGTAAGACCATGGCCACCAGCCCTTCAAGCGTGGGACGACTCGCCATGAGCCTGAAGAAGAAATACCTCTACACTCGCGGAGTATTCGCCATGAGCCTCGCCAAGAAATATCTGAAGACCCGCCCTGTCTGCAAGGCCACTTTCACCATGCCCGCCGAAGAGCTCGACGGTGTGGAGGCGGTCGAGCTGATCGGCGACTTCAACGGCTGGGAAGCCGGAACCCTGCCGATGAAGCGCAAGAAAGACGGCTCGTGGAGCCTTGAAATCGAACTGGAACCGGGCCGCGAATACCAGTTCCTCTATCGCCTTGGCGAGGAAACCTACGCCAATGACGACGCCGCTGATGCCTACGCTCCGAACCCGTTCGGCACCGGAGAGAACTCCATCATCCGCGTCTGAGTCCCTTGCGCGGGGGCGCGCCCCCGCCACCAGGAGAGCCCCATGAGCGCCACCATCGACGCCCTGAACGCATCTTTCGGCCAGGGCGATGCCCTGTATTTTGTTTCCGGCCCGGGCGACCTGGCTCAAGCCGTGCTCCGCGCGCAAGGCGCGGAGGCCCGGGTAATGCTGCAAGGGGCGCAAATCATCCACTACCACCCCGCCCATCAGGAGCCCGTCATCTGGCTCGGCGAGGAGGTCAAATACCTGCCCGGCAAGAGCGTGCGCGGCGGCGTACCGGTCTGCTGGCCGTGGTTCGGCGCGGGCGCCGATGGCCGCCCGGCGCACGGTTTCGCGCGCAATCTGGACTGGCGGGTCGAACATGCGGCGACGGAACACGGCGAGTCCGTCCTGACCCTGACGCTCATGCCAAGCGAAGACACCCGGAAATTCTGGCCGCATGACTTTCGTCTCGCGCTCGAAGTTCGCCTGGGCGACCGACTGCGCATGACGCTCGACACCGAGCACCTCGGCAGCGAGCCCTGCGAAATTACCCAGGGTTTGCACACCTACTTGCGTGTCGGCGACATCGCCCAGGCCGCGATTCTCGGACTGGGCGACACCCCCTATCTCGACAAGACCCGCGACATGATCCGTGACGTGCAGCACGAACAGGTACTGCGCCTGAGCGGCGAGACCGACCGCGTCTACCTGGATACCCTTGCCGAGGTGATCGTCGAGGATCCCGTCCTGCGCCGCCGCATCCACGTAAGCAAGGACGGTAGCCGCTCAACCGTGATATGGAACCCATGGGAAGAGAAGGCAGGCGCCTTCCCTGACATGCGCGCGGACGAGTACCGTCACATGGTGTGCGTGGAAACGGTAAACGCCGCCGAAGACCGCGTTCTGCTCGCCCCGGGAGGCACGCACCGCATGGTCTGCGAAATCCACGTCACACCCCTGGAGTGATCCCCCGGCCAAAACCGCCACCCAGCCAATCCAAACCGGGAGTCGAACGTCAGGCCAGCGCGATCATCTCGCGCTGCATGGTCTGCACGGCACGGTCGATGGCACGCTCGGCGGCCACGCCAAGATCGAGGAATCGCATGCCGACAAGGATGGTTTTCTCGCCATCCTCACGCAGATTGCTGACCTCCAGCCGCACATAAAAATTCAGACCGCAGTCACAGGTGATGTAGGCGTTCTCATAAATCGTGCCCACCGAGAACAGGGACATATCCTCCCTGGGAAAACGGAAGCAGACGCCAGTCACCGAGATGTCATGGATGGGGCCGCGCAAGGTACGTGACCCGTCGCGCGCCTGCACATGGGCCTGCGAAGACTGCCCGGCGGACGGACGAACCCTGAACGCACCGCGACGCTGGAGGCGGTAGAGCCTGGCCGGCAGGGGCAGGTGATAGTAGTGGTCGCCGCGGTCATGCAGCCGCTCCAGCCCCTGGATGAAGAACCAGGTCTGTATCCCGGCGATGACCGTCTTGACGTGGATCTCCCCGGCGCGCTCGATCACTTCGGCGTCCCGCCCCTCGAAGGCATCGACGACCAGGAAACCACGCTCGACATTGACCTCAAGAACATTGGCCGCTCGCTCCAACGCCCCGTCACCCACCACCAGCGTCAACTGGCCGCGCTCGGAAAAGAGCTGGTCCATCATGCGACCGATCTGACGGGGCTGAGTCACCGTCTGAATGTCATCGGAGTTCATGCCGGAACGCTTTCAAACTTGTCATGAAGCTGGCAAAGATAACCAAATGGGCCGCCGCCGAACAGCCCCGCCCTCACAACAGCCCCTCCCGGGGATCAAACGGCAAGCTGATCGCCATCTCCCGGTAGAAAGCGCGCGCCTCATCGGTGAGTGCGGGCGGCACATGAATCAACAGCTCGACCAGCAGGTCTCCAGCAGGCTGCCCCGGCAGGCCCTTGCCCGACAGCCGCAGACGTTTTCCCGACTGCGAGGCGGGGGGAATCTTCAACTGCACATCGCCATGCGGCGTGGGGATCGGCAATGTCGCCCCCAACGCGGCCTCCCACGGCGTGATGGGCAGACTCAGGCGCACATCACGCCCGTCAAGACTGAACCGAGGGTGCGGGATCAGTTCGACGCTCAGGAACAGGTCGCCCGCCGGATCACCCTCCCCACCCATCCCCGCCAGGCGGATACGCTTGCCGGGTGTGATTCCGGCGGGAACACGGACCTTGACGCGCTTGTCCTGTGCACGCGGACCGTCCTCCCCCATGGTTTCAACCCGCACCACACACTCGCGGTGCGCGCCGCGCGCCATGTCCTCCAGGCTCAGGGCCAAGGCGCCATGTTGATCCTCGCCCCGCCGGGGCCTTGCCAGTCCCGCATCGGTGAAAAAACCACGCAGCGTTTCACGCCAAGCAGGATCGCGCGCCTTGTCCCGCCAGGTGGCGAGGCGGGAGAGGATCTCATCAAAACCCCGCCGGGTGGCACGACCCAACTCCGGGCTGCCCTGCACCTCCCGTCGCATCTGGTCATAAGCCGCACGCCGGACAGCATCGCTCAGGACATCATGCGCCTCGTTGATCGCCTTGAAGCGCTCCTCGGCGTCGGCGGCCTGGCTGCGATCCGGATGATACTGGCTGGCCATCCGCCGATAGGCCAGGCGGACAGCTTCATGACTGGCGTCGGGTGGCAACCCGAGCGCGGCGTAGTAATCCTTGAAGGCCATGGTGACGTTTGGTCTGGCTCACACCGGATGGAAACGGAAAAACCCGCCCCCGGAGCATACCGGATGGGCGGGTTACGGGCCTGCCTGGCCTTGTGCGCCGGGCGACGTGGCCCGGCGCCGTGGCGAACGCCGTGAGGCGCCCGCCCGCAAATCAGCGTTGGCGCGCCTTGAAACGCGGGTTGCTTTTGCAGATCACATAGACCTTGCCACGGCGGCGAACGATCTGGCAGTCCTTGTGGCGGGTCTTGGCGGACTTGAGGGAGGACAGGATTTTCATGTCGAAATCTCTAGACAACGTCGCCCAACGCGACGGCGTGACGGAAAAATTTAGGTCGCGCATCATATCCGACAAGTGCGCCTCATTCAAGCACGCATGCCCCCCCTGAGGACCATGCCCCCTAGCCCCCCGCGCAGAGGGTCGAAACAAGTATTTCAGCCCCCCCCCCCGCCAGAGGGGAAGTGCTTATTTTTCCGGCAACTCCCTATAATGCCGCCCACTCGTCCTGCCCGGACCGCGCCACACATGAACCACACCATCGTCCTCGCCACCGGCAACGCCGGCAAGGTGATCGAATTCGCCAGCCTGCTCGACGGCCTCGATCTGCGCGTTCGCCCGCAGTCCGACTTCGCCGTACCGGAGGCCGATGAAACCGGCCTGACTTTCATCGAAAACGCAATCATCAAGGCCCGTAATGCCGCACGCCACACAGGGCTGCCAGCGATGGCTGACGACTCTGGCATCGAAGTCGATGCCCTCAATGGCGCTCCCGGCATCTACTCCGCACGCTACGCGGGCCCCGGCAAGGGCTGCTCCGCCAATAACGCCAAATTGCTCGACGCCCTGCGCGGGGTGCCGCAAGCCCTGCGCACCGCGCGCTTCCAGTGTGTGATCGCCTACCTGCGCCACGCGGAAGACCCAACCCCCCTGATCGCCACTGGCGCTTGGGAGGGCCTCATCCTGGAGGCTCCGCGCGGTGAACTCGGCTTTGGCTACGATCCGTTGTTCTGGGCGCCCACACACGATTGCAGCGCGGCTGAACTGGACGAGTCCGTCAAGAATCGCATCAGCCATCGCGGACAAGCCCTGCGCTCGCTGCTGGCACAGTTGTCCGCCCGGGCCTGATCCGCCCGCACGCTACGGCCATCATGTTCCAATTCACCAGCCTGCCGCCACTCGCGCTCTACATCCACCTGCCCTGGTGTGTGCGCAAATGCCCGTACTGCGATTTCAACTCGCATGAAGCACCGACCGCACTGCCCGAATCCGAATACGTCGATGCCCTGATACGCGACCTGGAACAGGACCTGCCGCTGATCTGGGGCCGCCCCATCGTCAGCATCTTCATCGGCGGCGGCACGCCCAGCCTGTTCTCCGCCGAGGCAATCGACCGCCTGTTCTCCGGCCTGCGCGCACGGCTCAAACTGCTGCCGGGCATCGAAGTCACCCTTGAGGCCAACCCCGGCGCTGTGGAGGCCGGCAAGTTCCGCGAATTCCGCGCGCTCGGCATCAACCGCCTGTCGATCGGCATACAGAGCTTCCAGGACGCACCGCTCAAGGCCCTGGGCCGCATCCATGGCGGGCGCGAGGCCATCGCCGCCGCCGAGGCCGCGCATGCCGCAGGCTTCGACGACTTCAACCTCGACCTGATGCACGGCCTGCCAGGCCAGAGCGTCGAGAGTGGACTGGCCGACGTGCGCCAGGCCATCGCGCTGTCACCCTCGCACGTCTCCTACTACCAGCTCACCATCGAGCCCAACACCCTGTTCCACGCCCGTCCGCCCGCGTTGCCGGACGACGAGTTGCTGGCCGACATCGAGGAAGGCGGTCAGGCCCTGTTGGCGGAGGCCGGCTACGCGCAGTACGAGGTTTCCGCCTACGCGCGGGAGGGCCAGCGCTGCGCGCACAACCTCAATTACTGGGAATTCGGCGACTACCTCGGCATCGGCGCGGGTGCGCACGGCAAGCTCACCCTGCCTGCCGAGCAACGCATCACGCGCCGTGCGCGGACCAAAAACCCGCGCGACTACCTGCCCCTGGCAGGAACCCCATCCGCCTTTGTCGAAGAAACCGTGAAGCCGCGCGATGCCGCGTTTGAGTTCATGCTCAACGCCCTGCGCCTGAAAGAAGGCTTCTCCCCCTCCCTGTTCCAGGAACGAACAGGGCTGCCGCTGGGACTGTTGCGCGATGCGCTCGAACGGGCGGAGCAAGCCGGGCTGATGACATGGGACATTCAGAATATCCGCCCGACCGCGCGCGGCTGGCGCTACCTCAACGATCTGATGCAGCACTTCCTGCCGGGATGACCAGCCCGACAAGGGCCGCAAAAGCGCCTCCATGCGGCCCCTCCCCCCCCTCCCGGATCGATAAAGCGCGACTCACACGAATCGCCCATGTGTGAATTTTTTGTTGCAGGGCGCGTATTCCTGTGTAAATTAGTCAGCCTTAGTCATCCCCCGGCTGATCCGAGGACACGAACATGCACGCAAGCCTTCACGAACTTCTGCATCTCGCCGACCAGCAGGCCCACCGCCTGTCCGGACTGGTCTGGGAGGCCGCGCATTATGCCTGCGCCCGCCTGACCCACGACCTGCCGGAGGCGGTCGCCCACGAACTGGCCGACCGCAAGCTGGAAGAAACCCTGACCACGCTGGCGGGCGACGTGCGCGAACAATACCGATTCCTGGCGCGAACCCTGGGGGAGGCCGAAGCCATGCGTCGCCTCCGTCTGGCCCTGGATCACCCCATGGACGCCGCCGCCTGAGCAAAGTAACGCGCGAGGCTTGCCAAGCCTCACGCGTCCGTGAATAATGCCCGCTTTCTTGTCAGTCCTGGCGTCGTGCCGGGTCGACGGCACCTCAAGGCTCAACACGATGAAACCCGATATTCACCCGAATTACCGCCCGGTGGTCTTCCACGATCTGGCCAGCGGCTTCAGCTTCCTCACCCGCTCAACCATTCACACCAAGGAAACCGTGAAGTGGGAAGACGGCAACGAGTACCCGCTGGTGAAGGTGGAAGTTTCCTACAAGTCCCACCCGTTCTTTACCGGCCAGCAGCAGAACGTCTCCACCGCCAAGCAGGTGGACAAGTTCCGCAAGCGCTACGGCATGTAATGACCGGTTTGACCGGGCTTCTGAGGGCGTCCCTGGCGGGCGCCCTTTTGCTTTGCGGGCTTTCCGCGCAAGCGGCCGACTGCCCCGCCGACCGCATCGACGAACAGGTACGCGCGGCGAGCGTGGCGGATGGCGACACCCTGCGTCTGGACGATGGCCGCAAGGTGCGCCTGATCGGCGTCAACGCGCCTGAGCGCGCGCATGACGGACGCCCTGCCGACCCGTTCGCCGACGAGGCCCATGCCCTTCTGCAACGCTTGGTGCGCGAGCACGGCGGACGCCTTGGCCTGCGTCTGGGCGAGGAGTCGCGCGACCGTCACGGACGCCTGCTCGCCCAGGCCTACCTGCCGGACGGGGCGAGCATCGAGGCTCGCCTGCTGTCCGCCGGGCTTGCCACCCGCGTTGCCATCCCGCCCAACGTCCACAACCAGGACTGCCTGACTCGCGCCGAGGACGAAGCGCGCCGGGCCGGGCGCGGCGTCTGGTCCCTGCCCGCCTACCGCCAACCCGTCGAAGCCCGCGCCCTGCCCCCCGACGCGCAGGGCTACATGCTGCTGCAAGGCCGCGTAGAACGGGTCGGCGGCAGCCGCCATGCGCAGTGGATCAACCTCGAAGGAGAAGTCGCCCTCAAGGTCGATCACGACCTGCTGCCCTGGTTCGAAGGCATGGACCTCAAACGCCTTCAAGGCAAGCGCATTGAGGCACGCGGCTGGTTGACCCGCCCCGGTGGCAAGGAACCGCGCATCCGCCTGACGCACCCATCCATGATCCGTATCATTGACTGAACTTCCTCACCTATCCGACCGTCATTGCGCGCAATCTTGTCTTGGCCACGAGGCCGAAAACCGAGGTGGGAAGCCACCCACAGGATCTCCAGACGCTTCGCTCCCGGCGCGAAGCTGGCTTAAACCCGCGATGACAGAACATGAGAACCCCCATGTCCGACTTGAAGCAAGCCGCCCTCGACTACCATCGCCACCCCGTTCCGGGAAAAATCGGCACCACCATCACCAAGCCGACCGCCACCGCGCGTGACCTGGCGCTGGCCTACTCGCCCGGCGTGGCCGAGCCGGTGCGAGAAATCGCCGCCGACCCTGACCATGCCTACGCCTATACCGGCAAGGGCAACCTGGTGGCAGTGATCTCGGACGGCACCGCCATCCTCGGCCTCGGCAACCTGGGCCCGCTGGCCTCCAAGCCGGTCATGGAAGGCAAGGGCGTACTGTTCAAGCGCTTCGCCAACATCGACGTGTTCGACATCGAGGTGGAAAAGAAGTCCCCCGAGCACTTCATCGACGTGGTCAAGGCCATCGCCCCCACCTTCGGCGGCATCAACCTTGAAGACATCGGAGCGCCACACTGCTTCCAGATCGAACAGGAACTGATCGAGGCATTGGACATCCCCGTCTTCCACGACGACCAGCACGGCACCGCCATCATCATCGCCGCGGCACTGCTCAACGCGCTGGAGGTGCAAGGCAAGCGCATCGAGGACGCACGCATCGTGCTGGTCGGCGTCGGCGCGGCGGGGACCAACGCGCTCAAGCTGCTTCTCGCCCTCGGCGCGGACAAGAACAAGCTGCGCGCGGTGGATCGCATCGGCGTCCTCCACACCGGCCTGTCCGACCTGCCTCCGCATCACGTCCAGTTCGCGGTGGATACCGACGACCGCAGCCTGGAAGACGCCTGCCGTGGCGCGGACGTGTTCATCGGCCTGTCCGCCCCCAACCTGCTCTCGCCCGAAATGCTCAAGAGCATGGCCGCCAAACCGATCGTGTTCGCACTCGCCAACCCGGATCCGGAAATCAGGCCGGAGCTGGCGCACAGCGTGCGCGACGACCTCATCATGGCCACCGGCCGCAGCGACTACCCGAACCAGGTCAACAACGTGCTGGCCTTCCCCTTCATCTTCCGGGGCGCGCTGGACTGCCGCGCCCGGCGCATCAGCGAAGGCATGAAACTCGCCTGTGTGAAAGCGCTGGCGGAACTGACCCGCGAGCCTGCGCCCGCCTCCGTGCTTGAAGCCTATGGGTTGGATAGCCTGAGCTTCGGCCCCGACTACATCCTGCCCAAACCCTTCGACCCGCGCCTGATCGAACGCCTGCCCAAGGCCGTGGCCGAAGCCGCCGCCAAGGAAGGTCTGGCGCGTCAACCGTACACGCCTTACCCGCGTGGTTGAGGCTTTAGCCCCCTCCCCCCTCGCGGGGGCTCCCGACGGACGCACCCCGAAGGGGCTTCCGGCAGGGAGACCGGAAGGATCGGAGGGGAGGGACCAAGGCCGGGAAGAGGAGGCGCAGCGTGCGAACAGCGTCTCGACACGGGGCATGCCTGAACGCGCCTACCTGATCGACAGCAACATCTACGTCTTCCGCGCCTGGCACGCCGCCCCGGTCTTCCTGCGCGACGACCAGGGCCGTGCGCTCAACGCCGTGCACGGCTATGCGGAATTCCTGCTGCGCATTCTGGAAGACGTGGGAACCGACCGGGTCGTACTCGCCTTCGACGTACCTTCGGCGCGCCCCTACCGGCGCGAAATCTACCCCGACTACAAGGCCCATCGCCCGCCCCCGCCCGAAGACCTGCGCCCGCAGTTCGAACTCTGCCGCGCCTTCGCCGAGGGCGTCGGCCTGCCGGTCCACGTCTCCGATCGTTATGAAGCGGACGACGTGATCGGCACCCTCGCCGCCCGCCTGCGTACCGAAGGTCACGCCATTACCCTGCTCACCGCCGACAAGGACCTCGCCCAACTGCTCGAAGGCCAGGACCGCTGGTGGAACCATGGCCGCACCGAAGTGCTGGACGCACGCGGCGTGGAGCGCGTCTGGGGCGTGCCGCCAAGTCTTATCGCCGACCTGCTCGCCATCACCGGCGACGCGGTGGACAACATCCCCGGCGTGCCCGGAATCGGACGCACCACCGCTGCCCGCATGCTGCGCAAATGGGGCAGCCTGGATGGCGTGCTGGAAAACCTGCACGCCATCGGCGCGCAGAAATTCCGTGGCGCGCCGCGCGCTCAGAAATTGATGCTGGAGCATGAAGAAACGGTGCGCCTGGCCCGCCGGCTGACCGGCATCGTCTGCGACGTGCCGCTGGGGGATGATGTGCGGACGCACTGGGTGCGTCCGGCGCCGGAGCAGGTGGAACCGCTGTTCGAGGCCATTCGACTGCCGCTGAGCCTGCGACAGCGTTGGCGCACGCTGCTTGATCGCCAATAGCGCGGAAAAGCGAAACGCATCTCCTACGGATTGCTTCCCGAAGCCGAGGACGTTCGCGCACCAGGCGCGCAACAACGAGCGAAAATGTCCGAGGCGAGCTGCAATGCCTCTTGAGCCTGATCGCCGCTCATGTTTTCCAGAAGGCCATCATTGGCGCGCGCCAGCTCCTCGGGGGGCGGCATGGATTCGCCAGGAGGAATGCTTGCGACAATCTGCCAGGCGGCGGATCGAGCCGGATTCTGCAAGGAGGGCGCGTTAACCAACTTAAAGTGCCCCAGCAAGGCGATGGATGGGCGGTGCCCACCCATGGCGAGCGCTTCCACTTCGTCGTATATCGCACGCACCTCAGTTTCATCCACGGCCAGGACCAAGTCCCTCTGAAATCCATACTGCGCCGCGTCGGCCATTTTTTTTTCCGCATCGTCAAGCAAAGCGGCCAGCCGCCGTTCCAGCAAGTACTTCTTCGCGTCGCGATCACCTTGCGCCGCTGCCTTTTTTACGTACTCCTCCGCTTGCAACAAATCGTCTTCAGAAAATTTGGCGCATTCAGCAGCGAGCGCTCGCCTCTTGGCGATAGCTGCGCTCATGTTTTCCGCCCATTTACGAGCCTCCGGCGGAAGGTCTTCATCGCCAGACGGGAGTTGTTGCCCGTCTTCGAACGGAGACCCCGTCTTGATCAAACGCTCGCATTCGAAGATGCGCATGGCGCGCGCGAACAAAGCATGCGCATCAATCTCCGAGGACGGCGCTGTTGCTTGCAATGGCTCCGGCATGGGCAGGATCGGTTCGTACCCGGTGTTGTATGGAGCGCTCGCATCCGCGGCGGGCGGGAGCGGCTTGACCTGCGACGTCTGCGCTGCGAGCGGATGAGCAGGCGCTTTCCATTCCTGCCATAAGGTCAAAGCCGCGCTCGCCGCCATCAGTACCGCAAGAAAAACAGGCCATCCTACCTTGGCGAGTCTGGAACGCTTGGATTCCATCATTGCGCGCGCTCTATGAATCAAAGTTTGAAATGATGATCGCCTTCCGCACCTGGCGCAAAAATGCGCGCAGACCGGACTGCCCCCTCGGGATACGCACGAGATGGCACGAAAGTGCGGAACAGATGCAGACCGACCTCGACGCCCGGTCAGACCATTACACAACCACGAACGGACCCACCAAGGCCGGATGAAGGATGGCATAACGCCCTACCGGGCGTTCGCCGACAAGCATCGACAAGCAGGCGCCTCAAGGCCGCATAAAACAACACCGGCTCGGGGCCGGTGTCAGTCAGGAGCTCGATCCGCACAGTTCCATCGGGGGGCCGGAAGAACTCTTTTCAACATCTTTGCGAGGCAAGCCATAAATATGACTTGCACGCAGGATGACCCCCCCGAGGCGATGGGGCCGGACAGATTCCGGCGATGCTTACTGCTGGAGCTTCAGCGTCAACGAATCAGGCAGGCGAACCTTAATGAATTCATTGCCATCAACCTTGAGCGGATTGCGCGAAGACGCGCCACCGGGGTAGTTATTGTCGTTGGCCACCACAATAGTATTGGCATCGACGATATGGACCGACTCGATGGACTCCATGGGGAAGGTGAACACACCGCTGATCGTGTCAGCGCCACCGATGCTCTTTGGATCGGCAATATTCATCAAGTCAACCACTTCCGTCTTGACCAGGAAGCCTTCGCTATCAACCTTGTCCAGATCGATCAGATAAATTTTCTTGAATTTCGCTGCCACGCGGGCAACATTGCTGGTCGCGTACTTGCCGGTGCGCGAGTCGCCCGCGCCTCGATCCTTTTCCAGAACCAGGAACTGGCGATCATTGACGGCGACCATGTCGTTCACCGTGTAGTATTCGGTGACGGTGACCCCGCTCCCATTAACATACGTTCCAGTACCAACCTTGTACTGATACCAGACGTTGGAAAGGAAGCTGTTGCTGGCAATGTCGAATACATTAATGACGCGACGCTGCTTGTTGAAGTCTGAACTCAACTCACGCTCCAGCATCGTGTAGATGCGGGTGCGGGACGGGTTGATCGCCATGCTTTCAAAGCCGCCCGAGCCGGGCAAGTTTGCTTTGCTCACGTTCGGGTTATTGCTGGTCTGCACATACGGATTCTCGTCAAGAGCCAGCACGTTGGGGACCGAAATTTCTTTTTGCAGAACTTTTCCGCTCTTGTCGACCTTGATCAACCATGGGCCGAACTCATCGCCAATCCAGAAATTCCCCTCACCATCAATGACCATCGACTCGGGATCAATATCGGCCCCCGTCAGATAGCGCTTGCTGATGATCGTCGAATCGACCGCGATGCCTGATGCGTCGCCCGCAGGAGAGTAAGACTTATAGGGGTATCCCGTTTGATCAGCCACCATCTTAAAGCCAAGCTTCTTGTCCGGATCGGCCAGACGGACGTAGCTGCTGCCATCCAGAAACGCAGCGCCTTCACCCGTGCTGAAATTGACTGACCTCATGCCTCCACCAGCCCAGTCTGGTTGCAATGCATAGATATGGAGGAGCGCATCGGGAGATGCCGATTTTCCGCCAAAGCCATTGTCCTGCATCGCGTAAAAAACGCCCTTGACGGAATGCTTGGCAAGCGCCGAAAAACCCTGAACGGGTTGTTTGGAAGCAAATGGCAATGAATAACCGTAAGTACCCGTGGCCGTGTTGAGGTCGCCCCCATTGATGAACTGACCAGAAGTCGGACCAGCCACATAGGTGTCCGCGGCAATGACACTGCGACCGATCAGGGTTGGCACGGAAACGGATTCGTCGGCATCGTTGCCGCCGATACAGGCCGTGAGCAAACCTGCGCTCAGGGCCAGTAGAGTAAGATGCGGAAGCGCCGTGCGCTTATTGAACATCATGATCAACATCCTTTGTCGTTGTAAAGACCGAGATGATAAGGGGTGAATTTTTACGCGAAAATTACAGTAGGACGACGCGGACATGACTGCGAATGCGGTCAGCCGCGTGATCTCGACATCCACGCCCGCCCGCCCGCCAGACACGGATGAACGCGGGGCCAAGTGGTTGAAGAAAGGGTTTAGAGCATGGCGTGTAAAACCAAGCCCGGAGCCGCCGCCACAAGCCAGCAGGCGGTCGAAACACTAGTTTCAGCCGCCTGCCAAAGTGGGACATGGACGGCTTGCGCGAGCATTAAGCACAACAATGACCGGGGGCCTGCGCAGATTATGCCGCGACGAGCCGGGTTGAAAAAGGGCGCGAAGACCTTTTATCAACATCCCGATGGTTCATTGTTAGTTTTTGTCCCAAGCCTTGTTCAAGTTATTCCAGAAGCTACCGCCATCCTTGTGCGGAACGTTGGCTGCGCCAAAGTCATACCAGTTCAAGGCATTTTTTGCAGCCTGAGGAATATTGTCCCAGCCAACCAAGGGCATGGTATAACCCCAGCCATTGCTTGAATCGAGGACGTGATCAGCAAACCCGGCATAGGTTGCCTTGACAGTCACTTTCGGGTGCACCCCCCATGCCAGCAAGCCCGTCTGACCGGTCCAGGTAGGCGGGTTCCAATTTGCGGTATAACTGCCATGGTTTGAATAGTTGATCTTGTAGATGCTGGCGCCTTTCCAGCAGCCTCCGTTAAGCCAGACAACTATGTTTTCCCAATCGTGTCGGTGGCCAGGGCCTGTGCCAAGCCAGTTAGGCGGCTGATCCTTTGGAAAGTAAAATGAATACATAATGGCGCATTTGCCATGGTACTCCGCCTTGCGGGAATAAACCTGCCCGCTTTCCGAACGGCAGTGCCCATCAGGCGCGCCGGACGGAGCAAGCCCACCGCTGACATTTCCCCACTGATCGACCCCGGGGTAAGGATTGCAGGAATCGCCGCCCTTGATAAACATGGGTGCGTAATAGGCTTCCAGTTCAGAAGCGCCGCTCCATATTTGCTGAACTCTGTCATGACCGATGACATCGGCCAAGGCGCTGCGCCCACTTAGCAGGCCAATGGCCGCCACGGACAGCAGAATCGTTTTTTTAAAGCGCATTTTCACACTCCATTTGATTAAATGCGGGCATTATTGAATGCCATGAACCCGTTTCACTCTCGGGCGCTTCGAAAAGCCTGTTGCACGGGCGGATGGTGGCGTCACATCCTCGCACTTGCTGACGCCAGCCCGCGCAAGAAGGACTTTCGCGGCTCCATTTTGTCTGCTGTAACAAACCGCGCCATGGTGAGATCGAGTTATTGCATGGACGTTACCGGACGGTGTCTTATTCGTGACAGCGCAAATGCCGTAGATCGCCCAATTCCCCGTCAGAGATTTCCATGATCCATAGTTTTGCGAACCGCCCTTTGAACTGGCGGTCTCAAGAACCAAGCGCAACGGACTGATCGGAGCGAGGCGAAGTCATGAACGGCCCGAGGCCAATGGTTGAGTTGATGGGCGATTTTTCTTGCCCGGGGAAATCAGCGGATCCTTGGCTGCATGTCGCAACAGACATTCAGCGACCAATCAAGGCGCCTTCACCGCCCCCATATCCCGCTGAATCCGCGCCACCCGCCGATTGAGCGCCGAAGTCGCCGGGCCGCCGTCGTAATACCCTGGATTGGGCACGATGCCCGCCATCCATGCCGCCTGACCGGGTGACAACTGCGCCGCCGACACGCCGTAGTAATGCCGCGCCGCGGCCTCCGCGCCGAACACGCCATCGCCCCATTCGATCAGGTTCAGGTACAGCTCAAGAATGCGGCGCTTGGGCAGCACGCCCTCGATCATGAGGGTGATGAGCGCCTCCTGGCCCTTGCGGATGAACGACTTTTCGCCGGAAAGAAACAGGTTTTTGGCCAGTTGCTGACTGATGGTGGAACCACCCGCCACCACGCGGCCCTTGCGCAGGTTCTTTTCCAGCGCATGCTGCATCCCTTCCCAGTCGAAGCCCTCGTGTTCGAGGAATTTCGCGTCCTCGGCGGCAATGATGGCGCGCTTGAGGTTATTGGAAATCTTCGCGTAGTCCACCCATTGCTGGCGCAGGGTGGCATTGGGATGATCCTCGCGCAGCTCTGCGAGGCGTGCATCCATGAAGGCGGTGGACGAAGGCTCGAACCAGCGCCAGGCGAGGATGTGTGCGAAGAACCAGCCCTGCACCAGCAGGAAGAGGGCGAGCAGCAGCAGGATGCCTCGCAGAAGCCAGCGGCGGAGACGACGATTCTTGGCAGCCATGAGGAGAGGGCAATCGTCATCGCGAGGGCCAACGGCCCGTGGCGATCCAAGCGGCGGTTATGAATTGCTTCGCCTTCGGCTCGCAATGACAATGCGCGAACCTCAAAGTCCCAGGCGCTCCCGCGCGGCGGCAACCTGCTTGCGCACCTGATTCGGCGCGGTACCGCCCTCGATGTCGCGCGCGGCAACCGAGCCTTCCAGCGTCAGCACCTCGAACACGTCCGCCTCGATGCGCGCGTCGAACTTCCTGAGTTCGTCCAGCGCCATCTCGGACAGGTCGCGGCGGGTTTCCACGCCCAGGCGCACGGCCTTGCCGACCACTTCATGGGCATCGCGGAAGGGCAGGCCCTTGCGCACCAGATAGTCGGCAAGGTCGGTGGCGGTGGCGAAGCCCTGGAAGGCGGCGGCGCGCATGCGCTCGCGGTCCACGATCAGGTGCGGAAGCATGTCGGCGAAGGCGCGCAGGGAGCCTTGCAGGGTGTCCACCGCATCGAACAGCGGTTCCTTGTCTTCCTGATTGTCCTTGTTGTACGCCAGCGGCTGGCTCTTCATCAACATCAGCAGGCTGACGAGGGAACCGACCACGCGCCCGCTCTTGCCGCGCACCAGTTCCGGCACGTCCGGGTTTTTCTTCTGCGGCATGATGGAGCTGCCGGTGCAGAAACGGTCCGGCAGGTCAACGAAGCCGAACTGCGCGCTGGACCACAGGATCAGCTCCTCCGCCATGCGCGACATATGCACCATGACCAGGCTGGCGGCGGACAGGAATTCGATGATGAAGTCGCGGTCGGACACGGCGTCCAGTGAGTTGCGCGTCGGGCGCTCGAAGCCCAGCAGCTCGGCGGTGTAGGCCCGATCCAGCGGGTAGCTGGTGCCTGCCAGCGCGGCGGAGCCCAGCGGCATCACATTGACGCGCTTGCGGCAGTCCAGCAGGCGGTCGTGGTCACGGTCCAGCATCTCGAACCAGGCCAGCATGTGGTGGCCGAAGCTGATCGGCTGGGCGACTTGCAAATGGGTGAAGCCCGGCAGGATGGTGTCCGCCTCGCGCTCGGAGAGATCAACCAGCGCCTTCTGCACGGCGCGGATCTGGCCGGTGATGACGTCGATCTCGTCACGCAGATAGAGGCGCATGTCGGTCGCCACCTGGTCGTTGCGCGAACGGCCCGTGTGCAACTTCTTGCCCGCCTCGCCGATGCGTTCGGTCAGGCGCGCCTCGATGTTCATGTGCACGTCTTCGAGGTCCACCGACCAGGCGAAATCGCCGCGCTCGATGTCGAACAGGATGTCGTCCAGGCCCCTGACGATGCGCTCGCATTCCTCGGCGCTGAGCACACCGACCTTGGCCAGCATGCGCGCGTGGGCCTTGGAACCGGCGATGTCCTGGCGGTACATGCGCTGGTCGAAGGTGATAGAGGCGGTGAAGGCCTTGACGAATGCATCCACCGGCTCACTGAAGCGCCCGCCCCACATTTCCTTGGTGGCATCGTTGGTCAGATCGTCGGCAAGGCTCATGACAGGGTTCCCGGAATACGTGTGAATGGCGGCAAGTATAACCGGCCCCGACGCCCTCGAAGGAGCGCCCCCGCCGCGATGGACGGGCGAGTTGCTCAATGCAGGCGCGCCTCGGCCTTTTGCAGCGCCGACTCAAGCTGACTGCCGTACAGATCGATGTTCGCCACACCGACCAGCGGCTCGGCCAGCATCCGTCCGTCCGGCCCAAGCAATAGCAGGGTGGGGAAAAAACGCACCCGATAGCGACGGGCCAGATCGCGTGCGTCCGCCGCCCGACCATCGGCATCCGTCAGCTCGCCGCTGTCGATATCGAGCTGGCGAATCAGCGCACGCCGCGCATAGGCCCCGCTCAACACCATGGGGCGCAAATGGTCCTCGATCACGTAGTGGCAGTAGCCGCAACCATGCGTATGGAACAGTAGGATCATCGGCAGGCCGCGCTGCCGCATGTCGGCCAGATCCGCGCGCAGATCGGTCAGCGGCGGCGCATCGGCAGCCCGTGTCGACACGCCGAACGCCAACAGAAGAACGAGGAAGGTTAGGATTCTTGGCATGGACAAGGCCTCCGACTTACGATGCGAGGTTCATCAAACGCAAACCATCATGCCATGACCGTCCCGAATACCCTCCGCATCGCCACCCGCAAGAGCCCGCTCGCCATGTGGCAGGCGGAAGAGGTGGCGCGCCGCCTGGTCGCGCGCCACCCCGCGCTGCGGATCGAATTCATCAAGCTCACCACCCAAGGCGACCAATTGCTTGACAGCCCTTTAGCCAAGATCGGCGGCAAAGGCCTGTTCGTCAAGGAACTGGAGGCAGGCATGCTGGCGGGAGAAGCGGACATTGCCGTGCATTCGATGAAGGACGTACCGATGGCCTTCCCCGAGGGGCTGCACCTGCCGGTCATCATGGAGCGCGAAGACCCGACCGATGCCTTCGTCTCCAACGCCTACGCCAGCCCCGACGAACTGCCCACAGGCGCGATCGTCGGCACTTCCAGCCTGCGCCGCCAGATGCAGCTTCTGCAACGCTATCCGCACCTGAAGATCGAGATGCTGCGCGGCAACGTCAACTCCCGTCTGGCCAAGCTGGACGCCGGCCAGTTCGACGCCATCATCCTCGCCAGCGCCGGACTCAAGCGCCTTGGCTTCGCGGACCGCATCCGCATGGGCCTGCCCGCCGAAACCAGCTTGCCCGCCATTGGCCAGGGCGCGGTCGGAATCGAATGCCGGGTGAACGACCCGGCCATCGAATCCCTCATCGCCCCCCTCAACTGCCCGGACACCTTTGATCGCGTAAGCGCCGAGCGCGCCATGAACACCCGCCTCAACGGCGGCTGCCAGGTGCCGATCGGCGGCTACGCGCTGCTGGAAGGCGACATGCTCTGGCTGCGCGGCCTGGTCGGCTCCCTGGATGGCGCGCGGATGCTGCGCGCCGAGGGTCGCGCTCATCGCTCCGAGGCCCGCGCTCTTGGCGTGCAAGTCGCCGAAGCCTTGCTCGCCCAGGGCGCGGACAGGATTCTCGCCGAGGTGGGGATTGAGGCGGGGTGACGCCGCACCGTCATTGCGAAGGGGCGCGCACGTAACCCGGATGGCGGCCAAAGACCGGAGTCTGGGGCTCCGTTTTCTGGGCTCCGCTCGCGCTTCACCCAGGCTACGGCGCCGTTACACCCTCCCCCTCGCGGGAGAGGGTTGGTGTGAGGGGTAACGCCTTGAATTCAAATCCCAAACCAACCGCCGACTCCCCCTCCCTCCAACCCTCCCCCATCAAGGAGGAGGGCGTCGACTCGATGCCGCTTGAGGGCCTGCGCATCGCCGTCACCCGCCCATCCGGGCAGGCCGCGGCGCTGATCGAACGCGTCCGCGCGGCGGGCGGAGAGGCCGTCATCCTGCCCCTGCTGGAGATCGTCCCGCCCGCCACGCCCTTGCATGCGGCGGACCTGCGCGAACGGATGACTCGCGCCGACATCATCCTCTTCATCAGCCCGAGCTCGGTGCGCATGACCTTGAACCTGCTGCCTGCCGAAGAATGGCCCGCCGCCCCCAGGCTGGCCGCCATCGGCCAAGGCACCGCACGCGCACTCCGATCCCATGGGCACGAACATGTCCTGACCCCCGAAAGCGGTGCGGACAGCGAAGCCCTGCTTGCTCACCCCGCCTTTGCCGACGTGAGCGGGCAAACCATCCTGCTGGTGCGCGGCGAGGGCGGACGCCCGCTGCTTGCCGACACACTCACGGCGCGAGGCGCACATGTCGAGCACGCCATCGTCTACCGGCGCAAGCCAAGCCCCCCCGACATCACCACCCTGAAACACGGTGCGACGACTATCTTCGTGATGACGTCTTCCGAAGCACTGCGCGTACTGCTCAACGCCGCGACGACGCCCGAGACCCGCGCCTGGCTCCAAGCGCAACGCTATGTCTTCGGACATCCGCGCATTGCCGGACTGGGGCAGGCGCACGGCCTTCATGGCATCATCACCGAAAGCCCCGAGGACGATGCGCTGTACCGCGCGCTCGTCTGTCTCGCCCCAACCGGAACGGAGGAACGCCCAGCATGACGGAAGAACGCGCCGCCGCAGAACACGCATCCACGACCGCGCCCGAACCCGCCGCCTCCGCGCCGGAGCCCCGTGCCGCGCCCCGGCGCAAGAGCGTCGCCTTGGCCAGCCTGCTGGTGCTTGCGGCGCTCGCCGCCGCTGGCGGAACGGGTGCGCTCTACTGGCGGCAACAGCAAACACTGGACGCACTGGAAGCCCGTCAGGCCGCGCTCGAAGCACAACTTGCACAGCGCGCCACCCAAGACAGCCTACAGTCGCTTGAGCGCAACCTGGCAAACCAGCGCGAGACCCTGGAAGAGGCACTGACACAACATGAAAAGGCCCTCCGCGCCGAACTTGAAGCCTTGCGCTCCGAAACTCGAAACCAGCAACAAGCGCTGGATGCCCTGCGCACCCTGGCCGGGCGCGACGAACGCCTGTGGCGCCTGGGCGAAATCGAGCGCCTGCTGACGGCATCCCAGACCCGTCTGCGCCTGCTCGACGACGCCGGCACCGCCCGCCTTCTGCTCCAGGAGGCCGACCGCACCGCTGCCCCCCTGGGCGGTGAAACCCTGCCATTGCGGGAGGCGCTGCAACGCGCTCTGACAGGCATGGCCTCCGGCGCAAGCCTGGACCGCGAAGGGCTGGCCCTGCGCCTGACCCAAGTGGCCGAAACGCTGCCCGACCTGCCGCTGACCCAGAACGACACATCCCCCTCAGATGCATCCGAAGGCTGGTGGGCGGACCTCAAATCCTGGCTCGGAAGCTGGTTCCAGATCGCCCGCAAAGACGACGCCCGCTTCGCGCGCGACGACCAAACCCTGCGCGGTGTGCCCGCGCAATTGCTGGAGACCCGCCGAGCCTTGCTCGCGCGCGACACGAGCAAGGCCAGGGACAGCCTCAAGCCCGCACTGGAAGCCTGTCGAGCCAGACTGGACAGTCACGATGCCCGCGCCCTCGCCGCACTGGAGGAATTGAACGAAATCGCAACGCGCCTGGACCAGCCTGCCGCCACCGCAGTCGATCTCACCCCGGCCTTCTCCGCCCTGCGCGCCCTGCGCGCGCCCCTTGGCCCCACGGGGGAATAAATCATGCGCCGACTGCTCCTCATCCTGTTCGCCCTCGTGCTTGGCGCGGGCGCCATCGCCCTGCTGATCATCCGTGACCCCGGCAAGGCCCACCTGAGCTGGGGCGACTGGCAGATCGACACCAGCGCCGCCGCCCTGCTCGCCGTCATTCTGGCTCTCATGCTGACGCTCGGACTGCTCTGGCGTCTCATCAACCTCATTCTGCGCGCCCCGCGCCTGCTTCGTCAGCGTCAGGCCCGGCGCCAGCAGGAGCGCGCCCTGCGTGATGTGGCCGACACCGCGCTGTGCCTGGTCGAAGGTGAATGGCCGGAAGCCGAACAAATCTGCAAACGCCACCACCGCGACGCCCAGGGCGGCCTCGTCTGGCTGCTGGCCACTGCGCTCGCCGCCCATCGCCAGGGCGCAAGCGCCCGCCGTGACGACACGCTGCGCGAAGCCGAGACCCGTTTCCCGGATGCATCCAAGGCCCTGCGCCTGGTCCAGGCCGAGATGCTGCTTGATGAAGGCCGACTGGAAGGGGCGCTCAGCCACCTCCAGGCCCTACACGCCGAAGCGCCGCGCCAACCCCATGTACTACGCCTGCTCACCGACCTGCATCGTCGCCGCGAGGAGTGGGACAACGTACTCCAGCGACTGCCCGAACTGACCCGCCTGCGCGCCCTGCCGGAAGAGCGCCTGCTCGCCCTCGAAGAAGAAGCTGTCGCAGGCCGACTGGCCCAACTCGGCCAGATCAGCGCCGAGATGGTCGAAGGCTTCTGGCGCGACCTGCGCCGCAGCCTGCGCGGACGCGAGCGGCTGGTTGCCGCCTACGCCCGGGCCCTCGCCTCCAGCGGCGCCAACGACGCCGCAGTCGACCTGCTCATCAAGAGCCTGCGCGATCGCGTCAGCGAAAACCTCGCCACGGTGCTCGCCGAGCTCGACTCCAGCCAGCCCAGGGCCACGCTGGAAGCTGTCGAGAACCTGCTCGCACGCAGCGGAGCCACGGGCGCCAGCCATGTCCTGCATCTGTTCGCCGCCCGCATGGCCTGGAAGCTGGACCTGTGGGGCAAGGCCCGCGCCCACGCCGAAGCCGCGCTGGAGACCAGGCCAAGCGCAGAAGGGCACGCACTGCTGGCGCGGGTGCTTGAGCGCCAGGGGCACGGGGCGCAGGCGCTGGAGCAAGCCATGGCCGGCCTGACGCTGGCGCGCTCATCGTCATAGAATCAGCCCAACGCTCACTGCGAGGCCCGCCTCATGACCGCCGCCGAAAAACTCGCCTTCACCGCCGACGACTTCCTGAGTTGGGAATCCGCCCAGGAGATCAAGCACGAATTCGCCGATGGCATCGCCTATGCCATGGCGGGGGCGGGAGAAAGGCATGTCACGATCAGTGGCAACCTATTCGCCACACTGCGCAACCACGTGCGCGGCACCCCCTGCCGCAGCTATATCAGCGACATGAAGCTGCGCGTGGACGAGTCGGACGCCTTTTTCTACCCGGACGTCTTCGTCACCTGCTCGGACAACGACGCGAAGCGCGAGGACTACAAGAAGGAGCCCGTGCTGGTCATCGAGGTGCTCTCCCCCTCCACGGCGGCCTATGATCGCGGCCTCAAGTTCGCCCACTACCGCAAGCTGGCCGCGTTGATGGAATACGTGCTCATCGACCCCGAGCGCGTCAGTGTCGAAGTCTTCCGCCGCGACACCACCGGCCACTGGGTGTTCTACCCCTACGGGCCGGACGATACGGTGGAACTGGCCAGCGTGAACATGACTCTTCCCATGAATGCCGTGTACGAGGACGCCTGGCCCGACCTTCCTCCCCAGCCCCATGCACAGCAAGGTCGCGACACATGACCTCGAACCGCGCGGACCGCGAGCATCGCGGATGTGGATTTGCCTCCGCTTTCCCTTGATGAGAGCGGACCCTGGAGAGAGGGTGGGGACGATTGCGCCCCCTCTCCCCAGCGCCCCACTCGCTAGCCCTCCCCCGCCAGAGCGAGCGGGCTTGAACCCTTGCGACCCACCATAGCCCACACCCCATGCCCCACGCCGACCTGCGCGAATTCATCGCCGACCTCGAACAACGCGGCCTGCTCAAACGCATCGCCGCCGAGGTCGATCCGAACCTCGAAATGACCGAGATCGCCGACCGCGTCCTGCGCGCGGGCGGCCCCGCCCTGCTGTTCGAGAACCCCAGGGGCCACAAGACGCCTGTCCTCGCCAACCTGTTCGGCACGGTGGAGCGCGTCGCGCTCGGCATGGGCGGCGAATCGCTCGAGGACTTACGTGAAATCGGCCGTCTGCTCGCCTTCCTCAAGGAGCCCGAGCCGCCCAGGGGCTTGAAGGAGGCCTGGCAGTCCCTGCCCATCTTCAAGAAGGTGCTGGACATGGCGCCCAAGGTCGTCCGCTCCGCCCCCTGCCAGGAGGTGGTGCTGGAGGGCGAGGCGGTGAATCTGGCCGACTGGCCCATCCAGACCTGCTGGCCGGAGGACGCCGCCCCGCTCATCACCTGGGGCCTCGTCCACACCAAGGGCCCGAGCAAGCCGCGGCAAAACATGGGCATCTACCGCATGCAGGTGATTGGCCCGAACAAGGTCATCATGCGCTGGCTCTCCCATCGCGGCGGCGCGCTGGACTTCCGCGACTGGCAACTCGCCCATCCCGGCGAGCCCTTCCCCGTTGCCGTCGCACTGGGCGCGGACCCGGCCACCATCCTCGGCGCCGTCACCCCGGTGCCGGACAGCCTCGCCGAGCACGCCTTCGCCGGACTTTTGCGCGGCAAGCGCACCGAGCTGGTGAAGTGCATCGGCAGCGAACTGACCGTGCCCGCCAGCGCCGAGATCATCCTCGAAGGCATCATCCACCCCGGCGAGATGGCCCCCGAAGGCCCGTTCGGCGACCACACCGGCTACTACAACGAGATGGACGACTTCCCCGTCTTCACCATCGAACGCATCACCCACCGCCGCGCCCCCATCTACCACAGCACCTACACTGGCCGCCCGCCGGACGAGCCCGCCATCCTCGGCGTCGCCCTGAACGAGGTCTTCGTGCCGCTGATCCAGAAGCAGTTCCCGGAGATCGTCGACTTCTACCTGCCGCCCGAAGGCTGCTCCTACCGCCTGGCCGTGGTCAGCATCCGCAAGCAGTACCCCGGCCACGCCAAGCGCGTGATGATGGGCGTGTGGAGCTTCCTGCGTCAGTTCATGTACACCAAGTTCGTCATCGTGGTGGACGAGGATGTGAACGCGCGCGACTGGCAGGACGTGATCTGGGCCATCACCACTCGCATGGACCCGGTGCGCGACACCACCCTCATCGACCACACCCCCATCGACTACCTCGACTTCGCCTCCCCCGTCTCCGGCCTCGGCGGCAAGATGGGCATGGACGCCACCAACAAGTGGCCGGGCGAAACCGAGCGTGAATGGGGTAGGCCGATCGTCATGGACGAGGAGGTGAAGAAGCGGGTGGACGGGATGTGGGACGAGTTGGGGCTTTGACCACGACTGTCTACACTTGGCCTATCTGGCGTAAAGGAATCTCGTCATGCTCAGCCAGCGTTTTGGTCGCATTATCGTCATCACCCTGCATGCCCGCCAGCGTATGCGGGAGAGGGACCTCAGCGACTCACTACTGCTGGAGCTGATCGAAACGGGTGAAGTGCGGCACAAGGACGAGAGGAGCCTATGAATTGCCAAATGCATTCCCAGTCGTACGGACAATCTGCTTTGTGCAGCCGTCGCGGTAGAAGACGCCTTGATCGTCAAGACCGTCATGCACCACTTTGCATGGGAGCCTGAAGAATGAAAGCTGTTTATCATCCGCAGGATGACATTCTTGTCCTGCACTTTTCCGACAAGCCCATCGTGCGCGAAACATCCCAGGACTGGAATGTGAATGTCAGCTACGCCGAGGATGGCTCCGTGGTCGAGATGGTCATTCTGGATGCCGTAGCATCAGGCCTGATCCCATTTCAAGCCGGTGACGAACCTCGTCGCAAAGCAGCCTGACCGACCTGCATGGCGCGCATGCACAACCCGCCTCGTCCAGCATCCATTCTGCGCGAAGACGTTCTGCCCGAGCTTGGCCTGACCGTCACCGAGGCCGCACGCCAGCTCGGTATTTCCCGCGTGCAACTCTCCCGCGTGCTCAATGAGCGCGCCGCCATCTCCGTGGACCTGGCCCTGCGTCTGGAGCAATGGATCAACGGCCCGAGTGCGGAAACATGGCTACGAATGCAATTGGCGCATGACCTGTGGCAAGCCCAGCAGAAAGAGCGCCCCGTTGTTCATTCAGCCAAACAAGCCGCCTAAACCATGACCACCATGCACGCCGCCCGCACAACCTGACAACAGCCCCGTCAAAAAATGACAAAGTTGTCAGCCCATAACGCACCGGGAGCTCGAGCGCCCCACGTTTTTCCGGCTTTAACCGAACACCACATGACAAAACGCCACAGAGAATGTAATCATCCGCCGCGTGTCCATCAGTCGTTGACACACAGCGGGCGTGCACAGGGCGCCGGATGGCCCGTCCTCATCTGGCGTGATGCATGCTTGTTCACGAACCGCATGCACAAGACCCGGGAAGGTCTGGCGCATGGCACGGTGCGTGCTTGTTACCAAGAGCTGAAATAAGCAACCCTCACAACGGAGAGACTCCCATGACCCTCATGAAGAAAGCACAACAGGGCTTCACCCTGATCGAACTGATGATCGTCGTCGCGATCATCGGCATCCTGGCCGCCGTGGCCATCCCGGCTTACCGTGAATACACCATCCGCGCCCAGGTTTCCGAAGGTCTCAACCTGATGGCCGGCGCCAAAAACGGCGTGACCGACTACTGGTCCGATACCGGCCGCTTCCCGTCCACCAACGCCTCCGCCGGCATCCCGACGGCCGGTTCCATCAAGGGTTCCTACGTTACTCAAGTTAGCATTGGTGCTAACGGCGTAATCACCACCACCTATGGCAACAAGGCCAATGCCGCAATCGCCACTCAAACCTGCTCCCTGACCCCGATCAACAACGGCGGCAGCGTGAGCTGGAATGGCGTCTGCCAATTCGACAACAAGTACCGTCCGAAAGCCTTCCGTAACTAATAGCCCCTTGCACCCTCATGTCTCACGGGGCTGAATGCCTGCAATGAGGGATGTGCGGCTAAGAAACCCGGCCCCAGCGCCGGGTTTTTTTCGCCCCTTGCCATGAATGACCCGACGCCCCGGAGCATCTCAATGCTCACACCTTTTGATCCGCCGCCAGCTCGGCCCATAACACATCGCTCATTCTGGCCCATCCTGGCCTTCGGATTGGCTCTGCTGGTTACATACGCCATCTACCGCGCAGGCCTGAACGGCACGTGGCAATTCGACGACCTCCCCAACCTGAAGCATCTCGACAAACTGCAAGACGGACTCCCTTTGTGGGTGTTTGTCTTTTCGAGTGCGGCTAGCGAGTTGGGGCGCCCCCTGTCCATGCTCAGCTTCGCCCTGAACACTTGGGACTGGCCCAACCACCCGGAGGCGTTCCGGCACATCAATGTGCTGATCCACCTAATCAACGCCCTGCTACTCGCCTGGCTTGTCTTGAAAATCACGCAACTGCGTGAGAGCGCAAATTCGACTCACGCCGTCTGGCTTGCTGTGCTCGCCGCGTCACTCTGGGCGCTCAGCCCGCTTCATGTCAGCGGCATCATGATGGCTGTCCAGCGCATGACTCTGCTTGCGGGCAGCGCCGTCCTGCTCGGACTCCTGGGCTATATCCACGGACGCGCATTGCTTGCTGCGGGCCGACGCGCGCGCGGCCTAACCTGGATGAGCCTGAGTCTGGCCGCTGGTTCAACCATCGGCGTGCTATGCAAAGAGAACGCCGCACTGCTCCCTCTGTTCGCGGGTGTGCTTGAAATAACGCTTCTACGCACACTACCCGCACCGCTGCCCCAAACTCTGTGGCGAGGATGGAGACTTGCATTCTTCGCCGGACCACTCGTGCTGCTGACAGGGTACGTTGCCCTCACCTGGGAGAGCATCAGTCTCGCCGGATACGCCTTTCGCGACTTCACGCTCAGCGAGCGACTGGCAAGCGAAAGCGTAATTCTATGGGACTACGCAAGACAGATGCTCTTGCCGAATGTCGGTCAGTTCGGCCCCTTCCACGACGACACCCCCATCCTGGACTTCAACCACCCCTTGGTCTGGGGCGCTCTTACTGGATGGGTCGTCGTTGGCGCAATCGCAGTGGCGCTTGCCAAGCGCACACCCTGGCTGCTTTTCGCGCTCATCTGGTTCCTGACGGGTCACCTACTCGAATCAACCGTGCTGCCACTGGAGCTGTATTTCGAACACCGCAATTACATAGCCTCGGTCGGCCCGATCCTGGCCCTTGCGGCTGGCATCATCGTGAGTATTCGCGCGATCAGCGCCCAGGTTGCCCTAGCCACGCTCGCCCTGCTCATGTTCGGGGCTGCCCTGTGGCAAGTGGCGCCGCTTTGGGGGACCCCGATTCTGGCCGCGGAAATGTGGTCCCACAACCACCCAGGATCGGAGCGCGCCACCCAGATGCTCGCATTTGAGTACAACCGCGCTGGCTTCAGGCAGGCCGCGCGCGATGTTCTGGACGAAGCCGCCAATCAGGCCCCCAAGGCAGGCTCCCTGCGTATTCAAGCGCTCTACATCGAGTGCGAGATGAGCGCCCCTCCTGCCTCCACCCGAGATCGATTCGACACACTGGTCGCGGGGGCCGCCCATTACTCCGATAGTTCTGCGCTTGTTGAAACGCTGCGCATGCTGGACACCCGCATCAGCAACAACGAATGCGGCGACCTGAGCGATCGAGACATAAAACGTTTTCTGGATGCCCTGATGCAAAACAGAGTCTACGGCGGGTCACCACGACTGCGCCACCACCTTCATCATGCCTATGCCCGCCTCGCCCAACGCGCCGAGGATCATGCGTCGCGCATTGAGCATCTTCGTCAGGCATTCCTCGATTATCCTTCCGTCAGCGGAGCTCACCTTCTCGCCACGACATACTTCGAGATTGGTGCAATTGAGCAGGCCATTGAAGTGCTGGATGAGGCCGCACACCATGCACCTGGAACACCACCTGCCCGCAAAGCCTGGATCGCGGGTCTGAACAACCTTAAGGCCGCGCTGCTCGATATCCAACAGCAGCAAGCCGAGTTCGATTCCACTCCGAAACAGGCAACCACAACGGAAACCGAACGCCCATGAACCTCAGCATCGTTCTCCCCGCGCGCAACGAAGCCCCGGCGCTTCCCGACCTGCTGACCCGGCTGCATTCGAAGCTACCCGATGCTGAAATTATCGTGGTCGATGATGGATCCAATGACGCAACAGCCGAGGTGGCGGCGAAGGGCGGGGCACGCGTTATCCACCACCCTTACGGCATGGGCAATGGCGCGGCCATCAAGAGTGGCGCACGCGCGGCATCCGGCGATGTCATTATCTTCATGGACAGCGATGGACAGCATGACCCAGCCGACATTCCTCGCCTGCTGGCAAAACTGGAGGAAGGATATGACATGGTCGTCGGCGCACGACAGCAAGGCTCACAGGCAAGTCTTGGGCGCGGTATCGCCAACCGCCTCTACAACCGCTTAGCCAGCTATATGACCGGGCACCGCATCGAGGATTTGACATCCGGTTTCCGCGCGGTGCGCGCGGCGCATTTCCGCGAGTTTCTGGACCTTTTGCCCAACGGCTTTTCTTACCCGACAACCATCACCATGGCCTTCTTTCGCGCGGGCTATCCAGTAACCTACATTCCCATCCACGCGGCCCGACGGATTGGCAAGAGTCATATCCGACTCATGAAGGATGGCATGCGTTTTCTGCTCATCATATTCAAGATCGGCACCCTCTATTCTCCGATGAAGCTGTTCGGCCCCGTTGCTCTGGCACACGCAGTACTCGGACTTGGCTACTATGCCTACACATTCGCAACCCAAGGGCGTCTCTCCCTCGCCACGCTATTTCTACTAACAAGCGCTGTCATCATTTTTCTGATTGGACTGGTATCGGAACAGCTGACACAGCTTGCCTACATGCAGACCCGCAAGGCCAACTCGCCCCACATGCCTGCAAAGGAAACCGCCCATCGACTGGAGTCGCACGACGCATGACCCCGCCGCTCCCGAAATCCCCCCGTATTGGCATCATCGGACTAGGCTATGTGGGACTCCCCCTTGCGCTCGCCTTTGGCGCACGACACCCCACCGTCGGGCTGGACATCAACCCGCATAGAGTAGCCACCCTGCGCCGGGGCTGCGATCCAAGCGGCGAGGCTACGCCCGAAGAACTTGCCGCAGCCGCCCTACTGCACTTGAGCACCGACCCGGCGGATTTACGCGACTGCAATGTATTCATCGTTACGGTGCCCACACCGGTAGATGACGCCAAACGCCCAGACCTAGAGCCGCTGCGCCAGGCCAGCCGCGCGGCGGGCCGCGCACTCAAGCGCGGCGATGTTGTGATCTATGAGAGCACGGTCTACCCCGGCTGCACCGAAGAGGTGTGCATCCCCATTCTTGAGCAGGTCTCCGGGCTGAAGGCAGATGCAGACTTTTCCATAGGTTACAGCCCAGAGCGGGTCAATCCCGGCGACAAGCAGCGCCGTCTGGCAGACGTCATCAAGATCACCTCAGGCTCCACACCTGCCGCAGCTGCATTCGTTGATCTCCTGTACCGCGAGATCATCACTGCGGGCACACATCTTGCCAGCAGCATCCGCGTGGCCGAGGCAGCCAAGGTGATCGAAAACACACAGCGCGATGTCAACATCGCCCTCATCAATGAACTGGCTATCCTCTTCCACCGCCTGGGACTGGACACCACCGAAGTACTCAACGCAGCGGGCAGCAAATGGAACTTCCTGCCATTCCGCCCCGGCCTTGTAGGCGGCCATTGCATAGGCGTGGATCCGTACTACCTCACCTACAAGGCTCAGCAGGTGGGTTACCATCCAGAAATCATCCTCGCCGGACGGCGCATCAATGACGGTATGGGTGCCCATGTGGCGCAGCGGGTCATCAAGCTGCTCGGCCAACGCGGCATCAACCTCAAGGGTGCGCGAGCACTGATTCTGGGCGTGACCTTCAAGGAAAATTGCCCGGATATCCGCAATACCCGCGTGATAGACATTGCCCGCGAGCTGCGCGACTACGGCTTGGACGTCGCCCTATACGATCCGGTAGCCCATGCCGACGAGGTGCTGGCGGAATATGGGGAAAATCTCGCCGACCAGCCACCCCAAGGCCCCTTCGACGCCATCGTGCTGGCCGTGGCTCACCGCGAATTCGCCGCCGTGAGCCAAACCCTGCGAGAGCAACTGTCATCGCAGGGCATCATTTTCGATGTCAAGTCTGTCTTGGCCCCGGGAGTAGCGGATGAACGACTCTGACCATAAGCCCATCTACGTCACCCAGCCCTACCTTCCCCCGTTGGGCGAGGTGATTCCCTATCTAGAGCAAATTTGGGCCAACCGCCAACTCACCAACGGAGGCCCGTTTCATGTCTGTTTGGAGCGGGCTCTGTGCGAATATCTTGGCGTCGAACATATTTCCCTGTTCGCCAATGGCACTCTGGCGCTGGTCACTGCGCTCCAAGCGCTTCGAATCACCGGCGAAGTCATAACTACTCCCTACAGCTTCGTCGCCACCGCGCATTCCCTACTATGGAATGGCATCAAGCCGGTGTTCGTGGATATCGACCCAGTCACGCTGAATCTTGACCCTGAAAAAATCGAGGCCGCCATCACCCCGCAAACCACCGCCATCCTGCCGGTGCATGTATATGGCCGCCCCTGCGACACTGCGCGCATCCAGCAAATTGCCGACACCTACGGCCTTAAGGTGATCTACGACGCCGCGCACGCCTTTGCTGTCGAGGATGAAGGCGGCAGCATCCTGCGCCACGGCGATCTGTCCATTCTCAGCTTCCACGCCACCAAGGTGTTCACCACCTTCGAGGGCGGCGCCATCATTAGCCCGGACGAAAAAACCAAGAAGCGCATCGACTATTTGAAGAACTTCGGCTTTGCTGATGAAATCACGGTCGTTGCGCCGGGCATCAACGGCAAAATGAACGAATTCCAGGCTGCCGTAGGCTTGGCGCAGCTCAAACATATTGATCATGCTCTTGATGCACGCCGCGCCATTGATGAGCGCTACCGCGAGCAACTGAAAGGCATCACGGGCATAAACTGCCTGCCCCCGCCTGGCTCGCAGCGGAAGAACTATTCTTATTTTCCGGTTCTGGCAGATGCAACCTACCCAATGAGCCGCGATGAAATTTACAATCGACTCAAATCCAACGGCATTCATGCTCGGAGATATTTCTACCCACTTATCAGTGAGTTCCCGATGTATCGCTCAATACCCAGTGCGAACCCTTCCAATCTGGCATATGCCCACAAGGCATCCAGTCAAGTCATCTGTCTCCCGATCTTCCCGGACCTATCTCATAGTCACATAGAACTCATCAGCCAAGTACTTCGCAGAGACTGAGTCGAAGATGAAGCTCGCAGCCATGCAACCCTACCTGTTCCCCTACATGGGGTACTACCAACTGGTTCATGCTGTAGATACTTTTGTGTTTCTTGATGATGTAAATCACATCAAAGGTGGCTACATCAACAGAAACTACACGCTCAGCCCGACAGGGGAAAAAACACGCTTCACACTCCCGATTCTTAGTCAGTCACAAAACCGCACGATCAACCAGCATGAGTATGACCATGGGGAAGATAGGATTCTTAAAACACTTCGACACTGCCACGGACACTCACGTTTTTTCGCCCGATTCATGCCCATCATCGAAAACACACTAAGGTCAAGCGACCGCAACGTAGCGCATCTTTCAGCACGGTCAGTCACAAACATCACTGAGGAACTCAAAATCCCTCGAAAATTTTTTTTTGCAAGCCAGATAGGGAACCCAGAAAAACTCAGCGCCGGCAACAGAATTATCGACCTATGCCACCGCCTAGAAGCCACCGAGTACATCAACGCAATTGGTGGAGCCTGCCTGTATGACAAAAATATCTTCAAGTCTCGCGGAGTCAAGCTGAACTTCATAAAAATGCGCGCCGACCGAATCCGATATAACAACCGTGATTTATCGCAGCTTTCCATCATTGATGCCCTGATGACCTGCCCCGAAGACATAATTCTAGAGATGCTTGGTGCATATGATCTCATCTAAGAATTTTGCTATCGTTGCATCCACGAGTGGCAGCGTTGTGTCTCGCGTACTCGCCCAAGACCCCGTTTTTCGCGCCCAAACCAAGCTAGTCGTGACTGATAGAGCATGTGGCGCAGAAGATGTCGCCCATAGGTATGACATTCCATGCCATCGAATTGATGAACCATCTCCACTCGCTTTCGGCAACAAGCTCCTTGAGACCCTTGAGTTACACGCCATTGACTATGCTTTCATTTTTTTCTCAAGGCTCATCCAGGGATACATTTTAGAGAAGCTCAAACATCGCCTTATAAATATCCACCCTTCTCTTCTTCCTGCATTCCCAGGAATGGGCTCTTTCGAAAAAGCTTGGGCATCAAACGCCTTGTTTACCGGAAGCACAACGCACTTTATCGACCAGGGCATCGATACAGGCGCCATCATCCAACAGTCCATTGTGCGCATTGACAGACCCCACCGAACCAAGGGTAGCACTAGGCATGAACTTTTTCTCCAGCAGTGCGCATCCCTGTCTCAGGTTGCCCTCTGGCTCTCTGAAGAAAGGATTCGTTTCACTGAAAACAATCGAATCGAGGTACTTGGTTCACAACACTCTGATGCATCCCCTTTTATGCCCGCTCTAGAGCATGACACCCCTCTGAGGCTTCTCGCCTCCGAATTTTGACATCCATACGCAAAAACCAAACACATTACCGCGCCTCCCAATGCCCAAGGCTCCGAACCTTCCAGAGTGGAATATGCAAGCCGTGCACGTGAGGGTCATGTGAAACGCAGCATAGCCATGTCCATCATCACGCAGAGCTACATAGCAATCATCGGCATTTTGCTGATGCCGCTATATTTGCACCTGCTCGGCTCAGAAGCCTTCGGCTTGGTAGGGCTGTTTATCATGGCGCAGGCATGGATTCAGATTCTGGATATGGGATTTACTCCGGTTCTATCGCGGGATATTGCTCGAATGCGGGCTGGCGGGATGGCGCCTGACGGAACGCTGGCGCGCTGGCGCACCCTGGAGTGGATGTTTGCCGCAGTCGTACTTGGGGTCGTTACGCTGGTAGCCAGCACGCAACACTTGGTCGCCCAGTGCTGGATACACGCACAAGGTATTGATCCAGCCACAATCGCACTTTGCCTTACGCTCATTGCCGTGGCGGCGGTGCTTCGCTGGTTTGCTGGCTTGTATCGCGGTGTACTGATTGGCCTGGAACAGCAAAACCGCGTGAACATCCTGCTTGTAGTGTTTGCGACCCTGCGTTTTGTGGGTGTTATCCCTCTAATTTTCTATGTGTCGCCGTCGCCAGTTACATTTTTCGTTTACCAGGCTTGCGTCAGCGCCGCAGAGATCCTGGCCAGCCGTTCAATTGCCATGCAGCAATTACCCTCCCCCGCAAGTGCACGTCCCAGCCTTTCGGCACTCAAGGCCATGTTACCCATGGTGGGAAGCATGGCCTTTCTCAATGTGGTGTGGATTGTCTTTACCCAACTCGACAAGCTCATTCTTTCGGGCGCCCTCAGCCTGAAGGATTATGGCTATTTCACCCTGGCCGCTGTTGCTGCAGGCGGTGTTTTAATGCTGATACCGCCCTTGAATCAGGTCGTCCAGCCTCGGCTGAGCTTTCTGGTCGCCCGTTGCGACGAACAGGCGCTTGAAACGCTGTACCGGCTGGCCAGTCAAGTTGCCGTGGTTGGCTTCGTCGGTATTGGCGCAGGGCTGGCTTTTTTTGCTGAACCCGTACTTGAAGTTTGGACGGGAAGCTCCGAGCTTGCCACCATTTGCGCCCCAATCCTGTTTTGGTATGGATTGGGCAATGCCATCGTCGGCATCATGCTTGCACCCTTTATGCTGCAATTTGCCAGAGGCAACCTGCGCTTGCATGTTCTTATTCATGCTGCTTTGCTCTTTTTCCTGATTCCAGCAATGTTTTTCGCCGCGCAATGGCAAGGTGGCATAGGTACAGGCAAGATTTTTTTCGCTATCAATCTTCTTTTTCTTTTATTGTGGTCGCCTGTGGTGCACAAGTACTTTCTGCCCAAACTGACATGGCGCTGGCTGCTTTGGGATACGTTGCCGGTTGCCGCCCTGATAATGAGCATTCTCTGGTTGGCTGCATTGAATCAGCCCCCAATGCAGTTGCCGATTTTTTCTTTAGCTTGGGCGGCGGGTGCAATTTTCATCGCGATGCTCGCGGGCACAATGCTTGGGGCGCATACGCGCCAATTTGTCATTCAACAACTTCAAGTAATGAAATGAACGAAATATCCATCCCTTTGGTAAGCATCTGCATTCCCACATACAACCACGAACGCTATATCGCACAATGCCTGCAAAGTGCGCTGATGCAACGCGTTGATGTTTCGATTGAAATTCTTGTCGGCGATGACTTATCAAGTGACCGCACCGAAAATATCGTTGCAGAAATTGCAGCACACTATCCTAGCATCGTCCGATACATCCGTTACCCCGAGAAAAGGGGAGCAGTCAACAATCTCGTTTTTTTAATTAATGAGGCACGAGGAGTCTACATTGCACACCTTGATGGCGACGATTTCTGGCTCCCCGGAAAACTCGCCGCTCAACTCGAGTATATGGAAACACACCCCAATTGCCCTGCTGTCTACACCAATGCTTTCTGTATTCATGACAACGGCACACCTGCAGGGATATTCACCAACTACAAGCGCAGCAGCATATCCATTCCAGATTTGTTTCGTCGAGGGAATTTTCTCAACCACAGCTCTCTTTTATATCGCGGGAGTCTTAAAAAGATCATACTATCCACCGAATGCAACATGCTGGACTACAGCATCCACATTAACCTAGCCAAACATGGCGATCTTGGATACCTTCCAGAACCCCTAACGGTCTACCGCGCATCTTCAAGCAGCTCAATTCTGATTCACGCCAATGACCGTGTGCGTGAACTTTATTGGGCTGCCCTATGTGACACACAGCCCCCTCTTGTCAGCCCCATGGACTTGAATGCCAGCATGGCCGAGTTCATGCGTTCCATTTTCTTTCGCTCGCTGCGAGTTCGCTCGACTCAGCTGCTGAAAAGCTGGTGGCCTCGTGTTCTTGAAAAAGCGCCCGCTGGGCGAACACGATTACTGTTACAGACTTTCTGGGCCATTTTGCGAACCGGCATCGCAGAGACGGCCGCTTGGACATGCCGCAAAACCACCGGCAATACAATGCGCGTGTTGTACCCACGATGAATATGCAACGAATCAGAAAACTACGCCCCCTTCGCTTGGCACAAGCACTGCTCTACCGGATTCCTTTACTAACACGTCGCACTTGTGTCATTTGCGGTCATCATCCGGGAGCCTTCCTGCCTCATGCGCATGGTCGAGCCTCGAAACTGATGGAGGTGCTAGGAGGGGTAGGGAGTAATCTCAGAGCGTTTGAGTGCCCTTGGTGTGGCTGCCACGACCGTGAGCGTCACATGTTCATGTATATGACAGCGTCTGAGTTTCTGCCTAATCTGTCAGGCAAGCATGTGCTTCACTTTGCACCGGAAAAGAGGTTGGCGCCTAAAATCCAGGCGGCATCGGCAGCGCGGTATATCAGGTGTGACCTTTTCCCTCAAAGCGAGGATGTCATGAAGGTCGACATGCTGAACATTCCTTTTGATGAGTCCAGCTTTGATCTTCTGATTGCCAATCATGTTCTGGAGCATGTCTCGGATGATGCGCGGGCACTCCAGGAAATTGCCCGAGTACTCAAGCCAGGGGGCTTTGCCATTCTGCAAACCCCTTTCTGCGGAAAACTGCACGCCACTTGGGAGGATGCGGGAATTGATACCGATCAGGCACGGCGGGAAGCCTATGGACAGGAAGATCATGTTCGCCTGTATGGCGGAAACATTTTTCAACGCTTTTCTTCTTTTGGTTTGTCATCCTGCGTCAAGACACATGCCGAGCTTCTGACGGAAGTCGATCCGGATGAGTTTGGCATCAATAATGAAGAGCCTTTTTTCCTGTTTCAAAAACCAAAGGCTTAACAGGCCGTTGAAAAATTTCTGGCAACATCTTACGGCAAGGGTGTTTGTTGCACTTGGTTATTGAGACCGCCAGAATAAATCTTTTCATCGAATGGATGGAAACCCATGTCGGATAAGCATCTGTAGCTTGCGGGGCATCCAGAGAAAACCTTTGGCGTAAGGCGATGAGCCATGGACTCGTGCACTTTGAACGCGCAGGCGCTCCATGCGCAATTGACCGACGTTGGCATAAAGACTGGCGAACACATTGGCATATATATCTTTCCACAAGCGCCTGTCGCGCTTGATGATGGCGAGGATAATGCCTTCAAATGCCAGCAATAGAAGATGGATCGGCAGAGCGAGCCACAGGCGCAGGGGCGGGCTACACAAGATCATGACGTAGGTTTTGTTGCGCTCGGAGAGCCGGCGGCGGCGGTAGGTGGTGGCGAGGCGATTGGCGTTGACTCGGTTGCCGCCAAAGCTTGCGCCCTGGCGATGGCGATAGAAGCTCGCTTCAGTCACCTGCACGGGGTAGCCTGCGAGGCGGGCATGGCAACAAAGTTGCATATCTTCGGCAATAGATTCAAACCACTCCGGGAAACCACCGAGTTTTTCCCACAAGCCACGCGGAATCCACAGGCAGGCGCCGATGACCATGCCGACGTCTCGTCGTGCGGGGTCAAGATTCGGGATGGGATTGTAGAACGGGTCGAGCAAGTCGCCTCGGTCGACGAGATCGCCGGTTTCCCAGTCGAGCTGAGGCAGGGTGAGGATGCCTTGCGGGGTTTGGGTTTGCGCGGCTTCGAGCAGGGTTTGCAGCGCATCGGGTGCAAGGACCGCATCGTTGTTCAGTAGCAGTAGGTAATCTCCTTTTGCACACGCGGCCATGCGGTTGTTGCCGATGCAGAAGCCGACGTTTTCGCTACTTTCAATAATGCGCAAGAAAGGATAACGCTCATGCGGGTAGCGTTCGCGCAACAAGGTCAGCGAGCTATCGCAGGATGCGTCGTCATGAATGAGTATTTCCAGGGCAATTCCACCCTGCTGAGCGAGTACAGAGTCGATGCAATTGGCCAGAACAGCTTCGCCGTTGTAATTGGCAATGCAGACGGAGACCAAGGGAGCTTTCATGGTTGCGCTTGCCACCAGCGCCAAGCCTGTGCCACCCCCTCCTCAAGAGACACCTCCGCGACCCAGCCGTAGACTTTAGCAGCCTTCAAGGGATCAAGCTCAATCCGCGCCACATCGACTGGGCGGCTGGTGTCATGGATAACCGGCAGGGGACGCCCTGTCACATGCCGGATGATATCGACCAGTTGATTAAGACTGACGCCACGCCCGCTGCCAGCATTGAACACGTGAGATTCACCCGGCATCGATGCGTCCAATACCATCAGACATAGACGAATGAAGTCGTCAATATAGAGGTAGTCACGAACGGCACGTCCATCCCCCCACAGCGTAAGCTCGGTACCGCGTCGAATACATTCGAAAGCTGTGGGAATGATCCCAAATCCGCTACGTGCACGCTGACCGGGACCATAAAGGTTCGCCGGACGCAAAATTACGGCGGACAGACCAAACTGCATGGCCGCAGCGTGGATGAAATGCTCTGCCGAAGCTTTTCCCGCGCCATAATAAGACCGAGGGCGCAGAGCATCTCCTTCTTGGGCTGGGCGATCATGAGTATCACCGTACAACGTACCGCCCGACGACAGATACAGCAGACGACAGTGAGGTGCGCGTTGCAATGCGCCCAAGAGTGCCAGCGTGGGGCGCACATTGACATCTAGCTCCAAGAGGGGACGACCTGCGGTGTATCCAGGGGTTGACCGAGATGCTGCATGAATGACAACCCGTACCCGAGCAAGAATGGCATCGAAATCCTCTGGGCGATCAAACGCCCCTGAGTGCACCTCAACCCTTGGCGGCGTACCCAGAGACACATCTCGCACCATCGCGATGACTGGCACGCCAATCCCGTCGAGCGCCCTGATCAAGTGCTGACCGACGAAACCGTTCGCACCAAGAATGGCGACCGCATCAGTCATAAGCACCTGCCACACCGGCGATTTGTCGATAGAGCCGGGCATAGCGCACCGCGCAATCGTCCCAGGTGCCGATCTCCGCGCTCACCCAGGCTCGCGCCGCGCGGCCTGCTCGGCAATTCTCGCGAGGATCCTCAAAGCGCCTCAAACCTGCTTCAGTTTCCTCGAGGCTATTGCACAACCAACCGGTTTCGTCGTGAAATACGATGCCTTCATGCGCGGCGAGACGTGACGCCACAATCGGCAGCCCTGCCGCCATAGCCTCGAGCATGACCTGAGGCCTCCCTTCTGCATGTCGGCTCAGCGTAATCAGGCCTCGGGCGCTCGGGAACCAGTCCCGACAAAGCACCGCCGGGCTAGCCGGGCCGTGGTAGTGCACCCAGGCAGGCAGGTCAATGGTTTCCTGCATTGGCCCGAACAGATGTAACTCACGCACCCCATCCCGAAACAAGCGCCCGCCCCAATCAAGAAGAGGGCCTAGTTTGGCGCTCGTCAACCGCGTAACAGCCAGCCAACGGGCGGGCGCGACCGGCTGTATCTCGTCCCGTGTGATGGCATACCACATAGGATCGATACCGAATGGCACGAAACGTACTCTGGCGATATCGCCGAATGCTTGCATCAATGGCGCCACCATCCAATCAGCATTGGGGCAAATCACCGTGCGGTGATGGCGAAATATGCGCCGGAGAAGCGACTTCATCATTGGTTTGGACAGAAGTTGAAGATCGGAGCCGAGGACACTGACCAACAAAGGCTTGCCGTCATCCGGGAGTGGCAAAGCGTTTTGTAGCCAATTCACATGATAAAGATCCACATCACCAGCACGACGATAGGCTGCGCGCAGTCCGCCCAGCAGCCGAAGGGGGGCTGTCACCGCACGCAATCCACCTATACGAAGAAGATGGGCGATTCCGCCAGCCTGCATGAGCTCAGAAAGGAAACTCGCTTCACCATCACTGGCAAACGGGACCACATCAGGATGCACTTCACCAGGCGGAGCCCATAGATGCAGCCGGAGTTCCTTCCTACGCGCAAGGGCATCCGCCAGGTGCCGAATGAACAACCCTTTCCAGTCCTCAAGATTGGCCGGGTAAGATGTGCTTATCATCAGTACACGAACAGACATGGGAATCCTTTTGTTGAGACTAGGGCACCGAGCTTCCACCTCTTGAATGTCAGAGCGAACTCCTCCCGCCCCCCCGATGTCCAGTGTCTCAAGAAAAGATTTCGGATGACACCAAGGTCCTCAGATTACACGCCTTTACCGCCACTCTGGATCGTCCGCATCAAAACACCGCCCTCCAAACGGAGACTAAAGCCCATGTCATGGGACGTCTGCGAGGACCTCGCCGCTACCCGCCCGCCCGTCCTTGTTGTATGGTTGCCGCTGGACTGACCCTGTTTTGAATGAAGGACGTTTCATGGCGCAGGCTCCCCATCTCACCGGCCTTCCCCGTCAACTCGTGCAATCCGGCGTAGTCAGCGAGCCTGCCATGCTCAACGCGCTGGCCGAAGCGACCAAGCGCA
This sequence comes from Pseudomonadota bacterium, assembly GCA_040756355.1. GTDB lineage: Bacteria > Pseudomonadota > Gammaproteobacteria > Halothiobacillales > Halothiobacillaceae > Thiofaba. The sequence continues at coordinate 62,954 of JBFLZK010000004.1, read as the reverse complement.
AGCAGTCATTCGTCCAGATTCTGGCCGAAGAAGGCAAGACAGACCTGAAGAAGATCGCGGAAATCACCGCGCTTGAATTCGGCCTGCCGCTGATCGATCTGGATGCGGTGGAAACCAACAATCTCCCCTTGCAGTCCATCAAGGCTGACTTGCTGCGCAAACACCGCGTCCTGCCGCTTCAGGTGCGCGGCCGTCGCGTCTTCGCCGCCATGGCGGACCCGACCCATCAGCAAGCGCTGGACGATATCCGTTTCGCCAGCGGCATGACCATCGAGCCGGTGGTCGCGGCGGCGGACAAGATCAACAAGCTGCTGGAGAGCTTGCTGGAGTCGAACGATGCGGCCTCCATGATGCAGGGCCTGGACGACGACCTGGCCAACCTGGAAATTGCCGACGACAACACCCAAGCCGCGGCCGTCAGCGAAGCCGATGTCTCCGATGCTCCGGTGGTCAAGTTCGTCAACAGCATTCTCATGCAGGCGATCCAGAAAGGCGCGTCCGACATTCACTTCGAGCCTTACGAATACACTTTCCGTGTGCGCTTCCGCATCGACGGCGAGCTGGTGGAAACCGTGTCCGGGCCGCAACTGAAGGCGATGGCGGATCGTCTGGTGGCGCGCGTGAAAGTCATGAGCCGGATGGACATTGCCGAGCGCCGCGTCCCGCAGGACGGACGGATCAAGCTGCAAGTATCCAAGACCCGCGCCATCGACTTCCGGGTGAACTCATGCCCCACGCTGTTCGGCGAGAAGGTGGTGCTGCGTATCCTGGACCCGTCCAGCGCCAAACTGGGCATCGACGCGCTGGGCTACGAGCCGTTCCAGAAAGAGCTGTACCTGAACGCGCTGAAAAAGCCCTACGGCATGATCCTGGTGACCGGCCCGACCGGCTCCGGTAAAACCGTGAGTCTCTACACCGGCCTCAATATCCTCAATACGCAGGATCGCAACATCTCGACCGCCGAGGACCCAGCGGAAATCAACATGCCGGGCGTGAACCAGGTCAACGTCAACCCGAAAGTGGGCCTGACCTTCGCCAACGCCCTGCGCGCCTTCCTGCGCCAGGACCCGGACGTGATCATGGTGGGCGAGATCCGCGACCTGGAAACGGCTGAGATCGCGATCAAGGCCGCCCAGACCGGCCACCTGGTGCTCTCCACCCTGCACACCAACGACGCGCCGCAGACCCTCACCCGCCTGGCCAACATGGGGGTTCCGCCCTACAACATCGCCGGTTCGATTCTGCTCATCATCGCCCAGCGACTGGCGCGCAAGCTTTGCAATTACTGCAAGACCGAGGACAAGGTCCCGCCCGACGAACTCCTGCGCGAGGGCTTCCGCCCCGAAGACGTCAACGCAGGGATGAGGATTTACAAGGCTGTCGGCTGCGATCAATGCAACAATGGCTACAAGGGGCGGACAGGCATCTATCAGGTGTTGCCGATTTCGGACGACATGTCGCGCCTTATCATGTCGGGCGCGACCTCCATCGACATGGCGGACCAGGCCCGCAAGGAAGGCATTCCAGACTTGCGCGAGGCTGGCCTGATGAAGGTCAAGGCGGGCATCATCAGTCTCGAAGAGCTCAACAATGTGACCGTCGACTGACCGTCAACCCGGCCGGGACGTTTTTCGGCTATCGCGACAAGCGCGTCCCCCCTACAATACACGGACACCCAGGCATAGAGGCAAGTCATGGCGCAGGCTAAGGCTAGAACGGGCGAAGACAAGGTCACCTTCGAGTGGCAGGGAAAAACCAGGGAAGGCAAGCTCATCAGGGGTGAGATACTCGCCGTCAGCGAGATGCAGGCGCGTGCCCAATTGCGCCAGCAGGGCACCCTGCCACTCAAGATCCGGAAAAAGCCCAAGCCCATGTTTGGCGGCGGCAAGCCAATCAAGCCTGAAGATATCGCAGCCTTCACCCGCCAGCTTGCCACCATGCTGCAAGCGGGCATGCCTCTGCTCCAGGGGCTGGAAATCATCGCCCAGAGCCAGAGCAAACCTTCCATGATGAAACTGGTCGGCGACCTGAAGGATGAAGTCGCGGGCGGCGTATCGCTGGGGAATGCGCTAGGCAAGCACCCCGTTTACTTCGACCAGCTTTATGTCAGCCTGGTCAAGGCAGGGGAGGACGCGGGCGCACTGGAGGCCATTCTGGAACGCATCGCGGTCTACAAGGAAAAAACCGAAAGCCTCAAGAAGAAGATCAAGAAAGCACTGTTCTACCCGGCCGCCGTGCTCGTGGTCGCCTTCATTGTGACCGCTATCCTTCTTATTTTCGTGATCCCACAGTTCAAGGATCTGTTCTCGAGCTTCGGTGCGGACCTTCCTTCATTCACACTTTTCGTGATCGGCCTGTCTGAAACCTTCCAGGAATACTGGTACATGGTCTTCGGTAGCATTGCCCTCATTTTCTTTGTCTTTTCTTACTTCAAGAAGCGATCCCAAGCCTTCAACCGCGCCCTCGACCGCCTTATCCTGCGCATTCCCCTTATCGGTCCGCTGACCCACAAGGCCGCCGTCGCGCGTTTTTCACGCACACTATCGACCATGTTCGCCGCTGGGGTTCCCCTAGTAGAAGCCATGGGTTCGGTGGCTGGGGCCACGGGCAACTACGTGTACGAGAAAGCCGTGATCGACATGCGGGACATGACCGCACAAGGCCAACAACTGCGCATTTCCATGCAGCAATCCGGCCTTTTCCCGATGATGGTGGTGCAGATGGTCGGCATCGGCGAGGAAACCGGCGAACTGGACAAGATGCTGAGCAAGGTCGCGGACATCTATGAGGAGGAAGTTGACAACATGGTGGACGCACTATCCAGTCTCATGGAACCGATGATCATGGCCTTCCTTGGCATAGTCGTCGGCGGCTTGGTCGTCGCCATGTATCTGCCCATCTTTAAGCTTGGCGCGGCAGTTTGAGCACCGGCGTATTTCTTCGCGGGGGCAAGCCCCCGCGTATCATTTGATCAACGGAAATCCATGGACGCCCTGACAATCGCCCTCGCTGCCTCCCCCGCCCTGCTCTACACCGTGCTGGGCGTTCTCGGGTTGACGGTGGGCAGCTTCCTCAACGTCGTCATCCTGCGTCTGCCCAGGATGCTGGAAACCCGCTGGCGGGCCGAATGCAGGGAATACCTCGGCCAAACCGATGAAAACCAACACGCCGCCCCGTTCAATATCGCCGTCCCGGCCTCGCACTGCCCGGCCTGCCACCACGCTCTGCGCTGGTGGGAGAACCTGCCGCTTGTCAGCTACCTTCTCCTGCGCGGACGCTGCTCGTCGTGCAAGACGGGCATTTCTCCCCAGTACCCGCTGGTCGAGGCCGCTACCGCCGCCCTGGCCGTCCTGACCGCCGTCCAGATACCGTTCGGTTGGCCGCTGCTGTTCGCGCTTGTGCTGGTGTGGTCACTACTGGCGCTGACCGTGATCGATCTGAACACCATGCTGCTACCCGACCAATTGACCCTCCCGCTCCTGTGGCTGGGCCTTTTGCTGAACCTGAGCGGCATGTTCGCGCCCCTGCAGGACGCCGTAATCGGCGCGGCAGCGGGCTACCTCAGCCTCTGGAGCGTCTACCATGGCTTCCGACTGCTGACCGGCAAGGAAGGCATGGGGTACGGAGACTTCAAGCTGCTCGCCGCCCTCGGCGCCTGGATGGGCTGGCAAGCCCTGCCGGGGATTATTCTGCTCTCCAGCCTGGTTGGCGCCATCATCGGCATCGGCATGATCCTGCTGCGCGGCAAGGACAAGAACGTACCCATTCCTTTCGGACCCTACCTCGCCATTGCCGGACTGATCTGGTTCTTCTGGGGCGATGTCATCGCCGCGCTGTATCTGGGCGGCGGCATTCGTCCCTGATCGGTAATGCTGAAGATCGGCCTGACCGGCGGGGTCGCCAGCGGAAAATCCACTGTCGCATCGGCGTTCGCCGCCCGCGGAGCCGCGATCATCGACACCGACCTGATCGCGCGCGCGCTGGTCACGCCTGGCCAGCCGACGCTGGCAGAGGTTGTCGCGCGCTTCGGCCCGACCATTCTGCGACCGGATGGGCAACTTGACCGCGCCGCGCTGCGCAAGCGCATTTTCACGCACGCCGATGAGCGCCATGCGCTGGGCGCCATCCTGCACCCACGGATCAAGGAAGAGGTCATCCGCCAACTGGACCGGCGTGAAGCCGCCCCCTACGTCATCATCGTCATCCCCCTGCTGGTTGAAACCGGCCATTACGACGACATTTTGGATCGCGTGCTGGTGGTGGATGCCCCCAAACAGACCCAGATGGACCGCCTGACCATGCGCGACCTGATCGATGAACGACTGGCGCAGGCCATGATCGCAGCCCAGGCCTCACGTGCGGAACGTCTGGCGCGCGCCGACGACGTGATCGACAACAGCGACTCGACCGAGGCGCTGGAGGCACAGATCGAGCGCCTGCATCGGCTCTACATGGGGCTTGCATAGACTCGACGCGCGAAACACCCGCGTCGAAGTCAGTCAGATCCGCGCTCCGCCTCACGCCCCGCGACCTGCCCGGCGGTCAGCCGCAGGCGGACTCGCAAACGGCGGAAGTCATCCTCGGACAGACTGTCCCGCGGCAACAGGACTCGCAACCGCCCGCCTCCCTCAAGCCGGAACGACAGGAAGACCCACCCGGCCCAGCTCCGGCTTGCTCCGACATCAAGCCTGGCACGCCAGACCGGCCCGTCCGCCCCGGACAATCGCCAGACATCGCCTGCCCCCCATTGCAACTCGCTCACCCGGGGGCGCGCACGACACCAGCGCCATCCATGTGCAAGCACCGCCAGCGCCACCAGCGCCGCCTGACTCCATGTGAGATCCGCGCACCATACCGCCATCAAGGCCAGGACATGCATCAAGCCCATGCAAAAGATCATGATTTTCGAAGGCGCGGGGCGAAGCAGAAGCAGAGGAGCGTCCTTGCGCATCGGTCATGTCCATCCTGTTTTCGCGGGTTACGCCTCACCCCCCCCATGTGACGGGAAGAGCGCCCACGACATCCTGTTAAGATGACCACACCATAACCCAACGCCCTTCGGAGTCCCGCATGAAACCCGAGTGGAAATCCTTTTTGCAGCGGCACGGCGCGGAATGGTCGCCCGACGGCGAACATGTCGCTCACTTCGGCAACCCCGCCCAAGAGCTCAGCCTGACGCTCAATGGCGATATCATCAGCGACCTCGGTCATCGCGGACTGATCGCAGTGATGGGCGAGGACGCCAGCGCCTTCCTGCAAAACATGCTGTCCAACGACGTACAGAAAGTCTCGGACACCCATAGCCAACTCACCAGCCTCAACACACCAAAAGGCCGCATGCTGGCACTGATGCGCCTGTTCAAGCGCGAAGGCGTGTACTACCTGACCCTGCCCCGCCCCCAGGTCGAACCCGTCCTCAAACGCCTGCGCATGTTCATACTACGCAGCAAAGTCACGCTGGAATCGGCGGGCGAAGCCTTTGCCAGCTTCAGCCTCAGCGGCCCGCGCGCCGAGACACTGCTGAGCGATGCACTGGGTGTCATCCCAAGCGGCACGGATGACTGCCGGACCGCCGCCGGACTGACCGCGATCCGCCTGCCCGGCGTTCCGGCGCGCTTTGAAATCCACGGCGAACTGGAAGCCATGCAAAAACTCTGGCAACGGCTGAACGTGCATGCAGCACCCGCCGGAACCGCAAGCCACGAGCTACTGGACGTACTGGCCGCGCTGCCCGAAGTCTTCCCCGAGACCGTCGAAGCCTTCGTCCCGCAAATGGCGAACCTCGAGCGCATTGGCGGTGTCAGCTTCAAAAAAGGCTGCTACCCCGGCCAGGAAGTGGTGGCGCGCATGCACTACCTCGGCAAACCCAACCGACGCATGGCGTTGTTGAGCGCACGGGAGGCCGACCGTGCCATGCCCGGCCAGCCCGTCTTCGGCGCGGATCCCGAAACGCCGATTGGCGAAGTCGTACGCGCCGCGCCGCATCCGGACGGCGGTATCGTGCTGCTCACCGTGCTACGCTTGGTGGCTTTGACGGAAGGCCCGCTGCGCCTCGGCACGCCCGACGGCCCCGCCGCAAGCCGCCTTCCCCTGCCCTACGCCCTTGAGGACGATGCCGCATGACCACCTTGAACGATCCGCTCATCATCGCCGGCAAGGCTTACCAGTCGCGCCTACTCACCGGTACTGGCAAGTACAAGGACATGGAAGAGACCCGGCTGGCCACCGAGGCGGCCGGGGCCGAGATCATCACCGTGGCCGTGCGCCGGGTGAATCTGGGCCAGAACCCCGACGAACCCAGCCTTCTCGATGTGCTGCCCCCGTCCCAGTACACCCTGCTGCCCAACACCGCCGGTTGCTACACCGTGGATGACGCCGTGCGTACCTGCCGTCTGGCGCGCGAGCTTCTAGATGGGCACGACTTGGTCAAGCTGGAAGTACTGGGCGACCCGAAGACCCTTTACCCGGATGTCACCGCCACCCTCGAAGCCGCCGATATCCTGGTCAAGGACGGCTTCAAGGTGATGGTCTACACCTCGGACGACCCCATCATCGCCAAGCGCCTGGAAGAAATCGGCTGCGTCGCGGTCATGCCGTTGGCCGCGCCGATCGGCTCTGGCCTTGGGGTGCAGAACAAGTACAACATCCTCACCATCGTCGAGAACGCGAACGTCCCGATCATCGTCGATGCAGGCGTGGGCACCGCCTCCGATGCCGCCATTGCGATGGAGCTTGGCTGCGACGGCGTGCTGATGAACACCGCCATCGCCGAGGCCAGGGACCCGGTGATGATGGCCGGCGCCATGAAGCGTGCGATCGAGGCCGGTCGCATGGCCTTCAAGGCCGGTCGCATGCCGCGCCGCCGTTTTGCTTCTGCCTCGTCCCCCACCGATGGGCTTTTCTTTTGACCGGAACGTGAACCCCGTCATCGCGGGCGTGCGCCAGCTTCGCGTTAGGAGCGAAGCGACGCGGCGATCCATGCCGCGTCCCGTGCCGCAACGCATGGATTGCTTCGCTGCGCCCGCAATGACGAAGGAGTGCATTGCATGACCGAGGCGAAAATCTCCCCTCCCTTCCTGAGAACGATCAAGAGCTTCGTCCGCCGCGAGGGCCGCCTGACCGTGGGCCAGCAGCGCGCGCTGGACGAGTTGTTGCCACGCTTCGGTATCCCGGAGGGCGACACCCCCATCGACTTCGTCGACCTGTTCGGCGATGACCGCCCGGTCACGCTGGAAATCGGCTTCGGCAATGGCGAATCCCTTGCAGCGATGGCCGAGGACGCGCCAGACACCAATTTCCTCGGTATCGAGGTCCACCGCCCTGGGGTCGGCCATCTTCTGCACCTGATCGAGCAGAAGGGCCTGACCAACGTGCGGGTGGCCAACACCGACGCGGTGGAGCTGCTGAAACGGCGTATTCCCGAGTCCAGTCTGGACCGCCTGCTGCTGTTCTTCCCGGACCCCTGGCACAAGAGCCGCCACCACAAGCGCCGCATCGTCCAGCCTGCGTTCGCCGACCTGGCGGCCTCGCGCCTGAAGCCGGGCGGACTCTGGCATCTGGCGACCGACTGGGAGAATTACGCCGAGCACATGCGCGCGGTGCTGGAGCCCCACCCGGCCTTCGTCAACGCCGTTGGCCCGGATGCCTGCGCGCCGGAACGCCCCGCCTGGCGCCCGGAAACCAAGTTCGAGCGACGTGGCCTGCGCCTGGGACACGGCGTCTGGGATCTGCTTTATCAACGCAAAGCCTGATCTGACGCCATTCGCGACCCTTTTTGTCAAGCCGGTGACAAGGGCTTAGAATCGGCTGAGTTTTTTCCACGGTTTCGGCCACTTTACACTCCAGGGAGACACCTCCATGTCCAAGAAGCATCCCGTCGTCGCGGTGACCGGCTCCTCCGGCGCCGGCACCACGACCGTCAAGCGCGCCTTCGAGCAAATCTTCCGCCGCGAAGACATCAATCCTGCCATCATCGAGGGCGACAGCTTCCACAGCCTGAACCGCGTGGAATTCCGCGAGGCCGTAAAGAAGGCCGAGGCCGAAGGCAACAAAAGCTTCAGCCACTTCGGCCCGGAAGCCAACCACTTCGACAAGCTGGCCGAACTGTTCAAGGCCTACGGCAAGAACGGCGGCGGCAAGAAGCGCTACTACCTGCACAGCGACGAAGAAGCCGCCGAGCACAACGCGCGCCTGAAAACCAACCTGAAGGCTGGTGAATTCACCCCTTGGGAAGACATTCCGGAAGGCACCGACCTTCTGTTCTATGAAGGCCTGCACGGTCTTGTGAAGACCGACAAGGTCGATGTCGCCCAGCACGTTGACCTCGGCGTCGGCGTGGTTCCGGTCGTCAACCTGGAATGGATCCAGAAGATCCACCGCGACAACAAAGAGCGCGGCTACTCCGCCGAAGCCATCGTCGACACCATCCTGCGCCGCATGCCGGACTACGTGAACTACGTCACCCCGCAGTTCTCCGAAACCGACGTGAACTTCCAGCGCGTGGCGACCGTGGACACCTCCAACCCGTTCATCGCCCGCGACATCCCGACCCCGGACGAGAGCTTCGTGATCATTCGCTTCCGTGATCCGAAGATCGCCGACTTCCCGTACCTGCTGTCCATGATCCCGGGCTCCTTCATGTCCCGCCCGAACAACATGGTCGTGCCGGGTGGCAAGATGGGCTTCGCGATGGAGCTGATCCTGGCCCCGATGATCCACAAGCTGATCGAAGGCCGTTCCAAGAAGTAAGCCTCACCGCGCTTACCGAGCGAACCAGCAACCCCGGCCCCGTGCCGGGGTTCTTTTTGGCAACAATGGAGACTGGCCATGCAGCCTTCACCCGACCGCTATGCAGTGATCGGCAACCCCATCGCCCACAGCAAGTCCCCCTTGATCCATGCCCTGTTCGCCAAACAAACGGGGCAGGCCATGCGCTATGAACGCATTCTCGCCCCCCTGGAAGGCTTCCGCGACGCCGTCTGGAGCTTCCGCGACGAGGGTGGGCGCGGGTTGAACGTGACCATACCGTTCAAGCTCGAAGCCTGCGCGCTGGCGGACACCCTGAGTGAACGCGCGCGACGCGCGGGGGCGGTCAACACCCTGACCTTCAGCCCGGACGGTCGCATCGAAGGCGACAACACCGACGGTGCAGGCCTGGTGCGTGACCTTCTCGGAGCAGGCATCGGGCTTCGCGGGCGCCGCATCCTGCTGCTTGGCGCGGGCGGGGCCGTGCGCGGCGTGCTCGCCCCCCTGCTGGCGGAGGAGCCGACGGACCTGGTCATCGCCAACCGCACAGCGGAAAAGGCCGTGCAGCTCGCCGCCGACTTCGCCGACCTTGGTCCGGTGCGCGGCTGTGGTTTCGATGCCCTTCAGGGCGAGCACTTCGATCTGATCGTCAATGGCACCTCCGCCAGCCTGTCCGGCGAACTGCCGCCCCTGCCCGAGGACCTGCTCACCCCTGGCGGCGATGCCTACGACATGGCCTACGGCAATGAACCCACCCCCTTCCAGCGCTGGGCGCTCGCGCATGGCGCATGCCACGCACTGGATGGCCTCGGCATGCTTGTCGAACAAGCCGCGGAAAGCTTCCGCCTGTGGCGCGGCGTCCTGCCCGATACAACCGGAGCGCGACGGTCCCTGAACGCCAAACCATGACGAACTGCCGAAATACCTGCTCCAGAAGCCACCCAGGCAGACCACGAACGACGAGGCTTTCAGCTCCGATTAAGGATGCGGATGCTTTCATTGGAGCCGTACTCACTCACATGGGGAGGGCTCATCGTGAAAAAATCGACGCTCAGCGGTTCCAATATCGCCGCGCTGGTCTTGGTCTGTGGTCTGGGCTGCACTCTGACGGGGTGCGGCGGGGGCTCGGGGGGGGCGAACTCCTCGGGGTCGCAAGACTCGAACACCCCGCCCATCAGCACCCCGACGCCGACACCGGTTTCGACGGCGGCCTGTCCGACATCCCCTCTGCCCCTTTCCCAGGGCGAAATGAGTGACGCCATGTTCATGCGCGAGGAGGAGAAGCTGGCGCGCGATGTCTACACCAATCTCGCGGCCTATTGGCAGGCGCGCATCGGCAACGCAGCGGTCGTCAACCTCATGGGCAACATCAGCCAATCCGAGCAACAGCACATGGACAGCATGAAGTCTGTCCTGGCCTGCTATGGACTGCCCGACCCTGTGGATACCAAGGAAACACCGGGCATCTTCATCGACAACGAACTGGCCCAGCTTTATGCAACACTCATCCCCAAAGGACAGACAAGCCAACTCGATGCCTTGAAGATCGGCGCACTCATCGAAGAGGTCGATATCGAGGATCTTGGACGAGCCATCGGCGTCAGTCAGCAGGCCTATATCGACACGGTCTACGCGAATCTTGCCTGCGGATCGCGCAACCACTTGCGTTCGTTCGCGGCGCAAATCGCAAGCATGGAGGGGCGTTACAGTGCGCAGGCATTGAGCCAGAGCGAAGTGGACGCCATCGTCGCGAGTCCGCGTGAAACCTGCGCGCAACCATGATTCGGACGGCCCTGACATGTTTTCAGCTTCCGTTAAGCCTTGCCGTGCTCTCATCGCAGGATGAAAAACAACATCGCACTCCTGCTGGGTTTCCTGCTCGCACCACCCGCCCTGTGGGCTGCGGAAGACATCGGACTCCGGCAAGCGCTGGAACATGCCCTGGGTCAGGCCCCCGAACAGGCTCTCATCGAAGCCCGAGGGGCAGAGGCGCGCACCTCCCGGGCGCAAGCGGATAGCCTGCTGGCCACCCCGCCCGCATTGATCCTTACCTCCCAGGGCGGACGTGAACGCGAAACCGCCGCCGATTATCGCGAGTGGAACGTCGGCATCGAACTGCCCCTCTGGCGGAGCGGGCAAAGCGACGCCCAGGCACGGCTTGCATCGAGCATTGAACACCAAGCAAGCCAGGATCGTGATCTTCTCCGGCTGGAGCTGGCCGGTCGGCTACGCGAGGCGGCCTGGCGGGTCCATCGCGCCGCCGCCGCCAAGGATGCATTGGGCAGTGCGCGCGACGACACCCTGCGCGCCCTCGCCCGACTCAAGCGTCTTGTCGAGCTGGGCGAACGCCCGAAAGCCGATCCGCTCATTCTGGAAGCGGACCTGCTTGATCTTGAGCAACACATTGAGTCCGCGCGCGCCGAGCATCACCTGGCAATCGATGCATGGCGCATCGAGAGTCGGCAGGACCAACCGCCAGGATCCACTCCAGAAACCCCGGGCGAGCGCCCGCTGGATCAGCACCCGCTTCTTGCCCAGGCGCGCCTGGCGCTGGAGCGCGCGACGGCAGAGCGTCAGGTCGGCGTCCTCGCAGCGCGGGGGCAGCCCACGCTGGGGATTCAGGTCCGCCATGAACAGCCACCCGGTGCGCCTCACCTGGATGCCCTGACCGCAAGCCTAAGCCTTCCGCTTCCATGGGAGTCGCATCATCAATCCATTGAGGCAGCCCTGCGCTACGGTGAAAGCGAGGCCAGCGTACGTCTGACCCAAACGAGACAGGCCCTTTCTCTTCAACGTCAGGAGGCGGCCATCCACCTCGAAGCGAGCCGTAATCTGGCCCGACTGGCCGCGCAACGCGCCGGTCTTGCGCGAGAAGAAGCGCGGCTGGCCGCACGTCGACTGGACGAGGGCGAGATGGACATCATGGATTTCGCCACCGCGCTCCGTCGCGCCCGTGAAGCCGAGCGCGACGCGCGCCTCGCAACACTGGACGTCAGCCGCGCCATTGCACGCCACAACCAGGCCCAGGGAATGCTCCCATGACCCGCTCCATACCCGCCCCCCTTTTGATGCTTGCCCTGCTCGGCGCAACCCTGTGCCCGCCGCTGGCGGCGGAGACATTCCAACTCACGCCCAGGCAGAGCGAAGCCATGGGCGTGCATTTCATCGCCCCGCAATCGGTGGAAATGGCGCGCGGCCCAGCCTGGCCTGGCGTGGTGGCTCTGCCTCCGGATGGACATGAACTGCTCGTCGCCCCCTTGCCCGGGCGCGTCATCCGCCTGCATGCCAGCGCGGGCGAGCGGGTACGTGCGAACCAGCCTCTGTTGACGCTGCACAGCCCTGCCCTGGCGCAGCTTGCCCAAGACCACCGGAAGGCCGTCGCATCCGTCGACCTGGCCCACCAGACCCTCCACCGCGAACAACGCCTGGTGCGCGAAGGCATCGGCGCCGAAAGACGGGCGCACGAAGCCGAAATCCAGCTTCGACAGGCCCGATCCGAGCTGGACGGGCTTCGCGTCCGCCTGCGCTTGGCCGGCATCACCCCGGAAAAGCGCACCAATGACCAACTCGCCAGCGCCGAATTGATTCTCAAGGCCCCTCGTGACGGCGATCTGCTGGCACTGGATGCCACGCCCGGAGCCTGGCTCGAAGCGGGTGCACCCGCCATGGAGATGGGCTATACCGCACGCCGCTGGATCGAAGCCGAACTACCGCTGGAACAGGCATCCCGGATGCAGACTGGGCAGACCGCGTGGCTGGCGGCCAGCGACGCGACGGGAGAGATCAAGGCCTCACTCCTGTCAATCGGACTGCGTGCCGATATGCATCGCCAGACCGTTCTGGTCAGACTCAGCGTTGACGAAGGAGCCGCCCTGCGCCCCGGACAGCGCGTGTCCGTACGCTTCGCGACAGCGGAAGCCATCTGGCGACTGCCCGCGTCCGCCGTGGTCCAACTGGATGGTGTGGACAGCATTTTTGTCCAACGCGGGGATGCCCTTCTGCCGCTCACCGTCCACGCACGCGGCCAGGACGCCGGAGACCGGCTGGTCGAAGCCGCGCTGCGCCCTGGGGACCGGGTCGTCAGCCAGGGCGCCATCGCCCTCAAGGCGGCATGGCTTGCCCGAGAATCGGTCGGGACGCCGCAATGATCGAACGTCTCATCGGTCTGGCGCTGCGCCATCGCCTGACCACCATCATCCTCGGCGGGCTGCTGGCCGTGGCGGGCGCCATCGCCATCGTGCAGCTTCCCATCGACGCTTTTCCGGATGTTTCCGCGCCCCAGGTGAAAATCATCCTCAAGGCCCCCGGCCTGACCCCCGAGGAGGTCGAACGGCGGATCACCATCCCGATCGAACAGGACATGCTGGGGCTGCCGAGACAAGCCATGCTGCGCTCAGTCGCCAAATACGGCCTTACCGACATCACCATTGATTTCGAAGACGGAACGGACATCTACTGGGCGCGCCAGCAGGTCAGCGAGCGGCTATCCGGGCTGATGGCCAACCTGCCCGCCGGCCTGGAGGGCGGCCTCGCGCCGATCACCACCCCACTGGGCGAGATGTTCATGTTCACCATTGAGGGTGACCTACCGTTGGAGGAGCGCCGGGCCCTGCTCGACTGGGTCATCCGACCGGCCCTGCGTACCGTACCCGGCGTGGCGGATGTGAATGCGCTCGGCGGGCGCGTGGCCAGTTTCGAAGTTGCGCCGGACCTTGCCCTCATGAGCGCGCGCGGCGTCAGCCTGGAAGCCCTGCGCGCCACACTGGAGAGCAACAATCGCGACGACGGCGCCGGTCGCCTTGCGGCGGGCGAGGAAACCCTTCTGGTAAGGGTCAGCGGGCGACTGAACTCCCTGGAAGACATCGCCCGCCTGCGGGCGCCCGCCGCCGATGGCGGGACAGTGCGTATCGACGACGTGGCCGAAATACGGATGGGCAGTCTGACCCGTTACGGAGGCGTGACCCGCGACGGCAAAGACGAGACCGTCCAGGGGCTGGTGCTGGGCCTACGGGGCGCGAACGCGCGCGCGGTGGTGGACGGCGTGCGTGCGCGCATCGCCGAACTGCAACACAGCCTGCCCCAGGGAGTCTCGATCCAGGTGTTTTATGATCGCGGAGACCTGACCGGCCAGGCCATTCATACCGTGAGCAAGGCCTTGCTGGAGGCGGTCGCCCTGGTCATCGTCATGCTGCTGCTCTTTCTTGGCGAGGTGCGCGCCTCCATCGCCGTGGCCCTGGTGCTGCCGCTGGCCATGCTCGCGACCTTCCTGGCCATGCGCCAGCTCGGCATGAGCGCCAACCTGATGAGTCTCGGCGGACTGGCCATCGCGCTAGGCATGCTGGTGGATGCCGCCGTGGTGGTGGTGGAAAACATCGTCGCCCGACTGGGCGCACGGGATGGCCGCTCGTTGCGCGACATCGTCCACGCCGCCACTCTGGAGGTGGCCCGCCCCGTGGTCAGCGGCATCGTCATCATCGCTGCGGTGTTCCTGCCCCTGCTCACGCTGCAAGGACTGGAAGGCAAGTTGTTCAGCCCGGTCGCGGTCACCATCATCATCGCCCTCGGCGCATCGCTGCTGCTCTCGCTCACCGTCATACCCGCTCTTTCAACATGGATTTTGCGTGCAACGCCGGGCGATGCACATGAATCACGCCTCGTGAACCTGCTTCACCGCGCCCATACTCCCGCCTTGCATTGGGCGATGGAGCACCCACGCATCCTGATCGGCGCGGTGCTGGGCGCCGTCTTGCTGGCCGCGCTCGCCCTAGGGCAGGCGGGCAAGACCTTCATGCCGACCATGGACGAAGGATCGCTCATCGTCCAACTCGAAAAGCCCCCATCCATCGACCTCGACGCCTCGCTGGCGCTCGACATGCGCGTTCAGAAGGCGCTGCTCGATGGCGTGCCCGAAATCGAATCCATCATCGCCCGCGCGGGCAGCGACGACCTGGGTCTTGACCCGATGGGGCTCAACCAAACCGACAGTTTTCTCGTTCTCAAGCCGCGCGACACATGGAGCGTCTCCGACAAGGATGCGCTGATGGATCGCATTCGCGCGGCGATGGAAGATTTCCCCGGTATCGACTTCGGCTTCACCCAGCCGATCGAGATGCGCGTCTCGGAGATGATTATCGGTGCGCGCGGCGACGTCGCCATCCGCCTGTTCGGCCCCGACCTTGCCGTGCTGAACGCCAAGGCCGAGGCAATCGCGCGGGCGCTGGATGATATCCAAGGATCGGAAGACGTGTTTACGACCCAGTCCGAGGGCGTGCGCTATCTCCAGATTGATCTCGACCTGCCGGAGTTGAATCGGCTTGGGCTGTCGGTCGACGACCTCGCGGCGCATCTGCGCGCCCAATTCGAAGGATTGCGCGTGGGCGAGGTCCAGCAACAACTCCGGCGCATCCCTCTGATCCTGCGCAGCCCGCTCGGCCAAACCACCGCCGACCTGCTCGCCTTGCCGGTCATGCTGGACGATGGGCGACAGGTCAGCCTGGGGCAGCTCGCCCACATCCGGCATATCGACGGCCCGGTACTGATCCAGCACGAACAGGGCGCGCGCAACGTCATCGTACTGTGCAACGTCCGCGACCGCGATCTGGCCGGGTTTGTCGCCGAGGCACAGGAAACCATTGCCCGCCTCGTACCGCTGGACCCCGGCTATCGCCTAAGCTTTGGCGGCGAGTTCCAGAACCAGCAGCGTGCCATGCAGCGCCTGTCCGTCGTCGTGCCTATCGCCCTGCTTCTGATCCTGGGGCTGCTGGCGGCCACCTTCGGCGGTTTGCGGCCCGCGCTGCTGGTGATGGTCAATGTACCCCTGGCTCTGATCGGCGGCGTATTGGCGCTGTTCATCGCCGGGGAGTATCTTTCGGTGCCCGCCTCGGTAGGCTTCATCGCCCTGCTCGGCATCGCCGTGCTGAACGGCGTGGTTCTGGTCAACACCTTCCTTCATCTGCGTCACAGCGGCATGTCCCTGCGCGACAGTGTGATCGAAGGCGCGCGCCGTCGCCTGCGACCCGTGATGATGACTGCAACCATCGCCGCGCTGGGGCTGCTCCCTCTGCTGTTCGCCGAAGGACCCGGCGCGGAAATCCAGCGCCCGCTGGCGGTCGTGGTCATCGGCGGCCTGCTCAGTTCCACCCTGTTGACCCTGATCCTGCTGCCGGTGTTGTACCTGCGATTCGGCGAGCGGCGGCTGCAAAGCTGAACGTTTTACGCCACCATGGCCGCTATGCGCCTTCTGCTCGCCGAAGATGACGAAACCCTGGCCGCCACGTTGCAGCAAACCTTGCAGCGTGCGGGGTATGCCGTGGACCATGCCAGCGACGGCGATCATGCCCTCTATCTCGGCCACGAAGGGTTGCACGACGCCGTGATACTCGATCTTGGCCTGCCAGGACGCACCGGACTGGATGTGCTGCGCGCCTGGCGCGCGGCGGAGTTGACGCTTCCGGTGCTGATCCTGACCGCGCGCGATGCCTGGCATGAAAAGGTCGATGGCTTCAACGCAGGCGCCGACGACTACCTTACCAAGCCCTTCCACCCGGAAGAGCTTCTGGCGCGCTTGGCTGCACTGCTGCGCCGCGCCCATGGCCAGTCGCCCGGCCCACTGCGCGCCGAGGGCATCGTGCTCGATGAAACGCGCCAGGAGTTACGCCTGAGCGAAGCCGAACCACTGCCACTGACCGCCATGGAATTCCGCTTGCTACGTCTGTTCATGCTTCACCCGGACCAGGTGCTGGCCAAAGCCTGGCTGGAGGACCGGCTATACGACGAAGGCCATGAGCTGGGCAGCAATGTGCTGGAGGTCTACATCAACAGACTGCGTGCCAAACTTGGCCGCGCGCGTATCCAGACCCGACGCGGCCAGGGTTATGTTTTCCTGTCCGGTCAAGACCCGTGCGCCCCCTGAGCAGGACCGAAGGTCGCAGCCTGCATGCGCGCCTCGCCCTGTGGCTAGGGCTCAGCCTGGCCCTGCTCGTGCTTCTGCACGGGTTTGTCACCGAGCGCGCACCGCGCGTGACCACCGAGGACTACATTGCCACCCGCCTGGATCATGACGCCGAGTGGCTGATCGAAGGACTGATGATCGAGCAAGGCCACGCCTGGATCGATTCTCGACGCATCCCCCCGATTTACCAGCGCCCCGGCAGCGGTCACTACTTCACCCTGCGGCATGGCGACGAGCGCCTGCTCTCCGCCTCCAGCCTGGGCCGCGAACTGCCGCTCCCCGCCGGGGACGGGCTCACGCATATCCAACTGGCTCGGATCGACGGCGCCCCGGACCATGGACACATGCACCCGCGGCACAGTACCGAGCCGTTGCTGCTCCTGCGGCGGAGCCTGCCGGACGGCGGTGTCTTGCTCCTGGCCGAAAGCCTTGATGATCTCGACGCACATCTCACCACCTTTCGGAACCGCTTTGCCTTGCTGTCGCTGGGGCTCTTCCTGCTTCTGCTCGGTGGCCAGTTCCTGCTACTGCGCTGGCTTCTCCGGCCAGTGCGTCAACTGGAACACGCCAGCGAACGGCTGGAACGCGGCGAGATCGACCAGCTCCCCGTACCGCCCTTGCATGAACTGCGCCCCCTCACATTGGCCTTCAACCGGCTTCTGACGCATCAGGCCAGTCGCATGGAGCGCTCCCGTCATGCGCTGGCCGATCTAGCCCACGCACTCAAGACTCCTTTGGCCGTGCTGCGCCAAACCCTTCCCGCGCAAGGCGACGCGCAAGGCGACGCGCAGGCGCGGCAGGCGCTGGAGCGCATCGAAGGGATCGTTCAGCGTGAGCTGCGCCAGGCACGATGGAGCGACACACCCACCCATGGCATCGCCGCGCTGGATGCCATCCCCGCCCTCGGCGATCTGGTGCATGCCATGCACCTTATCCACCGCGACCGGGTTTTCGAAATGGTCGCGCCAAAGACCCTGCCTCTGCGCATGGAGCGGGAGGACCTGCTGGAGCTTCTTGGAAATCTCCTCGACAACGCCGGCAAATGGGCCCGGAGCCGCGTTCGGCTGACCCTGCAGCACACAGAGGAAGGGTTGATCGCCACCATCGATGACGACGGACCCGGCGCAGATCCAGCGCGGTTGAACAGCGAGAGCCCGCGCGGCCAGCGCCTGGACGAAAGCCGCCCAGGTCACGGTCTGGGGCTGTCGATCAGCCGCCAGATCGTGGCCGCGCACAATGGGGCACTGCTTTTTTCCCGCAGCCCGGAGCTTGGCGGCCTGCGGGTGGAGCTTTCGCTGCCGGGTTAGCAAGGCCGCCGACGGACATCAGGCCTTCACATGCAGAATGTTCCGTTTGATATGGAACATGACCTGCACGGTCTTCAACTGCACAAGGACAAACGGCAGCATCAAGGCGAAATAAAGCGGGGAGAGATGGGCGACCAGACCGGTCTGCACCAACCCCACGGTGATGAAGAAGAGGCCGAACACGAAGAAGGCCACGCCGGGGCAGATCAGGGCGAAAGTGCCCGCATTACCCTTGTCTCCGCGCACATAGTCCTCGAAATACCCAAGACGCCGCATCACCGCCCAGCCGATGAGGCCGAACAGGATCTGCATGGACAAGACGGCGGCAGACAGCACGAACAGCGAGGTCGGCGAACCGTGCGCCTCGAAACCATGATGCAGACCGTGCGAGAGACGAATCCAGGTGATGCCGAGCAAGGTCAGGATCGGGATCAGAATCCACAGGCTGGGGCTGGCAGCCTCGCTGATGCCATGTTCCATCATCGCCTTGAAGCCAAGCACCAGCTTGATGACTGCCAGCAGGGCTGCCGCGCTGAAGAAGAACAGGGACAACACGATGCTGATCGCCTGCACCGCCTTGATATGACTCATGGCGGCGGGCGCCGCCAGGCCGACCGCGATCATGGCCAGCGCAAAGATGGCGATCATCGGCGCAAGGCTGTTGTTGCTGGCGAAGTCCACCCCGCCCTGGCTCAACACACGGGCGAAATACGTCACCAGGATGCGCATGGCATACGCGCCGATGGCGAGGAAAGCGAGGATGGCCCCCGGAAACAACCACTCGACCACGCTCCAGAGATTGGGCACGAACAGGGCTCCCAGCACGAACATGACATTCACGCTCATCGCCAGAGTCAACGGGATAGCCATCAGGCTGATCTCTGCATTGGAACTCAGCAGTTTGGTGTAGGCCTGGGTCTGCTTGAACAGGGCGTATTCACGCAGGTTCCAGATCAGCAGGCGGACATGCAGGAAAGCAAGGAAGGCGATCACGGCAAGAACAAGTGCCAGCAGCGCAGCGATGAGCGGGTTATCGCCCGTCAGCAAGGGCCAGAGATGGTTGAACGTCACCATCGGCGCATCCGGGTGCTTGATGAGGAACATCGGATACAGGAAAAACGAAACCGCGAGCCCGCCAGCGCCCAGCGCGGCGAGGAAAAACAAGGGATTGTACTGATCGGCGAGACGTGACTTCAGCATGACGCACTCCATTAGCAAGATCTGATGAACAGAGTCTACACAGCCGAGTGTTTCAATCAAGTTTAATGATGGCCGGATTTATTCATTAAATGGACCGACAGGCGCACCATATTTCCACTCGCTCACAACCGTGTCGCTTGAGCACTCGGGCAAGCTCCGCGGCCGTCGCCCCAGTGGTCAGGACATCATCGACCAGCGCTACCCGCGCAGGCACGATCGCACGCAACTCAAAAGCACCGCGCACGTTCGCCCGCCTGGCCGACTCCGACAAGCTCATCTGTGGCGGGGTTGACCTTTTGCGTGCAAGCGCATCCGAAAGCAACGGTATTCCGAGAGAGCGCGCGACCGGGCGCGCCAACTCCAAGGCCTGGTTGAACCCCCGCTCCCTCAGACGATGCACATGGATGGGCACGGGCAACAGCGCCTCCGGTCGCTCGCTCACCGGACGTGCCAAGGCCAGCTCGATCATAAGACGGACCAACGGCACGCCATGGGCCAGCCCGCCGTGAAACTTGAAGCGGGTAAGCAGGTAGCGGGCCGCCCCGGTGTATTCCAGCGGCGCGAGCGCGGCGTCGAAAGACGGCGGATCGGCCACGCAGACCGCGCATAGGCCAGGCGAAGATACCGGCATCGCGCAGCGCGGACAGACTTGAGCGAGACGCGGAAGATCGAGCCGACAGGCATCGCAAAGGTTGGCCGCCCCTGCTGGGGCGTCGCACAGCAGGCATCTGCGGGGCAGTAACCAATCCGTTATACTGCGGGTCACTTCGTTCCCTGACCAGCGCATCGGCGCACCTCCATCCATGCACGAACACTCCTCCGACGATAACACCCCGAGCCGCACCATCCCTGCGGCCAATCAGCGCCGCGCCGCCTCCTGGTTCGATTATGGGAACCTGATCGTGATAAGCCTCGCAGGCATCCCCCTGCTGCTGGCGGGCAGCGCAACCGGCATGACGATGATTCTCGCCACGGCAGCCGCAATCATCCCGATCATCTTCTGGTTCGGCGGATCGATGCTGCTCTACGCGCTGAACAAGCACCACCCCAACCCCAAGGTTGGTCACTACACCCAGTGGGCTGCCTACCGCTTCTACGCCATCACCGGATCGCTGATCGTGATCGGCACCTTCTTTCCCTCGGACATCCGCTACTACCAAGCCTTCTGGGCCATTGCCGCCGCCATTCTCATCCCGTGGTCGATCATCGACCTGCGCAAGATCCAGCGCGACGACTGGCGCCCCCTCCAGGTTCCTGCCAAATCGGAGGAGCACGAATGAATCTGCGTCACGACTGGAGCCGCGAGGAGATCCTCGCCCTGTTCGAACTACCGTTCAACGACCTGCTGTTCCGCGCTCAGAGCACGCACCGCGAGCACTTTGATCCCAACACCGTGCAGGTTTCCACCCTGCTCTCGATCAAGACCGGAGCCTGTCCGGAAGACTGCTCCTACTGCCCACAGAGCGCCAAGTACGACACCGGCCTCGAAAAAGAACGCCTGATGCCGCTGGACGAAGTGCTGGAAGCCGCGCAGGCCGCCAAGGCCAAGGGCGCCACCCGATTCTGCATGGGCGCAGCCTGGCGCAACCCGACCGACAAGAACCTGGAGACCGTCGAAGCCATGATCCGCGCGGTCAAAGGCCTCGGCATGGAGACCTGCGTCACCCTCGGCATGCTCAGGGCCGAGCAGGCACACCGCCTGAAAGAAGCAGGGCTGGACTACTACAACCACAACCTCGACACCTCGCCCGAATTCTACGGCACGATCATCAGCACCCGCACCTACGATGATCGGCTCGACACCCTCAAGCATGTACGTGAAGCGGGCCTGAACGTCTGCGCGGGCGGCATCGTCGGCATGGGTGAGTCGCGCTCGGACCGCGCCGGGCTGCTTCAGCAACTCGCTAACATGCCGCAACATCCAGAGTCAGTGCCCATCAACAATCTGGTCCAGGTCGAGGGCACCCCGCTGCATGGCAGCGCCAGACTCGATCCGTTCGAATTCGTGCGCACCGTCGCCGTCGCTCGCATCCTGATGCCGAAGTCCTATGTGCGCCTGTCCGCCGGACGCAGCGAAATGAGCGACGAGCTTCAAGCCCTGTGCTTCCATGCAGGCGCCAATTCCATTTTCTTCGGCGGCAAGCTGCTGACCACGGATAACCCGGATGAGGACCACGACGCCGTGCTGTTCGAGCGCCTGGGACTGAAAGGCATCGAGGCCCATCACGAGGGCGGCTCCTGCGCCACCTGCGGGGCCATGGACACGATGTGCGCCTGAGGAGTTGAGGCGTTCGTAAAAACGAAGGTTTTCCGGACAGTTCAATCGTAGCCCGGATGAAGGCCAGAGGCCGTAATCCGGGAACAGCGCCAGAGATCAAACCCAACCTGGATCCGCTTCGCTTCATCCAGGCTACGGCCCGGTACGGAAAACCCCCGTTTTACGATCAGCATTCGAGTCATGAAAGAAGACCGCCTGCGCCAGCGGCTGGCCGAGCGCCATGCCGCGAACCTCTACCGCCACCCGCGCATCGCCGAAGGCCCCTCTGCGCCCCACCGCGTGGTGGACGGGCGCGAGGTCCTGAGCTTCTGCAGCAACGACTATCTCGGCCTCGCCAACCATCCCGAGGTCATCGCCGCCTTCAAGCGCGGCGCGGACGAGTACGGTGTCGGAAGCGGCGCAGCGCATCTGGTCAACGGCCATACCCGCGCCCACCAGGCATTGGAGGATGAACTCGCAGCTTTCACCGGACGCGAGCGCGCGTTGCTGTTTTCCACCGGCTACATGGCCAACCTTGGTGTCATCGGCGCACTGGCCGGACGCGGAGACACGGTGTTCGAGGACCGCCTCAACCACGCCTCGCTGCTGGACGGCGGGATGTTATCCGGTGCACGTTTCAAGCGCTATCCACACGGTGATGCACAGGCACTGGCCCGCTTGCTTGCCGAAATCGGGGGCGCGGGAAAGCTGATCGTCACCGATGGCGTATTCAGTATGGACGGCAACCTGGCCCCGCTACCCGAATTGGCCGCGCTCGCCCGCCAGCATGATGCTTGGCTGATGGTGGACGACGCGCACGGCATCGGCGTGCTGGGTGAAACCGGACGCGGCACGGTTGAGCACTTCGGACTGAACACGGACGATGTACCAATCCTGATGGGCACGCTGGGCAAGGGATTGGGCACGGCGGGCGCCTTCGTGGCGGGCAACGCGGATCTGATCGAATGGTTGATTCAGGCGGCACGCCCCTACATTTACACTACTGCCATGCCCGCCGCGCTGGCCGAGGCCACTCGCACCAGCCTGCGACTGATCGAGGAAGAGCCGTGGCGTCGTGAGCTCCTGCGCAAGCGCATTGCCCAGTTCCGGCACGGCACGGAACAACTTGGCCTGCGACTGATGCCCTCCAGCAGCCCGATCCAGCCGATTCTGATCGGCGCTGCCAATGATGCGCTGAGCTTGAGCACCAACCTTTTCGAGGCAGGCTTGCACGTCACGGCCATTCGCCCTCCAACCGTCCCGCCCGGAACTGCGCGCCTGCGCGTAACGCTGAGTGCGGCACACAGCGAGGACGATATCGGGCGTCTGCTTGATGGCCTCCATACCCTCGGCATGCGGGGGCGGACGCCCATCCAATGAAAAAGGCCATGAGCCCCGCTCATGGCCTTCACATACATACTCCTCTAGCGGGCGCCTCGAAAAACCGTCACGAGCGGATGGAGTGCAAGGAACCCCGCAGCGAATCCCCGAGACATATCACATCGATAGGCGAGGGGTGAGCGGGCTTCGCGTTAGGACGCGAAGCCGCAATCCGTCCGCAGGCTAACGCCAGCTACGCGTTCAGTAGGTTTTTCGAAGCGCCCTAGCACGGGAGGGCGCTCTTGGGCGGATCAGGGCTTGGACAACTCCGCATTGGTCGCGTCATCCATCATGCCGGTGACCGGAAGGCCTCGGTCACGCTGATAGGCTTGGATGGCCTCACGGGTCTTCGCTCCCATCTTGCCGTCTGCCGCGCCTTGCAGATAGCCAAGGTCGATGAGCTTCTGCTGGGCCTGCTTGAAGCCAAGCTTCTGCCCCTGATAGCCGCCCTGCTGGGAGGCGCCTTCCACGGTCAGGCGACCGCCGGTGCCCATGCCCCGGTCGCCCATGGTTTGCGGGGAATAATTGCGGGTTGCCTTGACCAGTTGGTTGTAGGCATCCATGAAAGCGCCCGCGATCACCTTGCCCTGCGGCGTATTGGTATAACCACCCAGCGCGCCGCCCGCGCCACCGCCGACCAAGAGCCCGCCCAGCGCGAAATCGGTGTTGGAAGCCGAACCTTCGGCCACGCCGACCTGCACGCCGGAACGGTTGTCGGTCAGCATCAGCAATGTCGCGGCCTCGTTGGTCTTGATGCTTCCGGCCACGGCGGCAATCGCGCCGACCCAGCCGCCCAACCCACCGCCGATACCTCCGGTGCCCTTCTGGCTGAACAGGACTTCGGGAGTGATCGAGTAATCGGCGCTGACCATCTGGCCCTTGCCGAAATTGCTGCCCGCGCGCAGCTCACCGGACTGCATCAGCTCGCGCTCCTGCATCATGTTGTTCATGGCGCGGCCACGATCCACGACGATGAAGCAGTTGGATTGCTGGATCAGCAAACGCAGCACCGGCACGGTCGAGGTCAGATGGTATTCGCGGGTCAGGTAACGATACCACTCGGACTGCTGGTCCTCGACGATGGACACGGTCCCGAAGGGACGAGCGCAGCGCTCAAGCTCCTTGTTCACATTCTCGCCGTTCGCGCCGCCAGCAGAGCCTGTGGCCACGGTCTTGGCGTTCTCGTCACCTGTCTTGACCGGCATGTTCTCGCAACCGGCGATACCCAACGACGCCACGGCAACAACGCCCACACCCTTTGCGAGCCTGATTCCCCAACTCATCGCACATTCTCCTCAGTGTAAAGTCAGACACCTTCGCAACGCGCTTCCGTCGGCCCATACTCATGCCGCCAGGGCGCATCCATGCCGGATGGCAACAGACCCACCGATATTAGACCGAATCCATTAATGTTGTGTGGATGAAGGACCGCCGCGCCCACGATGAACCATGGCCCGGCAAAATGGTCTCACTTCGTATTGCGCCCCAGAGAACACAAGGAGTCATGTCATGCATACCCGTATGCTCGCAATCCCCCTGCTGACCGCCGCCATCGGCATGGCAGGCTGCCAGACTTACCAGGAACGCCCCAACACCACCACCGGCGCGGGCGTCGGCGCGGTGACGGGCGCGGTGCTCGGAAGCGCCATCGCCGGACGCGGCCAGAAGACCGAGGGTGCCATTCTCGGCGCGGTCGTAGGAGGCCTCGCCGGAGGCGCCATCGGCAACTACATGGACGAACAGGAGCGTGCGCTGCGCCAGCAGACCGCCGGAAGCGGCATCGACGTCTCCCGCCAGGGCGAGAACATCGTCCTGAGTTTTCCGGATCAGATCAGCTTCGACGTCGGTCGCGCGGATATCAAGCCACAGTTCACCCATACACTGGACAACGTAGCCCAGACCCTGCGTCAGTATGATCGTACCCGCATCGAGATCGCCGGTCATACCGACAGCACCGGCAACGCGGCCAACAATCAGCGCCTGTCCGAAAACCGCGCCAATTCCGTACGCAGCTATCTGGCGAGCCGCGGCGTGGCGCCGGAACGCATGTTTGCGGTGGGTTACGGCCAGAGTCGGCCGATTGCCAGCAACGCGACCGTGATCGGTCGCGCGCAAAACCGCCGCGTGGAGGTCATCGTCATCCCCAACCAGTGAGGCGAACCCCATCCGAAGACAGAGGCCCGCGTCACGCGGGCCTTTTGCATGGCCTCACAGCACGCCGCGTTCGGCAAGCGACACCGGCTCACCTTCACCGACGATGAAATGATCGAGCAAACGCACATCCACCAGCCCGAGCGCATCGCGCAGACGACGCGTAATGGCTTCGTCCGCCATGCTCGGCTCGCTGACGCCGGAGGGATGATTGTGCGCCACGATGAGCGCCGCCGCGTTGTGCCGCATGGCGCTGCGCACCACTTCGCGCGGATGCACGGTGGCCTCGCCAATGGAACCGAGGAACATTTCCTCCACCGTAATCAGGCGATGCCGCGTGTCGAGAAAGAGCACCAGGAAGACCTCGCGCGGCTGGTCACGCAGCCGGGAGACGAGGTAGGCGCGTACCGCCGAAGGCGCGGTAAACGCTTCGCCGCGCTCAAGATTCTCGCGCATGTGACGACGCGCCATTTCCAGCACAGCCTGCAATTGCGCGTACTTTGCATCACCAAGACCGGGGGCCGCACAAAACTCGTCACGGGAGGCATTCATCAACTGCCGAAGACTGCCGAAAGTACCCAGAAGCCCCCTCGCCAGATCCACCGCCGACTTCCCCACCACGCCCGTGCGCAGGAAAATCGCCAATAACTCACCGTCCGAAAGCGCCTGCGGTCCATGCTTGAGGAGCTTTTCCCGCGGACGCTCATCCTCGGGCCAATCCGTGATCGCCATGCCGTTTCTCCTTATCCTTGGCTGACTATGTCTGTTTTACCACGAACCGCTAAACTGGCCGCATGAAACTATCCGGCAAGCACATCCTGCTCGGCGTCTCCGGCGGTATCGCCGCCTACAAGGCCTGCGACCTGGTCCGCCGCCTGCGCGAAGCGGGCGCGGACGTGCGCGTGGTCATGACCGAGGGCGCGACCCGCTTCGTCACTCCACTGAGCTTGCAGGCCCTGTCCGGCGAACCGGTACGGGTATCGTTGTGGGACGAGGAACACGAGGCGGCGATGGGTCACATCGAACTGGCCCGCTGGGCGGACGCCATCCTCATTGCCCCCGCCAGCGCGGATGTGATGGCGCGTCTCGCCGCGGGCATGGCGGACGATCTGCTGACCACGCTTTGCCTTGCCTCCGAAGCGCCGCTGTTCCTCGCCCCGGCGATGAACCGGGTGATGTGGGCGCACCCGGCTACACAGGCTAATGCCAGGACCCTCGTCGGTCGCGGTGTCACACTGTTCGGCCCTGTCTCCGGCGCGCAGGCCTGCGGCGAAACCGGCGCGGGGCGGATGCTGGAACCTGACTGCATCGTACAAAGGCTTGTTGAAAGCCTAACTGACACTCACTTCTTCGATAGCTCATGCGCTTCGCTGGGGATAGCGACGTACTGTCCTCCGCCCCCCCTCGATAAGGGAGGTGAGTCTAAGGAAACGCTGAATCAATCGAAAATCGTCATTGCGAGCGAAGCGAAGCCATCCATAACGCTTGATGAATCAGCAACCGATGGATCGCCACGTCACTACGCTCCTAACGCGAAGCTGGCGCAAGCCCGCGATGACGGATTTTTGAAGCACTTCTCCAGGTCACTCCCCAAAACCGCCTCCGAACACAAACTTACAGGCAAGCGCATCGTCATCACTGCCGGTCCGACGCGCGAGGCCATCGATCCGGTACGCTACATCACCAATCGCAGCTCGGGCCGCATGGGCTATGCCCTGGCCGAAGCCGCGCGCGACGCGGGCGCCGAGGTGGTGCTGGTCAGCGGCCCGACCACCCTTCCCACGCCCGAGAGCGTCATCCGCATCGACGTGGAAACCGCCCTCCAGATGCGCAAGGAGGTCATGGCCGCCATGCCCTGTGACATTTTCATCGGTACGGCGGCGGTGGCGGACTACCGCGCGGCGGATATCGCCCCGGACAAGATCAAGAAGACGGCGGACACGCTCACCCTCGATCTGGTCAGGAATCCCGACATCCTCGCCGAAGTTGCCGCGCGCGACGACAGGCCCTTCACCGTCGGCTTCGCCGCCGAAACCGATCATCTGGTCGAACACGCGCGCGACAAACTGCTCCGCAAAAAACTCGACCTGATCGCCGCCAACCACGTCGGCAAGGGACTCGCCTTCGACCAGCCGGACAACGCCCTGACCGTGATCTGGAGCGACGGCCAAGTCGATTTCCCGCAGACCGACAAGCGTGCGCTCGCACGCCGCCTCATCGAACTCATCGCCGACAGACTCCAATCCCATGCATAGCATCCAGCTCAAAATCCTCGATTCGCGCATCGGCCAGGACATCCCCCTTCCCGAATACGCCACAGCCGGTTCCGCCGGGCTCGACCTGCGCGCCTGCCTGGATGCGCCCGTCAGCCTCGCCCCCGGCCAGACCACCCTGGTCCCCACCGGCCTCGCCATCCACATCGGCGACCCAGGGCTTGCCGCCGTCATCCTTCCGCGCTCCGGCCTCGGTCACAAGCACGGCATCGTGCTCGGCAATCTGGTCGGGCTGATCGATTCGGACTACCAGGGCCAGCTCTTCGTCTCGATCTGGAACCGCGGCCAAGCCCCCTTCACCATCGAGGTCGGAGAGCGCATGGCGCAACTGGTGTTCGTGCCGGTGGTGCAGGCGCACTTCGAGGTGGTGGACGAGTTCCACGCCACCGACCGGGGCGCCGGCGGCTTTGGTTCGACCGGCCGCGCCTGATTCCCCTTTCATCTTCGTACTCAACTCAGCGAGCACACCATGGATACCTCGATCGCCCTGAACACCGCCAAAGTCCTCACCGAAGCCCTGCCCTACATCCAGCGCCTGCACAACAAGAGCGTGGTCATCAAGTTCGGCGGCAACGCGATGATCGATGAAGCGCTACAGGACGCCTTCGCCAAGGACATCGTGCTGCTCAAGCAAGTCGGCATCGACCCGGTCGTGGTACATGGCGGCGGCCCGCAGATCAACCAGGTACTGGAAAAGATCGGCAAGAAGGGCGAATTCATCCAAGGCATGCGAGTGACCGACCGCGAAACCATGGACGTGGTGCAGATGGTGCTGGGCGGCCTGGTCAACAAGGACATCGTCGCCCTCATCAACCGCCACGGCGGGCGAGCTGTGGGCCTGACCGGACGGGACGCCGGTCTGGTGCGCGCCCGGAAGCTCGCCATGAGCCACAAAACCCCCGAGATGGAGGAACCGGAAATCATTGACCTCGGCCATGTCGGCGAAGTCGCCTCGATTGACCCCGCCATCCTCAAGACGCTGGAGAAGAAGGACTTCATCCCGGTGGTCGCGCCGATTGGCGTGGGCGAAGACGGCGCTGCCTACAACATCAACGCCGACGTGGTCGCGGGCAAACTGGCCCAGGTGCTGGGCGCAGAGAAGCTGCTGTTGCTGACCAATACCCCCGGCGTGCTGGACAAGCAGGGCAAGCTTCTGACCGGCCTGAGCGCGACCGACGTGGAAGCCCTGATCGCCGACGGCACCATCTATGGCGGCATGCTGCCGAAGATCGAGTTCGCGTTGGACGCCGTGCGCGGCGGAGTGAAAACGGTTCAGATCATCGATGGTCGAGTGCCGCACGCAGTGCTGCTTGAGCTGCTGACCGACAAGGGCGTGGGCACCCTGATCCGGGGCTGAGCCTCAGCGCTCGACAGGCCTCGTCGTCGGCATCGCGCCCGTCTGTTTACCCGTCTGTTTGAGATAGCGCCAGCGTTCGAGATCGGCATTGTACCGCTCGTTCTCGGACTGGCGCTCCTTGAGGAGCAGCCGCACGGTCTCCTCGTTGGCCGCGAGACGCTGACGCAAGACTGGAATTTCAGCGCTCGATGGATCCTGACGCTCCAGAAGTTCGAGTCGCTGGCGCACGGTGCTCATCTGGGAGACCATGACCGCGCGCTGCGAATCAAGCCCCCCCAGGCGCGAGTCGCGGGCGGTCACGATAGCCTCCTCGCTGGCGTACAGCTTAAGCAACGCGCTATCGCGCTGCTGCTGCTGCTGATCCAGACGCTGCTGCTCACGCCGCTCCAGCACACGGCGCTTCTCGGCCTCAAGCTCTTCCGGCGTCAGTGCGGGAGGCATCCTGCGGATCTCGCGCCCATCCTTGTCCAGGACCGTATAACCTTCCTTGACCCGGTCCGGCGGCAGCCGATCCGTGTAAAGAGAGCCGCCCTCCAGGCGATAGACATCCGCGGCTCCCAAGCCCATGGAAACCGATAACGCCAGTGCTCCCGCCATGGCCGCAGCCCGCATCCTTGTCCTCCCGTACGACCCCATTGTCTAAGCGAAGTTAAGCACGAAGGTTCAAGAATGGAAACTCTCGAAACCCTGCTCGACAACCTTGTCCTGCTGGCCGTCAGTCTGGCCGCCAATCTGTTGTCCGCCCTGGCCGGGGGCGGGGCCGGTCTACTTCAGCTACCGGCCCTCATCTTCCTTGGCCTGCCTTTCGGCGTCGCGCTGGCCACCCACAAGATCGCCAGCGTGGCTCTCGGCGTCGGCGCCACCCTGCGCCATACCCGGCAAAACACGCTTGAGTGGCGCTTCACCCTGTTCATCCTCGCCTGCGGCCTGCCCGGCGTCGTACTCGGGTCAAGCGTGATCCTCGCCGTACCAGAAACACCGGCGCGCATCGCACTCGGCCTGATGACCATCGCCATGGGGCTCTATTCCTGGCGCAATCCCGAACTCGGCCAAGAGCACGCCCCACGACGCCGGGACCTGGGCGGCCATATCATCGGCGCCGCGGTGCTATTCGTCATAGGTATTCTCAATGGATCGCTCACCTCCGGCACCGGGCTGCTCGTCACCCTATGGCTGGTGCGCTGGTTCGGGCTCGATTACAAGCGCGCAGTGGCGTATACCCTGGTACTCGTCGGTCTGTTCTGGAACGGCGCCGGGGCGCTGACCCTGGGTTTGCTTGGCGAGATCCGCTGGGACTGGCTGCCTGCCCTGCTACTAGGCTCCCTGATCGGTGGCTATCTTGGCGCG
Organism: Pseudomonadota bacterium; assembly: GCA_040756355.1. Lineage (GTDB taxonomy): Bacteria > Pseudomonadota > Gammaproteobacteria > Halothiobacillales > Halothiobacillaceae > Thiofaba. The sequence goes on along the minus strand of JBFLZK010000004.1, from coordinate 32,986 downwards.
CACCTTTCAATCATCAAGGGAAACCGCTTTATCAAGCGGATCTTCGAGTTCGTGACCATCGCCACCGGCCTGGCCCTGATAGCAGCCACATTTGGTTGAGACTTGCAAGCGGTTATGCACACGCAAGCCGCCAGATCAGCTAAGTGCTTGATTTGACTGGGCGCCACACTCAAAACGCCAAGATAAAAACACAACACTTTGATTTTCAAAGAAAAATAAAAACTGGCGAAAACATCGCCAACACAAGCCCGGTCTCGATGCCGCGTGTTCCGCGCAAGCTCGCCCACCCGCCATCCACGCACTTATCCACAGGCTTTGGGGAGAACTCAGCCCGCATGATTAAGAACCTTACCCACGCCATCAAAACATTCAATTATTTGATTGATTGATCCTTATGCAGTCTTCAAGGCGAATTATTGAACCGATAGCCCCGAATTCTCCATGAGCAGCTTCAAGCAGGACCTCAACGACCAATTCGCTCGACTTGGCAAGGCGCTCTCCAGCGGGCGTCGGCTTGAGTTGCTGGAATATCTTGCCCAGGGCGAACGCAGCGTCGAACAGCTTGCCGAGGTCAGCGGACTGAGCGTGGCCAACACCTCGCGACATCTCCAGCAGATGCGCCAGGCGGGCTTGGTCGGCGCGCGTCGTGACGGCAAGCACATCCTTTACTCGCTCGCGGGTGAGAATGTGGTGCAACTGCTTGCCGTGCTGCGCACGGTCGCGGAGAGCCGCTTGGCCGAAGTGCGGGAGATGGTGGCCAAGGTGCTCACCGCGCGTGACAGCCTGGAGCCGATCCCCGCCGAAGAGCTTCTGGAGCGCTCGCGCCTGGGCCTCGTCACGGTGCTGGACGTACGCCCGCCCGAGGAGTTCGCGGCGGGTCATGTACCCGGTGCGATCAACCTCACCCTGGCCGAGCTGGAACAAAAACTCGATCGCCTGCCCGCCGACAGGGAGGTGATTGCCTACTGCCGCGGTCCTTACTGCGTGCTCTCCTTCGAAGCCGTTGCCCGCCTGCGCGCGCACGGCTACCGCGCGCGGCGGCTGGAGCAGGGTTATCCCGAATGGAAACTGACCGCCCACCCTGTCATCGAGAGTCATCAGCCATGAGCGTTCTATTCATTTTCAACCGCGAGCCCTACGACCATACCGACGTGAGCTGGAACGGCCTGCGGCTCGCGGAAAAGCTACTCGATGCCGGACAGACCGTGCGCATCTTCCTGATGAACGATGCCGTGGACATGGCGCGTGACGCCTGCACTCCGCCCTTGGGTTACGACCAGGACCTGGGCGCCATGCTCAAGGCGCTCATCGCCCGAGGCGCGCCGGTCAAGGTGTGCGGCGCCTGCATGGCACGTTGCGGCATCCACAAGAACCAGCCTTATTTTGACGGCGCGGAAGCGTCCACCATGCAAGACTTGTCGGAATGGGTCATCGACAGCGACAAGCTGCTGACCTTCTGACCCCTGCCATCGAGCCCGTTCATGAGCGACATCCATCCCCTGCCCAGACTGCGCGCCTACCTCGAAAGCGTCATCGTCGGCCAGCACGACCTGCTCGACCGCCTGCTCATCAGCCTGCTGACCGGCGGCCACCTGCTGGTCGAAGGCCTGCCGGGCCTGGCCAAGACCACCGCCATCAAGACCCTGGCCGAAGGCGTGCACGCCAGCTTCCAGCGCATCCAGTTCACCCCCGACCTGCTGCCATCGGACCTCACCGGGGCCGAGGTCTACGATCCTGACAGCCATCAGTTCAACTTCCGCGCCGGTCCGCTGTTCCACGAGATCGTACTGGCCGACGAGATCAACCGCGCCCCGGCCAAGGTCCAGGCCGCCCTGCTGGAGGCCATGCAGGAGCACCAGGTCACCATCGGCGGCGTATCCCACCCGTTGCCCGAGTTATTCATGGTGATGGCGACCCAGAATCCGCTGGATCAGGCAGGCACCTACCCCCTGCCCGAAGCGCAGCTCGATCGCTTCCTGCTGCACGTGGTACTGGACTATCCGAGCGAAAGCGAAGAGCTGGAAGTTCTGCGCCGTCACCGCAAAGGCTTGGGCACGCGCCCCGAAACCCCGAAGATCGACGTCGCCTGGGTGCTGGAAGCGCGCGGCAAGGTTGAACAGATTCACATCGCCCCCGAGCTCGAAGCCTGGATCGTGCGCCTGGTGGCCGCCACCCGCCGCATGGCCGACTTCGTGCCCGAGGCGGCGGGGATGATCGACTGCGGCGCCTCACCACGCGCCTCGCTGGCCTTGGCGCAGGCCGCGCAGGCGCTGGCCTACCTGCGCGAGCGCGACTTCGTCACCCCGGAGGACCTGCTCGACATCGCCCCCGACGCCCTGCGCCACCGTCTCCTGCTCAGCCCCGTCGGTCAGCTCGCGCGGACCGACCGCAACACCCTGATCGCCAGGCTCTGCGATGCACTGCCCACTCCGTGAAGCCAGGTCATGCAGGAGCGGACCTTGAATTGCCGTGGGTGCAGCCCGGTTGGAGCGCGCGCGGAATCCGGGGACATGAGCGGATGCGCCAAACACGAACCCCGACCGTGGCCGAAGTTGGGGGGTGTTCCCGGGTTACGGCCTATGGGCCTTCATCCGGGCTACGCTGGGGCCCACACCCCATTCTCATGGGCCATGGGCAATGAAGTGAACCGGCATGCGCATCCTTGATCGCCTTGCCGGTTTGTCCGGGACACATCGGGGATCGCCGAAGGCGAGCCGATGGAGATGGCCATGGATGGCCGGTCTCCGCCGCCCAGCGGTGCAGGGTCCTATCTACGCCCCCCTGCTGACCGACGAGGAACTGGCCGACATCGCCATCGTGAGCGGCGCGCCTGGCATCGGCTTCTCCCAGGCTGCCCGTCTCAGCGAGCGCCTCCAGCGCGGCGAACAGGCCTCGCCCTTTCGCGGCCCCGGCCTCGACTTCGAAGACTTGCGTCCCTACCAGCCCGGCGACGATCCGCGCCGAATCGACTGGCGCATCACGGCCCGGCTCGGCAAGCCTTTCGTGCGGGTCTATGGCGAAACCCGCCAAGCCGTAGTCTGGGTGGTCGCCGACCGCGGCCCCAGCATGCGCTTCGGCACCCGAGCCCGAATCAAGGCTGCGCAGGCGGGACGGCTCGCGGGCCTGATCTTGTCCGCCGCGGATCGGGCCAACGACGCCCTCGCCCTCAGCCTTCTGGACGGCGAGGCCTTCATCAGCCAGCCGCCACGCAACGGTCGGGCCGCCCTGCACGCAGCGCTCGAAGCGCTGCGTGCACCCTGCCCCCCCATGCGCGACCATTCCGCCAGCCGCTGGAGCTCGCTGCTGGCCGAGTTGGAAACAAGCCTGCCCAAAGGCGCTCGCCTCTGGTTGCTGTCGGACTTCATCCATCTGACGGAAGCCGACGAACGCCTGCTCGAACGGCTGGCCGCACGCGCCGAACTGCGTCTGGGGCTGATCGAGGATACGCGGGAGCGCGACCTGCCCGCCTTGGGGCGCGTTCACCTGCGCGCAGGCGGCGAAGCGCAGGAGATCGATACCTCCGCTGCCCCCCTGCGCGCAGCCTATGCCAGGCATTACACGGACCGGCTGGCCCGCCTCGAAGATCTGGCCCGTCGCCTGCGCGGCTCCTTACTGAAGGCCGCCACGGACGACGATTTACCTCGTCTCGCGGCCTTGATGGCCGGAGCCGACTGATGGGAGCGGACCTGATGGACGGCATGCAGGACATCATTCCCCCACTGCCCGTGCCTGGCGGCCTGGCCGGGCTGATGGACCCAGGCGGGCTGCCGCCGGAGCTTTGGCTCAGCCTCGCCGCCCTGCTGCCTGCCCTACTGACCGCCGCGTGGCTCATGCGCCGTCGCCTGATCGCCCGTCTGCGTCTGGCGCAAGCCCGGCGCATGCTACTTGGCGGGCGTGTCGGCGAACTCGAAGACCTGATCCGCCGACACCTCGGTCTGCCCCACCTGCATCCGGCCCGACCGCCGCACGGCATGGAACCGGCCCCCTGGCGAACCTTGGTCAGCGGCCTGCACGCGGCGCGCTTTGGCCTGGAAAACCCGAAACCCGCCGCGTCGCCGGGCCTGTTGATCCTCGTTTTTTCATCCTCGCCCCCCCCTCCGCCCGCGAAACGGAGGGCCGCCTCATGATCAGCTTTGCCCACCCCTGGCTTCTGCTCGTGCTGCCGCTGGCCGCATGGCTGGGCTGGCGCTGGCGGGCTGGCGCCCCGGCGGCCTTCAACCGTCCGCCGCCTGCCCTGCGCCACCCGCTGCTCGAACGTTTCGGACTGGGGCGCGCCGCTCATGCGCACACTGCCCGCCGCTGGCTTGCCCTGGTCGCTGCACTGCTGACCCTGGCCGCTGCACGCCCGCAGACCGAGGGCGGCTGGCTGCCGCCCATCGGCGAAGGACGCGACATCCTGCTGCTGATCGACACCTCGCCCAGCATGGCCATCCACGACATGACGCTGGACGGTCAAAGCGTGCCGCGCATGGCCGTGCTGCGTCAGGCCGCTGCCGCATTCATTGCCGCGCGGGAACACGACCGGCTGGGACTGATCGCCTTCAGTGACGCCGCCGCCACGCTCATCCCCCTGACCACCGACCGCGCCGCAGTCGCGGCCCAGCTCGCTCGCCTCAAGCCCGGCGCCAGCGGCAGCGCGACCGCCATTGGCGAAGGCCTCGGGGTCGCGCTCAGACAGATCGAGCAAGGCGACGGCCCGCCCCCCGTCATCGTACTGTTCTCGGACGGCGACAACACCGGCGGCGTCCTGCGCCCACGCGAGGCGCTAGCCTACGCCGAACGACTGGGCGCACGGCTCTACAGCGTGGCGGTCACGCCGGAAAGCACCGCACCAGAGCCCCTGGCCGATGGCCTTCGGGAACCCAGCCTGAGCGAGATGAGCGCCCACTCCTCCGGCCAGTCCTACCGGGCGAACGATAGTGACAGCCTGCGCGCCATCCTGACCGATATCGACCGGCGCGAAGCCACGCGCACCCCGCCGCCAAGCGAGCGCGCAAAGATCGAATGGTACCCCTTGCCACTCGGCCTGGCCCTGCTGCTACTAGCCCTGGGGCAATGGCGCGACCTTCACGGAGGCCCCGCCGCATGAGCCTTCTGCCGTGGCACTTGGACGTGGCTCTAGACTGGCGCTGGCCCTGGGCCTTCGCCCTCCTTCTCCTACCCCTGGCGCTGGCTCTGCTCGCACAAAAACGGCGCACCCGCCTGCTCGACTACGCCGACCCCGCGCTACGCCCCTGGGCCCTGGACGACAACCCGCGCGGCAGTGGCGCGCGCCACATTCTCCACGCGCTGGCCTGGCTGCTGCTTGCCGTCGCTCTGGCGGGGCCGCGAACCCCGCTCCAAACCCTGCGCGAGGCGACCCCTATGCGCCATGACGTGCATATCCTCGCCCTGCTGGATATGTCCGACTCCATGCACGCGACCGATATCGCGCCCTCGCGCCTGGAGCGCGCCCGCCTCAAGCTGCATGCCCTGCCGGAACGTCTGGCGGGCGAAGCGCTCGGTCTGGCTGTGTTCGCGGGTACGGCGGGTCTGGTCATGCCGCCCAGCACCGACCCCGAAGTCTTCCGCTTCGCGCTCGGGCAGAGCGAAGGTGTGCTTGACGACGCACCTGGCAGCGAACTTGCGCTCGCGCTTGACGCCGCCGCCCGCCAGCTCCCCGAACGCCCGGGTTCCGGGCGCGCCATCCTCCTGCTGACAGACGGCGACACGGACATGGTACGCGGCAACGCCGTGCTGGAAGCCGTCGAGCGCCTACGCGAGACTGGAATCCCGCTGCTGATCCTTGGTCTTGGAACCGCGACGGGAGCCCCCATACCGGACGGCGCGGGCGGTTTCCGCGAGTTCGAAGGCCAACCCTGGCAAAGCCGCATGGACCGCGCCGCGCTGGAGGAAATGGCACACCGTACTGGCGGACAATTCATACCCGTCGAAGATGGCGACGACGACCTGAACGCACTCGCCCGCGCCATTCGCGCTCTGCCCAGCCACCCCGAGTCTGGCACCGCGCGCGCCTGGAACGAACTGTTCCACTGGCCGCTGCTGGTCGCCCTCGCCCTTCTGCTGCTCGCCTACCGCCCGCGCGCAACCGCGTCCGCCCGAGGAACGGGCGGCAGATCAGCATCCGCCACGGTTCTCATCCCGCTGGCTCTGGCGACAACCCTGACGCTGACGCCGAACGAATCCCGCGCCGATCCAAACGCAACCCCCGCCACGGCCTACGCGGCCTGGTCACGCGGCGACTTCGTCCAGGCACAGTTGCTCTACGCCCGGCTTTCCGGCGCGCAGGCGCGCATGGGCGAAGGCGCGTCCGCCTATCGGCGTGGTGATTTCAATCATGCCGCGCAAGCCTTCACCACCGCCTGGCTGCTGGCCGGGAACGATAACACCCGCGCGGACGCGCTCTACAACCTGGGCAACGCAGAACTCAAGGCCGGACGCCCGGAACGCGCCGTGGCCGCCTACGAACAGGCCCTGCGGCTGCGCCCGAAGGATGAGCGCGCCGAGGCCAACCTGTGGCTGGCACGCCAGCACGCCGAGGCGCGCTCATCGAAAAAGACCCGCCCGGACGATCCGCCGGGCCGCAAGCCGACCGATGTGGCGCGTTACGACGAGGACGTGAGCGCTGACTTTCCGACCGAAGACACGCCCAGCGGCGGCGATCTCAGTGTCGGCGGCCCCGGCGCAAGCCGACGCCGTCCCGGCGAACCCCAGGCCCTGGCGCTGGGCGAGGCGGACCGGCAGGCCGCCGCGAAGAAACTGGAACTGTTGCACGACGCCCCCGCTCCAGCCTGGCGCGCGATGATGCGCGGCGAAGCCCCGAGCCGGGCCACCGAGGGCCTGCCATGGTGAAGCATTTCACCCTCGCCTGTCTGCTTGCCGCCACCGCGTTGAGCGCCGCGCAAGCCGAGATCAGCGTACGCGCCAGCCTGTCCCAGACCGCTCCCTGGGTACGTGAAGAAGTGCTTCTCACCCTCGAAGTGGTGGATGACCGCTCCATCCTGGAACAGAAAATCACGCCATGGACCCCGCCCGGCATCATCCCGCGCCCATTGCCCGGCCAACAGGAACGGGTGAAGACAGAAACCGGCGTCGTCATCCTGCATCGCCACCGCTGGGCCCTGATGCCCCTCTACCCCGGCGCGCTGACCGTGCAGCCGCCCACGCTCGAAATCCGCGCCCAGGATCAAGGCGCGGGCCAAAGCCCGCGCCGTCTGATATTGAGCGCGCCGCCGCTGAATCTGGACATACGCCCGCTGAACCCGCTATTACCCGCTGACGTACCTGTCGGCGCGCTGCACATCGACACCGCGCCGCTGCCTGCGGACATCCCGCGCGGACGCCCCTTCACGCTGCAACTCACGATCGACGGCCAAGGACTGTCGGCACGCGGCATCCGCCGTTGGCTGGAAGAAGGCCTGCGCGACACCGGCTCGTTGCGCCTCTACCCGCTGGACGTAAAGCTGATCGACGTCCCTGATCCCGCGCAACCGTTACGCCAGCGCGCCGAAGCGCGCCTGACCCTGGAACCGCGCGCGAGCGGCCTCATCCGCCTGCCGGGCATGACCCTGCCCTTTGTGGACCCCGCCGATGGCGCACTGCGGATGGTCGCCCTGCCGGAGACCCGGCTGCGCGTCTTGCATCCCCTCTGGCTGGCCCTGCGCCCCTGGATGCCATGGCTGGTCGCACTGACCGCCATCGCCGTCGGAGCATGGTTCGGCGCACCGCGCTGGCATCGTCTGCGAGCCCGCCGCACCTGGCGGCGCACCCTGGCTGAAGCCGATACGCCCCACGCTCTGCGCCGCGCCTGGCGGCAAGCTCCAGTCGGCGCAGACATTCCCGAAGCCATCCCCAAACTCGCCCGACTGGATGCCGCCTGCTACGGTAATCGCCCGTTGGATGGAAAGGGCCTTGATGCATTGAAGGCCGAGCTGATCGCAATGACCCGGCAAACAAGAAAGAAAAGCTCGGACGCCCGGTAGCGGACCGCTATTGATCCGACCCCAAAATATCAAGGGCCGTCGTGCCGAACACCGTGCCGGATATCAGACCGGGTTGCCGAAACCATCAAACATGGCCGAACCCGCCAACTGCACGCCGATGCGTGGCAGCCCCTCGGCCAGGGCATCCGCCGTGCTCAGCCGCCAGCCATGCAGGGCGGCCAGAGCCTCGCTTTCCTCGTCGATCAGCGCCTGACTGACCGCACGCAGCCCGGCCCAAGTCGAAGGCGTGGCCCAGCGCGGCGCCACCCCCATCTCCAGCGCAAAGCGGATCGATTCTTCGTGCTGACGCGCCAAAAGCACCGCCGCATGCGCGGGCAGGGCGGACGACAGAACGGCGAGGTCATTCATGCGCCCCATCGCATCCTGTCCCTGGCGCAACTGACGCAGCGTATCCGCCGCGCCCAGCGCCTCGCTCAATGGTTCGAGCATGTAACGCAGACGCTTGCCGACCAGGCGCAGGGGATGCAGACCTTCCGGTAGATGATGAACTGCGGCGAGATAAGCCTCGACGCCATCCATCCAGTGCTCGGACATCCAGCCGCCGAACGGTTCGTCGTCCGCACCCTTGGCGATACGCATCTGATCGAGGGCGCGTTGCGCACCATCCAGCGCTTCCGGCAAGGTTTCCAGAAGCGCCGAGCGACGCTCGGCATGCTCTTCCGCCAGTCGCTCGCGCAGCGCCTGCCATCCGGGCTTCTGTTCCGCTCGCGCATGCACCCCAGCCAGCCAGACCTCCTGCACCTCCAGGTCGCGCACTGGCGAGCTTTCACGCGCGAAGGCGCTCAAGCCGCGACGAGCCTTGCGCGGGAGCTCGACGCATGCGCCGCATTGCTTGATCCAGACGCGCGCGCGGCGCACCGCCACACGCAAGTCATGCAAGGCCTCCTCGGCCTGGGGAGATAGGCTCAGCGCCTGCCCCTGGGCCAGAACATCCTTCAGCCGCTCGGCGAGAATGGTTTGGCACACTTCAGGCGCGGGAAAGACCAGATCATCAAGCTTGAGCATGAGCATCATCCTCGTGGCCGGCATGACAAAAGGCTTCACAAACCATAGCCGCGCCAGACTGCAACGGCGTGACAACGCCCCGCCAACCGCGAGCCGCTGCCTCCGGCAGGTCAGCAGGGTTTCCGCAAACACCCCGCCAAGGCAAGCCATGGATAACCTGCGCAAAAGTCCAGCGCGCCAAATGCCTGACCTCCGGAGCCCGTCACGGCAAGGCACATCCATGTACCCAGCGAGGAGCACAAAGCGCTCCATTGTTGCTCCGTGCAACGAGTCGACTTAGCCGATCAGCTAACAAGAAAGCCCTTTTTCAACTTCCCGTTAACGACGACGAGGCGGCACGCCCGGCAGGAAACACTCCTGAACCAAAAGCCTGTGACGCCCCATCAAATAAAGCGTGCGCCGCCCCCAGGCTTGCCCGGCATGGGGCCTGAGGATTTCGCGCGCCAGCCGCCGAGCGCCCCTGCGAAACAGAAGGCGCCCCAGTGGTCGGACACCCAGACGCCCCAGGCCGAGCGAACGCACCGTCGATGCCGAAGCCAGTGTCACCGCATGCACATAAGACACCGAACCGCAACCAAGGCGCACCTCCCGCCGCCAAATCCGCCCCCCGGCCCGAATCCCCAGAAGGCGCGCCTCATCCACCGCGGCGCGCACCCACCCTTCGGCCATGACATCAACCCTCGGAGCCTCGCCGCATACGCGGGCAAGGTGGCGTGTCAGGGAGCCCGGAGCATGCAGCCAGGCCAGCGGCGCGCGCGGTTGCGAAGGGGGAGGCATGGACATACCTGTTTGAACATTCCAGGCGCATTCTACAGGGCGACGAGCATGACCGACCCGCCGCGCCCAGCCGCCAATCCGAAAGGTTCACGCAACCTTAACATTCAGGAAACCCCCCCGTCACAAATGACGGCAAGGATATGCGCTCCGTCCTCGAAGAAATAACCACGGAGCCATCCATGAACAAGCGCCTTCTCGCTCTCTTTCCGCTGACCGCCGTTGCCGCGGCGGTTGGCCTGTCCGTCACCGGTTGCGGTGGCGACGGCGAACCCGCCGTTGTGTCCGTAGCCTTCACCGAAACTCCGGTGGCCGCTACCTCCACCGACATGTCCAAGACCTACACCACCTCCGTGGCCAAAGTCACCTACGGCAACGGCGTCACCAAAGACTTCCCGCTGAGCTACAACACCCTGTTCAGCCTCCAGGACAAGGTTGCCAATAACGCTCATCCGGCCGGTCAGCTCTATGACCACAAGATGAATCCGCTGATGGACCCGTACGGCAAGCCCCTGGTCGCCGAGACCCCGGATGCCAACAGCCTGCTGAATGTCGATGGCAACCTGTTCCTGGTGACCCACCTGGAGTATGACTGGATTCTGTCCAACGGTGCCGAGTCCTACACCACCGCCAACTGGTACAGCCGCGCCCCGACCGGCATGCTGCTCTCCGGCATCAGCCAGGACAAGAACAGCGGCAAGCTGAGCGTCAGCAGCCAGAAGCCGATCGATTTCTCCTCCGTCAACGGCACCTGGATCAACTGCTTCGGCTCCCAGACCCCGTGGAACACCCACCTGGGCTCTGAGGAAGATTACGACCTGCAATACAACCCGCTGAGCAGCAGCTACAAGACCACCACCGCCGGCGTCAAGTCGATGACCGAGCTGTATTTCCAGAACACCAAGACCGCCAACCCCTACCACTACGGCTTCATCCCGGAAGTCACCGTGTCCAAGGACGGCAGCACCAAGGTCGTCAAGCACTACGCCATGAGCCGCGGCACCTGGGAAATGGCCAAGGTCATGCCGGACGGCAAGACCGCCTACATGGGTGACGACGGCACCCACGGCCTGATGGCCATGTTCGTGGCCGACAAGGCCAACGACCTGTCCGCCGGCACCATCTATGCAGCCAAGTGGAATCAGACCTCAGACGCCAACGGCGGCGTTGCCAACTTGACCTGGGTCAAGCTGGGCAAGTCCACTGATGCCGAAATCAAGGCCATCATCGATTCCGGCGTGACCTTCAGCAGCATCTTCGATGCCGTAGCCGCCAGCAACGGCACCTGCGCCAGCGGCTACACCCGCGTCCGCACCGGCACCACCTCCGACGAATGCCTGAAGGTGAAAAGCGGCATGGAAAAGGCCGCGGCCTTCCTCGAAACCCGTCGTTACGCCGCGCTGCTGGGCGCCACCACCGAGTTCACCAAGATGGAAGGCATCGCGGTCAACGCCAAGGACAAGAAGGCCTACATGGCCATCTCCGCCATCCGCGACAGCATGACCTCCATGACTGGCGAACCGGCTGACCACATCAAGCTGAAGAAGGTCTCCTCGGGCGCTACCTACACCATCGACCTGGGCACTGGCCAGAAGACCATCAACGGCGGCGAAACCATCGCTTCCGACTGGGTCGGCACCAAGATGTACGTAGAAACCGCCCTGCTTGGCAAGGACATCTCTGCGGACGCCAATGGCAACACCGCTGACGTGACCAAGGTCGCCAACACCGACAACGTGTTCTTCTCCGAGAAGATGCGCACCCTGTTCATCGGTGAAGACTCCGGCATGCACGTCAACAACTACGTGTGGGCTTACAACGTCGACACCAAGAAGCTGGTACGCATCCTGTCCTCCGCCGCGGGCGCCGAGAACACCGGCCTGCAAGTTGTGGACGACATGAACGGCTATGCCTACATCATGAGCAACAACCAGCATTGGGGTGACCTGCCGAGCGCTGTCCCGGCCAACCTCAAGACCGAACTGGAAGCCAAGATCAACAAGTTCCACGCTCCGGTCGGCTACATCGGCGGCATGCCGGCCATCAAGTAATGGCGGCGTGACCCCGACGGGTTGACACACCAGACAAAGCCGGGCCCCGTGGCCCGGCTTTATCGTTTTCACCAATCACCCCTTTATCCCATGGGTCGCCATGCCAAAGCGCGAACGCCGAATCCTCGCGCTCCGGCATGGCCTCCCCACCAGAGTCCATGAGGCGTAACACCATGAAACGTTCCCTTCTCATCGCAAGCCTGGGCGCAACGCTTGGCGCCATCGCCATCGCCACCTACCTGCAAGGCTGCGGGGGGGGCGGATCGAGCAGCGACGGCGCCAACGAAACCCCGGCACAGCCCGCCCCCGACACGGGCTCGACGACCTCCAGCGCGCTCGACGGCGAGTTCATCAGTCCGTTGCTGTTCGGCAACCCCTACGCACACGTCCCCGCGCAGTGCCATATCGAAACCTCGCGCGGCACCCAGAATGCCTGCCAGTTCTGCCACACCAACGGCGTCTTCGAACTCGGCCTGGGCAATAACCTGCCGCAAGCCGGGGGGGAAGAGCGTCTGGGCAATCTCCAACTGGACTACAGCTTCGCGCCGCATAACACGCTCGCCCCGCCTTCCAGCGTCAATCGCTGGGAAAACACGCTCTCCCCGGAAAAGCTGGCAGAGGCCGTGCGCCTGCTTGGCATTCTGCCGGCCAACTGGGACATGCGCGCCTACATCCGCGAAGACAACTGGAGCGCCGCCTTCGCCCAGCGCCCGGGCAACCCCAAACACTGGGATGGCGCCACCGACAACGCGTTCCGCCTCTTCCCCGCGCTCAGCCCGACCGACCTGCCCGCGCAGGCGGACGGTTTCGTACGCAGCTCGGCGGAATCGCGCGGCTTCTTCCACGACGGTCAGGGATGGGTCACCGGCTGGCGTGCCGTCAACTTCATGCCCTACGGCATCTTCACCCCCATCACTGGCTCCGTGTCCGGCATTTACATCCGTCTGCCAGCCACCTTCATGCTGACCGAGGGAGGAGAATTCAGCCTGGATATCTACAAGCGGAACCTTGAACTTGTGGAGCGCGCCATCCAGGACCGTCTGCGCCCGGAAGACGGAGACCACTACGTCGGCTGGGCAAAATCGACCTACATCCTGCGCGGCGAATACCCGGTCGGGACCGAATTCGCCCACCCGCTGCACTATGTCGATGTCGCCGCCGACGGCAGCAACGCCGCCATCAGCCCGTTCCCCGGCACGCGCGCGCGCCGGGTCAAGGAAATCCGCTACATGTACAAGTGGAAGGAGTTCCATCACGCCCAATTTCGCCCCGGCGAGAAGGAAGAAGGCTTGCCGGTCTACGGCAATAGCGCCCAGGGCTGGGTGGACAACGGCGTCGGCTGGTATCTGGCGGGCTTCATCGAGAACAAGGACGGCGCTCTGCGCCCGCAAAGCGTGGAAGAGCTGACTCAATGCATTGGCTGCCACAGCGGGGTATACCGCACGGAGTCCGGGCCGCGTTTCACCTCCGGCACCGGCAACACCGTGGACAGCACCTGGGCCATGCCGCGCAAATTCGCCGGTGATACTGGCTGGGGTGAAATGAACTACCTCGGCTACAAGGCCAGCGCGGGCGTCACCTCCGACACCACGCCAGGGGTCGCCCAGATGGGCGATCCGATCAATCGCGGCGAGGGCAAGGGCGAGATGCGCCACTTCCTCGACAACGTGGTGGGCGTCAGCCTGTACGGCGACATGCCGCAATCCATCGAGCGCTTCCTCGCACTCACCATCCGCAGCGATCGTGGCTACAGCCAGAACTGGCCGACCATCGACACATCCAGCGCCGCCGCCTTCAATGGCAGCCAGTCGCTGCGTCAGAAGCTGATCCGCGACATGACCGCGCGCGGCGACCATCTCGACGTCAACGGCAAGCTGCAAGGCGCCCTGCTCTACCCGCCCGAGCAGGACGCCTTGGCCGCTGCCGGTCGCTACCGGCAGGTCGTGGTCACCCAGCGTTACAACCTGGGCAAGGATGTCTTCCCGCAGACGCCTGTGACCTTCCGCTATTTCCGTGTGGCCGACGAAGGCTTCACACACATGAGCGGCGTTCCGTACCAGACCGGGGAGGTCATTACCGACCGCACTGTGGAGACCAGCGACCCGACCAAGGACACCTTCATGGTGGGCGATGTGCCAACCCTGCTGGACGAGAACAAGAGCTATGCCGACGGCGGCACCTACAATCCGGACTACATCCCGCTGCTGGCCGACCCTCTGCAATTCGAGGCCAAGCCCCAGGGCCGGTAAGCCTCCAGAAAGTGCAAGGGCCGCCCTCGGACTGGCCGCTCACGCGGGGTGTTGGCGAAGGCTTAAAGCCCCTCGCTCCTTGCGGGGAGAGCGAAGCGAGGGGGGCGAAGCCGGTTGGGGGGTAAGCAGCGTTTGAGATCGGTGCATGGTTTGAGGCGCCATACACCCTCCCCCCAGCCCTCCCCCCTCAAGGGGGAGGGGGCCAGTCCGGCCCGGCTTTTCAGCCTTGTCAGGCAAACAACGCCTTAACCGAACAGCCAGGAGCCTGCCGGGCGGCCTTTTGCATTCCCAGAACGGTCACACCTTGGCGTAGCTGATCCCAGCCCCCACCCAGCGCTCGATCAGCGGATCGACCGCCTGCGGATGGTCGCGCAGGATGAGGTCGGCAGCCTCACGGACCTGCGGGATCAGGTCGGCGTCGCGGGCAAGGTCGGCGAAACGCATCCGCGCGAGGCCGGTCTGCTGGGTGCCGAGGAACTCGCCGGGACCGCGCAGTTCCAGATCGCGTTCGGCGATGCGGAACCCGTCATTAGTCTCGCGCATCACCGCCAGCCGCTCCTTGGCGACCTGCGACAGCGGCGGACTGAATAGCAGGACGCAGCTCGATTCAACACTGCCGCGCCCCACCCGGCCACGCAGTTGGTGCAGTTGCGCGAGGCCCAGCCGTTCGGCATTCTCGATCACCATCAGCGAAGCATTCGGCACGTCCACACCCACTTCGATCACCGTGGTGGCGACCAGGATCTCCAGATCACCGGCTTTGAAGGCCTGCATCACGGCCTCCTTGTCACGCGGCTTCATGCGACCATGCACCAGTCCGATGCGCAAATCGGGCAAGGCGGCGCTCAGGGACGCATGCGCCTCCTCCGCCGCCTTGGCTTCCAGCTTCTCGCTTTCCTCGATCAGGGTGCAGACCCAGTAGGCCTGACGCCCCGCGCGACAGGCCGCGCCCAAGCGATCCATCACTTCCTCGCGACGGCCATCCGGCACAGCAGCGGTCTGCACCGGAGTGCGACCGGGCGGAAGCTCGTCCAGCACGGAGACATCCAGGTCAGCGTACGCCGTCATCGCCAGCGTGCGCGGGATGGGCGTGGCGGTCATGACAAGCTGGTGCGGATGGAGCTCGCCATTGCGCCCCTTCTCGCTCAGCGCCAGACGCTGGTGAACGCCGAAGCGGTGCTGTTCGTCGATCACGATCAAGCCCAGATGCCGGAACGCCACGCCCGCCTGGAAAAGCGCATGCGTCCCCGTGACCAGGCGCGCCTCGCCTGCGGCAATGGCAGTCAGCGCCTTGCGGCGCGCGGCGCTCTTCTGGCCGCCGCTCAGCGCCACGACCGGAGCGCCCAGCGGCTCAAACCAAGTATTCAGGTTGCGCTGATGCTGTTCGGCCAGCAGCTCCGTCGGAGCCATCAGGGCCGCCTGTCGGCCCGCCTCCAGAGCCGCGCAGGCCGCCAGCGCGGCGACCACGGTCTTGCCCGCACCCACATCGCCCTGCACCAGCCGCCGCATCGGGCGCGACCGGGCCAGATCACGTCCGATCTCCTCCAACACCCGCCGTTGCGCCCCAGTCAGGGAAAAAGGCAGACCGGCAAGCAGGCGTTCCGCCAGCGCTCCCCCCACGCGCAAGGATTCCGCCCGCCAATCTTCGGCTCGCGCCCGCCAACGCCGCATGGCCAACTGCTGAGCCAACAGCTCCTCGAACACCAACCGTTCACCGCCTGCGGTGGCAAGCGGCGAGACGGGAAAGTCCGTCGGAAAATGCAGCGCTTCGACCGCTGCGCGCAGGTCCGGCCAACCGCGCGCACCGCACAGGGCATCCGGCAACAGCTCGGGCAGGATGGCCGACTCACGCGCCCACAACGCCAGCGCATCGCGCACCAGGCGGCGCAATACGCCTTGGCTCAGGCCTTCGGCGGCGGGGTAGATCGGCGTCAGCGCCGTATCGAGCGCTGCGGGCAAGGGCGTGATCTCCGGATGCGCCATGTCCAGCCCGAGCAATCCACCCTTGACCGAGCCAAAGGCGCGCAGAGCGCGCCCGTGCCGCATCAGATCGAGCACCCCCTTGGGTGGATTGAAGAACCAGAGGGTCAGTCGCCCACTCCCGTCGGCCAACTCCACCCGGCACTGCTGACCGCCACGCGTGGGATGACGACCGCCGCGACGTTGCTCGACAGCTCGCACCTCGCCTTCGACCAATGCCTCATCGCCCGGCAGCAGGCTGGCGATGCTCCTGACGTGTCGCCGATCCTGGTAGCGCAACGGGGCATGCAGCAACACATCCGCCACCGTACGCAGGCCCAGCCCCGCGAGACGCGGCGCGAGCGCGGGACCAACGCCGCGCAAACGGTCGATAGGCCAGTGGGTCAGCGGAGCAGCGGACGGCTTCATGCCGCGATTCTACCCGCGTCGGCCCTACCTCGGGCAGGCACGCTTCAGACGCCGCCGCCAGGGGGCAGACCATCGCTCAACAGGGCCTCCACCTCCGGCGCGGGCAGGGGACGGCTGTAAAAATAACCCTGCACCTCGTCACACCCCTCCTCATGCAGGAAATTGCGCTGGGATGAGGTTTCCACCCCCTCGGCTATCGTCAAAAGCCCCAGACTGCGAGCCATCTGGACAATGGCGCTGATGATCGCTTTGTCGCCCGCGTCCGTGCTGATGTCACGCACGAACGAGCGGTCGATCTTGAGCTTGTAAACCCTGAATTGCTTGAGCAGGCTGAGCGAGGAATAGCCGATGCCGAAATCGTCGATCGACATGCGCACGCCCCGCTCATGCAGCTTGTTCATGACGTTAATGGCCTGCTGCGGATCATGCATCGCCACACTCTCGGTCAGCTCCAGTTCAAGAAACTCGGGCGGCAAACCCTCCTCGGCCAAGATGCGTGTCACAAGATCCGGCAAATCCGGATGACGGAACTGCACCACAGACAGATTGACCGCCATCACCAGCGGCGCATGCCCGGCATCCTGCCAAACACGGGCCTGACGGGCGGCCTGGCGCAACACCCACTCCCCGATCGACAGGATCAGTCCGCTATCCTCCGCCACCGGGATGAACTCGGCGGGCGACACCGCGCCAAGGTCCGGATGCTGCCAGCGCAGCAGCGCTTCAACGCCCACGATACGCCCGTCCGTCAGGCGGACCTGGGGTTGGTAATGGAGGTGGAGTTGCCCCAGCTCCTGAGCAAAACGCAAGGCATTGCCCAACTGAAGGTTACGCGCGGAATGCTCCTGCATTTCCCGAGTGAAGAAACGATAGGCGCTGCGGCCATCGCGCTTGGCCCGGTACATCGCCACATCCGCACGCTTGGAAAGCGTCTCCAGATCCTGCCCGTCCTCCGGGTACAGAGCGATACCGATCGAAGCCGTCACATTCAGGTCGTAATGCTCGATCCGATACGGCTCGGAAACCACCTCAAGAATCTTGTCCGCCACATGGGCCGCGCCACGCGCATCGTCGCCAGGCAGAAGGAGGATGAACTCGTCGCCCCCCAGCCGGGAGACGGTATCCTCCTCCCGCATCACGTGGCGCAAGCGCCTGGACAGCTCCACCAGCAGCGCGTCGCCCACGCTGTGCCCGAGTGTGTCGTTGATGTCCTTGAAATGATCGAGATCGAGAAACATCAGGGCCAGATGCCCGCTGCCCCGCCGCGCGAGTGTAAGCGCATAACGCAAGTGGTCCTCCAGTTGGGTGCGGTTCGGCAATCCGGTCAGCGCATCGAAATGGGCCAGATACTGGATGCGCTGCTCAGCCCGCTTGCGTTCGGTCACATCCTCCTTGATGGCGAGATAGTTGGAGATGCTCCCGTCGGCCCGACGAACCGGGAGGATGCGGGCGAATTCGATGTATTCGCTGCCATCCTTGCGCCGGTTGATGAACTCGCCCTGCCAAAAATCCCCACGACGCAGGTGAGCCCACAAGTCCTCGAAGCGCCCCCTGGGCGTGCGCCCGCCGTTCAGGATGGAGGGCGTCTTGCCGACCACCTCCTCTGCACTGAAGCCCGTGACCGCCTCGAAGGCTTCGTTGACGTACTCAATGCGCGCATCAAGGTCAGTAATCATGATCGCGTTGGGGCTTTGCTCCACGGCCTGCGAGAGCTTGAACAGCTGGCCTTCCGCGCGCTGACGCTCCGCCACCTCCCGCTTCAGCCTGCGGTTGACGCCATACAGACCGAATACCAGTCCGCCAAGCAGAAGACTGCCCATGCCCGCGCCGATGGCCAACACACCCTGGAAGCGCTGCCAGATGTCCGTCAGGGTGAATACCGGCGCCGCATCGAAGGGCGGAAGCCGTAACTCACGCAGCAGGTCATCAATGGGCCGGTAATCGCCGGGAATGGTAAAACCCTCGATACCGATCTCACGCGCCAACGCCCCATCGTGCGGAAGAGCCAGCAGCGCGGCTGCAACACGCCGCGCCAAGTCGGGATCGACACGGGGCATGGCGGCGAACGGCCACTCCGGATACAAATGGGTCGAAAGCCGGTAGGGAAAACCCTGCACCACCCTGGAATTGATGACCTTGAGCTGCTCCGGGTCCAGCCCGCCCTCCCTGGCCATGGCCTCGATCACACCGGTGCGGACAAAACCGACATCCGCCTTCCCCTCCAGCACCGCCCTTACCGCCTTGTCCTGCGGCTGACCGGTCTCGACAATCGTCGTTTCCTTGAAGAGCCGCACCCCCGCGCGGCTCAACTCCAGATCCTGCATCTGGAAAGAGCCCAGCGAAGTCACCGAACTGGTCGCGACACGACGCCCACGAACATCTTCCAAAGCGTCAATGTCCTCACGCCCCGCACGGGTGAAGATCACTCCGCCGAAATTGGCCAGAGCATGGGCGCCCTCTTTCTCCACCAGGGTGGCCAATGGAGATGACAAGCCGTTGAGATAGGTCAGCAGGATGTAATGCGAAGGCTGGGTAAGAATGAAATCCACCGCCCCGCGCCCCGCGACCTCACCCAATTCGGGATAGGTATGGACCTCCAGGCGGAAATGACGGTCGGGAATCTCACGGTTGAGGTAGTCGACCAGAGGCAGCCAGCGCGCATGGGTTTCCGGCTTGGGCCGGAAGGCCAGCACGGCCACTCGCACTTCGTCGAGCGGCGCGCCCGCCGAGGGCGCCGGTGACAAGTCCGGCGAAGACGCCCACGCCTGGCTGCCAGCCAGCAAGGCCAGAAACGCAAGACTTAGCGCCCGAACGAACTGGAACATGACTGATCGCCCCTATCGACAACGCGCAATGAGGCATCCATGCGCCTGCGTACCTCGGTCAAGCATAGCCGATGCGAAGCATGCCCCGGATAGGGCCAAGGGCCGGGCTAACGCAAGCCTGACGCGAGACTGACGCCAACCCGCGCCCATGTTCGGGCAGCGGGGCGCCGAAAACCGGCTTCCGTGCAGCTTTCAATGCAATCACCCGGCAGGACTGATAGGGCGCCCCATCCATGGCGCGCCCAGCAGGCCGCTGAAAAAGGTATTTCAGCAACCTGCCAATGATGGTGCCGCAAGGCGGAATCGAACCGTCGACCTACTGATTACGAATCAGTTGCTCTACCAACTGAGCTATTGCGGCAAAAGGGGAGGACGATTCTAGCCCATGCCCGGCGCGGGGCTCAATGCAGCTCCTCCATCCGGGGCGCGGAGAGCGCATAAGGCAAGGCATCGACCCTAGGCGTGCGTGCCTCAATGATATCGAGCAGAAGCTCGGTGGAGGCGGGGCCCATCACCAGGCCATTGCGGAAGTGCCCCGCGTGCAGAAACAGCCCCTCCGCCCCGGGGACCGCGCCAATGTAGGGGATGCCGCCGGGCGCTCCAGGACGCAGGCCCGCCCAGTGGTGCTCGACCGGCATGCCGCGCAGGCCGGGAGCGAGCTCCAGCGCGAAGGCATGCAGGGATGCGCGGGCCTCATCGGTGGGCCGTTTTTCGAAGCCCGTATCCTCGACCGTGCTGCCAACCACGATACGTCCGTCCCGGCGCGGGATCAGGTAGCGCCCGCCACGCATGACGATACGCACGATACCGCTACCCGGCGCATTCAGCACCAGCATCTGTCCGCGAACGGGCTGAATGGCGGGCGGCATCGGCAATTCGGACCAAAGCCGTCGGCTCCAGGCCCCGGCGGCCATCACCACCGCATCGGCGGCCAGCCGCCGCCCATCGGCGAACACGCCCGACACCCGCCCGCCCCTTAGCTCGATGCGCTCGACTTCCGCGTTCTCGATGAGGCGCGCACCGCCCGCAACGACCGCTGCGCGCAAGGCCCGGACCAGACGCGGATTGCGCACCTGAGCCACGTCCGGCATCCAGCGGGCCGCCGCCTGCACGCCCGCGAGCCCCGCCTGCACGCCCGCCACCTCGTCCGCCGCCAGCAACCGCAATACCGCGCCATGCCGCTCGGACCACTCAAGCGCCTGCCCTGACTCATCACCATCCAGCATCAACAGACCGCTTTGCACGTACTCGGGATCGACGCCCGTCGTCTCTCGCAGTTCCGCGACAAGCGCGGGGTAAAGCTGCTGCGCGCGGCGCGCGAGCGCATTCACGGGGTCGGCGTAACGCCAGGGATAGAGCGGCGAGAGAATGCCGCCACCCGCCCAGGAAGATTCACGACCAGCCTGCTGGCGGTCGATCAGGGTCACGGCGTAGCCGCGCTGACGCAGGGCGAGGGCCGTCAGCATACCGATGGCGCCCGCGCCGACAACGATGAAGTCGCTCATGAGGGGCGTACCGGGCCGTGCGCGAAAAATTATGGAGCGGGTGATGGGAATCGAACCCACGCTTGAGGCTTGGGAAGCCGCCGTTCTACCATTGAACTACACCCGCGGGGGGTTGATTCTAGCCCCCTCGAACCAGCGAATCAAAGCCGCATGACCCTCACCGAGTTGCGTTATATCGTCGCCGTCGCCCGTGAGCGGCATTTCAGCCGCGCCGCAGAGAGCTGCTTCGTGAGCCAGCCAACCCTGAGCGTGGGGGTGCGCAAGCTGGAAGAGGCGCTGGGCGTGCAGATCTTCGAACGCGGCCCGAAAAGCGAGGTTCGCCTCACCCCCTCCGGGGAGCGCATCGTCGCCCAGGCCCAGCGTGTGCTGGAAGAGAGCGAGCGACTCAAGCAGATTGCGGAGCACGGCAAGGATCCGCTCAGCGGCACGCTCAAGGTCGGCCTGATCTACACCATCGGCCCCTACCTGCTGCCGCACCTGATTCCGGCCCTGCACGCGCGCGCGCCGCAGATGCCGCTGCTGATCGAGGAAGGCTACACCCACGATCTGGCCGACCGACTCCGCTTCGGCGAACTAGACGTGATCGTGGTGTCACTTCCGTTCAGCGAGCCGGGCGTGGTCACCCAGGCGATCTACGATGAACCCTTCATGATCGCCATGCCGCCCGAGCACACATGGGCGAGGACCGCCGCGCTGTCCCCCGACCGTCTGGCGGAAGGCGAGCTGCTGCTGCTCGGCCAGGGGCACTGTTTCCGCGATCAGGTGCTGCAAGCTTGCCCGGACTGCAATCGCAGCGCGTCCATCAGCGGCCTCCAGCGCACGCTCGAAGGCGGCTCGCTGGAGACCATCCGGCACATGGTGGCCTCGGGTCTGGGCGTGACGGTGCTGCCTTGCAGCTCGGTGCAGAACGATTTCGAAGGCGGGCGGCTACTCTACCGCCCGTTCGCGGAACCTGCGCCTCAACGCCGGGTGGTGCTGGCCTGGCGCAAGAGCTACCCGCGCCCGGAGGCCATCGAAACCCTGCGCCAGACGATCGTCGGCGCGGACATCCCCTGCCTGAAGATGCTGCCGGACGAGGCTATCCTGCCAGGCCGGGAGTGAACCCCTCCTCAGGCAGCGCACGAACCGGCCATCGCAGCGATCAGGCCGCGATCAAGGCCACGTCTTCCGCTTGCAGACCCTTGCGACCGCGAGCGATGACAAACGTCACACGCTGACCTTCATAGAGCACGCGGTGCCCCTCGCCGAGAATGGAGCGGTAATGAACGAAGATTTCCGGACCGGAATCGCGCAGGATGAAGCCGTAGCCCTTGCTGGCATCGAACCATTTCACAGTGCCGGTTTCATGGTTTCCAATGTCGGCGGAGGACTGCACGCCGAGCGAGGAGCGCGGCGCCTGACGCACGGCAAGCGCATCGCCCCAACCACCGGTCAAGAAAGTGGCAAGAAGGGTCACGATCAGGAAAAGCGCCATCAACAAGATATAGGCCACAGGCTCGATGGCCGGAGCCGAGACCAAGGGGAAGACGGCCAGCGGCGCAACGACGGAAAGAAGGGCGCTGATGACAAGGGAACGGATGACGGGCTTCTGGTTATTCATGACTGCGTGATGAGTATCGTTGAGAGGATGCGGAACTCCCGCCCGGGACAAGACACCGTGTCCGGGCGCGGGAACTCGCCATTGTGGCACAAGCGCCCGCCCCGGGTGAATGCCGCCTTGCCGCAGAAGGATTGCGGCGGGCCGCGCCCGGGTGGCAACATGCCGCCATTCCACGCATCCCGGAGCTGTCTCTTATGCCTCTAGATCATTCATGGATCAGTGAAGTCGTCCCGCACATGGGAGCCGCCTTCAGCCTCAAGACCACGCGCAAGCTCGATGAGGTGCAAAGCCCATTCCAGAAGATCGCGGTGCATGAAACGGAGCACTGGGGCAACCTGCTGGTGATCGACGACGCCTTCATGCTCACCAGCCTGGAAAACTTCGTCTATCACGAGATGATCAGCCACCCGGCGTTGTTCACCCATGCCAACCCGAAGCATGTGGTCATCATCGGCGGCGGCGACTGCGGCACCCTGCGCGAGGTGCTCAAGCACCCGGGCGTGGAAAAGGCGACCCAGATCGACATCGACGAGCAGGTCACCCGCATGGCGGAAAAGTGGTTCCCGGAATTGTGCGAGCGCAATGGCGACCCGCGCGCCGACCTGCGTTTCGACGATGGCATCAAATACATGCGCGAGGCACGGGATGGTTCGGTCGACATCATCATCGTCGACTCCACCGACCCGATCGGCCCCGGCGAAGGCCTGTTCGGCCCGGCCTTCATCGCCGACTGTTTTCGCGTGCTGCGCGCGGGCGGCATTATGGTCAGCCAGAGCGAATCGCCCTTCTACCACATGGACGTGCTCAAGAATGTGCACCGCGCCATGATCCAGGCCGGTTTCGCCGACCGCCGCTCGCTGCTGTTCCCGCAGCCGGTCTACCCCGGCGGCTCCATCACATGCACCATGGCGCGCAAGGGCGAAAAACTGGACGGCTTCCGCGTTGATGACGCCGCCGCCAAACCCTTCCCGACCCGCTATTACAACGCGGGCGTGCACCAGGGCGCGCTGACCCCGCCGGAATTCATGCGCGAGGCGCTTGAGGGCCTGTAAGCCCCTTGTAGCCCGGATGAAGGCCTTGGCCGTAATCCGGGAGCCCCTTCCCGGATTGCGCTACGCTGCATCCGGGCCACCCGCTGTAACACGTCGTCATCGCGAGGAGCGCAGCGACGTGGCGACCCATACAACGCCGGGCTCCCAAGGCCACTGGATTGCTTCGCTACGCTCGCAATGACAATTTCAAACCCAAACCGCCCTTTCTCTATATAATCAATCGTTTGCGATTCCCTGATTAGACCTGACCATGCTCTACCCTGAAGCGTTCGAGGTGATTGTCATCGGCGGCGGCCATGCCGGCGCCGAGGCCGCGCTTGCCTCCGCGCGCACTGGCGCCAAGACCCTGCTATTGACCCACAACATCGAAACCGTGGGGGCGATGAGCTGCAACCCGGCCATCGGCGGCATCGGCAAGGGTCATCTGGTCAAGGAGATCGACGCCCTCGACGGCGCCATGGCTCGCGCCGCCGACCTCGGCGGCATCCAGTTCCGCATCCTCAACGCGCGCAAGGGCCCGGCGGTGCGCGCCACCCGTGCGCAGGCCGACCGCAACCTTTACCGTCTCGCCATCCGCCAGATGGTGGAGAACCAGCCCAACCTCTGGGTGTTCCAGCAGGCGGCCGACGACCTGATGGTCGAGGGCGAGCGCGTCACGGGCGTGGTCACCAACACCGGCATCCGCTTCCAGGCCCGCGCGGTGGTGCTCACCGCGGGCACCTTCCTCGGCGGCAAGATCCACGTCGGCATGGACAACTACGCCGGCGGGCGGATGGGCGACCCGCCCTCCATCGCCCTCGCCCAGCGCCTGCGCGAGCTGCACCCGCGCGTCGGCCGCCTGAAGACCGGCACCCCGGCGCGCATCGACATCCGCTCGCTCGACCTGTCGGTGATGGAGGAACAGAAGGGCGACGACCCGGCCCCGGTGTTCTCCTTCCTCGGCTCGCGTGCCGAGCACCCGCGCCAGGTGAGCTGCTACATCACCTACACCAACGAGCGCACCCACGAGATCATCCGCGCCAGCCTGGACCGTTCACCGATGTACGCGGGGGTGATCGAGGGCGTCGGCCCTCGCTACTGCCCGTCCATCGAGGACAAGGTGGTGCGCTTCGCCGACAAGGACCGCCATCAGGTGTTCGTCGAGCCGGAAAGCCTGACCTCAATGGAGATCTACCCGAACGGCGTCTCCACCTCCCTGCCGTTCGACGTGCAGCTGGCCATGTACCGCTCCATCACCGGCTTCGAACGCGCCCACATCACCCGCCCGGCCTACGCCATCGAGTACGACTACTTCGACCCGCGCGATCTGCGCCCGACGCTGGAGACCAAGGTCATCGACGGGCTGTTCTTCGCCGGCCAGATCAACGGCACCACCGGCTACGAGGAGGCCGGCGCGCAGGGCCTGGTCGCTGGGGTGAATGCCGCGCGTCAGGTCCGGGGCCTTGCACCATGGACGCCGCGCCGAGAGGAGAGCTACATCGGCGTGATGATCGACGACCTCATCACCCTCGGCGCCAGCGAGCCCTACCGCATGTTCACCAGCCGCGCGGAATACCGCCTGCTGCTGCGCGAGGACAACGCCGACCTGCGCCTGACCGAGCTCGGACGCAAGCTCGGCCTGGTCGGCGAGGAACGCTGGCGCGCGTTCAACGAGAAGCGCGAGGCCATCGAGCGCGAACAGCAGCGCCTGCGCGAGATCATGGTCACCCCCAACAGCCCGGCGGCCCAGGCCCTGGTCGAGCGCGGCGTCGTGTTCTCGCGCGAGTCGCTGGCCCTCGACCTGCTCAAACGCCCGGAGCTGGATTACGCCCAACTGGTCAGCTTGCCGGAGATCGGCCCAGGCGTGGACCGCGAGGACGTGGCCGAACAAATCGAAGTACAGGCGAAGTACGCAGGCTATCTCGACATTCAGCATCAGGAGATCGAGCGCGCCCGCCGCAACGAGGAAACCTCGCTGCCGGACGACCTTGACCTTGACGCCATCAGCGGCCTGTCGAACGAGATCAAACAAAAGCTCAAGGCCCACCGACCCTCCACTCTCGGCCAGGCCTCGCGCATCCCCGGCGTCACCCCGGCTGCGATCTCACTGCTGCTGGTCTGGCTGAAGAAGCAGCAAGCCACCGCCAAGACACGAACCGACGGATACCGCCCGGCCACGGACGACAGCCACGGGACGGACCTCCAGGTCGGTCCGGACACGCGGCCGGCGAGCCTGCCATGAAGTTTCCGCGCGACGCGTGCGCCGCTCGCCTGAGGGACGGCATCGCGGCCATGGGCCTGGACCTGCCGGAAACGACGCAAGCCGCCCTGCTCGACTACCTGGAGCTGATGGACAAATGGAATCAGGCCTACAACCTGACCGCCATCCGCCAGCCGCTGGAGATGGTGGACAAGCATCTGCTCGACTCCCTCAGCCTCCTGCCGCATGTAGCCGATGCCCCGCTGCTGGACGTCGGCGCGGGAGCCGGCCTGCCGGGGCTGGTGCTGGCCATCGTCAAGCAAAACGCCGCCCCCCTCTCCCTTGAGGGGAGAGGGGACGGGGGAGAGGGTGAAAAGAGCCCGAACGAAGCACTTCACCCAGGCCGCCTATCACCCTCCCCCCTGCCCACCCCCCTCAAGGGGGAGGGGGTGTTTTCCGTAACCCTCGTGGATGCCGTGGCCAAGAAGGTACGCTTCATGGAGCATGTCATCCGCACGCTCAAGCTATCCAACGCCAAGGCCCTGCATGCGCGGGTTGAAACGCTGGAAGGCGCTTACGCCCAGATCACCAGCCGCGCATTCGCCAGTCTGGCGGATTTTCTGAACCTGACCCGCTCTCTGCTCGCCCCGGGCGGAAAGTGGCTGGCGATGAAGGGCCAGATACCGCATGATGAGCTGCGCGATCTGCCAGACTGGGCGGAGGCGATCGAGACCCCTCGACTGTACGCCCCCACCCTGCTCGGCGAGCGCCATCTGATCGTCCTCTCCGACAGGGAACGCGCATGACCACTGTACTCGCGATAGCCAACCAGAAGGGCGGCGTCGGCAAGACTACCACCGCCGTCAACCTGGCCGCAGGACTCGCGCTGGGCGACAAGCGCGTGCTGCTGATCGACCTCGATCCGCAGGGCAATACCACCACGGCCTGCGGACTGGACAAGCGTTCGGTCGCACCGACGACCACCGAACTGCTGCTGGGCGAGGCGGACATTTCCGCCTGCATCCACAAAAGCCAGTGCGGCGACTACGACGTGCTCCCGACCAACGGCGACCTGACCGCCGCCGAAGTCCAGCTGGTGCGCCGCTCCGGCAGCGAAGGCATCCTCAAGGGCGCGCTGGAAACCCTCGCGGACCATTACCAGATCATCGTCCTCGACTGCCCGCCCGCGCTGAACATCCTCACCCTCAATGCCCTGGTCGCCTCGCACGGCGTACTGGTCCCCATGCAATGCGAGTATTACGCGCTGGAAGGACTGTCCGCCCTGATCGGCACCATCGAACAGGTACGCGACTCGGTCAATCCTCGCCTGTCCGTGTTCGGCGTGCTGCGCACCATGTTCGACGGACGCAGCCGCCTGACCCAGGAGGTCTCGCAGCAACTCGAGGCGCATTTCGGCGAGCGCCTGTTCGAAACCATCATTCCGCGCAACGTGCGACTGGCCGAAGCCCCTAGTCACGGACTGTCCGCGCTTGCCTACGACCCATCCTCCACCGGCGCGCAGGCCTATGTGAGCCTCGCCCAGGAAGTGATGGACCGCATGAAAAAGGAGCGCGCAACATGAGTGCGGCCAAGCGCGGCCTCGGTCGAGGTCTGGAATCCCTACTGTCCGTCGCGGCCGAAAAACCGCGCGAGGGCGAATTGCGCACCCTGCCGATCTCCAGCATCCGGCCCAACCCCTGGCAGCCACGCCAGGTCTTCGACTCCGAACAGCTCGAACAGCTCGCGAGCTCGATCAAGGCCCAGGGGCTGCTGCAACCGGTCGTCGTCCGCCCGTCCGCCGACGGCTTCGAACTGATCGCAGGCGAACGCCGCTGGCGCGCCTGCGGCCTGGCCGGGCTCACCCAAATTCCGGCGGTAGTGCGCCAGGTCGATGATCGCGCCACCGCGGCCCTCGCCCTGGTCGAAAACCTCCAGCGCGAAGACCTCAACGCGCTGGAAAAAGCCCAGGGCATCAAACGCCTGATCGACGACTTCAACCTCACCCACCAACAGGCGGGTGAGGCGCTTGGCCATTCGCGCACCCACGTCAGTAACCTGCTGCGCCTGCTTGAACTCGCTCCCGCCGTACAAGGCCTGGTCGAAACCGGCCAGCTCGACATGGGCCACGCCCGCGCCCTGTTGCCGCTGCCCAGAACTCGCCAGGAAGAGATCGCCGAGAAGATCGCCGCGCGCCAGATGTCCGTGCGCGAGGTCGAATCCATGGTCGCCCGGCTGCTTCAGGCCGAGCCCGAAAAAGCGCCGAAAGGCAAGCAAGTCGACCCCAACATCAGCGATCTTGAGCGCCGCCTGAGCGAACGGCTGGGCGCACCCGCCGAGATTCGCCACGGCCAGCGCGGCAAGGGCCAGATCGTCCTGCGCTATGGCTCGCTGGACGAGCTGGATGCCCTGTTGTCGCGCTTGCAGACATCAACCTAAGCTTCATCGTTCCTTAGTAAATGAGAAACGATTTCACCCTAGGGTGAGGACTTCCCCATCCCGGAGTGAATACCCATGGAATTCCGCAAGCACCTTCTTGCCGTCGCGCTGCCGGCGGTCCTGCTCGCCGGTTGCGGCGGCGATAGCTCGGTAGAGGTCAAGCCGCTGACCGTGACCATCGCGCACATCAACGACCATCACTCCAACCTGGATGAATTCAGCGGCGGCATCACTCTGAAACTGGACGGCGCGGACACCACCGCCAAGCTCGGCGGCTTTGCCCGTGTCAAAAGCGCCATCGACAAAATTGCCGCTGGCAAGGAAAACGTTCTCAAGCTGCACGCGGGCGACGCCCAAGTCGGCACCCTGTACTACACCTACTTCAAGGGCGCGGCGGACGCCGCCCTGATGAACACCGTCTGCTTCGACGCCATGGCGGTCGGCAACCATGAGTTCGACGACGGCGACGCCCAGCTCAAGAGCTTCATCGACAAGCTCCATGCCGGCGCCTGCAAAACGCCTGTCGTCTCCGCCAACGTCACCCCGAAGGTCGGCACCCCGCTCGCCCCCGCCAAGACCGACGACTACATCAAGCCCTACGCCATCAAGGACTTCAATGGCGAGAAGGTCGGCATCATCGGCCTGACCATCGCGGACAAGACCAAGGGCTCGTCCCAGCCTCTGAGCACCACCGACATCGGCGATGAAGCCACCGCCGCCCAGAAAGCCATCGACGCTCTCAAGTCGCAGGGCATCAAGCGCATCGTCCTGCTGAGCCATCAGGGCTACAGCCAGGACAAGAGCATCGCGGCCAAGTTGACCGACGTGGACGTCATCATCGGCGGCGACTCGCACACCCTGCTGGGTAACTACTCCGCTTATGGGCTCACCGCCCAGGGCGAGTATCCGGCCAAGGTCAAGAACAAGGATGGCGACACGGTCTGCATCGCCCAGGCTTGGGAGTACTCCAAGGCCGTGGGTGAACTGAAGGTTGAGTTCTCTTCCGAACAGAAGGTTGCAAGCTGCTCCGGCGTGTCCCACCTGCTGATCGATGGAGACTTCACCCGCAAGGATGCAGCGGGCAAGACCTACACCGTCGCGGGCGCCGAACTGGACACCCTCAACGCCACCATCGCCAAAGACACCCAGCTGCTGAAGGTTGCTCCCGACGCCAACGCGGCAGCCGTGCTGAAAACCTATGCAGACCAGGTCGAAGGCCTCAAGGCGCAAGTCATCGGCGCCGCCTCCGAAACCCTCTGCATCGAGCGTGTACCGGGCTCCGGCTACTCCAAGGACAGCCCGGCGGGTTGTAACGCCGCCACCCGCGCGCACGGCTCCGACATCGGCAACCTGGTTGCCTGGGCCTTCCGCGAATTCAGCCTGAAATCCGAAATCGGTATCCAGAATGGCGGCGGCGTACGGGTCAGCATCCCGGCGGGAACCATCACCATGGGTCTGGCCTACAGCGTCATGCCGTTCTCCAACACCCTGGTCGAGCTGGACATGACCGGCGCCGAGATCAAGCAAGTGCTGGAAGAGGCCGTAGACAGCGCGGTCAAGACCGGCGGCTCCACCGGCTCATACCCCTACGCGGCTGGCGTGCGCTGGACCGTGGATCTGACCAAGTCCGCCGGCAGCCGTCTGAGCAACCTTGAGTTCAAAGGCAAGACTGACACGGCCTGGAGCGCGCTGAATCTGACTCGCACCTACAAAGTCGTGACCAACAGCTACATCGCCGACGGCAAGGACGGCTACCTGACCTTCAAGACCGTGAAGGACAGCGGGCGCTTCCTGGATACCTATCTGCTGTACACCGACACCTTCATCGAATACGTGAAGAAGCAGGGTTCCATCAAGAAGCTGCCGGTCTCCGAATACTCGACTCAGCAGTTCATTGATGCCAGCGGCACGCTGCTTCAGTAAACGCACACCAAGGATCGAGCGCATCAACCCCGGGCCAGGCCCGGGGTTTTTTGTTTCACGCGCCGGGAATGGTTGACGACAGTGGGGCGACTGGAACAGTCTCCCCCCAACCACCATCGAGACCCGCCATGTTTTGCATCGACCTCCCCGGCCAGCCGCCCCTGGAACTTCACCATCTCGTGCTCGACTTCAACGGAACCCTCGCCTTGCGCGGGGCGGTGGCGGCAGGCGTCGCGGAGCGACTGCATCGACTTGCGGATCGGCTCGCATTGCACTGCGTGACCGGCGACACCTTCGGCACCGCCAAGGCCGCACTCGAAGCCCTGCCGATCAGCCTGCATGTGCTGCCCGCGACTGGCCAGTCCATCGCCAAGCGCGACTTCGTCGCCGGACTGGAAGGCGGCGTATGCGCCATCGGCAACGGCTGGAACGACCGCCTGATGCTGGCGCATGCCACCCTCGGCCTCGCTGTGCTGATGGACGAAGGCGCGGCAGGTGCGACTCTGACGGCGGCCCGCGCGGTGTTCCCCTCCATCCTCGATGCGCTGGATGCGCTGCTCGTGCCGGGGCGAATGGTCGCCGTGTTGCGGGATTAAGGCTTCTTCGATGCCATATAGGCCCGCCAGCCGCCGAAGGCCGTGATGTCTTCCGCCCCTTCAACACCTCGCGGTTCGCAGATAAAGCCCGTTACCTCGCGCCCGCTTTCGAGCATCACCCGGCCGATGCCGAGCGGCGCCGGGATGCCTGCGACGAAACTGCCGAAATGCTCGGCAGGCGCCGCCCAAACCTCGACCTCGATCGACGCGCCGTTCTCGGGCGCCCAGATCAGCCCCGGACGGAACGGAGGTCCACCGGCGAGCGCGTAACAACGGTAATCGGGCGAGGTGCGGGTGCGTTCGACCAGCCATGCGCCGCGCTGGGTGAGCTGCCAGTTGAGCGGCAGGCCCTCCAGGTGCGCCCCGGCCACCGCAACCTCGATGACCCCGTCATGCGGCTCCGTCGGCATGTCCGACGGCAGGGCATGCTCGGTCGCGCCCATGTTCAACTCGTTCAACCCGGCATCTTCCGCCAGGGCCGCGTGCAGGCGCGCGCCCAACGCCAACAAGGCGCGATCGCGGAAGGCAGGGGCGAACAGGGTCACGCCGAACGGCAGACCGCTCTGGGTGAATCCAGCGGGCATGGCCACGGCTGAAAAATCGAGCAGATTCATGAAGTTGGTGTAGTAACCCAGTTCGCTATTGAGCCGGATCGGGTCGGCTTGCAGCGCCTCGATGGTATGAATGCGCCCGACGGTGGGGGTCAGCACCAGATCCAGCGCGCTCATCGCCACCTCTGTCTCACGGCGAAGCTCGGCCAGCCGATAGAACCCGGCGAAGGCCTGCGCCGCATCGAAGTCCCGCCCCTTGCCGATGATGGCGCGGATCACCGGCAGCAGCGCATCTCCCCGTGTGTCGAAGAACTCGCGAATGGCCGCGTAACGTTCGGCCACCCAAGGGCCTTCGTAAAGCAGGCGCGCGGCGGCAAGGAACGGCGCGAAGTCGATCCTCACCGCCTCGCCGCCCAGCCGCTCCAGACGGGCGACGCTCTCGGCGAACAGCGCCGCGTTGTCCTGATCGCCGAAGAATTCGAGCTGCTCCTCACGCGGCACGCCGAAGCGGAAGCGCGCCGGGATCGGGGCTTCACCCCGCCCGGGGCGGGCCTGAGCGTCCAGCGGGTCATAGTCCGCCGCCACCGCCAACACCGCATGCGCATCCGCCGCGTTGAGGGCGAAAATGGACACGCAATCCAGTGTGCGGCAAGCAGGGACCACGCCGCGCGTGGAGAGCAGACCACGTGTCGGCTTGAGTCCGACCAGATTGTTGAAAGCGGCGGGCACGCGGCCCGAACCCGCCGTGTCGGTCCCCAGTGAAAAGCTCGCCAGGCCAAGCGCCACCGCCACCGCCGAGCCCGAGCTGGAGCCGCCGGAGATATAGGCCGGATCGAAGGCGTTGTGGCAGGCGCCGTAGGGCGAGCGCGTACCGTTGAGGCCAGTGGCGAACTGGTCGAGGTTGGCTTTTCCGAGCGGGATGGCGCCCGCGTCGATCAGGCGCTGGACAACGTGGGCCGACCGTTCGGGCATGTAGGCATACTGGGCGCAACCAGCGGTCGTCGGCATGCCCTCCAGGTCGATGTTGTCCTTGATCGCGAACGGAATGCCGTACAGGGGGAGGACCGCCGGGTCCTTGCCCTCCAACGCCCTGGCGTAATCCAGCACGGCCTCGCGCGGCAGACGCTCGATCCAGATATGGCGGGCGTCCTCCCCATCGAGACGATCAAGCACATCGTCCATCAGGAGGAGCGGAGTCAGCTCGCCAGAAAAGTAGGCCCGGCGCAGGCTGGCGATATCGAGACTGCGGTTCATCTGGCGTCTCCCTTTCCTGGCATCCCCTCAAGCAGGATCAGCAGGTCCTGCCCGGCGGTGACCGGCGTGGCCTCGCGGCAGAACAGCCTGAATACCTGGCCGTCGCAGGGGGCCTCGACGGCGATCTCCATCTTCATCGACTCGACGATCACCAGCACGTCGCCGGACTTGACCCTGTCGCCCTCCGCGACCTGCACCTTCCACACGTTACCGGACACCGGCGAGCCGACCGCGCGACCGTGTTCCGGCAGGTCCAGTTCGCTGTCCGACGCCGCGCCCGCCACCATGGCGTCGCTCGCGTATTCGGCCTGACCGAGGGCCTTCCAGCGCTCGCGCTCGGCCTCGAAGGCGGCCTGCTGGCGCCGCTTGAAGGCGCCGATGCTGTCCGCGTTGGCGTTCAGGAAAGACTGGTATTCGCGCAGGCTGAAGGTGGTCTCCTCCACCCGCA
This sequence comes from Pseudomonadota bacterium, assembly GCA_040756355.1. Taxonomy (GTDB): domain Bacteria; phylum Pseudomonadota; class Gammaproteobacteria; order Halothiobacillales; family Halothiobacillaceae; genus Thiofaba. The sequence continues at coordinate 147 of JBFLZK010000004.1, read as the reverse complement.
GCCTGAAGCGACCGCGCGGGAAATCCTCACGCATCTTCAGCAGCTCTTCTTCTGTCACCGGGTAGAAGCGAATCTGGTCGAAGAAGCGCAGCAGCCAGGGCTTGCCGTCCCTGAAGTCGGCGGTCTGCTTGTAGCGGTTCCACATCT
>JBFLZK010000003.1:0-19888 GCA_040756355.1 Pseudomonadota bacterium | reverse complement strand
ACGCGCGGGCAAACTGATCGAAGACGTGGTTCCGAGCATCCAGCGCACGGCGGACCTTGTGCAGGAGATCTACGCGGCGTCCGAAGAACAGTCCACGGGCGTCAATCAGGTCACCACCGCGGTGGAGGAACTCAACAAGGTGTCGCAGCAGAACGCCTCGGCCTCCGAGGAACTGGCGGCGACCGCCGAGGAGATGAGCGCTCAGACCCAGCAGTTGCAGGAAACGGTCGGCTTCTTCCAGCTTGCCGAGGATGCCCGCGCCCGCCGCGCCGCGCCCGTGCGCTCTTCGCGCGCGGCGCCATCGCCCCGCCCCGCCAGACAGGCTGCGTCCTCCGCTGCGGACGAGGCTGATTTTGAGCGGTTCTGAGCCCCAAGGAGTCTATGGACATGAGCGGTACGACTTCGAGTTCGACTTCGGGCGCGACGGCCGAAAGCGACGCGAAGCTGCCTGTACGCGCCGGGGCGAAAGCCCCGGTTCTTACTGGAAGCGAGCGTGAAGAAACCAAATACCTCACCTTCATGGCTGGGGGCACGGGGCTTGGCATGCACATTCTGCGGGTCAAGGAGATACTGGAGCACAACCGGGTCGATCGTGTGCCGATGGCATCCAGCCTGGTGCGCGGCGTCATCAACCTGCGTGGCCAGGTGGTGCCGGTGATTGACCTTGCGGTGCGCCTTGGCGAGCCGCCCAGCACGCCCAGCCGCCGGAGCTGCATCATCATTGTCGATCTGCGCCAGGGCGAGGATGTGACGGAGATCGGCTTCATGGTGGACTCTGTGACGGAAGTGGTGGAGATCCCCGATGACATGATCGAACCTGCGCCCGCGTTTGGGGCCGACATGCCGGTGGAATTCATCCAGGGCATGGGCAAGGTGAACGGGGCGTTCGTGACCCTGCTTCAGCTTGAGCGGGTTTTCGATCTGGATGAGATGGCGAGGCTGGCTGCTTGAGCCGTTTGGAGGGTATGAACGCGTGAGCTATCCGGATTTGAATGATCGATCCTTCGAGCGCATCCGTGCGATGCTCTACGAGTCGGTCGGCATTACTCTCAGTCCGGCCAAGAAGGCCTTGGTGACGGGGCGCTTGGCGCGCCGTCTGCGTGCGCACGCTTTAGCCGGATTCGAGAGCTATGTCTCGCTGGTGGAAAAGGATGGCGGGGAGTTTCAGACCATGGTCGATTTGCTCACCACCAATGAAACCTCGTTTTTCCGGGAGCCGAAGCACTTCGACTTTCTCCGTGAAACCATTCTGTCCTCCCATTCGCGCGGCAGGCCGTTCCGCGTCTGGAGCGCGGCCAGCTCCACTGGCGAGGAGCCTTACAGCATCGCCATGACCTTGGCCGCGAACATGGGGGACAGGGCTCCATGGGAGATCGTGGCGACCGATATCAGTACGCGCGTTCTGGAACATGCTCGCCGGGGAGTGTATGCCGAGGATGCGCTTGCGCGTATTCCGTCGGATTATCTGCGCGCCTATTGCCTGAAAGGGGTGCGTTCACAGTCGGGCGCATTGCTGATGGATCGTTCGGTGAGGGACAAGGTGGACTTCCGGATGCTCAATCTGAATGGTCAGTGGCCGGACATGGGGCTGTTCCAGGTTATCTTCCTGCGCAACGTGATGATTTATTTCGATGCGCAAACCAAGCAGAAACTGGTGAATCGCATGGCTGACAGACTGGTTCCGGGGGGGTATCTGTTCATTGGTCATTCCGAGACGCTCAATGGTCTGAGTGAGCGCTTCGAGAGTGTTCGCCCCGCCATCTACCGCCTGAAGGCTGCGGGTGCAAGGCGTGAATCGAGCCTGGCCGCGTGAGTGGAGCCCTACGGGTGATTTATCTTCAGCCCGGGGACATTTTCTTCGGCGGCGGCGCCGTTGAGCTGAAAACCTTGCTGGGGTCGTGTGTGGCGATCACGCTCTGGCATGCGCGCCGGAGGATCGGCGGCATGTGCCACATCATGCTGCCCAGCGAGGTGCGCGGCATGTGCGATGGCCGTCACGCGCCCTGTGTCATCGAGTCTTTCATGGAGCATTTGCAGCAGACGGATACCAGTCCCCCGGATTATGTGGTCAAGGTGTACGGCGGCGGGCGAATGTTCAACATGGTTCTTCCGACGCCGTCCATCGACATTGGAGGCAGGAACGTGGAAGCCAGTCTTGCCTTGTTGGCTCAGAACGGCTTCAGGGTCGCGCATCGGGATGTGGGCGGCACGGGCTACCGTAACATTCACATGAATTTGCTGGACGGCTCGGTTTCATGCCGTACCAGTTGCCAGTCCAGTCAACCCGGGGAGGATGGCAAGCGTGGCTGATGCGCATATCAAGGTCCTGATCGTCGATGATTCGGCGGTCATACGTCAGGTGTGGACGGCGATTGTCGCCGAAGATCCGTCGCTCCAGTTGATCGGCGCGGTGGCCGATCCCCTGTTCGCCATGAAGCGGATGGAAATGGAGTGGCCCGACATCATCCTGCTGGACGTGGAAATGCCGCGCATGGACGGCATTACTTTCTTGCGCAAGATCATGGCCGAGCGTCCCACGCCGGTCATCATTTGCTCCACCCTGACGACCGAAGGCGCGGAGACGACCTTGCAGGCGCTCGCGGCGGGCGCGGTGGAGGTTGTCGCCAAGCCCAAGCTTGGGGCCAAGGGGCAGTTGCTGGACGAATCCGCTCGCCTGCGCGAGATGATTCGCGCGGCGGCCCGCGCCAAGCCTCGTCGCCGTGCGGGTTCGCCCGTTTCCGCCGCCCCCTCCGCGCCAACGCCCAAGTTGGCGGCGGATGCCGTGCTGCCCCCGCCGCAAGTGGCGATGCGGGAAACGACCGACCGCGTGGTGGCGATCGGGACATCGACCGGCGGCACGCAGGCGCTGGAGGAGGTGTTGACCGCGCTGCCGCGCCTGCGCAGCCCAGGCATGGTCATCGTCCAGCATATGCCGGAGAAGTTCACGGCGGCTTTCGCCGCACGGCTCAACAGCCTGTGCGAGATCGAGGTGAAGGAAGCCGCGAACGGCGACAGAGTGCTGCCCGGGCGCGCCCTGATCGCGCCCGGGGGGCGGCACATGCTGCTCAAACGTAGTGGCGCCCAGTATTACGTGGAGGTGGTGGATGGTCCGCTGGTCAGCCGCCATCGACCCTCCGTGGATGTCCTGTTCCGTTCGGTCGCACGCGCCGCGGGGCCGAATGCGCTGGGCGTCATCATGACCGGGATGGGGGATGATGGCGCGCACGGCCTGCTGGAAATGCGTCAGGCAGGCGCACGTACCGTGGCCCAGGACGAAGCCAGTTGCGTGGTCTTCGGCATGCCCAAGGAGGCGATCAAGCTGGGCGGCGCGGATAAGGTCATTCCTCTTGGCAAGGTTGCCGAAGAGGTCGTCGGATTCGGAGCCCGCGGGTGATGCCGAATCCGTTTTCATGCAGGGATGCCCTTTCAATCAATCAAGGTTGCAGCAGCATCATGAATCGCACCCCCATTGAACGAACGCTCGGGGATGGAGAGTTCATCGTTTCGAAGACGGATCTCAAGGGAAACATCGTTTACGTCAATCGCCCGTTCATCGAGATCAGCGGTTTTACAGTGGAGGAGCTGATAGGCAGCCCGCATAACATCGTGCGTCACCCGGACATGCCTCCCGAGGCGTTCGGTGACATGTGGCGTACGCTCAAGAGCGGCAAGCCCTGGCGTGGCATGGTCAAGAACCGCTGCAAGAATGGCGATTATTACTGGGTTGATGCCAATGCCAACCCGATCTGGGACGATGGCCGGATGGTCGGCTTCATGTCCCTGCGCGCCAAACCGAGCCGAGAGCAGGTCGAGCGGGCCGAAGCTCTGTACCGGCGCTTTCGTGAGGGGCAGGCCCTGGGGGTCGAAATGCGCGAAGGTCGGGTTGTTCGTACAGGGCTGGCCGGGATTCCGGGGCGCATGGCGCGTCTGTTCCTGCGCAGCCGCGTAGGGCTGAGCGGCGGGGTGGTCGTGGCCGCCCTGCTGGCGCTTGGTTGGGCCGCCATTCTGGCCCCCGGCGCGGGGACGGCGTGGGCGGGCGCGCTGGGTGCGTTGATGCTGGCGGCGATTCTGGCAGCGGGTTGGCTGACCTATGCCTTCCGTCATCAGGGGCGACAGATCGGCGCTTCGGTTCGCGCGTGTCAGGCGGTCGGCGCGGGTAACCTGGATGTCGTCATTCCCGCCGATATTGGCGGGGAGATTGGCCAGTTACGCCATGCCACCGCCATCATGGCCGCGAATATCGACAGTGTGGTGACGGATTTCCGCAGTGCGGGCGATACGCTGGGAAGGGCCGCGCACGGTGTCACGGATACCGCGCAGGCGATGAGCCAGGCGGCGAGTGAGCAGGCGGCCAGTCTGGAAGAAACCAGCACTTCCCTGGAGCAGATGAGCGACTCCATCCGACGCAATGCCGAGAACGCCGGGGCGACCGATGGGATTGCCACGGAGGCAGCCCGTCAGGCGGGCGATGGCGGGCGCGCGGTGCGCGACATGGTGGCGGCGATGGATGCTATCGCGGGCAAGATCGACATGGTCGAGGATATTGCCTACAAGACCAACCTGTTGGCGCTCAATGCCGCCATCGAGGCGGCGCGGGCGGGCGAACACGGCAAGGGCTTTGCGGTGGTGGCGGATGAAGTGCGCAAGCTGGCGGAGCGCAGCCAGACCGCCGCGCGGGAGATCAGCAGCCTGGCCGGAAGCAGTGTCAAGGTGGCGGAGCGGGCCGGGGCATTGATCGAGGAGATGGTGCCGGGCATCCAGCGCACGGCGGTGCTTGTGCGTGATATCTATTCCGCCTCGGGCGAGCAATCCAATGGCGTGATCCAGCTCACCACGGCGGTGGAGCAACTCAACCGGGTGTCGCAACAGAACGCGGCTGGCGCCGAGGTGCTGGCCGAAACGGCGGTCGACATGCGTGGTCAGGCGGATCGTCTGCAACAGACGATTGGTTTTTTTCAGCGCCGGAAGGTGGTTGGACGGAACGAGCGGGCTTCACGCACGCCAGGCAATGGCGGGGTTGTGGCCAAGTCGCGCGCGGCCAGAAAAGCGGCGGCGGCTGAAAACAATACGCCGCTGGATATCGATGCGGGTGTGTTGAATGAGGCGGTCAAGGCGCATGTCGACTGGAAAAACCGCCTGCGTCATTGCATCAACGACCACGCCCGGTGCGCCGATCCGGCCGTCGTGGCCCAGGATAACCACTGTCCGTTGGGGCAGTGGGTTTACGGGGATGGGGCGCGCCTGCAAAAAGATCCCATGTTCCAGCGCTTGCGCGCGAATCATGCCGCATTTCACCGCAGCGCGGCTCGTATTATCGAGACCGTGCGCAATGGTGATGAATCCAGGGCGCGGCGCATGCTGGATGGTGAATATACCGAGCAGACCAAGGCGCTGGTGGCGGATTTGATGAAGCTCAAGTCCAGGGTGCGGCAGCCCGCCAAGAGTCTTGCGTGAGCGGGCACGGGTTTCGGTGAGTGTCGGGCGCGGAGAGCGTCATCGTGAAAGGAGCGAATACATGAGCGGATTAATGGTGCGGGAGTCCATCACGGATGTGATGGCGCAATTGGGGCGTGAGCGCCTGCAAGGCGGCAAGTACCTGGCTTTTCTGGCGGCGGGCGAAACCTATGCCATAAGCGTCCTGAAGGTGAAGGAGATCATCGAGTACCAGGGCGTCACCCATGTGCCGCGCATGCCGGAGTTTCTGCTCGGCGCGATCAATCTGCGCGGGGCCATCGTGCCGGTGGTCGATCTCGCATGCCGCCTTGGCACGCGAGCCAAGGTCGAGACAGGCCGCCGGAGCTGCATCCTGATCGTCGAGGTCGGCGGCGAGGATGGTGGCGAGGGTATGGACGTCGGTCTGATGGTGGATGCCGTGACCCGCGTGACCGATATCGAAGCCAGCGAGATCGAGCCGCCACCTTCCTTTGGCGGGGCCTTGCGTACCGACTTCATTGATGGGCTGGCGAAGACCGAGGAGGGGGGCTTCGTCGTCCTGCTCGATATCAACCGCATTCTCTCCGCCGGGGAGCTCGCTCGCCTGACCGAAGAGGTGGTTTGATCGCGATCCTGCCGGGAGGGCAGCGAAAGCGGCATTCATGCGCTATTTTTCCATGAGTCGTCATGGAGGGGTGGGCGATGCGATCCTGGCTGGTCGGATACTTGTTGTTGATCCTGTCCCTCGCGCCCGCGCGGGCAGGGGAGGTTCGGCTGGTGGCCGAAGGGGGGCGTCAGCTTCTGGCCGATTTCCGCCCCGGACGCGCCGACGCCCCGGCGCTTTTGATCTTGCATGGTTTCCTGGTGACGGCGTCCTTTCCGGCGATCCAGGCGCTGGCGTCTGAATTTTCCGGCAAGGGCTATACCGTGCTGGCGCCAACCCTGAGTCTTGGAATCAGCGGGCGTCGCGCAGGCCTCGGCTGCGATGCCATCCACATGCACGCGCATGATGACGATCTTGCCGAGGTCGCTCGCTGGGTGGATTGGCTTGCGGGGCGCGTCCAGGGGCCGATTGTGCTGGTGGGGCATTCCTTTGGCGGGGCTCAGGCGCTGGCATACATCGCGCGCGCCCCGAATCCGCGTGTCGCGGCGATGGTCGGGGTGAGCCTGAGCTATGTGGGGGCGCGCGGGGAGGAGGTCTGGCCGGACGAGCTGGCGCGCGCGGAGGCCTTCCGGGCCTCCGGCAAGCGTGATCTCGGGCGTTTCCATTTGATCTACTGCCACGGCAATTACGTTGCGCCAGCGGGGTCCTATCTCTCCTATGCCAGTCTGACGCGCGAGCGTGTTCTGGCCCTGTCCGCTCAGGCCAGGGCGCCAGTCGTCGCGATCATGGGCGGTGAGGACCAGCGCTTTGGCGCGGACTGGGTCGAGGCCATGCGTCGCGCGGGCATCACGGTGCGCCAGGTGCCGGGCGCGAGTCATTTCTTCGATGGGAGCCATGAGTTCGACTTGCTGGATGCCGTCGATAGCGCCCTGAGAGACCTCCGTATCACACCCTGAGTCTCACCGTTTCAACCGGGAAGCTGATATGCAAGCGCCCAGCGTGCGAACCTACACTCTGTTGTTGCTCGGCCTGGGCGTGCTGACCTTGACCGTGCTGGGCTGGCATATGCTTGACCGCCTGCGTGCCATTGAGTTGGCCGAGCAGCAGGAAGCGGTGGCCGCCGCGCGGCTGGAGTTCGAGCACGCGGTAGATAACACCCTGGCCCAAAGCGCAGGATTGGCCGCCCAGATCAGTGGTTGGGACGAGGTGCGCCAGCAGCTCGATTCGCCCGTCTACTACACCTACTGGCGGGACAACCGGGCTACGGCGCAAGGCTTGTGGCCGTCCTATGTGCGCGGTCTGGAGCTGTACGACGCCAGGCGCGAGTTGTTGTCCACATTCAATGCCCGCTTGCCGGAGATCATTCCCGAGGGGACCGTGAGCGCCCTGTATGTCACCTCTGATGGCAAGTTGTGCCTGATGCATTTCGCGCCGGTTGTCGATCCGTCTGGTGAGCCGCACGCGATATCGGGATACCTCGGGCTGCGTGTCGATATGCTCGATGCGATGCGCAGTCTGCACCGGTTTGTCTATGTCGATCCGGACAGTCTGCGGGTCAAACCGTCCGGGTCCGGTGCATATCCCATGGATCAGGCGCACGAGGTGATCGAATACCGTATCCGTCAAGCCTCGTGGGTTTCCATTCTGCCCGGGCTGGTACGGCAGACCCTGTTCCAGTTCATGCTGGCCTTCCTGATCCTGGTCGCCTTGTATTACCTGTTGGTCACGAATCTTTTTTCTCGTCCCCTGCGTCGCCTGCGCGATGAGCTGGAGCGATTGCGCGCGGGTGATGCAGCGGCGTCGGGCGTGAACGAGGAGGCGCTACCCGTTCTGGAATTGAGTGAGGTAAGAGATGCCCTGCGCGACTATCGACAGTCGCTGGAGCAGGCGCATGACGAGTTGGACCGGACCAATGCCAAGTTATGGACCGAGGCGCATATCGATGCCCTGACCGGGGTCTACAATCGGCGCGCCTTCGATGAGGATTGGGCCAGGTTGTTGACCAATGAGGAGGGGGGGACGCTTGCGTTGCTTCTCCTGGACTGCGATTTCTTCAAGGCGATCAACGATAGCTATGGGCACGACGCGGGAGACCGGGTGCTGCGCGAGATCGCACGTCTGGTCAGCGGTGAGTTGCGGCGCGACGACAGGCTTTACCGCTTGGGCGGGGACGAATTTCTGGCCATTCTGCATGGGGTTTCGGAGACCCAGGCCCTGCATGTGGCCGAACGTTGCCGGATTGCGGTGGAAGCTCATCCGGCCGAGTCGCTCGGAATCCACGAGCGCCTGCGGATCAGTATCGGCGTGGCAGCCAGCGAGCATCTTGAGCGAGAGGGTTCCGATCTGCTGAGGCGAGTCGATGTCGCCATGTACCAGGCCAAGCGAGGTGTCGGGGAAGGCAAGGTTGTGCCGTTCCGCGCCGAGCTGGAGGACGGCATGGCCGGGCGTTCGAGCCATCTGGTGAACGCGGTGCTGGATGCCATCAACGACGGCAGCGGCATCGTCATGCATTATCAGCCCGTGGTCGAGGCGAGCAGCGGGCGGGTGGCCTACTACGAGGCGCTGGTGCGGATTCTTGACGACGGTGGGCTGATCGAGCCGCGCGATATCCTGTCCATCGCTGCGCGCCGCGGCCTTGAGCGTCGTCTAGACCTGGCGGTGCTGCGCGCCGTGCTGGCCGATCTCAAGGCAGGCGAGATTCCGGGCGGCACGGGGGTTTCGATCAACTTCGAGGGCGAGTCCATCGTCGATCCCGAGGTGGCGGCGCAGATCGAGTTACTGGCTCGCTATGCCGTTGACTGCAAGATCGTGCTCGAAATCACAGAGACCACGCTCATTTCGCGTTTTGAGTTGATGAATCATGCCCTGGGCCGATATCGCGCGCTTGGTTTGCGTGTGGCTCTGGATGATTTTGGCAGTGGCTATTCTTCGCTACGCTATCTGGCGCGCATGCAGGTGGATATCGTCAAGCTCGATCGCAGTCTGATCGACGCTTATGGTGACGACGAGGCCCTGCGCGGCATGGTCGAGCATGTGGTGGCGATGCTGCGCGACGGGGGCTTTGAGGTTGTCGCCGAGGGTATCGAGACAGAGGCGCAGCAACGGGCCTTCCTCAAGCTCGGGGTGGGATATCTTCAGGGTTGGAGATTCGGGCGTCCGATGCGGCCGATCGTGAAGGTGTCACTGTCGGGCGGATAGACGAATAGACGACGGGTCAGTCAGACGCGGGAAGGAAAAGTGGTCGGAGTGACAGGATTCGAACCTACGACCCCTACGTCCCGAACGTAGTGCTCTACCAAGCTGAGCTACACTCCGATTAATGGTCCCGGGCGGCGGCGAATCGAGCGATGCTTTCGAGCGCTTCGCGGTGCCGCGACGGTGGCAGGATGGCGAGGGAAGCAATGGCTTGCTCGGCCTCGTTCATCGCGAGGCGCGCAGTATAGTCGAGTGACCCGGCGCTTGCAACGGCCTCCAGCACCATGGGCAAATGCTCGATGCCGCCGTGTTCGATGGCGGTTCGGATGATCGCCGCCCGCTCGGGGCTGGCATGGCGCATGGCATGGATCAGCGGCAGGGTTGGCTTGCCCTCGGCTAGGTCGTCGCCGACGTTTTTGCCGAGTTTTTCCGGGTCGGCCTCATAGTCGAGCGCATCGTCCATCAATTGGAAGGCGTTGCCCAGGTGCAGCCCATAGGCGGCGAGCGCTTCCTCAATGGCCGGGGTGCTATCCGCCAGCGCTGCGCCGAGCCGCCCGGCGGCCTCGAACAGTTGCGCGGTCTTGCAGCGGATCACGTCCATGTAGCGCGCCTCGGTGGTGTCCGGATCACGGCAGTTCATCAACTGCATGACCTCGCCTTCGGCAATGATGTTGGTGGTGTCCGCCAGAATTTCCATCACGCGCATGCTGCCCACGCCGACCATCATCTGGAAGGCGCGTGAGTACAGGAAGTCGCCGACCAGCACGCTGGCGGCATTGCCGAAAACGGCATTGGCCGTCTCCCGTCCGCGGCGCATGCCGGATTCGTCCACGACATCATCATGCAGAAGGGTGGAGGTGTGAATGAACTCGATCACCGCCGCCAGGGTGTAGTGCTGCTCTCCGGAGTAACCCGCCGCGCGGGCTGCCAGCAAGTGGAGCATCGGGCGAAGACGTTTGCCGCCGCCGTGAATGATGTAGGCGGAGAGTTGCCGAACAAGGGCGACATCGGTATGCAGGCTGCGTTCAATCAGTTGATTGACGCGCTCCATATCGGACGCGGTAATCTGGCGCACCTGCTCAAAGTTCATGCGGACAGCTTTGTTTTCTGGGGGCGGGAAGAGGCGGAAACCCACGCGATGCTAGGGAAGGGGCGGCGCGAGGTCAAGATAAGCGCCGGAAAGTTTGACGAGAGACTCGCCAGTGCTTACAATGCGCGCCCTTTAATGCGTTCAATTCTTTCTGGAGCACACCATCATGTACGCAGTGATCATGACTGGCGGCAAGCAGTACCGCGTCGAGCAAGGCGAATACCTGCGCGTCGAGCTGCTGACCGCCGACGTGGGCTCGACCATTGAGCTCGATCAGGTGCTGCTGGTGGCTGACGGCGCCGACTTCAAGGTCGGTTCCCCGCTGGTCAAGGGCGCCAAGGTATCGGCCGAGATCCTGAGCCACGGTCGTCACAAGAAGGTCGAAATCCTGAAGTTCCGTCGTCGCAAGCATCATATGAAGCACATGGGACACCGTCAGTATTTCACCGAAATCAAAATCACCGGTATTTCCGCTTAATCGAGGTCACGGGCCATGGCACACAAAAAGGCCGCGGGCAGTTCCCGCAACGGTCGCGATTCTGAATCCAAGCGTCTGGGCGTGAAGCTCTACGGCGGCCAGGCGGCTGTCGCGGGCAACATCATCGTCCGTCAGCGTGGCACCCAGTTCCATCCGGGTACCAACGTTGGTTGCGGCAAGGATTACACCCTGTTCGCGAAAGTCGACGGCACCATCAAGTTCGAGGTCAAGGGCCCGAAGAACCGCCGCTTCGTGAGCGTGATCCCCGCCTGATTCGCGGCGCGCACACTTTTGCGACCAAGCCCCGCCTCGACGGGGCTTTTTTGCTGGTAACTTCCTATGAAATTCGTTGATGAAGCGGTGATTTACGTCAAGGCCGGCAATGGCGGCAATGGCGTGGCCAGTTTCCGGCGCGAGAAGTTCATCCCGATGGGTGGTCCGGATGGCGGTGATGGCGGCGATGGCGGCAGTGTGTACGTGGTCGGACATCCCGACCTGAACACGCTGGCGGATTTCCGCTACCAGCGCCGCTTCGAGGCCAAGCGCGGGCAGAACGGCATGGGGCGCAACATGACCGGCGCCAAGGGCGAGGACCTTGAGATTCCGGTTCCGGTGGGCACCATGGTGTACGACGCGGACACCGAGGAATTGATCGGCGATGTGGTGGAAGCCGGTCAGCGCGTTCTCGTTGCACGCGGCGGCTTCCATGGGCTGGGCAATACCCGCTTCAAGAGCTCCACCAACCGCGCGCCGCGCCAGTGCACGCATGGCTCGGAAGGCGACGAGCGTGAACTGCACATGGAACTCAAAGTGCTGGCGGACGTGGGGCTGCTCGGCCTGCCGAACGCGGGCAAGTCGACCCTGATCCGCGCCATCTCCGCCGCGCGTCCGAAGGTGGCGGATTATCCCTTCACCACCCTGCATCCGAATCTTGGCGTGGTCAGCGTGGAGCCGCACCGCAGCTTCGTGGTGGCCGATATTCCGGGGCTGATCGAGGGGGCGGCGGAGGGCGCGGGCCTGGGCATCCAGTTCCTCAAGCATCTTTCACGCACTGGCCTGCTGCTGCATGTGCTGGACGTGGCGCCGCTCGACCCCGAGGCCGATCCGGTGCATGACGCCAAGGTCATTCTCGGGGAGCTGGAGAAATACAGCGAGGAGCTGCTCGATCGCCCACGCTGGTTGGTGCTCAACAAGCTCGACCTGCTGCCCGAGGATGAGCGCGAGACGCGCTGCCAGTCCGTTATCGAGGGTCTCGACTGGGCTGGACCGGTTTTCCGCATCAGCGCTATCTCGGGAGATGGCACGCGCGAGCTGGTCTTCCGTATCATGGCGTTTCTTGAGGAGCGCCGCGATGCGCAGCGTGCCATGGAGGCCGCGCAGGCCGCCGCTCTGGCCCCGCGTCCGACGCCGCCGCATGAGTCATCCGAGCACTGAGTCTGTCCGCATGTCGAGCCCTACCCGTACTCGTCTGAGTCAAACCTGCCGCTGGGTGGTAAAGATCGGCAGTGCCATGGTCACCCGCGGCGGGCAGGGCGTGGATCTGGACGCCATCGACCGCTGGGCTGCCCAGGTGATGGCGCTGCGTAGCGCGGGCAAAGAGGTGGTGGTGGTCACCTCCGGGGCGGTCGCCGAGGGCATGCTTCGGCTTGGCTGGCAGGTCCGTCCGACAGCCCTGCATGAGCTTCAAGCCGCCGCTGCGGTCGGCCAGATGGGGCTCGCTCAGGCTTACGAGAGCGTGTTCCAGCGCCATGGCATGCGTACCGCGCAGATTCTGCTGACCCATGACGATCTGCGTGATCGTGTGCGTTATCTGAATGCACGCAGTACCCTGCGTACCCTCCTTGGTCACGCGGTGATCCCGGTCGTGAATGAGAACGACACGGTCGCCACCGAGGAGATCCGTTTTGGCGACAACGACACGCTTGCCGCCCTGGTCGCCAACCTTGTCGAGGCCGATGTGCTCGTCATCCTCACCGACCAGCAGGGGCTTTACACCGCCGATCCGCGCAAGGACCCGCACGCGCGCCTGCTGCATGAGGTCCAGGCCAGCGACTCCAGGCTGGCCGGAATGGCTTCCAGCGAGGGCGGCGTGCTGGGGCGCGGCGGGATGGCGACCAAGGTGCGCGCGGCGCAGCGTGCCGCGCGCTCCGGCGCCGCCACCCTGATTGCCGCCGGTAGCGAGCCGGAGGTGCTGACCCGTCTGGCGGGCGGCGAGGAGCTCGGCACCGTGTTCCTGCCCGATCAGGTTCCTCTGCTGGCTCGCAAGCAGTGGCTTGCCAGCCAGTTGCATGTGGCTGGGCGTCTGGCGATCGATGAGGGTGCGGCGCGCGTCCTGCGCGAGGACGGGCGTAGCCTGTTGCCAGTGGGTGTGATCGCGGTCGAGGGGGGGTTTCAGCGTGGCGATCTGGTCGCCGTGGTTGGCCCCGATGGGCAGGACATTGCGCGGGGACTGGTCAACTACGGCGCGGACGAGGCCCGCCGGATCCAGGGTCAGCCTAGCCATGTGCTGCCCGCCTTGCTGGGTTACGAGGATGAGCCTGAGCTCATCCATCGCGATAATCTGGTGCTGATCTGAGGAAATGCTGAAAAAAACCGAGGGCTCCCATCTGACCGAACGGCCAGATGGGAGCCCTCGGTGTTTTTAGGGTGGCTCATTGCGAATCAAGGGCTTATGCCCTTGTTTGCGTCGGGCATTCATGCCCTGGACAGGCAGCGCCGAATTTTTCAGCGCTGCCCTGAGCGCCGTTCAGGTCAGGGTGTGAAATTCCAGCGTTGGTTCGCTCCGCCCCAGTTGCTGTAGGTGATGACGGCATTGCTGCCATCGTTGACCACGGCATCGGCGACTTGCGACGGATTGGTGCGCATGGCGAGCACGCCGGTGGAAGCATTCAGGTTGAAGCGCTGGTTGGCATTACCGTTGCAGCTCCAGATTTTCAGGCGGGCGCCATTGTCGTGCACGCCGCCGTTGTCCAGACAATAACGCGGGTCCTTCTTGCTGCGTACCAATCCGGTATGCGCGTCGTAGCTCCATTTCTGCCAGTCGGCGCCGCTGCAATTCCATTGCCCGACAAGGGTGCCATCGGCCATCTTGCCGCCATTGATGTCCAGGCACATGCCCGACTGCCTGTTGACGATTTGCAGGTAGCTTGCGGCGGGCGGTTTGCTGCCCGGAATGGGCATGTAAACCGCGCCGAGCTTGTCCACTTCAGAGTCGGAACGACCGTGGAAACCGACGATCTGGTAGCCATTGGGCGCTCTGTAGGTCACGCAGTTCGAGGTGGTTGTTCCGCCACTCAGCGTGCGCCCGCTGCTGGTGGTGAACTTGGCGTGGAAGATGCGGGTGTGGCCGTTGTGCTTTTCTGAGCAGAGATCTACCGATGTGAGATGCTCATTGCTGCCCAGCGTCAGGCTGCGCTCGCTTCCGCCTGTGCCGCCGTGCGACATGACATGGCCGTTGGAGAGGACGGATTCCACTCGATCCACGCGTTCGCCGGCCCGCATGACGATCTTTTGCACGGCGGCCGTGGCGGGCAGTGTGCCCACGTCGTTGAAGGCCGTACCGTGCGGCCCGCCCAACAGATCGCTGAGGATGTAGTTCGACGATGTGTTCCAGCTCCAGTCGACGATCACCGGGTAGTGGTCGGACAGGGGCTTGCCCGCCGCATCCACAAATTTCGCATTGTCGACCAGGAAGCCGTTGGGGGTGAGGGTGATGAACGGGTTGCCGCGATAGAGCACCTTGTCCACGATCTCGCAGTTGGCGCCGCTCAGATCGCGGCAATCCATCAGCGAGGCGGCCCCTTGCGTCGGCAATGAGCCGCCGCGTTTCTTTTCGATCCACACGTCCTTGAAGCCGCGTTTGAGGAATTCGCGGATATTGTCGCCCGAGCGGGTGTAGCGGGTGTTGGTGTCGCCCATCACGATGATGGCGTCGGTCGGGGAGTTCGTTTCGATGTAGGACAGCAGCTGCAGGATGTTCTTGCGGCGGGCGACCAAATCGGCCTCTTCGGTCTGGGCCTGGGTGTGCAGGTTGTAGAGCGAGAGATAAACGCCCTCGGCCAGACGCACGCGAGCGTGGGTCCAGCCTTTTGGGGTGAGGCAATCCACGCCGTTGCAGTCGTTCCAGTCGCCGCGATACCAGTCTTGGTAGGGCAGGTAGCTGAGGGTATTGAGCCCGCTGCCGATGCCCATGCCGCCGCTGGTGGCGGAGCGGTAGGTGTGGTCGTCGCAGGTGTCGTACAAAGCGGCGTGGTAGTTGAAGTCTTCCTGCACGTTGACCAGGGTGTAACCCTTGATCTTGCAGCTTATCAGCGGAGTGTTGGCCGCCGGGCTGCCGCTGGAGATGCCCTCCAGCAGACCTGCGACGTTGTAGCTGACGGTACTGAAGCCTGCGGCCTGGACCGGGGAGGTCAGGGCGGAAAGGCATGCGGCAGCCATCGTGCCGAGTGCGATAAAGGAGCGTTTCATCCGCTTGATTCCATGTTGCGGGGTAAAAAAAGGCGGGCCATGGGGCCCGCCGGTCAGGTGCGCTGTTGTTTGAGTCAGCGGATCACTGAGTGATCTGAAGCTGCACGGAGCTGTCGCCGTAGGTTACGTTGGCCTTGTAGCCCGCGACCGTCACGGAGGAGAACTGGCCGTGTACGCTGGAGCCGGAGACGATGCTCAGAACATCGCCAACAGCAGGCTTGTAGCCGTCCTTGAACTTGACGTTGAGGGGGCCACCAAGGGTGACTTCCTTGCTGGCGTTCAGGCGACCCTGGCTGCCTTTGCCGATGACCAGTTGCAGTTCGCCGCCGGTCTGGGTGTAGCGGGCGCCGACGTTTACGCCATTGGCCGAATCAACCACGAGCGTGCCGCCGCTCTGATGGACGTCGCCTTTGCCGAACGCGGTGCTCGATGCGGCCTTGAGCGTGCCGGCCTTGAGCGCGGTGCCGCCGGTGTAGGCGTTGTTGCCGCTCAGGGTCAGCGCGCCGGTGCCTTGCTTGGTCAGCAGGCCCGCGCCGGTGATGTCGTTGCGCCAGGTATCCTGAGCGTGGAAGCCGCCCTTGCTGGCATCCATGGTCACGGTCACATCACCGTTGAATGCGCCATAGCCATCGGCGGCGGCGAACAGGTTGAGGCGGCCCCAGCCTTCGGCGTCATCCATGACCGGATAGCCCGAAGCGAACGCAGTGGTCTTCAGTACTACGCGGCGTTGGGCGTCGTCCAGGTAGGGCAGGCGGGTTTCCAGCAGGATCTCCGCGCCTTTCGGCACCACGGCAGGCTTGGTGGTGTCGGCGATCGGGCTGAAACCGTAGGTCATGCGGCGCAGGTACTCCTTCTTGTTGGTTGAGTAGTCGGCGAAGCGATCCGTAGAGGTGGAGCCGGAGTGGGCATAGGCATTGAAAGATGCCAGGTCCGATACGCCGACGGCGGCCATCAGCACCGAGTGAGCCTGATCGTACGCGGCCTTGCGGCTATCCGTGACGGGGGTGGCGGTACCGGCGCTGGCGTCGATCTTGCTGCCCTGGCGCTGGGAGTACAGAGTGTAGGCGATCACGCTCTGGCCGTGGATGCGGCCGCCGATCACGTCCAGGGGAGAGTGCATGCCGCCCAGGATACGGTTTTCGCCCAGCTCGGAGGCGCGGGTCAGCAGTTCCTGGTAACGCTCAGGCAGCATGTAGGCCATCATCAGGGCGTCGCGATAGGCTTCGGCGGTGTGACCGCTGACGTAGCCGCCATCGGTGTCCGGGGTACTGCTCTTGGCGGGCTCAAGCGAGGGCGCGACTTTGACGCTGCTGCTCCAGCGCCAGGGGCGCGCGTATTTGAAGTAGCGCTTGGCCGGTTCGGTCGAGCCGTCGTAGTCGGTACCCGCGAAGGTTACGGCTGTGCCGAAGGTCGCGCTCTTTTCGTCGCCGAGATCATTGCCCTTGTCGTCGTATTTTTTGGTGGTGGCGTCGGCGGCAATGCTGGTGATGGTGGTGGTTTGCGCGGCGGCGGTGCGCCAGGCGGAAGTCAGCGGGCCGAGGCCGTCGGTGATGCTGTAGCCTTTTTTGCGACGGTCGTCGAGATAGGCGGCCAGCTCCTGCGCGCTGGTGCGGTTGACGGTCGCATTGATGACGTATTGGATGTTGGCGTTATGCACGGTTTGATTAAGCACCGTACCGTCGGGCGACACGCCCGGCACGCCGCTCCAAGTCGATTTGGCCACAGCCGGGAAGCTGCCATTGGCGACTGCGCTTGTACCTGCGTCCACGTAGACGATGCCGTCGGATGCCTCAAGGGGTTTCCAGATGCTCAGGAAGCCCTGAAGGGAGCGCACGCTGGCGTTGGTGTCCTTGGTGGCGTAGCGGGCATCGCCGCGCTGGTTGCTGTGTCCGTAATCCACATAGGCCGGAACCGTGGCTTCGTTGGCCACCGGGGCGCTGTCCATGTAGCCGAGGCCGGTCGGCGCGGAGGGCGGCGTCCATGAGCTGCCGCCGCAGCCGCTCAGCAGAAGGAGGCTGGCTGCGATGGCGCTGGAAAGAAGATGTGGTTTGAAAGAATGGGTCTGCGACATGTGAAACTCCCTTTGGTTCCAGTGTTCTTTTTTGAACCGGCGGGAGTCTGTTGCGTGCAGATGAATGCTCTGTGAACGGGCTGTTTACTTTACGAACATTTACTTATCTTTACTGATATTTACGTTTTAGTTATGACTAACTCGTTTGCCGAAACGACCATGTCCGACCCTTTCACATGCCGGTCTGGATCGACGCGGCAGCCCGACGCGCCTTGGCGCGCGCCTCATCCACGTCCTCCCCAAGCGCGAGGGTCACGCCCAGGCGGCGGCTGCCCTTGAGCCCTGGTTTGCCGAACAGGCGAAGCTGGGTGTCCGGTTCGGCGAGGGCAGAGTCTAGTCCGGCAAAGCGCACGTCGTCGCTTTCACCTTCGACCAGCAGGGCGCATGAAGCCGCCGGGCCGCGCGTGCGAATGTTCGGGACGGGCAGGCCGAGGATGGCGCGCACATGCAGGGCGAACTCGGACAGATCCTGCGAGATCAGCGTGACAAGCCCGGTGTCGTGCGGGCGGGGCGAAACTTCGGAAAACCACACCGCGTCCCCCTTCACGAACAGCTCGACGCCGAACAGCCCGTGACCGCCGAGCGCCGATGTGATGGATCCTGCGATGCGCTCCGCTTCTCGCAAGGCTGTCTCGCTCATGGCCTGCGGTTGCCAGGACTCGCGGTAGTCGCCCTTGATCTGGAGATGGCCGATGGGCGGGCAGAAGCTGGTTCCGCCCTCGTGGCGCACGGTCAGCAGGGTGATTTCGTAATCGAAATCGACGAAGCCTTCGACAATGACTCGTCCGCCAAGAGGCCCCTTGCCGGCGCGTCCGCCTTCCTGGGCGTAGGTCCAGGCGGGCTCGATGTCATCCGAGGTCTTGACCACGCTCTGTCCCTTGCCGGAGGAGGACATGATGGGCTTGACCACGCAGGGCAGCCCCAATGCCTTGATGGCGGCGCGGTATTCGGTCTCGTCGTCGGCGAAGCGGTAGGGCGAGCAGGGCAGGCCCAGCTCCTCGGCGGCCAGTCGGCGGATGCCTTCTCGGTTCATGGTCAGGAAGGCGGCGCGCGCAGTGGGGATGACCTTCCAGCCCTCGGCTTCCATTTCGATCAGGGTCGGCGTGGCGATGGCCTCGATCTCGGGGACAATCAGGTCGGGCTTTTCCTGTTCGATCAGGGCGCGCAACGCGGCGCCGTCAAGCATGTCGATCACATGGGCGCGGTGCGCGACCTGCATCGCGGGGGCGTCGGCATAGCGGTCCACCGCGATGACTTCGACACCCAGACGCTGGGCCTCGATGGCGACCTCCTTGCCGAGTTCGCCGGAACCGAGCAGCATCAGGCGGGTGGATGAGGGGCGGAGGGCGGTCCCCAGGGTTACGGACATGGGTTACTCCTTGTCGATGCGCCAGCCTTGCTCGGTCTTGATGAGTTGCAGCGTTTGCTTGCGCGGGAGGCGGTCGCCTGCCTTGAAGTCGCCGTAAAGCAGGCCGAGCGACATCAGGCCCATGCCCTTGGTCAGTTTGTCCAGCGGGCCGCCTGGGGACTGTTCGGCTTCCACCGCAATGTCCTTCAGTCCCTTCTTGAATACCAGGTCGTAACTGACTTCGGCCACGTAACGTCCGTCCTTGTCGTAGCCGTTGAGTTTGTTGAAGTTCTCCACCGCGTAGATGGCGTCTTGGCCGCTGGCCCCCAGTTCCTGGCTGACCAGGGTTTGCAGCTCGCCCGTGCCGGGTTTTCCAGAGCAGGCGGTGAGCAGCAGGGCGAAGGTCAATGTGAGCAGTGCGCGGGTCATGAATCTCTCCTGAAGGGTACGACTTTGTCGTCGCGTTGGGCGGTTCCGTTGCCGGCGGGGACAATGGTGGGGGGGGCGGGACGGTTGGTCTGAGGCTCGCCGTCCGGAGGGGCGGCCAAATTGAACTCGACACCGACCAGTTTGCCGCCGAGGAGGACCAGCTCACCCGGCCAGCGATCGGAGCCATTGCGCGAGAATTCGAAGACGTAGACCCGGCGCAGAACCCAACGGCCCTCGTCGCGTGTAATGCGCCACTGTTTCTGTCCGACGGACTCATCCAGCAGTTGCACGCCCATGCGGCGGCAGGTTTCGCGCGCCAGGCGTTCGGCGCGCTCGTGCGCGCGCCAGTTGTGCCAGAGGGCCAGTCCGGCGAAGAACAGGGCGAGCAGGGCGAGGAGGGATTTGAGGCTGAGCATGGGGGGGATTCTACAGGGGGTAGCGGGAAAACGAAGGTTTTGTGGCCACAGTCGGGGACGGATTCTTCCCCCCTCGGAGCAGCCCCGGCCATGGCTTGCCCGAAGGGCGACCCCATGGGGGCGTGTTCTTTTGGCTACTTTTCTTGCACGAGCAAGAAAAGTAGCTCGCCCGCATGCACTGGCGCATGTTTAAAAAGACAACCTTCAAAGCGGGCGAAAAATTCTTCAATGGTTCTTCAAGGCGGCTTTGAGACAGGCTCGTGGGCTGTTTCGCCCGCCATACGGACAGCGCTTCGATCCGCCCGGATCGCACGCGGGCGAGCCCCTTTTCTTGCTCGTCCAAGAAAAGGGGCGAAA
>JBFLZK010000002.1:0-19408 GCA_040756355.1 Pseudomonadota bacterium | reverse complement strand
CACGTTAAGCTCAGATAGCCATGAGCAACCGTTGGATGCTTATCAAACGCGAAGTCGTATGCAGGCTTTATATTGGCGCGAAATTTGATGCCTATACAAGACGTTAAATACATGATATTGAGCGAAGCGCCATATGCGATGCTCGCATAACTGAGGTTGATGCGGACATCGCATATGGCGCTTCGCCCACAATGTATTTGTCTTGCAGGATTTAGGTTTATTGAATGAGGCTAGGCATGAAATGGACATGGGGCGTGTAAAACTATTTCACTTTGCGAGTGCATGGCTATCTGCGCCTAACGCTTCGTTCAAGCGAACACCGCTCGCTTCGCTCCCGGCTTACGCCCCTCCGGGGTGTCGCTTAACTCAATCACGTTAGAGCCTATAGCTATGCCATTAGCACAACACGAAATTCAAGTCGGCGCGGTCGCATATTTCGACGTTACCGTTCTGAACGGAGATGCTCGAATTACTCAGCCCTATTCCCCGACTACGCGCCCGAGCCCGTTTGCTTGCTTTGAAGTTGGGCATGACCGTAGTGCATGGGCGGCAATCACAACCAAACAGCGTCCTGACGGAAAACGGCTGGAAGTCGAGAAGGCTTGGCGTCTAGGTGGTTCAACTCAGTGGAACAACGACAGCCTATTTCTCAATGACGGCGCTTGCACCTATGTAGGTCCGGACCAAGCATTCATTGATGCTGCCGTTACCGAGCAAGCCTTCGTCACAATTCCAAGACCAGGCATTTCTGCTACGGGCGTTGCGCAAATCATTACTGCCGTGCAAAAGCGTCATGGCAACCGGCTCTAACATGGCGCTCAACCTCGCTCCCTTTGGTCGCTGGACGCTGGGCGCTGCGCGATAAAGCCGCGCAGCGCCGGTTAGCTCTACGTTAGGTCTTTCTAGGAGCATATTTTGGCAATATCATTCAAGAAGCTATTTGAAAATTGGGACAAACATCTCGAAACAGAAACACTCGATGAGTTCAGGGGCCACTTAGAAACTTCTTTGCAACGACGCCAAAAACATCTTGAAGAAGAATACTCAGGTCTTACAGAGGATCAGTTTGAAGATCCTCGTGACATCGATGGCTATCGTATGCATCTCTCCGACCTAATGTCCGAAGTAGGCGCAGTTCAATACCTCGCAGATGAGTTAAGTATCGTTGCGCTATACAAACAAGTTGAACTACATTTGAAACGAGTAATTGCGAAAAATTTTCCAAGTATCAATGAGAAAAAACTTTCTGATATTGAGTTTGTGAAAAAAACCATCCAATTTGACATTGAAGCACTTACGGACTTCCCTGCTTATGATGAGTTGCGATTGATAAATAATGCGATCAAGCATAAGGGCAAAGTCACCAAGCCGCTAGCAGACAAATTCCCCGTCTGGAAGGAGGGGGAGGAACTAAAAGAGCTGGGAGTCGCGTATTTACGGCTATTGCCACTCACCAAGAATTATGTACAGCACTTTGTTTCGATGGCATATGCGAACTCTCAAAAATTTAAGACCTAACCCGACATTCAACCCGGACTCCGCAAAAGCACGGAGCCGGTTAGCTTCACGTTAGGACTCAAACCAGGAGACTCAACGTTGCTATCAGTTGTTGAGAAAACCCGTCTGATAGTATCAGGACGAACCGATGCGAAGAAAAAATCGCAGCTCGGACAATTTCTTACGCCCGCCAGAACCGCGTCATTCATGGCCGACCTTTTCCCTGAATCAAGCGGTGAATGTCGCCTGCTGGATGCGGGGGCTGGTGTTGGCTCTCTGTCGAGCGCTTTTCTCGAAAGATGTGAAAATGGAAGCCTGAATTTCGAAAAAGTAGAATTAATAGCCTTCGAGCTTGATGTTTCAATCCATAACGAGCTTCGTCAATCTCTTTCAGAATTTTCTCAAAAACTCCGTTTCTCTTTTGAAATAATTGGCAATGACTTTATCGAAGAGGCGGCAAACGCAATTCAGTTTCAGAAATACAATTTCACACACGCCATACTTAACCCGCCTTACAAGAAAATCGGAAGCAGCTCTAATGCCCGCCTGCTTCTTCGTGGCGTCGGAATTGAAACAGTCAACCTATATTCCGCCTTCGTGGCATTAGCAGTGGCGATGGCTGCACCGGGCGGCCAGATTGTGGCGATCATTCCGCGTAGCTTCTGCAACGGGCCTTACTATCGCCCGTTCCGTGACTTCATCCTTGAGCGTGCGGCCATCCGCCACATTCACCTCTTCAAGTCGCGCAATCAGGCTTTCAAGGACGATGAAGTGCTGCAAGAGAACGTCATCATCCGTCTTGAGCGAGGCGGACAGCGGGGCCCGGTGACGATCACCACTTCGACCGACGACAGCTTCACCGACCTTGTCACGCACGAACACCCGTTCGAGCGGATCGTTTTCCCGGATGACCCCGAGCGGTTCATCCATGTGCCGACCACGACCGAAAAAAGCGCCATCGAGCTATCACCCGCCGTGCGCTACTCGTTGGCCGATCTGGGCATCAAGGTATCAACCGGACCTGTGGTGGATTTCCGCTTGAAACAGCACCTGCGCGACATGCCCGAAGAGGGCACGGCGCCGCTGATCTACCCCGGACACCTGAGCAGCGCCGGGACGGTGTGGCCGACGCCGGGCTTGAAGAAGCCGAACGCGATCATGCGCAACGCCGAGACGGAAAAGTGGCTTTATCCGAACGGCTTCTACTGCGTGGTGCGCCGGTTCTCATCGAAGGAAGAGAAGCGCCGGGTGGTGGCGAGCGTGGTTGATCCTGCGGCCTTTGGCGACCATGCCATGTTGGGCTTCGAGAATCACATGAATCTCTTTCACGAGAACAAGCGCGGCTTGCCAGAGCTGCTGGCCCGAGGGCTGGCCGTGTTCTTGAACACCACTGCGGTGGACGAGAGCTTCCGCCGCTTCAACGGCCACACGCAGGTCAACGCAACCGACCTCAAGTTGATGAAGTACCCTTCGCGTTCCGCGTTGATCGAGCTGGGCCGGTGGGCCAAGCAGCACAGCGAAATCACGCAGGAAATGATGGATGAACAATTAGGGAAACTGACGGCATGACCGACCGGAAGAACGAATACATCGAGGCCGCCCACCAGATCATCATTTCGCTGGGCCTGCCCCGAGCGCAGCAAAACGAGCGATCCGCCCTGTCACTGCTGGCCCTGCTGAACCTCACGCCGGGCAAGCCGTGGGCAGCGGCAGAAAACCCGCTTGTGGGGATCACGCCGATCATGGATTGGGCACGCGAGCACTACGGCAAGGAGTACGCGCCGAATACCCGCGAGACGTTCCGCCGCCAGACCATGCACCAGTTCTGCGACGCTGGCTTGGCTCTCTACAACCCAGACCAGCCAGACCGCTCGGTGAACAGCCCGAAGTCCGTCTATCAAGTCGAACCCGCCGCCCTCAAGCTACTGCGCAGCTTCGGCACAGCGCACTGGCACGACAACCTCACCGCCTATCTGGCCGAGCGTGAAACGCTGGTCGCCAGGTACGCGAAGGAGCGCGAGCAGAACCGCATCCCGGTTGAGATCGCGCCGGGCCAGGAAATCACCCTGAGCCCAGGCGAGCACAGTGAACTTATCCGGGCCATCATTGAGGACTTCGCACCCCGCTTTGCTCCGGGGAGCGTGCTGGTCTATGCCGGGGACACTGGCGATAAGTGGGGTTACTTCGACGCCGCGCTGCTGGCCGAGCTGGGCGTGGATGTGGACTCACACGGCAAGATGCCCGATGTGGTCTTGCACTTCACCGAGAAAAATTGGCTGCTGCTGGTCGAGTCCGTCACCAGTCACGGCCCGGTCGATGGCAAGCGCCACGCCGAACTTGCCAAGCTGTTTGCCGGTTCCAAGGCCGGGCTTGTCTATGTGACTGCCTTCCCTAACCGCTCCATCATGGGCCGCTACCTGCCCAAAATCGCGTGGGAGACAGAGGTGTGGGTGGCCGATGCGCCGTCGCACCTGATTCACTTCAACGGGGTACGATTTCTCGGCCCATACAATGCGACCTAACAAATCGCTCAACTCGGACGTCCACGAGCTCGCGCGCATTACGCTTCGCTAATGCGCCCTTTCCGCGCTCAGTTGCGCCCTTCAAGGGCACGTTCAATGTGCGGGTGAGCCCGGAAATCCATCGCAAGGCGGCCATGCTGGCGGGCGGGCGCAGCCTGAATGCCTTCGTGGCGGAGGCGTTAGCGGAGAAGATTGAGCGGGCATCGGCTTAAACGAAGCCTTCAGCCTGCGGGCGGGTTAGCGAGCCTGCGCCAGCTTGACGCGAAGCTGGCGCAGGCCCGCGTTCAGCGTAACCCGCCGAATGGGTTTGATGGCTCCCACGTTCCAACGTGGGAGCATGCACGTTTGCACCGCTGGTATGGTGTGGTGCCGGCGGCATTCCCACGCTCCAGCGTGGGAACGATCAACCCTGTCGCTTACTGCTTTCATCCGGCGCAATACGCTCCGCTATCGCGCCCTACTTTCCACCC
The DNA here is from genome assembly GCA_040756355.1 of Pseudomonadota bacterium. Lineage (GTDB taxonomy): Bacteria > Pseudomonadota > Gammaproteobacteria > Halothiobacillales > Halothiobacillaceae > Thiofaba. Next base: position 14,919 of record JBFLZK010000002.1, on the reverse strand, counting down.
CTGCTTTCCAAATAGAGGCCATGATTGGCGATGGCCATTCACCCACCCATCAACTCCACCGCATTCCCGTCCGGGTCACGGAAGAAGATCGATGCCCGCCCGGAACGGCTGCGGGTATAGGCCACGCCTGCCCGCTCCAGCCGCTCGATGAAGGGCGCAAGATCAGCCACGCGCAGGGCGAAGTGGTAGTCGCGCCCGCCGTGTTCCGGTCGTCCGTCCCGAGAATCAGGATTCGGGAGCTGCATGAGGTGGAGTTGCTGCGCATCTCCCAGCGCCAGCCACGCGCCGGGAAAGCCGAGGTCGGGGCGTTCCAGTGGCTGGAGGGCGAGCACATTTTCGTAGAAGCTTCGCGCGCGTTCGGCGTCCGCAACCAGAATGCTGACGTGGTGCAGAGCGAGGACGTGGGGAGCATCAGCGTCATCGCGGGCTTGCGCCAACAGCGCGATAGGCGCGTGGCGACGTGGCGAACCAATGCCTGCCAATTCTTGCGCGCTCATGGATTGCTTCGCTTCGCTCGCAATGACGGGATCGTGGTTCTGCGGTTCCTTGGAGGGCATGGGGATGAACCTTTGGGGTATACTCGCGGGCCATTGTCCATCAGCCCCGCCCGCGCATGAACCCCGATCTGAGCCTTTTGCAGCCCTATCCCTTCGAGAAGCTGGCCAAGCTCAAGGCCGGGATCGTCCCACCCGCCAACCTTGCGCACATCGCGCTGTCCATTGGCGAGCCCAAGCATCAGCCGCCGTCCTTTGTGGTCGAGGATCTGATTCATCATCTGCATGGTCTGGCCAATTATCCGCTCACACGCGGCGGGGACGCCCTGCGCGAGGCGGTGGCGGGCTGGCTTTTGCGTCGCTTCAAGGCGAAGGTCGATCCGGCCACGCAAATCCTGCCGGTCTCCGGCACGCGGGAAGCGCTGTTTTCCTTCGCCCAGTGTGTCGTGAATCGTCATCACTCGGGCGCCGACAAGCCTCTGGCCAAACCATTGGTATTAATGCCGAACCCGTTCTATCAGATCTACGAAGGCGCGGCGTACCTGGCGGGTGCGGAGCCGTGGTTCTATCCCACCCCGGCAGCCCCATATAGACAAGGTGGTTTCCTGCCGGATTTCGACGCCATTCCCGCCGAAGTCTGGAAGCGCTGCCAGCTCATCTATGTGTGCTCGCCTGGCAACCCGACCGGCGCGGTGCTGCCGGAGGCGGCCTACCGCCGCCTGATCGAGCTGGCGGACGAGCATGATTTCGTCATTGCATCGGACGAGTGCTATTCGGAGCTTTACTACGGGGCTCCGCCGGTCGGCCTGCTGGAAGTCTGCGCCAATATCGGCCGCAACGACTTCGCCCGCTGCGTGGTGTTCCACTCGCTCTCCAAACGCTCCAACCTGCCGGGTCTGCGCTCCGGCTTCGTGGCGGGCGACGCGGCCATCCTCAAGGGCTACCACCTGTACCGCACCTACCACGGCTGCACCCTGCCCCCGCCCACCCAGGCGGCCAGCGCGGCGGCGTGGAGCGATGAGGCACACGTCGAGAAGAACCGTGATCTTTACCTGCAAAAATTCACTCAGGTGATTGAAATACTCGACGGTGCGCTTGACGCAAGCATGCCCGAAGGCGCGTTCTACCTGTGGGCCAAAACAGCCATCAGCGACACCGAATTCGCCCGCCGCCTGTTCGCCGAGCAGAACATCACCGTGCTGCCGGGCAGCTATCTTTCGCGTGAGGTCGATGGCATCAATCCCGGCGCGGGCTATGTGCGCATGGCGCTGGTGGCCGAGATGGACGAGTGCCTGGAAGCGGCTGAGCGCATCAAGACCTTCTGCCAAACCCTATAACCCCTCACCCCTGCCTCTCTCCCCAGGGAGAGGAGCCATGAACCACCTTTCAGGAGATACGCATGAACAACCTTCGCCAGCTCATTGAGGACGCCTTCGAAAAGCGTGCCGAATTCACCCCCGCAAATGCCCCGCAGGACGTGCGCGACGCTGTCAACGAGGCCATGAGCCTGCTGGATAGCGGCAAGATGCGCGTGGCCGAGCGCCAGAGCGTGGGCCAGTGGCAGGTCAACGAGTGGCTGAAAAAGGCTGTGCTGCTGTCCTTCCGCCTGAACGACAACCGCGTCATGGGCGGCGGTGACATCCAGTTCTTCGACAAGGTGGAGCCCAAGTTCGCGGGCTGGACCGATGCGCAGTTCCGCGAGGCGGGCATCCGCGTCGCCCCGACCGCCATGGCCCGCCGCGGCAGCTTTATCGCCAAGAGCTGCGTGCTGATGCCGTCCTACGTCAACATCGGAGCCTATGTCGATGAAGGCGCCATGGTCGACACCTGGGCCACCGTCGGCTCCTGCGCCCAGATCGGCAAGAACGTTCACCTCTCCGGCGGCGTGGGTATCGGCGGCGTGCTGGAGCCGCTGCAAGCCGCCCCGACCATCATCGAAGACAACTGCTTCATCGGCGCACGTTCCGAAGTGGTCGAAGGCGTAATCGTCGAGGAAGGCTCCGTGATCTCCATGGGCGTGTACATCGGCCAGTCCACCAAGATCTATGACCGCGAAACCGGCGAAGTGCATTATGGCCGCGTTCCGGCAGGCTCCGTGGTGGTCTCCGGCAACCTGCCGTCCAAGTGTGGCAAGTACAGCCTGTACTGCGCGGTCATCGTCAAGAAGGTGGACGCCAAAACCCTCGGCAAGGTCGGCATCAACGAGCTGCTGCGCGACGTATAATCGGCCCCGCGCCACAACGGAAGAGCCCCGCCATGACCCTGGACCTCGCCCTGCTGATCGGCTTGATCCTGTTTATCGTCGGCGGGGTCGTTCATTTCTATAACCGCTTCGTGCAACTGCGCCATGACGTGCGCGCCGCATGGAGCGACATCAGTGTCCAGCTCAAACTGCGGCACGATCTCATTCCCAAGCTGGTCGAAGCCGCGCAGGCCTATGCGCGCTTCGAACAGCTCGTCCATACCAGCACGGCCCAGAAACGCGCCGACCTGGAGCGACTGCCCGCGCATGCCGTCGCCCCGCTCGAACAATCCATCTCCGACGATCTCACCCGCCTGCGTGCCGTGGCGGAGGCCTATCCCGATCTCAAGTCCAGCGGACAATTCACCCAACTGATGGGCGACCTGTCCGCCGTCGAGGATCGCATTCAGTACGCCCGCCGCTACTACAACGGCTGCGTGCGGGAACTGAACGTGCTGCGTGAGAGTTTCCCCGCCAACCTGGTCGGCGCCGCCTTCGGTTTCGCTCTGGCCGAATACTTCCAGCTCGAACCCAGCCACGACCCCGGCTGATCCACCTACCCCCAAGGGAGTTTGCGCGATGACGATCGAGTGGGCCTTTTACATCATGCTCGTCGCCACCGTCGCCGCCTGGCTGTTCGCCGAGTGGCGCGTTCCAAAGCACCGCTGCCCGCCCGCGCCCCTCATACCCATCTACGAGCCGCCCCCCGGACTCAGCCCGGCTGTCGCGCGCTGGCTGACGCGCCGGGGCTATGACACTGGCACGCTGACGGCTTCCATGATGAGCTTGGTCAACGCCAAACAGATCGTCATTCGGCGCGCAGGGAAAAAGGAATTTTCCATGCGGGTTCCCGCAGCGGCCCCCACGCTTCCAAGCGCGCCGGAAGAACGCGATATCGTGCATCTGCTGCGCCGTTTCACGCAGGGCGGCGCGCTTGAAATGGCCGTCACGCGCGAGCATCGGGAGAATATCGTCGATTTGCGCACCCGCCACCGCGACACTCTGCGCGAAATCGTCGAAGGTGACTTGCATCTACCTGGACGCTGGGCGGGTTATCTCTTTCGGCTAGGGCTCATCGCGCCGGTCATTACCGTGCTGCTGGCCCTGTTCATCGAAGGCTTCGGCCTGTACGCCTTCGGCGCCATGGGGCTTTTCGTCCTGGCCAGCAAAAGCATCGGACCGAAGGACGCCCCCAAACTCCGCCTCCCGATCGTGGCGCTTATGCTTCCCATCGTCGCCTGGCTTGGCTACATCACGGTCGAGCATCTGAGCACCCACAACGTCGCATGGGACAGCCCTCTCGCCTTCCGCGCGCTCGTTCTGCCCTGGCTGACGGTCGCCCTGATCGCCACGGCCGGTTTCCTGCTGAGTCGCTATGCCGACCTGTCCGAACTTCGCCCCACGCCTGAGGCCTGCGCGCTGCGGCATCAGGCGGAAGGCCTGAAGCAGTTCATGAGTCGCGCGGAGATGGATGAAATTCGCCAGCATCATCCCGACCAACCGCTCCCGCAAACCTTCCAGCGCCTGCTGCCCTACGCTGCCGCCTTCGGCATCCTGCCATTGTGGATGAACTTGTTCGCGGAAGAACTCGCGCGACAAGCCATGGCGAATGACGGCAGCGGGGGCGGCGACGGGGGCGGCGGAAGCACGGGCGGAGCCGATGACAGCGGGGCATACGGCATGTCAGACGACGGAAATTCGCCGCTGGATCTTTGGGAACAACTCGAAAGCGATTTCGATCAGGCCATCTCGGATGCACTGGACCAGGCCAGCAGCGATGGCAGCGGCGACAGCGATGGCGGCGACGGCGGGGGCGGAGACTGACTCGCGCCTCCCGCGCATCCAGGCAGTTTCCAGGCAGGATCAGTCGCGAAAAGATTTGCGGACACGGAAAGAACGTAACCGTCAGGCCGACAGGTTGACGATCGAACCGACCTCCCCGGAGCCTTGCTGGATACTGCCCTGACTGGAATACGAAGGGGAGGCGGACGACACCCCGGCCAGCGACGGCGCGGCGCGCACAAACTGCGTGGACAAGCGCTCGCCAAGACGGTCCCAGCCCTCGATCGCACGCACGGCGCCCTCGGCTTGGTCGGCTCGCGCACGGGCTTGCCCCGCCTCGGCCTGCAAACTGTCGGCGCGCCGCTCAGCCCGATCGGCCTGCGCTCGCGCCTGATCAGCCTGATCGCGCAGGGAAGCGGCGCGACGCTCGGCCTGGTCGGCCTGCGCACGCGCCTGCTGGCGCTGAATCTGGCCGAAGGCCTGTGTCACTGCACTCTGTGCCCCAAGAATCGCCATCACCTGCCCCTCCTGCCCAGCCGAGCATCCGCTAATGAAGGGAAGAACCCTCCACCACTCCCGGGCGCCTCGAAAAACCTACTGAACGCCTAGCTGGCGTTAGCCTGCGGACGGATTGCCGCGTCGCGCCCTAACGCGAAGCTGGCGAAGCCCGCTCCCCCCCATCGACAGGATATGTCTCGGGGATTTGCTGCGGGGCTCCTTGCACTCCATCCGCTCGTGACGGTTTTTCGAGCCTCCCTCCCGTCAGTACAAGGCGATACTGGAGTACGCCTGCACCATGCGCTTGCTCGGACCGCCCGCCGCGCCGGTTTCCTGCATCAACCGAGCCTGCTCCTGCACTTGCGCCTGAAGCTGCTCCTGAGCCTGGGCCTGTACTCTGGATGCATCCTCGGATGCCGTGCGAGCATCATTAACCGACCGCCCGTCCTGCAACGGCTGCTGACCGGAGCGCGCCGCCGCGTAGGCATCACGCGCATCCGGGCTGATGCTGACCGTATCGCCAGGCGTCACCGCGCCCGAGGGCTGCCGAACCGCGTTTTGCGCGGCAATCGCGTTCGTCACGGGAGCCAGGGGGGCCGCGCTGTCGTCCGCCTGCGGGGACCGGGCATACAGGCTGGACAGACTGCCAAGATCTGCGCTGGGAATCATGATGCACCTCCGGGTATCCACCGATGCGCCACGATTCGGGCCACGGGCGCTGGCGGAAAACATTTTGATCTTGTTCGTTTTATTAGCACATCCGCCCGCCCGCCGCCATCACGGCGGCGCGTACGGGCGATTGTTGCGCCGCGAGCGTACTGATAAGGTTCGGCGTTTCGCATCCATCAAGGCCAGACAGAGAACCGTCATGCTTCAGGTCCACGGCATTCCCAACTGCGGCACAGTCAAGAAGGCCCGCGCCTGGCTTGACGCACGCGGTCTCGATTACCAGTTCCACGACTTCAAGAAGGCCCCGCCGACCGAAGAGCGCCTGCGCGCCTGGGAGCAACAGCTTGGCTGGGAAAAGCTGCTCAAGAAGACCGGCACGACCTGGCGCACCCTACCGGACGAGGCCAAGGCCGAACTGAACCGCGACAAGGCCATCGCCCTGCTCGCCGCCCATCACAACCTGATCCGCCGCCCCATCGTCGAACAGCCTGACGGCCGCCTACTGGCAGGCTTCATCGAAGCCGAATACCACGCTGCGTTCGGCCCCAGCACATGATCGCCAGCCTCGATCATCTGGTACTGACCGTGCGGGACATTGAAGCCACGGTCTCGTTCTACCGGCGCGTGCTTGGCATGCACGTGGAGAGCTTTGGTGAACAGCGCACTGCGCTCCATTTCGGTCGCCAGAAGATTAATCTGCATCCGGCCGGGGCCCCTTTTCTGCCCCACGCGCTGGCTCCGACGCCCGGTTCCGCCGACCTCTGCTTTCTGACCGACCGGTCGCTCGCCCAAGTGATGGAGCATCTCCAGACCGAGGGCGTCACCATTGAGCAAGGCCCAGTCCGGCGCACCGGCGCGGTCGGCCCGCTCCTTTCCGTCTACCTGCGCGATCCCGACGGGAACCTGATCGAGATCGCCGAACTCCTTGCCGACTGAGATCCATCATGTCCGACGTCCTCAAACTCGCCAGCGACCTCATCGCCCGCCGCTCCATCACCCCCGACGACGCGGGATGCCAGGCCATGCTCGCCTCGCGCCTGAAAATGCTGGGCTTCCATATCGAATGGATGAATTTCGGCGAAGTCACCAATCTCTGGGCGCGACGCGGCTCGAACACCCCGCTGGTCTGCATGGCCGGACACACCGATGTCGTCCCCCCTGGCCGTGAAGAGGCTTGGACCTCCCCGCCCTTCGAACCGACCGTGCGCGACGGCATGCTCTACGGACGCGGCGCGGCGGACATGAAAGGCGGCGTGGCGGCGCTGGTGATCGCCGCCGAACGCTTCGTGCAACGCCATCCGGACCATGAAGGCTCCATCGCCTTCCTGCTGACATCCGACGAAGAAGGCGTGGCGGTGAATGGTACCGCGAAGGTTATCGAAACCCTGGAAGCGCGTGGCGAGAAGATCGCCTACTGCATCGTCGGAGAGCCCTCCAGCCGCGCCGTGCTGGGTGACGAATTCAAGATCGGTCGCCGAGGCTCAATCACCGGCAATCTCACGGTCAAGGGCATCCAGGGACACGTCGCTTATCCGCACCTGGCTGACAACCCTGTGCATCGTGCGGCGCCGGCGCTTGCCGAACTGGCCGCGACGGTTTGGGATCAGGGCAACGAGCATTTCCCGCCGTCCAGTTTCCAGATCGCCAACATCCACGCGGGCACAGGGGCCAACAACGTGATCCCCGGCGAGCTGTCCGTACAGTTCAACATCCGCTTCAACACGGTCTGGACCGCCGAAAGCCTGCAAGCAAGGGTGGAAGAGGTACTTCAACGCCACGGACTGAAATACAGCATTGACTGGAATCTCTCCGGACATCCCTTCCTGACCCGCGCCGACGGCAAACTGGTCGAATCCGCGCATCAAGCCATCCGCGACGTGCTCGGTATCGCAACCCTGCCCTCCACGTCCGGCGGCACCTCGGACGCCCGTTTCATCGCACCCACCGGCGCGGAAGTCATCGAACTTGGCCCGCTCAATGCCACCATTCACAAAGTGAACGAATGCGCAGGCGTGGAAGATCTGGACCGGCTGACCGCAGTCTACGAGCGCATGCTCGACCTGCTGCTGACCGAAGTGTAAGGAGTTATCAGGCTGCTGAAATACTTGTTTCAGCAGCCTGATAAGGCGGGACATGGATGTCCCGCGCGCAAGTCGATCAGGTCAGTGATTGATTTGAGGATATCGAGTCCGGGCATGTACCGGACCCGGTATCACTGAAACACTCAAGAAAGGGCGCCTCGAAAAACCGTCACGAGCGGATGGAGTGCAAAGAGCCCCGCCCGGACCGGATCATCATGATTTTTCATCACGCCCCCAGGGGGCTCTTAACATCACGAAGGATCTCACATGGATCTATGGATGCTATTCAAAGCCGCCATTCTCGGCCTGCTCGAAGGCGCGACGGAGTTCCTGCCCATATCATCCACCGGCCACCTCATCATCGCCCAGGACCTGCTGGCCTATAACGACGAGGCAGGCAAAGTCTTCACCATCGCCATCCAACTCGGCGCCATCCTGGCGGTGTGCTGGCACTATCGTGAAAAGATCTTCACCGTGGTTAAGGGCCTGCCGAGCGAATCGGCGGCGCAGCGCTTCGCCGTCAACCTCATCATCGCCTTCATCCCGGCAATGGTCTTTGGCCTGCTGTTCCACAAGCTGATCAAGGAACACCTGTTCAGCCCGCAGACCGTGGCCGGGGCGCTGATCGTCGGCGGCTTTGTCATCCTGCTGGTGGAGCGCTACAAGCCCGCGCCGCGCATCCACAACGTGGACGACATGCGCTGGAGCGACGCGCTCAAGGTCGGCCTGGCGCAAAGCGTGGCCCTGTTTCCCGGCACTTCGCGCTCCGGCGCGACCATCATGGGCGGCCTGGTATTCGGCCTGTCGCGCACCACGGCCACGGAATTCTCCTTCTTCCTCGCCATTCCGACCATGTTCGCCGCCGTGACCTACGACCTCTACAAGCACGCCGGTCTGCTGCGCATGGAGGATATCGGCATGATCACGACTGGCTTCATCATGGCTTTTCTCTCCGGCCTCGCCGCCGTGCGTTTCCTCCTGCGCTACGTATCCAGCCACAGCTTCGTCGGCTTTGCCTGGTACCGGATCATCTTCGGAACCCTGGTACTGCTTTACTTCCTGTAGGCCATTAACAAACACACAAAACACAAAGGCGCTTCAGATGAAGCGCCTTCAAAATCCAACGTAACATATTGATGTTATTCAAATGGTGCCCGGAGCGGGACTTGAACCCGCATAGCCTTGCGGCTGAGGGATTTTAAGTCCTCAAAAATGGGCATTTCTAGGCATCAGGCTACGTTAGCAAGTGTCACGTAACACAAATAAAAACAAAGACTTAGATCAATTTGAGCATTCATAAGCATTAGGCTATATTTCCTCCAGGCGCTACCCCAGCGCTACCCAGCACATCCGGGGGATCACGCCGGGCAACGTGCAAACAGCCCCGGACGCTGGGTAGCCGACCACCCCCGCCTGCATGGAGGAACCCGCCGATGGCGACCGACAACCGCGTGAACTTCACCGCCGCCCGCGTGCGCGACTACGCCTGCCCGCCCGGCAAAGCCGAGGCGATGTTATGGGACACCGCCGCGCCCGGCCTTGGGCTGCGCGTCCGCAGTGGCGGGGCCAAGTCCTACATCTTCCAGTTCAAAATCCACGGCAAGGCTGCCCGCATCACCATCGGCAGCCCCGAGGCCTGGGGCATCGACCAAGCCCGCGCCGAAGCGCGCCGCCTGAAAGTGCTGGTGGATCAGGGAACCGACCCGCGCGAAGACATGCGCGCCAAGGCCGAAGCTCACGCCGCCAAACAGGCGGAGACCGCCCGCAAGGCAGTCACAGTAGGCGACCTATGGCACGACTACATCGAAGCTCGCAAAAGCGGCTGGGGGGCGCATAGCATCAAAGACCACCAGCGGGCCATGCAAGCGCCCGGCGTGAAGATTGGCGACAAGGGGAGGGAAACCAAGGCCGGGGGCTTGTACGCCTTGCACGATGTACGCCTTGCTGACCTGACGCCTGAGCGCATCGAAGCGTGGCTACGTGCGGAGAGCGCCACGCGCCCGACCACCACCGCCCGCAATTACCGGCTGCTGCGCGGCTTCATCCGCTGGGCCGCCACCCTGCCGGACTTCAAGGGCGCCATGCACGCAGACGCCTACAAAGCGCCCAACGTGACTCGTGCCAAGCCTCGCGTGAAGGCCAAGGCTGACGCCTTGGAACGCGAACAGCTCAAGCTGTGGTTCGATGAGGTGCGGAAGATCAACAACCCGGTCATCGCCGCGTACCTGCAAGCCCTGCTGCTGACGGGCGCGCGCCCCGGCGAACTGATTGCGGTGGAGTGGTCCGACGTGGATTTTCAGTGGCAACGCCTGACGATCCGGGACAAGGACAGCTCCAAGGGCGGCCTGGAGGGCGTGCGCACCATCCCGCTGACGCCCTACGTTGCCGCGCTGCTGGCACGGCTGCCCCGCATCAACGCCTATGTGTTCGGCAGCCGCCAATCCGTACGAGGCTACATCGCCGAACCCGGCGACCCGCACCGCGCCGCCGTGGCCCGCGCTGGCCTGCCCCACCTGACCCTGCACGGCTTGCGCCGGAGCTTCGGCACCCTCAGCGAGTGGGTGGAAGTGCCTGCCGGGATCGTGGCGCAGATTCAGGGCCACAAACCAAGCGCCACAGCCGAGAAGCACTACCGCGTCCGCCCCCTCGACCTGCTGCGCATGTGGCACACCAAGATTGAAGGCTGGATGCTCGAACAGGCGGGCATTGAACAGCCCGCCGCCGATGAGGCCGCGCCCCAGGTCATGCGCCGGGTGAAATGAGTCGCGCCCCTTGTATTCCAAAAATGAGATAACATTATGGCATGGAAGGTTGAGCTGATCCCCGAAGCCGACGCCGAACTGATGGCGACCCCGCCCGACATTCGCGCCCGCTTTCTGCACATCGCCGGGCTGCTGCAAGACTTCGGCCCCCAGCACGTCGGGATGCCCCACATCAGGCCGCTGGAAGGCAAGCTGTGGGAAATGCGCATGACCGGGCGGGACGGCATCGCCCGCGCCGTGTACGTGGCCCGCGTCGGGCAGCGTTTGACCGTGCTGCACGTCTTCTCGAAGAAGACCCAGAAAACCCCACGCCGGGCGATTGATACCGCCCTTGAGCGTATGAAGAGGCTAGACCCATGAAAGGCTTGGATGAACTGAAAGACGGACTATTGGCTGATCCCGAGGTGCGCGCCGAATACGGCACACTGGAACAGGAATACGCCATTGCCCGCGAACTCATCGCCGCCCGCGCCCGTGCCGGCCTGAGTCAAGCCCAGCTTGCCGAGCGGATGCACACCACTCAGAGCACGATTGCGAGGCTGGAGAGCGGCAAGAGCCTGCCCAGCCTGCGCACCCTGACCCGCTATGCCGAAGCGACCGGAAGCCGGGCCGTGGTGCGTCTGGAGGCGTCATGAAGCGCAACCTGTTTGCCGAGCTTGCCGAAGGCTTCGACGCGCTGGCAGAGGCCCGCCAAGGCAAGCGCACCCTACGCACCGTGGAGGTGGTCGCCGCCCCCGTGGCCGATGTGACGGCGGAAGGCGAGCGCCCAAGCCTGCCGAGTACTGACGAACGTGTAGACGCCTGACACGACAAAGCCCGGAGGTGCTACCAACACCTGCCGGGCTTCTACCACCAACGCATGAAGAGGATGCGCCGATGGATGAGACCGATGATACCAGACCGGGCCAAGGGCGGCTGACCTTGGCCGAAGCCGCCGGGCGGCTTGGAGAAACCGAGGACGACGTGCTTCGGCGCATCGTGGAGGGAGAGCTGCGGGCGACTGTCCGCGTATGTGTGGAGTCACGCACGGTCGTGGGCAAGCTGGCCTCCGAAGTTGACCCGCCCCCGGAATACGTCGAAGCGCCGCTCTTACCCGTAGACGCCCACACGCTGCGAACACGCGACACGCTGGAAGGCCCGTGGTCCATCCCTTCGGATCAGGGAGACGGATGGTTCCGTAGTTCCCTGCCCGCGCGATGCGAGGATGTCCGCGTGCTGCTGGAAGAGCAAGCCGCCGGGGCCATCGACTGGCTGAGCATGGATGCGGACGCGCGAAAGCGGAAATGGGACAGCCTCACGCCAGAACGCCGCCGGACAGAGACTGTCCGGCTTGTTCACATGGCCGGGGGAAACAAGACGGAGGCGGGCCGCCTGGTCGGGCGTACGGGCAAGCGCATAGATCAACTCATGAAAGAGGCCCTTCCGCCAAAAACCGACAGCCCTTCCGTCGCCGTCGAGCTTCTGGCGCTAACCCCTTCGCCAGCCCGCGCCACGTCGGGCAGGTAGCGCCCCGCCCGCGCGTCACAGACCGGAAGGGTTGCCGGAAGCCCCCCTTCCGGCCCCGCAATTCGCCCTGTCGCCGCAATTAATGCGGCTCAACCTAGAGGGCGAACAGATGAATCAAGACTACCCCCTTTCAACCGCCGAGCTTGCCGCGCTCGCCAAGGTGAAGCCCGCAAGCATAAGGGTGCGCCTGTGCCAGACGGGTAGCTACTTCGGCCTGCGTCCGCAAAAGCTGCCGAACGGCAGACTGGTGTGGCCTTCGGATAGCCTGGAGCGCCTCGCGGCTTACCGCCCGGAGCGCGAGGAGGCCAAGTGATGTACATCAACCTGACACCTGCCGAGATGACAGCCGGGCTTGATCTGGCCACCACGCACCTGGGGATCGGGCGCTTCCAGCCAGACAATCTGGTGACTTCCGCCACGCACGGGCAGAGGGTTACTGGCATGGGGACCGACTTCGAAGCCCTACTGCAAGCCGCGTACAACGCCAAGACGGCGCTGTACCAGCACCTCCCCTGCCGCGTTATCACCGTGGTCGATACCACCGGCGGCAAGGTCTTTAGCCGCCCGCAACGCCAGGTCATCGAGCGTCTGCCGCCGAACCTCCGCATCCATGTGGAGGCGGGTGCCCGCACGGCGATGTGGGCCTGGCGTGTCCCCGATACTGTAGATGAAGGCGCTGCCGAGGACGCTGCGGAAGCGCTGGGCACAACGCTGGGCGGGCAGTGGCACGTTACGAACCGGCTGCCGCTGCCGGGGCAACGTACCCGGTATGGCCGATACGATAGGGACGGGTACAACCAGAACGGCTACAGCGACATGGACTGCCGACCCTACGAACCCAGCCGCTGGCATGCGTATTTCGATACCCAACTGACGACCGGGCTGCTGTGGCAGGCTGAATCGCTACTGGAACAACACAGCGCGGTCTCCGTAGACGAAGACTATGCGGCCATTCTGTACGCATCAGCCGCAATCGCGCAGTTTGTAGGGCAGACCCATGGTCAACACCTGTGGCGGGTGTTCGCACAAGACCTGCCCGCGAGTAGCCAGATGTGGACCGCCGGGCCGCACCACATGACGGCCCTGCGGGGTGATGCTGAGCGCCGTGCGCTGCGGGAGGCCGGTTCATTAGACGACGCCTTGCAGTATATGGTGGATCGCATCCCGCGCCCGCCGCGCCCAGCGCCAGCGCCAGTAACGGATGGGTTGAACGTGACCGACGATGCGGCGACAGTGCTCGAACACGACAAAAAACTGTCGCCAGCGCAACGAATTGTGGTGGCCGTACTCAACGACCGCGACGAACCGATCCAGCCCTTCGTGAACCAAGACGGCGTGCCCATGGTCCGGCTTGGCGCGGGGCCGTGCGTGCGGCTGGCTGACGACCGCATCAAGCGCCGCCTCACCCTCGCCGCCGCCGGGGTGGGCGTAACCCCCGGAAAGGCCACGATAGCCGATGCCGTAGCCCTGCTCGAAGCCCGCGCCCAAGCTGCCGGGGAGCGCCGTACGTGGCTCCGGGCTGCGCAGATCAAGGACGGCTTCGCGCTCGATTTAGGTGTGGTTGATGAACGGCATCGGGTGGCCTACGTATACCCCGGCGAGTGGAAGGTGGGTCCGGCTGGAGAGTGTTGCTTTGAAACAACACCCCACATGAAGGCGCTGCCCACGCCCGAACGCGGCGGAAGTCTTGAGCAATTGTGGGCGCTGGCCAACATCAAGCCGGAAGACCGGGCACTGGTCACGGCTTGGCTGCTCGCGGCCATGAGGCCGGGCGTGGCTGCGCCGATCCTTGAAATCGTGGGCGGGCAAGGTTCCGGTAAATCGACGACCCAAGCCATACTGCGCGACCTGGCCGATCCCGTTGCTGGCAGTCTGCGCTCCCCCCCGGCGAAGCTGGATGACCTCGTGGCGGGGGCCGGTTCCAATTGGGTACAGAGCTTCGAGAACGTCTCACACCTGTCCGACGAGATGCAAGACGGGCTGTGCCGCATCGTGACCGGGGGCGCGTTCGCCAAACGCCAGCTCTACTCCGACAACACCGAGCATGTGGTGAATGTCCAGCGGCCCGTGGTCCTGAACGCCATCACACCCGTGCTGACCAGGCAGGACGCTGTAGACCGGGCTGTACGGATTGACCTGCCAACCGTGACCGACCGGCGTGGGGCGGATGAAATACGCGAAGCCTTCGAGGCCGCCAGGCCCGCGATATTGGGAGCGCTACTGGATGTGTTCGCCGGGGCGCTTGAACGGCTGCCGGACGTGCGGATACCGCCGGAGCGCCGCCCGCGCATGGTGGAGTACGCCCGGCTGCTGATGGCCGTAGCCGCGGCCATGGGCCAGGACCCCGAGGTCGAACTGACACGCCTGCTTGCGCGCAGGGATGAAGCCGCGACCGAAGCCATCGAGGCCAGCCCGGCTATTGGGGCGCTGCTCGAATGGGCCGCTGCACACCGCCGTGAAGGCGTCGTCGGGATAACGCTCGGCGACCTGCTGAGGGTGTTAGAAGTACACCGGGGCGGCAGCCGCGAGAACTGGCCACGAAGCGCGCGCGGGCTAGGCGACCTGCTCCGCCGCCACGCGGCAGCCTTGGAGAAGATGGGCGTCACGGCGGAAGCCGGTTCACGTACCAAAACCGGCGTCGTCTGGTCGTTCCGCTTTACCTGACCACCGCCCCCTCGCCAGCACCAGCCGCGCCGACAGCGCGGCTTTTTCACGCGCGGTGAACACCGGCGACGGGGCAATGTTCACCCGGAAAACGATGTTCACCGCAATGTACACCGCCGAAAACCGCGCCAGAATGCGGCTTTCCGGCTGGTTGGTGTATGTGGTGTACGTGGTGAACGTCGATACGCAAACTTTTCTTTTTGAAATTCCTTCCGGGATTT
>JBFLZK010000001.1:0-105966 GCA_040756355.1 Pseudomonadota bacterium | reverse complement strand
CGTTTTCGGGGCTATAGCTCAGCTGGGAGAGCGCTTGCATGGCATGCAAGAGGTCGACGGTTCGATCCCGTCTAGCTCCACCAAACACGGAAAGGCCCGAATGGTTTCATTCGGGCCTTTTTGTTTTTTCTGCGTGATCCATTGAGGGGCGGATGATGAACAAGGCTTTCAAGATCCTGCTTGTGCTGGGTATCGTGCTGACCCTGGTCGGTTCCGTGGTCGGTTTCACCGCCATGTTCATGGACGAGGAAAGCCTGGCCGTTTATTTCATCGGTATCGTGCCGGTCGGCTTTCTCATGACATTCGCCGCCCTTACGGGCTGGGTGCTGGCTGGGGGGAAGTAGAAGGGCAAGGACGGAAAGCGGCTCGCCGCAATCACGGGGGGGTCAGGCGGAGCCGAGCGGCCTTGTCAGGACCGAGCCTCCCTGCTTCTGTCCGCTAGGGCCATAGAGGGGAGGCTGGCTTGGAAGCACGCCGAGCAGCACCAGACTGTTGCGGATACCGACCGCGGCGCGTTGAAGGAACTGTGCGTGCTTGCGGTTGTTGAGCGCGACGCCGGGAAGCTGTTCGCGCACCTCGTCCCACAACGAGGCGAGATCGACGTCCTGACAGCGCCCGATGGCCGCCGCCATGCGCCCGGTGTCCAGGGTCATGCCGCGCAAGGCCTCAACTCGCTTGCGGTCGGCTTCGGCAAGATGTTCGAGCTGTTGGCTGTAACGGTCGAGCAGGGGCTGGTCCGGCACCGAGCGTGTCAGGGAGAGGTCAAGCTCGGCCTGTGTCAGGGCGAGCTGCTCAAGGATCGCCCGCAGCTCCCCGATGGATTCGCGCAGATCCCGGCAGGCGGAGTCGCTCCCCATCAGGCTGTTCCGAGCGAGGATTCGAGCTCGATGAAACGGTCAGCGATGCGCTGCGGATCAATGGCGTATCGGCCTTCGGCGATCAGACTTTTGATCCGCTCGACCTTGGCGCTGTCGAATGCCGGTGTCGCGGCCATTTCGCGTGCGGTGGCGGCAATCTGGCTGCCGGTTTCGGTCAGGGTGATGCTGTCGCTACCGCCCTCGGCGCTGCCCGTGCCGCCAGTGCGGGCTGACCCCGCCGGGGCATTGCGGCTATCGGCGCCAATGTCGTAAGCGCGCCCGCGGCCGGTGAGGTTGTTGATGCTGGTCATGGCAGGTTCTCCTTTGGCATGACGCTTTTTAAGCAGTATATCGGAAGGACGTTTGGAAACTTTAGCCCTTGGCAGGTAATTTTTTGCAGTCCTATTGGGTGGTGCGATCGCCTGCGTCCAAAGATTTTCATCGATCGGCCTCAGTACATCACGGCGACTTCACCTGGAGCCTGAATCACGGCTTCCACGATGCGTCCGGAGCTCATGTTGCGGACGGGTATTCGTTCGCCGATCCCGCCATCCCGCAGCGCCTCGCCCATCATGACGACGTCCAGGGCGCTCCCCTGAGCACGTATCAACACGCGGTTGCCCTTGGCGACTGCGCGGGGCGCCTCCAGCAAGATGGGGGTCAGGATTTCCCCGTTGTTGAGAGGCCGCCGTGCGGTCATGCCCGTAATATCGGCCGGGCGAGTGAAAAATCCACGTGTCAGCGTGCTGATATCCGTTTCGCGTAGCTCAATATCGCCGGGTTGCACGGGGGCGCCCTTGGGTAGAGGGCGGGTGAGCACGGCGATGGGACGGTACTGGCGCACTCGCGCCGATACGTAAATCTTCCAAGGGCTGCTGCCTTCGCAGCGGATGCCGACCGTCATCGTTCCGCCTTGAAGTTGGCCTCCGCTTGAAAAGGCTTGCAGAGGCCGATCGCATTGAGCAAGCTGCAACCGGGGGTCGAGGGGGCGGATTTCGATTTCCCTGCGAAGATCGCCTGGGGATGCGTATGTTTCGTCAATAAATTGGCGAGCTGTTCGGGTGATATCCTCCAGTTCATGCGCGGCATGAGCCGGTGGAATGCACAGCAGGGCAACAAGCACGATGCCCCGCCCGGCGCGTCCCGAGCAAGCGATGGAGCAAAGAAAACGGTGGTAGGTGGAAGTATCCATGCGGTTGCTATTAGCATATAGCGGGCCATGCGTGGGAAATTCAGGCATGGTCTCAAGGCTTGCCTGTGACTGCCGATAAGGGTTTCGGACCGCATTTGGGGAAAGGCGCATGAAAGATATTCTGTCCACGGTTGACTCGCGCACCAAGCTTGCGGGGCATAACCGGCTGGAGTTGCTGGTTTTCGGTCTCGATGGCGAACAGCGTTTCGGCATCAATGTGTTCAAGGTCAGGGAGGTCATCCGCTGCCCGCCCTTGACCGCGGTACCAAAATCCCACCCTACCATCAAGGGTATTGCGGATGTGCGCGGTCATACCTTGACCATTATCGATCTCGCCGAGGCGATTGGAATGCGCGGTCTGAACGAGGAGGAGATCGAGCAGGCCTTCGTCGTCATCACGGAGTACAACCGGGCAGTCCAGGGTTTTCTGGTGCGCGCTGTGGATCGCATCGTAAACCTGAGCTGGCAAGAGATCATGCCGCCGCCGACCGGGACCAGCGCCAACAATTTTGTCACTGCCGTTGCGCGGGTGGATGGCCAGTTGGTGGAAATCGTCGATGTTGAGCAGATTTTCAGCAACGTGGTGGGCGTCGCTGAACACATTTCCGACGATCTGATGGGTGAGATCGCCCAGACGGGCGTGCACGGCGACATGATCGTGCTGGTTGCCGACGACTCCTTCGTCGCCCGCAGTCAGGTCAAGCACACGCTCGACCAGATGGGTCTGCGTTCCGTGTTGGTGAATAACGGCGCCGACGCGCTGAAAACCCTCAAACGCTGGGCATCGGCGGAGGAGAACATTCTCGACCGCCTGCTGATGGTGATCTCTGATGTGGAAATGCCGAGCATGGATGGCTACACCCTGACCGCCGAGATCCGCCGTGATGAGCGTTTGAAGGACATTTTCGTGGTGCTCCATACATCCCTGAGCGGCACGTTCAACCAGACCATGGTGCAGCGCGTCGGCGCCAACCGCTTCATCCCGAAGTTTCATCCGGATGATCTCGCCAAGGTAGTGCTGGAACGTGTGAAGGCCTTCCAGAGTCACGCCTGATGCAGGGTATTTCCAACGAAAGTTTCCAGTTTCTGCAACGCTTCCTTGAGCGTGAGAGCGGCATCGTCGTTGGTGAAAACAAGCGCTATCTGATTGAGGTCCGGCTGGCATCTCTTCTGCGCGAGGAGGGACTGCGCGATTTCGATGCCTTGGTGGCGGCCATGAGCGGCGTGCAAGGGCGGCGTTTGGGTGTGCGCATCATTGAGTCGATGACCACCCATGAAACGCTTTGGTTTCGGGACCGTTTTCCCTTCGACTTCTTCCGCGATACGATCCTCAAGGATTACGCCCAGTCGGGACGGCCCGCACTCAAGATATGGTCGGCCGCGTGCGCGACGGGCCAGGAGCCTTACTCTCTGAGCATCCTGGTCGAGGAAATGGCCGACCTGCGTCCACTTGTCGGACATGGCGTCAAGATCATGGCGACCGACATTTCCGAAGCCGCCTTGCAGATTGCCCAAGAGGGGCGCTATGACGCGCTCAGCCTGCGGCGTGGCATGGACGAGCACCGTCTGAGGCGTTTTTTCGTGGAAGACAAGGAGTCCTGGAAGATTCGCCCTCAGGTCGCCTCGCGCATCACCTTCCGGCCCGGTAATCTGCTGGCTTCGTTCAGCCATCTGGGAAGCTTCGATGCGGTATTCTGCCGTAACGTGCTGATCTATTTCTCGACCGCGAACAAGCAGGACATCCTGGAGCGTTTGATCCAGTGCATCAATCCGGGGGGATATCTTGTTCTTGGCGCTTCCGAGACTCTTCCTGAGCCGATCGCTAGCAAATACCGCCTGATGCGTCAGAGTGTCGGCGGGGGCATTTACCAGAAGCCGTCCGTCTGAGGCCCGATCCGAGGGCGTTTCGAAAAAAACACTACGCGGACGGCCCGGTTCGCGGACGGCTGCGGTGTCGCCTCCTGGCGCGCTGGCGTCACCCGCACGTCCCCTGCCTATCGGCCTGATATGTCTTGGGGACTCGCTGCGAGGTTTGCGATGTCATACCCAAGAGGTCGTTTTGCGCCGCTACGTTGCTCATGAGATCGTTTGCTCTTGTGCTCCTCCGGCTTGCGGGCGCCTCGAAAAACCCACTGAACGCGTAGCTGGCGTTAGCCTGCGGACGGATTGCGGCGTCGCGTCCTAACGCGAAGCTGGCGAAGCCCGCTCACCCCTCGCCTATCGACCTGATATGTCTCGGGTATTCGCTGCGGGGCTCCTTGCATTCCATCCGCTCGTGACGGTTCTTCGAGGCCCGCCATGGTTGATATGGCACAGTAGATGCTAGGTCCCTGTCGTGATTTCAACGAATGTCTGGAGGCTGCTGTGAACGCCATCCGCGACCGATTGTTCGCCAACCATGATGAGGCGCTCGTGCTTCGCTCCCAGCGCGCGAACGTGCTTGCCGCCAACCTGGCGAATGCCGACACGCCGAACTACAAGGCGCGTGATATTGATTTTCGCGACGCTCTTGCTGTTGCCGAGGGGCAATCCCTGAATCTTCAACGCACACGGGCGGGACATCTGACGCCCGACGATGCCAGTTTGGGCGGGGCGCGAATGATGTACCGCATCCCCACTCATCCCTCGCTGGATGGCAACACAGTGGACGCCCAGCAGGAACAGGCGCGTTTCACCGAAAACGCGGTGCGTTACCAGGCGACCCTCAATTTTCTCAATGGCTCCATTAGTGGCCTTACGCGCGCGTTGAAGGGTGAATAATCATGTCGCTGTTCAAAATTTTTGATATCTCCGGGTCTGCGATGAGTGCGCAGACCACGCGCCTCAATACGACCGCCAGCAACCTCGCAAACGCGGACACTGTGGCGGGCAGCGCGGAGGAGGCCTACAAGGCGCGGCACCCAGTCTTTCGCACCCAGTTGCAGGACGCCCTCAGCGCGGGAGTCGATACGGTCGGCATCGTTGAGAGTCGTGCGCCGGTCAACATGCGGTATGAACCTGGACATCCGTTGGCTGACGCCAAGGGCTATGTTTATGGTTCCAACGTCGATACTGTGGAGGAGACCGTCAATATGTTGTCGGCTTCCCGCTCTTACCAAACGAACGTTCAAGTGCTAAACACATCCAAGGAGTTGATGTTGCGCACCTTGAATCTTGGCAAATCCTGAGGAGGGCGTTCATGACCAGCAGCGTTTCCAGTAGTAATCCATACGCCGATATCGGTCTGAGCGCCCCCCCAGCTCAGGCGGCCAAGACCAATGAACTCGGACAGGATGATTTTCTCAAGTTGATGACGACTCAACTGACCCATCAGGATCCGTTCGAACCGATGGAAAATGGCGAGTTTTTGGCCCAGATGGCGCAGTTCTCGACCGTATCCGGTATCCAGGGGCTTCAGCAGTCTGTGACTTCCTTGGTCAGTTCCCTCCAGGGCGACCGGGTGTTGCAGGCCTCCTCCCTGGTCGGCAAGAAGGTGTTGATCGAAGGGAGCAAGGGGGAACTTTTCGGTTCGGTTGGCGAGGATGGCAAGGCCGGTCCCGGCTCCCTCAGCGGCGCTGTGGACGTGCCGGTAGGCGTCAGCAGCGTTACGCTCGCTATCCAGAATGCCAATGGCGAAGTGCTCAATACCCAGACCATGACAGTGTCCGGGAGTGGTCTGACGGACTTTAGCTGGGATGGCAAACTCGCCGACGGCAGTTACGCGCCGGCCGGAACCTACAAGGTCGTCGCGCAGGCGACGGTGAATGGCAAGGCGCAAGACTTGACGGTACAAACCGCGTCCGCCGTGAGCAGCGTTTCCCTTGCCAACGATGCCATCATGTTGCACACCGCCCAAGGCAGCGTCGCCCTGGACAAAGTTAGCCGTATTCTTGCCTGAGGAGGGCGCACCCCATGTCATTCAATACTTCGCTCAGTGGTCTGAACTCCGCATCCAAAGACCTGACGGTGACCAGTAACAACATCGCCAACGCCAACTCCACCGGTTTCAAAAAATCGCGCGCGGAGTTCGGCGATATCTACGCCGTGAGCGCTTTCGGCGCCTCGAAAACGGCGACCGGTCAGGGCGCGTCTACCCAGGTGGTGCGCCAGATTTTCAGCCAGGGCACGCTCAACTTCACCGACAACACGTTGGATCTTGCTATTTCCGGCCAAGGTTATTTTGCGTTCCAGCCTAATGTGAGCTCGACCGAAACCATCTACACACGTGCCGGCGCCTTGGGTGTCAATAAAGAAGGTTATGTCGTCAACAGCGCAGGGCAGTTGCTCAAGGTGCTTCCGGTGAGCAGTAATACCGGAGCAGTGACCTCCACCAGCCTGGCTACGTCCGTCCCGCTGCAACTTCCGTCCGGAGCCGGTCAGCCGGTCGCCACCGCGAATGTGGAAGCCTCGTTCAACCTGCCGTCTTCGGCGGCGTTGCCGACCACCACGCCATTCGATACGACCACCGAAACGCCCGCGGGCAGTGGTACCTTCGTGCCGGATCCGAACAGTTACAACCAGGCGACCAGCGTGCAGGTCTTCGACTCGCTCGGGAACTCCCACCTGCTGACCATGTATTTCGTGAAGACCGCCGCCAACACCTGGGACGTTCATACTCAGGTCGACAGCATGCAGCCTGACCTGCACGGCGGTCCGCAGACCATCACGTTCAACTCCGACGGCACGATCGCGGCGGCTTCTTCGTTCACACTGACGGTTCCTGCGGCTGACCTCAACAACGGCGCTGCGGCGCTGACGTTTGACGTGAACATTCCAGTTACCGCGACGCAGTACAATTCACCCTTCCAAATCAATGATCTGAGCCAGGATGGACAGGCGCCCGGGCGCTTGAGCGGGTTGTCGATCGGCGAGGACGGTCTGGTCCAGGCGACCTACACCAACGGCAGCAATCTCTACCTCGGCAAGGTCGCCCTGGTGGACTTCAAGAACCCGAATGGTCTGAAGCAGATTGGCGACAACTCTTGGATCGAAACGGTCGAATCGGGCGTGGCTCTGGTGGGTGAACCAGGCACCGGCAGCTACGGTAAGATCCAGTCTGGCGCGCTGGAGGCCTCGACGGTTGATCTGACCGCCGAGCTGGTCAACCTGATCGTCGCTCAGCGCAACTTCCAGGCGAACGCCAAGGCGATCGAAGCGAACAAGGCGCTCAGCGATACCATCATCAACATCCGTTAATGAGAGCTCGTGAAGCGAGTCTATGCCCCCTTTCCCTCTGGGAAAGGGCTTGGGTGAGGAAATGGTCCTGGTCATTTCCCGTTTCATACCTCGACATGCTGGTGAAATACACATTTCAGCAGCGTGTCGAGGTGGGGCATGGATGTCCCGCTCGCAAATCAATCACGCAAGTGATTGATTTTTATCTACCGAGTCCGGGCATGTACCGGACTCGGTAGAGCTGAAAAACTCATGGATGAGTTTTTCAGCATCCTGTTAGGGGCAATACGCCATGGCTGTTAAAGCCATTTCGGCGTGGATTAAAAGGGGGCTTAGGCCCCCTTTTTTATTATGTTGGCATGGATGATGCTTGGTTTTGGGTGTATCCCAAACTCTTGAGGTGCGCCATGGATCGCATGCTCTACATCGCCATGAATGGGGCCAAGAATGCCTTGCTTGCCCAGGCGACCAATAGCCACAACCTGGCAAATGCCAACACGACCGGGTTCAAGGCCGATATTGACGAATTCAAGGCGCTACCGGTGTACGGCCCTGTGCTCGCGTCGCGCGTGGTCAGCGAGGACAGCCGGGTTGGCACGAATCTGAACGCCGGCTCCATCATGACCACCGGGCGCGAATTGGACATAGCCATTCGTGGCGATGGCTGGATCGCCGTGCAGGCGGCGGATGGACAGGAGGCCTATACCCGTGCGGGGGATCTTCGAATCGATAGCGCCGGATTATTGACGAATGGCGCGGGCCGCCCCGTGCTCGGCAATGACGGTCCGATCGCCATCCCTCCGTCGGCCAAGGTGGAAATCGGCAGCGATGGCGGCATAACGATCATGACGCCAGGCGATCCTCCGAATGCACCCTTGCTGGTCGACCGCATTCGACTCGTCAATCCACCGGCGGCCTCTATGGAAAAGCGGCTGGATGGCCTGATGGGTGTCAAGCAGGGGACGCAGGTCACCCCCGATGCTGCCGTCCAGGTAGTCTCCGGTGCGCTTGAAGGCAGCAATGTGAATTCCGTGGACTCGATGGTGCGCATGATCCAGTACGCGCGCATGTTCGAAACACAATCGAAAATGATGCAGCAGGCCGATGCCAATGGCGAAGCCACCAATCGTCTGCTGGCCCTGAGCTAAGAGGAGATATCTCATGACCGCTCCCGCACTCTGGATCGCCAAGACCGGCCTTGATGCGCAAAACACGCGCATGTCGGTCATTTCCAACAACCTGGCCAACGTCAACACCACCGGTTTCAAGCGTGACCGGGCAGTGTTCGAGGACCTCATCTACCAGAACTACCGCCAGGTCGGCGCCAACAACACCCAAGACAACCTGCTGCCTTCCGGGCTGAATATCGGTACCGGCGTGCGTGTGGCAGCGACCGAAAAGCTGCATTTGCAAGGCAATCTCCAGCAGACCGAGAACGCGCTGGATGTAGCTATCCAGGGGCGCGGATTCCTGCAAGTGCTGATGCCCGACGGAACCATTTCCTATACCCGTGATGGCAGCCTTCAAATGAATGCGCAGGGAGAGCTGGTGACAGCCAACGGCTATCTTCTGGAGCCTGCCTTGGCCATTCCTGAGAACACCCAGAGCATCACCATCGGTAACGATGGGACGGTGAGCGTACAGCTCCAGGGGCAGGCGGCCACGACCCAGGTGGGGCAGATCACCTTGGCTGACTTCATCAACCCTGCCGGGCTTCAGCCCATCGGTGACAACTTGTTCAAGGAGACCGCGTCCAGCGGTGCGCCGCAGGCAGGCACTCCGGGGCTCAACGGCATTGGCATGTTGCAGCAAGGCTATCTGGAAAGTTCCAACGTCAACACTGTGGAAGAACTCGTTGGCATGATCGAGACCCAGCGGGCCTATGAGATGAACTCCAAGGCCATCGCTACCACGGACGGAATGCTGAGCTTCCTCAACTCGCGTGTAGGGGCTTGATTGTCATGAGCAAGGTTATCCGTTTCGCCATCCTGTCCGCCGTGGCCGGTTTGTCCGCATGCGCGAGTCAGCCGCCAATGGTCAGCGATCCGAGCTTCGCCGCCGTGCTGGAGCCCGAGCCCAGCGCCCTGGAACCCAAGCGCAACGGCGCCATTTTCAATCCGGACATGCACTCCGGTCTGTTCGGGGATCAGAAGGCCTTCCGGGTCGGTGATGTGCTGACCGTGCTCTTGCAGGAAAAGACCAATGCCAGCAAGTCGGCCAATACCAATGCCAGCAAGGATGACAAGGGTAGCACCAGCGTGACGGGCCTGTTCGGGGCGCCGGCCTATGTGCTTGAAGACATGGGAGCCGGCTTCGAGGCCGGGCGTAGTTTCAAGGGGCAGGGCACGGCCACGCAGAAAAACGCGCTGGAAGGGGACATCACCGTGACCGTGGCGCGCGTGTTGCCGAGCGGCAATCTCATGATTCAGGGCGAGAAATTCATCGGTATCAATCAGGGGCTGGAGTATGTCCGCCTCTCGGGCGTGGTGCGTCCCACCGATGTTTCGCGCGACAACACCGTGAGTTCTACCAAGATCGCCAATGCGCGCATCCAGTACGGCGGTGATGGGATGATTAACGACGCCAATACCCAAGGCTGGTTCGGACGCTTGTTCAACAGCCCGTATTTCCCGCTTTGAGGAGGTGTGCGATGGGACATCGAATCATGCATGGTCTGATGCGGCTCATGTTGGTGGCGGGCGTGGGTTTGTTCACCTCGTCCGCCATGGCCGAGCGCATCAAGGATCTCGCCAGTATCGAGGGCATGCGCGGCAACCAGTTGATGGGCTACGGCATCGTCGTCGGTCTCGATGGCACAGGAGACTCAAGCTCCCAGGCGCCGTTCACCCTGCAAAGCATCCGCAACATGCTTGAACGCTATGGCATCACCCTGCCCGCAGGCAACATGCAGCTCAAGAATATTGCCGCGGTCACTGTGACGACCGAGCTGCCGCCATTCTCCCGCCCGGGTCAGAAGATTGACGTCACCGTGGCTTCGATGGGGAATGCAAAGAGTCTGCGCGGCGGTTCGCTCATCATGACTCCGCTGCGCGGTGCGGACGGTAAAATTTACGCCATGGCCCAGGGCAATCTCGTGGTCGGCGGCTTTGGCGCCCAGGCCAAGGACGGCTCGCGCATCAGCGTGAACGTGCCAAGCGCTGGGCGCATCCCTCTAGGTGCGACCGTTGAACGTGATGTGCCCACGGAAATCGCCGCCAATGGGACCATCAACCTGACCCTGAATACACCGGATTTCACCACCGCCAAACGCATTAGCGACCAGATCAACAGTCATTTCGGCGGCGGCGTGGCGGAGGCCTTGGACGCGGTAAGCGTGCGCGTCAACGCGCCGTCTCGCCCGGACCAGCAAGTCGGTTTCCTTTCGTACCTTGAAAACCTGGAAATCACGCCGGGTGATCCTGCCGCGAGGGTCATCGTCAATTCGCGCACCGGCACCGTCGTGATCGGCAGCAATGTTCGGGTCAGCCCGGCCGCAGTCACGCACGGCAGTCTGACGGTCGCCATTCGGGAGGATGCCAAGGTCAGTCAGCCAGGCGCTCTGTCCGGCGGGCAGACGGCGGTGACGCCGGAATCCGAGATCAACGTCAAACAGGAAAAAAATCCCATGTTCCTGTTTGCGCCCGGTGTAACTCTCAATGAAATCGTTCAGGCCGTGAACCAGGTCGGGGCCGCGCCCGGCGATCTGGTCGCCATCCTCGAAGCCCTCAAGGCCGCCGGAGCCCTGAAGGCTGAACTGATCGTCATCTGATAGCGGAGGACGGCTCATGAGCACCATCCACGATCCCAGTCAGACCATGGACTTTGGCAGTCTGACGCGCCTCAAGGCGCAGGCCGCGAAAGATCCCTCGGGGCAGGCTAGGACCGTGGCCGGTCAGTTTGAGGCGCTATTCATCCAGCAGATGATCAAGAGCATGCGCGCGGCGAGCCCCGGCGACCCGCTTACTGATGGCGCCGGGGTGCGCATGTTCCGGGACATGCAGGATCAGCAACTCGCTGCCAGCATGGCCAAGTCGGGCGGTATTGGTCTGAGCGAGGTCATCTTGCGCCAGCTCACCCCGCAGGGTGGTAAATCGACCAAGGTGCTTCCGCCGCGGCCTGATGGTTTTCCGTCGCTCGACCTGAAAAAGTTGCGAGCGCAAGCCAATGTGGAGGGCGACTCGTCCAAGCCTGTCGGTGAAGCGACCACGGAGTCGGGAGCCGTCGGCGCAAAGTCGCCCCAAGCCGCCGCCAAATCCGTCGAAAGCGCCGCTCGTGCCTTGCCCATGCCTGCCGCGCTGGCGTTTCGCACTGTGTCACGGGTTCGAGAAGCCTCCGGAGGTGCGTCGCACGAGACGGAAGCCGATCATCAGCGTATCCGTTGGCAGGAGCCCGCGAGTTTCGTTCGCGATCTCATGCCGCATGCGCGAGCCGCCGCCGCGCGGCTTGGCGTCGATCCGCAGGTGCTGATCGCGCAATCCGCCCTGGAAACCGGCTGGGGCAGACATCTTCCAGAGGACGCCAGTGGGCGTCCGAACATGAATCTGTTCGGGATCAAGGCGCAGGGAGGCTGGAATGGCGACAAAACCGTCGCCTCCACACTCGAATTCGAACAGGGTGCGATGGTGCGCAAGAGCGAAGCCTTCCGCGCCTATGGCTCGATTCGCGCGGCGTTCGATGACTATGTCGATTTTCTCCAGTCCAATCCGCGTTACACGGAAGCGCTCAAGCATGCGGGCGACAGCGAACGCTTCGTGCAGGAACTGCAAAAGGCCGGTTATGCCACCGACCCTCGTTATGCCGACAAGATCATCTCCATTCTGCGCGACGGACCGTTGGCTTCCAGGGCTTGATCCTCCGGCGGCATCGCGTGATCGCGGTCAAGCAGTGCTAAAGTTCCAGGCAAGCTTGCCGATAATGTCTGCAAAGCACCTTTCGAGGGTATTTCCATGGCCGATTTTCTCAGCACCACCGTCAGTGGCCTCAGCACGGTCCAGCGCGCCCTGGATGTTCTGAGCCACAACGTTGCCAATGCCTACACGGAAGGGTATACGCGCCAGAACGTGGTGATCGCCACCCGTACGCCGCAGGAAACCGGTCAGGGCGCGGTTGGCACCGGGTCTGCCCTGACCGATATTTCGCGCACCTTCGATCAATTCCTTGGGCAGACGCTGCAAGGCGCTCTGAGTGAGCAAGGGCGACTGGGGTCGCGTGATTTGATCCTGGGCCAGATGGACGAGATCGTCAGCGCCGACGAAAACAATCTTTCCAGTCGCCTCACGACGTTCTTCAACTCGGCCCAGGATGTCGCCAACGCCCCTTCTGATCTGGCCGTGCGCACGGCCTTCCTGGGCGAGGCCCGGACGATGGCGCAGCAGATTCAGGCCATGGACCGTCGTCTGGCCGATGTGGAGGGCGGACTGGTCCAGCGTGCCATGCGCGTGGGCGGCGAAATCAATGAGATGACCAGCGAAATCGCCAAGCTGAACGAAACCATTCTCGATTCCCGTCGCCGTTTTCCCGACCACCAGCCCAACGATCTGCTTGACCGACGCGATCTGCTGCTGCGCAATCTGGCGGAAAAAGTCGATATCAAGACCTACGAGGATGGCGATGGCAACATCAACATCTCCATCGGCAGCGGCCAGTCGCTGGTCAATGCGGAACGCGCAACGCCCGTGGGCGTTGGGAATACCTCCGCGGGTCTCAGCATTCATGTCGGCAACAGCGATGTGACCAATCTTGTCTCCGGCGGAGAGCTTGGCGGCCTGATGCGAGTCAAGGAGGAAGAGCTCGAACCCCGGCGGGCCGAGCTGGGCCGGATGGTCTTCAGCTTCGCCACCCGTTTCAACGAGGTCCATGGGCAGGGTGTCGATATGGACGGTAATGCCGGTACCGCCACCTTCTTCAATGTGACGGCCTTGAATACCCCCGTGGCGGCTGAACCCAAGGTTTCGCCGCCCGCCTTTGGCGTGAGCGTATCGATCACCGATGTCACCCAACTGACCGCCAACGATTACACGCTGAAGTACGAAGGCAGTCAGTGGAATCTCTACAAGAGCGGACAGTCGACCGCCATTCAGTCGCCGGTGGCGGCTTCGCCCATCGCGCTGGACGGAGTTGAGATTACCTACGCAGCCTTGCCGAATCCGCCCGCCGCTGGCGATCCCGACCGGATTGCCATCCGTCCGATGGCAGGCGAGATGAGCAGTCTGGCCGTCAACGTCGGCAATGCGCGTGAAATCGCGGCAGCGGCGGTTGGCGAGGGCCCGGGGGACAACAGCAACATGCTGAAGCTGACGGCCATATCCACTGAAACCAATGTCGTGCAGGGCAGCATGTCCCTTACCGAGGCGTTCACCGTGTTCATCGCGGATTTTGGCGCCGAGGCGCGCGGCGTAAGCGTCAGCCTGGAGGCCCAGCAGCTGGTGGTGAAGCAAACGGAAGACCGTCTTCAATCCGTGGTCGGGGTGAATCTTGATGAGGAAGCCGCCAATCTCATGCGCCTCCAGAACCACTACCTTGCCCTGTCCAAATCGATGTCGATTGGCGAGACCCTGTTCCAATCCCTGTTGCAGGCTGCATCCTAAGGAGGCACTACCATGGATTCCATCGACTCCCGGATTTCTTCGTCGGTATTCTTCAATCAAGGTCTGAGCGGCATGTCCAACGCTCAGGCCGGGATCGCCAAGGCCATGGAGGAGATCAGTAGCGGTCGGCGCGATATCCGTGCTTCGAACGACCCGGTTGCCGCCGCCAGCATCGTGGATCTTGGCCGCAGCGTTAGCCGCCTGGAGCAATACCAGCGCAACGCGGATTTTGCCGAGGCTCGTCATGGGCTGACCGAAAACGCCCTGCAAAGCATTACCGAAGTGCTGAACCGTGCCCGTGAAGTGGCCATTCAGTTCAATAGCGGCGGCCAGAGCGATGTTTCGCGCAACGCCTTGCGCAGCGAGCTTGGGCAGTTGCGCGATCAGTTGCTGTCCGAACTCAATACCCAGGATGAGCGTGGCGACTACATCTTTTCTGGCAGTCGGGTGAAGGACAAGCCTTACTCCGGCGCCACAGCCACGTTTCTGGGCGGGGCGGCGGCGGGGACGCCGCTTGCCATCGAGGTTGCGGAAGGCGGACGCCAGGTCCAGGCTGGCTGGATTGCGAGCGGTTTCGAGGGTGTGCTGCAAGCCCTCAACGATATGGCCGACCCCGCAGGGCCGAATACCGTGGATACGGCACGTTTCGACACCATCGTGCAGGCCTCGGATCAGGCCATGCTGATGCGCACCGAGGTGGGTGGGGCCATGCGGGCCGTCGAGCTGGCGCGCACCGATAACGAGGGTGAACTGTATGGCTATACCACGGCGCTCTCCTCGCTGCGCGATACCGACTACCCCTCGGCCATCACCGAGTTGAACAAACATACCCTCCTGCTCCAGGCCACCCAGTCCACCATGGCCAAGGTTCAGGGGCTCTCCCTGTTCAACGAAATCTGACGGCGCACGGGTTCTCCCGCCGGGCGGGATGTTCCGGGCGCACGGGTGTGAGCGTCCCTTTCCAGGGGGTTCACGCGGTATGATGTCGCGCTTTGGCGCCCGGAACGCTTCGTGAATACCCCCCATCCATCCATGATTTTCTTCGCCAGCGCCGCCAAGGGGCTGGTTTCCGTCGTCGCCGAGGAGTTACGCGCGCTGGGCGTGACCGAGTTGCGCGAGCATCCCGCCGGAGTGCATTTCGCCGGAGAACTTGCGACCGGCTATCGTGCCTGCCTGTGGTTGCGTTCGGCCAGCCGCGTGCTGGCGCAGATCGCCCTGGTCGATGCGGGAGACGTGGACCGCCTCTACCTTTCCGTGCGTGAGCAGGACTGGTCTCGCTGGCTTGATCCGGGGCGCAGCTTCGCGGTCAGTTTTCATGGCGCGAATGCCTCCATCAAGCACACCGGGTTCGGCGCGCAGAAGGTCAAGGATGCCATCGTCGATGCCTTCCAGACCCGTCATGGACGCCGTCCCCTTGTCGATCCGCGTCAGCCGGAGCAAGTGGTTCACGTTCACCTCTCCGGAGCGAACGCACGGATCGCGCTTGACCTGATTGGCGGCGATGCCCTCCATCATCGGGGCTACCGTCAACAGGCGGGCGATGCCCCGTTGCGAGAAACCCTCGCCGCTGGGCTTCTGTGGCGCGCTGGTTGGCCCGCCATTGCGGAGGAGGGCGGCGCTTTTCTCGATCCCATGTGCGGCTCCGGCACGCTTTTGATCGAGGCGGCCTGGATGGCGGGCGACGTGGCTCCGGGATTGATGCGAAGGCATTGGGCGCTGGCATATTGGCCGGGGCATGACGCCGCGCTCTGGGACGCCTTGCGCGAGGAGGCGCGTATACGGCGCGACAAGGGATTGGCGCGCCTGCCTGTCATCCTCGGTTTTGACCGCGATGCACGCATGCTGCCGGTTGCGCGCGGCAATCTTGAGCGTGCGGGGCTGGCCGAGCACGTCAAGATCGCGCATGGTACGGTCGATAGCCTGCATCTCCCCGAGGATCGTGCCGCGTCCGGGCTGGAAAAAGGCCTGATGCTGACCAATCCCCCCTATGGCGAACGCCTGGACGAGGTGCGCAACATGCCCGCGCTCTACGCCGCGCTGGGCGAGACCATGCGCCGCGAATTGCTGGGCTGGGAGGCCGCCCTGATTCTGCCCAAGGACGCCGAGGCTTGGCACCTGGGCTGGCGCGCCTATCGTGCGCACGAGGTGTTCAATGGCGCGCTGGAGTGCCGTCTGCTGCGTTTCCATGTGCGTGAGGAACAGAAACTCGCCCCGCGTGTGGAGGACGACGGTTCCGCCGCGCGCCTGGTGCGTGCCTGCGCGGCGATGGCTGAATCGGAAGGCGCGCGCATGGTTGCCAACCGCCTGCGCAAGAATCTCAAGGAGCTTGGACGCTGGGCCGCGCGGGAGGGCGTGAGCTGCTATCGCGTCTATGACGCCGACATGCCGGAATATTCGTTGGCGATCGATCTCTACCACGATGCCGAAGGCAAACGCTGGGTCAACGTGCAGGAATACGCCGCGCCCGCCAAGGTGCCGCAGGAGGACGCCCGCCGCCGCCTGCGTGAGGCAGTGTCCGTCCTGCCAGAAGTTTTGCACGTCGAGCCCGAACAGATCTTCCTGCGCGTGCGTGAACGCCAGCGCGGGGAGTCTCAGTACGAAAAGCAGGCCGAGCGTGGCGTATTCCAGCAGGTGCGCGAGGGCAAGGCCATCGTGCTGGTCAACTTCACCGACTACCTCGATACCGGCCTGTTCCTCGATCACCGCGTCACGCGCGGCTGGTTGGGTGAATGGGCGGCGGGCAAGGATTGTCTCAACCTGTTCTGTTACACCGGCGTCGCCAGCGTGCAAATGGGGTTGGGCGGTGCGCGTTCCACCACCTCGGTGGACATGTCGCGAACCTATCTGGATTGGGCGCGGCGCAACCTGGAACTAAACGGCCTGCCCGCCAGGGCTCACCGTCTCATCCAGGCCGACTGTCTGGCCTGGCTGGATGAAGCCGCGCAGGCTGCGGAACGCTATGACCTCGTCTTCCTCGACCCGCCGACCTTTTCCACCTCCAAGCGCATGCAAGGTACGCTGGATGTGCAGCGCGACCATGTGGCGATGATCCGCAAGGCCATGGCCCTGCTGCGCAAGGGCGGGCGGCTGGTGTTCTCCAACAATCTTCAACGTTTCAAGCTTGACGAGGCTGCGTTGGCTGACTTGCATATCGAGGACGTCAGCAAGGCGTCGATTCCGCGCGATTTTGTCCGCAATCCGCGCATTCACCAGTGCTGGGTGCTTGCCTTCAAAGCATGAATTGGCATAATCCGCGGATACTCATGACATTGACGAGTTTTCGCGTGACGAATCGCATCGCACCGCGCTGGCTGACGCCACTCATCATCATGGCGACGCTCTCTGGCTGCTCGGTCATCACCGAGCGCGAGGCGTCCTCCGGCAAGGAAGCCGTCCCCCTCGCGCAAGACGGACCTCCCGCCACCCGCGATGCTGGCGAGGCCCTGCGAGTCGCGCTCGCGCAGCGCGGAACCCGATATCGGGCCGGCGGCTCCGATCCTTCCAGTGGTTTCGATTGCAGTGGCCTGGTCCACTTCTCTTTCAACAGCGTCGGCATCCGTCTGCCCCGTTCCTCCCAGGACATGTACAACCAAGCCCGGCGTATCGAGCGTTCCGAGCTGCGCCCCGGCGACCTGGTGTTCTTCCGTCTACGCTCTTCGCGCATTTCCCATGTGGGTATCTATGCCGGTAACGGCCAATTCGTCCATGCGCCGTCCAAGGGCAAGGATGTGGAACTGACTTCGCTGAGCGATAAATACTGGGCGCGACGATACGCGGGAGCCGGACGCGTCTGACTCCCTTGGGACGCCTCGAAAAACCTACTGAACGCGTGGCTGGCGTTAGCCTGCGGACGGATTGCGGCGTCGCATCCTAACGTGAAGCTGGTGAAGCCCGCTCACCCCTCGCCTATCGACAGGATATGTCTCGGGGATTTGCTGCGGGGCTCCTTGCACTCCATCCGCTCGTGACGGTTTTTCGAGGCGCCCCTTGGCGGGAGAGGGGGCGAAAGGCGGCTCCAGGCGCCACTCGCCGACGCAAGCGCTGTTCAGCCTCATCCCCCACCTCATCCCTCAAGGGGAAGAGGGTTCCCACGCGGGGTTTTCAGCGCTCGCAGCGTGGTCTGAACCACTCTCATCCCCTTCCATTGCGCTCTCCATGGCGCTCATGGAGCCGATGGCCCGCACCTCGCACATCATCGTGCCGTCCTGCATCTTTGCGTGGATCAAATCTCCGCTCCGCAGACCCGAGCAGCGTGTCACCACATGGCCCCTCGCATCCTCGATCAGCGCGTAGCCGCGCCCCAGGGTCGCCAGAGGACTGAGCGCTTCGAGCTTGGCCGCCAGCCTGGCGATGCGTTCCATGCGTCGCGCGGAAGATTGCGCTTCCTGTCCACGCAAGCGTTGCTCCAGCGCGTCAAGCCGCACTGTCGTCAGCTCAAGGCGCGTCACGGGGTGATGCTTCATCAGCCGTGCCATGAGGCGGTCCAGATGTATGCCACGCCCCTCCTCGGCGCGGCGCAGGGCGCCGGTCAGACGTGCCTGCAAAGACACCATGCGTTCCGCCGCTCGCTCCAGACGCTGGCGCGGATGCATCGCGCGCAGATGGCGCGCGCTTGAATCGACGAACTGCGCATGCCGCTCCAGCCTATCGCGCATATGTCGCCAGAGACGGTTCTCCATGGCGGCGAGCGGTGTCAGCAGGGCTCCCACTTCAGGGCAGGCCATGGTCGCCGCCGCGCCGGGTGTGGGGGCGCGCGCGTCGGCGACGAGATCGGCGATGGTGAAATCCGTCTCATGTCCCACGCCACTGATGATGGGTATGGCGCTGGCGGCGATGGCGCGCGCCACGCGCTCTTCGTTGAACGGCCACAAGTCCTCCAGTGAACCGCCGCCCCGAACCAGTAACAAAACGTCGCATTCGGCGCGCAGGTTGGCAATTCTCAGCGCCTCCACCAACTCGTCCGCCGCCGCCGAGCCCTGCACCAGACTCGGGTAGATCCGCAGCGGAATCAGCGGGAAGCGCTTCGCCAGCACATGCAGGATATCCCGCAGCGCGGCGCCGGTCAGCGAAGTGATGATGCCGATGCGATGGGGCAGGGCGGGCAGGGGGCGCTTGCGCGCCGGATCGAACAGGCCCTCTGCGGCAAGGAGCTGCTTCAGCCTTTCGAAGGTTCGTTGCAGAGCCCCTTCACCAGCCTCTTCCATGTGTTCGACAACCAATTGCAGATCGCCGCGCGGTTCGTACACCGTGACGCGGGCGCGCACGCGCACATGCATGCCATCTCGCGGGCGGAAACGTAGCAGGCTGGCGCGGCCCTTGAACATGGCACAGCGCACTTGGGCCTGAGTGTCCTTGAGGCTGAAATAGAGGTGGCCGGAGCCGGGACGGGAGAGATTGGAAAGCTCACCCTCCAGCGTAATCAGCGGAAAACCGTTTTCGAGCAGCTGCTTGATGACGCGCATCAGGCCGGAGACGCTGAGGGCGCTGGAGAGAGGCGGGGGTGGATCAAACATGCCCGGACTCTAGCACGACACGAACGCCAGGCGCGATGCCAACGCCACGCTTGCACGGCTCATTCCGGGCGGAGGTGAGCGGTCTCCGAGGGGCATGCCGACGGTCTTTCGGATTCGCTCGCCGCGCTTCAAGCATGCTTCGCGAGGGCAAAAAAAACGCCGGGAAATCCCGGCGTTTCGGCATGGCTGAAGATGTCAGGAGGGCTTACTTCAGCGGCCCGGCGTTTTTCTGATCTTCGGCCTGCTTCACGGCCATGTCGGCCTGGAACTTGGCCTTCTGGGCGAGCTTGGTGGCGCTCTCGTAATCACCCTTGGCGGCGGCCTTCTCGGCCTGGGTCAGCAGGTCTTCCTTGTAGAACCACTGATTGTTGACCTTCTTGGACGCGGCGACAGCAGTCTTGGCATCCGCGAGCGCACGGTTGTAGGCGTCCTCGGATCCGGAACCGGTCGGGCCGTTCGCGCAGGCCGTCAGCAGGGCAAAGGCGCCAGCGACAGCGGCGGTCTTCATCAAGGCTTGGAGCTTCATGGTTGTCTTCTTCCTCATGGTGGCTCGGGATGGCCGGTGGTTTTATCGTTTTCTGGACAGGTGCAGATCATGTCCTTGGCGAAGCCGAGTTTACCGGGGTTGGGTCAAACCCTATAATTGCAAAAATTTTTCCTGCGGAAAGCCCATCTTATGGTTCGCATTCTCGAAGAAGGCCTGACCTTCGACGACGTACTCCTCGTCCCCGCCCATTCCACGGTTCTGCCCCGTGACGTGTCCCTCGCCACGCGCATCACGCGCAACATCACCCTGAACATCCCGCTCGTGTCCGCCGCCATGGACACCGTCACCGAAGCCCGTCTGGCCATCGCCCTGGCGCAGGAAGGCGGCATCGGCATCATCCACAAGAACATGCCGCCGGAGCAGCAGGCCCGGCATGTTCGCCAGGTGAAGAAGTACGAGAGCGGCGTCATCAAGGACCCGATCACCGTCACCCCCGCGACCACCATCCGCGAAGTGAACGCCATGGCCCGCCTGCACAACATCTCCGGCTTCCCGGTGGTGGACGGCGCTAACCTGATGGGCATCGTCACCCATCGCGACGTGCGTTTCGAGACCAACCTGGACGCTCCGGTCAGCACCGTCATGACGGGGCGCGACAAGCTGGTCACCGTGCGCGAGGGCGCCAGCCGCGACGAAGTGCTCGGACTCCTGCACAGGCATCGCATCGAGAAAATCCTGGTCGTCAACGGTGACTTCCACCTGTGCGGCATGATTACCGTGAAGGACATCCAGAAGTCCACCGATTTCCCGAACGCCAGCAAAGACGAACAGGGCAGCCTGCGTGTGGGCGCGGCGGTGGGCACCGGCGGCGACACCGAGGCGCGCGTGATCGCGCTGGTCGAGGCCGGTGTGGACGTGATCGTGGTCGATACCGCGCATGGCCATTCCCAAGGCGTGATTGACCGCGTGCGCTGGATCAAGCAGAACTATCCGCAGGTCCAGGTCATCGGCGGCAACATCGCCACCGCCGCCGCCGCGCTGGATCTGGTCAAGGCGGGCGCGGACGCGGTCAAGGTCGGCATCGGCCCCGGCTCCATCTGCACCACCCGCATCGTCGCGGGCGTGGGCGTACCCCAGATCACCGCCATCTCCAACGTTTCCAAGGCGCTGGAAGGCACTGGCGTGCCGATGATCGCCGATGGTGGCATCCGCTTCTCCGGCGATCTGGTCAAGGCCATGGTCGCGGGCGCCAACTGCGTGATGGTCGGCGGCATGTTCGCGGGCACTGAAGAGGCCCCAGGCGAGGTCGAACTCTACCAGGGCCGCTCCTACAAGGCCTATCGCGGCATGGGCTCCATTGGCGCGATGCAGCAAGGTTCATCCGACCGCTACTTCCAGGGCGAAAACGCCGCCGACAAGCTGGTTCCGGAAGGCATCGAAGGTCGCGTGCCCTACAAGGGGCCGATGGCCGCCATCGTGCACCAGCTCATGGGCGGCCTGCGCTCCGGCATGGGCTACGTAGGCTGCGCGGATATCGAGCAGCTTCGCACCAAGCCCTCGTTCGTGCGTGTCACCTCCGCCGGTTTGCGCGAGAGCCATGTGCATGACGTGCAAATCACCAAGGAAGCGCCGAACTACCGGGTCGATTGATACGGCCTGCGCGCGACCTCACCCGGCAACCGCCGGGTTTTTGCTTTTTTGAAGTGAATACCATGCAACACGACATCCATTCCGATCGCATCCTGATCCTCGACTTCGGTTCCCAGTACACCCAGCTCATTGCCCGTCGCGTGCGCGAGGCCGGGGTTTACTGCGAACTCCACCCGTGGGACATGGATGAAGCCGCCATCCGCGACTTCGCGCCCAAGGGCGTGATCCTCTCCGGCGGCCCGGAATCCGTTACCGACTCCAACCCCCCCCGCGCGCCTGAGATCGTCTTCCAGCTCGGCGTGCCGGTGCTGGGCATCTGCTACGGCATGCAGACCATGGCCGCCCAGCTTGGCGGCAAAGTGGAAACCCACCACCACCAGGAATTCGGCTACGCCCAGGTTCGCGCGCGCGGCCATACCGCGCTGCTGAAAGACATCGAAGACCACACCACCGCCGAAGGCTGGGGCCTGCTGGACGTGTGGATGAGCCACGGCGACCGCGTCACCGAGATGCCCGCAGGCTTCAAGCTCATGGCCAGCTCCGACGGCGCGCCGATTGCGGGCATGGCGGACGAGGCGCGCCACTACTACGGCGTGCAATTCCACCCGGAAGTCACCCACACCCGCCAGGGCGACCGCATCCTCAACCGCTTCGTGCATGAAATTTGCGGCTGCGCGGCGCTGTGGAACCCGGCCAACATCATCGAAGACAGCATCCGCCACATCCGCGAACAGGTCGGCAGCGATGAAGTCATCCTCGGCCTCTCCGGCGGCGTGGACTCCTCCGTGGTCGCCGCCCTGCTGCACAAGGCCATCGGCGACCAACTCACCTGCGTATTCGTGGACAACGGCCTGCTGCGCCTCCACGAAGGCGACCAGGTCATGGCCACCTTCGCCCAGCACATGGGCATCCGCGTCATCCGCGTCGATGCCGAAGGCCGCTTCCTCGGCGAACTGGCGGGCGAGAACGATCCGGAAGCCAAGCGCAAGATCATCGGCCGCGTGTTCGTTGAAATCTTCGAAGAAGAATCCAACAAACTCAGCAACGCCAAATGGCTGGCGCAGGGCACCATCTACCCGGACGTGATCGAATCCGCCGGCAGCAAGACCGGCAAGGCCCACGTCATCAAATCCCACCACAACGTCGGCGGCCTGCCCGCGCACATGCGCCTCAAGCTGCTGGAGCCGCTGCGCGAACTGTTCAAGGACGAAGTGCGCAAACTCGGCCTCGAACTCGGCCTGCCGTATGAAATGGTCTACCGCCACCCCTTCCCCGGCCCCGGCCTGGGCGTGCGCATCCTCGGTGAAGTGAAGAAGGAATACGCCGACCTGCTGCGCAAGGCCGACGCCATCTTCATCGAAGAACTACGCAAGCACGACCTGTACGACAAGACCTCCCAGGCCTTCGCCGTGTTCCTGCCGGTACGCTCCGTCGGCGTGATGGGCGACGGACGCCGTTACGACTACGTCGTCGCCCTGCGCGCCGTCGAGACCATCGATTTCATGACCGCCCGCTGGGCGCACCTGCCCTACGAATTCCTCGACCACGTCTGCCGCCGCATCGTCAACGAAACCCGCGGCATCTCCCGCGTGGTCTACGACGTGACCGGCAAGCCGCCTGGCACCATCGAGTGGGAATAAGACACCCGGCTTGAATGACTGGGCGGATGCCTGGTCATGGGTCTCAAATGAACACGCCGCATGAGCAATCATGCGGCGTTTTTTTTAACGCATAAGCGCTGTGTGCTGAGGTGATCGCACCCGCAGCGAATGGTTGTGATGGGCTTGAACGAGACCTTTTAAAAGACCTATCATGCGGTCTCGTTCACGCCAGAACAGGAACAAACCCATGACGCATCAAATCCTTGCCGAGACGGCTGCAAGCATTTCGGAGCTCAAGGCCAACCCCATGAAAGTGGTCGCCAGCGGTCATGGCATGCCGGTCGTGGTGCTTAACCGTAACGAACCCGCCTTCTATTGCGTACCCGCAAACGCTTACGAAGCCATGATGGACATGCTCGACGACCTGGAACTCCTCAAGCTGGTCAAGGAGCGTCAGCGGGAGCCATCCATCAAGGTATCGCTTGATGAGCTATGAGCTCGCCTTCAAAGCCTCGGCGTTGAAAGAGTGAAAAAAGCTCGGGCATACGATTCAGGCCCAGTTCAAGAAAAAGCTCGCCGAGCGTCTTATGAACCTGCATGTTCCCGGCGCCGCGCTGTCCGGCGCCGCCAATCTCTACAAGATCAAGCTTCGCCAGGCTGGCTATCGACTTGTTTACTCGGTGGAGGACATGACCGTAACAGTCACCTTGATTGCGATAGCAAAGCGTGATCGAAATGAAGTCTACGACGTGGCGCTTGCCCGGTTGAGGGATTCGCAGGAGTCTTGAGTCAATGGGGTCAGACTCGATAGGTTTGTCATGCCCCTACCCGTTGACCTGATTTCCGGTCGCCGCCCTTGGGGAGCGGGCCGGTGCGGTGATTAAGTTGTTCTGCGATCTGGCGTTTGAGCTGCTCGCTACCTGCCGACAAGGAGGAGGGGCTCAATCGAGTCTGACCCCATTGATCTGGTATTGATCGTGATCGTGGCGACTCCACGGTCACATGTTGTCGGATTCCTGCATCCACGCCGGGATGTCCCGCTGTCCGTGCAGCACACGCCAGACGTCGATGTGGTCTGGACGCTCGACGTAGAACACAAGGTGCGGATAGCGCGTCAGCGACCAAGCGCGCAGCCCCGGCAGGTTGAGTTCATGGGCGTAGCGCGTAGAGCCTGTGGCCGGGTGGCGACCGATGTGGGCGTAGGTCTTTTCCAGCGCATTGATGAAGCCGAGCGCGACGGCCTCGCCTGCCTCACTCAGGTAGTAGGCGACAGCCTCGTCAACATCCCGGTTGGCCTGCTCGCGCGGGACGACTGGCTTGGCCTTCACGCCTTGCCAGCGGGGTTTACGGCCTTGCGCACCCGATCCCGCAGACCTTCAAAGTAGTGGGCATCGGCGGGCGCCGCCGGGGGCGAGGCCGCTCCGGCCAACAGCAGGTTGCGCAGATGCAGGCGATCCTGATCCTTGCGGATCAACTCGCGCACGTACTCGCTGCTCGTGCCGTAGCCGCGCTGGCTGACCTGTTCGTCCACAAAGGACTTCAGGGCGTCAGGCAGGGAAATGTTCATTGTGCTCATGACACAAGTGTGGATTCTTTGGCAAAATTTGGCAAGACAAGTGTTCCACCATGCCGAAAGAAGCCATCCATGCCAAATCAATGGGGTCAGACTCGATAGGTTTATCGTGCCTCTTCCCGTTGACCTGATTTCCGGTCGCCGCCCTTGGGGAGCGGGCTGGTACGGCGGTTAAGCTGTGCTGCGATCCTGCTTTTGAAGTGCTCGCTACCCAGCACCCATGCCTTGTTGATGGATGATCTCACTTCTTCCAGCGTTTTTTCGTCAAATGCCACTTCGAACAATGCCCGGTAAGCGGCTTGTCGCTCATCGGCTGAACCACCCAAGGCAAGAAGCAGCGCGTGTGGCGTCAGCAGCTCGTCATTCTCGCCCAGCGCGTTGCCCCGGTAGCTTGACCATGGGTACTCCGCCGGGTGGGCAACCATGTTGGCTCTCACCGGGTTAAGCTCGATATATCGGTAGCACGTCAGCGCATAGGTATCGCTATCAATCAGACTGGCCTTGTATCGCCCTTCCCACAGCGTTCCGCTGCGGCGGTAAGTGTAGTTGAAATACTGGACATAATAGCGCCCAAGCATCTGGATCATTTTGGAGATGCCGTTCTCTGTATGCGGCGTAACCAGCAGATGGACATGATTCGTCATCAGCACATAGGCGTGGATGTCGCATGAGTGTTTCCTGGCCGCATCCTGCAATTTGTCGAGGTAAAAACGATAGT
Source organism: Pseudomonadota bacterium (assembly GCA_040756355.1). Taxonomy (GTDB): domain Bacteria; phylum Pseudomonadota; class Gammaproteobacteria; order Halothiobacillales; family Halothiobacillaceae; genus Thiofaba. The sequence goes on along the minus strand of JBFLZK010000001.1, from coordinate 80,634 downwards.
CCTCATCAGCGATGAAAATAGGATCGCGATTATTGCCACGCACAATCACATGCTGCGGATGACCGGGCAGGACGAAACGCGGGAGACGTGCCATGGTGGGGTGGGCTTATCGATGTGTGGGAAGTGCAGAGTACCGGCAAGGAAGCAGGGGATCAATCGAGTCTGACCCCATTGATCCTGTTTCTGCCGCGAAGGTTTTCAGACCTAAAAATTGGGCCTAACGTTTGAAATAAGGGGCAGGACAAAGCGCCAGCTTTGGACTGTCCCTGTTGATTGAAGGGTTAGGTGCGGCGTTCAAAATGGTGGCTTGGTGTGTAGATAAACGGATGCTCTTTGGATGTTTTGTGAATTGTATTATAAATTGCAATGACGTTTGTTGTGCAAAGACGTAATGCTATATTTAGTTGGTAAATTGAGGCTTCTACTCCAATTTTTTCATTAACGTAATTTAATTGGGTGCTCTTTTCTTCATCTTGATGAAATATCTCAGAGTTAAACCATAAATTAATTATTTTCTCATTGCTAACTGGGTGACCAAATTTTCCTGACGTGTCTGTTTGGTCTAGAAATTCTCTGTGCCACAGCCTGATTCTGGAAATGTAGTTTTTTGCCCACGGATCGGTGGCGCATCGTGACAGTATATTAAGAACTTTAAATACATAAGTAGGTTCCTTTTCGGCAAAGAAAAACCTAAACTTAATTGCCAATAGCTCTATTTCATCGAATCTTGGGTTTCTTGATTCGAAGGCAACAACCTTTTTACTGCTTCTTTCTATTGTGTATTTCGCAATTGGAATTTTTGTGCCTTTCATGGCGCGATACAAACGCTCAGTCTTTTCTCTAAAAAGCTTAAAAGTTCTCAACTCGTCGTCTGTTAGTTGTTCAATTGCACTTTTATGGCTAACCAAGTGTGGAAAAATGGTGATGCACATTTAGCACCTAACGCTAAGTAGACACCTAAATCGGTGTATATCTAAATTTCAAAGCGGTGCATCACATGTTGTATCAAGATGTAACTCATTGATGTAGCATGCTATGCGCAAGTCTTGACCAAGGATAGGGGGCTCACATGCAAGAGCAAAGTACACCTGAAGGACGTCCGCCAAAGCTGCTTGATCAAGTGCGTGACCGCATTCGGACCAAGCATTACAGCATCCGTACCGAAACTCAATATGTTCATTGGATCAGGCGTTTCATTCTGTTCCATGGCAAGAAGCATCCAATGGACATGGGGGCGCCGCAGGTAGAGGCCTTTCTGACGCACTTGGCGGTGGATGGGGGCGTGGCGGCGGCTACTCAGAATCAGGCCTTGTCCGCCTTGCTGTTTCTTTATCGCGAAGTGTTGGGTGTCGATCTTCCTTGGCTGGATAACGTTACGCGCGCCAAGCGTCCGCGGCGTTTGCCGGTGGTGTTGACTCGTGATGAGGTGCATGCGGTCTTGAGCCGGATGAGCGGGACGCATGGGTTGATGGCGCGGCTTTTGTATGGCACAGGGATGCGCTTGATGGAGTGCGTGCGCCTACGGGTGAAGGATGTGGATTTTGCACGCGGTGAAATTCTAGTCCGTGATGGCAAGGGCGGGAAGGATCGTGTGACGATGTTGCCGCAATCGGTGGTCCTGCCCTTGCAGGATCATCTTCGCCAGCGCAGGTCGCTGTTTGACGATGACCTTCGTGCTGGTAAAGCGGGGGTGTATCTGCCGGATGCATTGGCGCGCAAGTATCCTGGTGCGCCTACTGAGTGGGGTTGGCAGTATGTATTTCCATCGGGAAGTTATTCGATAGACCCGCGCAGTGGTGAGGAGCGGCGGCATCATCTTGATGAGAAGCTATTGCAGCGTGCGATGAAGCGGGCCGTTTTGGCGGCGGGCATTGCAAAGCCCGCGACACCCCATACCTTGCGCCATTCCTTTGCCACTCATCTGCTGGAGGGCGGGTATGACATTCGCACGGTGCAGGAGTTGTTGGGGCATGCCGATGTGGGTACGACGATGATTTATACGCATGTGTTGAACAAGGGCGGGCGCGGGGTGGTGAGCCCGCTGGATCGTTGATGGAATTTTGAATATGAGTGAAGCAATCACCGATGCCGAATGGATGCGCCACGCGCTTGCCGCGCGCGCGGAGGCGGAGGGTGTGGCGCCGGTAGGTGCGGTGCTGACAGCGGGCGCGGGGGATCGTCGCGTGTGCCTAAGCGAACCTCCCCATTGACAGCGTGGTGAGCATGGTTGATAACAACAGTTATTAATAGTTAGGAGAATTGTCATGCCCACTAGTGTTGCCCTTGGCGCTCACTTTGAAACCTTCATCCGTGATCAAGTGCAAAGCGGTCGTTTCAATAACGTCAGTGAGGTGGTGCGGGCAGGCCTGCGTCTGCTGGAAGAGCGTGAGGAGCGCAGGCAGTTGGAGCTTGATGCCTTGCGTGCCGAAATAGCAGCAGGTCGAGCCAGTGGGTCTGCCAAGTCTGCCGATGCGCTGTTTGACCGTCTTGAAGCCAAGTACGCGGCACAAGCTGAACGTTGATGCGCTTGGTCTTCACCCCACTGGCCGAGCAAGATCTCGAAGCGATTGCCGACTACATCGCGGCTGACAGTCCTGTTCGCGCCTTGAGCTTCGTGCGTGAGCTGCGTGCTCGGTGCCAGGGCATAACGCTTAACCCACCCGGCTATCGCCTGCGCCCCGAGCTGGGCGACGGAATTCGATCCTGCGCGCACGGCCACTACGTCATCTTTTTCGAGAGCGATCACGATACCGTGATGGTGGTGCGAGTAATGCACGGCGCTCGGGATTTGCCTGCTGTTTTCAGTGCAGAAGATCAATGGCCTTCAACTCCTTGAACAACGTGTAGTGGTGCGTCCGCTGGATCGGTCATGATGAGTGACGCAATGAATGAAGCCGACTGGATGCGCCATGCCCTGGCGCTTGCCGCGCGCGCGGAGGCGGAGGGTGAGGTGCCGGTGGGTGCGGTGCTGGTGCGTGAGGGCGAGGTGATCGGCGAGGGCTGGAACCGGCCTATCGGCACGCATGACCCGAGCGCGCATGCGGAGATGCTGGCTTTGCGCGATGCGGCGCGGCGGGTGGGTAATTATCGTCTGCCGGGTTCGACGATGTATGTGACGCTGGAGCCGTGCCCGATGTGTGTGGGGGCGATGATTCATGCGCGTGTGCAGCGTGTGGTGTTCGCGGCGCATGATCCGAAGACGGGGGCGTGTGGCAGTGCGATGGATTTGCCGGGGCATGGAAGCCACAACCATCGTCTGGTGGTGGAGGGCGGGGTGTTGGCGGAGGAGGCGGGGGAGATGCTGCGGGCGTTTTTCCGCGCGCGGCGGACGAAAGCCTGAGTTGTCAGGCTGATTCGTTGTTTCACCCTCTGTCCCTCTGCCTTGAGGGGGGCGTTTGGTGAATCTGGCGCTATTCGGCAGTTACAAGAAAGCCCGCGAATTGCGGGCTTTCGTACTCTGAGGGCGGGGCCTGGGGCCCCGCTTCGTCATCGATCAGCGGCTGCCGTAGACCAGTTCGCCGCGACGGTTCTGGGAGTAGCAGGATTCGTTGTGCTGGTCGCACGCGGGCTTCTCTTCGCCGTAGGCGACGACGGAGATCTGGCTGGCGCCCGCGCCTTGCAGGATCAGCATGTCGCGTACGGCGTTGCCGCGCTTCTCGCTCAGGGCGACGTTGTATTCGGCGCTGCCGCGCTCGTCGGCATGGGCCTCGACGGTCACCATGCGCTTCGGATTGGCGGCCAGGAAGGAGGCGTGCTCGCGCAGCATGGTGCGATATTTTTCGGCGACGGTGAAGCTGTCGTAGTCGAAGTAGACGGTGGAGTTGGCTTGGGCCGGCTTGCCGGCGTACAGGGCGCTTTCGTCATAGCCGCCGTTGCCGAGGCCTGCGGTGGATGCGCCGCCAGTGCCCGCGCCGGTACCGGCCGCGCCTTCTTCCGGAGTGGAGCTACAGGCAGCGATGGACAGGGCCGCAAGCAGGGCGGCGGTCAGTTTGAGGGTACGCATGGATGAACTCCTGGTTTGATGCGAGAAGGTGAAATGTGCCGTTGACAGGCCGGTGGTCCGGCTGTGTTTCGGCGGAATTATATAGGTATTCAATCCGCTTGGAATGGCCATTTGGAATGGGCTTCGGTGAAGGGGGGGCGCCTCCTTTGGAGCCGAGCTATCGGACTGGGTACGGCCTCCCTGCCGGCGGTGCGACGGTCATCGGCTTTGTTCCCGTTCAGCCAATCACGACGCGGTTTCGGCCCCGGTTCTTGGCGGTGTAGAGGGCCTGGTCTGCGCGGCCAAGGATGTCTTCGGCCCGGTCGCCGGGTTGGAACTCGGCGATGCCGATGCTGACGGCGATGGGCCAGCCCTTGGCGCATTCGATGCTCTGGCGCAGGGCGATGATTTCCAGGCGTATCCGTTCGCTGAACTGGTAGGCGTTCTCGCGGGTGCTGTTGGGCAGCAGGATGCAGAATTCCTCGCCGCCGTAGCGGGCGCAGATGTCACTGGTGCGCGATAACCCGGTCAGAGTCTGGGCGATCTGGCGCAGCACTTCGTCTCCGCACAGATGCCCCCAGCGGTCGTTGACTTCCTTGAAGTGGTCAACGTCGATCATGAGCAGGGCGAAACCGGGGCCGTCATGTCTTGCTCGCAGCGCAAGCTGCTCTTCGATCCGCTGGTACAGGTAGCGGCGGTTGTAGCACATGGTCAGCGGGTCAATGTTGATCTGGGCTTGGGTTTCGTTCAGCAGTTTGCGGATTTGCGCGGTCTGCCGCTCGATCCGCGTTTCCAGCCAGCCTTGTGTGCGCCGGGTGATGAAGAGGGTGGCGATCAGGATCAGGCTGAGCGAAAGAAGATTTGTCAGTAGCAGGTTGTCCCAGGCCTGACGGTGCTGGGCCAGAAGGCTGTCCACGCTTTGCCAGTGGATCAGCCGACCGATGTCGGGCACGGCCTGGGTCTGGCTGCGGTAGTCCCTGAGGGGGGCGGTGGCGACCAGCAGGCTCTGCTGTTCCAGATGTACGAGCTGCCAGGTCGGGGCATTGAGGATCGAGGGCAAGCGCTGGACGATGTCGCCGATTTGGGCATCGGTGCTGGCATCCAGGTAGCAATCGCGGCAGGCTTCCATCGGTTGTGCGCCGAACTGTTCGGATGCCGTGGGATGTTGACGGCTTTTCACGATGTCTTCATGCAGGATGATGGCGGTCTGGATGCCGAAGTGTTCAGCCATGGCATGGAACACGCTTTCGCCGGAAAGCCCCACTTCGACGGCGGCGGTGACACGTTTTTCGCCGTTCCCCATAAGCTCGGTAATGGGCGCTACCGCGCGGTAGCCGCCGTACATTTTGCCGAATTCGTATCCGGCGGCGGGGGTATTGTGGGCCATGCTGTACATGATCATCGGCCGTACATCGGTGAGGTCGTCGCCGTGTACGTCGGGTTTGTGCATGCGCAGCAGGGATGAGCCGTCCGCCAGGACAAAATGAAGCTGCCGGAAGTGCTGTTCGGATTGCCAGGCGTTCCAGCCGTCCAGGACATAGCCTCTGAGCACCTCGCGGGCGAGGGTGTAGCTGTGCTCGTCCCCCCATTCGCGCGCATGCATGGCCTGGTTGACAAGCTCCCGGTTTGTGCCGTCCTCCGCGATCATGGCCGCCAGCGGTCGCAGCATGCCCAGCACGTTGTGGGTGGAAAAGGCCGCGATGTCGAGCATGCGTTCGGCCTGGGCGGCGAGTTGCTGTTCAAGCGCGCGCTCGCCCTGGCGGTGCATGAGCGCGAGAAGGAGGCCGTCGAGCACGGCAAGAGCCAAGACCAGGAACGTGAAGTAGCGTGGAATGCGGCGGATCATTGCGGGTCGGAGGTGGCGAAGTCGCTGTACTATAATGTCAGTGTTTTGTTTTTGTCTCCGCTTTTCTCCCCGATCAAGTCCTACCTAAGTCATACCGCTTGAAGCAGGAAGCCCCCCCCGCTCGCCACCGCCCCTCGCCCATGCTGACCGTCCATCTCGGTCGAAGTCTGCGTGAGGCTCTTTTCTATCTTCTGTTGGCCGCCGCAGTCTTTCTCCTGCTGGTCCTGGTGTCTTATGACGTGCGCGATCCGGGGTGGTCGCAGGCGTCCAGCGTGCGCGAGCCGATCAATCTTGGAGGCTGGTTCGGCGCCTGGCTGGCTGATCTTCTGATTTACCTTGGCGGCTACGGAAGTTATCTGCTTCCCCTGGGGCTGCTGGTGGCAGGCTGGCTGGTGTATCGCGGGCGGCGCGAGGATGGTTTGTTTTCGCGGCGCTGGCTGGCGGTACGTACCATCGGCTTCGCGGTCGCGGTGCTGTCCGCCTCCGCGCTGTGCGCGCTGCATATGGCCGCGCCGCAGGGCGTGGTGTCCATGGGCGGCGGTGGTGTGCTGGGTCAGGCGCTGGGCATGGGGTTCGCTCATGTGCTTGGTTTGGCGGGGGGCACGCTTTTCCTGCTGGCCTTGCTGTTGTCTGGTCTGACCTTGTTCAGCGGGTTTTCGTGGCTGGCTCTGTTCGACATGGTGGGGGGGGCGGTGCTGGCGCTGACGGCGCGTCTGTTCGACCGTGCTCCGTCCCGCGAGGAGACCCGCCCCGCGCCTTCGGAAGTTGCACGGGAGGCCGCTCCGCAAGCCGCTCCCGTGGCGTTGACGCCCGAGGAGCGTCAGGCGCCCTTGGTCTTTCAGGCCGAGCCCTGGGAGGAGTCGCCGCGCATGGAGACGCTGTTCGATGATCTTCCTCCGGAGCCGCCGCCCGCCGCGCCGGTCCGCAAGGAGGAGCCTCGCCGCATCCGGCCCGCCGCGCGCAACAAGGCGGCTGCGGGCGGTACCGGCCTGCCTGACGTGGCCTTGCTCGATCCGCCTCGTCCGAAGATCGGCGGCTACACCACGGAGGCCTTGCATGCCATGTCGCGCCTGATTGAGGAGCGGCTTCAGGAGTTCGGCGTGCAGGCGCGCGTGGTGGCGGCCCAGCCGGGCCCGGTCATCACCCGTTTCGAGCTGGAACCGGCGGCGGGGGTGAAGGTCAGCCAGATCAGCAATCTGGCCAAGGATCTTGCGCGCTCGTTGGCGATGATAAGCGTGCGGGTAGTGGAGGTGATTCCCGGCAAGTCCACCGTGGGTCTTGAGGTGCCGAACACCCAGCGCGAGGTGATCGCTTTCTCGGAAATCATCAATTCCAAGGCCTACCGCGACACCACTTCGCCCATCACCCTGGCGCTTGGAAAGGATATCGCCGGTGAGCCGATCGTGGCGGATCTCGCCCGCATGCCGCATTTGCTGGTGGCGGGTACAACCGGCTCCGGCAAATCCGTGGGCGTGAATGCCATGCTGTTGTCGATGCTGTACAAGGCGACGGCGGACGAGGTACGCCTGATCCTCATCGACCCGAAGATGCTGGAGCTTTCCATCTACGAAGGCATTCCCCATTTGCTCGCGCCGGTGGTGACCGACATGAAGGAGGCAGCCAACGCTCTGCGCTGGGCGGTGGGCGAGATGGAGCGCCGCTACCGTCTGATGGCCGCGCTGGGCGTGCGCAATCTGGCCGGGTTCAACAAGAAGGTGCGCGATGCGCGCGAGGCAGGCGAGCCGATACGCGATCCGCTCTACAACATCGCTGAGGCGCTTGATCCCGATCTGCCCGCACCGGAACTGGAGACTCTGCCGTACATCGTGATCGTCGTGGATGAGTTCGCCGACATGATCATGGTGGTCGGAAAGAAAGTGGAGGAGTTGATCGCGCGCATCGCCCAGAAGGCCCGCGCGGCGGGCATCCACCTGATTGTCGCCACCCAGCGACCGTCGGTGGATGTCATCACCGGTCTCATCAAGGCGAACATTCCGACCCGCATCGCCTTCCAGGTCTCCAGCAAGATCGATTCCCGCACCATCCTTGACCAGATGGGCGCTGAAGCCTTGCTCGGTCATGGCGACATGCTCTACCTGCCGCCGGGCACGGGTTTGCCTATGCGCGTGCATGGCGCCTTCGTTTCCGATCAGGAGGTGCATGCGGTGGTCGAATCGCTCAAGAGCATGGGCGCACCGCGCTACGTCGAGGGCGTTCTGGAAGAGCAGTCAATCACCCTGCCGGGCGAGAAACCCTCGGCGGGCGCGGAGGGTGAGGGCGGCGAGGCCGATCCCCTTTACGATCAGGCGGTCGCCATCGTGCTTGAATCCCGCAAGGCGTCGATTTCCTATGTTCAGCGCCGTCTGAAGATTGGTTACAACCGCTCCGCCCGCTTGATGGAAGAAATGGAGCGCTCCGGTGTGGTAGGCCCGCTCCAGGCTAACGGTCAGCGCGAGGTGCTGGCCCCTTCGCCTCCGCGCGACTGAGGTGGAGTGGTCACTGTCGCATGCCCGTATCTTTGCTCACTGAACTCGCGCCAGGCCGGGCGCTCGAACCCATCGATCATTTCAACGCAGGATGATGCACTCATGATTCGTCGTATGCTGACAGGGATGTCCTTTGCGCTCGCCGCGCTGCCGTCGCTGGCTTGGGCCGGTCCCGGCCTGGATAGCCTGGATGCCTTCCTCAAGAACATGAAGACCCTCCAGGGGCAGTTCACCCAGATTCAGTACGGCGCCGACCGGCGTGAAACCCAGCGCGCCAGCGGCACGCTTGAGCTTTCCCGGCCCGGACGTTTCCGCTGGGTTTACGCCCAACCCTATCATCAGGAGCTGGTGGCGGACGGAGAGTCGCTCTGGATCTACGATCAGGACCTTGAACAGGCCACTCAGAAGCCGCTTCGCCAGGCGCTTGGCCAGGCGCCGATCATGTTGCTGATGGAAAACAAGCCGCTGGATCAGGATTTTCTGCTGACCGAACTTGGGCCGGACAAGGGTATGGACTGGGTCGAGCTCAAGCCGCGTCAGGAAGGTGCGGATTTTCGTGAGGTCAAGTTCGCCTTTCAGAATCGCATGCTCAGCCGCATGCAACTGACTGATGCTTTCGGCCAGATAACCTTGATCGAATTTGCCGCAATGACGCTCAATCCAAGGCTTTCCGATACGCAATTCCTGTTCACTCCGCCTGCCGGGGTGGATGTGGTGCGGGCGCTGAAATGAGTCGCGTGCATTCGCGATGAGCGATCTGTTCACGCCCGACACGCCGCCTTGGCGGCCGCTGGCCGATCGGATGCGTCCGCGCGCGCTTGACGAGGTCGTCGGGCAGCGCCATTTGCTGGAAGCCGGGCGGCCGCTGCGTCGCGCGCTGGATGCCGGTCATCTGCACTCAATGTTGTTCTGGGGGCCGCCCGGTGTCGGCAAGACCACCCTCGCGCGCTTGATGGCGGACGCCTTTGGCGCGCGCTTCCTCACCATTTCCGCCGTACTGGCGGGGGTCAAGGAGGTGCGCGAGGCGGTTGAGCAGGCCCGTATCCATGCCGCCGAGGCCGGGCGTCCGACCCTGCTGTTCGTGGACGAAGTGCATCGTTTCAACAAGGCCCAGCAGGATGCCTTCCTGCCGCATGTCGAATCCGGCGTGCTGGCCCTGGTCGGAGCCACCACCGAGAACCCCTCCTTCGCCCTCAACAACGCTCTGCTTTCCAGGCTGCGCACCTATGTTCTCAAGCCGCTCGATGCCGAGGCCCTGCGCGATATGCTGCGCCGTGCCCTGGAGGATGTCGGGCGCGGCTTGGGCGAGCGTGGCATCGGGGCCGATGACGCGGCTCTGTTGCGCCTGGCACAGGCCGCCGATGGCGATGCGCGGAGGGCGCTCAACATGCTGGAAATGGCCGCCGACCTGGCCGAACACCATGTCATCGACGACACCGTGCTGGCCCAGGTGGCGGAGCAGGCCCCGCGCCGCTTTGATCAGGGCGGCGATTATTTCTATGACCAGATTTCCGCCCTGCACAAATCATTGCGCGGCTCCGACCCTGACGCGGCGCTTTACTGGCTGGTCCGCATGCTCGATGGCGGGGCGGATCCGGAATACATCGCCCGCCGTCTGACACGGGTGGCCTCCGAGGATATCGGCAACGCCGACCCTCGCGCGCTCGGCCTGACACTGGAAGCCTGGGAGGCCTACCAGCGGCTGGGTACGCCGGAGGGTGAGCTGGCGCTGGCCCAGGTCACGCTCTACCTTGCGCTTGCGCCCAAGAGCAATGCCGCCTACATGGCCTTCAAGCAGATGATGAAAACCGTGCGCGAGAGCGGCAGTCTGGAGACGCCGATGCATCTGCGCAATGCCCCCACCAAGCTCATGCAAGAGCTCGATTATGGCAAGGGCTACCGCTACGCTCACGATGAGCCGGACGCCTTCGCTGCGGGCGAGGTCTACCTGCCGGACGATCTGGTCGGGCGCCAGTGGTATCAGCCGGTTGAACGCGGCTTTGAGCTGAAACTGAAGGAAAAGCTGGGGCATTTGCGTGAGCTGAATGCCTCGGCCCGCGAGAAAATCAAAACCCGGGAGTCATGATGCGTTACCTTCCCCTGTTCCAAGTTGTCCTGAATGCTGTCGTCATCGGCGGTCTGGCCGTTCCTGTCGCCCTGGCAGGCGGCCCCTACGCGCGCGAGGCTGTCAGGTTGACCCCGGAGCAGGCCACCTTCGTGCGTAACGAGATGCGGGGTTTCCTTGTGACCCTGCAAGGCATGAACGAAGGCTTGGCGAAGCGCGACTTCGAATACGTTGCGAACATGGCTCGCCAGTCTGGCCACGAAGTGACCAGCGGGGCGCCTCGTGGCTTGGGATTGGCTTTTCCTCAGGGTTTCCGTGAGCTCGGCAGCGCTACGCACAAGGGGTTTGACCAGATCGCGGTCGATGCACGCGAGTTTGGTGATGTGCGCGTCACCATCGAACAGATTTCCGCCCTCATGAAGAACTGCATCCAGTGTCATGCGGCCTATCGCATTGAAGAGGTGCGCCCCTGATGCGCTTCTGGCTGGCGCTCGGGTTGGCCGGGGCGCTGGGGGCGATGTCCCGTTACGCCCTGACCGTTTTCTTTGCCCAGCATTTCGGTCGCGCTTTCCCCTGGGGAACCTTGAGCGTCAATGTGGCGGGTTCCGCTCTGATGGGGTTTCTCGCGGTTTTCCTGCTGGAGCGCCTGCATTGGCCGGTGGAATGGCGCACCGTTGTCCTGACTGGGTTCCTTGGGGCCTTCACTACGTTTTCCGCCTTTAGTGTGGATGCGATCTATCTGATCCAGAAAGACGAGTGGCTCAAGGCGGGTCTGTACATCGTCGGCAGTGTGGCGCTGTGCCTGGTTTTTGCCCGCTTGGGCATGCTCGCGGCTGAGCGCCTCTGATCCTCCCATGACCGGGCGCCTCGAAAAACCGTCACGAGCGGATGGAGTGCAAGGAGCCCCGCAGCGAATCCCCGAGACATATCATGTGGATAGGCGAGGGGTGAGCGAGGACGCGACGCCGCAATCCGTCCGCGGGCTAACGCCAGCTACGCGTTCAGTAGGTTTTTCGAGGTGTCCGACCTTCGACCGCGCCGCCCTGGTGGAAGATATCCGGCGTTGGGGACGCGCACTTGGTTTTCAGGGCGTGGGTATCGCCTCTGTCGATCTCTCCCGTCATGAGGCCGGGTTCCTGCGTTGGCTGGATGCGGGCATGCATGGCGAGATGGACTACATGGAGCGCCATGGGCTCAAGCGCTTGCGTCCGGCGGAGCTGCATCCGGGGACATGCACGGTCATCAGCGTGCGCATGGACTACATGCCCGAGGGATTGGCGGAGGCCCCCCGCGTGCTGCGTGACGGCACGTTAGGCTATGTCAGTCGTTACGCGCTTGGACGCGACTATCACAAGGTCTTGCGCGGGCGTTTGCAGAGCTTGGCCGAGCACATCCGGCAGGCTGTCGGCCCCTTCGGGCATCGCGTGTTCGTGGACAGCGCGCCGGTGTACGAGACCGGTCTGGCCGAACAGGCGGGGTTGGGCTGGAAAGGCAAGCATTCACTGGTCTTGAGTCGTGGCGCGGGGTCATGGTTCTTTCTTGGTGAATTGTTCACCGACCTTGATCTTCCCGCCGATCCGCCGCTGGACCATGGTCATTGCGGACGCTGCACCGCCTGCATGGATATCTGCCCGACCGCCGCCATCGTGGCCGAAGGGGTGGTGGATGCTCGGCGTTGCGTCTCCTACCTCACCATCGAACACCCGGGATCGATTCCGGTGGAGCTTCGTCCCCTGATCGGAAACCGTATCTACGGATGCGACGATTGTCAGCTCGTCTGCCCCTGGAATCGTTTCGCCCGGCCCACGGGGGAGGACGATTTCAGCCCGCGCAACGGCTTGCAGGCGCCCGATTTGCTGGCGCTCTGGGCTTGGGACGCACCCGAGTTCCTGCGGCGCATGGAAGGCTCGGCCATACGACGCATAGGTCATGAACGCTGGCGCAGGAACCTCGCCGTGGCCTTGGGCAACGCCCCGGCGGATACGCGAATTGTGGCAGTGTTAAGCAATGATCTGCCGACGCTTCCGCCTCTGGTCGCGGAGCACGCGCACTGGGCATTGGAGAGGCAGCGCGCCGGGCTGGGTGAGGCGCGCCTCGGAGCTTGCGTTTCCCCACTGCCGTAGCGAGGGGGCTCTGGCCATGCCCGGAGGCAGCCGCGGTAGGTTAGGGGGATTCCGCAAGTTTTCAGCGCGCGGGGTTGAGCGCGGTGTGGCCTTCCGCCAGCAGCGCGGTGAAAAGGCGGAAATCCTCCGCCGTCGGGGCCTGGGTCTCATCCCCGCGCTGGGCCAGCAGTAGACCGATGGATTGGCCGCCGACCTGCATCGGCGCGATGAAAGTGTCCAGGTTTTCCAGCGGCTGGCGCGCCTCTTCCGGAAGTCTGGCCAGGAAGGTCGGGCGATTCCCGGCATTCAGCCAGAGCGGTTGGTGCTTCTTGAGCAACGCGCTGAACAGGTCTTGACCGTCGAGCGCAAGGCTAAGGTCGCGCAAGCGCTCGTTGTCACCCAATCCGGCGGAAAAGCGGGTATCGAGCCTGGTCTTGTCGGCGTTCAGCATCATCAGCGCCAGCCTGTTCAGGCTGAGGTCACGGCGCAGATGTTTCAACAGCTGTTGCATCAGGGCGTTGCTGCCGTTGATTTCGCGCAGGGCGGCGCGCAGCGATTCGACCGGGCCGATGGCAGGAGCGGCAGGAGCGGCAGGAGCGGCAGGAGCGGCAGGAGCGGCAGGAGCGGCAGGAGCGGCAGGAGCGGCATCGATGTTGAGAGGCTCTTCCAGCGGCCAGTATTCGCCGCCGGAGGCGGTCAGGGTGTGGGCGCTGGGACGCAGGCCGAGGGCGGTCAGTCCTGTGGCCGCCCGTACGGCATTGCGTTCGCAGCGGGTCCAGGCGGCTCCCTCGTCCAGACCGAGATGTTCCGCGATGGCAGGCCTCAGCGCCAAGGCGCGCGGGCTATGCCAGCCGTGTGTGACGTGTTCGAGCAGGTGGGTGGCGAGCCGGATGCCTTCGGCCTGCCTGGACGATGAACCTGTCTTCGGGGCCCATGCATCGCGCAGGAACTCCGGCAAGCCCCAGGGTTGGATCAGCGCCGCGCACAGGCGCGTCCAGTCTTCCTTGAGGACCTCGCCGAGGGCCTCGGCCAGAGCAATGCCCTGGCCTTGTGCGAGGCGGTAGGCCTGTACGGCAAGTTCGGGGGCCTGGTGCCACAGGGCGATTTCGGGCATCAGGGCGAGCAGGGCGGCGTGGTAGTGCTGTTCGGCTACCGGTTCACGGCGGATCAGCGCCCAGTCCTCGGCTTGCTGGGCGGCCTCCAGGGCACGTCCGAAAGCGGTGCGCAGGCCGATTTTCTGAAGGTCGTCGAGCAGCGGAATCGAGAATTCGGGCAGACCCCGTACGAGATCCCTGAGGCGCTCCCGACCGAGCAGGCCGATGGCGCCGTCGAAAGTTGTGACTTCTTCGCGCCCGAAGCGGCGCGCCTGGCGGTTGACCTCGCCGAGAATGGCCATGGCCAGGGCGGGGTCGCGGCGCAGAATGTCTTCAATTTGCCAATGAGTGGTGTCGTCGCGCCCGACAAGACGCGACAGGCGCGCATGGGGCTCATGCAGGGCCGGGACAGGTTTCGAGGCTAGCCGTTCCGCCCAGCTCATGCGTCGGCCTCAGATGGCGCGGGCCTGATGCTCGGCGTTGCCGATGTAGCTCGCTGGGGTCATCGCCAGCAGCCGCTCCTTGGCCTCGCGCGGGATATCCAGGCGTTCGATGAAATCACGCATCGATACGACATCCACGCGCCTTCCGCGCGTCAGTTCCTTAAGCTTTTCATAGGGTTGATCGATGCCGTGACGGCGCATGACGGTCTGGACAGCCTCGCCGAGGACCTCCCAGTTGGCGTCCAGCTCGGCCAGCATGCCCTCGCGATTGGCCTCCAGCTTGCCAAGCCCGCGCGTGAGGGACTGGTAGGCGATGGTGCTGTGCGCGACCGCGAGACCGAGGGCGCGAAGCACGGTGGAATCGGTCAGATCACGCTGCCAGCGCGAGATCGGCAGTTTTTGCGCGAAGTGGGTGAGCAGGGCATTGGCAATGCCGAGATTGCCTTCCGCATTTTCGAAGTCAATGGGGTTGACCTTGTGCGGCATGGTCGATGACCCGACTTCGCCTGCGACCGTGCGTTGTTTGAAGTGGCCAAGCGCGATGTAGCCCCAGGCGTCGCGCGCGAAGTCGATCAGGATCGTATTCAGGCGCGCCAGCGCGTCGCAGTATTCGGCGATGTAGTCATGCGGTTCGATCTGGATGGTGTAGGGGTTCCAGTCCAACCCGAGGCTTTCGACAAAGTCCTGCGCGAAACGCGGCCAGTCAACTTCAGGGTAGGCCGCGAGATGGGCGTTGTAGTTGCCGACCGCGCCGTTGATCTTGCCAAGGATTTCGACTTGGGCGAGCTGTTCGCGCTGGCGCTTGATCCGGTAGGCGACGTTGGCGATCTCCTTGCCCATGGTGCTGGGCGAGGCGGGTTGACCATGGGTGCGGGAGAGCAGGGGGGCGTCGGCCAGTTCGTGCGCCATCGCGCGCAGGCAGGAGAGAATGTTGTCGATGCGCGGCAGCAGTACCTGACCGCGGCCCTCGCGCAGCATCAGAGCGTAAGACAGGTTATTGATGTCTTCCGAGGTGCAGGCGAAGTGGAAAAATTCCGAGATGACGGCAAGTTCCGCATTGTTCCGGACTTTTTCCTTGAGGAAATATTCGACTGCCTTGACATCGTGATTAGTGGTCTTTTCGATGTTCTTGACGCGCATGGCGTCTTCCGGCGTGAAATGCTCGACCAGATCGTTCAGCACCTTGTTCGCATGCGCGGACAGGGCGGGCGCCTCGGGGATGCCGGGGTGCGCGGCCAGAGCTTGTAGCCAGCGCACCTCGACCAGCACACGGTGCCGGATCAGCCCGAATTCGCTGAAGATGGGGCGCAATTCATCGGCCTTGTCGGCGTAGCGTCCATCGGCGGGGGATAGGGCGGTCAGGGCGGCGGGTACGGTCGTCATCGCAATCGGGGCTCGTGTGCGGTCATTGGTATGGAATGTGCGGCGAGTTTAGCATGTCGATCCCATGAAGGCGCTGCGCGAGGCGCGTACGGGCGGGGACGTGAGTCATGACGCCCTCTGGAATGCGCGGCTGTGGTGCAAGGTCGTGAGCTGTGCTTAAATATGCGCCGCCGCAGGAAGGCCTGCGGTGAATTCGTCCTGAAATCCACACGCGCATCGCCATCCGTCCGGCGGGGTGCCTTCCGTCCGATGTCTGTTCCGGGCTGAAGGTCGCCGGCGGGGTGCGCGGAGGCCAAACCCCAAGAGGTATCAATCATGGCTCAAGTCAGCATGCGTCAAATGCTGGAAGCGGGTGTCCACTTCGGTCACCAGACCCGTTACTGGAACCCGCAGATGGCGCCGTACATTTTCGGCGACCGTAACAAGATTCATATCATCAACCTGGAAAAGACCGTGCCGATGTTCAACGATGCGTTGAACTTCCTCGGCAAGGTCGCCTCCAACGGCGGCAGCATCCTGTTCGTGGGCACCAAGCGTTCCGCCCGTGAGACCGTTGGCGAGCAGGCCGCCCGTGCCGGCATGCCGTTCGTCAACTACCGCTGGCTGGGCGGCATGATGACCAACTTCCGCACCGTCAAGCAGTCTGTGCGCCGCCTCAAGACTCTTCAGACCATGGCTCAGGATGGCAGCTTCGAGCGCGTGACCAAGCGTGAAGCGCTGGATCTTGCCCGCGAGATGGAAAAGCTGGAGCGTAGCCTGGGCGGTATCCAGGATATGGAGCGTCTGCCGGACGCCCTGTTCGTGATCGATGTCGATCATGAGCAGATCGCCATTTCCGAAGCCAACAAGCTGGGTATCCCTGTGGTGGCCGTGGTGGATACCAACAGCTCCCCGGCAGGTGTGGATTACGTGATTCCGGGCAACGACGACGCGATCCGCGCCATCCAGCTCTATGTCACCGCCGTCGCGGATTCCGTGCTCGAAGCCAAAGCAACTGTAACCGTCGCCGGCGATGATTTTGTCGAGGTCAGCGAGAGCGCTGCCTGAGGCGACGCCCGAACGGCGAGTCCTTTTCCTGCAACGGGTCCTAGTGACCCGTTGCTTTTATACGAATCGAGGAGCTTTTCATGAGCAACATTTCTGCGGCCCTGGTCAAGGAACTGCGCGAGCGCACCAGCGCGGGCATGATGGAGTGCAAGAAGGCGCTGACCGAAGTGGGTGGCGATATCGAGGCGGCCATCGAGTGGATGCGCAAGCAGGGTATGGCCAAGGCTGACAAGAAGGCCGGTCGTACTGCCGCCGAGGGTGTGATCGCGATGGCCGTGGCCGATGACGGCAAGAGCGCCGTGATGGTCGAGATCAACTCCGAGACTGATTTCGTCGCCAAAAGCGATGATTTCAACGGCTTCGCCAAGGAAGTTTCCCAACTGGCTCTGACCGGCAAGCCGGTCGATGTCGAAGCTCTGCTGGCCAGCAAGACGTCCAGCGGTGAAGATGTCAACACCGTGCGTTCCGCGCTGGTGGCCAAGATTGGTGAGAACATCCAGGTTCGTCGCATTTTCCGCGTTGAGACCACTGGCGTGGTCGGCGCCTACCGTCACGGCGAGCGCATCGGCGTGCTGGTGGATTTGGTCGGCGGCAACGCCGAGCTGGCCAAGGATATTGCCATGCATATCGCCGCCAGCCGCCCGGTATGCGTGTCCGAGAGCGATGTTCCGGCCGAGCTGGTCGAGAAAGAGCGTGAGATCTTCTCCGAGCAGGCTTCCCAGAGCGGCAAGCCGGCGGATATCGTCGCCAAGATGGTCGAAGGTCGTATCAAGAAGTATCTGGCCGAGGTCGCCCTGACCGGTCAGCCCTTCGTCAAGGATCCTGACCAGACTGTCGGCGCGCTCCTGAAAAAGGCCGGGGCCGAGGTCAAGAGCTTCATCCGCGTCGAAGTCGGCGAGGGTATCGAGAAGCAGCAGACTGACTTCGCCGCCGAGGTGATGGCTCAGGTCAAGGGCGGCTGATGGCCGCATGCCCTCGCCGCATCGCGGGGGCTTGGGAATGATGAAAGGTCCGGCATGCTCGGGCCTTTCTTGCAACTCGGGCCGAAGACGGTCCGCATGGTGGGCTGGGTCGGTGTTCGATCCGTATCCGGTCCGCGCTATTTTCTTACATCAGACAGGTGCGCATGATGCTGGCAAAACCCCTCCATTACCGTCGTGTTCTTCTCAAGCTGAGTGGCGAGGCGCTGATGGGGGAGTTCGATTTCGGCATCGATCCAGCCGTCATCAAGCGCCTGGCTGAAGATGTCATCGCCTTGCGCGCGCTCGGGGTCGAGGTCGCGCTGGTGATTGGCGGCGGCAATATTTTTCGGGGCGCGGGCCTGGCCGAGGGGGGCATGGATCGTGTCACGGGCGACCACATGGGCATGCTGGCGACCGTGATGAACGCGCTGGCGATGCAGGATGCCATCGAGCGTCTGGGCGGCCAGTGTCGCGTCATGTCCGGCCTCTCCATCCATCAGGTTTGCGAGGACTACATTCGTCGCCGCGCCGTGCGCCATCTGGAGAAGGGGCGCATCGTGATCTTCGCGGGTGGTACCGGCAATCCCTTCTTCACGACCGATACCGCAGGCAGCCTGCGCGCGGTCGAGGTCGGCGCCGACCTGCTGGTCAAGGCGACCAAGGTCGATGGCGTCTACGATAGCGATCCGCGCAAGAACCCCAATGCGCGTCGTTATGACCATTTGAACTACGATGAGGCGATCAACCGCCAGTTGGGCGTGATGGATGCGACCGCGCTGGTGATGTGTCGCGACAATAACCTTCCGCTGATCGTGGCGGACATCAATATCCCCGGCCTTCTGCCGCGCCTGGTCGCGGGCGAGCGGGTGGGAACCCTGGTCACACGGGATCATCAAGCACCGGAGATTCGAGCATGATCGAAGACATTCGCAAAGACGCCGACCAGCGCATGAGCAAGAGCATCGATGCGCTGAAGACCGAGCTTGGCAAGCTGCGTACTGGCCGCGCGCATCCGTCCATCCTCGACCATGTGAAGGTTGAGTATTACGGTCAGGATGTGCCGCTATCCCAGGTCGCCAAGATCGTGGCCGAGGATGCGCGTAACCTGACCGTCTCGCCGTGGGAAAAGGACATGGTCGGCAAGATCGAAAAGGCCATCATGACGTCCGATCTGGGCCTCAACCCGATGAGCGCGGGCATGGTCATCCGCGTGCCGATGCCCGCACTGACCGAAGACCGTCGCCGCGATCTGGTCAAGGTCGTGCGTCACGAGGGCGAGAACGCCAAGGTCGCCATCCGCAACATCCGTCGCGATGCCAATGGCACGCTGAAAAACCTGCTCAAGGACAAGGAGATCAGCGAGGACGATGAGCGCCGCGCGCAGGATGTGGTGCAGAAGCTGACCGACAAGTATGTCGCCGATGTCGATGCCTTGCTGGCGGCCAAGGAAAAGGAACTGATGGAGGTCTGATCGGCCTCCCGTTCTCGGCATGCCTCACGCCGCGCCATCCCAGTCCCCCCCCCCGGCCCATGTCGCCATCATCATGGATGGCAACGGGCGCTGGGCCGAGCAGCGCGGTTATCCCCGCGTGTTTGGTCATCGTCGCGGCGCAACTGCGTTGCGCAACGTGGTGCGCGCCTGCGCCCGGCGTGGCGTCAAGGTGTTGACCGTCTTCGCCTTCTCCAGTGAAAACTGGCGTCGTCCTTCGGCTGAAGTCAGCGCCCTCATGCATCTTTTCATGCAGTCCCTCCGGCGCGAGGTGCGGCGCCTGAATGAGGCGGACGTGCGTTTGCGTTTCATCGGTGATCGGGATCGCTTTGACGAAAGTCTGCGCGCGCGCATGGCCGAAGCCGAGGCCATCACCGATGGCAACGGCGGCATGACCCTAGCTGTGGCGGTCAATTATGGTGGACGCTGGGATATCCTCCAGGCCGCGCGCGCCTTGCTGACTGACGCGTTGGCCCAGGGGCTAGGACCGGACGCGCTGGGCGAGGCCGATCTTGCCGCCAATATGCAGCTTGCCGATCTGCCCGAGCCGGACCTCCTCATCCGTACCGGCGGCGAGCAGCGCATCAGTAATTTCATGCTCTGGCAGATGGCCTACACCGAGCTTTACTTCACCCCCGTCCTGTGGCCGGATTTCGGCGCGGACGAGATCGATCAGGCATTTGACTGGTTCGCCGGGCGTGAGCGCCGCTTCGGTCAGACATCCGGGCAACTTCAGGAGCCAGTGCGTGCTTAAACAGAGGATTTTGACCGCGCTGGTGCTCGCGGGTCTGTTCTTGCCTGCCCTGTTCCTGTTGCCGCGCACCGGGTTCGCGGTCCTGATCGGGCTGCTTGTCTTGCTCACCGCGCGCGAATGGGCGGGTCTGGCCGGTTTGCGCGGCGTGGCGCGCCTGCTGTTCGCCGCCGTCGTGACCGCAGTGGGCGCCGCCCTGTTGATGGCCGATGGAACTCGAGGCTGGGTTCTGGGCGGTGGAGCCTTGTTGTGGGGTGTGCTCAGTCTGCGCCTGCTGTTTGCCGAGCGCGCCCCCGAGTGGGTGCATGCTCCGCTGTTCAAGCTTTCGCTCGCGCCGCTGGTCCTCTGGCCCGCCTGGTTCGCGCTGGACGCGCTGCACACGGTGCCGCAGGGCGCTTGGTGGGCGCTCGCACCCTTCATGCTGGTGTGGGTGGCCGACAGCGCAGCCTATTTCGCCGGGCGCGCCTTTGGTCGGCGCAAGCTTGCGCCGAGCATCAGTCCAGGCAAGACCGTGGAGGGTGTGTTGGGCGCCCTGGTTGCGGTCGCGCTGGCGGGGTGGGCGGCTCATCAGTTTCCGCCGTATGCGCTAATGCCCTTGTTCCCATGGCTTGGATTGCTGCTTGTTACCACCTTGATTTCGGTGATGGGCGATTTGCATGAAAGCCAGCTCAAGCGCGAGGCGGGAGTGAAGGATAGTGGCACCCTGTTGCCCGGTCATGGCGGTCTGTTTGATCGGGTCGATAGTCTGCTCGCCGCAGCCCCGGTGATGGCCTTCGGTCTCATGCTTCTTGGTCTGTTCAAGGGGTAGGCCGTGCAGGGAGTATGCGTTTTAGGCGCGACGGGGTCGATTGGTCGCAGCACCCTGGATGTGTTGCGCCGTCATCCGCAGCGCTGGAGGGTCGAGTCACTGGGGGCCGACCGCGATGTGGATGGCATGCTCCAGGCTTGCCGTGAATTCCATCCGCGTCAGGTGGCCATGGCCGATGCGGTGGCCGCCGAGCGCTTGAGCGCGGCCCTGCGGGCGCTGGATGGTGAAATCGAAGTGTTGAGTGGAGCCGAGGGGATGGAGGCCATCGCGGGCGCGCCCGAGAGCCCGGTCGTGGTGGCAGCCATCGTCGGCGCGGCAGGCCTGCGTCCCGCGCTGGCGGCGGTGCGCCGTGGCAAGCGCGTCCTGTTGGCCAACAAGGAGGCGCTGGTGATGTCCGGCGCGCTCTTCATGGACGAAGTCCAGCGCCATGGCGCGACCTTGCTGCCGCTGGATTCTGAACATAACGCACTCTTTCAGTGTCTGCCGCGTCCGGATGCGGCGCATGCGCCTGAGCTTGGCGTGCGTGAGTTGATTTTGACGGCGTCGGGCGGTCCTTTCAGGGCCTTTTCCCTGGATCGTCTCGCCCGCGTCACGCCGGATGAGGCCTGCGCGCATCCCAATTGGTCTATGGGGCGCAAGATTTCGGTCGATTCCGCCAGCTTGATGAACAAGGGCCTGGAGGTGATCGAGGCGCATTGGCTTTTCGATGTTCCGCCCTCGCGCATCCGGGTGTTGGTGCATCCGCAGAGCATTGTGCATTCGCTGGTTTCCTACAGCGATGGCTCGGTGCTGGCGCAGATGGGGCAGCCAGACATGCGCACGCCGATCGCCCATGCGCTGGCCTGGCCCGAGCGCGTGGAGTCCGGTGTCCCTCCCTTGGATCTTGCAACCATCGCTTCGCTCGCCTTCGAGCCGCCCGACACTGAACGTTTCCCCTGTCTGCGTCTGGCTTTCGAGGCTCTGAGGCAAGGCGGCGTTGCGCCCGCGGCGCTGAATGCGGCGAACGAAATTGCCGTGGAGGGATTTCTGGCGCGTCGCATGCGCTTCATCCAGATTCCTCGCCTGATCGAGGATGTGCTCGGGAACATTCCTGTGCGCGATGCGTCCGATCTGACACGGGTCTTTGAGGCGGATGCCGACGCTCGCGCGTTCGCCCGTGACTGGCTTGAACGCTACGGCGAGGTAATCTGATGCATGTCCTGTCCAGCATTCTTGGTTTCGTGCTGGCGATCGGCTTATTGGTCGCGGTGCACGAATGGGGACATTTCTGGGTGGCGCGAAGGTTGGGCGTCAAGGTGCTGCGCTTCTCGATCGGTTTTGGTCGTCCATTGCGGACCTGGCGCGGGGCTGAGACGGAGTACGTGATCGCGGCCTTGCCCTTGGGCGGTTACGTCAAGATGCTTGACGGTCGTGAAGGACCGCTTGATCCCGTCGAGGCTCATCGGGCGTTCGATCGTCAGAGTGTCGCCCGCCGTGCTGCCATTGTCGCCGCCGGTCCTGCCGCCAATCTGGTTTTCGCTGTGTTGGCGTACATGGCGATGTACATGGTTGGCGTGCAGGGATTCGCGCCCCTGCTTGGCGATCCGGAGGCGCAAACCCCAGCCGCGCTGGCCGGCGTGCTCGCGGAGGATCGCGTCCTGGCGGTCAATCAACGACCGGTGGGTAGTTTTGACGCCATGCGCCTTGCCGTGTTCGAGGCGGCGGCCAAGGATGATCCTGTCCGTCTGGAGCTTCAGCCTGCGGCGGGAGGGCCATCGCGCGTTGTCGAACTGCCCGGCGCGCCCTACGGCCTTTTTGCCTCCGCCGAGGATCCGCTGTTGCGCCTGGGGCTTCGCCCCTGGGAACCTGTTGCGCCCATCGTCGTGCGCCGTGTCGAGGCGGACGGGGCGGCAGAGTCGTCCGGTCTGCGGGTGGGTGATGTCGTCCTGGCTGTCAATGGCGAGGCCCTTGAGGATGCGCGTGTACTGGTCGAAACCATTCGCAATCATCCCGGCGAGAGGATTCGCTTCGATCTGAACCGCGCGGGCCAGCCCGTTTCCCTGGTTTTGATTCCCGCCACGCGTTCACAGGGTGGGGCCGTGACGGGTTATGTCGGCGCGGCATTCGGTCTGGATATCGATCCGGCGTTGCGCGAGCGCTTGCTTGTGATGGAGCGCATGGGGCCGCTGGATGCCTTGCTGGCCGGTCTGGACAAGACTGTCGCGATGAGTGTGCTCAGCCTGCGCGTGATGGGCATGATGCTGACCGGCGAGGCTAGTCTGGAAACCATCAGCGGGCCGTTGGGGATCGCCGATGTCGCAGGGCGCAGTCTGGTCGTCGGCGTCTCCTCCTTTCTGGGTTTTCTCGCGCTGGTCAGCCTCAGTCTGGCCATTCTCAACCTTCTGCCCGTGCCGGTACTGGATGGCGGTCATTTGTTGTTTTATCTTATTGAGGCTTTGCGCGGACGTCCCTTGCCGGAGCAGGTGCAGGCCGTCGGTCAGCGGGTCGGTATGAGCCTGTTGCTCGCCCTGATGATGCTTGCCATGTTCAACGATCTCTCCCGGCTGTTCGGTTGACAGGCCGGACATGTAGCCGCAAGCCCAGATTCAGCCTGGTCAAGATTCACACTGGAAACGCCCCTTCATGAAGATGTTCGTACGTGCCGTCCTGCCACTCGCCCTCGGGCTCGCCCTGTCCGCCGAAGCGGGTGACAGCATCACTCTGCGCGATATTGAGGTGCAGGGCTTGCAGAACATCGCGTCCGGCACGGTTTTCACCTACCTGCCCTATCGTGTCGGCGATGCGTTTTCGGATGCGGATAGCACGCGCGTCATCCAGGAGCTCTACAAGACCGGCTTTTTCCGTCGCGTGGATGTCGCGCGGCGCGGCGACGTGCTGGTCGTACAGGTTGAGGAGCTGCCCACCATCGGTGAATTGAAGATCACCGGGAACGACAAGGTCGAGACCGCCGATCTGGAAAAGGCGCTCAAGTCGGCCGGCCTGGCGAAGGGGCGCGTTCTCAATCGCCAGGCGCTGGACCAGATGGACGCCGAACTCCAGCGACTCTATTTCAGCATGGGGCTGTATGGTGTTCAGGTGAACACCAAAAAGACAGAGCTGGACGGCAACCGCATCGCGCTCGAAATCGATATTCTGGAGGGCGCTCCGTCCAGCATCCGCAGCATCAATATCGTCGGCAACAAGGTTTTCAGCGAGAAGGAGCTTCTCGCCCAGTTCGATCTGGGGCCGACGAGCTGGTACCAGTTCATGTCGGATAGCGACCAGTATTCCCGTCAGAAATTGGCCGCCGATATCGAAAAGCTGCGCTCGTTCTATCTTGACCGCGGCTATATCAAGTTCAGTGTCGATTCCACTCAGGTCAATATCTCGCCCGACAAGAAGGATATCGACATCACGCTTGCGGTAAGTGAAGGTCCGCAGTACAACGTGGCCGAGGTCGCGTTTGCCGGCGCTCTCATCCTGCCGGAAGAGGAACTGCGCAAGCTGGTCACGATCAAGACTGGCGAGCGCTTTTCCCGCAAGGCGCTGACTGAATCCACCACGGCGCTTGTCAAAAGGCTGGGCAACGATGGTTATGCCTTCGCCAACGTGAACCCGGCGCCGGAAATCGACGAAGCCGCTAAATCCGTCAAGATCACGCTCTATGTGGATCCGGGCAAGCGTGTGTATGTGCGCCGCATCAATATCGCGGGCAACTACAACACCGACGAGGAGGTCTTCCGCCGCGAAATGCGCCAGATGGAAGGCGCGTGGTTTTCCGGCGAGAAAGTGGAGCGTTCCAGGGAGCGCTTGCAGCGCCTGAGCTTTGTCGAATCCGCATCCGTCGAAACCAAGCCCGTGCCGGGCGCCGCCGATCAGGTCGATTTGAACGTGGGCCTGAGCGAGCGCTTGTCGGGCAGCTTCAGCGTCGGCGTGGGTTACTCCCAGTCCGAAGGCGTGCTGTTTAATGTCGGTGTCTCACAGGCCAACTTCCTGGGGACCGGCAACAACGTCAATTTCAACGTCGAGCGCAGCGGCTATCGCAGTCTGTACAGCCTGTCCTACCTGAATCCTTACTGGACGGTGGACGGCGTCAGTCGTGGCTTCAGCGTTTACTATCGCGAGACCAAGGCGACCGAGCTGAGCCTGAGCCGCTACCTGCTGGATGCGGTCGGCGGCGACGTGAAATTCGGCATTCCTCTGTCGGAGCATACCGGCGTTCGTTTGACCATGGGCGCTGAGCAGACTCGCCTGAAGACGACCGATGAATCCCCCAACTGGGTCAATCCGAGCGATTTCACCTTCTTCACCTTGACGCCGAGTTGGTATCGCGACACCCGCGACCGGGTCGTGTTCCCCAATCGTGGCGGTTACAGTCTCGCGAGCATGGAGATCGCTGTACCCGGCAGCTCGCTCGAATACTACAAGCTGAATCTGAGTCACGATCATTACCTGAGCCTGAGCACCAATTACGTAGTCAAGCTCGGCGCGTTGCTTGGCTACGGGGAAACCTATGGCAAGGCTTACAAGGATGCCGATGGCAACGAATACAAGCTGCCACCGTTCCGCAACTATTACGCGGGCGGCATCCGTTCGGTACGTGGCTTCGAGGACTACAGCCTGAGTTCGAGTAGTGGCACGCTCGACAGCAATGGCGATCCGTTCGGCGGAGCCTTCAAGCTTGTCGGCGGCGCGGAACTGATCTTCCCGCTTCCCTTTCTGGGCGAGGACAGCGCCAAGAACGTGCGCATGAGCGTGTTCTACGACGTAGGCAACGTTTACACCTCCTACGATGCCTTCGAGGCAGGTCAACTGCGCATGTCCACGGGGGTTGCGCTGATCTGGCTGTCTCCCATCGGACCGCTCAGCCTGAGCCTTGCCCAGCCGCTCAATGACAAGCCTGGCGATCGCACCCAAGCGTTCCAGTTTTCAGTTGGCAGCAGTTTCTGATTTCATCATCCAAACACAACGTCGGAGTTCACATCGTGTTCAAACAGTCCGCCCTCATCGCCGCAGCCCTCGCCCTGTCCCTCTCGGGCGCCGCCTGGGCCAAGGAACTCAAGGTCGGTTTCGTCAACTCCGCCATGCTGCTGGACAAGGCTCCGCAGGCCGAGGCCGCGCGCAAGCAGCTTGAGAAGGAGTTCTCCGCGCGCGAGCGTGACCTGGTCGAGAATCAGAAGTCCGCTCAGGGACTGGAGCAAAAGTTGAGCCGTGAAGGCTCTGCCATGACCGAGGCCGAGCGTTCCCGCCAGGAGCGTGAACTCAACCGCCGCATGCGCGAGCTTCAGCGCCAGCAGGCCGAGTTCCGCGACGATCTCAATCTGCGCAAGAATGAAGAGCTGGCCAAGCTCCAGCGCACCGTATTCCAGGTCATCAACGAAATGGCCAAGGCGGAGGAGTACGACCTCATTCTCAGCGATGGCGTGGTTTACGCGGGTCCGAGCGTGGACATTACCAACAAGGTCCTCGACCGTCTGCAAACCGCCAAGTAAGCGGAACCCCGCGTGAAGCTCGGTGCGCTGGCCGAATTCCTTGGGGCCCGGCTGATTGGCGAGGCCGAACACGAAATCCTGCGTGTCGATGCCATTGAGCGCGGCGATGCGCATGCGATCGGCTTTGTGCAGGATGAGGCCTATCTGGCCCGCCTGCCTCATTCAAGGATTGGCGCGCTCATCGTGTCTCCGGCCATGGTCGAGGAAAGCTCGACGGGCGGTGCTCATCGGCTGATCGTCGAACACCCGCAGCTTGCCTTTGCCCGTGTCGCGAAACTTTTGCACCCTCGTCCCGTTCGCAGCGGCATCCATCCCACGGCGGTCGTGGAGGCCGGGGCGCAGGTGGGTGCGGGAGCGTGGATCGGACCTCATGCCTTGGTCGAGCGTGGCGCCCGTATCGGCGAGGGGGCTCGGATCGGACCCTATTGCATGGTTGGAGAGGGCAGCGAAATCGGCGCCGGGACGGAGCTTGTGGCTCGCGTCACAGTACTGCAAGGCGTGATCATCGGCGCGCGCTGTGTGATTCATCCGGGGGCCGTGATCGGTTCGGACGGTTTTGGCCTTGCTCATGCGGGCAGCCACTGGGAACGTGTTCCCCAGCTTGGCGGCGTGCGCATAGGCGACGATGTCGATATCGGCGCGAACACGGCAGTGGACCGGGGGGCCCTGGACGATACGGTCATTGCGGATGGCGTCAAGATCGACAACCTGGTCCAGATTGCCCACAATGTCGCGATAGGTTCGCATAGCGCCATTGCCGGGTGCGCGGGGCTGGCCGGGAGCTCCAGGATTGGAAGCCATTGCATGCTGGCGGGTGGCGTGGGGCTTGCGGGGCATCTGGAACTGGCCGATGGCGTACAGGTGACCGGCATGTCCATGGTGACGCGCTCGATACATCAACCCGGCGTCTATTCTGCCGGGACGCCGCTGGACAGCAACCGGAACTGGCGTCGCAACGCGGCGCGTTTCAAGCATTTGGATGATATGGCGCGTCGTCTCGATGCGATCGAGCGTCGCTTGGGCGAGGAGGATCCGGACGGGAGCGCCGGATAGGTCGGTGTTTACGGCCATGGATCGTCTGCGTGTTTCGCGTGACGCATGTGGTTGGTCATGTTCTTGGCGTTCCGTGGGAGTTGACCTCCTCCGAGGCGCGTTGAAAAGGTCCAGGGAAGAGCCTTTTCAATTTTCAAATTATGAGGAGTGACGCGTGAGCCGCGTATTGAACATTCAGGAAGTCATGCAGCATCTTCCGCATCGTTACCCTTTCTTGCTCGTGGATCGCGTGCTCGACTGGGAACCGAATGATTACCTGACCGCCATCAAGAACGTCACTTTCAACGAGCCCTTTTTTCAGGGGCATTTTCCCGTGCGCCCGATCATGCCCGGCGTGCTCATCACCGAGGCCATGGCCCAGGCCACCGGCATTCTCGCGTTCGCGAGCGACGGCGACAAACCGAATGACGATAGCCTCTACATGCTGGTCGGGCTGGACGATGTGACTTTTCGCCGTATCGTCGAGCCGGGTGACCAGCTAGTGTTGCACGTCAAGCAGAAGCGTCTGATCCGCAATCTCGGCATTTTCGAATGCGAGGCGCGGGTGGGTGAGGAGGTGGCCGCTTCCGCCACCATCAAGTGCATCGCCAAGGATGTCCGGGCATGATCGATCCGCGCGCCGTCATTCATCCCGATGCGCGCATTGGCGAGGGCGTCAGCATTGGTCCCTTCTCCGTGATCGGGGCCGGTGTCGAAATCGGTGATCGAACCTGGATCGGGCCGCATGTCGTCATCAACGGTCCAACCAGGATCGGGTGCGACAACCGCATTTTCCAGTTCGCCTCGCTCGGGGATGCCCCGCAGGATCTCAAATACGCGGGGGAGCCGACGCGGCTTGAAATCGGCGACCGCAACACCATCCGCGAATACTGCACCATGAACCGTGGCACCGCGCAGGGCGAAGGTGTGACCGTGGTCGGCAGTGACAACCTGTTCATGGTCAGTACCCATGTGGCGCATGACTGCCATATCGGCAGTCGCGTCATCATGGCCAATGCCGCTTCGCTGGCCGGTCATGTGGCGGTGGAAGACTGGGCGATCCTGAGCGGCTTTTCGGTGGTGCACCAATTCTGCCGCATCGGCGCGCACAGCTTCACCGGCGGCGCCACCAAGATTACCCAGGACATTCCGCCTTTCGTGATGGTGGATGGCGCCCGCGCGCGCGCCATCGGCATCAACAAAAATGGACTCAAGCGCCGTCAGTTCAGCGAAGAGACCATCCGCGACCTGCATCGCGCCTTCAAACTCGTGATTCGCAACCGACCGACCAAGGAAAACATGGATGAGGCCGAAGAGATCGCCGCGACCTCACCTGAGGTCCGTCAATTCCTGGACTTCATCCACGCCAGTGAACGCGGCATCGTGCGTTGAGCCTTGAGAGCGCGGCATGAGCGAATTTCGCATCGAAAAAGACAGCATGGGTGAATTGAGGGTGCCGGCATCTGCTCTGTGGGGCGCCCAGACCCAGCGCGCGGTCGATAATTTCAGAATCGCCGGTCGTCCCATGCCACGCGCTTTCCTGCGTGCCCTGGGGCTTGTCAAGGCCGCCTGCGCGCGCGTCAACGGGGGACTGGGATTGCTGGATGGCGCCCGAGCCGAAGCCATCGAGCGTTGCGCCCTGGAAGTGGCGGACGGCCTGCACGATGCCCATTTCCCGGTAGAGGTATTCCAGACCGGCTCCGGCACCTCCAGCAACATGAACGCCAACGAGGTGATTGCCCGTCTGGCGAGTCTTTCCACCCTGCCGGTTCACGCCAACGATCACGTCAACATGGGCCAGAGCTCCAACGACGTGATCCCGACCGCGATCCATATTGGCGCGGCGCTGGAAATCGGCGAGCGATTGCTGCCCGCCATTGCTCATCTGCGCGCAGTGATTGATGCCAGGGCCTCGGAGTGGGGCAATGTGATCAAGACCGGGCGCACCCACTTGATGGATGCCATGCCCATTACCCTGGGGCAGGAGTTGTCCGGCTGGTCCGCCCAGTTGCGCGCCGCCGAGTCTCGCCTGGGCGAGACGCTGGTCCGCTTGCGTGAGCTTCCGCAAGGCGGCACCGCTGTCGGCACCGGGATCAATGCGCCGGAGGGTTTTGGGTCTCGGGTGGCCGAGACTCTGAGCAGCCTCACCGGCGTGCCTTTCCGCCCAATGGGCAATCTGTTCATGGGGCTTTCCAGCCAGGACGTGGCGGTCGAGGCCAGTGGTCAATTGCGCGCGCTCGCGGTGGCGCTGATGAAGATCGCCAATGATCTGCGCTGGATGAACTCCGGCCCGCTTGCAGGACTCGCCGAGATTCGCCTGCCCGCGCTTCAGCCGGGCAGTTCGATCATGCCAGGCAAGGTTAATCCGGTCATTCCCGAGGCTGTGATGATGGCCTGCGCACGGGTCATGGGGCATGACGCGGCGATTGCCATTGGAGGGCAGTCTGGCAACTTCCAGCTCAATGTCATGTTGCCGCTGATCGCGGACAGTCTGCTGGAGTCCATCCAGTTGATGACCAATGCCTGTCGTTCGCTGGCGGACAAGGCGATCGCGGGCATGCAGGTCAATCGTGAGCAGCTTGAGGCTGCGCTGGCACGCAATCCGATCCTGATCACCGCGCTCAATCCCATTCTCGGTTATGAAAAGGGCGCCGCCATCGCCAAGCGCGCCTACGCGGAAGGACGTACCCTGCTGGAGGTGGCGCTTGAAGAGACAGGTCTGGATGAGGATACCCTGCGCCGCTTGCTGGACCCGGCGGCCCTCGCCAAAGGGGGCATCCAGGCTGGCATGAGCGGGGCGGGCGGCTGACCCGGCGCCGACGGACTCAATTTCGCCCAAGCATCTCGCAGGCCAATCCGGCCATCTGCTGAACGCCCCCGCCAGGACCTAGCGTGTCCTTCACTTCGGCCAGCGCGCGCCGGATACATTCGGCATATTCCTTATCGTCCAGAATGCGGGCTATTTCGCGTTTCACGGCCTCAGGGGTCGCCGCGTCCTGCACGAACTCTTGCACGACTCGTCGTCCGGCCACGATATTGGCAAGGCCGATGTCGGGGATGCGGATCAGCGGCTTGAGCAGGGCATGGGTGAGTGGTGCGACCTTGTAGAGGATGGCCATCGGAACCCCCATCAGGGCGGTTTCCAGGGTGGCGGTGCCGGAGGCCACCATGGCCGCATCGCAGCAGGCCAGCACATCGTGGCTGCGTTCGTGGATGTGGATGACCGGGACGGGAGATCGCTCCAGCAAGGCCTCGATCAATGCGTCATCGATGGTGGCGGCTTGCGGCAGGATGCATTGCAACCCCGGTTTTTCCCGTGCCAGCAAGCCTGCGCTTTCGAGCATCACCGGTAATAATCGCTGGACTTCGGCCTTGCGGCTGCCCGGGAGCAGTCCGAGCACGGGAGCCTCCGCGCACAAGCCGAACTCGCGCATCAGAAGTTCGCGCGGCGCGCTGGCCCGTACCCGGCCCGCAAGGGGGTGGCCGACATAGCGTACGGGAATGTCGTGCGCCTCGTAGAATGCTGTTTCGAACGGGAATATGACGGCCATCATGTCGATGGCCGCGCCGTATTTTTTCACCCGTCCCGGACGCCAGGCCCAGACCTGAGGGCTTACATAGAAGAGTACCTTGATGCCGCAAGCCTTGGCATGGCGGGCAAGCCTGAGGTTGAACTCCTTGTAGTCCACGCAGATCAGAAGGTCGGGGCGTTGTGCGCGAATTGCCTGTTGCATGCTCTTGAGTGCGCGGCGGATGGCGCCGTAATGGCGTACCACCTCGCCAAGTCCGACCACGCCGATGGCGCTGGAATCGACCGTCAACTCGATCCCCGCCGCGCGGCTTGCCGCGCTGCCCATTCCTATGCCGCGCAGGGCGGGCATGCGCTCACGCATGGCCTGGAACACGGCGGCGGCATGTTTGTCGCCGGATGCCTCGCCCGCCGAGAACATGACGACCGGAGGCCGCCATGGCACGGGGGGCATGCGCTCACCCGAGGGCGTGGCGGATGACATGGCAGATACGATCGATGGCGCTGTCCGCGAGTTCGGGGTAGATCGGCAGGCTCAGGCAGCGCTGAGCGACCTGTTCCGCGACGGGCAGGTCCAGGCCGATGTTGTCGGGCTTGAATACATTCTGGCGATGCAGGGGGATGGGGTAGTAGACCGCGGAAGCGATGCCCTCCGCCTGGAGTGCCTGCTGGATGCCGTCGCGCTGATCGGTCAACAAGGTGTACTGGTGGAAGACGTGGACGCCGATGCCATCCTCGCGCGGTGTGTTCAGAGGCAGCCCGGCAAGTCCCGCGTTGTAGCGGTGGGCGACGCGGCGGCGCTCGCTGTTGTACGTCTCGATGCGCTTGAGCTTGGCGCGCAGGATCACGGCCTGCATTTCATCCAGGCGACTGTTGAAGCCGATGATGTCGTGGTAGTAGCGCACCTTGCTGCCGTGGTTGCGCAGCATGCGAACGTGCTCGGCGATATCGTCTGAGTTCGTGGTGACCATGCCGCCATCGCCGAAACAGCCGAGATTTTTGCTAGGGAAGAAGCTGAATGCGCCGGCGTCTCCCAGGCTGCCGGTCATGCGTCCGGCGATGTCCGCGCCAAAGGATTGCGCGCAGTCCTCGACCAGCTTGAGCTTGTGCTTGATGGCGATGGCGCGGATGGCCGCCATGTCCGCTGGCTGGCCGAACAGGTGGACCGGCAGGATGGCGCGGGTCTTCGGTGTGATGGCAGCCTCGATGAGGGCAGGGTCGATGTTGAAGCTGTGCGGGTCGATATCGACGAACACCGGTCGGGCTCCGACGTAGCGGATTGCTTCTGCGGTGGCAATGAAGGTGAAGGGGGTGGTGATGACTTCGTCGCCCGCGCCGATTCCGCTCGCCAGCAGGGCCAGATGCAGGGCATCGGTGCCGTTGGCCACACCGATGGCGTGCTTCACGCCCAGATAGGCCGCGGTTTCTTCCTCGAAAGCGCGCACGTTCGGGCCGAGGATGAACTGGGTGGCGTTCAGGGTGGCGGCAAGACCGGCATCGATTTCCGTTTTGAGGGCCTGATACTGCGCGGAAAGGTCGACCATCGGGATCGTCATGGGGAGCTCTCGTTTGGATGCGTTATGAATTGGATGCGCGAAGCAGGGCGGTGATCCGCTCGGCGGCGGCCAGGGCGCGGCGGCCTGCCTCGCCGGACACGCGCGGGGGGAGTCCGCGTATGGCGCAGTCCACGAAATGACGAATTTCTTCCAGCAGGGCGTCGCTGCTTTCAAAGCGTTGCTCATCCGGGACAAAGTTGGGTACGCCCGGGAACATCTCGCCCTCGCCCTTGCGGTAGCTGGCCAGCACACGGTTCTGGAAATCGACCGAAAGGTAAGCGTCCTTCTGGAACAGGCGCATCTTGCGCTCGCTCTTGAGACTGATGCGGCTGGCGGTGACGTTGGCGACGCTGCCGTTGGCAAAGGTCAGGCGGGCGTTGGCGATGTCGATGTCGCTAGTAAGCACGGCCGCGCCACTGGCTTCGATGTGGGTGATCTCGCTGTCGACGATATCCAGGATGATGTCGATATCGTGAATCATCAGGTCCAGCACCACGCTCACGTCCGTGGCGCGAGGCTTGAACGGCGCCAGGCGGGTGGACTCGATGAAACGAGGCTGGTTTAGCAGGCCTTCGAGGGCCAGAATGGCGGGGTTGAAACGCTCCAGATGTCCGACCATGAGTACGCGGCCCTGCTCATGCGCAAGGCGGATCAGTTCGTCGGCCTCGGCTACCGTGGTGGTCATGGGCTTTTCCACCAGCACATGGGCGCCTGCCTCAAGGAAATCGCGTGCCACCTCGAAATGCAGGCTGGTGGGGACCGCGATGCTGACCGCATCCACCTTGCCTAGCAGTTGGCGGTAGTCACTCAGACCGACGCACCCATGTTTGCCGGCGATGGCGGCGGCGGCCTCCGGGTTGAGGTCCACGATGGCGGTCAGTTCACATTCCGGCAATGCGGCATACTTGTCCGCGTGAAACTTGCCGAGGTAGCCGGTGCCGATCACCGCGCATTTGAGTTTGCTCATGGGCTGTCCTGATTGTGCCCGCCGGGCCGGAGTAGGTGTTGGATTGTAGGGCTTTTGTCATGTTTTCTGAATCGTATGCATTGTTTCCGGTGCAAGCCGCCATGCTCCGCGTGGCGGGAGTTGACGAAGCCGGGCGCGGGCCGTTGGCGGGCGCGGTGTTCGCGGCGGCGGTCATCCTGGACTCCGCGCGCCCGATCGAGGGGCTGAATGACTCCAAGAAACTGAGCGAGCGTCGCCGTGAGAAGCTATTCCCGCTCATTCAGGAACAGGCCTTGGCCTGGTGCATCGCTTCCGCCAGCGCCGCCGAGATTGATGAGATGAATATCCTGCAAGCCAGCCTGCTGGCGATGCAACGGGCGGTGGCGGGCTTGAGTGTCGAGCCTTCGGAAGTGCTGGTGGATGGCAACCGCGCGCCGGTGTTTGCTTGTCCCTCGCGGCCCATTGTCGGAGGGGACGCGCTGGAGCCCTGCATCAGCGCGGCCTCCATTCTGGCCAAAGTGGCGCGTGACCGCACCCTGGTCGAACTTCACGAGCGCTATCCCCAATACGGGTTCGATCGGCACAAGGGATATCCGACCGCGGATCACCTGGCAGCTCTGGTTGAACATGGTCCCTGCCCCGAGCATCGGCGCAGCTTTGGTCCGGTGCGGAGGGCGATCGGCGGACGATGAGGCGAATGCGCGTGCTCAAACCCCGTTCCGGCGTAGAGGGTCCGGCCAGGAGGCCTGATCCAGTACATGCGCCGTGCCATCGTCGTCCACACGCTCCAGTCTCAACCCGTGCGCTCCGAGCGCGATGAGTACCGCGCCGCGCTCCCAGTCGCCCAGCACTGCGCGCAGCCCCGAACTTTCTCGATGGATGGCCGGGCGGTGGGTATGACCATGGATCAGTACATCCACGCCAAGCCGGGTCATCAGTCCGTGGACCGCGTCATGGTTGATATCCATGATGAATGCATTCTTGCGTTGGGTTTCCACGCGGCTGCGTGCGCGTAACCCGCTCGCAAGGCGCTCGCGCGCGGCTAGCGGCAGGCGGCGAAGAAGGAACGAGACGATTGGGTTGCGCAGGATGCGGCGCATGCGCTGGTATGGTTTGTCGTCCGTGCAGAGCTGGTCGCCGTGGACCAGTGCGATGCGGTGACCATGAAGAGGCGTCACGACCGCCTCGGGCAGCAGGACCATGCCGACTTGGCGCGCGAGTCGCTTGCCGATCAGAAAATCGCGGTTGCCATGCTGGAAATGCACGGGAATGCCGTGGGCAGAAAGCTCGGCGAGCAGATCAAGGACGGGCTGAAGACCGGGGGCGATGGGGGCGTCATCGCCGATCCACGCCTCGACCAGATCGCCGAGGATGTAGACAGCGTCCGCCTGACGCAGGCGAGGCCCAAGGGCAAGCAGCCGCCGGGCGATATCCGGCGCCGACTCGCACAGGTGCAGGTCGGCGATGAAGATGGTTTCCGCCACGGGCGGGCTCCCGGAGCAGGGATTCAGGCTTCCGTTTCGATACGGGTCACGCTGTCGATCAGCACGTCTTCACGCGGAACATCGGCATGCCCCGCGCGCATGCCGGTTGGCTCCGCGGCGATGGCATCCACTACATGCATGCCCTCGACAACCTTACCGAACACGCAGTAACCCCAGCCATTCGGCGTCGGGCTGGTGTAGTTGAGGAAGGCGTTGTCCTTCAGGTTGATAAAGAACTGGCTGGTGGCCGAATGCGGATTCGGGGTGCGTGCCATGGCAATGCTTCCACGCACGTTCGGCAGACCATTGGTCGCTTCATTTTCGATGGGCGCATGATTGGGCTTGTTGCCCATGTCCGGAGTCAGCCCCCCGCCCTGGATCATGAAGCCTGGGATGACGCGGTGGAACAGGGTGCCGTCGTAGAAGCCCTCGTCCACGTAGGTCAGTACGTTGGCCACGGTTTTCGGCGCGGCCTCGGCGTTCAGTTCGACGACGATGTCGCCAAGACGGGTGGAAATCTTGATGCGCGGCTGGCTGGACATGGCGGACTCACTCGGAAACTGTTGGAAAAATGCATCATACCTCGTCGGAGGGATGCAATTAAGTATTGAAAACGCTTCGCTCTCGCGCAGTTAAGGCTTAGGATAGACCTGCTTATGCCGAATGTAGCCCATGGCTTCAAAAGGCGAGCGTGTTTGAAACCTTCGGGTTACGTCAGTTTTGCGCCGCGTCGTGGGTCGAACTGATGATGTTCTTCCATGACGCATGTTCAAGACTGGATTGTATGATCAACATTTATGTGGGCAACCTGTCCTTCCGCACTGATGACGAAGGCCTCCGCCAGGCTTTCGAAGGCCACGGTGAAATCGCTTCCGCCAAGGTGGTGATGGATCGCGAAACCGGCCGTTCCAAGGGTTTCGGTTTCGTTGAGATGCCGAACCGTGAAGCTGGCATGGCAGCCATCAAGGCCCTTGATGGCCAGGAGCTGGACGGTCGCGCCCTGCGTGTGAACGAAGCCCGTCCGCGCGAAGAGCGTCCGCGTACCGGCGGTGGCCGCGAGGGCGGCTTCGCTCCTCGTCCGCGCCGCTTCTGATCCGGAACCGCCCCGGTTTTCCGGGGTGACTTCGCTCACCCGGGCGACCCTGGCGGGGCGCTTCGGGTTTCATGCTGTCCAGTCCCGAACGTGCCTCGACAGTGCTGATAGAATGAGAAGGCCATGCCGGAAGGCGTGGCCTTTTTCTTTTCATTTTCCGAACGACCATGCTCCACATCTACAACACCGAAGCGCGCGCCAAGCAGGAATTCAAGCCCATCGAAGCAGGCAAGGTACGCATGTACGTCTGCGGCATGACGGTCTACGACTACTGTCACCTCGGGCATGCGCGGGTGATGGTGGTGTTCGACGTGGTCTATCGCTATCTGAAGCACCTCGGTTTTGATGTCAGCTATGTGCGCAACATTACCGACATCGACGACAAGATCATCAAGCGCGCGGCCGAGAACGGCGAGGGCATCGACACCCTGACCCAGCGCTTCATCGTCGCCATGCATGAGGATGCCGATGCGCTCGGCTGCCTGCGCCCGGACCACGAGCCGCGCGCCACCGGGGCCATCCCCGAGATGCTGGCGATGATCGGTGAGCTGATCGAAAAGGGTTTTGCCTACCGCGCTGACAATGGCGATGTGTACTACGACGTGAGCAGGTTCGAGGGCTATGGTCGCTTGTCCGGCAAGAATCCGGACGATCTGCGCGCCGGGGCGCGAGTGGAGATTGGCGAGGCCAAGGATGATCCACTCGACTTTGTGCTTTGGAAGGCGGCCAAGCCGGACGAGCCGGCATGGGAATCGCCCTGGGGCGCAGGCCGTCCCGGCTGGCATATCGAGTGCTCGGCCATGTCAACCACTTGCCTGGGACACAGCTTCGACATCCACGGCGGTGGCATGGATCTCCAATTCCCCCACCACGAGAACGAGATCGCCCAGAGCGAGGCTGCGACCGGCTGCCATTACGTCAACTACTGGATGCACAACGGCTTCGTGCGGATCAACGAGGAGAAGATGTCGAAGTCGCTGAATAACTTCTTCACCGTGCGCGAGGTGATGAAGGACTTCCGCGGCGAGGAGATCCGTTTCTTCATTCTCAACAGCCATTACCGTAGCCCGCTGAACTATGGCGATGAACAGCTCAAGACTGCGCGTAGTGCGCTGACCCGCTTGTATACCGCGTTGCGCGATGCAGGCGAGTTAGGGGCCGATCTGGCTGTGCTGGAAGACCATGCCGCTCGCTTCCACGCAGCGATGGATGATGATTTCAACACCTCGGAAGCCATGGCCGTTCTGTTCGAACTCGCGGGCGAGATTCACAAGCGCAACGGAGATGAGCGTGATCGCGCAGCCGTCACGCTCAAACGTCTTGGCGGGGTACTCGGCCTGTTGCAGGCTGATGCCGAGGTTTGGCTCCAGGGCGGCGCCGCATCCGGGGACGGGCTGGATAACGCGGCCATCGAAGCGCTCATACAACAACGCCTTGATGCCCGTGCCGCGCGTGATTTCGCCCGCGCCGATGCCATCCGTCAGGAGCTTTCGGGGCAGGGCATTGTGCTGGAAGACGGAGCGGGAGGCACGCGCTGGCGGCGCGAGACTTCTTGAGCAGCCTCTTGGACAGGTTGTTCTACATCCGTTGGATGCCTAAACGCCGCAGCACGCCTTTCTCGACCTCAACCGCCAGGAACTTGAGCAACGCAAGGATCAGAATCAGACCCCAGGAGGTCGCATCCAGAGCCGTGGTATGGAAGAGATGCTGCATCGGCGGGGTGTAGGTGAACAGCAGTTGCAGGGCGATGAGGGTCACGGCGCTCCAGAGGGCGACCGGATTGCCATAGAGCGTATCAAGGGTGAGTCCGCTTGCGGTGAAGCGGCGGGTGTTGAACAGGTAGACCATTTCTCCCATGACCAGCATGTTGACCACCGCAGTGCGGGCGGTCTCGACGCTGTTTCCGCGCGCAAGCTCCCATTCGTAAACGATGAAGGCCACGGCAATCATGAGCAGGCTTACGTAAAGGATGCGGGCCAGTAGCAGGCGGGTGATGATGGGCTCGCCGGGGGAGCGGGGCGGACGTTGCATGACGCCGTCTTCGGCGAGCTCGAAGGCAAGGGCGAGGGCGAGCGTGATCGTTGTCACCAAGTTGATCCAGAGGATCTGTCCTGCGGTGATGGGCAGTGCCAGTCCGGCGAAGATGGCGAGCAGGATGACGCCGGCCTCTCCGCCATTGGTTGGCAGGATGAACAATAGCGATTTCTTGATGTTGTCGAACACCCTGCGCCCTTCTCGCACGGCGCGGGTGATGGTGGCAAAGTTATCATCGGTCAGGACCAGGGCAGAGGCTTCCCGCGCCGCGTCCGTGCCGCGCAAACCCATGGCGACGCCGATATCGGCGGCCTTCAGGGCGGGGGCGTCGTTGACGCCATCGCCGGTCATTGCCACAAGCTCGCCCTGGGCCTGCAGCGCGGCTACCAGGCGCAATTTGTGCTCGGGGCTTGCGCGTGCCACCACTTCCGTCTCCCGTAGACGTCGGGCAAGCCCGGCTTCGTCCAGGGTGTCGATTTCGTCACCGGTGAGCGGTTTTTCCGCCTGCATGTTCAGCGTCCGGCCCACGGCGGCGGCGGTCACGGCATGGTCCCCGGTCATCATGATGACGCGGATGCCCGCACGCCTGCACTCCTCTGTGGCTTCGATTGCTTCAGGGCGCGCCGGGTCGATCATGCCGACGAGTCCGAGCAGGGTGAAGCGCGGCTGGATGTCATCAATGCTCAGGGATAGGCTCGCGGGCCGTGTATCGCAGCGTGCCAGGGCGAGAATGCGCTGGCCTTGACGCGCGGCCTGTTCGAGGCGCTGTTCCCAATGCGTGTGATCGAGACTCTGGCCGGAAGCATCCTCCACGCATAGCCCGAGCACGCTCTCCGGTGCGCCTTTGAGCAGAATGAATGCGTGCCCCTCATGGTCGTGATGCAGGGTGGCCATGAAGCGTCGTTCCGACTCAAACGGGATTTCATCGCTGCGCGGGGCATGTGCGTGCTCATCGTCTGGATCTAGCCCTGCCTTGCGTGCCAGGGTGATAAGGGCGCCCTCGGTCGGGTCGCCGCTGAGGGTCCATCCCTCATCGGGGGTGTGATGGAGGTGGGCGTCATTGCACAGGAGGCAGCAACGCGCCAAGGCCATGAGCGCCGAAGATGCGGTGGGGGAAAGGGGGGCTTGTCCTGCGTGGAATCCTCCCTCGGGTGCATACCCGACACCACTGACCGTGATGTCGGCTTGCGGCAGCATGACGTTGACAACGGTCATTTCGTTGCGGGTCAGGGTGCCGGTCTTGTCGGTGCAAATCACCGTGATGGAGCCGAGGCTCTCCACGGCGGGCAGTCGGCGTACCAGTGCACGGCGCTGGGCCATGGCGCGGGCGCCGATCGCGAGGGTGATGGTGACGATAGCGGGAAGGCCTTCCGGGATGGCCGCGACCGCAAGCCCGACCACCGCGAGGAAGACTTCGAGCATTGGCATGCCGCCGACGAAGTGGCCATACAGGAAGGCCATGGCGCCGAGAGCCAGGATGAACAGGGTAATTTGACGCGCGAATTGGTCGAGCCTGCGCGCAAGCGGCGTGGCGAGGCTTTCCACCCCGGCGACCAAGGTTCCGATACGGCCGATTTCGGTGGCGCTGCCGGTCGCAGTCACCAGACCCACAGCCTGACCATAGCTCACCACGCAGCCTGAATGGGCCATGTTGCTCCGGTCGCCGACGGCGGTGGCACAGGCAAGCGGCTCGGTCGATTTCTCGATCGGTACGGACTCTCCGGTGAGCGGGGCTTCGTTGATGCGGAGATTCTTGACCTTCAGCAATCGGAGATCGGCCGGTACACGCGCTCCGGATTCCAACAGGACGATATCCCCGGGCGCAAGTTCCTCGGCATCAATCTCAAGACGCTCGCCTTCGCGTACTACGTTGGCGTGGCTTGCGAGCATATTGCGCACGGCGTCCAGCGCCTGTTCGGCCTTGCCCTCCTGAATGAATCCGATGATGGCATTGATGACGACAACCCCGAGGATCACGCCCGCGTCGATGTAATGCCGGAGGGCGAGAGTGACCAGTCCCGCTGCGAGCAGGACGTAGATCAGGGGATTATGGAACTGGAGGAGCAGTCGTATCAGGGGGGAGCGCCGCGGACCGCTGGGAAGACGATTGGGGCCGACTCGCTCAAGGCGCTGGTGAGCTTCTTCATGGGAAAGTCCGCCAAGCTCGGACGTAGAGAGCCGCGCAAGCGCCTCGCTGCCCGCAAGGGCATGCCAGCAGGCGTCTTCGTGCGGTGTGGTCGTTTCCGTGGTGGATGTCAAACGAGCACTCCTCTCAAGCGCGAAGGCGGTGAGAGGAGTCTAGCAACGAGCTCGTCAGAATGCGTTGAAGTCGAAGTCCAGTCGCTCGACCGGAGGCTGGATGAAGTTGCCCTGAACGAAATCGGCGCCGTCACTGAGGACGAACTGTAGGGTGGATGCGTCCTCCACATTGGCCACAATCAGTTGGTTGCTGCTGCGCTCCTTGCTCTTTCGAATCAGTTCGCGCACTTTCTCTTGGTTGGCTTTCTGGGTGGAGAAGGACTCCATCAGGCTGCGGTCAAGCTTGAGCCATTGCACCTCAAGGTAGTTGAGCACCCGGAAGGGGTCATCGCCCAGCCCAAAGCCATCAAGCAGGATCGGGCAGTTGAAGCTGGTTAGCTGACGCTGGAGATCCTTGGCTTGCTTGAGGTGGTCGGCGGCGACGGTCTCGCTGATCTCCAGTGCGAGAGAGCCGTCGTGGATCTGCATGGCGACCAGCCGCTCGCCGAGCCAGCCCGGGAACTCTGGGTCGGCCACCGTGCGCGAGGAAAGGCGTACGAATAGCTGTACGTTGAGCTTGCGCTGGCGGGCTTCGGCGATATGTTGCAGGGCGTTGAGAATCACCCAGCGGTCAATCGCACGACTGATCTCAGTCCGCTCGGCGGCGGCGATGAACGCGCTGGGAGAAATCGGCTGGTTCTGTTCGTCCAGCAGGCGCAGGAAGGTTTCGTAACGCTGGCGTCCGGTTTCGCCCTGGAGATTGAGCAGGGGCTGGAACAGTAGCCTGAATCGGTTGGCGCGGAGTGCGTCGCGCAGCAACCGGCTCCATTGCTCGTCTTCCTCACCCTGCGTGAGCTCACCGGCCTTCGGCGTGTAGATTGCCACGAACTCCGGTCCGGCGGCCTCGGCGTCCAAGGTTGCGCGCTCAGCGCGATTGAGAAGTTCGTTGACGCTTGGCGTGCTCTGGTCCAGCAGGGCGATGCCCGCGGCGACCCTGACGGTGGCGGACTGGCCGCCAACCTCGAAAATGTGCTGGGTCAGGCAGGCGTTGATCTTGCCTGCAAACTTGGTGGCGTCCTGAGAGCCGTGATCCGCGATCAGGACCGCGAAAGCGTGCGCACTATAGCGCGAGAGCAGAGTTTCGGGGCCGACGATTTTTTCGATCAACTTGCCCGCGTCGGTCAGCAAGACATCCATGCCCGCGACGCCAAGCTTGCTCTTGATGTCCTTGGTGTTGGTAATCTGGATGTGGATGAGGGCGGCCTCGTGGCCTTGTTCGCGAGCCGCAGTCAGTCCGGCTTCCAGTTGCTGGAGGAAGTATTGGCGGTTGAAGAGGCCGGTCAGCAGGTCTCGCTGACTGAGGAAGTTGATCTGTTCTTCCAGGGCCTTGGTGTCGTCCCGTGTGCGGATGAGTATCTGGGTGCAGGGTTCGCCCTCGATACTGGCCGGGCTGATTTCCAGCGAGGCCTTGAAACCGCTCCCGTCCAATCGTTTGAACTCGACATCGTCAAGCTTGTTGAGGCGCTCTCCGTCCGGTTGGTGTTCGCGCATGAT
Organism: Pseudomonadota bacterium; assembly: GCA_040756355.1. Classification (GTDB taxonomy): domain Bacteria; phylum Pseudomonadota; class Gammaproteobacteria; order Halothiobacillales; family Halothiobacillaceae; genus Thiofaba. Next base: position 39,239 of record JBFLZK010000001.1, on the reverse strand, counting down.
TTCGCGCAGGCGACCCTGATCCTTGGCATCGATATGGTCGAGCAGGGGGGTTCCTTCCATATCCTCCAGGCGTTTAAAGCCAAGTGTTTCCAGATAGACCGCGTTGGCGTGGATGTGCATGCCGCCATGCACGTAGGCAATGGCGTCGCGCGAGCTTTCCATCAGCACATGGCAGCGGCGTTCGGATTCCTGATGCATGTTTTCCAGCTTGCCCAGACGGCGACGGCACTGGAGGCTGTCCGATTCGCGGCGGATGACATGCAGCAAGTGGGTAGGATGCGAAAGATCAATCAAATCGATGGCCCCGGCGCGGATGGCCTGGTCCAGCCGCTCCGCGTTGTACTCAAGGGTCATGGCCAGGACAGGGGGGCAGGGCTGTTTACTGGCCAGGCTCTGTACAACTTCGGTCAGGGCAGGCTCGGGGAGTTCGAGCAGATGAAGGATCAGATCGGTTTGCTCTTCACGCAACATCTCGTGCAGGCGCGGCAGGTCTTCGGCGTGTCGCGCCTGGGCCTGGATGCCTGCATTACGGAGTTGGCTGGCCAGAGCCAGCGCATCGTTGATCGAGTCATGGAAGGCGATCAGGCGCACGGGGGCTGGAGTGCTCATGCGGTGTTCAAATCTTTGGCGTGTTATGCGGGGCCGCGTCCTCGAACGCACTGTCCTCGCGGAACTGGAAAACGGCAATACCAGCGGTCTGCATCATCTTGCGCCCGAGACGCAGGGGAACCATGGCCCCTTCGTGGGTGGTCATGACGGACATGCCAGCATGGTAGTTATTGTTCGGCAGCATGATCAAGGGAGCATGGCCGAGTGTAGGTTGCGTCATGATGAAGGCATCGAACCATTCCGTGGTGTTGTTGCGCGGGCCGGAGGCCCGCAGGGGCAGGGCGCTGTGGGCCAGGACTTGAATGCCGATGTCGATATGTCCTTCGGTCAGCATCTTTTGCCAGCGCAATGTGCCGATAACGATACCGTCTCGCGCGGCGGATGGAAACTCGATCAGGATAGGATCGCCGATCTTGAGCTGCTGGACGGCGCCGGAGGGGCCGCGAAGATGCAAGCCATGCAGACTGGCATCCATCACGCTCCAGCCGCGCTGGTTGCGGGCCACGTTTGGCGCTTCTCCGAGTGCGGCAGGCTTCCCGGGAGCAGCGCGGGAGGGTTCTCCGGAGACGACGGGGCGGCGTCTTGACACCATGTCCCACAGTTCGCTGGCTGTGTGAGGCGTTTGGAGAGGCCTCAGGCGCAGGGTTTCGGGCGGGGCTCTATCCACACCCTCGCGATCGAGGTGCATGGGGGCTTGCGCCTCTTCGGAACGGGGCGGGGGGGGGGCATCAAGGCAATCCTGCCATGCATTCGGGGTCTCGGCCCGTTGTTGCAAGCGGTGGATGATGCTGGCCCGTCCTGCCCAGACACAGCTTATGTCTTCGACCGCGGAGCGTGGGGCGGATCGCCGTGGCCGCTCGATCAGCCGTTCGATACAGCGCTCGACTGTGGAGCGAGAGAGCATGACGGCACAATCCTTGACGTAGAGATGATCGCCGCCGCTCTGCGCGAGCGCCTTTTGCAGCGCGCGGATGATCGCACCGGGATCAATCAGACGGGAGTCGTTGGCGGGCAGGCTTTTCATGCCGTGCTCAAGACAGGGCGGCTCGTCGTGCTCCAGGCGTATGTGGATCAGGGGTTCATCGCTCGCGCGCGGGGAACCGCTAATGCAGGTCAAGGGCGCGAGCTGGAGCAGGAAGGCGTGAAGGGGGGCCATTTCATTCGACGGAATGCCCTCGGGGCCGTCGGTATCGAAAAGGGCGAGGGCGATGTAACGATCCTCCAGGCTGCGCGGGGTCCGCCCCGAAAGGGGGTCTTGCATGGTCTTTCGCAACAGGCCGGTGCGCTCGCCTTCGAGCAACAGGGCGTGCAAACTGAACCAGAAGCCGGGCGGAAGATCCTGATAAAACTGGCGGCGCAGGAGCGCGATGCGGCTCAGGAGGTCGGCGCAGCGGGTGAGGGCGATCAGTCGGTGGGGCTTTCGTAGCCAGGGGTCGCGTGTTCCCCGCAAGTCTTCGATGGCGCGTTGGTAACCGCCCAGTATGAGGGCCGCCAGCCGCTGGTGGGCCTTGAATGCTTCGCTCTCATGGGGAGGCGTTGAGTTCCTCGCGGTATGCGCCGAGCGTTCGAGTTGTTGCAGCCCCTCCGAAGCGTAGTCCCACGCGGCTTCCAGATCATCGATCAGCGTGGTCCCGTGGATGCCTTCGATCACAGTGGAGCCGAACAGCTCACAGAATTCCGAGGCGTCTTCGATCGGGCCGCGAGCGACACGCGACGCAAGATGTTGCCGGAGCTTGGCCGGGTCTTTCAGCAATCGCTCGGGGCGAAGGTCATCCATGCTGGCGACTTCTTTCTGAATATGTCCGCAGTATATAGCCTTCAGGGACGCTCCTGTCCTGCATCGGGCGCCGCCCGCGCTGGTCCAGGCTCCGGCGTCGTCCGGCTCTCCGCGGCACGCTCTGCCCACGGGCGGGGACAGGCCAGCGCCTCACCCAGTCGTACCGTTTTTCCAGGCTCAAGGTCGGGCTGGAAATGCATGCTGCCTGGCAGCAGCAGGATCACCGTCGAGCCCATGTTGAAACGCCCCATTTCCGCGCCGCGCGGCAGGTTCACGCTCACCTGATCGCCATAGTTCCAGATGCCAATTTCACGTCCGCGCGGTGGTGTGACCAGGCCGGACCAGACCGTTTCGATGGCGGCGACATTGATGGCGCCGACCAACACCATGCCGAGCGGCCCCTGATTCGTATCGAACAGTGCCGCGACGCGCTCATTGCGCGCAAACAGACGCGGTACGCGAGACACGGTGACTGGGTTGACTGAAAATAGTCGACCGGGCACATGCACCATCTGGGTCAGGCGACCGGCCAGCGGCATGTGTATGCGATGGTAGTCGCGAGGGGAGAGGTAGATGGTAACGAACTGACCGTTTCGGAAAGGCTCTGCGCGTGAAAGATCGCCGCCCAGCAATTCGACCAACGAATAATCATGCCCCTTGGCTTGGAAAATTCGACCGTCTTCGATCTTTCCGAGTTGGCTGATCGCGCCGTCCACCGGGCAGGCAATCACATCATCACCGTCCACGAAATGGCGCACGCCGGGCTTGAGCGCGCGGGTGAAAAAGGCATTGAACGTGGGGTAGGCTGCCGGGTCGCTTTCCACGGCCTCATCCAGATTCACCTGAAAATGCTTGCTAAAGGCGCGAATGGCCGCCTCATTGAGCGGCGTGCGCCAGCGGGTCATCGCGTACACCGCGCGCGAGATCAGGTGGTGAGGCAGAATATGCTGCAAACTGACGAACAGGGCTTCACGCAGCGGCTTTGACATGGTTTGCGTGGCTCTTGGATTTAAAGTTTCGATGATACACCGGACAACCGGTTCAAAAGGGGCTGCCATGCACAAACCGCTTTTGCAGGACATCAGTTTCGATGAGGCCGCGCGCGATCTTCACACTCTGCGCGACTTCATGCGCTGGGCCATGAGCGCCTTCGCCCGCCATGACGTGCATTACGGCCATGGCACGGACAATGCGCTGGATGAGGCCGCCTACCTTATCCTGCAAGCGCTCGATCTTCCGCCGGATCTCGATCCGATATGGTTTGACAGCCAACTGAGCGCGACTGAGCGTCATGTACTGGCTGAACTCTTGCGTCGTCGCTGCATCGATCGCATCCCGACAGCCTACCTGGTCCATCGCGCCTGGTTCGCCGGGCTCCCCTTCCGGGCTGACGAACGCGCGTTGATCCCGCGCTCTCCACTGGCCGAACTGATCCGGCATGGTTTCGAACCCTGGGTTGATGGGGCGCGCCTGCATCGCATCCTTGATTTATGCACTGGCGGCGGATGCATCGCCTTGGCCTGCGCGCACTACTTCCCCGAGACGCAAGTCGATGGAGCCGACCTCTCGCCGGACGCCCTGGCGCTTGCGCGCCAAAATCGCAGCGCCCTTGGGCTGGACGATCGAGTTGAACTACTGGAAGGCGACCTGTTCGCGCCGCTGGCGGGTCGTCGCTATAACCTCATCGTGAGCAACCCGCCTTACGTCGATGCGCGCGACATGGGCGAGCTGCCCCCTGAGTATCGGCATGAGCCACGCATGGCGCTTGCGGCGGGAGAGGATGGGCTCGATATTGTGCGCCGCATCCTGCGCGAGGCGCCGGATTATCTGGAGACGGACGGCGTGCTGATTGTGGAGGTCGGCAACAGCATGGAGCATGTGGAAACCGTTTGGCCGGAGGTTCCCTTTACCTGGCTGCATTTCGAACATGGTGAGGACGGCGTGTTCCTCATCACGCGCGAAGATCTGCTGGCGCACGCGGAGCGGTTCGCCGCGTGAGCATGAGCGCGCTTGCCCAGCTTCCGCCGGTGGTTCAGGCGGCGGGGTTGCTGGTGCTTTCCAACGTGTTCATGACCTTCGCCTGGTACGCGCATCTCAAGAACATGAACGACAAGCCCTGGTGGATCGCCGCCCTGGCGAGTTGGGGAATTGCCTTGTTCGAGTACCTGTTACAAGTGCCTGCCAACCGGATCGGTCATACCGAACTGACGCTGACCCAGCTCAAGGTCATGCAGGAAATCGTCACCCTTTCCGTATTCGTGCCATTCGCCGTGTTCTACATGCATCAGCCGGTCAAGTTGGACTACCTGTGGGCAGGGCTGTGCCTCGTTGGCGCCGCCTATTTCATGTTCAGAAGCGCCTGATAGGCTAAACAATCCTTGAACTTTTCGCGCCAAGCCTCATCATACAAGGCATCCATCGGGGGTGACCTGGCTTCGACGTGGGTTACAAAGCTCGAGGAGCATGCCGAGGTGCGGATTCCTCGTGAAACAGCCGCAAAAAAATATACGCCAACGACGACGTATACACCCTGGCCGCTTAACCCGGCTGGGCTCCTGACCGGTTCTTGTCTGTAAGTCCGGAGGCCGCAAGGCCATTCAGGGGTCATCCATTACAGAATCGCCGAGTGCTTTGCCCGAAGGCGCGAGGCTAAAACTTCAGGGCTCGCCGTGTTGCATCCTGTCCGTCGGAGGCTGCGCGGTTAAAACCAAAAGCCGAGACTAAGCATGTAGCGCCAACAGCGGAGGGCTTGCGGACGGGGGTTCAACTCCCCCCACCTCCACCAAAAACAGTTCCGGCAACGTCCGGAGACATACGGGAAACCCGCGACAGCGCAAGCTTCGCGGGTTTTTTGTTGTGTACTGGGTTCCAACAGGTTCCGGAGGTATCCGCCGCTAGATGGGGGTACATTCGGGGGCATACCCCCAGTCCTTCAAGGTCGCTACCCCCAGCCGCCATTGTTGGAGCTCAGGCATCGCCGTTCGCACCGCCAAGCCGGAAGCCAAGTCCTACAAGCTGGCGGACGGCCTGGGCATGTATCTACTGGTTCAGCCCACCGGGTCCAAGCTGTGGCGCATGAAGTACTGCTTTGGGGGTAAGGCAAAAGTCCTCGCTCTTGGGCAATACCCCGCCACCATTTAATCAGGAAAAAGGCCGCTTCTTCCTGGAAGCGGCCTTTTCATTTCCCGGACGTCATTCCGGGGCTCAAGCGTTGCCCGACTGCTATCCGGCGCGCACGACTTTGTTACGCCCTTGGCGTTTGGCTTCGTAGAGGGCGTGGTCGGCGTTCTGGATGATTTCCTCGATGGTCTGATCGGCCTGATAGGTCGCTACGCCGAAGGATGCGGTGATCTCGCCCAGTGGCTGGCCGCTTTCCATCAGGCGGAGCTGGCTGTTGAACAGGCGGTTGCGGATGGTTTCGGCGACTCGGTCCGCGCCTTCAATGGTGGTATCGGGAAGCAGGGCGGCGAATTCCTCTCCGCCGAAGCGGCAGAGGGTGTCCTGACCTTTCAGAACCTGGGTCAGGAGGCGGCTGACAAATCGCAGCACTTTGTCGCCAACCAGATGGCCATAGGCGTCGTTGATGCCTTTGAAGTGGTCGATATCCATCATCAGCAGGCAGAACGGGCGCTGTTCGGCCTGGTATTTGGCGATGGCGTTGGCGATGACGGTGGTAAAGGCGCGACGGTTGAGCAGGCCGGTCAGCGGGTCCGTGCTGGCTTCCTTGCGTGCATGCTCAAGCTCCTTGCGCAGTCGTTCGATCTCCTCGGTCGCGCCGGACAGGCGGGTGGAGGAGTGCTTGCTGCTGCTTTCAATCTGGCGCGTGTCTTCCACCAGGAAGTGGGTGACTTCCCTGAGCAGGCCGATGTCGGGCTCGCCCTTGAGACGGTCGAGGTGAAGGCCCAGGCCATTGGCATAATTGGCGAATTCATTGCCGGTTTGAAGTAGTTGCAGCATGACCGAGCGCATGATGCGCTTGAGCTCTTCCTGTACTTTTTGTGTCGAGCCGATGGAGCCGTGGGCGATGTGCTCGTCGAAAAGGCTCAGCGAAACCTCTTCGGTCAGCCTGCCATGCTGTTCAATCTGGGCATCAATGGCGCGGTTCAGGGATGGCTTGCGGGCCAGGATGTATTCGTAGCAGAGGGCGTAGTTGCGGGGATTGGGGGCGATTTCGTAGCGCCCCATCATCTGTAGCACCAGGCGCAGGTTGGAAGCCGCTTCCTCGGGGTTTTCGTTGTAGTCGTTGAACATTGGCTGTTTCTCATCCGTGGCAGAGCTGGCCCAGTTCGCGTTCGAGCAGGTCGTTGTCGGCAAGGTTAAGTTCCAGCAGGCGACGCAGGCTGGTCATGCTGTCAAGGTCGATGCCGACCCACTCGCATCCCATTTTGTTTTCGTGTCGATGCCGGGACACGGCCTGCATGCGGATGTCGACTTCCTGTCCGAGCAAGGGGATGTTCAGGGTGAGAGGAGCGCCCTCGGTGAGGTTGGCTTCCGTGGGGAGTTCGATCAGCACGCCCTTGAGCGAGATGTCGAGAATGCTCACGATAAAGCGTTGTGCGGGGGCTTCCGTTTCGATCCAGGCTTCCTGATCGAAGTGGATGCGTGAATATTTACGCATGATGTCTGACTCCAGGCCCTCGTTGGGATCGTGGCCTTCCTCCTGTATTTAACCTAATTTACGCAGCTTTGTTGTGACGATCCATAAAATTTACCGAGGGAGGTGAACAGGATGTTGCCCGAGCAATCCTTGCGTCCCGCGACGATCGAGGTGGATGAGTCCGGGACGCCGCGCAGTCTGGCGTATGGCGATGTCTACTATTCGGCGGAGGGAGGGTTGGCCGAGACTCTCCACGTGTTTCTCAGGGCGAACGGCTTGCCGGGGCGCTGGCGTGACGTGGAGCGCTTTGTCATCGGTGAGACCGGTTTCGGCACGGGGCAGAATGTACTGGCCGCCGCGCGTCTGTTTCTGGACACTGCGCGGCCTGCCGCCAGGTTGCATGTCGTGTCGGTTGAAAAACATCCTGTTCGTCGGTCCGATTTGGCGCCCCTGTATCCGCCGGAGCATCCCTTGGCGGATTTGGCGGGTGAGCTTCTCGCGGCCTATCCGGATTTGATTCCCGGCCCGCATCGGGTTGAGCTTGCCGGGGGCAGGGTGGTGCTTACCCTGTTGTTCGGCGATGCGCTGGACGTGCTTCCGAAGACGCTGGCGCGGGTGGATGCATGGTTTCTGGATGGTTTTGCTCCGTCCAGAAATCCGGATATGTGGCGGTCCGAGTTGTTTGAGGCCATGGCCAGGCTCTCTGCGCCAGGCGCGACGATCGCGACCTTCACCTGCGCGCGTATGGTCCGCGATGGACTCACGGCGGCGGGATTCGCCTGTGAAAAAAGGCCGGGCTTTGGGCGCAAGCGCGAGATGTTGGTCGGGCGCTGGGCGGGGGAGGCCATTCCCGTGCAAGAGCCCCCCTGGTTCCCACGTGGCGCGACACCCCAAACGCGCGAGGCAGTGGTGATCGGCGCGGGCATTGCCGGGGCCTGCGTGGCGCGCCGATTGGCCGAGCGTGGCTGGGCGGTAAGGGTGCTTGAACGACGTGACGAGGTTGCGAACGAGGCCTCCGGCAATCACGCGGGCATCCTGCTGCCGGTGCTCAGTTCGGAGTGGAATGCCCTCAGTCGCGTCGCCAGCCTGGGCTTGGGTTACGCGGGGCGGATGCTGGCGCGTCTGGCGCGTGAGTATCCGGATATCGACTGGCATCCGTGCGGGGTGTTGCGGCTGGCTCGCAATCCGCGTCATGCCGAACAGCAGCGCAAAATTGCCGAACGCTTGAACTTGCCCCCGGAATTCGCCCGCTGGGTGGATGCGCAGGAGGGAGCCCGTCTGCTCGGATCGCCCGTGGATCAACCCGGCTGGTGGTTTCAGGCTGGCGGCTGGGTCCATCCCCCGGCGTTGGTGAGGGCCTTGCTGAATCATCCCGGCGTCCGCCTGCAAACCGGGGCGCATGTGGTCGGTTTGCGTCGCGAGGGCGGCGTCTGGCTTGCGCTGGGCGAAGATGGTCATCCGCTCGCGCTTGGTGAGACGGTCATCCTGGCGAACGCGCATGCCCTGAATGAGTTGATGCCGGACGCTTTGCCGCTGTCACCGATGCGCGGGCAAATCAGTTTGACGCCGACGCGACATGATCTTGCGGGGTTGCGCGCGGTGGCTTGTCGTGAGGGCTATGTGATTCCGGAGCGTGCTGGTTTGCATTGTTTTGGCGCCAGTTTCGCGCATGGAATGCATGAATCGGCTCCGTGCCGGGAGGATCATGAGGGCAATATCCAACGTCTGCGCTCCATTCTCCCGGAGCTCGGTCTCATGGACGCGGAAGGCCTTTCGGGACGGGTGAGTTATCGTTGCGCCACGCCCGACCGGCTCCCGGTGGCTGGGCCCCTGCATGACTCGTCGGCGTTTCAGCGCGATTTCGAGGGATTGCACCAGGGCTGGCCAGCGCGGAGGTTTCCGGCGGCCCGTCTGCATGAGGGGTTGTGGGTGACGAGTGGTCATGGCGCGCGCGGTCTGGTGTGGACAGCCTTGCTGGGCGAGTTGTTGGCAAGTGAGTTGAACGGCGACCCGCTGCCATTGACGGCGGATCTGTTACACGCCTTGCATCCGGCTCGCTTCGATTACCGGCGGATGCGTGCCGCGCCGGAGCATCGGCGGGCATGGGTGTGTGGGGATGAGTCCCCGTAGGGCGGGCCTGCGTCAGTCACGCGCGAGGCTTTGGGGGCGACAGCCTGTCCGACCGGAGCGTTGGGCATGTGGGCGCCGTAGGGGGCGTTCACGGGCCGATGGGGCGTTTCAGGCTCCGTACCGCACGTCGACAATGCAGTAGCCGCGCTCGCCGCCCGGCAGGCGGACGGTGATTTCCTCTCCTTTCGCACGGCGCATCAGGGCGCGGGCCATGGGGGAATCCAGGCTGATCCAGTTGCGTTTGGGATCGAACTCGTCGGGGCCGACGATGCGTATTTCCAGTTCCACGCCATCGTCGTCTTCCAGACTTACCCAGGCGCCAAAGAATACCCGTGAGGTGTCGGACGGCGTTTCCGACACCACCACCATGCCGTCCAGCCGCTTGCGCAGAAAACGCACGCGGCGGTCGATCTCGCGCAGCATTTTCTTGCCATAGATGTACTCGGCGTTCTCGGAGCGGTCGCCCAGCGCGGCAGCCTCGGATACGGCCTGGACGACTTTGGGGCGTTGCACGCGCCAGAGTTCGTCAAGTTCTTCGCTCAGGCGCTGGTGGCCTTCCGGGGTGATGTACTTGGAGCCGTGCATGCTCACACCGGGATGACTTCGACCTGGCCTTTTTTCTCGTTGATGGTCTGGCTGATGCTGCGGATGGCCTGTTGAACGTCCTTCAGGCGGGTGTCCTTGAGCACGCCGCCCGCCGCGCCGGGATGGCCGCCGCCTTCGAAATAGCGACCGGATATGACACCCACGTCCACGCCGTTGTTGGAGCGTAGAGACATGCGTCCGTTGCCGCCGACACGGATCGCCATGTCCATCTTGCCCTGGTTCTCCATAAGCTCCATCACCACGCCGCGGAACACGTCATGCGGCCAGTTGAAGAAGATGCCGGCGCGATAACCGTCGATGCGCAGCATGGGTATCTCGCTGGGCGGGATGACTTCGGCGCAGAGCTTGTGGAACTTGTCCTTGAGCGGGGCTTCGCTGTCGTCGACCGCAGTGTCGGCGATGCGACCGCGCAGGAATTCCTTGCGGTAGTCGTACACGCCGCGCTCCAGCTCTTCCAGGCTGGCGCCCTGTTCCATGCGCTGGAAGAAACTGTCCATGATGTGGAAGCGGAAATCGCGCTTGAGATCGCTCAGTGGCGGGGCGAGCTGGTCGTCTTCCATGATCAGGCCGATCAGGAAGATGGAGCGGTGAAAGCGCGGATCGTCCTTTAGCCAGCGGTCGCCGACATCGATGAATTCGGCGCGCGCACCGTAGAGTGTCCTGGCCGTGTCGTCCAGGTAAGGCGCGACGGCCTCAAACGCGAGGCGGCTGGCGCAGCGCTCGGTATCCAGGTGATACCAGGCGAATTTGGCGGCGGCCTCTTCGCCGGTGGCGTGGTGATCAAGCAGCATGACCGTGTGCCTGGGGCGTTCCGGCGTGAGGGATTGCTTGAGCATGCTGGCGAGATCGGCGCTCAGGAGACCGGGTTTGGCGTTTCTCTTCGGTTCCGGCGCGGCGATGGAGACGGCCTCGCCATGGATGCGGCGGTCTACCAGCTCGGCCTGTTCCAGAGTCAGGTTGAGGTCGGTGATGAGCAGCATGGCCGGTTCCCCGGAGGCGTCCATGTCGGAGAAAATACGCTCCAGGGTGGCGGGAACATCGCGGTAATCGGCATTGTAATAACGTGCGCGAAAGCCGGCCGCACGGGTCATGTACTGGGCCCCGTAACCGTCGAGGTCGATGTGGCTGAGATGGAAGAGTTGGACGTCTCGGTTCGGCAGGATGGGGGTGGTCATGCGGGTACGGCGCTCGAAAGGGTCGGCTATTGTGCCGCAGGTCGGTGATTAACCCCAACCACGGGCCGCACCACGCTGGCGGGCTCCTCGTGGATCATGATGTCTGCGCCGGGGAAATGTTCGCTTAGTCGCGCCTTGACCTGATCGCCGATCTCGTGGGCGTGGTGGAGGGTGATCTGGTCGTCGAGCACGACGTACATTTCAAAGAAGTAGATGCTGCCGGACTGTCGAGTGCGCAGCCCCGTGATGGCATGCACGCCGTCTACCCCAAGGGCGATGGCGCGCGCCCGGTTTGCCAATTCGTCGGGCAGTTCGCGATCCATCAACTGGTCAAGCGCGTCGCGTACCAGCTCGATCGCGCTCCAGGCGACGTAGAGGGCGATCAGAATGCCGATGATGGCATCCGCGCGGGGCATGTCCCACATGGTGAGCAGTAGCGCGGCGATTACCGCCAGGTTGGTGAGCAAGTCGGTGGTGTAGTGCAGGGCGTCCGCGCGGATGGCGGTGGAGCCCGTCTTGCGGGCCACGGAAAGTTGAAAGCTGACCAATAGTGCGGTCAGCAGGATGGAAAAAATCATGACGCCGATCCCGACATTGATCTGTTCCATGGGCTGGGGGTGGGTGATGCGGTTGACGGCTTGCAGGCCAAGCATGACGGCGGAGCCGAGAATGAACATGGATTGCGCCAGCGCGGCGAGGGCTTCGGCCTTGCCGTGGCCGAAACGGTGGTCGTGATCAGGGGGGACCAGGGCCCAGCGCACCGCGAGAAAGGTCAGCATGGACGCGACCAGATCGGAGGCTGAGTCCAGCAGGGAGGCAAGCAGGCTGACCGAATCGGTGAACCACCAGCCCGCGAGCTTGACGATGATGAGGCTCAAGGCGACTGTCAGGCTGGCCTGGGTGGCCAGCCTTAGCAACCGAGCGTGCTGGTCGGGATTGGACGCGGCGGGCAGCATGAGTTAATAATTAAACTTCGTTATGTGGCAATAAACTTTTTCGAGGAGAGCCGCCGTGAAGCAAACCGTCCTGATGGAAAAATACCCGATCTTCGAACTGGAACTTGACAAGTCTGAAACCAGCTTCAAGAGCGTCGATGAGATCATCGCCTATCTGAAAGACAAGGTGGATGCTCATCCTGTCGCAAGCTTCATAGGCTTGTTCGACCACTATACCCACACCAAGGGCTTGCCCGAGGGCGCCGTGGCCCCGAATATCGTGGATGCCAAGCTGATCGTGTTCTGCTTTGGCACCGCGCTGCCGAATCCGCATGTCATGGCGGTGCGCCCCCGTTCCATTGGCGTGGCGGATCTGGGTGACAGGTTCGTCATCAACTTCATGGAGCCGCCGATGCCGGTCGCGACCCAGGCCATGGAGGCTTGGGTGAAGGCTTTGCGCAACGTTTGAGGAAGCGCTGAAAAATCCAGGGCTTTCTGTCCGGGGCAGGGACGTCTCGGTGTGGACAAGGCCGCAAGTCCTTGAAATTTGAAAGAGTCTTTCGGAAAGCCGTGTTCATGTCCAAGGCTGGGGAGGAATCACCCGGCCTTTTTCATGCCCTGCGTTCAGGTCCGTGTTCAGGTGTGTCGTTTTCGGCCACGTAGTAGCGCGGGTCTTCGGCAATGTTCACCTCGACAAGATCCCCGGCCCTGCGCAGCATATCGCGGCATTCCGGGCTCAGGTGTCGGAGGTGCAGCGTTTTACCGAGTGCGCGGTACTTGTCTGCCAGAGTGTCGATGGCCTCCAGTGCGGAGTGGTCGGCCACGCGGGAGCGCGCGAAATCGATGGTGACGTCGTCCGGGTCGCCTTTTGGGTCGAACAGGTCGTGAAAGTTCTGGACTGAAGCGAAGAACAGTGGACCGATCAGGCGGTAGATCTTGTCGCCGTCCTCCCGGTATTCCGTCTCCACCCGGATGAGCCTTGCGTGATCCCAGGCGAAGATCAGGGCGGAGGCGATGACGCCGACGATGACGGCCAGGGCCAGGTCGAACATCACGGTGAGCGCGGCCACCATCACACTGATGGCGATCTCGCGCCTGGGTACCCTGCCGATCATGTGCAGGATGCCCCATTCGAAGGTACCGATGACCACCATGAACATCAGGCCGACCAGCGCGGCCAGCGGAATCTGTTCGATCAGCGGCGCGAGGAACAGGATGAAGGCCAGCAGGGCTAGCGCGGCGGTTATACCGGACAATCGTCCGCGTCCGCCGGATTCCACGTTGATCACGCTCTGTCCGACCAGGGCGCAGCCGCCCATGCCGCCGAACAAGCCGCTGGTGATGTTGGCCGCGCCCAGCGCCACGCATTCACGGTTTGGCTTGCCGCGCGTCTGGGTGATTTCGTCCACCAGTTGCAGGGTCAGCAGGGATTCAATCAGGCCCACTCCTGCGAAGACGAAGGCGTAGGGCAGCACGATCCACAGGGTTTCCCAGGTCAGCGGAACTTGCGGGATGGCGAAGTCTGGCAGGCCGCCGCCGATGGAGGCCATGTCGCCCACGGTGCGGGTTTCAAGGCCGAAGAAAATCGCCAGCAAACTGACCGCGACGATGGCGACGAGGGTGGACGGGAGCGCCTTGGTGAAGCGCGGCAAGAAGTGGATGATGGCCATAGTCAGCGCGATCAGTCCGAGCATGATGTAGAGCGCGTTGCCGCTGACCCATACCCTGAAGCCTTCCGGCGTGGTGATTTTGAACTGTTCGAACTGGGCCAGAAAGATCACGATGGCAAGTCCGTTCACAAAGCCAAGGAAGACCGGATAGGGCACGATACGGATGAATTTACCCAGTTTGAGAGCCCCCGCGCCGATCTGGATCAGGCCCATCAGCACTACGGCGGCGAGCAGGTACTGCGGTCCGTGCTGGACCACCAGGGCGACCATGACTACGGCCAGCGAACCGGCGGCGGCCGAAATCATTCCAGGTCGCCCGCCGAAGCTTGCGGTAATGAGGGCGACGATGAAGGCGGCGTACAGCCCCATCAGAGGGTGGAGCTGCGCCACCAGGGCGAAGGCGACGGCTTCCGGGACCAGCGCGAGGGCGACGGTCAGGCCGGAAAGTACGTCATTGCGCGCGTTTCCGGGAGTGTGCTTGGCGATCAGATGGAACATCCCTGCGAACACTTCGGCATATAAAGGGCCGCGCAGTCTAGCAGCCAAGGATGACAGCCCCAACCGGGTATCCCGACAGGGTGATGAATTTTCCTGGTGCAAAAGGTTGCCGAACCCGTATGGCTTACCAGGGTGTTGAAAAACACCCTGGTAAGCAGGCCATGGATGGCTTGCCTGGAGAGTAATCGCTAAGCAATAGGGCTCCGGAGGCCGTCGCTGACCCGTGCCGCGGAGCGCTGGGTTGAAAAAGGGCAGGAAAGCCCTTTCCCGACATCCTGCTAAGATCGCCGGGGCATCGGTTTACGGTATCGGTTTGTGTGGGGGATGAGGTGATCGAGCCGACGGATTTCCTGAAAATGACGGTCAGCCTGTTTGCCATCGTCGAACCGGTCGGCATCGTGCCGTTTTTTCTCGCCATCACTCACGGCTGGTCGCGCGAACGCAGTCTGCGGGCGGCCCGTACCACGTCGATGACGGTATTGGCGGTGCTGATGATCTCCCTGCTTGCGGGTGAGGCCATGCTGGGCGTATTCGGCATCAGCCTGCCCTCGTTTGCCGTAGGCGGAGGCCTGATCCTTTTGATGTTGGCGCTGTCCATGTTGCGCGCGCAGGAGGTCGGTCTGCGCCAGACGCCGGAGGAGGCGGAGGAGGCGCCAGAGCGCAACGCTGCCGCAGTGGTGCCCTTGGGCGTGCCTTTGTTGGCCGGGCCGGGCGCGATCAGTAACGTCATCATCCAGTCACACCAATATGGCGGCGGGCTGGATGTTCATCTCGCGCTGGCCCTCGCCATCCTGCTGGTGGCGCTGTCGGTCGGGTTGGTTTTCAGCTTTGGCGACTGGATTGCCAAGCGTTTGGGCACGGTCGGCGTCAATCTCGTCACCCGCTTGATGGGTCTGATCCTGGCCGCGCTTGCGGTGGAAATGATGGCCAAGGGAATGATCGAGCTGTTCCCGGGGCTGGCGCATTGAACCGGGCGGGTTAAGATGGGGAGCATGAGTATTCCACACGCTGCCTTAGGTCTTCTTGCCTGCGCGCTGATCCTGCCGGACAGTGCTAGCGCGGAGGTGTGCCGCTCGGTGAACGAGCACGGCGTGGTGTCGTTTTCCAGCGACTGCGGTCAGGGGCGGCGGGCGCCAGCCGGGTACATGTACCAGTATCAGCGTCCGGACAACGTGATCGTCCTGACCAACATTCCGGACAAGTCCCTGCCGCTGATTTCCAAGCGTGCCTATTTCGCGCCCAAGGGCTGGGCGGACGCGCCCGCTTCCAGCACGCGCTGGACGCTCAACCGGGAAGCCTTCGATGAGTTGATCCGTTCCACCGCCCTCCAGCAAGGCGTCGATCCGGCCTTGGTGCGCGCCGTGGTGCATGCGGAAAGCGGTTTCAATCCTCGCGCGCTGTCGCCCAAGGGCGCGACCGGGTTGATGCAGCTCATGCCCGCTACGGCCTCCCGTTTCGGCGTCAGCAATATCTACGACCCGGTCGAGAACGTACGCGGTGGTGTGACCTACCTGCGCTTCCTGCTGAACATGTTCAACCAGGATGCTCGGCTGGCCGTGGCCGCCTACAACGCGGGCGAGAACGCGGTGCTCAAGTATGGCGGCATTCCGCCATACGAGGAGACCGTGACGTATGTTGGCCGGGTTCTCGATTTGCATGGACGCTATCGTGCCGAGCAGTGATCTGACCGTCGCGCAGTCCGAACTGGAGGCGTTTCTTGCCAGCCGCTCGGGTGCGGTGCTTGGGACGCGCGGCGAGGATGGCTTTCCGGAGCTCAGTGTTGCGCCTTTCGTGCGCGAGGAGGACATGTTCGCTATGTTTCTGAGCGATCTGGCTCCGCATACGCGTAACCTGCGCCGTGAGCCGCGTGTCGAGGTGTTGTTGCTCGATGACGAGGCGGAAACGCGCCAGCCGTTTGCCCGCCAGCGGGTCAGCCTGTCCTGTTCGGTCGAGGAGGTCGCGCCGGATACCGCGCGCTCCGAGGCTATGTTCGCGCTCATGGAGCGACGTTTTGGGGGCATGGTCCCATTGCTGCGCGGCCTGCCAGACTTTCATCTGTTTCTGCTGAAGCCATACGGCGGACGTTATGTCGCCGGTTTCGGCAAGGCTTACAGGCTCGAAGGATTGAGCATTGCCGAACATCTTCGTGCCTGAACCAGGGGAGAAAACCCGTGCCCGCTATTTCGATGGAGCGTCTTCTGAAGCAATTGCTTGAGGCTGGACAGTACGCCGAACGCCATCACGCGGATGATGAGGCGCCTGCGCGTCCGGTGTATCCGATGGTGGCGATTGCCTGTGACTACGGTTCCGCCGGGGAGCCGATCGGCATCGCCCTGGCCCGGCTGCTGGGGGTCCATTTTCTGGGGGACGACCTGGGGCAAGCGCCGAGCGAGACCCTGAATCTGGAAGAAGTCCTGCTTCAGCGGCTGGAAGAGGAGGGGCGGCGTCGCCACCAGCATCGCGGCCTGCTGGATTTTCTTGGCGGCAGTCCCACGACCATGCCGGCCTACCGCCGCCATCTGATCGATGCCCTGCTGGTGATTGCGGAAAAGGAGGGGGCCGTCGTCATGAATCGCGCTGCGCACGTGTTCCTGCGCGATCGACCGGTTTTCCGTCTCAGGCTGATCGTCTCGGAGAATGTTGGCGCCGAGCGTGTCGCGCGACGGGCGTCCGTCTCTCTGGATGAGGCGCGCATCCGGATCCAGGAGATCAATGAAGACCGGCGGCGTTATCAGCGCGCTCTGTTGGGGCGCGAAATGCTGGGCTCTGAGCATTTCGACCTGACTTTGAACACGGATCGCATGACCACGCCCGAAGCGGTGGCCGAAGCCTTGGTGCAGGCCATGCGTGCCCTGGGATTACCAACCTCACGGACAGATCGCGGAACTTGAAAATGACGTATGGATCGGAAACTTCCAGCACCATCATGCTGGATGTGGTGATGTTCGAACGCCCTCTGTTCAGCGGGCCCGTCACCCGCCTTTGCGCGCGTACGAGCCTTGGCGAGCTGGCTATCCTGCCCCGACACGCGGCCTTGATGGGGCTGCTTTTGCCGGGGGTGGTGCGTATTCATGAGCCGGGAAAGACGCGACCATTGCTGCTCTATGTCGGCGGCGGCTTTCTTGAAGTGCAGCCAGCGCATGTGACTGTATTGGCCGAAGGCGGCCTGTGGCCGCACGAGGTGCGCATTGATGAGATGCGTGAACTGCGCGAGGATGCGGCGCGGAGGATGAAAAGCAGCGTGCTGTTCCAGGACCGCGATCAGGCCCAGATCGAGTGGATGCAGGCCAATGCCCAGATCGAGTTGTGGGAGCGGGCGAACGAGGACCGAGGAAACGCGGGGTAAGCTCCCTGATGGCCTGGATGGCGCTTCCCGCTTCCCCTGCGGGCACGGCTACAGGCTGATGCCGACCTTGAGCAAGGCCTCCCTCAATACCTGGGGCGTGCTGTCCCCGCGCGGTGCGTTCTCACTCAGGTGGCGGCGCCAGGCGCGCGCGCCTGGCTGACCGTGGAAGGCTCCGAGGATGTGCCGGGTCATGGCGTGCAGATGCGTGCCCTTGGCCGTTTCTTCTTCGACGTAGCTCACGAATCCACGCATCGCCTCTTCCGGAGTCGGGGCGGTCCTTGTGTCGCCAAAGATGATGCGGTCGGCATCCAGCAGCAAGAAAGGGTTTTCGTAGGCCGCACGGCCAATCATCACGCCATCCACATGCTGCAATTGCGTCGCTGCCTCGGCAAGGCTGCGAATGCCGCCATTGATGTCGATGTGAAGGTGGGGGAAATCCTGCTTGAGCTGGTGGACAAGCGCGTGGCGCAAGGGCGGGATTTCACGGTTCTCCTTGGGGGAGAGGCCTTGTAGCCATGCCTTGCGCGCATGCACGACGAATACCTCGCAACCCGCCGCGGCCACGGTTTCGATGAAGCGGGCCAGTGGCTCGTAGCCCTCCTGATGATCGATTCCGATGCGCGACTTGACCGTGACAGGGATACGCGCGGTGGCGCGCATGGCCGCCACGCACTCGCCCACCAGCGTCGGATCGGCCATCAGGCAGGCGCCGAAACGACCGCTCTGTACCCGATCCGAAGGGCAGCCGACGTTCAGGTTGATTTCATCGTAGCCATATTCCGCGCCAATGCGGGCGCAGGTCGCGAGTTCGGCTGGGTCGCTGCCGCCAAGCTGGAGTGCGACGGGGTGCTCGGAGGGGTGAAACCCGAGGTGGCGTTCCCGGTCGCCGTGCAGGATGGCGCCCGTGGTGACCATTTCGGTGTAGAGCAGCACGCGACGGCTGAGCAGGCGGGCGAAGAAGCGAAAATGCCTGTCAGTCCAGTCCAACATCGGGGCGATGGATAGGCGACGGTCGATCATGGGGCTGGGCATCGGTACGGGGCGCGCATTGTAGCGCCATTGGTGCGCTTCGTGTCAGGACCGGTCGCAGAGTCTTCGAACAGACTCCTAGTGCGTGCCCGTGCTCGCCGACCGCGATTCGACATAATCGCGCACCAGGATTTGCAGGCTCGGGTCGTCAAAGATCGGACGCGTCAGACCTGCTCGCAAGGCGGCATCGAAATCGACGACCGATAGCATCACGCTGGGCTCTTGGCGCACGTTGACGAAGGTCACGACTCGCTTGTCCGGGTCGTAAGCGCTGAACATCAGGCGGCGCAGCACGCAGCCTTCGCAGACGTGGATCTGGAACCAGGCGAAACGGTGTTCGCGTTGCAGGCGTTCAAGCAGGGCGTCAAGGGCAAGGTTGTCGAGCGCGCCCATGTCCGGCTCGGGCAACTCCACCGGAGGAGGTGGTTCGGCCTGTGTATCTTCTTCCTCGACAAGCTCGGCATCGACGACTTCGCCGATGATAGCGGGCAGCGGTACATGCTCTTCGCGGGTCAGCCCTGCTTCGATGCTGATGACCGGCAGCAACAGTTGGTTGTTGCGCACTTCAATCGCGCCGAGGATGGCTTGGTGCTCGTTATGCAGCTCATCCAGAGCGGTTTCGATCAAGGTGGGGTCGAAGCCCGAGAACGTTCCAAGGAAAGCGCGCAGACGACGGATCAGGGACACGCCCGAGGCATGCTCAAGATAGTGCATGTCCTCGATTGAGGCAGGCATATCCTGCACGCTTTCGATCAGCTCATGCAGCGTTTGTAGCGCGTTTCGCAGTACGGCCGAATCGCGTTCATGGCGGTGGCGCAGCAGCAGGATGGCCAGCGCCGGCCCCATCAGGTGGGTCAGCATGCGGTGCAGGGTGGGGCTTACCCGTTTGCCGCGCATCTGCAACTGGATCTGGCGGGTGGCCAGACGGCGGGCGATCTTGATGCGCTCCTGGTGATCGATGGAGGCGTCTTCGTTCCACAGGCGGTTGTGGATTTCTTCCTTGAGGTATTGAAGATATTTGATGACGTGCAGCCAGAAGCCGGGGCCGCTGGCAGCGCGGGAATCCATGAGTCCGATCATGCGAGCGATTTCTTCGCCGATGTCGGTGAACTGGTCCTCGCTCTCAAGGTCGATCACAAGGTCGGACAGTAGCGTCAGGGCACGGCGCATGGGGTGGCGACGATCATGCAGGACCGCATGGTCCGCGGAGGCGGCCTGGGACAGCGCGGGTGCGATGCGGCTGAGGGACTGGCCGATCGCCGTCGCTCCCGAGGCCGATGGCGAAGCGCCCAGTTGTTCGAGCTGCTGGCCCAGCCAGGGGGTCGCGAGGCTTGCTGGGAGCGGTGCGAGATAGTGGCTGGTCTCCCCGAAGGAGGCCAGCGCCGATGACATGCCGCCAGCGCCTCCAAAGGAACCCGGCGGCATGGGAGCGGGGCTGGACACGGCGGCGTGTTCCATGTCGCTCATGCTGAAGGGGCGCAGGCCAGACGGAGCGTCGGCGGACGCGGCTTCGGCGGGGAGAGAGACGGGAGCGGGCGCGTTGGATGGTGAGGCCCCCGGGCGTGATTCGGCGCGTCTCAGGTAGCCTACCGGAATAGTCGGCAGCACGCCCTGGTGAACCAGCCACTGGTTCATTTCGGCATAAACATTGGCGAGCGAGTGGACGGCCTGTTTTTCCAGCACGCGGTACACCACCTGGCGTGTTTCGAACTCCAGCGAAGCGTGGCGCAGGGCTGTTTCCAGGGCGCGCAGGGCGGCTTCCGGCGTGATCGTGGCTGGTGCGCCTTCAGCGGCGATGGACTCGATACGGGTGGCCATGGATTGCAGTTCGTCGCCCGCGCGGTTGGCGATACGCTGGGCCAGTCCGGTCAGGACAACGTTTTCGTCCATCGCCTCGTTGGAGACGAGTTCGAGCGTCTGGGGCAATGCGGCTGTGCTGGCAAGGCTTTCAGCGCTTTGGCCTTGTTCGCGCAGGTTTTTTTCGAACGCGCCGAGAATGTCATCGCGCGAGGCGCGTAGTATGCGCATCGCGTCGAAATAGAGGTGTTGTTCCTGGAGCGAGCTGCTCTTTTCCGCCATCCCGAGCAGGATGTCGACCATCTGGTCAAACAGGCTGGAAACACGCTGCGTGAAGCCTTCGATCAGGCGTTTGAAGGCATCTGCGGCCAGTTCGGGGTTCGGTTCGGGGCGATCCGGTTCGGACATACGCACTCCATGGGCGTGTCAGACTGGCAGAACGTTGAAAAAGGTTTTTCAACATCCCGGTAAGGAGAGGAGAACGGTTGATGATGCCGCCTAAGCCTGAGTATAGGTTGGCGCGACGGTATCGCCTTGTTGTCGTCGGATCCGCATGTACTCCTCCAGCAGCGCGCGCAGCGCCGGGTCGTCGAAAATGGCACGGGTCGCGCCGCTGCGAAGGCTGCTGTCGAAATCGACGATCGACAGCATGATGATCGGCTCCTGATGAACATTCACGAAAGTCAGGATGCGCTTGTCCCCGTCGTACCCGCCGAGCATCAGGCGCCGCGGCGGACTGTCCTCGCAAATCTGGAGACGGAACCAACTGAACGGGAAGTCGCGTGCCAGACGATCGAGCAGAGCGTGGGCCGTCTGATCGTGCAGGACATTCAGGTCGGGCTCCGACCACTCCGGGCGCGCGGTCGTGGTTTCGAGCGGGGGCGGCGTTTCGGGCCGCTCCGCGCTCTCTCCGGAGGCGGCTGCTGGCGCTCCGTCTTCGATGCCTTGCGCCGTCGCAGGGGATTCTTCGTCCGTAGAGGGTGGGAGGGCTATTTCATCCTCATCCTCCTCATCCGCGAGCGGTGCTTGCAGGGTTTCTTCCTTGCGCTCGCCGGTAGTCTGGTCGAATACCGGCAGCAAGGTGACCTGATTGCGCGCCATGATCGCGTCGAGTATCACCCGGTGCTCTTCGTGAAGGGCTGCGAGGGTTTCCTGCGCGAGCTGGCCGTCGAGCCCGTGAAAGGCTGTCAGAAAAGCTTTGGTGCGACGGATCAGGGCGCTGCCCGAGGCGTGTTCGAGATAATGCATGATCTCGATCGAGGAGGGGATCTCCTGCACGCTCTCAATGAGTTCCGCGAGCAGCGCAAATGTGTTGCGGACGACGGCAGAGTCGCCTTCGTTGCGATGGCGCAGCAGCAGGATGGCGAGCGCCGGTCCCATCAGGTGTGACAGCAATCGATGCAGGGCTGGCGTGGCGCGCTTGCCGCGCATCTGGGTCTGGATCTGGCGCGCCGCGAGCTTGCGCGCGGTGCTGACATGACGCGAATAGTCATCGTCTCCGCTCCACGCCCGGCGTTGGATCTCACCTTTCAAATAGTCGAGGTAGCCGAGCACTTGCTGCCAGAAATCGGGACGGGCCGCATCCGGTGATTCCATGGAATGTAGCACCCGCCCGATTTCCTCGCTGATGTCGTTGAACTCTTCCTCGCGATCCGCCAGGTCGGAGGTGATCGCGGAGATCATGTTCATTGCGCGCCGTACCGGATGCCTCCGGTCATGCATCAGACTGGGATCCTGGTAGGCATACTGGGCCAGCATGGGGCTGACCCGCGAGAGTGTTGGGGGGAGGGCCGCTCCTTGCATGCCCTCGAAACTGGCGAAGCCTTGACCGAGCCAGGGAGCGATCAGATGTGCGGGAAGGGCTTCGACCCGTGCATTCAACAGTGGAGGCGCAAAAGACGCGGCTCCCGGTAGCATGTCATTCAGGGGTGGAAGGTCGGGAAAGGGCTCCATGCCGGGTTGGGGGGAGACCGTCGGTTGCGGGTATGCCTGCGGGGGCATGCCGCCAGGCACGAATTGCGCCTGCGCGCCTTGGGCATGAAAGCCATGGGCCGGAGTGGCAAAGCCATGGGCCGGAGTGGCAAAGCCATGGGCCGGAGTGGCAAAGCCATGGGCCGGAGTGGCAAAGCCATGGGCCGGAGTGGCAAAGCCATGGGCCGGAGTGGCAAAGCCATGGGGTGATGGCACGCCACCGGGATACGGGGCTTGAACGGCGCCGTTGGCGGATGCGCCATTCGGCGTGTAGCCGAACGAACGAAGCCCGCTCTCGTCCTGTGGAGGCGGTTCCGCATTGGGTGTTTGAGGGGTTGGCGGGTTCTCGCTCTGCGGGCGGGGTGCGCGTTTGCCGTTGTGAATGGGAATTCGGGGCATGACGCCGCGTTCGACCAGCCAGCGGTTGGATTCGGTGTAGATATCCGCCAGGGCCTGGACGTTGTTGCGCTGGAACGCATCGAAAATCACCTGGCGTGAGGCGAATGACATCGATGCTTGGCGCAGGCAGGTTTCGAGCGTGTCGAAAATGGTTTCGGGCGTGAGAGCGCCGACCCCGCCATCTCCCGATATGGATTCCATGCGGATGCGCAGCGCCTGAATCTCGGCCCCGGCCCGGTTGTTGATGCGCTGGGAAAGGGTCGCGACCGTTACGCCGATTTCCATGTCCTCATCGGACACAAGCTCAAGCTCGCCGGACCAGTCCTTCCGTTCGTTGGAGCTTCCGGCAGGCCGACGGACGGCTTGCGAAAGCGCCTGGGTGAAGGCGTTGAGAATTGCATCCTGCGAGGTGTACATGATTCGCGCGGCCTCGCTGGCCGGGGACTCTTCCGGCGCCTGCTCGGTCTTCTCGTCGGTCTCAGAATCCGCGCCGCCCTTGTCCGCCAGCGCTTGCGGGGTGGCGGCGACGACTTGTCCGAAAACGGCGGATACGCAGCGTGTGACGCGCTCAACCATCCTGGCCGACAACTCGCGTGAGAGTTCTTCTTGATGACTACTGCTTTGGGCGTGTTCCGTCATTTGATCGTCATCCCTGGAAACCAGCAGAGGCCGATTAATTTACCTTATTTGGGTCTGTATGCCGACACATAGTCTCCATGGAATGGAATGCTCGGACAAACAAAAAAGGCCGGAAGTCATCTTCCGGCCTTTCGAATCATGGTAGCGGGGGCAGGATTTGAACCTACGACCTTCGGGTTATGAGCCCGACGAGCTACCGGGCTGCTCCACCCCGCAATCGATGGAGCGCATTATAGAGGCGTCGTCCTGCTTGTCAACTTAATTAATCAAGCTGTCATAAAGCTTTCGTGGAGCAAGGTTCGCGGGAGCGCTATGCTCGTCCCTGGCAGGGAGCTGAAAAACATTTTTCAGCCATACCGAGTCTGGTGTACGCGAGGACTCGGCATGCGGGGCATTCATGTCCCGCCCCATCGGGCTGCTGAAACAGGCATTTCAGCAGCCCGATGGGCCATCGTTTCGAGAGACTCCGCGCACTGATCCAAGCACTGACAGGCACTGAAGGGAGAGATGTATGCGTTATGTCCGTTTCTTCGATGAGTTGACGATTGACGACGTACCGCTGGTCGGCGGCAAGAATGCCTCGCTTGGCGAGATGTTCCGCACCCTCAAGCCCAAGGGCGTGAACGTGCCGGGCGGATTCGCCACCACTGCCGAGGCCTACTGGGCAGTGATCGACCACAACGACCTGCGCGGTCGTATCTTCGATTTGCTGGCAGGTCTTGATATCACTGACGTGGTGCGTCTGGCCGAGGTCGGGCAGACCATCCGCGATTGGCTGACGCATGCCGAATTGCCTGACGAGCTGGCTCGCGAAATCGGCGAGGCCTACGGTCGTATGGGCGAAAATCCTGATGTGGCGGTGCGCAGTTCGGCCACTGCGGAAGACTTGCCGACGGCCTCATTCGCAGGGCAGCAGGAGACGTACCTGAATATCCGCGGTGTTGCCAGCCTGCTTGCCACCTGCAAGCGTGTGTATGCCTCCCTGTTCACCGATCGCGCTATTGCTTACCGCACCCATCAGGGTTTCGAGCACGACAAGGTGGCCTTGTCCATCGGGGTGCAGCGCATGGTGCGATCCGATCTTGCCTCCTCCGGCGTGATGTTCACTCTGGATACTGAATCCGGCTTTCGCGACGCGGTCCTTGTGACCGCAGCCTATGGTCTTGGCGAGAACGTGGTGCAGGGCGCCGTCAACCCGGACGAGTTTCTGGTTTTCAAGCCGACCCTGGCCAGCGGCCACCGCCCTATCATCAAGCGCCAGCTTGGCAGCAAGGCGATCCGCATGATCTACACCCGGGACAGCCTGGCCGGGCGCTCGACCCGCAATATCGAAACGCCCCCGGACGAGCGTCATCGTTTCTGCGTTAGCGATGATGAGGTGTTGGAGCTTGCACGTCAGGCGGTCATCATCGAACGACATTACGGACGTCCGATGGATATCGAATGGGCCAAGGATGGCAACAGCGGTGAACTCTTCATCGTCCAGGCCCGTCCGGAAACCGTGCAGGCGCGGGCCGATGTCAGCCTGTTCAAGCAGTACATCCTTGAACAGCGCGGCGAGGTGGTCGCGAGCGGGCGCAGTGTCGGCCAGAAAATCGCCGCGGGGACGGCGCGGGTGATCCTGCATGCGCGCGACATGCACCAGCTCCAGCCGGGCGAGGTGCTGGTCACGGATATTACCGACCCGGACTGGGAACCGATCATGAAGCTTGCTTCCGCCATCGTCACCAACCGGGGCGGGCGAACCTGTCACGCCGCCATCATTGCCCGCGAGCTGGGCATTCCGGCGGTAGTCGGTTGTGGCGACGCGACTCAGACAGTGCCGAACGGCCAGGTGGTGACGGTCTCCTGCGCCGAAGGTGATACCGGCTTTATCTACGCCGGCGCTTTGCCGTTCCGGGTGGAGGAGCAGCGCCTTGATGAGGCCGCCGCGCATATACGCACCAAGGTCTACGTCAATGTCGCGCAGGCCGAGCAGGCTTTCGAATTTTCCCGCCTTCCCGCCGACGGTGTCGGTCTGGCGCGCCTGGAGTTCATCATCATGCGCGGCATCCAGGCGCATCCGAACGCCTTGCTTCAGCCGGACATGGTGGATGAGGACACGCGGGCGAAGATCGACACGCTCCTGCGTGGCTATGAGGATGGCCGTGATTTCTTTGTCCGTCGCCTTGCTGAAGGCGTCGCGCAGATTGCCGCCGCGTTCTACCCGCGCCCCGTGATCGTGCGGTTTTCCGACTTTAAATCAAACGAATACGCGGCGCTGCTGGGTGGTTCCGTTTTCGAGCCGGACGAGGAAAACCCGATGATCGGCCTGCGTGGCGCAGCTCGTTACCATCATCCGGATTATGCCGAAGGCTTCGCGTTGGAGTGTGCGGCGATGAAGCGAGTGCGCGAGACGATGGGTCTGGATAACGTGGCTCTGCTGCTGCCCTTTGTGCGCTCGACGGACGAGGCGCGCGAGGTGATCTCATTGATGGAGCGGAACGGGCTCAAGCGCGGCGAGGCCGGGCTGAAGCTTTACATCATGTGCGAGATTCCGGCCAATGCCATCCTCGCGGATGCCTTCCTGGATCTGTGCGACGGTTTTTCCATCGGCTCCAACGATCTCACTCAGCTTACCTTGGGCGTGGATCGAGACTCCGGTCTTCTGACCGGCTTCGACGAGCGCGATCCGGCGGTGCTGGAGTTGATTCGCATGGCTATCCATGCATGCAAGGCGCGTGGGAAGTACATTGGCATCTGTGGACAGGCGCCGTCCGACTTCCCGGAAATCACCCGTTTCCTGGTTGAGCAGGGCATCGATTCCCTCTCGCTCAACCCGGATAGCCTGTTGCGCATGCGCAAGGTGGTGGGGGATACGGAGCTTGGGTAGCTCTTCCGGGCGCCTCGAAAAACCTACTGAACGCGTAGCTGGCGTTAGCCTGCGGACGGATTGCGGCGTCGCTTCCTAACGCGAAGCTGGCGAAGACCGCTCACCCCTTGCCCATCGACCTGATATGTCTCGGGGATTCGCTGCGGGGCTCCTTGCACTCCATCCGCTCGTGACGGTTTTTCGAGCCGCTCTTCTCATGCCTTGTCGCTTGAGCGATATCCGGAGTCCGGGGCGAACGGCTTGGATTTGAGCCGTTCGCCCCGGACTCGTGGTCGGGTTTACAGGCGCCGACTGATGCGTACCAGCTCCTCGTCGGATTCCAGCACCTGACGCTGGAAGCCCATGCGGTCAGCCAGAGCCAGCATGTCGCGGTTACGCGGCAGAACCTCGCCGATCAGCTCGCGCACGCCGCGTTGGCGGGCGGATTCAATCAGGGCTTCGAGCAACAGGCTGCCGATGCCCTTGCCATGCCAGGTGTCGCTGACCACGACCGCGAATTCGGCGCTCTCGCCGTCAGGTTCCACGCTGTAGCGCGCCACGCCGACTTCGGTTTCCGCGCCATCCTGTTCATGGAGGGCGACGAAGGCCATCTCGCGGTCGTAGTCAATCTGGGTGAAGCGCACCAGCATGTCTGGCGTGAGCTCGTCGATGGCACGCATGAAGCGCATGTAACGGCTTTCTTCGGACAGGCTGCGGACGAAGTTTTGCTCAAGTTCCGCGTCTTCCGGACGGATCGGGCGCAGTTCAATCTCGCGCCCGTCGCTGATGGTGACGCGGCGCGCGAAGTGGGAGGGGTAGGGGTGGATGGCCATGTGTCCATAGCGCTCGGCGCTGTGATGCACATCGGTCAGTTCGATTCGCGCGTCCACCGCGATCACGCCGTGTTCACCCGCGAGCAGCGGGTTGATGTCCAGCGCGGCGATTTCCGGCAGTTCGCAGACCATTTCCGAGATGCGAAGCAGCACCTGTTCGATCCTGGCTTGCTCTACCGGGGGTGCGCCGCGGAAGGTGTTGAGCATGCGCGCCGCCTTGGTGTGGCGAATCAGGCGCTCGGCCAGCGGGCGGTTGAGCGGGGGCAGGGCGATGGCGCGGTCGCGCAGCACCTCGACCGCCGTGCCGCCCATGCCGAAGGCGATGACCGGGCCGAACACCGGATCGCGGGTGACGCCGATCAGCAGCTCGCGCGGATGACCGACCTCGGCCATCCGCTCCACGGTCACACCCTCGATCTCGGCGTCGGGGAAGGCCGCCTTGACCTGGTCGAGCATATCCTGCGCCTGCTGGCGGGCGGTCTGCACACTGCGTACGTTGAGTCGTACGCCGCCGACATCGCTCTTGTGGCTGAGGGAGGGGGCGCTGATCTTGAGCGCGATGGGGAAGCCGACGCTTTCTGCCGCCAGCATCGCTTCGTTCGCGCTGCGGGCGAGAATGCTGGGATTGGTGGGAATGCGGAAGGCGGCCAGCACAGCCTTGGATTCGCGTGTGGTCAGAATCTTGCGGCCCTCCGAGCGGGCCGCCTTGAGGATCAGGCGGGCGCCCTCCACATCGGCGGGGGCGTCGTCGCTCAACGGGCCCGGCGTTTGCATCAGCAGGCGCTGGTTGCGGCGATGGGCGATCAGATAGGCGAGCGCCTCGACCGCAGTTTCCGGGGTGCGGAATTGCGGCACCCCGGCGGCGTCGAACAGCTCGCGGGCCTCACCGACCAGGGTTTCGCCCATCCAGCAGGCAAGCACCGGCTTGGCGCTCGCCTGGGCCTGTTCGATCACGGCGCGGGCGCAGCCGGTCGGATCGGTCATTGCCTGCGGGGTGAGCAGGACCACCATCATGTCCACGGACGAGTCGGCCAGGCACAGGCGCACGGCCTCGCCGTAGCGCTCCGGGGTGGCGTCGCCGAGGATATCGACCGGATTCCCGTGCGACCAGTGCGCGGGCAGCACGGTGTTGAGGGCATCCAGGGTGGCGGGGGCAAGCTGGGCCATGGGCAGGCCGAGGTCGGAAGCGCGGTCGGTCGCCATCACGCCAGGTCCGCCGCCGTTGGTCAGGATCAGCAGTTTGTCGCCGCGCAGGTGGAGCCCGTGAGCAAGAATCTGGGCTGCGGAAAACCACTGAGTGATGCGCTCCACACGCACCACGCCGGCTCGCTCCAGGGCTGCGTCGAAGACATCGTCGCCGCCGATCAGGGCGCCGGTGTGGGTGGCAGCGGCATGCGCGCCTTCGGCATGGCGGGCGGATTTGAGCACGATCACCGGCTTCATGCGCGCGGCGGCGCGCAGGCCGCTCAGGAAGCGGCGTGCATGGCGCACGCCTTCCACGTACAGCAGGATGCCCTTGGTCTGGGGATCAAGGGCTAGATAGTCGAGCACATCACCGAAGTCCACGTCCGCGGCATCGCCCGTGGAGGCGATGGCGGAGAAACCGATGCCGCGCGCTTGTGCCCAGTCCAGCACCGCCGTGACCAGCGCGCCGGATTGCGAGACTAGAGCGAGCTGGCCGGGCAGGGCCTGGTTGTGGCTGAAGGTGGCGTTGAGGCCGATGGCGGGTCGCATGATGCCCAGACAGTTGGGGCCGATCAGACGCATGCGGTAGCGCTGGGCGATCTCCACGCACTCGCGCTGGAGGCGCGCGCCCTCGGAGCCCGATTCGCCGAATCCGGCCGACAGGATGACCGCGCCCTTCAGGCCGGCTTCTCCGCACTGGCGCAAAATACCCGGCACGCTGGGCGCGGGGGTGGCGATGATGGCAAGATCGAGCGGTTGATCCAGGTGGCTCAGGTCCGGTTTGCAGGGCAGCCCCTGGACCGTGTCGTGCTTCGGGTTGATGGGGACGATGGCGCCCTTGAACCCGGCCTTGATGAGGTTCGCCAGCACCATGGCGCCTACGGAGCCGGTGCGCTCGCTGGCTCCAAAGAGAGCCACTCCGTGCGGGTTGAACAGCTTTTCAAGAATATGTGCGCCCATGATTGCCTCGCTGTGCCAATATCCTGATCATAATGACGGAATTGGATTGCGCTCGCATGAATCTCGCCTTCATCACCCATCCCCTTTGCCTGCGTCACAGTAATGGAGCGCATCATCCGGAAAACGCCGCGCGCATTGAGGCGATCCAGGACTTGCTGATCGCCAGCGGCCTGGATCCGTGGTTGGTGCATCTTGACGCGCCGGAAGCCACGCGCGCGGATCTGCTGCTTGCACACGACGCGCGCCTGATCGATCTGCTGTTCCGGGAGTCCCCGAGCGATGGTGTGGTTTCGCTGGACGGGGACACTGCGATGAACCCCTACACCCTTCCCGCCGCCCTGCGTGCCGCCGGAAGCGGTGTGCAGGCGGTGGACTGGGTGATGGAGCGCGTCGGGCGGCGCGTCTTCTGCGCGATCCGTCCGCCGGGTCATCATGCCTCCCGTTCGCGTCCGGCGGGATTCTGTATCTTCAACAACATCGCCATCGCGGCCCTGCACGCGCTAGAGAGGCATGGGCTAGAGCGCGTCGCCATCGTTGACTTCGACGTACATCATGGCGATGGCACGGAAAATATTGTGGCGGGTGATGAACGCATTCTCTTTTGCTCAAGCTTCCAGCACCCGTTTTATCCCCACAGCGGGATTCCGCCGATGGCGGGCAACTGCCTGCCGGTTCCGCTGACGGCGGGCACACGCGGCACGGAGTGGCGAGAAGCGGTCGCAGCGGCCTGGTTTGGCGCGCTGCGCGACCATGCGCCGCAATTGGTGCTGATCTCGGCGGGGTTCGATGCGCACCGTGAGGATGAAATGTCCCACATCGCTCTGGTTGAGGACGATTACGCCTGGGTTACGCGTGAACTTGTCGCAATCGCGAATATCTCCGCAGGCGGGCGGATAGTCTCCATGCTGGAGGGCGGGTACGAGCCTCAGGCGCTGGCCCGTTCCGTGCTCGCGCATCTGCGCGCGCTGGAGGATGCCTGACGACAACCCCGCGCTTGTGTTGGGTGCAAGGTATGGGGTCCCTTCGCCTTCCCCCAGGGAAACGCTGAAAAACTGATCGCTTCCTTGGGGGGATGTGGGGGCGGGGGCACTGGTGCGAAAAATGACTCTAGGTCATTGATTCGCCGATGCTGAGGCCGACCATGTACCGGACTTGGCGTGGCTGAAAAGCTCAGGGATGAGGTTTTTCAACACCCTGCCGGAGGGGGCGCTGAGGTGGTCGGGGAGGCTCGGGTCAATCACCTCCGGTCGGGCGGTCAGTCGCATTGACAGGGTTTCCGGTCATGGTCGATATTCAGCCGCGCTCAAGTCAGGATTTTTGGGGCCGATACATGTGCCCCAGTCATGGAAGGCCAGTCTGAAACCTCATGTTGACGGAGCGTCCCATGCATCACCTGTCGATCAAACTTCGTCTGGCTCTGCTTGTTGCCCTGCCGGTCGTATCCCTGCTGGGCGCGATTGTCGTCGGGCTGATGCTGATGATGCGCATTGGCGCGGGCGTCGATACCATCTATTACGACCGGGTTGAACCGCTCGAACAGTTGAAGGTTATTTCCGACGCCTACGCGGTGAGTGTCATCGACGCGGTCAACAAGGCCAACGCCGGTCTGATGAGCCGCGAGCAGACCCTGGCCGAGCTGGAAGGGGCCGAGGAGCGCGTCGCCCGGCATTGGAAGACCTACATGGCCACACGCCTGACCGAGGAGGAGGCGCGTCTGGCGCGCGAGGCGGGGGCGCTGTTTGCCGATGCGGACAAGTCGGTCGCGGACCTTATCGGTTTTCTCCGCAGCTATTCCGAGCCTCTCAAAGGCACGCTTGGCGCCTATGACGGCCCGCTTTACGCATCCATCGATCCGATCAGCGGCAAGGTCTCGGAGCTCATCGAGTTGCAGCTCCGGGTCGCCAACGAGGAGCGTCAGAGAATCAATGCCATGGCTCAAGCCAGCAAGTTTGGTTTCATCCTCGGTGGGTTGGCGGTCGTGGTCGTGCTGATCGTGATGGGGAGCCAGACTTACCGAAGCATCACGCAACCCTTGCATGCCCTGGAGCGGACGATGCGTCAGGTCGAAACGCAATCTGATCTGACCTTGCGTGCGCAGGTGAATGGCGAGGACGAGCTTGGTCAGACGGCGCGCGCTTTCAATGCCATGCTCGAACGCTTTGCCTTCCTGGTGGGGGAGTTGAGAAGCTCGATCACCCAGCTTGCCAGCGCTTCGGAAGAAATGTCGTCGATCTCCGCGCACACCAGCGATGCAGTGGAGCGCCAGAAGCGCGAGACCGAAATGGTCGCCACCGCCATGACCGAGATGGCGGCAACCTCCCTGTCCGTAGCGGAAAATGCCAACACAACCGCCGAAAACACCCGCAAGGCGGATGAGCAGACACGGGAGGGGCAGCGGGTGGTTTCGGTCGCCGTGCGGCAAAGCCGTGACTTGCGTGACGACTTGGTGCGCTCGACGGGCGTCATCGAACAGCTTATGGCGGATAGCCAGGGTATCGGTACTGTGCTGGACGTGATCCGCTCGGTATCCGAGCAGACCAATCTGCTGGCGCTCAACGCAGCCATCGAGGCCGCGCGCGCGGGCGAGCACGGGCGTGGCTTCGCCGTGGTGGCGGATGAGGTGCGCACGCTAGCGCAACGTACCCATAAATCCACCGAGGAAATCCAGGGATTGATCCATCGCTTGCAGGAGGCCGCCCGGCAGACCGTGGACGTCATGAGCGCCGGACAGAGCCGGGCGACCGAGGCCGCGCGCAGCGCCGAATCAGCCGGGGCGATCCTTGAGCAGGTGACGCACGCCGTGGCGACCATCACGGACATGAACCTGCAAACTGCCAGTGCGGCGGAGGAACAGAGCGCGGTGGCGGAAGAGATGAACCGCAACATCGCCTCCATCAGCGAAATCGCGCTCGACACCCAAAGCACATCGCGGCAATCTGCCCAAGCCAGCCACGATCTCGCGCGTCTTGCTTCGGAACTGCATCATCTGGTCGCGCGTTTTCGCGTCTGAGGCTTCGGCGCAGGCATGAAAAAGGCCGCGAGAGCGGCCAATCGTTCGGCAAAGGTGTCGTCATCCGCAGGGGGGCGCCCCTTCGGTCAGCCTGCCCACTTCCGTGCATTGCGGAACATCCGCATCCAGGGGGCGTCCTCGCCCCAGCCCTGTGGGCGCCAGGAGTGCTGCACGGCGCGGAACACGCGCTCGGGGTGCGGCATCATGATGGTGAAGCGTCCGTCCTCGGTGGTGAAACCGGTCATGCCGTGCGCGGAACCGTTCGGGTTCTGCGGATAGATTTCGGTCGGCACGCCGTAGTGGTCAATGTAGCGCAGGGCCACCAGCCCGCCTTCGGCAACGGCGTCCGGGTCCAGGCCCGCGCCGAACTCGACGCGCCCTTCGCCGTGCGCCACCGCGATGGGCATCTTCGAGCCTGCCATGCCGGAGAGGAAGATGGACGGTGAATCCATCACTTCCACCATCACCAGTCGTGCCTCGAACTGTTCCGAGCGATTGCGCATGAAACGCGGCCAATGCGTAGCGCCAGGGATGATGTCGGAGAGTTGAGAGAGCATCTGGCAGCCGTTGCACACGCCGAGGCCGAAGCTGTCGCCGCGCGCGAAGAAGGCAGAGAATTGCTCGAAGGCGCGCGGGTTGAAACGGATAGACTTGGCCCAGCCGCCGCCCGCGCCAAGCACGTCGCCGTAGGAAAAGCCGCCGCAGGCGACCAGGCCTCTGAAGCCGTCCAGTGTGATGCGGCCTTCGATGATGTCGCTCATGTGCACGTCTACCGCTTCGAAACCGGCGCGAGTGAAGGCATGCGCCATCTCGATCTGGCCGTTGACACCCTGTTCGCGTAGTACCGCCACGCGTGGACGCGTGCCGTTGGCGATCATGGGGGCGGCGATGTTGTCGTCGAGATCGTAACTCAGGCTGACCGACAGGCCCGGATCGCGCGTGTCCAGCAGGCGGTCAAATTCCTGCTGGGCGCATTCGGCGTTGTCGCGCAGACGCTTGATGTGGAAGCTGGTTTCGTTCCAGGCGCGTTGCAGGTCCACGCGAGTCTCGTCCAGCACTGTCTTGCGGTGGTGGGTGAAGATAATGCGGTCGTCCTCGCGCAGGGCGCCGATGACGTGACTGTACTCGCCAAGGCCAGCCTCGCGCAGGGCCATGAGCACGCTGTCGGTGTCGACGTGGCGCACCTGGATGACCGCGCCCAGCTCCTCTGCGAACAGGGCGGCGAGGGTGTTATCGTCAATCGGGTCGAGGCTGATCTCCACCCCGCAATGGGCGGCAAAGGCCATTTCCGCCACACTGGCGAACAGGCCGCCGTCAGCGCGGTCGTGGTAGGCCAGCAGCAGACGGTCGCGGTTGAGGTTCTGGATGGTTTCGAAGAAGACCTTGAGGGCCTCCGCGTCGTCCACGTCCGGCGCACTGTCGCCCACCTGGCCGTAGACTTGCGCAAGGCAGGAGCCGCCGAGGCGATTGCGACCCTTGCCGAGGTCGATCAGGATCAGGTCCGTGTCGCCCGCGTCCGTGCGCAACTCCGGGGTCAGCACATGACGCACGTCGTTGACCGGGGCGAAGGCGCTGATGATGAGGGAGAGCGGGGCTGTCATCTCGCGTTTCTTGCCTTGCTCATCCCAGACGGTCTTCATGGACAGCGAGTCCTTACCGACCGGGATGGCGATGCCGAGTTTCGGGCAAAGTTCCTCGCCCACCGCTCTGACGGTGTCGAACAGGATGGCATCTTCGCCGGGGTGTCCCGCAGCGGCCATCCAGTTGGCGGACAGGCGGATGTCGCCGAGCTTGTCGATGGGCGCGGCGGCAATGTTGGTGATGGCTTCGCCGACGGCCATGCGACCGGAGGCAGGACCATCGATCAGCGCCAGCGGGGTGCGCTCGCCCATCGCCATCGCCTCGCCGGCATAAACGTCCAGCGCGGCGGTGGTGACGGCTACGTCGGCGACCGGTTCCTGCCACGGGCCGACCATCGGGTCGCGCGTGACCATGCCGGTGATGGTGCGGTCGCCGATGGTGATGAGGAAGCGTTTGTCGGCCACGGTCGGCAGGCGCAGCACGCGGTAGGCGGCTTCCGTCGCGCTCACGCCCTCAAGATCGAGCGTCGGGCGATGGAAGCTGCGGCGTCTTACGTCGCGCAGCATCTTTGGCGGCTTGCCGAGCAGCACGTCCATCGGCAGATCGACCGGGGTATTGTCGAAATGGGCGTCGCCAACAATCAGGCGTTGCTCGGCAGTGGCGGCGCCGACCACGGCGAAGGGCGCACGTTCGCGCTCGCAGATGCTCTGGAACAGCTCCAGCTTTTCGGGGGCGATGGCGAGCACGTAGCGCTCCTGCGATTCGTTGCTCCAGATCTCCATCGGCGCCATGCCGGGCTCATCGTTCGGCACCGCGCGCAGCTCGAAGCGCGCGCCGCGTCCGGCGTCGTTGACCAGTTCCGGGAATGCGTTGGAAATGCCGCCCGCGCCCACATCGTGGATGGAGACAATGGGGTTGTCCGCGCCCATCGCCCAGCAACGATCGATCACTTCCTGGCAGCGACGCTCCATTTCCGGGTTGCCGCGCTGAACGGAGGCGAAGTCCAGGTCTTCCGCCTGGCTGCCGGTGGCGACGGAGGAGGCCGCACCGCCGCCCAGACCGATCAGCATGGCCGGGCCGCCGAGCACGATCAGCAGATCGCCATCATTGATGACCTGTTTTTCCACGTGATTGGAGCGGATGTTACCCAGGCCGCCGGCGATCATGATCGGCTTGTGATAACCGCGCAGCTCCTTGCCTTCGGGAGCCGGAGCCTCCAGCTCGAAGGTGCGGAAGTAGCCACAGATGTTGGGACGCCCGAACTCGTTGTTGAAGGCGGCGGCGCCCAGCGGGCCTTCGACCATGATGTCCAGCGCGGAGACGATGCGGTTGGGTTTCCCGTGATCCCTCTCCCAGGGCTGCTCGGCCCCGGGAATGCGCAGGTTGGAGACGGAAAAACCGCACAACCCTGCCTTGGGCTTGCTGCCGCGCCCGGTCGCGCCCTCATCGCGGATCTCGCCGCCAGAGCCGGTCGCCGCGCCGGGGAAGGGTGAGATCGCGGTCGGATGGTTGTGGGTCTCCACCTTCATCAGGATGTGGATGTCTTCCTCATGCGCACGGTAGACGCCGTCGGCATCCGGGAAGAAGCGCCCGCCGCGCGCGCCCTCGATCACCGAGGCGTTGTCCTTGTAGGCGGACAGGATGCCCTGCGGCGCATGGTGGTAGGTGTTGCGGATCATGCCGAACAGGCTCTTGGCCTGCTGCTGACCATCAATGATCCAGTCGGCGTTGAAAATCTTGTGGCGACAGTGCTCGGAGTTGGCCTGCGCGAACATCATCAGTTCGACGTCGGACGGATTGCGCGCAAGGTTCTGGAAATTGGCGACCAGATAGTCGATTTCATCGTCGGACAGCGCCAGGCCCCAGTCGCGGTTGGCTTGTTCCAGCGCGGGACGTCCTCCGTCAAGCACGTTCACCACCCTTAGCGGCCTGGGCTCGGCGGTGCGGAACAGGATGACCGCATCATCCGGGTTGTGGATCACGGCCTCGGTCATGCGATCGTGCAACATGGCCTCGACCGCTTCACGCTCGCCATGGCTCAACGGCTGACCGTCGCGGGTGTCCAGGCTGTAGAGTACGCCGCGCTCGATGCGATGGATTTTGTCCAGGCCGCAGTTGCGCGCGATGTCCGTTGCCTTCGATGCCCAGGGCGAGATGGTGCCGGGGCGCGGAATGACCACCATCTGCTCGACCGTGAACAAGGAAGGCTGGCCAGAGCCGTAATCCAGCACGGTTTCGAGTTGGCGACGCTCGGCATCGTTCAGGGTGGATTCCAGCTCGACGAAGTGGAGAATCCGGGCTGAGATCGATGCGATGCGCGGCTCGGCCCGGCGAAGATCGGCGAGAAGCTTGTCGAGACGGGCTTGGGAGAGCGCCGAACGGCCAGGCAGGATGAGCATGCGATGAACCCGGAAATGATGCGAAACCCGCATTTTATACCAGCCGGGGCTTGCTGCCTTCCCCAGAGAGGGCGCAGACCTTCATGCGATGTTCATCTTGACAGCCGCGCTTCTGCCCCTACAATTCACGGCTCCCGAGCGGGAATAGCTCAGTTGGTAGAGCACAACCTTGCCAAGGTTGGGGTCGCGAGTTCGAGTCTCGTTTCCCGCTCCAGTTCTCTCTTCGCCTCAGGCGACATCCTGGCTGGATGGCAGAGTGGTGATGCAGCGGATTGCAAATCCGTGTACCTCGGTTCGATTCCGGGTCCAGCCTCCAGTTTTCTTCCCGCGCGCCCGGATGGCGAAATCGGTATACGCAAGGGACTTAAAATCCCTCAGCCGCAAGGCTATGCGGGTTCAAGTCCCGCTCCGGGCACCAATAAAATCAATCACTTAGGCGAACTTTCGGGATTCGCTTCGAGCTTACCCCGGCCTCGTTTCGCGGCTGGGTAGCGCTGGGGTAGCGCAGCGAGCCAATCGCGGCTTGGACGATGTGAAGCGCGCGGTCCTCAGCGATCTCGGTATTGGGCACAAGCCGCGCTGGGCGCTGGACCCGATAGAAGCTCTATACACTCCCGCGGCACGCCGGAATCAATGAGCGCCCACGCGCGCATGACATGGAAGGTGTAGTAACCCGTCAAGGCCAGGCCAATGGCGAGTGCCAGCCGTCCGATCCACGCTTTCATATTTTCACCTCACGTTTCCCGACCAGCTCCCGCAATGTCCCATCGTGCAGCCACACAAACCCAGCCAGCAGGTACAGTGTGGTGGACGCGGGCGCGTTTGCTGAACGCATGAACAGCGCGGCGGGGTCCATCAGGCTCCAGTAGAGCCAGTACCACCCATCCACGCCAAGGTACCCGGCGAGCAGGGCCAGGGGCATCAACCGCCACGCCCGCTGCCAGAACACACGCACCGCCCACGGGGCGGTCACGTAGGCCCACAGCCCCATGATGAGGCTGATGCCGTAATCCCAATCCGGGGCGATGCCCGCCCACGCGCCCCAAAAGAGCCAGGCCAAGCCGACGGCGAACGTCGCCAGTTTCCACGGTTGGAGGTATGCGCGCATGATGGCTTGAGCGGTTGCCGCGTTCCGCCTAGGTTATCCGTATTTGGGGCGAAAGGGGTAAGGCTATGGAGGCGCTCATGTGGGCGGTCGGGCTTGTCGTGCTGGCGGGCGGGCTTGGGTATGTCCGCCATCGGCGGAAGGCGCGGAAGCCTGTCACGCCCTCGGGCGACACGGTTTTCATCCCCATCCAGACGGCGGACGGGCGTTTCATCGAACTCGCCATAGGCCGCGAAGCCTTCGAGGCATGCGAGGCGGCCCGCGCCGCCTCAGATGCACGTGAGCGGGTCTAGCCTCACGCGGGCTTCACCGACAGGACAGGCAGGAACCAGTACGACGGGCCAAAGCGCTCCCCGCCAATGGGAAAGCGCCGCCCGGTGTAGAGGTCGCAGGCTTCGCCTTCCGGCGTGATGGACAGGACACGCACGCGCGCGGCGTCCCATTCGATGGTTACCGCCAACTCCTGCCCGCGCCAGCGGGCGCGATCCCCGAACAGGTCCAGGGCTTCCGAGTCGGGGAGCTTCCGGTAGCCGATGGCTTCCAGCCCCTGCCGTGTGGCGGCGTCGATCCCGTCGAGCATGACGTAATCATCGCCCCGCGCCATGACCCCGGCGCTATCCGCCCCACGGCGGCAGGTCAGGCGCGTGCCCGACGGGTACGGGCCAAGGTCCAAGGGCAGGGTGAAGCGCAAGCCGGTCAGTCCGGCGCGGGCGGGCGGGGTGTTGTGGATGGTCAGCATGGCATGGGTTCCTCAATGGCGGCCCCTTCCCTGGGGCCGGGATTGGATCAGGCGGCCTCGAATCCGTGCACGGGATACAGTTCCCACATATCGATGTCTTCGCTCCCGCGCACCAGCACTTCGCCAGTGACGGCATCCAGCGCGGCGGGTTCGCCCCGATATGCCCCGACACGGGCCAGGGCGAAGGGTGCACCATGCGGCGCGGGCGCGGTGCGGGAGCCGACAAGCCATGCGCCTTCCGCGCAGTCGGCGGGCCGCACGGCCTCCCCGCCGAAGCGGGCGATGGTGTCGCGCTCGAATCCCGCCATGGCGGGAATCATCAGGCCGGAATATTGGGGCTGGGCGTTTGTGGTATTCATGGTCAGTTTCTCCGATGGGTTTGCGGGTTATGCCGTGGGTTATTCGGCATGGGTTTATAGTATCGAGTGACCATAACTAAATCTAATTGAATAATTTTATAAAGTGATACTTAACGAAACCGGCTGGAAGGCGACGCAAACTATTGCCCGGCACATGGGCAGGCGGTGTTATGGCGAGCGGCGCGCAGCCAATGGCCCTGATTTTTCGGTTTTTGAAAACGGCCAGCGGATTCAGCCGACCGCGAATCCGGGGAAGTACCCCCGCCACTGGCGGCGGGGTAAAGATGGATTTACGTGCAAACGCGCGAGATTTACAGGTTAAGCGTCAAGTGGCATATATCCACGAGTCGTGGCGCAGTATAATGAACCTCGTTACCTGAGTGGGCCGGTAAATCGAGGGGTGCATGGATGGTGGAAGTGCTTGATATTCTCGAACGCGGCGCCGCAGTCGATGCGGCAGGAGCGTTCCCCGGCGACGCCGACCGGCAAAACGCTTTTCGGCACGCTTTGTGGATGGCGCGGCTATCCAGCGCGCTAGGCGGGGCGAATCCGTATTACGGAGCGTTCGGGAACGGCGCGGCCCGCACAGCCGGGGCCGTGTTTGAGGCGGTCACGGGGTTGCCGCGCGTGGTTGCCGGACTGGCGGCGGATGCCGTCCCCGCGCTCGCGTCCCTGGGGCTGCGCGCCGGGCACGCCCGCGAGGATGCCATCGACTCGCTGGTGGACCTCAACAATAACGAGCTCGGATTGGGCACGGTGGCGGACCTGCGCAACACTCGCGTGTGCCGCGACGGAACTTGCCGCCCGCTCACGCCACAAGAGGCGGCGCAGCAGGCAGAAGCGAGCCTGCGCCGACGGGTGAGCGGCGGCACGCGCCCCACACTTTTCGCGCTGGGGAGCGCCCCCGTAAGCGCGCCGTCAGTACCCTAACCGGACGAGACCCTGCGCAAGCATCAGGATTCCGGCCAGCACGACGGCCCCGGCGATGGCGGCGGGGCTTATCCGCCCAAGCTCACCGCGCGCCGCCTCCCATACCGTA